>JAFKEE010000013.1 GCA_017307505.1 Acidobacteriota bacterium | reverse complement strand
AGGGCGTCCGCCTTACTGACGGGGTTGTTGGGCCCGGGGTTCGAGTGGGCGCCTTGGTGCGGGTCAGGGGACCCGCTGCGGACGAGGGCGTCCGCCGTCCTGACGGGGTTGTTGGGCCCGGGGTTCGAGTGGGCGCCTTGGTGCGGGTCAGGGGACCCGCTGCGGACGAGGGCGTCCGCCCTCCCGGCGATTCCTAGGTTGAGCCCTTGGGTCAGGTGGAATGGATCTGCCTGACTATGGAGCAGTTCTCGGTGATCTCGTCCTTGAATTTCGGGAACATGCCCACGATGGCTGCGTCGCCGGGCTTGATGTTCTGGTAGGCGAAGCGGAAGGCGGCTTCGATGTTGTCGCGCGAGCCTCCGGCGCGGCCGGCTCCCAGGAGCTTGAAGGCCAGGCAGGGCTTCGAGATCTTTTTGATGACGTTGGTCATGCGGATGGGATCCTTCTCGAGGAAGGTCTCGCCCAGGGGCCGTTCGCCGCCGAGCAGGGCTCGGGCCTCTTCCGGCGTGCGGCTGACGCGATAGAGACAGGTCATGTAGTAGTCGGTGGGCCAGCCCTTGCTCTCGATCCACTCGACCACCTCGGGATTGTGCGAGGAGACGCCCGCCATGACGCCGGTGTCCCTGACGCGCTTCACAAAGTCGAGGACGGTATCCATCTTGCCCTGCCGGTAGGCCTCGTCGGTACGATTGCCATGGTGCGCCATGCCGAGGAAACCCAGCCTGGCGAGAGCGGGGATCATGGTGAAATCCTTCTGCAGTTCGAAGTCGCTGAGGAGGAAGACCTTCACCTTGGAGCCGCGGGCGCGGATGCCTTCGAGGATGGCGATGGTGTCCTTGTGATAGTGGAGCTGCCAGGTGGTGATGCCGGCCTTTTCGGCGTCGAGGATCGTCCTGATGCGTTGTTCCGGGGTGTAGAACTCGCGCATGCACTGGTCGAGAATCCCGTTGAAGTGCGAATAGCCCATGAGAGGATTGGTGCCGATGATGAGGCGTGAGATCTCGTGTTTCCCCCCGAACTTCACCGTGGGCAGCGGGGGCGCCGCAGCGGCGCTCGCCGTATTCACAGCTACCGTACCAGCGGCAGCCGCCTGCAAAAAGCCGCGGCGGGTGTCCTTCATATTCTCCGGCATGGCCAACCTCCCGATAATCAGATCCACCAGTCTGATTTATACCGCAATGAGCCGGTGATTGCAGGGGGACTTTGGGTGGGCGGTGGAGCGACTGGCGTCCGGAGACCTGCCAGGCAGAGGGAAACGGAATAAGATTGCGGGCGGGGCCGGCAAGCTTGGGGTTCGTGTCGAGGGGGTGGTGGGGCCCGATTGGCTTTGTTCCCTCAAAAACCGGAATGGGTCTGAGCGGGCGAGGCGCCGAGGAAGGTGGGTTTGTTCCCTCAATTTCGCAAGTGGGTTCCGGGGCGATGGGCTGGAGGGTTGGAGGTTCAGGTTGTGGTGGGTTTGTTCCCTCAAAACGCGCGGTGGGTTCGACGGTGGCGGGTTCCGCGGGGCCGGGTTGGGTGTGGATGGATACGGGTTTGGGCAGCGATGGCTCTGCTGTTTCCGGGTTTGCTAATGGGCGGAGCTGAAGCTCCGCGCAGCATGAATGCCGCCCCACATCGGGTTGGTTTTCCGGTTGTTCGGGCTCCGGTTGTAGGGACTGCGTCAGGTGGTCCATGCCGGCGGGGTTGGCGAGGATGGAGGCTTCGATCTTTCGGAGGCGCATCTGGATCCAGCCGGCGTAGCGATTCAAGGCCTGGATGTAGCCGTGCTGGCGGAGGACCCAGTCGCGGGCGGCGTCTTCGTTGCCGCGGCCATATTCGAGGCCGGCGTTGAAGAGGGCTCGTTCGCGGCTATCGTGGAGAGCGAGGTGGCCCTGGAGCATGTGCCATTCGAAGGCGAGGGCGCGCAGGGCCGGGTCGGCTATGTGTTGAGTGCGGGTTTCGGCCAGGGTGCGGAAGTGGGCTTCGAGGCGCGGCGGCATGCGATGGTCTTCGCTGTAGATTCCGGTGCGGCGCGCATTCTCCGAGACTTTGGCTTTGCCTTGGGCCGTGCGTGGGCCGGTGGATTTCCGGGCGTTGGCGCGGTTGGCCGCGAGGCGGCGTTCGGAGATTTGGGACATCGGCATGGGTCTGATCCTTTCCTGATTCCGGCTTCGGAGTCCTCTGGGACTGGGCCGGGGGCTCACTGCACCTGCTGGATGGGGCTGGTGCGTTGGACGAGGCGGAGTTCGGCGCACAGCATGCGATGGCGGCGCCAGTAGCGATCTTCGAGCTTGAGGGCTTCGAGGAGGGATTTGCGTTGGAACGGGTCCATGGTGTGCCAGCCCTGCCAGTCGTGGACTCCGGAGCTGGCTTTGGGGACGAGTTGGGTGGTGTGGTCCCATTCACGCTGGATCTGGAGATTGAGGGCGTTCGTTTCGAAGGAAGCATAGCGTTCGGCGCGCCAGATGCATTCGGCGATGCGGTCGGCGAGGATGTGCTGGTAGACGGTGGCGGGTTTGAATTGTTCGTGGACGGCGGCCCGAAGTTTCCGGCAGATCTCCTTTCGTTCGCAGAAGGTGATGACGTCTGAGGCTTTGTGGCCGGTGAGGATGCCATCCTCTTCGACCCGGGCGTGACGGGTGAGCAGGTCAGTATCCGGGAAGGCGCAATCGACTGGTTCGGTAGTGAGCATAGGAAATCTCCTCTGTAACCATTGTCCGGAGGGCTAACCAAGTGTTAAGGGTGTGAAAATCCGTAACTGATTGATTCCAGGCGGCGAGATTTTTTTTGAATTCGTGACCGTCTTGCAGAACTCAGCCTAAAATTGACTTGACTTTTAGTGGCGGATTATATGTGGCGGCCTTTCCTGGCCTGCAATTGAAGTTTTCCTTCAATCCGCCCCCATCCGAGCCCCCTTGGCGCCTTGCTGCCCGCGCTTACCGCA
>JAFKEE010000026.1 GCA_017307505.1 Acidobacteriota bacterium | reverse complement strand
ACTGACGAGAGGTAAGCTCCATATGGGGTTGGCTCGTGGTATCCGGTTTGTTTGGCGACAACAGTTTACTGCGGCCGACCCCATTCCCCCTAACGTAATTTCCTCAATTCCTTTAGTTTCAACGCGGAGTTTTGCAAGAGCCTCCGTGTCATCAAAAAAGCTTCATGTGGGGAAACGGGTAGTTTCGGGGTGGGGCCGCGGCGTTCGCGGGAGGATGCGTGGGGTTGATCGGGGTGCTGGGACTGCGTGGGCGACAGTGAAATGAGTTCAGAGGTTTGGCGTTTCGCGCTTCTCCCTTGGATCGACGATTCTTGCGACCGACATGCTACTTGGGGCGTATGGGTAGGCGTTGGCTCGATTCCGGGAGCCGGCCAGGGGGCCGGCTGCAGACGAGGGCGTCTGCCTTACCCGCGGAATGTCTGGCATGCTGGCTTTACGCTTCAGGCGCCTCCCTTGAAGGCATTCCAGCAGGCCGTCGCTATCTCTGGGACTGGGGCTGAGTGGGCGAGTTCCCGGCTGGGGTTGCGTGGACGATTCCAGGACTGGGATTGAGCGGCCACTCCAGGCACAGGAGGGGCCACTGCCTTGCTCCCGAATGGATCGCCCTTGTGGACATGGAGGGTGGGGCTACTCTCCTCCTGTCGTCGTTCGTTTTCGCGGACAAGGCCCCAATGGGCCTTTGCGCGGCTTCTTGCGTGCCAATTACGGGGCCTTTTGGCTCAGGGGGCGGGCCTGGGCCACGGTGCGATGGGCTTCTTCAGTCTGGGGACCGGTAGTGGAGGTAGATGGTTCCGTTGGCGAAACGACGCTCGTCCAGGAGCTCCAGCTTTCGACGTACTTTGGCGGACAACACCGGAATGCCTCCGCCCAGCAGGGCCGGCATGATGAACAACTGGTACTCGTCGACCAGGCCGGCCTCGATCGCCTGGGCAGCCAGGGTGGGCCCCGCTATCGAGAGGTCGAGCGGCGCTTGTGCCTTCCACTCTCGTACCAGCGCGGGATCGAAGATCCGCTCCAGACGCGTGTTTGGGGCGGAGATGGATTGCCAGGTTTGAGAGTAGACGATCTTCTCGGCCGCCTGCCAGATCCGGGCGAAGTCCTGCATGGGCGGTGTGAGCCCGGGTAGAACCTCGGGCGTTGCCCATACCGCCATGGTTTCGTACTCCTTGCGTCCATAGAGATACGTGCCCATGGGACGGATGAGCTCGGTCATGAAGGAGAAGACCTCTTCGCTGGGCGGCGACCAATCGAAGTTGCCGTCCCCGGCGATGTAGCCATCTAGGGAGGAGGGCATGAAGTAGATCAGTTTGGCCATGGGGTTCCTTTCACAGCCTAGCAGTGGAAGGGCGGATTCAGAGATGGGTCGATCCGGCTGTGGTTCGCGCCTCAGGAGGCGGCGTTGGTTGGGAGCAAGTGGCCTGGGCGTCGCGGGATTTCGGCGCGTGGGGGCCGGGTCGCTAGCGGGCGGAGCTGAAGCTCCGCGCAGCATAAATGCCACCCCACCATGGGAATGCCACCCCATGGGAATACCGCCCCACGGGAATACCGCCCGACAAGGGAATGCCGCCGCATATGGGGTGGGGTTCAGGAGCGGTAGATTCCTGCGTTCTGCTTTGCCTGGGTGGATTCCTGCAGGTGCTTTAGCCTCGCTGCCAGCATCTCCTGCTCCCGCAGGTTTTGCGTCGAGGCGAGGGCGCGCTGGAGTTCTTCGCAGGCCTCCGGGAGCCGGCCCAACCGATTCAGAAAGTCGGCCCGCACACTGTGAAAGAGGTGATGGCCGGATAGGGCAGCGGCTCCGCCGAGAGCGTCGAGTCCCGCGGCCGGACCCTGGGCCATGCCGACGGCGACGGCCCGATTCAGGGACACAACGGGCGAAGGCGCGGTTTGCAGCAGAGTGTCGTAGAGCAGAACGATCCGGTTCCAGTCCGTCTCTTCCGCAGTGCGGGCGCGCATGTGACAGGCGGTGATGGCGGCCTGCAACGCATAGGGTTTCGAGCCGCCGCCCAGCCGCTGCGCCTGTTCGAGGGCGGCGAGGCCGTGTTGAAGCCGCGCGGGGTCCCACAACGAGCGATCCTGATCGGGCAGCAGGACCGCTTCGCCGTTGCTGCCGCGGCGAGCCGCTGTGCGCGCCGCATTGAACTCCATCAGGGCCAGCAGGGCGTGCACCTCGGATTCTCCGGGCAAGAGTCGCGCCAGCATACGGCCGAGTCGAAGGGCTTCCTCGCAGAGCGAGGCCCGCATCCATTCGCCGCCGGCGGTGGCGGTATGGCCCTCGTTGAAGATCAGATAGATGACAGAGAGCACGGATTGCAGGCGGCGGTGCAAGTCTTCGCCACGAGGGGTCTCAAAAGCCACCTGAGCTTCGGCCAGGGTTTTCTTGGCCCGGAAGATGCGCTGCCCGATGGTTTTTTCGGGGGCGAGAAAGGCGCGGGCGATCTCCGCGGTGGTGAGTCCGCCGATGAGGCGAAGCGTGAGCGCGACGCGACCTTCCATGGTGAGTGCCGGATGGCAGGCGGTGAAGATGAGCCGCAGCACATCGTCGTCGATCACCTGATCCAGAGCGCCGTCCATTGCTTTTCCGAGAGATTCCTGTTGGGCCTGAAGCTCGCGGGCCAGTTCCGCGTGCTTTTGTAGCAGCATTTGCCCGCGGCGCAGGTTGTCGATGGCGCGCCGCTTCGCCACAGTCATCAGCCAGGGGGCGGGATTTTCAGGGATTCCTTCCGTCGGCCACCGCTCCAGGGCGGCGAGGAGGGCATCCTGGGCGAGTTCCTCGGCCAGGCCGATGTCCCGGGTGACGCGGGCGATGGCAGCGATGAGGCGCGTAGACTCGAGCTTCCAGACGGTTTCGATTGCCCTGCCGACCTCGCTCATGTTCGCCTGACATTATCTCAGCCGTCAGGCGAACATGCTCACGATGACCCGGGGAGGGCGCTGCGGGCATTGCTGTGGGCCCCGTTGGCTCCCGCCGTGGGGGTCCGTGCTATTCAGGGGCCGGCATGAAGAAGATCTCGCGGACCTCGACCTGGCCGCGCGTGGCGATGAGTCCTTTGTGCGCCCAGGCCACGGCCTCGTCCATGTCGGCGCATTCCAGGATCCAGAGGCCGCCGATGTGTTCCTTGGCCTCCAGGTAAGGCCCGTCGGTGACGAGGATGCCGCCATCGGCCTGGGCCCGCAGCGACTTCGTGGCTCCGAGGCCGCAGGCGAACTTCCGGACGCCGGCGGCGATCATCTCTTTGTTGAGCGCGTGGATCTCGTTGATCATCGTTTCGTCGACGGTGGAGGGGTCAAAGTCGTCGGGCAGGTACCCAGCAACCAAGTATTGCGGCATTGTGTTCTCCTGAGTCGGTCTTCAGCCGGGCAGTTTGCCCCGCCTTCACTATAACGACGAGTGGCGAATGGGGATTTCTACCGGAGTTTGGAGAAGATTTTGTTTGAAGGATGCGGCGGGGGGCGAGGGCGGGGTTGACGCCTGCCGCGGCGGAACCCGGTGGTTGACACTCGGACAGAACTGTCCGAGACTGGAATTGTGAAGGGTAGTGAGTTCGAGCGGCGAGTGCGGAAAATAGCGCGGAGCCGGAACCTCGCTTGCCAGTTCGTAGCCGACAAGGGAAAGGGAAGCCACGGCCGCCTCTACCTGGGCAACGAGTTCACGACCCTCAAGGACCGCAAGAAAGAAATTGGCCGCGACTTGCTGGCCAAGATGTGCGCGGATCTGAAGATCGATCCGCATGACCTGTAGGAGGTAAGGGCGTGTCCCTATTCAGCTATCCCGCGAAATTTACAGCCGGCAGCGATGGCCGGGTTCTGGTGGAATTTGTCGATCTTGACCGTGTCGCGACAGACGGTAAGGACGACCGCGAGGCGATGGAAGAGGCGATGGACGCTCTCGGCTCCGATCTCTCGATTCGCCTGTCGCGCCGGGAGGAGATCCCCACACCATCGGCACCCAAGCGAACACAGCGACTGGTGCCAGTGCCGCTCTGGCTGGCGCCGAAGCTCGCGCTCTATCTGGCGATGCGCGATCAAGGTGTCAGCAATTCCGAGTTGGCGCGCCGTCTGGGCCTCCACGAGCGGGTGATCCGCCGAATGCTCGATCCGGAGCACGCCACCAAGGCCGAGAAGATCCAAGCCGCCCTCGCGGTTCTCGGGAAGCAGTTGACTGTCGAAGTACGGGACGCGGCGTGATGGCGAGGTTTTAGCTTCAGCTCTGCGGGTGCCTTGCACCATAGACTGACGCTCTCGGTCTGCCTGAGGTCGGCCCGTCCGAGCGGACCTTCCCTTGGTTGAATTCGTGACTTGAGTACGAGTGGCCGGCGGACCGCTCATCGCAGGCTGTGGTCCGGGTCGAACGGCTGCGTTTCCGACTTCCCTCCACTGGTGGCCCTCTCCAGGGTCCGGGCTGACCCGTCCCAGTGCCGGTTTCTATTGATTAATTGCGTACTTCGAAGTACAGGGTCGGCTGCGGGCGGAGGTCGTGAAATGCGCTAAGTTGAGGCCATGCAGGAAGTTGCCGGGCTACTAGAAAGATGGAGGGCTAGTTGACGCCGGGTGCTTCAGAGCCTAATCGTGAAGAGCCGGCGACAGTAAGTGATTTTCTTTCTGTGGGTTGCGGGAGGGTGCATGTCAGGCTGTCCCCCCAAATTATGTCCCCTCCCCCCAAATTCTCCCTCCTCCATGGCGGGCTACCAAGAATGGCTGGGCTTCGGGATAATCTTCGCCAAAACCGGATGACGACTACCCCGAATCCTAAAAACTCTCAAGCGAAGAGAATTTGATTTGTACAGTCAAAACCTGCCGTCCTGCAAGCGACAGCTTTTCAGCAGATCGAAGTAATCCCTCCAGGATATGAGGGTGCTCCAGCCTTCCCTTCAGCTCCATGGGTACAGCGATCACACGGTACTCGCCGGGAGCCAGACCTTCAAATCGGAACTGCCCATCCTCGTCCCCTTCGGTCGAGCGCGAGTTCCCGAACACGTCGGCCTGCGCCGTGACCGGACACAGGACAACCCACGGTCGAAATGCTCGCTGATTGCGGTTGGAGACAGAGCCTGTAACAGCAGCTGCCTGGTCATCGACTACCAATTCCACAGAGTGCGCCAAGGCGTACGGATTCAATGACACAGTTTGCCCTGAGATAGGTGTGCCGTTATACAATATGCCTCGCAGGCAATGTGTGGCGGGAATTCCGGAGATTTCAAGTAGATAATCCCCAGTCGCGACACCTTGGAATCGAAAGCGACCGTCGGAATTCACTCTGACAGGTGAATGTTCCACGACCCAGTGCCTTGATTTGAGTAGGATGCGAACCTGCGTTGCGTCCATCTTCATTGAACCCTGAACCGCCAGCCGCCCCTCCATTGTGTTCCCTTTCTCCAGAGGCACCGAGACGGAAATGTTCTCGCGTCCAATGTGTAAGTCGGCCGATCCCTTCGCCTCACTCCCTCGAAGTTCAAGGCGATGCGCGCCAGGGGAGAGTCCACGCACAACAAAATCTGCCCCGCATGGAACCTTTCCGACCAAGGTGCCCGCTGAGGGCGCTGATGCGCTGATGACATGCACGCTGACCGGCTCCCCTTCCTTGCACGATGCTTTCGGGATTATCACTCGAGCGCGATACTTCGCGGTTTTTCTCACTTCCAGGCCACCAATATCGAGTTCCGCACCGGAACTAACCTGAACCGGAAGAGCTGCGTCTAAACCGGATCCGCCTGGCCAATAGGTCCAGTCATAATCTGAATCAACCCTTTCTAGGTCCTTTTCCGAAGCGGCCGTGAGCAGTAGTTCCTGACCGAAGGCCCGCAGTTCCGGCGATCGGTCCAGTTCCATGGCCGATCGCATGCGTGGCCCAAGCCCCACAACATAATCTCCGGGCGGGAGGCCACGCACGGAGAAACGCCCACTCTCGTCCGTGAGAGCGCTCTGCCCTGGTAACAACACCCGCTTCCCCCCGAAAAACGCAAACCCTTGTGCGATGACCGCAAGGCCGCGAACCGGATTCCGTGTATCCTTCTCAATGACAACACCAGAGATCTGTGCCGGACGTCCAAGGCGGAAACGAAGCGATCTCGTTGGGTGAGCCAAGCTTATCGTCACCGTGACTCGAGTGCGCAGCCTCTCTTCGATCGATGCCCCCGCACTGTAACCATCCTTCCGCACGCTTACCTGATACGTACCAGGTTTGGTTACACTGAACCGAAATACGCCCGCCTCATCAGTCTCCGCGGTCGCAATTTTCTCATTGGGTGCAAGTGTTGACATGGCCCCAGGGTCTACAGATTCGAGCGCCACTTCCACGCCGCCAAGCCCGCGGTCCAGACCCGATTCGATGACTTCTCCAGAAATCTCGAATGGTTCCCTGGAGTGCTCGAGACGCGTTTCCTGAGCGTAACTGAGTGAAATGAGCGCCAACAAGACGAGCATCCAGAATGTCATTCTCACAACGGGATGCCTCCTTTTCAGCGGATTGCAGGCAGAAACGAGCGGGTAATGTCCTATCTCGGCCTACATTACCATAGCGTATCGCCCGTGCCACCTGTCATCGTGGCGCAGATCGTTCCGCCAGCAGAACAAGGATAAGACGTGAATTCGTGGAATCGCAGTTATCTGCACGCTTAACAGTCGAGAAAATGATGCGACTGTATGAGCGAGCCGGCATCACTCCGACAACGCAGGAAGATTCGACGAGGACCCGCAAACGAGGGCAGGATCGTTCCTGAATGGGCCTATGGAATTAGTTGCGGCGAGGCAACAAGTGACAGGGGGCTCCGTGCGTTCCGCCCGATCCTGCCCCGCGGTAATGCAAGTTCAACCACATTACCAAGCTCTAGCTGACCTTGAACACCACCGCCAGATCCGGACTCAGGCCTTCCGGCATCTCGACCGTCAGGGCCTGGGTGCTCCTTTGGAACTTCAGCGGCTGTTTGCGCCCGAGCAGTTCCACGCGCTGCACTTTCTGCGGCGCGTTCTCGGCTAACGACTGGATCACGGCCTGCTTCGCTGGGGTTCCCAGGCAGATCGCATAGAGGATGTCGCCCTTCTTCGTGAAACGGAAGTCCTGGGCCGTGTACTGCTTCAGGGAACGCTCGCTGAACATGCCTCCAGAGGCCTGGGTCGGGCCTTCGCCGAACTTCGTCCAGGGGCGCGTATCGTGGATCGCTTCGCCGTGCGCGGACATCCATTTCGTGATGCCGTCCAGGACGGCGCTCTCTTCCGCGTCGAGGGTGCCGTCGGGCAGCAGCGGGAAGTTCAGGAGCAGGTTGCCGTTCTTGCTGACGATGTCGGCGAGCATGTGAACCACCGTCTGCGCCGACTTGTACTGCATGCCGGCCTTGTAGAACCAGTCGCCGATGCAGGTGTCGGTCTGCCAGGGGAGGTCGAGGATCCTGTCGGCGTAGCCGCGCTCCAGGTCGTAGATGCAGCAGCGCGGATCGAACTCGCCGTGCACGTTGTCGTGCACGTTCTTGATGTTATACACCGCCTCCAACTTGCCTTTGTTGCGCTTCAGGCTCTGGTTGTAGAAGTGAGCCACTAACGACTTGCCAACGTCTCCGAAGGGGATGCCGCCGTCGGTGTAGAGCAGGTCGGGCTCGTGCTGGTCGATCAGATCGGTGATGCGCGCGAACCACTCCTTCTTCCACGAGTCGGGCGGATTCAGAGGAAACGCCCGGGAGTTGTCTTCGTGCGGAGGGAGGTAGAAATCCGCATATTTGGGATCGTTGCCGTCATAGGGCACACCTTTGAAGGGGCCTTCCTTGTCGGCGCCTTTGTTGACGTTGAACCAGGACCAGGTGCGCTCCAGATGCTCCGTCACACCGAAGCGCAGACCCGCTTTGCGCGCGGCCTTGGCCCATAGCCCGACGATGTCCTTCTTCGGCCCCATCTGGGCGGCATTCCACTTGTGGTGCTTCGAGTTCCAGATGTCGAAGTTGTCGTGGTGGATGCCCATGGAGACGAAGTAGCGGGCTCCGGCGGCCTTGTAGCGCGTGATCAAGGACTCGGGATCGAACTTCTCGGCCTTCCACTGCGTGACGATGTCCTTGAAGCCGACCTTCGAAGGATGGCCGTAGTGCTCGACGTGGTACTTGTTCTGCGGCGACCCTTCGATGTACATGTTGCGCGCGTACCAGTCGCCGGTCTTGGGCACGCACTGGGGTCCCCAATGCGCCCAGATCCCGAACTTGCCGTTCCGGAACCAGTCCGGGCACTTGTACTGGGCGAGGGACTCGAAGTTTCCTTCGAACACCGGCTTTGCGCCCTGCGCCCACACGGGCGTGGAGGCGGCCATCTGCAACAGACTGCGTCGGCTGAGCTGCATGGTGATACTTCCTTATTTCATGGGCAGGCGTTTGTCGAGGCCGTAGATGGTGAGCACCGGGTGCTTCGCGTAGGCGCGGAACTCGTAGACGCCATCGGGATTGAGGTCGGGGACGGTGAGGGTGAAGGCGCCCGTGGCGGTGACTGTCTTCGAAGGGCCGTTCTGCCAGGGGATGGAGCGGTCGCTGGCATCGAGGCCGATGATGCTGCGGTACTGGAAGCCTACTTCCAGAGAGGCTGCCTTGCCGAGGTCGGTCAGGTTGCCGGAGAGGGTCGCGGTGCGCGTGGCCTTGTCGAACTTGGCGGTGCTGGTTTCCACCTTGGGCGGAGTGAAGGCCGGCTTCACGTTGGTGATCTTCAGGACGATGGGGTTGGGCCACTTGCTGTTGTCCTGCAGGCGATGGGTGAACATGGCGCGGACGTGCAGGCCGTCGGCCTCCTGCTTGAGAGAGGGCTTCGGATTCACTTCGGGCCGGTATTCGAGGACGCGGTCGTTCTGGCCGAGGACGGTCACCACGGATTGCGGCGTGGCCTGGACGCTCTTGAGGACGAAGTCGCGCCACTGGGCGCGCACCCAGCGGGGTTCCTGCTTGACCACGGCGTAGACTGTGTCTTCATTCTTCGCTTTGGTGAACCAGATGTTCTGTTCGTTGGTGATGACCCAGGGGCGGACGTTGTAGATGCACTCCTGATTCACCTGCATCCAGAGAGCGACCTCACGGAGGCGCTCCTCCTGCTCGATAGGGAGCTCGCCATCGGGCTTGGGACCGATGTTGAGGAGGAGGTTGCCGCCTTTGGCGCGTGTTTCGACCAGGATGTCGATGACGCGGCCGCCGGACTTGTAGTCCTCGTTCTGCGGCTGATACTGCCAGGCGGTGCCCATGGTGAAGTTCGCTTCCCAGGCGCCTTCCAGCGGGACTCCGGGGACGTAGAGTTCAGGGGTCTGGATGGCGCCGCGGGTCACGATGGTGTTGGGCTGGAGCTTCCAGGCGAGGTCCCGCAGGCCCTGGGGTTCGCCATCGAAGAAGACGACGTCGATGGGCCCGTAGTTGGTCATGAGCTCCTGGATCTGGGCGAGGTCCAACTGCATCAGGCCCGGGTTGTTGCGGGGCTGCACGCCAGGGATGCCGCGCTGGATGTCGATTTTGTTCTTCCACAGCCACCAGAAATCGTCGGGAGAAAAGTAGATGCCGGGGGCAATGCCCTGCCCCCGGAAGGCGTCCAGGATCTCGCGCGTCAGGTCATGCTTGAAGGGGGTGTGCATGATGCCGAAGTCGTTGGTCTTCGTGTCCCACATGGTGAAGCCGGAGTGGTGTTTGGTGGTGAAGACGACGTACTTGATGCCGGCCAGTTTGGCCAGGGCGGCCCAGTCCTGGGGATAGAACTTGCGCGGGTTGAAGGTCTTGGGCAGGTCTTCGAAGAAGCGCTTTGTGTAGGCCTCGTCGGCGCCGGCGAGCGAGTGGGAGATTACTACGCCGGTCTGGCTATCGACGGACCAATGGATGAACATGCCGAAGCCCTGGTCCCGGAACCATTCGAGCCGTTCGGGTTTGTTGAGGGAACCTGGCGGAATGTCGCGCTGGGCGGACAGGAGTCCGGTGAAGAGGAGGAGGGCGGGCAGCAGGCGTCGCATGATCACGCCCATTATAGTTAGCGTTAACGTTCGTGTCCAGGAGAGAATGAGAGCGGGCCGATCCGGGGGCTGGCGGCCCGCATGGGCGTGCGGTTCCGGCTATCGTAGAGGAAACCGCTTCCATGAGGGACTTCACGACCAGACTCCTCGTCCTGCTGCCGCTGCTGCTCGCGCCCGGTGCGGAGGAGTGGTGTGCGGCCGCAGAGCCTTCCGCGCTTCGGATGATTCGCGTCGAGTATCCGAGGGACGGATCGATTTTTCCGCCCGATATGGAAGCGCCCTCCGTGGAATGGTTCGAAGCCGGAGATCCGGCGGGCTCCTGGAGAATCCAGATCGCCTTTGCGGATGGAAGCGCTCCGCTTCAGGTGAGCGCTACAGGCGACCGCGTGAAGCTGGGCGAGATTGATGCGCGCTGCGTCTCGAACACAAACCGGCTGCCGGCACTCACTCCGCACCAGGCCGCGCTGCGCACGTGGAAGCCGGACGCGGCGACCTGGGCCGCCATCCAAGAGCATTCGGTTGAGAAGCCTGCCGCCGTCACGATTACGCGCTTTAGCGGAGGGAAACCGGCCGCGCAAGGGGTGGTGAGGATCCAGACGTCGCGCGATCCGGTGGGCGCGCCGATCTTCTATCGCGATGTGCCGCTGATGCCTTCGGAGCTTCAGCCGGGCATCATCAAGCCGTTGGAGCCGAAGCTGCTGCCCTACCTGGCCTGGCGACTGCGCTATGTGGACGAACCGGCGAGCCGGCTGGTGTTGACGGGGATGCACACCTGCGCGAACTGCCACTCCTTTTCGAAGGACGGCCAGACGCTGGGGCTCGATCTCGACGGTCCTCATAATGACAAGGGGCTGTATGCCATCGTGCCGGTGCGCCAGCAGACTTCGATTCGCAACGAGGACGTGATCTCGTGGAAGACGTTCCGGAAGCAGATGGAGCCGGGCAAGCGGATTGGCTTCATGTCGCAGGTTTCGCCGGACGGGCGGTTCGTCGCGACGACCACAGAGGTTCAGTATTACGTCGCGAATTTCACGGACTACCGGTTTCTGCAGGTTTTCTATCCAACGCGCGGCATTCTGGCCTGGTATAACCGCGCGGACGGGCAGGTGCGGGCCTTGCCGGGGGCAGATGATCCTCGGTTGGTGCAGTCCAATGCGGTCTGGAGTCCGGACGGGCAGTACCTGGTCTTTCTGCGCGCGCAGGCCACGGAGTCCTACCCGAAGGGGCGGAAGATGGCGGAGTTTCCGAACGATCCGAATGAGGTCCAGATCCAGTACGATCTGTATCGGATCCCGTTCCATGACGGAGCGGGCGGGAAGGCCGAGGCGATCCGGGGCGCGTCCGGCAACGGGATGAGCAACTCCTTCCCGAAGATCTCGCCTGACGGCCGCTGGCTGGTGTTCGTGAAGAGCCGCAACGGCCAGTTGATGCGGCCGGATGGGAAGCTCTACATTGTGCCGGCGGGCGGGGGCGAGGCGCGGCTGATGAACTGTAACACAGAGTTGATGAACTCGTGGCACAGCTTCTCGCCGAATGGGCGGTGGATGGTGTTCTCGTCGAAGAGCCGCTCGCCGTATACGCAGATGTTCCTGACGCATATCGATGAGAACGGCAACGACAGTCCGCCGATTCTGATTGAGAATTCGACGGCGGCCAACCGGGCGGTGAACATTCCGGAGTTCGCGAATATTCCGAAGGGCGGGCTGGATCATATTGATGCTCCGGCGGCGGAGTTTTACCGGCTGTATGACCTGGCCTTCGAGCTCACGGAGAAGGGGCAGAATGAGGCGGCGATTGCCGGATGGCAGCGGGCCCTGCAACTGGATCCCGGCGACGCGCGGGCCCGGACGAATCTCGGCGGGCTCTATCTGCGGCAGGGGCGGCTGGAGACGGCGGCGGCCGAGTTCCGGCGGGCTTTGGAGGCGAAGCCCGAGTCTGTGGAGGCTCGGAACAATTTAGGGCTGGTGCTGCTGCAGACGGGGCGGTTGGAGCAAGCGGCTCGTGAGTTCCAGCAATCGCTGGAGCTGGATCCGCAGTCGATGGAGGCGCTGGTGAACCTGGGCGGGGTTTACCTGATGCAGAGGAATTACCGGGCGGCGGTGGGGACTTTGCGGACCGCGATGCGGCTGGAGCCGGGGCGTCTGCCGGTGCTGGGCAATCTGGCGTGGCTGCTGGCTACGTGTCCGGATTCCTCAGCTCGCAATGGCGCGGAGGCGGTGGCGCTGGCGGAGAAGGCGGCAGAGTTGTCGCACCGGCAGGATCCGATTCTGCTGGACGGGCTGGGGGCGGCTTATGCGGAGGCGGGCCGGTTTCAGGAGGCTGTGCGGGCTGGAGCGGAGGCGCTCCGGCTGGCGGAGGAGCGGAAGGATGAGGAGATGGTGGCGGCGGTGAAGGCGCGGATCGCGCTGTATCGGAGTGGACGGGCGTATCGGGAGTCGAATTGAGGGGCGGGCGGGCGTTCGGGCCTTGTTCTTGGCTTGGACTCGGGCGGGACTGAAGTCCCGCGCAGGATGAATCCTGCCCCACAATGCTCCTGCCCCACTATCCTCCTGCCCTGCAATATTCCTGGCCCACTTCGGGGCTGAGCTTGGGGGGACTCGGGCGGGACTGAAGTCCCGCGCAGGATAAATCCCACCCCACAATCCTCCTGCCCTGCAATCCTCCTGCCCCGCTTCGGGGCTGAGCGTGGGGGGACTCGGGCGGGACTGAAGTCCCGCGCAGGATGAATCCTGCCCCACAATCCTTCTGCATCACAAAACTTTTCTGCCCTCAATACTTCTGTTCTCAATGCTTCTGCGCACAATACTCCTGCCCCGCAATCAGCCCACCCCGCTTGGGGCCTGCACCGGAATTCTGCGGCTGATGGGGCGGCGTGGTTGGGGCTGAAACACTTCGGGCCCAGGACCGGATGTGCAGGTGGTGCTGCGACATTCCGCGCCTGGGCCCGATAGGAGGTGGTTCTTACAGCTGACTCGAGGGAGGCAACTTTCTAGCGGGTCCTCCACTTCTTCCAGAGTTCGGGCTGCGCCAGGAGCGGGATCATCACGCCGCCGACTACGCTGCGCGCCTGGAAGCCGCGCTGCTTGCCGTCTAGCGTCCAGTACCAGTCGGTCATCGGGACGCGGCTGCCGGACTCGTTCAGCATCTGGAAGACAGGGTGGATCAGGGCGTCGAAGTCGGCGCGATTCTCCGTCATGGTAGCTGTCCACACGATCCAGTCGAGCTTCGTGTAGGTCTCGCGATTGTCCAGCGGCAGGCCGTAGACGTTCTGCTTCGTCTTGTAGTAGGCGATCTCCGTGCGGGCGATTGAGGGATCGAAGAGATGCAGGCCCAGCAGCTTGTCCCAGACCAGGTTGTACTTCTGGCTCCAGGTGCCCGGCTTGTCGAAGGCGAGCTTGTAGTGGTCGCCGTCCTTGGCCATGGCCGGCCATTTGCGCGCCATTGCTTCCGCCGCCTGCCGGAACTGTTTCGCGTTCCCGTCATCACCCAGCTTTTCGGCGACCTGGGCGTAGGCCCCCAGGGCCACGATGGCCTTGATGGACAGGTTGGTGTTGTGCGCGAGGTGCCCTGCGAAATCGTCCGTGGAGAGCTGGTTCTCCGGATCGAGACCCTTCTCGCGCAGATAGAAGGCCCACTTGGTCAGAACCGGCCAGTATTTCCGGGCGAACTCCGCGCTGCCTTCGGCCTGTGCCTGCGCCGCTACCAGGATGAGCATATTGCCGCTCTCTTCGACGGGCATCTGATTCTCTTCGGTCTGCTCGCCGCCGCCGTAGACCTGGCCGTTGGCCAGCGGGTACTGGCCGAGGTCGTGCGGAGCAAAGGGCCAGCGCCAGCGGGGGAGCATGCCGTAGTCGAGGATGGGCCGGATCAGGGCCAGATGCAGCTTGGGATTGAGCAGGAGGAACATCGGGGCGGAGGGGTAGGTAACGTCCACAGTGCCGATGCAGCCATTCGAGAAGTTCTCCTTGGAGAAGTAGAGCGGGGTGCCGTCGAGATCGGCGACGAGCTTATGGGCCGCCAGGGCCTGGCGGTAGGCAAGGACGGCGATGGCCGCGTACTCGGGCCCGCCCGATTTCACCAGATCGGCGGTGAACTCTTCGTCGAACTGCTTCGACTCGGCCAGTAGCTTCGGGTATTCGCGTCCGGCGGTGGTGAGCAGGTCTGTCAGCCCCATGCCGTTGCGCCGCCAATAGGGGCGCAGGTTCCGATGGAAGTATTGGAGGGAATACTCGTCGTCGTAGGCGAACATCGCCCAACCGGTGGACTCCTGCGCCTGGACCTGAGGGAGGCTCCAGGCGGCCGCGAGGACATAGGGATCGCGCGCGGGACGGCCCGGTTGTTCCACTTCATCCGACTTCGGCAGGTGGCCGGTCTTCGCGAACTCGCCACGCATCTTCGGCAGGCCGACAGCGAGGTCAGCCGGGGAACCGGCCGGGAGGGCGAGGTAGAAGTGGCCCCATTCGATGCGCAGGTTATCGCCACTGCGCGCCAGCATCTCCTGCTGGGTGCTGCCCACGCGCAGCGCCTGCACGCCCTCGGCGCGCAAGCGCGACCACTGTGTCCGTTGTTCGGGAGAGTTCACAGCCAGGGCCGAGGTGGCGTCGAGGTAGACTTCCACGGCGTGGCGCGCGCTGTCGGTACTGGCCACGCTCCAGGAGACATAGGTGACGGGGCGCGACAGGAGGTCGAGATTCGAGGCCAGGGCCGGGGTGAAGAAGGTGAGTCCCAGTTTCACACCGCCGGCGGTGAACTCGTACATCGTGCGTGTGGGGGTGACTGTCCGTTTCGTCTGCTTCATCGCTTCCGCCTCGCGCGGCGCCGCGCCCATGAAACGGAAGGTCTTGCCGTCGATGCGGGCCAGGCCGCCCAGCGGCTGATCGGTGCCGGTCCAGTGCTTTGTACTCTGGGCAGTCAGCTCATCGGAGGCCGACCAGACGCTGAAGTAGGGGTCGTGCGTGATGAGGGGGGTGGCCGGCGGACGGAGCGGCGTTTGCGCGGACAGGGGGATTGCAAGAAGACAGAGAATCGGAGTAAAAATACGCATTTCGAGGCTATCATTTCATACTCGGGCGGGGTGAGGCATCTGTGCGCTGCCCTGCTCGCTGAGGCTTAGGGGGCAGGCAGACGGCAGACGCCCGGATTTCCGCCGCAGGTTGCGATGCCATCGTTGTCTCACTTGAGCTACGCTCGATACGGATGCCCAGACAAGAACGTAGCGCAGCCACACCGGTGCAGGAGCTTTCCACGCTTCTGGAACTGTGGCAGTGGTGGTTGAAGGAAGACTATTCGCTGGACCTGATCGTTACCGATCCTTCCGCGGCGGCCGGTGATCCGCCCAGCAGGCATCACTTTGTGTTCGGGCCCTGTGACCGGCGCGATCCGGCGGCGGACGAGGTCTTCCACTTCGATGAGAAACTCGAGAAGCTGATGGATTCGCTGCACCGGGCCGAACCCCTGCCCGGCTGCAACAAACCGGCCCGTATCGCGGGCCTGCGCATTGTCCTGTTCAATCAGGACATCGCCTACCAGGCTTCGCTCGAGACGGGGCCCAACAAAGTGGAGATTGTGTTCGACCTCTCCTCCGTGGCGTTCGGCAAGGGACGAGTGCCGGGCTATGTGCGGGCGGTGCGCATGGGGCGGAAGTGGCTGATCCGTCCGCGCCACCCGGAGATCGCTTCGCTGGCCGGATTCGAAGGGGACATCGAGGAGTGCCTGCGCGAGATCTTCCTGGCCGCGTCGGTAGCGCCGCATCCGTACCAGGAGTACATCGACGCCAACAAAGAACAGTACGACCAGGCCCTGGGCGCCGGCCGCCGGATCCCCGAGTAGGCGCGAGAATATCATCGAGCCGGCGCTGACCAGGGGCCAGGCGTGCTTCGTGGCCGGCGCCGGGGCCTACTTCTTCTTCGCTTCGTTCTCCGCGACCTTGGCTTTCACCAGTTTCTTCACCAGCGCCGAAGCCAGCGGTTTGTCCAGCGGAAACTGAATTGTGCCCTTGGAGGTCTGGAAGGGTTTCAAGTCCTCGGAGAACTGAGCGATGACGGCCAGGCTCATGGGAAACAGGCTGCAGTGATTTTTGAAGGCCGCGTAGGCCACTAGTCCGCCCTTGTACTTGAACGCCGGCATGCCATAGCTGATTGCCTCGGTAGCCTCCTTCGGCGCCGCCGAGCGGATGACGGCACGGATCTTCTCCAGTGTGCCGCGGCCGGGTTCGGGGACGGCCGCGAGGTAGGCCTCCACTGCCGCCAACCCGTCTGCCGCTTTGCCGGCGGATCCGCCTGTTGCTGCCTTCTTCATGTGAGGATGCCTATCCCTTCTTTTCCGCCAGCGCTGCCTGATAGAGCGCCCGGATGTACCCCATGCTGTACGCCCAGCCGGCCTGCCGCGAGCCGCTCATGGCGGGGACGTGATCTGCAATGAGATTCCCGCGGAAGTCCACCTCGACGAGGGTCCGCATCAGCTTGTACATGTCCGTATAGCCGCCGTCGATGTAGGTCTCGACGAAGTAGGGCTGCGGGGCGGTCACATTGCGGAAGTGGATTTTCCAGAGCTTGCCCATTTTGGCGAAACCGCGCGCGGCTTCGAAGACATCCTTGCCCATGCTCCTGCCGCCCTCCATCCAGGTGCCGCAGCAGAGGCAGACGCCGATGTTGGGCGAGTTGGCAATTTCCAGCGCCTTCACATAGCCGTCGTACGTTCCGAAGATGTGGCGAGGGATCCCGCCGAGTTCCGGCACCGGCGGATCGTCGGGATGGATTCCGATGCGGACACCGGCCTCTTCCGCCACGGGCGCGATCTCGCGGATGAAGTAGGTGTAGTTCTCCCACAGTTCTTCCTTGGAGTATTTGCGGCCGTGGGTCAATGGACCTTCGTAGGTCTTGCCGTTCCAGGTGCCCTTGGCCGTTTCGAGCCGGAACGCCCGGGCCGTGCCTCCGCCGCGAGTCTTCTCGGTGGCGCTCGACCAGATGCCGTTCGCCATGTGGGCATAGGTGATGTAGCCGATGCCGGCCTTGCCGGTGTCGCGGATGTACTGTTTGAGCCAGGCGATCTTTGCGTCGCGCCCGGGCAGGTTCAGTGTTACCTCTTCGATGTTGCGGTTGTCGTTGTTCGAGATGTTCCACACCTGCAGGCCGGCGGCTGCGGTCCGTGCTTTGATCGCCTGGAAGTTTTCCAGCGTGGCGCGGCCCTTGCCGGTCTGCACGTTGAGATAGTCGATGCCCATCTGCCGGATCCAGGCCAGGTCGTCGCCGGAGACCTCCTCGCCCACCTGCATCGAGATCTTGATGCCCGGGGTCAGGGGGTCCAGCGGCTTCGCGGCCGCGGCCGACGCACCCAATGCGGCCGTCATGCCCGCCATGCCCAGTTCGCGTCGAGTCAGTTCGCTCATCTCGTCCTCCTGCGTGAACAATCATATGTCCAGATGCCCGCGGCTGGGGCAAGTCCCTGCCCCGCTATTTGAGCGGCCGGCTCTTGCCGCATAGCCGGACGCACCCTACACTGGCCACTGGAAGATCGTCATCGCCTCCTCCGACACCGGCCCCACGACTCTCGATTTCCGACTCTGCCTGCAACAGGAGCTGGCGCTGTGATGCGCCCGCCATCCGCAATACTCGCTCCGGGCCTTTGCGAATTTCCTGGGGATCGATCACTCGACGCTTTCGCAACTCCTGCGAGGACGCCGCGCCTTCAGCAAGACCTCGATCCAGCGTTTGGCCATCCGGCTTGGCGTCGACAACGAGGCAGGGCTTGCTTGTCGGGCTGGTCCACCCATCTAAATAAAGTTGAGATCTTTTCACCTCCTCTTGAAACGGCACCACACCTTCCCTCACTATTGCGATGGAGGACGGAGAACGTCGTGCTCGCCGCGCTGCCTGTTTCCTGGTTAGTTCTGTCAGTACTGGCAGTTTGGCGGGTTACCCATCTGCTCTGCGAGGAGGACGGTCCGGGCGATGTGTTCGCCAGGCTGCGCAGGGCACTCGGGAACGGCTTCTTCGGACGAATGCTGGACTGTTTCTACTGCCTCAGTATGTGGGTGGCAGCACCGGCCGCCTGGTTTCTCGGAAGCAACTGGCTCGACCGGTCCCTACTTTGGCTGGGTCTCTCGGGCGGCGCGATTCTCATCGAACGCGCCACCAACCGATCCCCGGCTACCACCGCCCCGCCGCCTGCGCTTTGGCACGTGGAACCTTTACCGGACCAATCTGGTCCGGCTGGCGAGTCAAAGGAGGAACAACACCATGTCCTGTTGCGGTAGTCAGCGGGCGGCCGCCCGTTCCGCTCAGACAGGTCCCTCAGGCGAAACCCGGCACTGGAGCACAGGCTCCGTGCAGTTCGAGTACTCGGGCCAAGGTCAATTGGTGGTCACCGGACCGCTGACAGGCATGGTCTACCGGTTTGGAGGAGGCGTGGGCCGCGTCAGCGTTCATGGATCCGACGCGCCATCGCTTGTATCCGTGCCGGGTCTGAAACTGGTGCGTTAGCGCCGCCTGATCATAACAACCTTAGCTTTCCATGGAGGCGTGGCGACTCCCGCGCCATTCGTGTGTCAACAAATAAATCAAGAAAAGAATTAACTCAACCGGAGGCACAAGCTCGTGAGTACACTCAGGATCCCTATTGATGCGTCGCAGATTGCAGACGCAGATCGTAAGCAGCAAAAGGTAAAAGTTGCCGTTCAGGACCGGAAGGGCATCAAGTCCCAAGTCATCGCGCTGGATGGAGGCAAGGGCGAGGTCAAGCTCGAGGTCGATCCCAAACAGACCCTCAACATCGCAGTAGGCCCGGCCACCGCCAGTGACGAAGACATTTTCCACCTGCAGACTCTGACCAGCAAGGTGACCCCCAATCAATGGACGAGTGGGGCGACTCTCGCCATCCCGGCGCTGGTCATTACGCCGCAGTGGTGGGTCTGGTGGCTGCGCTGGTGCCGAACGTTCACCATCCACGGCCGGGTTGTCTGTGCCGACGGCAGCCCAGTCCCTGGCGCCGAGGTCAAAGCCTACGACGTCGACTTCTTCTGGTGGTGGTCCTCGATCCAACAGGTGGGGCCCGCCGCCGTCACCGACGGAGCCGGCAATTTCACCATCAGCTTCCGCTGGTGCTGCGGCTGGTGGCCGTGGTGGTGGTGGCGGCTGCGGCAATGGCGCCTGGACGACGATCTCATCGAGAAGATCCGTCCGGTGCTGAAGCTCAATCCGGCCATCCGCTTCCCGGAGCCGGATCCCGTTCCTCGGCTCGACATCGCGTCGCTGAATCCCCAACCGCTGCCGCCGCTGGGTCCGCTGACGCCGACCCGGCCGACCGTAGGCAACCCGATTCTGAACCCCGGCCTGCTGGCTTCCAAGGTTCTGGACCCCAGCAGCATCCCCGCGGTGCGCGACAAGCTGGTTTCCATCCTGCCGCACGTGCCGGAGCTGGAAAAACTCCGCATCTGGCCGTGGTGGCCCTGGAACCCGTGGTTCGACTGCAATCCGGATATCATCTTCCGCGTCACGCAGCCCTGCGGCTCCGGTCCGGCCAAGGTGATCTTCAGTGAGAATGTCTTCCAGACCCGCTGGGACATCCCCACGAACCTGAACGTCACCCTGGTGGCGAACAACCAGGCTTGCTGCCTGCCTCACGACGGCGGCCAGCCGGAAGGCGACTGCTCCCTGTTCACCAGTGTTTGCGGCGATCCCGGAATCCCCGTCACGACCATTGGAAAGACGGGTGTCACCGCCGGCTACTTCGACCCTGGCGGCCGCGACCGGCCCTTCTCGGAGACCGTCAGCTTCTACGGACTCTTCGGAACCTCGGCGCAAGCTGATTTCTACGAGATTGAGTCCGCGCCGCACGGCTCTGCTGCCTGGGCGCCGGTGCCCGCCGGCTGTCTCATCGATCTCTGGCGTGGCTACTTCGACGCTACGCTTCCGTGGCCGAACCAGTTTGTTTTCCCCACGTTCCCGGTGATCGACTTCGGCGGCATCCATGTCTACGAGAGCCGCCAGCATTATGAGGTCACTCACCCCGCCGCCTGGGGGAACGCCATGACGGGCCGTGTCTGGTCGAACAACATCAATGTGATGGCGAACATCCAGACCAAGGGCTTCTTCTCTGACGGAGCCTACGACTTCCGCGTCGTCGGCTACCGTGCCGATGCGGCCGGGAATCCGGACCTCGCCACCCGCAAAGTGATGGACGGCTGCGGCGGTCATCCCGAGAACAACCTGCTGACGCTGCGGCTCGACAACCGCATCGTGGGTCCACAAGTGCCGAATACGGTCCATGTGGACACCACTGAGCCCGATTGCGGCATCAATTCGGTCCGGATCGGCGGCACTACGGTCCTGCCCTGCGGAGCCCAACAGCTCCAGCACGGCGTCCCGCTCGAGATCGACTTCTTCGTCACCGATCCCGACGGCCATCTCGACCATTACGATCTGGTCCTGAAGTACGACTTGGGCTCGGTGAAGAACCTGCTCAGCGCCGCCGATGTCGGAGCCTTCACCCTCACGCCGCTCGCCGGCGGACCGCAGGGCCCCGACTACTCGAACGCCGTCACGGCTCCGCAGACCGCTGTCCGTCCCATCTGGAACGGCGGCACGATGCGGCTGCACATCAATGATGCGGCGTTAGTCTTCCCCAAGACCTGCTGCTATTTGGTTGAGCTCACGGTTTGGAAGCGCAATATCGCCAATTGCGACGGCCACCTGAGCTACTTCAACCAGATGCACTACTCGTTCACTGTAACGGTGTAGTCGCAGACTGGTGCTAACCGGGCCGGGCGCGCTTCCCACAGGGCGTGTCCGGCCCTTTTTTTTGCCCGCCTCATCCACCCCGCGTTTCCCTCTCGCCAATTCGGTAAACTGGCGGTGCCGGCGCAACCCCGTTGGTCACCCCGGCAGGGAACGCCGCAGAGCCGTTGTCATGCGAGCACTGGGAATGTGGTTTGCCCAACTCCTCTGGACCAGCCTGACCATAGCGTCCGGGCCGGCCGCCCAGGATCCAGCCAAACTTCAATACGAGATCCGTGGCACAGTCGTCGAGCCGGGCAGCGGAACGCCCGTCACGGGCGCCACCGTCACTGTCCTGCGCGGACCCAGCAAAGGCCCGGTCGCGTTGTCCGAAGTCGAAAGACCGCTCCGGCAGGCGGAATCCGACAGCAGCGGTCACTTTCAGGTGACGCTCGAGGAAGCAGGCCCTTACGTCGTGGAGGCCCGGCATCCCGACTACAGCGCCCCGCCCGCACAGAGTGGATTCCCACCCAATCTGGCCCGGGTCCGCCTGAGCGAAACGAAGCCGCGCGGCGAGGTCCGGGTCCTACTGGCCCGTCCTGCACGCCTGATGGGCACGGTGGTGGACGAAGAGGATGGGCGACCGCTGGCCGGTCTCGTAGTGGGGGCACTGCGGCAGATGAGCCACCTGGGGCGGAACCTGTACCTGCCGGAGGCAGAGGCGCGCACCGAGGCCGACGGGCGATTCGTCATTCCAAGACTCCCGCCGGGTGCCTATATCGTCTCTCTACACCCCACCGCTCCTCAGAAGGACCAGGTAAAAAGCCGCTTCACCCAGGAAGACCGGCTGCCGGTCGAGTGGGCCTATCCTGTGACATACGGGCCAGGTCGCGGGGGCATGGACGAAGCCCTCCCGGTTCAGTTGATTTCCGGCGGAGAGGCCGGGGTCGGTACGCTGCGCCTGAAGAAGCAACCCCACTACCGCGCCTGGCTGGAGTTCCAAGGCTGGCGCTGCCAGGCCGGAGCTGGTGTCCAGATTCGACGACGGGAGGGGCGCGACTTTCCCGTCCTCGGCCGAGCCGACTGCGGCGCCGCGGCCCTCGTCACCGGCCTCCCGCCGGGGCCCACCCAACTGGTGCTCCTCCCGGACGGCTACTACGAGAACTCCGGCGTCGCGGCCCTCGTGGAGGCGCGCGTGCCCATCGAAGAGGAGAAGATCGTCGTCCCCTTCCAACCCGTGGTCCGCGTCGCCGGCCGCTTGTCCCTGCCTGGCGACGGGAAACAACCCGACTGGACGAAGCTCCACCTGTGGCTGGACGGCGGCCTGTCGATCGGCGGAGGAAAGAACACTGGCCCGGACGCGGAAGGGGCCTTCGAACTGATGTCTCTAGCCATGAAGCAGAGCCTCCGTTTGGCCGGCTTGCCGGAAGCGTATGCGGTGAAGGCGATCCGCTACAACGGAACACCGCTGCCCGATCAGACGCTCCCGCTCGACGAACTGGCAACGGAACATCGGCTTGAGATCGAATTGACAGAGCGGCCCGGCGCGATCTCCGGCCTCATCGCCAACCATACCGAACAAACTGAGCCGGCCTTCGTCGCGCTCATTCGGCTGCCTCTTCGCCGCGGCGATCCATTTGCGATCCGCATCGCCGAAGCACAGGCCGACGGAACCTTTCATTGGGGCGGATTGGAGGCCGGGCCCTACTGTGTCGTTGCCCTCAGAGCCGAAGCGCGGTGGAAACTCGACTCACCCGATCATCTGCCACTGCTATCGGAACAGGGCAAGGCTGTCACCGTGTCTTTCGGAACCGACACATCGGTGCGACTCGCAATCATGGAACACTGAGCCCGCTCCACCCCGAATCCCGTCAGAACAGATACCCTGCCAGCAGCCCCTTCAGCTCCCGGATTACTGCCGCACGTTCTTCTCCGGCCGGCTGCTCATACGCGTATGCGATCAACCGCTCCCCTGCTTCGATCGCTATCCGCAGTTTCAGGTCGAGCAACGCGGGCTCCTTCACCCCAAGCCGCCACATGATGAACCACTTCACCAGGCTGGCCGGACCCGCGTCCGGGCCCGCCTGCACCTGACGGGTCACGGCGCTGATGTGGCGGCCCAAGGCCAGGGTGCGGAAGTCGGGATGCGCATCGAGGTAGGCAATGTAGGCGTCGATGACCCGGTTGAGGAAGCCCGGCCCGTCGGAGAGCACCGACTTCGCCACCGCCCCCACGAGGCTCGAGCGGAAATCGTCCATATGCCGGACGGCGATCGCATCCAGGATCGTCTGTTTATCCGGAAAGAAGCGGTACAGGCCACCGATCGAGATCCCCGCCTCCGCCGCAATCCGGCTGGTCGTGATCTCCTCCAGCGGCAGTTTCGTCAGCAGCGCGGAGGCAGACGAGAGGATGTGGTTCACGGTGTCGGTGCTGCGTTCCTGGACAGGACGGCGTCGGACTTGCACGGCTGGCGGGTCGTTGGAAATCGGGCCGGACATAAGACTCATTGACAGTATGCCAGCTTTCCTGGTAAAACGCGAAAGAGAGTTCGCGTTCGCGATCAGAGGCCGATCAACCTATGCCCGTACCGATTTCCCAGATGTGGACCGTCGCCACCTACGTGCTGAAACAGCGCATTCAGGGCCGGCGCCAGTACCCGCTCGTACTGATGCTCGAGCCGCTTTTCCGCTGCAACCTGGCCTGTGCCGGCTGCGGCAAGATTCAGTACCCGGCCCATATCCTGAAGTCGCAACTCACGCCGGAAGAATGCTTTAAGGCTGTCGACGAGTGCGGAGCCCCGATGGTCTCCATCCCCGGCGGTGAGCCGCTGATGCACCCCCAGATCGCCGAAATCGTCGCTGGTCTGGTGGCTCGCAAGAAGTACATCTACCTCTGCACCAATGCGCTGCTGCTCAAGGAGAAGATCGACCTTTTCACCCCGAGCAAGTATCTGACGTTTTCGGTTCATATGGATGGCCAGAAGGAGCATCACGATTTCTCGGTCTGCAAGGAAGGTGGGTACGAGCTCGCCGCCGAAGGCATCCGGGAGGCGGTGAAGCGTGGTTTCCGCGTCACCACCAACACGACCCTTTTCGATGGCGCCGATCCGAACAGTGTCCGCGGCTTCTTCGACGAGATGATGGACCTCGGTGTCGAGGGCATGATGCTCTCCCCTGGCTACTCGTATGACAAGGCGCCGGACCAGCAGCACTTCCTGGGCAAGGACAGCACGCGTTCGCTCTTCCGGACCTTTCTCTCCAATCGCAAGGACCGCTGGGTCTTCAACCAGTCCCCGCTCTTCCTGGAGTATCTGATGGGGCTGCGCGAATACTCCTGCACCCCGTGGGGCATGCCGACGTACAACCTGTTCGGCTGGCAGAAGCCCTGCTACCTGCTACAGGACGGCTACGCCGACACGTTCGCGGAGCTGATGGAATCGACGCAGTGGGAGAAGTACGGCACGGAATCGGGCAATCCGAAGTGTGCTAACTGCATGGTGCACAGCGGCTATGAGGCCTCGGCGGTGCACGATACGTTCCACACCTGGCAAGGTTTCTGGAGCACAGTGAAGGCAACGTTCTCGTCGACGTACGCCAATCCCCAGGCGCTGGCCGATCTGGCAAAACCCGCTCCGGCGAAGCACGAGTTGGTCCAGATCGGGGGCGGGCAATGAGCGTCCAAGGGACGGAATGGCCGATGGCCACGGAAGCGGAAGTCCTGGAAGGCCTGGAGCAGGCCTTTGATTACCGGGGCGACGTCACCATTACCCAACGCGACGGCACGGTCCTGGAGGGCTATATCTTCGACCGGCGTACCGGCAAGACGCTGGCGGACTCCCTGGTGCGAGTGATCCCGAAGGATGCCCGGACCCGGATATCGATCCCTTATTCCGAGATTGCAGGGCTGACGTTCAGCGGCCGGGACACGGCGGCCGGCAAAAGCTGGGAAGCCTGGGTCAAGAAATACTTCGAAAAGAAGGCTGCCGGGGAGAAGAATATCGAGATTAAGCCGGAGAGCCTGGACTAGCCGCAGGCGCGCGAGTCCCGGCGGCACTCGATTCGGCCGAGGCACCGATTGTCTCGGTGTACAATGGTACACAGAGTGAAAGTCGAATGGGACCCAGCGAAGGCAAAGGTGAATCTCCGCAAACACGGGGTTCGCTTCGCCGATGCGGCAACCGCCCTCGAGGATGTGATGGCGATCTCCGTCCGCGACGAAGGTGTGGACGAAGAGCGTTGGGTATGCATTGGTTTGGACTCTCTGGGGCGCGTTCTCGTAGTGGTCTACACCTGGCGCGGCGAGCAGGTCCGCCTGATCTCGGCACGCCCAGCAACCCAGAGAGAGGTGCATCAATATGAAGAAGGAATATGACTTCAGCAAAGGCGTGCGGGGGCCAGTGCTGAAAGTCCCGCCGGGGAAAACCCGGGTCACGATCCGGCTCGATGCTGACGTACTCGACTGGTTTCGGCAGCAGGTGGATGATGCCGGAGGCGGGAACTACCAAACCCTCATCAACGACGCGTTGCGCAGCTTTGTGCACCAGAAGCAGGAGCCCCTGGAATCGACCCTGCGGCGGGTAATTCGAGACGAGCTTCGTCGCGCCGGGTAGCCGACACCGGCGATCTCGTCTTCGGTGCCGGCATTGTGGACCCCTGCGAGTGCCCCGCGCTCTGCTCCGTCCCCACGCCCGGCCCGCTCCACAGCACCTCCGCCAGTTCCGAAACGGCCGGCGATAGAATGATGACCTCGTCAGAAACCACCGCCATTCGATGCCCGCCAGCCATCGTCCAGAGCCCCCACCAACTCACCTGAGCACTTACCGTGCCTCGGATAGATGGCTGCTTTTCCTCTCATTGACGGGAGCGGCTCTCGCCCGACGCCGACTCCGCTGCCCGTGACTCGGCGACTAACTTCACAAGGCGGGCAAACGTGGGTTTAGGCGGTTCGTCCCTCCGCTTCCTTACTAATCAAAGCCCGCTGTCGCGCAGGCGAGAATCAGCACACAACCGACGGCCGTCAGAACAACGGTTCGTATTTTGCCCGATATCTGAATGAACTGCCTCCGCTCCAAATCCAGGCGCCTCTTTTCGCGTACATATATGGTGACACCGCCCCCCCCCCTACCTCCGCCCCACCAGATAAAACGACGCCCGCACCGTACCCGACTCCACCACCTGCAAGCCGGACTCCTTCACCCGCTCCGTCCACCACTCCACACCCCGGAACCCGCCATGCGCCAACAGCGGCCCGAACGCATACCGCAGCCATGGATCCCTTCCGTTGATGATCATCATGAGGAACTCGCCGCCCGGCTTCAGCACCCGGTAGGACTCAGCCAGGCTCTCCTTGATCCCGTCTCTGCCCAAATGATCAATCGCGTAACACGTCACAATCCCGTCGAAACTCGCATCCTCGAAGGGCAACTTCCGCATGTCCCCCTTCACAATCGTAGCTCGCTGCTCCACCCCAGCCACCCGCAGATTTCCTTCCAGGATCTCCTCCGGCGTATGGGTATGCCCGAAGTGCTGATCGAACGACGCCCCAAACAGATCCAGCGCCATCACTGTGGCCTTCGGGCGCGCGGTCAGGAACATAATAGCCGAGCGGCCCGTCCCTGCCCCCAGATCCAAAACTTTCCCTGTGCCCTCCCGCAGGAAGTTCTCTGTCGGCAGCGCAGCCACGGAGTTGATGTTCACTCCGAACCGGACCATCAGAAAGACACTCGCCGCCCAAAGCGCGAACACCCCGAGAAAGAGCAGCAGCCACTTCGACCACTTTCTTAAAAACCCCAACAGAAAAACAGCTCCGGCCGATGCGGCCAGGGCAAGGTGCCCGTAGATCAACCACCACGGATATCCAAAATCGAGAGATGAGTGCATATCGGTAGAATCCATCATCCACCCCTCCACCTGAACGCAGGCTGAACAGGCTGTTCAGGTGCCGTTCATCTGCCTGGGTTATAACAGGGGGATTGCGAGTTCTGATTGTCGAGGACGAAACGCTGATCGCCGGGCGATTGGCCAAGGAGCTGGCCCAAGCCGGCTACGCCGTGGACACGGCCGCCGACGGAGCTCAGGCTGACCACCTGGCGTACGCCGGCGAGTACGATGTCGTGCTGCTCGATCTCGGGCTCCCCAAGGTCGACGGACTGACGCTTCTCCGCCGCTGGCGCGCCTCTGGCCTTCGCTGGCCGGTCCTGATCCTCACCGCCCGCGGTAGCTGGCACGAAAAAGTGGAGGGCATCGACAGCGGCGCCGACGACTACGTCGCCAAGCCATTCCGCGTGGAAGAGGTGCTTGCCCGCGTCCGCGCGCTCATCCGGCGCACCAGCGGAGCCACGTCCGTCGAACTCCACTCCGGTGCGCTCACCCTTGACGTCCGCACCGCCCGCGTCACCCTCGCCGGCGAACCTGTCAAGCTCACCAGTTTCGAGTTCCGCATCCTCTCTTACCTGCTGCACCACCGCGACCGCGTCGTCCCCCGCATTGAACTGATCGATCACATCTACGCCCAGGACTTCGACCGCGACTCCAACACTGTCGAAGTTTTCATTGCCCGCCTCCGCCGGAAGCTCGGCCCGGCCTGCGTGGAAACCGTCCGCGGGCTCGGCTACCGCATCGGAGCCGTCTAGCAATGCTCTGTTCCCTCCGCACCCGGCTGATCGTCGCCTCCGTCCTGTGGACCAGCGGACTGTTGATGCTCATGCATATGCTGTCGATGCTGGTGATCCACGCATTCCCGGCCGTCCGAGGCAGAGCATCGTATCTGGCCGTATTCCTGGGAGTCGTTTTCATGGCGGCAGGCTTTTTCGCTGCCCGCCGGGGCCTGACACCCTTCCACAATCTCAGGCAGCGGCTCGCCTCTGTCCGTGCCGGCGACGAAGCCCGCGTGCAGGGCGCTTACCCTGCCGAGATCCACCCTCTGATTGAGGAGATGAACGGACTCCTCGAAAGCCGCGAGGCCTCCATCCGCCGAGCCCTGGCCACCGCCGGCGATCTCGCCCACGGCCTCAAAACGCCGCTCGCTCTCCTCGCACAGGAAGCCGAACATCTGCGCTCCGAAGGGCATGTGGAATCCGCCGAAACCATCGCCCAGCAGGTGGAGAAGATGACGCGCCAGGTGGACTACCAACTGGCGCGGGCGCGTGCCGCGTCCTCCGGAGCTTCCGGCACGGCGCGCACCTTGGTCGCGGATTCCGCCGAGGGCCTCATCCGGGCACTGCGCAAACTCCACGCTGGCCGCACGCTCTCGATTACCGTCGATCTGCCGCCGGGCCTCACGGCCCGTCTGCAGCGCGAAGATCTGGACGAGATTCTCGGCAATCTCCTGGACAACGCGTGCACGTGGGCGGCGTCCACCATCCGTGTCTCGGGCGTACGGTCCGGACAAGTCCTGACGATCCTGATTGATGATGACGGGCCCGGCCTCCCGCCCGAACTCCGCACGGCCGTCCTGGAGCGTGGCGTGAGAGCCGACGAAGCCGCCCCAGGCTCCGGTCTCGGCCTGGCAATTGTGCGGGACCTCGCCGAGCTCTACGGTGGTTCCATCGCCCTGGAGCAATCTCCCCAGCGTGGTCTCCGTGCTCGCCTCTCCCTGCCGGTGGCCTGAGTCGTTCTCCGAAATGTACAGAACCGCCCCAGGCACGCTGCGGGAACCTGTGGCAAGCGTCCGTCGCCGATGACAGTCTTACCGACGTCTAAGTACCGCTGAGTGCCCGATTCATCAGGTCGAGAACGCCCAGTGTAGTAGCTCAATCCTCAAGCTATCCACGGTCGAAAACAGCCGCGCGCACACGCACCCTGCCTTAGATCAAAGGCATCCGGGGACAATATCATGACCTTCGGTAAGCGGCTCGCGCGTGTTCCGGACCTAACCTGGTGACAGCAATCTGGAAAGTGAGCTCCGCTTCGTCCGCGTTCGGATACTTTCGCCGCAGCGCCGCCCGCTGCAGACGATCGGCAGCCTCCCACAGGCCAACAGCAATGCGAACCCGTTCCGACGGAGACAACTCCGCCAGCCGTTTGAGATAAACCTCGGGAGTTTTTGCGGACGTGTCGTTCGGCGCCACTATGCTTCGAGTATCGCTTATCGGACAGACACGGCCGCCCGCGCGAGTCTTCTAATCAGCGCTCAATCTCGCACAGCGATTCGATCTCCCGCTGCTTCTCCCTCAATTTCCCGTGATCAGACCGCGACCCCTCACTCACCCGCCACCAACAGCCCCAGCAATCTCAACTCTTCGTCCGCCTCTCGCGGATGCGGACGTGCCGGCGACAACAGCACGCGCTCAGCCAGTGAACGCCAGACCGCTTCCTTCTGGCAATAGCCGCCCACACCAAGAAGCCACTGCTGCCCGGGCCACTCCTTCCGCGCACGAGCCTCTTGCTCCTCCACCCACTCGGCCAGGCGCTTCAGCCATGCCCCGCGATCCTTTCCACTCTCCAGGTATGCCGCCAGCAGCAGGATCGCGAACGCCAGAAATGCACGATGCGCGTCGTCACCCGGATCGGCGAGAAATCGCCAAGCCAACAACCCGGCGGCAGCTCGCGCCGTCGACGGTCCCAGTTCCATCGCGCTCGCAACCAACTGTGCCAGCGTGTCGGTTTCACCTCCGTAGGACGCCTTCTCCACTGGGCCCAGTCGCACTAGCAAAACGCACGCGAACAAGCGCATCCAGTGCCCCCGCGTGCCGTCTCCTCCTGGCCGCCACCCCGGCTCATTCGCCTCCGACCAACGGATCAGTTCCAACACCTCCCGCAAAGAGGGGTCGCCGCCATCCACCCGCCCAGTCGCCAGGATCCGGTCCAGCAAAACGTGGCAGTGCTCGGCCATGTTGGAGTAGTCGGCTTCCGCGATCTCGAGACACATCGGGGCATCGATCTCCGACTGAAATAGAGCCGTCAACGCATTCTCGTCAGGCTGCAAAGGCCCAAGCAGTTGCTCTGTCTCAAACGGTGAATCGGCGGCCGACCCCTCCCTCATGCCTCGCCGTCCCCGGCAGAGGTCTCCAACACATCGGCAAACGAGTTCACCCAGCGCCGGATGCACGGCCGGATCCCTACCGTCCAAAGACCACCATCATGCATTCCGGACTTCAGTTGCAGCCTTCCAAGCTGGACGTAGAGCCGCATGAATTGTCGGCTGTTTCGCTTGTACACGACGGGGTCCGCCCCTGCCCCTCCGCAGAAAGCACAATCCGGAATGGACCCAATGCCGCCCCACATGCCGAACGACGTGAGCCATTTTTTCAAGGCTCCCTGGTCGCCACGCAGGACGGTCCGGATCTTAGCGGCCTGGACGTGCCGTTCGTCCACCTCAAGCAACCTGGCAATCTCGCTCAACAGGCGGCGCGCTTCCTGCCAGTCTTCCGGTGTAGGCGTCGGTGTACGAAAAAACACAGCTCTGCGGATAATTCTCGCAAATTATCTACTAATGGCGGTCTTATGACCCGCACCGCTACTCCAGCCGCAGCGCCTCCACCGGATTCACCACCGAGGCCCGGTACGCCGGCAACATCGCCGCCCCCAGAGCCGCCACCGCCAGCAGCAGAGCCGACTGCGCAATCGTCCACGGATCCGTCGCCTTCACACCAAACAACTCCGATTCCACCAGACGACCCAGCGCAGCCACGCACGGCAACGCGATCGCCATGCCCGCCCCCACCATCACCAGCGCATCCCGCAGCACCAGCCAGATTGCCGAACCACCTGTAGCGCCTAGCGCCAGCCTGATTCCGATCTCCCTCGTCCGCTGCGTCACCACGAATGACATGACGCCATAGAGTCCCACCAGCGACAGCAGCAGCGCCAGCGTTCCAAAGGCCCCCGACAACGTGGCCAGCATCCGCTCAGTGTTCAGCGACCGGCTCACCTGCTCGTTCAGCGTCCGGAAAGACGAGATCGGCAGGGCCGGATCGGCATTTCTCACGATCGCCCGCAACGACGCCGACGCCTGCTCCGGAGTGCCGCGCACCTTCACATAGAAAGTGCCCGACGAGCCATTTCCTTCCAGGATCGGGAAGAACGCCTGCTCCCTGTTCTCCCGGATGCCCCGATAGCTGAAGTCCGCCACCACCCCGATCACTTCGATGTCCGGCTTCGCATCGGGTCCGCTACACTCGCAGACCCGCGCCCCCAGTGGATTCCGGCCGCCAAGGTAGCGCTTCACAAAGGACTCGCTGACAATCGCCGTGCGGAAACCGAAATCCTCCACCGGACGTACGTCCCGATCGCTGAAGTCTCGCCCCGCGATCAAGCGAATTCCCATCGTCGAGAAGAAGCCCGGGGTGATCGCATTCAGGTTCACGTCCCGATCGGTGCTGATCCGTTCGTCCGCCTGAATGACCATCAGATCGTTCCAACTCCCGCCGGTCAACAGGGCATAGCGCGCCACCGCCGACGCCTGCGTGCCCGGCGCCGTTCGAATCTCCTCATGCAGCCGCCGGATCAGGCGACTGGCCTGCACTGGCGTATAGCCGTTCCGGCGTGGGTCCAGCTGAAACGACACCATACTCGTCGTATCAAAGCCCGGCCCCTTCTCCAGAAGGCCCGTCAAGGTCCGCATAAAGAGCATGGCCCCGATGACCAGGATCAGAGAGAACGCGATCTGTGCTGTCACAATCGCTTTTCTCATACGCACGCCGCCGGAAGCTGACCCGCCCCGCTCCCGCAGCGAGGTCATCAACGACTTGCGGCCCGCCTGCAGCGCCGGAGCAAAACCGCTCAATAGCCCAGCCGTGAGGCTGACCAAAAATGCGAACAACAGCAACCGGCTGTCCACATTCGACTGGAGGGCGTTGTTCGCCACCTGGCTCGGCAGGAACGCAATCAATGTCCGCATGGCGGACGGCGCGATGAGAACACCCAGCAGGCCTCCGGCTACAGCCAGCAGGATGCTGTCGGCGAGCAACTGTCGCCCGATGCGGCTCCGCGATGCACCGAGAGCCAGACGGGTGCTGATCTCACGGTCGCGAGCGGAACCGCGCGCCAGAAACAGCCCTGCCACATTCAGGCAGGCCAAGCCCAGCAGGACCCCGGTTGCCGCCAATAGGACCCAGAGCGGTTGGGCCAGTCTCCGCCGTAAGGAGGAATGACCTTGCGGCGCTGGAGTCAGCTCGAGCCACGAGGAAAGGTACTGTTTCCGCCGTTCCGCCGTGATCCTCGGGAACCCGGGACGTCCCATGTCTTCCAATCTCATCGCCTGGAACCAGGGCTCGAGGCCCGATCTGGCGCGCTCCAGCGTCATCCCCGTCTTCAGCCGGCCCAGCACCTGCATCCATCGCGTTCGGCGATCCTGCAGTCCCTTGAACCCCGGGATCGCCTGCGCGGACATGGAGGCCGGAATCCACAGCGCGGGAACCTCGCCGACATCAATGCCCTGGAAGCGCGGCGTAGCCACACCCACGATCGACATCGGATACTGATTCACCAGCACCTTCCGGCCCAGCACATCGGCCGCCCCGTCCAGGTGCGTTTTCCAGAAGTCGTACGAGATCACAACCACGGGACTCGCTTCCGCCGTCCGGTCATCCTCCGGACCCAGCACGCGCCCCATCGCGGCACCGACCCCGAGCATCGGGAAATAGCTCCCTGAGACGATCTCCGCCGCCGCCGGTTTCGGTTCTGACCCGGTGGTCAGATTCACCGTGGTCGCCGCCCGGCACAGCACGCCATCGAAAACCTGCGTCTGTGCCTGCAGGTCGCCGCAAATCGGATACGACATCAGGTTGTAGGAGCCAAAGCCATTGGCCACCTGTTCACCTTTCCAGTCCACCAGAACCAGCCGTTCGGGTTCCCGCACGGGCAGGGCGTGCAGCATCACCTGATCCACCAGAGAGTAAATCGCCGTCGTCGCACCAATCCCCAGCGCCAGCGACAGCACGGTTGTTGCGGTAAAGGATGGATTCCGCAGGAACGAACGCGCCGAGAAGCGCAGGTCGTACGTGAGGTCCCGCAGCCAGCGGTTCAGCCAGACGTCGCGCACCTCTTCCCGAACCTGCGTCAATCCGCCCAGCTCCAACGTGGCCTGTCGTTTCGCCTCCGCCTCGGAAATGCCGGACGCCGTCAGATCGCTCACCCGGCGATCGAAATGGTAGTGCAGTTCCTTATCCAGCCCGGCTTCGAGATCCCGGCGCCGAAACCAGTTCAGAATCTTCCTCATTGCGCGGTCCCTTCATCGAAGATCAACTGGACTGCGCCGGAGAGCTTTGCCCAACTGTCCCGTTCGACCGCCAACTGCGCCAATCCAGCCGGGGTGAGGGCGTAGAACTTGGCCTCGCGGCCTGTCTCGGACTGCTTCCATTCCGCCCGGAGCCAGCCCTTCTGCTCCAACCGGTGGAGCGCCGGATAGAGGGAACCCTGGTTCACCTGCACGACCGAGCGGGAGATCTGCTCCAGCCGCTGCGCGATACCGTAGCCGTGCGCCGGCTCCAGCGAAAGGATCTGCAGGATCAGCATGTCGAGCGTGCCTTGCGGGATGGGAAATCTGGACGGGGGCATGAATACCTCAAGCTTCTACCATTGAGCTTAAGGGGCCCATAGGTCGAAGATCAAGGTATAAGGCGCGTTACAACTGCGAACCCTTTGGACGCAAGCGCCAGAGTTGCGAGACGGTCAGGCCGAACCGGGCCTCCTCCTTCGCCACCAACTCGAAGCCAGCGCCGCTCAAGGCACGGTCAATCTGCGGCAACTTTGCGGTCCGCAGTCCGGTAGAGAGGCGGAAGAACGCGTACATCACACGGAGCCAAATCCAGGAGTGCCAGCTCGCCGGCCAAAACGACACTTGTTGGAAATCACTGACGAGCCAGATAGCGTCAAACGACAAGTGTTGTTTCACGCCTCGGATGAAGCGACCGGTTTCTTCATCAGACAGACAGTCGAGAAAGAAGTGCGTGACCACCAGGTCGTAGGGCCCGCCGGGCGGCGTTTGCATGGCATCACCCTGGTGGAAGGTCACCTGCGCATCCGGCGGCAGCCGCTGCCGGGCCAGCCGGATCATTTCACCGCTCGATTCAAGTACGTCCACGCGCACACCTGGATGCTGTTCCACCAACCGGGCGACAAACCGGCCGTCACCCTCTCCTGCAATCAATACATTACGGGCCTCCCGGATCAGAGGAAGGAAGGCAAACCGCCGCCGTTCCAGTGCTTTACCGAAGGCGCAGTACTCAATCCAGCGATAGAGGACGGCGATGCGGTCGGCATTCATAACCAATAGAAAGCAAGAGGCGTCAGCAGGGCGGCATCCACCAGCACGCGGCGCAGGTCCAGGCTGATGCGATCCTCGTAGGCGGAAATGGCCGTGAGTCCTGCCGCACTGGCTGCAACCGCCTGAAAGTATTGTTGGCCCGCAAAGGCCAAGGACACCACGCCCACGGCCGGCATCCAGATTCTCAGCCATTCCTGGAGGGCCCGTGTTATCGCCTGGGGCGGGGGCCCGGCCCGCAGAACGCGCCACTCCCAGCCTTCAATCGCAACCAGATTTCCCAGACACAGCAGCACGAAGAACAACCATGGGATCAACAGAGTGTCAGGATCCGGGCTCAACGCCCACGGCGCTACGAAGGTCCCTACGGCGAACAGAACAGCCGCTACAAGTTGTTTGGGGAAAAGGGCTTGCAGCTGGAACAGGTGGACAAAGCCGAGGTAGGCGAGCACGCCCGCCAGGGTAAGCCACCCGGCATGCTGCACCGCGGGCCGTAACTCGAACAAACAAAGGGCGGAATCCAGCACCAGCAGGAGCACCAGCAGCACCAGGCCCGGAGTGCGGTTGCGGCGATAGAAGCGGTGGCGGGGCGATTCGGGGGCGCGGGTGGGTTTCCTGACGTCCAGGAGGCGGTCAGCCAGGTAAATCGCCCAAACCGTCAGGAAAAGAACGAGATACGCGACCGGGCGAAGCGGCAGGGCATAGCAGTGGGCTGCAAAGGCCTGCCAGAGCACGGCCACAATAGGTGCATCCAAACTCAGCAGGTTTGGCCACAACCAGATGGGATCGCGGCTGCGAACTTGCGTGATGGGCTATTCCTGAATGGCGGCTTGACCTTCCACATCGCGCCAGGCACTGATTTTGAGGCGGCGGCAGACCCAACACAACTCTTCGGTGGAGAACGGAGCCACTTCAGCGCCGCAGACAACACAGCGGGCAGCTTTCTTGGCTCCTTTGGCCCGCACGGGTTGCCGGGAAGCGGCCGAAGACTTCGCGCGGGTACTTGGTTTTTTCATCTACTTTCAGCTAATCACGGGTGCCACCGGAATAGCAATCCCTAGATACTCCTATAAGTTCCATCAATCACCAGCGACAGGCACATGAGCCGGCTCAGCCTGCCGCCGGGCCCAGCGCAGCCGCGCACCTTCCACGAAGGAATAGCCCACTGGCACCACGAGCAGCGTCAGAATCAGGCACAAGGTCTGGCCGCCGATGATTGTCACCGCGATCGCGGAACGGGTGGCCGCACCGGTTCCAACGGCAATGGCCGTAGGAACCAGGCCGGCGATGATCGAAAAGGTGGTCATCAGGATGGGCCGCAGACGGATGCGGTTGGCTTCCAGGATGGCCGCCTTCAGCGGCATGCCCTCCCGCAACAACCTGTTCATACAGTCGATCTGGAGAATACCGTTCTTCTTCACGATGCCTAATAGCAGCAGGATCCCCAGGGCACTGAAAAGATTCAGCGAACGGCCCGTAGCGATGAGGCTGATCAGGGCGAAGGGAATGGACAGGGGGAGCGTCAACAGAATGATGAAGGGGTGAACGAGACTCTCGAACTGAGCAGCCAGCACCATGTACATGAAGATGGAGGCCAGACCGATGGCCAAGATCATGTTGGTCGTGGTCTCTTCCAGGATCTTCACCTGACCGGCAAAGATGAGCCGGTAGCCCACGGGCAGATCGACCTGTTCGACTACCCGGTTTACCGCGTTGGCGGCGGCATCGAGCGTCACGCCGGGTGCCGGGTTCCCATAGAAACCGATGCCATACTGGCGCGCCACGCGGTCGATGCGGCTGGGTCCAAGGCCGCGTTCCAGTTTGGCAATAGAATCGAGGCGGATCAGACCGAGCCGCGCCGAGGGCACCAGCAGCCGGCTGAGCACATCGGGATCGTCCCGCTGCCCGGGCATCAGCCGTACGGTCACGAGATACTGTTCGCCCAACTCCTTATACGTGGAGATTTCGTCTTCGCCGGACATCAGCAGGCGCACAGCTGTCGCCACATCGGAGACGCGAACGCCGAGGTCGCTGGCGAGCTGCCGGTCGATCTGCACCTGCAATTCCGGATTATTGAAGTTCAGGTTGGCGCGCATGTCGGCCAGTTCAGGCTGCTTCAGCAGTTCGGTGAGCATGCCACGCGCGATGGGCGCCAATTTGCCGAAGTCCGCGCCCAGCAGGGTGGCCCGGATGGGCGAGAAGGTATCGCGGCCGCCCAGCACGTTGGGGAAGCTGACGGCGGGGCGGGCGTAGGCGTAGTCCTTCATGATGGCGCGGATGGCGGTAGCCGTCTCGTTCAGGGGGCCGCGTTGTCCGGGCGGCACCAGCAGGATCGTGAAACGGGCCATGGTGACGCGATCGATAAACCCGGAACTGGAAGGAACCACGGTCATCACGCCGGGCACTTTCTCCACCTTGTGGGCGACTTCCATGGCCAGACGTTCGGTTGCCTCCAGCGATGACCCTTCGGGCAGTTCCATCTGCAGCCCGAGTTCGCTCTGGTCTTCCTGCGGCATCCAGTCGCGGCCGATATAGCGATTGAGGACAAACGTGGAGCCGAAGGTAATGATGCAGAGCAAAACGATGGCCCAGCGGTGGCCAAGCGACCAATCGAGCAGACGCACATAGCCGCGTTCGAGAGCGGTGGGCTGATGCCCATGATGGGGCTCGCCGGACTTCTTGTGCTTCTTAATCTTGAGGATGCGGGCGCTGAGCGTCGGCGTGAGGGTGAAAGCAACCAACATGGAGACCATGATGGAAACCGACATCGTCCAGCCAAACTGGTTGAGGTAGCGCTTGGCGTAGCCGGTTACGAAGGCGATGGGGACGAAGATGATCACCAGCGAGATCGTGGTGGCCACGACCGCCATCGAGATTTCCTTGGTGGCATCGATGGCCGCCTGTTTGGGATCGATGTCGGGGTCGGCTTCCAGGTAGCGGTAGATGTTCTCGAGTACGATGATCGCGTCATCAATAACGATGCCGACAGCAAGGGTTAAGGCCAGCAACGTCATCGAATTCAGGGTGTAGTCGAGGTAGCGCATCACCGTGAACGTGGTGATGATCGACGTCGGGATGGCAATCGAACTGATGAGTACCGTGCGCCAGTCGCGAATGAACAGCCAGATGATGAACGAAGCCAGGAGGCTGCCAAGAACCAGGTGCTCTTCCAGGCTTTCCACCGATTTCTTAATGTACGTGGCGGTTTCTTTAATGACGGTGAGCTTCAGGCCCGGGGGCAACCGCTTGCCGAGGACCTCGATGCGGTCCAGCGCGGCGTCCACCACCTTGACGGCGTTGGTTCCGGTCTGCCGTTTGATGTCGATGAGGACTGCCGGTTTGCCCTCGTAATAGGCGAAGGACCGCTTCTCGGCCATGCCATCTTCGGCATACCCAACGTCCTTCAGGCGGATGGGCACGCCATTCGCATTCTTGATGATGATGTTATTGAACTGTTCAACGGTCTCGACGCGGCCCATGGTGCGGACGCCGAGTTCGCTGGGTCCTCGGACGATGCGGCCACCGGGTGACTCGACGTTTTCCGTCTGAATGGCGCGCTCCACTTCCTGGGCGGTCAGGTTGTAGCCGTTCAGTTTGTTCAAGTCGAGCATCATGTTGATCTGGCGGTTGCGGCCGCCATAGATGTCGGCGGAAGCGACGCCGTCCACTGTCTCGATGTCACGCCGTACAATTTTGTCCGCAACTTCAGTGAGTTCGCGCAGGCTGACATTGCCGCTGAGTGCCACCGTGACCACGGGGTCGGAATCCGGATCGGCTTTGCGGACCACGGGCGGCAGCACGTTCTGGGGCATCTGGCGCACGGCCGAGGAGACCTTTTCCCGCACATCGTCGACGGCTTCGTTGATGTCTTTTTCCAGCGTGAAGGTGACGATGACAAAGCCACCGCCTTCACTGACGACAGCGCGGAGTTCATCGATACCGCTGACGGACGACACAGCCTCTTCCAGAGGCATGACCACCTGGGAAACGACTTCCTCAGGGCTGGCGCCTGGCAACCGGAAATTCACATAGACGGTGGCTGGGTCAGTCCGGGGAAACAGATCAACGCCAAGATCAACAAAACTGAAGAACCCCATGACCACCAGGAACATGATGAGCATGAAGGCGAAAACAGGCCGCTGGACACAGATTTCACTTAAGCGCACGACGACAGTGCTCCTGGAACTAAATGGTGCTCCCAGGGTATCCGAAGTTACCCCCCAAAGAGCAATCCTGCTATCTGTCGTGCGAATCGTGTATGTTGGGGACGAGTGGGTGGGCTTAGGCCCGGGCGGTGACGCACCGCCGGCGGGCAGCTGGTGAGGAATCAACGATTTCAAAGAGAGCGAATCTTCGTCTGTTTTCATTCATGAAGCTCGGTCTGGCGCTTGCGGCGGCATGCCTCACTCCACCGGGCTGGGCTCTCACGCCATCCAAACGAATCAGCCAGTATGTCATCGACCACTGGCACGTCCGGGAAGGGCTGAAACAGGGTACGATCCAGGCCCTGGCGCAGACTCCGGACGGCTATCTGTGGCTGGGCACGAGGGACGGAGTGGTGCGCTTTGATGGAGTCCGTTTCCGCACCTTTCTCAGGGCGGACACCCCGTCGATCCGGCACAACAATATCTCCGACCTGGCGGTGGCGAAAGACGGCACGCTCTGGATTGGCCAAGCCGAAGGCGGCGTCACCGCCTGGCGGAACGGCGAGATGCGCCATTTCGGAAGCCAGGAAGGACTGGCCAACGATTCCGTCCGCTCCCTTTCGCCCGCAGCAGATGGCACGTTATGGATCGGCTCCTTCGGGGGCGGTGTCACGGCATTGAAAGACGGCAAGACGCGGATTTTCAACAAGTCCGGCGGGCTGCCGGACAATACGGCGCGCGCCGTACTCGCAAGACCGGACGGAGCCTGGGTGGGGACCGACAAGGGCGTCGCGCAGGTGGTGAACGGGCAGGTCAGGCAGCCGGAGTTCGCGGCCGAACTGGGACCGGTGGTGATCAACGCATTCCTGGAAGACCGGCGGGGCCAGCTGTGGATTGGGACAGGCGGCAAGGGCCTGGCCCGCTGGGCGGGTGGACGGCTGGAGTTCTTCGGCGAGCGGGAGGGCCTGCGCGGCACGGTAGTCCGCAAAATTGTGGAGGATCGCGATGGCAACCTCTGGGTGGGCACCGACAATGGGTTGAACCGCCGTGCCGGAGACCGGTTCGAGTCGTTTACCGCCGCGAACGGGCTGAGCGACAACTATATCCGGCAACTCCTGGAAGACCGCGAGGGCAGCCTTTGGGTGGGCCTGTTCGGAGGCGGGCTGGACAGGTTGAGGGACGGCCGGTTTATGAACTGGTCGCACGAAGAGGGGTTGAGCAGCGATTTCGTCTATGCCGTGCGGGTGATGAAGAACGGCGAGACTTGGGTTGCGACCAACGGCGGCGGCGTAGACCGGCTCACGGACAAGGGGATTCTCCATTTCGGGCCGGCCGACGGAATGCCGGCCAAGGTCGCGCTGTCGATTGGGGAACTGCGGGACGGCACGCCGCTGGTTGGGTTCAAGAGCAGGGGTTTGTGGAGTTGGACGCAGGGGCGGTTCCAGCAGGTTCCGATCGATGAGCAGGCGGATTCGGCCGACGTCCTTGGCATGGCGGAAGACCACGACGGGGCACTCTGGCTGACGACAAATCTCGGGCTGCGGGTGCGCCGGAACGGCGTCTGGAGCGTGCCGCTTTCGGCGGCGGCCGGCGAATCGAGCCTGCATGGCAGCGACCTGCTGGTGCGGCGCGATGGCAGTATCTGGACCGCCGGGTCCGATGGGGTCGCGCGGCTGGTGGGTTCGAACCTGGAGTTTCAAAGGGATCCGGCGGGTGTTCCGCTGCCAAAATCCCACAGTCTGTACGAAGACGGGGCAGGAGTGCTTTGGGCGGCGACGAACGGGCAGGGACTGCGGGTGCAGAAGAATGGGGTGTGGGTCAAACTGGACTCCGCCAACGGGCTGCCCGTCGATGCGATCTACGAGATTCTGGAAGACGGCCGTGGCGGAATGTGGATGACCAGCGACCGTGGGGTCGTGATGGCCTCCCGGCAGGAGATGCTGGAAGCCGCGGGCAACCCGCAGAAGCACGTCAGATTTCGTCAATACGGCCTGGCCGACGGCCTGCGCAGCAACGAGTGCAACGGGGGCGGCGGCGGGCGTCCGCTCGGCTGGCGGGGGCGGGACGGGCGCCTGTGGATCCCGACCCTGCGCGGAGTGGCGATGGTGAACCCCAACCTGCTTCTCCCTTACGGCCCTCCGCCGCCGGCTGTCGTAGAGGAAGTCTGGACAGGGCAACACGGCTATCCCGCAGACGCGGAACTCAGCCTGGGGCCTGGCGTTGGGGAACTCGAGTTCCGATACCATTCGCTCAGCCTGTGGGCGCCTGAGGGATTGCGGTTCCGGTACCGCCTGGATGGCTTCGACGATCAGTGGGTGGAAGCGGGCAACCGCCGGTCAGCCTTCTATACGAATCTTCCTCCGGGCCGGTATGTTTTCCGGGTGGAAGTGGCCAGCAACGAGAGCGACTGGGTGGGCGGCGGCCCGACGACAGCCGTGGTGCTGAAGCCGCATTTTTACGAAACGCTGGCGTTTCGGGCGCTGGTGGTTCTTGCGCTGATCCTGCTGACGATTGGGGTGTCACGGGTGAGGGCTGCGCGCAGCAGGGCCGCGGATCACGCGGCGGCGATGCGCGCGGCGTACCAGGAGATGGAGCAGCGCATTGCCGAGCGCACGGCGGAACTCGACCAGGCGAATCACATCCTCAAGGCCGAGATTGCCGAGAGGCGGGGCTTCGAAGAGAAACTGCGGCGCCAGAAAGACGACTACGAGACGATCTTCAACCTGGCCCCCACGCAGATCTGGATCAAGGACACACAGAACCGCTGTCTGCGGATCAACCGGCAGGTCACACTGGACCTGGGGCTCAGTCCGGAAGCCGTGGAGGGACGGACGCTGGAGGAGTTGTTCCCGCAGTTTGCCGGACAGTATTTCCAGGACGACCTGGAAGTGATCCGTACCGGTGCTCCGAAACTGGGGATCCTGGAGAAGGTGAATGCCGTCAACGGAGAGTTGCGCCTGTTGTTTACCGACAAGGTGCCGCGGCGCGATGCGAAGGGCGAGACCATTGGGGTCGTGTCTTTCTCGCAGGATGTGACGGAGCGCCACCGCCTGGAGGAAGAACTGAGGCAGGCCCAGCGGCTGGAGAGCCTGGGCCGGCTGGCCGGTGGCATCGCCCACGACTTCAACAACCTGCTGACGGTGATCAATGGCTATGCCGAAGTGCTGGAGCGCGGCAGCCACCTTGACCCAAGACGCATGGAGATGCTCTCGGAGATCGGGCGCGCCGGGCAACAGGCCGCGCTGTTGACCCAGCAATTGCTGGCCTTCAGCCGCTCGCAGCAACTGAGGCTGGAGATCCTGGACATCAATGAGACGGTCACCTCGCTGGAGACGATCCTGCGGCGCCTGATCGGCGAGAGCATCGTGCTGATGATTGAACCGGGCGAGAACCTGCGGCGGATTGAGGTGGACCCGGGCCAGGCGCAGCAGGTGCTGATGAACCTCACGTTGAACGCGCGCGATGCGATGAAGCAGGGCGGAGTATTACACATCGCCACGCGCAACGTGGAGGTCCACAGCGCAATCGCCCAGAACTATCCGAATGTGCGCCACGGGGCTTATGTCGAACTGACCGTGGCGGACACAGGCGAGGGGATGGACGAAGAGACGCAAAGGCGGTTGTTCGAGCCCTTCTTCACGACAAAGGAGCAGGGCCGGGGGACGGGGTTGGGTCTGGCAACAGTCTACGGCGTTGTCACCCAGAGCGGTGGACACATCCTGGTGCACTCCGTGCTCGGGGTGGGGACGACGTTCCGGATCCTGTTCCCCGCGGTGGACGCAGAACCGAAGGAAAAACCGAAGCTCAAGGAGGAGAGCGTGGGGGCAGCACATAACGGACCGTCCGGGGGGCGGATCCTGCTGGTGGAAGACCAGAGAGATGTCCGGTTCCTGGTGAGGACGATCCTGGAACAGGCGGGTTTCACAGTGATGGAGGCCGGCGATGTGGATGAGGCGGAGCGGGTCTGGAACCAGCAGCATGAGCCGATCGACCTGCTGCTGACCGATGTTGTGATGCCGGGGCGGAGCGGCATCGAGCTGGCGGCCTGGGTGCGGCATCAGAAGAAGAACTTTCCGGTGCTGCTGATGTCGGGCTTCGTCGACCAGGAGTCGCTGGGCGAGGAGGCGGAAGCGGTGGCGGCCCGTGCCCTGCCGATGATCCAGAAGCCCTTCAATCCCAGCGAGTTGGTGGCGTCGGTCCAGCGCATGCTGGCCGGCGTGTAGAACAGGCGGCGGCCCGGCGAAGCGCCAAGTCATTTGCCTGCAACATCTGGTATGGATTCGTGATACGCGTGTACTCCATCGGCTAGAATAAAAGGTTCGTATGTCCAAAATCGCATTCCTCTTCCCGGGCCAGGGCTCACAGGCCACCGGCATGGGCAAAGCGCTGGCCGATGCCTATCCTGCTGCGAAAGCGGTGTTCCAGGAAGCTGACGACGCGCTGGCCTTTCCCATCTCCAAGCTGTGTTTTGAGGGCCCGGACGATCAGCTCAAACTGACTCAGAACACACAGCCGGCACTGTTGACGGTCTCGATTGCGGCACTGGCTGTGCTGCGCGAGCGCGGTTACGCTCCGGCGGTGGTGGCGGGCCACAGCCTGGGCGAATACTCGGCCCTGGTGGCGGCGGGCTCGCTGAAGTTCGCCGACGCGGTGCGCCTGGTGCGCCAGCGCGGTTTGTACATGCAGGAAGCCGTACCGGCCGGAGTGGGTGCGATGGCGGCGATCCTGAAACCGCCGCTGGACAAACTGGACGCGATCCTGGCCGAAGCGGCCCAGGGCGAAGTGGTCTCGCCGGCCAACTTCAACTCGCCGGACCAACTGGTGATCGCTGGCCATGCCGGCGCGGTGGCGCGAGCCAGCGAAGCGCTGAAAGCGGCCGGCGCCAAGCGCGCGGTGCCGCTGCCGGTGAGCGCTCCGTTCCATTGTTCACTGATGCAACCGGCGCAGCAGCGGTTGAAAGGCGACCTGGACAGCTGCGAATTCGCCTACCTGTCGGTGCCGCTGATCAACAACGTGGAAGCGCGTGAGGTCTCCGACGGCGACGACGCCCGCCAGGGGTTGTACCTGCAGGTGCCGGGCGCCGTGCGCTGGACGGACGCGATGCGCAAGCTGGCGGCCCTGGGCGTAGATCGCGCGGTGGAAGTTGGCGCCGGAGCCGTGTTGTGCGGTCTGCTGAGGCAGATTGAGCCGGGTATCAAAACGGCCAAGTTCGGCGATCCCGCCGATTTGGAGAAAGTCCGTGAATTACTCGCATAGTTTCTTGATCTTCGCCTTCAGCGCGCTTCTCCTGCCCGCACAGGAGCAGAGCGCGCTGCAGCGCGAACCAAAGGGCTGGGTGGATGTTTCGCCCGGCCCTCAATTGCAGGGCTGGACCCGCCTGGGGATTGCCCCGGATCCGCGGGCCGAGGATTCGCAGTGGAAGATGCGCCCGGACGGGATCCTGGAATGCGAAGGCAACCGCGGGCACGACTGGCTGCGGTACGACCAGGAGCAGGGCGATTTTGTATTCCACGTGGAGTTCCGCTATGTCCCGGTAGAAGGCAATCCGCGGTATAACAGCGGGGTTTTCGTGCGTACACTGGCGGACTACAGCCTTTGGTATCAGGACCAGATCGGCAGCAGGCAGGGTGGCTATTTCTTCGGCTATATCCACGTGGATGGGGTGAAGCGGCGGTTCGAGCTCAGCGGTCAGCTGGCCGAGCAGCGGGTGAAGGCGGCGGGGGAATGGAATACTCTGGAGATCACTGCCCAGGGCCCGGTGCTCACCTCCTGGGTGAATGGCGCGGTGGTCAACCAGTACAAATACTGCCAGTTGGATCGCGGCTACATAGGGTTGGAAGGCGAAGGGTATCGGATCGAGTTTCGGAATCTGAAGCTGAAACCGCTCACGTCGGCTCGGCTACAATGAGACAGTTCATGAATACGAGAAGAAACGCGTCTTTGCTCCTGCTGACACTTGGTTTGGCTGGAGTGGCCTGTAAATCGAGAGTGCCGCCAAATGTAGCCGCCACCGTGAACGGCCGGGCCATCACCTACGCGGATCTCGATCGTCAATTCAAGCGGCAGTTCCCACAACAGCCGGAAGGAGCCTCGCCGGACCAGGTGCAGTTCCAGAAGCTGGAGTTGCTGCGCACCATGATCGACGAGGAGATCTTCCTGCAGCGCGCGGAAAAGCTGTCGCTGCTGGCGAAGGACGACGAAGTGGACTCGCGCCTGAGCCAGTTGAAGGCGCCGTATACGCAGGAAGAGTTCCAGAAGCAGCTCGACGCCCAGGGCATGAACCTGGAGGAGCTGAAGTCGCAGATCCGCCGGCGGCTTACGATCGAAAAGCTGGTGAACCGGGAAATCGGCAACCAGATCAACATCAGCGACAAGGACGTCAGCGAGTTTTACGCCGCCAACAAGGCGAGCTTCCGGTTCCCCGAGACCATGTACCACGTGGCGCGCATTGTTGTGACGCCCGGACCTGATCCCAACGTGCGGAACCTGTCGGGCAACAAAGCGCAGAACGAAGACCAGGCGCGCAAGAAGATCCTCATGATTGAGGCGCGGCTGAAGCAGGGCGAAGATTTCTCCACGCTGGCGCAGGCGTTCAGTGAAGATCCGCAGAGCGCGGCCAATGGCGGGGATGTCGGCTACGTGCAGGAATCCAGCCTGGCGCAGGCGGATCCCGACACGCGCAAGGCGATCATGACGCTGCTGCCGGGCCAGGTTTCGACGCCCATCCGCAACGCCGGCGGGTATCACATCCTGAAGATGGTCGCTCGCGAACCGGCGGGCCAGCGTGAACTGGACGATCCGCGCGTGCAGCAGAACATCCGCGAAACGCTGCGGACCCGCAAGGAACAACTGCTGCGGAACGCTTATCTGGATGCGTGCCGCAACGAGAGCCCGGTTATGAATTACCTGGCGCTTTCCATCGCCCCCGGTTTCGAGAAAAAGTAACAAAACCAGCCCAAGCGCGCGACGCGGTACCGCAATACAATTGTTGCGGTACCAGATGTCTTTATCCTCATCTATCCCGTTTGAGTGGCCGGCATCGTGGCGCAGCCCGGATCTGTTGAAGCTGCTCGATGACGGCCCGATCAATACCCTTCTTCTGCCCGAAGGCACGCCACCCGAAATCCGGGCGGCGGCTGAGGGACGGAAACTGGAATGCCCGGCACAGATCCAGTGGAGTTCGCTCAAGGAAGTGAACTGGAAGGGCAATGCCCCAGTGGTCGCCATCAACGACGGGGTCTGGCCTGACCTGTCGCTGAAAACGCAATCCAACACCGCGGATGGAGTGCAAGGGGGGCCCACCGGAGCGCCGTGGCTGGACGCCAACGGCTGGCTGCTGCAGCTCGCCCGTTGCCGCGCGGGTGGACGGCCGGTGTGGATCAAGGCGCCGCCGCCGGAAAAGCCCGACGCGTTCAGTTTCTCCACTTACCTGCTGGCAGCCTGCGAGGCAGCCGCCTATGGCGCACGCCGGCCCATCTGGCTGCCCCCGCTCCTGGCCGAAGGGCTGGCGAAGTCGAATGCGGCGGCGCTGAAGGACTGGCGGAGGCTGATGGAAGTCCAGCGATGGCTGGAGTCGCACAAGTCCTGGGCATCGTGGCCGGTGCTGGCGCGGCTGGCGATCGTCTCCGACTTTTCGGGGGCGAACGAATACAACTCGGGGGAAGTACTGAACCTGTCGGCGCGCCGGAACCTGGCGTTCCTCCCGGTGGAGAAGGCAAAGCTGGCCGCAGCCGACCTGGCCGGCAAGCGGGCTGTGTTGTACGCCGATGGCGACGCCATGCCGCCGTCGATGGTGCCGCTGGTGCAGAAGTTTGTCGAAGCGGGCGGATTGCTGTTGTGCATGAAGGCGCCGGCGGCGGCGATCCGGAACACCAGGCCGTCGCACGAACAGCATCCCCGGTATACGCTGCTGGAGTGCGGCAAGGGCCGCGTGGCGGTGAGTAAGGCCGACTGGGACGACCAGTTTGTCGTGGCCCAGGACACGCATCTTCTCATGAGCCGGCGGTACGATGCCATCCGGCTGTTCAACGCCGGCTCCATCACCTGCTACCAGACGCGTTCCGCCGATGGCGGCCGGTGGCTGGCGCATCTCCTGAACTACGCGGGCCGCATGCCTGCCCACCAGGTGAGCCTGCAAACATGGGAATCGATCCGGAGCGCCAAGGCATTTATGCCGGAGAAAGCCGAGCCCGTGGCGTTGGAAATTCACCGCGAGCCCGGACAGCAGGAAGTCTACCTTCCGAGCTTTTCTGTTTACTGTGCCGTAGAATTGGAGCTAACTCACCATGCATAGACACATGGCTCCTGGGATTTCGCGCCGCCATTTCTTTGCCGCGGCGTCAGCAACCGCACTTCCGCTGTTCGCGGCCGCGCCCGCGCCGGCGGCTCCAGTCAGCATTGCGCACTGTCCCGACTACGGTGCCGCGCTCGCGCCCACGCTGAAGACCATGTTCGACCAACTGGGCGGCCTGGGCCGGCTGGTGGCCGGCAAGACGGTGGGCATCAAGATCAACCTGACGGGCTCGCCCCGGCAGCGGCTGGGCAATACGCCGGCGGAACTGGCGCAGTACACCCACCCGGCGGTGGTCGGTTCCGTGGTCCGCCTGATGGGCCAGGCCGGCGCGCGGCGCATCCGCATCCTGGAAGGGTGTTTCGCCTGCGACGACCCGATGGAGGAGTTCCTGCTGGAAGTGGGCTGGGATCCGTCGCCGCTGCTGAACGCGGCTACGTCGGTCGACATGGAGAACACCAACACGCTGGGCAAGGGCCGCAAGTACGCACGCTTCAAGACACCCAACGGGGGGCACATTTTCCCGTCGATCATGATGAACCACTCGTACGAAGAGGTCGACGTCCTGGTGTCGCTGGCCAAGCTGAAAGAGCACGCGACCTGCGGTGTCACCCTGTCGATGAAGAACATGTTTGGCGCTACGCCGCTGACGATTTATGGAGATCACGCGGCCAAGGACGATGCCGACGAGGCGACGGCGCGCGGCGGACGCGGCACCATCATGCACGCGGGCGCACGCCAGCCGGCGGCGATCGCCGAGCCGGAACGGGATCCGAAGTCTCCTCGCGCGGACAAGTACCGTATGCCACGCATCGTGGCCGACATCGCGGCCGCGCGGCCTATCCACCTGGCGATCATCGATGGGATCTCCACGATGACAGGCGGCGAAGGGCCGTGGAACGGCGGGCGGCTGCGGGCGGTGAATCCTGGGATCCTCATCGCCGGGACAAACGCGGTTTGCACGGATGCGGTGGGTACGGCGGTGATGGGTTTTGATCCGATGGCGGACCGCGGCACGCCACCGTTTGAGCGCTGCGACAGCTCATTGAAGCTGGCTGAGATGCACGGCGTAGGCACGCGCGACCTGTCGAGGATCGAAGTCGTGGGTGTGCCGATCAAGGATGCCGTCTTCAAGTTCCGCGTGTAGCGGCCAGACCGGATGCGGAGTGGACGAAAAAATAGAGGCCGGCTGCCATAGCCGGCCTCTTTTGCTTCAATTTCCAACTGGAGTTAGGCTTTTTTCTTGATCTGAACGCCGCCGTTGACTGTGGAAACGCTCACTTTGGGTCCGCCGCCGCCTACGCGCAGATCCATTTTCTTGGGGCCCCACTTGCCTTCCACCACGGCGCCGTCGATGTTGGTGGACATGCCGCCGTTGACGGTCTGGGCATGGACGTTGGCCGCAAAGGTAGCCGGGACAGAGAGGACGACTCCGCCGTTGACGGTCTCGACTTCCAGCCCCTCCCCTTCCCAACGGGTGCCCGCGATGTCGACATGGACGCCCCCGTTTACGGTCTCGCCCTTAACCGTGCCGTTCACTCCGGACAGGGTGATGCCGCCGTTCACGGTCTGGAACTTCAGGTTCCCGCGCACGTCGGAGACGTTGATGCCACCGTTGACGGAGTCGAGTTTCAGGTCGATCTTGCGGGGGACGAAGGCCTCGTAGCTGACGCTCCATTTCTGGTCGCCGGTCCGCATGCCGAAGGTGGTGGATTTGGGGCCGTCGGATTTCACGATAGAGCCGCTGGTGAGGACATGAACCTGATTCAGGCGGTCGCGTGACTCGGAGTCGCTGTCACCCCAGGCTTCCACCTTGGCGCGCAGCAGAATCTCGTTGCGGTCCCAGGCAACAATGCGGATGCCTCCGTTGGGCGCCGCATCCACCTCCAGCCGTCCGGAATACGCGACATTCATTTCGCGCATGTCGCAGACCCGGTGACGGCTGTCGTTCCCGCGGTCCTCACAGGTGAGTTTCTTTTCCTGTGCCGGCGCCAGGGCCGTCGCAAGAAGAAAGGCCGCCCCTAGGGCGGAGATGGTGCGAAGAGTCATCGCGTAACCTCCAACCCGTAAAGACGGCCTTCTGGCGAAGATGTTCGAGATAAATGTAACGAACCGGCTATTTCTTTGCCGCGGCGGCGGGCGGGATCTCGCGGAACATCAGGTTCTTGTAGAAGACGGTGCTCTTGGGATCGTGCTGCTGCAGGGCGATGTAACCCTTCATGAAGGTGTTCTTCTCGTCGACGAAATCCGTGATGACCTTGTCGTTCACCTTGATGATGATGTGATTGCCGTCGGCGATGATATGCTGTACGCCCCACTCGCCGGGCTTGGTCGGGCTTTCCAGATTCTTGTGGAAATTGTAGAGGCTGCCGGTCTTGACGGGATCGCGGTGGGTGGCGTTGACCTGGGCTTCATAACCCTTGGGGAAGCCGGGGCCGAACGCGGTGCGGAAGTACATGCCGCTGTTCGAGCCTTCCATGATCTTGAATTCGGCCTTAAATTCGCAGTTGGTGCACTCTTTGGTCATCCAGAAGAGGTGGCTGGCGGCATCATGACCTTTGATGCACATTTTGCCGTCTTCTTTTACTACGGTCCAGCTGTCGGGGTGTTCGTTGGCCTTCCAACCGTCCAGTGTCTTACCGTTGAACATCTTGATCCATTTGCCGGGCTTGTCCCCGGCGCACAGGGGGAGGGCGAGGACCAGGCCCGCCAACAGAACGGTGCGGAGTTTCATGTTCGCTATTCTATTCGAGTTTCCGGTCCGGGCGCACGCCGGAAAGCCCCGCTATCATGAAGTAGGGATGGTGACACGCAACACGCGGCAGAAGTCCGCAATTCGCGAGGCGTTCGAGCACGCCGGCCGTCCGCTTTCCACCGACGAAGTGCTGGCGATTGCGCAGGGCGCGGTGGATGGCCTGGGCATTGCGACCGTCTATCGCAACATCAAGTCGCTGGTCGACGAACAGTGGCTGATGGTGGTGGAACTGCCCGGCGAGGCTCCTCGCTACGAGATCGCCGGTAAGGACCATCACCACCACTTCCGCTGCGATAAATGCGGCCGGGTCTTCGAATTGCAGGGCTGTGTGCCCTCCATCGAGGCGCTGGCGGCGCCGGGTTTCTCAGTGCGCACCCACGAGGTGGTGCTCTATGGGATCTGCGTGCAGTGCGGCAAACCGCCGGCGTCTTAGCCCTGTTGCGACTCGGCCGGACGGCGCACCATCCAGAGGTTCAGCAGCAGCAGGGCCGCCCCCACGGTGATGGCGCTGTCGGCGATGTTGAAGATCGGGAAGTGGTGGCCTCTCCAGTAGAAGTCCAGGAAGTCGGTCACGCTGCCGAAGATGATGCGGTCGAACAGGTTGCCGATCGCTCCGCCCAGCACCAGAGCAAGCGCGGCGCGCAGGGTCCAGTGTTCCTTCGCGGCCGGTTTGCAGGCCGTCCACAGCAGACTGGTGACGAGCACCATCACGGCAACGGAGAAGATCACCAGCAGAGGATTGCCGCGGGTACTGGTGGAATCGGCGAACATGCTGAAAGCGATGCCGGTGTTCCGAGTGTGGATGATCTGGAACAGTCCCGGGATGACGGCAATCGTATCCCACGACTGGAGTCTGGTCTCGATGAGATGCTTGGTAGCCCGGTCGATTGCCAGGATCAGCAGGGTCAACCCGAAGGGCCACCAGCGTTGCATAAGTTTCAGGCTCCCACAATCCGGCGAATGATGCCGGGACCGCGGATTGCAGATCTTGCCGGAGGTGTCATGGTGCCTGGATTCATTGTGATCGAACACTCTATCGTACAAAATGGGTGGAACGGGCCGCCGCGGCGGTGCGTCTGGAACTGACGATGAAACGGTCTCATTGGCTGAACATTGGGGCGCTCCTGCTTGGAGCAGTGGCCGGCCTGAAGGCTGAGACAGTCCTGCTGACGCACGACTCATCCGGTAACTTTCTGAAACAGGCGCCGGCGGTGCTGCGCAAAGGCGGCTTCGCGCTGGTGTCGAGAACGGTGCTGTTCGGTGCGGCCACGGCACACATTCTGGACGACACGGGCCGCCTGCATCCCGTGCTCTGGATCACCGCCGATGACGCCGATGCCGGAGTCGCCGAGGTCTTTGTCGGCGCGCAGGCGCCCAAGGGACCCGACGCGGCCACCACCATGTCGCGCCACGTGCGCATGCGGAATCACGAGGCCAATATCGAAAACACGAAGGAAGCCGGTGGGTTCGGGTTCGTTTCGCGGCTGGACTGCGGCGGGCCCAAGGACCCGGACAGTGAACCGTTGTATGACGAACATGGCCTGCTGGCCGGATGGCACGCCACACGGGAGGTGGACGGCCGGAACACTGCCTTCGCCGTGCCGCTCGCACGCTTTGACGCCATCTCGCAGACCTCGCGCATGTCTGTTGCCGAGTGGAATCGAAGCCACGACGCAACCAAAGAAGAAGCCTACCAGCGCGCCATGGGGTACCTCTGGATGGAGGACTTCGACGGAGCCCTGTTCTATTTTCAGAAGGCGGTAGACCAGGATCCGCAGAACGCCCGCGGCTGGTACCATCTGGCCTTCGCACAGGGAAAGAACGGGCACGGCAAGGCCAAGCTGGCCAGCTACAAGAAAGCGGTCGAACTGGACCCGCAGTTTCCGCCCGCCCACTACTATCTCGGTTTTTCCCTGCTGATTGGCGGCGATCGCGATGGCGCCATCGCCGAGTACCGCAAACTCAAGGAACTCGACGAGAGCTGGGCGTCCCGGCTGAAACTCTTCCTGGACGCCGCCCATGTCGACGTAATGGAGAAGCCGGATCCCAAAGCCGCTAAGCGGATTGCGTAGAGGGCGCATGCAAGCGCCTCCGGGCGACACCGGCGAAGTACGCCAGCAACGCCAGCGCCGCCGCCAGGTGCTTCCAGGGATGGCCGCCGCCGGGCAGGAAAGCCGCCAGCGCATCATCGTTCAGCTCCAGCAGTTTGGCCACGACGTAGAGTCCGATCATCCACCAGAGGCCGCGCTGCCCGGTGTAGCGCGCGGGGCATAACAGCAGCAGGAGCGGCAGGGCGAGCATCGGGAAGAACTGCACGGCTCCGTAGAGCCGCAGATCCCCGGTCAGGCGCCAGTTCAGCACCGAGAACACGCCCAACGCGAGGAGCGGCAGCAGCAGCAGGCCGCCCACGCGCAGGCTGATCCGCTCGCCGATGGTCACCGCCAGCAGCGACATGAAGACGAGCGTCATGGGCAACCGGTCCCAGAACAATGTCGAGGAATCCGGAGCCCAGTGGTAGTAGCCGGAGCCCAACGCCACGGCCGCCGCTCCAAGGACGAGGATCCAGTGTGCGGTGCACTCCCATCCGGCCAGGAACACCGGGTGGCGGCGGAGCACCCAGGCTCCGGCGGCGGCCACGGCCAGGAACGGCAGATTCGAGAGGACGTTCCAGAAGTTCGGGATCCCGAACCAGGTGCGCTGGTCCGCAAAGGAGTGGTAACCCGGATCCTGGTAAACCGGCGGCATCCACAGCAGGCCGCCCAGGGTGAGGGCGAGCAGCGCGGAGAGTGCGATAAGCGCGGCGGGATTTTGAGCGCACGGCCGCGGATGCGCCAGCGCGCGGGCGCCAACATCGGATGTCATGGGAACCTCGCTAGTTGATATCGACGGGCACGATCTGCCCGTTCTGCTTGAAGCCCAGCCGGATAGGGCGCGGCGGGCCCTTGCGCGGAATAGTCACTTCCGCCCAGATCTCGGTATTGCGGCGATGCTCGATGGAAGTGCTGTACTCCGGCACAAAGAACAACACCCGCTGGTCGTTCGTCTGGATGAAGTGCGGATCACCTGGCTGGGCGGAGAGCCTCAGCGCCAGGTAGCGGCCACGAATTGGTAGAGAAGGATCATAAGGCGCGGTCTTCACCCAAACACGCGGGCAGGTGGCGCGGTCGTAGAACAGCTTGCCGGCCATGCTCAGCACGATGGCGCACTGCACGGCGGCCAGGATCAGGCTTTTCCGGGACCAGGTCATAGCGCACCTCCTTCGCTGATGCGAGCCACCAGATTGCGGCGCAGCTTCTCCCCATACCAACCGCCGGCCAGGAACACGACGCCGAGAACAATGAGGCTGAACGAGCGGCCCAGGCGGTCCATTACGTTCGAGAAATAGAAGCAGACCAGCGTAATGGCGAAGCCGGCCATGCCGAGATTGATCCGTTCGGGCCGCAGCTCGTGGATCCCCCAGGCGATGAGGCCGGCGCAGCCCAGAGCGCACCAGAGGTAGAGCACGGGTGAATTGTGAATCTGCGCAATCCAGCTCAGACCCGCTACCCACACCGCCGCTACGGCGTTCATCCAGGCATCCTCGCGACGGTACCAGTAGGACAACGCCAGGGGCAGCAGGAACGCACAGGCCCAACCCACCATCTCGAATTCGAACTTGGGTGCGCTGCCGTAACGGTAGGGGCGGTCGAACACGAGCGCCACCGCAGCGGGCAGCAGCGCCAGGCCGCCGATCCAGCTGAGCGCGCGAACCGTGTCGCCTGACGGCCCTCTGGGGTGACGCAAGCTCAAGTAGCAGAGTGCCAGGAAGAGGACCGCGGCTTCAGCGACCTGTCCCGTGGCCACGGAAGGCCGCGCCGCCTCCACCCACTCGCCGATCAGCCAGAACGGCACCAGGACAGCGGCGAGCGCCATCTGCGGCCAGTCGCGCAGCAGCAGCCAGCCGGCCACGGCGCCCAGGGCCCACATCAGGATGCCCGAGGGCCAGTGCTCCTCCATATTGAAGATCTGGCCGGCGAGGAAGATCGCGCCGCCCAGCGACACCGTACCCACGGCATGCAGGGTGCGGGCGAGGGCGGTCTGCCGCTCCGCGAAGTACGCCGCGGCCAGGTGCAAGCCCGTCACGGTCGCCACAAGCATCGACATGCGGGCGAACGGCGAGAGTTCGTCCCAATGGGCGCTGACGAAGAGCAGGATGCCGGTAGCCAGCATCAGGCCGCCGAAGCTCAAGCCCAGGATGATGGGCAGCCGGCCCTTGCTTTGCGGCGAGCGGCTGGCTTCCCATTCGCGGATCGACACCGCTTGTTGTTCACTGAGGAGGTTCGCTGTCACCCAGCGTTCCAATGATGGTTCCAGGTCCATTTTCATGGAGTTTGCCTGCCTTTCCAGACTTCAGAAAGCGCAGCTGGGCCTTACTCGGCCGGCGGCAGCGCGGCAGAACCCGCGGGGAGATTCGCCCGGTTGCGGAACCAGGCGAACAGACTGTCGAGCGTGGAAGGAGCGAACTTGGCAATGCCGATGGCGGAGAGCGCCGTCGTCACGCCAAGCACGCCAAGGATGGAATTCGGCGTCCAGTGCAGGGTGTCGTGCATGACGTACAACAGCCCCGAGGACAGAATCACACCCAGCATGTTCAGGAAATTGTTCGTGGCCAGGACGCGGCCCTTCTGCTCGGGTGCCGCGCGCTCCTGCAGGTAGGCATTCAAGGGCACGATGAACAGTCCACCGGAGAACCCCACCACCGACAGCCCCACCAGCGTGCCCGTGAAGGTGTGCGTGAACCCCAGGAAGATGCCGCACAGGCCCATGAAGAGGGCTCCGATGGGCACCAGGCCCAGTTCGATGCGGTCGTGCGACAGCCAGCCCGCCGCGATGCTGCCAATACCGATGCCCAGCGCCAGCGCGGTGACCAGCAGGCCCGTATGCGTCTCGGAGAGGTGCAGCCCCTCGCTGCCGATCAGAATCACCGCCATCTGCAGCAGCGCGCCGAGAAACCAGAAGTACGAAATGCCCATCACGCTCCACCACAGGCCGGAGTCGGCGTAGAGCACCTTGGCGCCCGACCAGACTTCGGCGAACGGATTCACGTGGAACTTCTCCGTCGAACCCGCCGCGGCTACGTGTTTGATCATCAGGCTGGTGAGCGAACCGATCACGGCAATCGCCAGCAGGACGCCGCCCAGCTTCAACGGCTCTCCCTTCCACTGCGCAAACAGAAACGAGCCGACGCTCGAGCCGAGCACGATGGCAGCAAACGTGGAGAGCTCCAGCAACCCGTTGGCCTTGGTGAGCTGCGACGAAGGCAGCATTTCCGGCAGGATCCCGTACTTCGCCGGGCTGAAGAAGTTCGCCTGGGCGGCCAGCAGGAACAGAACAACCAGCAGCAGCGGGATGCTGCCCGCCACCAGCGCACCGGCGCCGACCAGCATGGCCAGGATTTCAAACGACTTCGTAATCTTCAACACGTTCGACTTGCTGAAGCGGTCGGCCAACTGGCCGGCATAGCCCGCAAAGAGCAGAAACGGCAGGACGAAGACCGCTCCGGAGAGAGCCAGGTAGCGCGCGCCCAGCGCCTGGTCGGCCGCCAGTTCCACCGCTCCCACCGACACAATCATCTTGTAGACGTTATCGTTGAAAGCGCCCAGGAACTGGGTCCACAGGAACGAGTGGAAGCTGCGGTCGCGCAAAAGCGGGAGGTAACCGGTCTGGGCGGATTCGGTCTGCATTGTCTGCATGATAAGGGTAAGGCACGTCCAAAGCCATTCCAGGGAAAGACCAAGGTCCGTAGAAATCAATGACGTAGAGTATGGCGCTAAATCGAGACGAAAACGATCAGAAACATTGATTGCACATGGCTGTACATTGAATGTATGGGCGCATTCCGAGAGGCCGACCGCCACCTGCTTCATTCCGTCGCGAATCTGGGCTACTGCAATCCCTTCCTCACCGAACGCGTCGAACTGGAGCACGCCGTGCTCGGCCGCGAGTTCCAGGCCGGCGGACCTGTCTGGAGCGCTTCGGTCACCGATCCGGCCGCCACCCGGGTAAACGTTCCCCCGATCACCCGGAAAGTCGAGTCCGCCATCGGCCGGCTGCAGCAGTGCCTGGCGGATGCCGCCGATGTCCACCCCGAAGAGATGGCCGACTACGCCGAAACCGTCCACTACCTGCTCTACCACCGCTATTACCCGCGCTTCTCAAATCCCGGCAAGCAGCACATCTATCGCGACTTCCTCGCCGACTGGAACCGCCTTTGCCACGTGCCCGGCAAGCAGTTCGAGTCCGCCCTGCCGCCGGCGCACCTCTTCGCCTGTTTCCGGCAGATCCAGCGCGCCTTTCACGCGATCTACGACCGCATCATCGGCAACTCGATGCCCGCCGCCCGCCTGCGCGCCAGCATCTGGCAGTCGGTCTTTACCCACGACATGCGGCGCTACCACCGGACGCTGTATCGCAAAATGGGTGAGTTCCCCACGCTCATCACAGGTCCCTCCGGCACCGGCAAGGAACTGATCGCCCGGGCAATCGCCGGCTCACGCTATGTCCCCTTCGATCCCGACCGCCTGGAGTTCCTGGAGCCGGTGACCGAGTCGTTTCTTCCCATCAACCTGGCCGCCCTGTCGCCCACACTGATCGAATCCGAACTCTTCGGCCACCGCCGCGGATCGTTCACGGGCGCCATCGGCGACCGCCACGGCTGGCTGGAGTCGTGCCCGGAGACGGGCTCAGTCTTTCTCGACGAACTCGGTGAAATGGACCTTTCCATCCAGGTGAAGCTGCTGCGGGTGATCGAGACGCGTTGTTTCTCGGCGGTGGGCGACACAGCCGTGCGCGAGTTCCAGGGGAAACTGATCGCGGCCACCAACCGGGACCTGCCCCGCGAGATCCGGGCCGGGCGCTTCCGGGAAGATCTCTACTACCGTCTTTGCGCCGACCTGATCCGGACTCCGTCGCTGGCCGAACAGATTGCGGACTCGCCCGCGGTGATGCACGAGCTGCTGTTGCACATGACCCAGCGTACCGTGGGCGACGAGGCAGAGCGCTGCCTGCCGGAAGTGGAGTCTTGGATCCGGCAGAATCTCCCCGCGGACTACGCTTGGCCGGGCAACTACCGGGAGTTGGAACAGTGCGTGCGCAATGTCGTGATCCGCCGCTCATACCGTCCCCTGGAAGGCGCGGGCTCCGCCGAGGACGATTTCGTCACAGCGTTCCGTAACGGTACGCTTACGGCCGAGCAACTGCTGGCTCGCTATGCCGCGCAGGTCTACCAGTTGACCGGCAGCTACGAAGAGGCGGCCCGCCGCATGGGCCTCGACCGGCGCACGGTGAAGGCCAAGGTCGAGGCGTTTCTCCGGGATGGCGCTGCTTCATCTGGCCCGAAAAGCTGACTCCAACGTGTGGTGCCCCGATCCAATCGATTGAGGCGCCCCCGCGGGCATCCGAACCTCCGCCGAAACGCCCGGCGGCAGCTCGACCGTGTAGCGGAACTTCCCGCCTTCAATCCGCCATTCCACGGCGATGAGCCCGCGGGGCGAGTCCCACGACGCCTTGGCCCAGCTCACATCGCCCACCGGTTCCGGCTGGAGGATCAGATGGCTCAAACCCGGAGCGGCCGGATCCACCCGGAGCCCGGCCAAACCCGCATAGAACCACTCCTCAATATGTCCGAGCATGAAGTGATTCTGCGAACTGTTCGGGTTCGAGTCCCATGCCTCCGTCAAGGCCGTCGACCCGGCCGCCAACTGTGCGGCATAGCTCGGAGCGGTCTTCTCGTTAGCCATGTCAAAGATCACGTCGCTCCGTCCGGCCTGCATCAGCGCGGCCAGCACGTAGTGATAGCCGATGTCTCCCGCTGAGGTGTGATTGCCTTTGGACCGAATGTCGGCCACGAGTTGCTCCACGAGCTTTGGCCGGGCAGCAGGCGGAGCGAACCCCATCGCCAGGGGCACCGCCAGGGAGATCTGGCTGCCCGTCGCATACGAGGCCCCATTGGTCTGGTAAAACTCTCTTTGGAAAGCCGCCAGCAAGGCGGCATAGCGCGCGGCGTAGCGCTGCGCATCCTGCGGCTTGCCCAGCAGGCTTGCCACCTGGCGCAGCACCCGCAGGTCTTCCAGATAAGTAGCGGAAGCCGTCACGCCTTGCGGCGTCAGCTGCGAATAGCCAGGCGCCTTCGGCCCGATATCGTACCAGTCGCCAAGGCCATAGGACAGCAGCCCCTTTTCCTTCCGGTCCTCCAGGTAGCCGCTGTAACGCTGCATCATCGGGTAGGCGTCCTCCAGGATCCGTTTGTCGCCGTACCATTGCCAGGCCATCCACGGCACCAGCACAGCGGCGCTGCCCCACTCCGGAGAATCGCGGAAGCCGCGTCCGAAGACCACGTACTCGGGCGCGATGTCGGGCACCAGGCCATCCACCGTCTGCGCCTCGCGCATATCGCGGCTCATCTTGGGCAGGAACGAACGCAGATCCCAGTTGTACAGGATGGACGGCCCCATCAGGTAGGTCTGCTCCAGCCAGCCAAGTTTCTCGCGGTGGGGGCAGTCCGTCAGGGAGTGTTGCAGATTGCTGCGGACCGCGGCATCGATCAGCGCATGCACTCGATTGAATGTCTCGTTCGAGCATTCAAACTTGCCAACGCGCGGCGCATCGAGATGCACGAACTGGCCCTCGACCCGCTCCGGCTTCCAACCTTCCACCTGCACATACCGGAAGCCGTAGTAGCTGAACCGCGGAGCCCACACTTCCCTGCCCTGGCCCTTCAGCGTGTAGCTGAACGAGTTGGGCCCGCCAGACGAGCGCTGCGTCACCAGCCCATCCTTGTCCAGCAACTCACCCGGAATCATCTTTACCGTCGAACCGGCCGGACCGCTGGCTGTGACGCGCGGCCAGCCGGAGAAGTTCTGCCCCAGGTCGTAGACGAAGACCCCGGGTTTCGGCTCTGTCACTCGAACCGCGGGATAAGTCTGCTGAACTCGGATGGGCGGGCTCGACTGCGCCCGCATCACGCCCCCCGGAGCCTCCACCCCGCCCGCACGCTTCCAGGCGGAATCGTCGAAGCCGGGCGAATCCCAACCCGGCAGTTCCCGCCGGGCATCGTAGTCCTCGCCACCGTATAGGCAGGAGAAGGTGAGGGGGCCTTCGGTCGTTTTCCAGGTGCTATCGGTGACGACATCCTGGGTCGAGCCATCAGCGAATTCGAGATGGAGCTGCAGCCAAAGCCGCGGATGGCCGAAGGAGCCCGAATACTTCACATAACGGCCGCCGGCCACGTTGTAGAAGCCGTTGCCGACCAGGACGCCGAGGGCATTGGCGCCGGGGCGAAGTTCGGTGGAGACGTCGAACGTCTCATACAGCATGGTCGTCCGGTAGTTGGTCCAGGCCGGCGCAAGCACGTGGTCGCCCACCTTCCGGCCGTTGATGTGCAACTCATGGAAACCAGCTCCGGAGACCAGAGCAATCGCGGAGCGCAACGGTTTGTCCAATCTGAACTCTTTGCGGAAGACCGGCAGCGGCCCCGAGCGCAGGCTGTGGTCCGGATGGGCGATCCATCCTCCGCGCATATCGGAGGGCTGAAGCATGGCCGTGGTCCAATTTGCGGGCTCGCTCCACTCGGACGCCCGGCCCGAGGCATCCCACACCCGGACGCTCCAGAAGTAGCGGCCGAATGCGCGGAGCGGCTTGCCGGAATACTCCACCCAGCTTTGGCGAGCGGACACAATCCGGCCCGAGTCCCACAGGTCGGTCGAGCCGGGTTTTAGCGCAGCCGCACTGCTGGCCACCAGGATCTGGTAGGCGGACTGCCGGGCTCCATTTCCGTCCGATTTCAAAGTCCAGCCCAACCGTGGCTTTGACGAATCAATGCCAACCGGATTCACCCGGGCTTCGGTCTCCAGCCGCAATGGCGCCATTGCTGCGCACAGGGTGAGGGTCGGGAACATGAGGCAGAAGGCGGATTTCATTCGGACAATCTCCTCCCAAATTCTAGCAGCGGCAGCGGATACGGGATGTGGCATGACTACCGCCGAAGGGAAACAGGCCCAGACACTTGATCCCGTCAAATCCTGGCTTCTGATCGCCTCCTGCCCTAACCCGCTTCGATCGCACTGCTGGGCCCGGGGCTATTCGCCCTGGGAGTGATCAGGAAACTGCGACTGCACTGGCCTCCCATCAGTGTCCGCAACACACCAGGGGAGTGATCCATCCGCCAGTTGGCACGGCCGCCGAGCCATTCCCCTTTCCTATGGTTCGGGTATCGTTTGGAGCCCCAACAGGGAGGTTCTCTCAGCGCTATACTTGGATCTCATTTCGTACACTCTCGGTCAGATTCACACTGCAATTCCATGAGCTTCCAGGTCGGTCAGGTCGTTGGGGACTATCAGATAGAGGGCATCCTGGGGCGCGGCGGCATGGGCGCGCTCTACAAGGTCCGCAACCGCATCTCCCAGCGTCTGGACGCCATGAAAGTACTGCTGCCCAGCGTGCGGTCGTCGTCCGCCGAGATCACCAGTCGCTTTGAGCGGGAGATCCGCGTGCACGCCAGCCTGCGTCATCCGAACATCGCGGAACTCTATACGGCTTTTCAGCTCGACGACCAGTTGCTGATGGTGATGGAACTGGTAGAGGGCCCGACGCTGGAATCGTTGCTGGCTCACGCGCCACTCCCCGTCGAACTCTCCGTTGGAGTCATCTCTCAAGTCCTGTCCGCCCTGGGCTACGCTCACCGCCAGGGTGTGATTCACCGGGATATCAAACCGACCAACATCGTACTCAGCCACGGCGGCGCCGTGAAACTCATCGACTTCGGCATCGCTCTTGCGGAGTTCAACCCGCGCATGACACAGACCGGCATGGTGCTGGGTTCGCTAGCCTATATGGCTCCGGAGCAACTGACCGGCCAGCATGCGGACGCGCGGGCTGATCTCTATTCCGTGGGGATCACGCTCTACCAGGCGCTCACCGGCAAGCGAGCCATCGAGGGCGCCAACGAATACGAGATGATGAACGCCCATGTGCACCAGACGCCCCTTCCGCCGGCGCAGCACAATCCAGCGGTGCCACCGGAACTTTCGGCCGCCATCCTGAAATCGCTGTCCAAGAATCCGGCGCATCGCTTCCAGACGGCCGAGGAGTTCCGGCAGGCGCTGCAAGGCTACATGCCCACCAGCAGTTCCGCCTGGCCGCAGCTCGCCGCCACCCCCTCGGAAACGGGCGTGCATGAGCGCGTGGCCACCATGATGCCGGTGGAGAAGCTGCCTTCGTCGTCGCGGTTCCACTCCGCCGCCCTGGCGGTCCTCCATCGAAACCTGGCCCAGTATGTGGGCCCCATCGCCCGCCACCTGGTCATGAAGGAAAGCCGCGACGCATCCAATCTGGACGCACTGTGCCAGGCCGTGGCCAACCACATCGCCAAGGACTCCGATCGCGCTGTATTCCTGCTGGCCTGCCGTGCCGAGTTCGGTGCTGAAACGCGAACCGTGGCAGTACCCACACCGGCCGCAATGCCGGCGCCCTCGACTCCTACGCCCATGCCGACCGCCTCCTGGGATCCGGCCTGGCTCGACCGCGTAAAGAAGGACCTGGCCGTGCAGATCGGCCCCATGGCGAGGGTCATCGTCGACCGCGCCGCCAAAAAGGCCCGCAACCACCCTGAGTTGCTGTCGGCCGTCGCTGAAGAAATCTCATCCCCCGACGAGCGTGCCCGGTTCCTGGCCCGGCACCGGACTGGCTGATCCGTTATGAAACTACTGCTGAAGTTCAACCTGATGTTTGTCCTGGTCTTCGGAATGGGACTGATCGCCACCGGTTATGCCGCGCGCCAGTTCCTCCGCACCAACGCCCGGGAGCGTGTGCTGCAGGAGGCGCGGCTGATGATGGAAACCACCGCCTCCACCCGGACCTATACGGCCAAACAGATCAAGCCGCTGCTGGCCCCCCGGGAGAAGCAGGAGAACACGTTCTTTCCGCAGACGGTGCCGGCCTATTCCGCGGGCCAGATCTTCGGCTATCTCCACGGCAAGTTTCCGGACTACACCTACAAGGAAGCGACCCTGAACCCGACCAACCTGGCTGACCGGGCTACGGACTGGGAGACCGATGTGGTTGAGACGTTTCGCAACGACCGCAACCGGCAGGAACTGGTCGGTGAGCGCGACACGCCCACCGGCCGCACCCTGTTCCTCGCCAAGCCGATGAAGGCCACCCCACCGTGCCTGGAGTGCCACAGCGTTCCGGCCGCCGCCCCGCCGGCCATGATCCGCACCTACGGCTCGAGCAACGGCTTCGGGTGGAAGGTGGACGAAATCATTGCGGCCCAGATCGTGACGGTCCCGATGTCGGTGCCTACCAAAATCGCCGACAAGGCCTTCGCGGACCTGCTCATGTGGCTGGCGGCCATCTCGATCATCAGCCTGATCCTGTTGAACCTGGCGCTGGTGATCACGGTCATCCAGCCGGTCAGCCGCATGGCGGCGGCGGCCGACGCCATCAGCAAGGGCAACCTGGAGATCGTGGAAGTGCCGGTGAAGGGCAAGGACGAGATCGCCGTGCTGGCGGATTCGTTCAACCGGCTCACCCGGAGCCTGTCGAAGGCGATGAAGATGTTGGAAGAATAGCTTTCAGCTGTCAGCTATCAGCTTTCAGCTCTTTAGTTTGTTTAGTTTCCAAAGGACTCGAGGCTTCCAACCTCGCTTCAGGTTCCAGCCGACGGGCGCGAGCTGACAGCTGAAAGCTGATCGCTGACAGCTTTTCGCCAACAAACTGCACAATCCCAACCCCCTCCCCCGTATTCGAGTGTGAAGGACAGGGCAGAATGGGAGTCGGGCAGGCAGTGGCACCAATACCCGGGACCGGATGGCGATCGGAAGCACGCGAGGACGCGGGCTTCGCGGCCATTGTCCGGACTCACCAGCGTATGGTGTACAGCATCTGCTGGCACTTCTTCCGCAACCGGGCGATCGCCGAGGAGATCGGGCAGGACGTGTTCCTGCAGCTCTACCGCAACCTCGATTCGATCGACTCCCCGGCACACCTGGAAAGCTGGCTCCGGCAGACGGCCACCCACCGCTGCATCGACAACTACCGCAAGAAGTCGAACCGCCAGGAGATCCCCATGGAGGGGCTGGCGGAACCGGCGGCGCTACCCCAGGTGAGAGACACCATGCTGTCGGACAACCTGCAGCGGCTGGTGGCTTCCCTGCCGGAAACGCAGCGCGCCGTGGTGATCCTCCGTTACCAGGAGGACCTGGACGTGAATGAGATCGCGGCGACACTCCAGATGCCGGAAAGAACCGTCTGGAGCCATCTGCGGCGGGCCATCGGCGTATTGCAGGAGAAGGCGGCCCGGCGGCTGGGCAGCGGCCCGGACGCGGCCAACCAGGGCGCCAATCAAGGAAAGGAGCGGTGATGGAACCCTTTGATCCCATGGAACCGAATGAAGAGTTGGAAAGCAGCCTGCGGCAGGCGCTGGAGCGCAAGGATGCGCCCGAGTGGTTTGTTGACGGAGTGATGGCCAGGGTCAAGTCGGAAGGGATGAAACCGCGGCGGAACTGGTTGGCGGGTTGGCTGGGCTCCAGCGGCTGGATGCGCTGGGCGGCGGCTGTCGCCACCGTGGCGATCGTGTTCGGCGGTGTGCGTTGGGAGCAGGAGCGGCGGCAACGGCTGCAGGGGGAAGCGGCCAAGGCGCAGCTCATGATGGCCCTGAAGATGACGGGTGAAAAACTGCGCATGGCGCAGGTAAGGGTGCAGTCGCTGGAGCGCGACGAACAGGCGCAATAGGCGGCACGGGAATCGAATTACGGGAGAATCGCAATGATGTTTCGGTCAGTATTACTCATGCTGTCGGCCGCGGGCCTGTTGTCCGCGCAGCAGATCAAGTTCCCAGCAGCGTTTGAACGGTTGGCGGAGAAGGCGTCCGAGACGGTAAACGTGACCCTGGACCCGCAGACGCTCTCGTTCGCCACGAAGTTCCTCTCCGACAAAAAGGAAGAGGCGGAGGTGAAGCGCATCGCTCAGAAGCTGAAGGGCATCTACGTCCGCGGCTTCGAGTTCGAGAAGGAAGGCGAGTACACAGACAAGGATCTGTCCGACATCCGTTCGCAACTCAAAGGACCGGAGTGGTCCGTGATCGTCAGCACCCGGAGCAAACGCGAGATCTCGGAGATCTACCTGCATCGCGACGGTGGCCTGCTGATCCTCTCGGCCGAGCCGAAGGAACTCACCATCGTGAACATCATGGGCAACATCGACCCCAGCGACCTGACCAACCTCAGCGGCCAGTTCGGGATCCCGAAGGTCCAGGGCACGCCCGGCAAAGGCGCCCGGAAGGACGGCAAGGACGAGGAGGAGTAGGCCATGAACCGGATGCAAGGTCTGGCAATCGTGGCGCTGTGCTGGCTGGCCCTGCCCGCTCCTCCGGCGCAGGCGCAGAGCTTTGACTCAGTCGTCGGCAAAGTGGAATCGCGCCTGGGCATCCGCCGCATGCGCATGCCGGGCATGGGCTTCCTGGTCAACACGGTCATGTTCACGAAGCGGCCGGCTGGCGCGAGTTCGATGAAAATGGCCATCTTCGACGAGGAGAGTGGCCTGCGCGGAGTCGGATCTGACGAGTTCCAGCGCGCGGTCCGGGCCGAGTTGGGCTCGGACTGGAAGCCGATGCTGCAGGTGCGGTCGCGGCGCGATGGCGAGGCGGTGACGGCTTACGTGCGGATCGCCAATTCCACCTGTGAGATGCTCATCGCCACCAGCGAACGCGAGGAAGGCACCATCATCCAGATGAAGCTGGACGGCCGCAAGATGATGGCCTGGCTGGCGGACAACACCGGCCTGAGCCACGGCAAGAAAATCGACATTCAGTAGCCCGAATCCTGCAGACTACAGCCGCAGCCTGCTCTCATCGGCCGTCATCCGGTGGGTCAGGCTGCGGCTTTTCCTTTCCGCTTTCCTGCCCGGGCAGCCACAAGCACCAGACTAAACCGGCCGCCAGCGCAAACAGGAAGAGCGGCGAAGGCCCGTGCGGGAAGTAGTCGCCATACTGTCCGCCCATGCGCGAGAGCACCGTGAGCACCGGCAGCTGAAATCCACCCACAGCGATGCGGACGACGGGTTCCAGAATACCCAGTCCACGCTCCACATCGCGATACATCGCCAGGCACCAGGCCTGCGCAATCGCCACCACGCCCAAGCCGGCCAGCCAGGCCCGCGGTAAGCGCGCCAGCACGGTCGCCGCCAGCACGAACACGAAGGGGAACGTTGGCGCCATATACCGGATGCCCGTATTGAACTGCAGCCGCGTGTAGTTGATCCCGCTGCAGAACAGCCAGAAGGCAAGGACACTCAAAGCGAGGAACCACAGTTCCAGCCTGGGCAGCACTCCTCGCCCGCGCCGGTTCACCCACAGGGCCCCAAAGGCCAGCAGGAACAGCGGGCAGGTCGTGAACAGGCCGTAGCGGTAGTCGAAGGCCAGGCTGACAAACAACTCCCACTGCGGAGGCCCAAATCCCTGATAGCCGCGCTCAATCCATTCCACGGGCGGCATCCAGTTCTGCCCCGGCAGGAAGGCATTACCGAAGCTCGCCCACTGATAGAACCAGAGCAGCAGCACAGGGGGCACCGAACCGCCGATATACCACAGACCCTCCCGGATGGCGGCTGCCCTGCCCCGTTCGGCATGGCTCTTCGCCAGCCCGTAGGCGAATAGCGCCAGCAGCAGCACGACACCGGAGTAGTCGAACAGCAGCGCAGCCCCGCCCGTCACACCGCCCAGGAACCAGCGCCGTTCGGTGCTCCAGCGTGCAGAACCGGAAGGGTTCCACATCGCCAGGAAGCCCAGGAACGCGAAACACCCCAGCATCAGATTGTGGTTCAGATAGCCTGTGCGGAAGAAGGCGGGCGTCCCGAAGGCGTAGAGCAGCGCGAAGCCAAGTCCGGCGAAGTCCGACAGCAGCAGCCTCCGCATCAGGAAGAACATCGCGACCGCTGTCAGCGCGGAAACGGGAGCCATGCAGAAGACCTGCATGACGATCGCGGCCAGACCGAACTTGATGTCGTACCCCCGCCGCCACGACTCCTTGTAGAACTCCCGCGCCATCGGCCAGGGTGAGTTGTACTCCGGGGGCTGCAGCCCCTGGGCGCGGCGCGATGAGTTCGTCCGCTCCACGATCCGGTCGATGACGGGCCGGAACAGCGCATAGGGAATCGCGCCCAGCATCGACCCGCCGGGATTGGCGCCGATATGCCAACCGTAGCCCGGCTTCTCGAAGAGATCGGGGTGCATGCGCGCATAGTCGTCGACGCGAAACGACAAGTGATCGCCGATGGCGAGCGCGAGGTAGATCTCGCGCACCGTGTTCGTCGCCAGATGCAGCGAGTAGATCAGCCAGCACGTCAGAAACAGGCGGACGGCGATGCCGCGAGGGGAGAAACGCCAGGGAGCAGGTTGTCCGGGAGTCATCGCGCGGCCGCCTCCCGAACGCCCTGCCAGAGTCCGGCCAGATTCCGGTATTGCGCGCAAAGGCCCGCCGCGGCGAACAGGCTCAGCGCCAGTGCTGTGGCGGGCCAGGGGCCCACGGAGGCGATGGCCACCCGGTACCCTGCCAGGGACACCCCCGCGGCGAGCATCGGCCAGAGCAGGGTCCGCCAAACCGGCACGTCGATGAGGCGGTGGCGGAACAGCAGGTAAGGCACCAGCAGGTGGAGGCCGTTGGCGAGTACGAGCGCGAAGGCCACGCCTTCCGCCCCGAACCACGAACCCAGCACGACGGAGAAAACAATCGAGCCCGCCGCCGCGATCATGGTCGAGCGCAGCAGCTGCCTCTCCAGGCCGCACGCCACCAGGCCATACCGGAAATGGCCACTGATCAGGGCCACGGGGATGACCCAAACCAGAATCGACAGCAGCCGGCCGCCTTCCGCAAAGCGCGGTCCGTAGAGCGCCGAAAGAAACTGGCCGGCCAGCAGGGTGCCGCCCAATCCAGCCAGCAGCCCGCACCACGCGGCCACGGACAAAGACCGGCTCAGCAGTTGCGACAGCCCGCCGCCGGGTGCAGCGGCGCGCGACATCGACGGGATCAGGTTGAAGAAATACAGGTAGACGAAGGAGTGGATCGCGGTCAGGCAGCGGTGGGGGGCGCCGAACCAGCCGAGGGACTCGCCCGTTGTCAGGAAACCCAGGATGACCGTCGGCAGATGCCACAACAGCGCCCACGCGAATTCGCTAAAACCGATGGGTGCGGCGCTCCGCAAATGATGCTTGAGGAGCCCGGCAGTGAGCCCCCGGAAGCTCAGCCGCAGCCCCAGACTATGCCGCGCCAGCGAGACACAGAACAGCGCCGTACACGCGGCTGCGGCGCATTCCGCGATGGCCGCCCAGATCAGTTGCTCGCGCGAACGCACCAGCAGCAAAGCCACCAACGCGAACGTCCCCTGCCGCACCGTGACCGCCCAGGCGGCCCAGCTCATCTGGTCCAACCCCTGGAAGACCCACTGCAACAAGCCCGGCGCCGCGAACAGGCTCAGCCCCAGCGTGCAGAGCAGGATCTGCGTCTGCGGATCGTTGCGCAACGTGAGTACAAACAGCAGCAGCGCGGCGTAACTCAGGACCGCCAACCCCAGCCGGATCGCCGAGATGCTGGCCATCAGATCAGAGGCAGCGTGCCGGTTCCGGGCAATCTCGCGAGCTCCATACAAACTCAGCCCCAGATCCGCCGGCAGGTGGAAGAAGACCAGAGCCGCCATCGCGAACTCCATGCGGCCATACGACTCCGGCCCCAGGGTCCGGCCCAGATAGGTGAACGCCACGATCGAGAGGAGTTTGGCCGCGATTTCTCCGGCGCCGAGAGACAGCAGGTTGCCTGCCAGGCGCCGGGCCGGAACGAGCGTGGCCGCGCTCATTCGGAATTGCGCTCCGGAACTTCAATCTGGACCAGTGCCGGCGAAGCTACAGGGAGCCCCAGCGAAGCAGCCTGTTTCGGTCCGCCCTTGCGCGCCACGCCCAGCATGGTGCTCAGCAGGTGCCACGGCTGGTAGACGATGCTCGGCCAGAGGAATACTTCATTCGTGCAATAGCAGTCCTTGCGCGCGATGGAAGCCCGCAGTTGTTCTGCCTCAGCGGAATGCCAGATCTCGCGGAAGCTCCGGTCGCGCAGATTGCCCAGCGGAGCGTGCGTCTCGCAGACGCTCACATCGCCGTTGGAATAGACCACGGCCGTCAGTGTGCCGGCCCGGCAGGGGATCACCTGGTCCGCCGCAGCGGCCGTGCGCACCTTGGCGTGCTGCAGCATCGGCTCGACAATCGCCCCATAGCGGCCGGTCTCGCGCGGCTTCCACAATGCCCGGACATACTCGTAGAGCCTCTGATACTCCACCAGCTCCGGCCCCTGCAGCGCCGGATTCTTGCGGTCGCCACGGATCATGGCCAGGTTGTGGTGGTCCATCTTCGGGCAGCGCTCGTAGAGATAGGTGGTCAGACGGTGGATCTCGTCGACATTCGTGCCGGTCGCGGTCGAGATGGCGTGGATCCGCAGGCGCGGGTCCGACTTCTGCAGTTCGGCCAGCGCATCGTAGGTCTGCATCGCCTTCTCGAAAGCGTGCGGCGAGCCGCGGAACCGGTCGTGGAACTCGGCCATGCCGTCCAGCGACAGCTCCGCCACGAAGAGGTCGAGCGAAGGCTCCTTCAGGGTCTCTTTGACCTGCTCCACCGTCCGCGCCGTGAAGTACCCATTCGTCGGAACGTAGATCTGCCGCACTCCGTTGTGCCGGATGAACTGGCGGCAGATCTCGCCAAACTCCGCGCGCAGGAAGGGTTCGCCGCCGGAAAGGTTCAGATTCTCCACCCGGCCCAGCGAGCGCGACAGCGCAAACAGTTCGTCGCGGGTCAGATCGTCCTTGCGGTTCAGATTCCGCCAGTAGAAGCAGTGCTCGCACTTCTGGTTGCAGATGGAATTGATGAATAGAATGAGGAACGGCGGGCTCGGCCTACGGCTGTAGTTCTGGAGCGTAATGCGAGCATGGCGGTGCAGGCGCGTCAGTAGATTCACGGCCGAAGGCCCCCTGCTCGAGGGGTCCGCCGGACACAATTGTCCGCAGCTCTCTTTGGAATGACGACCAACTCCTCCTCCAACTCCCCACACAGCCCAAAGCGGGCCTTCCGGCGCGCCCTAATCGCGCCTGACCCACATCTTCACAACTTCCGAGTAAGAAACATTATATAAGCACGGACCAGCGAATCAGACCCGATTCTTCCTGCTTTGCACGGTTTCGAAGATTTCCAGCATCTGCCGGGCGGCCGCGGTCCAGGTCAACCGCCCCGCGGCGGCCACGCCGGCGGCACCCAGGCTCTGCCGCAGTTCGGCGGACCCGAGGACGGCCACCAGCGCCCGGGCCAGTTCGGCTTCGTTTGGTTCCACAAAGAGACCGGCCCCGGGCAGGAGCCCAGGCAGCGGACTGGCGGTGGTCGCGATGACCGGGCAGCCGCACGCCGCCGCCTCCACCGCCGGCAAGCCGAAGCCTTCCATCAACGAGGGCAGCACCAGCACCTCCGCCAGATTCAGGAGCACCGCCAGATCCGCATCCGGAACGAAGCCAGCGAACGTCACACGGCCAGTAAGCCCTTTGGAATCAACCAAACTACGAACGGTGTCGTAGTAGCTGTGGAAGACCTCGCGTTCATAGTCGCCGACCAGCACAAGCCGCACACTTTCGTCCGGAACAGCGGCAAAGGCACGTACCAGCGCATCCAGATTCTTGTGCGGACTGAATCCGCCCACATAAACAACGAACCGCTGGCCCGAGGCAAGGCCAAGCCCCGTGAGCAGCGGCGTCAACTCCGGCCGGTCCAGCCGCCGGAACGCCTCATCACTCGCCTCGCCCACTAGGAAGACGCGGTCTTCCGGCAGGGAAAACCGATCCAGGATGCCGCGTTTCGAATACTCGGAGACGGTCACAATCGCATCCGCCTGCCGGCGCGCCCAGGCAACTTTCAGGTTCCAGAACAGCCGCGCGGCGGGCGAAGGCACGGTGAGCTGCGGGAAGGTCTCGGCAATCACATCGTGGATCATCACCAGCCTAGTCGCCCGGCCGGTCACCGGCACAAAGCTGTAAACCGTTGGAAACAGGACCAGGTCGAACTGGGGATCGGACAGTAGGCGGCTGAGACGGAACATGTCGGCCAGGGATCGACGCCCGGAAGCGGACGCTGCGATCGCCGCCGGCACTTTGGCGTGCGCCACCCGAACATCACAGCCCGCAGGGATGCTGCCCGGCTCCGGTTGGTAGTCAAAGCAGAGGGTGTACTGATTGTGGCGATCCTCCTGGAGCAACGCCCGCAGCAGCGACCGCAGGTGCCGGCCGTAGCCGCGGCCATTCAGCCAGCAGGCTGCCTCCACCGCGATCTTCATGGCTTGGCTCCGCGGCGGCAGACGTAAACCGTTCCGTCGCCCAGTGTCCCCGGAAATTCACGCACCACCCGGTAGTCCCGAGTCACGACCTGCCAAGTCTGCGGATCCCAGGCCTTCAGGTGGACCGGCAGGGTATAAACAAGCCACTCCGTCGGCCGCGCCGCATATAACTCGAGAAACGCCTGATCGGTCACCGGCCGCTCCCATTTGGGCGCGTACCAGGCATACGCATTGGCCGCCAAGCCGACCGCTGCCACTGGCTGATGGAACTGCTCCACGTAGTCCCGGGCACCCGTAAAGTCCTGTTTCGGATAGCGATAGACGCGCGGCACGGTCAGGGCCGACGCGACGATGAGGAGCCCGGCCAGGCCGAGTCCCACCTGGGAGGGCAACCTGAATAGCTCGACCAGCCGTAGCGCGCCGTGCATCGCGATCAGCAGCGCAAAGCCCATGCAAAAGAAGAAGAACCGCGGCCAGAGGTTATGACCCATCGCCAGCATGAGCCCGCCGCTGATGATGCCCGGAAGGACAAACGACCAGGCCGCCGCGGCATTCCGGCGATGCAGGTCCAGCCAGCCGAGCGCCATCACCAGCCCGCCGACGACCAGCACAGCGACCGACGAGAATCCCAGCTTGAGACTCCGGAGAGCCTCCCGGACCACCCATAACGGATCTGTCCACTCAGACGGCAGAGACACCTCGCCCAAGCCAGTCCGCAGAAACTCCGGCAAGGCCAGTGCATGCAGCTGGAGCGCCAGGGTCCCCGCCAGCAGCATGGAAGCAAAGGGGATCCACCAACCAGGCCGGCGCCACCCGCGCCTGACCACCAATTGGACCAGCGAGATCAGGCCATGGCTCGCCAGGACGAATGCCATGGTGAGGTGGGTCCAAAGGCCCAGCGCTCCGCAGAGGCTGTAGAAGAACCAGAGCCGCAGGCTGCCGCGGCGTTCGGCTTCCAGCCACAGCCAGGTGGCGGCCAGGGTGAAGAACAGCAGCCCGGAGTAGCCCCGGGCGTTTTGCGAGAACCAGATGTGGTGGTAGCTCACCGTCAGCAACGCGGTGGCCAGCAGGGCCTCGCGGTCGCCCATCACCCGCCGGCCCAGCAGGAATAAGGTCCAGAGGCTCGCGACCCCGAAGAACACCGCCGGCAGTCGGACCGCCCACTCGTTCAGTCCGAACAGCACCACACAGATCCGGGCCAGCACGGAGAACAACATGTGCTGGTTCTGGGAAGCAAAGCTCGTCAGGATGATGTTCAACGGCGGGCTGATGTTGTCCATCACCGCGAAGATCTCATCCATCCACAGGCAGGTGTTCAAATGGATGAGCCGCAGCACCAGGGCCAGCGCCGTCAGGACACCCAAGGGCAACCATGGAAGAGACTGCCGCTCTACCGGACGAGCTTCCAGCTCCGGCCGGCGAAAGCTCCACAAGATCAGCAGCAGCGCATGAAACGCCAGCAGGATCTTGAAGATAGCGGGACCGGAAGTGAGAGAACCGGGCGCACGGCCGAACAGAGCCTCCAGCGCGGAAGAGGGTGTCGCCACCGCAGCCAGCAGCAGGACCAGCCCGATTCCGAGTGTGCCCCGCTTCACGCCTCTGTCCCGTTTTCGTGGGGATGAGACTGGCGGGTCAGCAGGCCCCATGCCTCGCCCAGGCACCAGGGGGTTGCGAAAAGAAGCATCACAGGCATACAGCGCAGCCAGGTGAAGAATCCCCGGCCGGTGCGAATCGCCCGCAGGCCCGGCCGGACCACCAGCAGAGGCGTAATCGCCGGGACAGCGAGGATATAGACCCAGCGCATCCAGGAGGACACCCATTGAGCCCGCGCCGCACCGAAGATCCGGCCCCAGGCAAACCGCTCGGACATCATGGCCTGTACGTGAATTGGGCCGCGGTCCTGATAGACGAGGATCCGCGGGCATTGCCAGAGCGTATGGCCCCGGCGCAGCAGTTCCCAGTTGACGGTCACCTCGTTGTAGCGGTCGTTCCAAAGATGCCGCACCTCTTCCAGCGCCGCCCGCTTGTAGCCCGTGTTGACGTCGGTGAGGTAGGTGGCCGGCCCTTCCGGAAGCGGCAACTGATAGCGCCCGAAATCAAGCAGATAGACGGCCCAGTTGTAGATATTGTGGTGTCTGTTCTCGACCGCGCCGCCTATGGCGGCATGCGGCATCTGGTGAGCTTCCAGCACCTGGTCGCACCAGTCGGGCGCCGGAGCGCCCCAGTCCTGCACCAAGGCAATGACCTCACCCCGCGCCGCCTTCAACCCCTGAGACGCCCGCCGGTCGAACAGTTCATGCCGAGCCGTGACCGTCCCGGGCCTGGACTGCGTGAAGGCATGGCCCAAATCCAGGAACCGGATCTCCGGGAAAAGCGCTTGGAACCGGTCCATCCCCACCATGGAATCGTCGAAGGGGAGAATGATCTCGACGGGCTTGCCACGGGTCTGTGGCACCAGCGCCTCCAGACATCGCGAAAGCGTCTGCTCGTCACCCACCACAGCTACGACGACGGAAAGCCGGATCACCGCCTGGAATCGCTTTCCGATTCCTTCGGGAGCAGCTGGGCGCCGGGACCTGCTGGAGCCTGAGACGTTCGCATGAAGCTCCCCATTTTCGCACGAGTCCGCCACCGGCTGACGGCCTCACTGCCCCTGCGAAATCCAGCTTGAAAACCAAAGATTGAGGCAGCATAATCTCATCTACTCCATACTGGATCGCCTGACACAGAAAGACATATCCATGAATCGATTGCCTTGCATCTTCACCTGCCTGGGCCTGCTCGCAATGAGCGCTCCCATTCAGGCTGCCTCGGAGAAGGAAAAGAAGGAAGAGAAAGAAGCCCTGAAAGCCTGCGCGCAGATGGTGCTCTCCGGACTTCGAAAAGTGGCCGACGTTCGTGACGCCCGGTTTCTCGGCAAAGTCCAGGAGGACACCGCGCTGTGCCGGGGCGGACAGAGGGCCCTGCAATTCCGCAATACGCCCTGGGTGGACTGGTCCAACTACTGGGGCACGGGCGACATGTCCACCAAGTTGCCCGGCCTGATCTTCAAAGACGCCCCCAGCAAGCGGGGCGTCCGCGGCGCCCTGCTCGACCTGGAGTTCCAGCGCATCGAGCTGATCAAGTTCAACCTCTTCGAAAACAGCGGAACCTACAAGGAATTCATCCTGGGCCGCGATGGGGTCGGAGGCCCCGCGCTGAAACGTTGGGACGCCATGCGTCTGCCCTCGTCCAACCCGTTCTACGCAGCCGTTGGCGGCGACGGCCAGCAGGTCTGCAAGGGCGACCTGATTCGCGCGCGCACCCTCACCGGCATCTGCAACGACGTCGTGAATCCAGCCATGGGTTCTTCCGGCCAGCTGTTTGCCCGCAATGTGGAGTTCGAAACCACGTTCCCCGACCTGAGCAACGACCAGCTCGCCCGCAACCGCCACGGCGACCGCCAGGGTCTGTTGAAACCCGATCCGCAGGTAATCAGCCGCAAGCTTTTCACGCGTCCGCAAACCAATCCGGACGCCTGCCGCGAGGGCTTCGGCATGCCCGGCATGCCGGCTGAAGCCAATTGCGATTACAAGAAGGCCCCGTTCTTCAACGTCCTGGCCGCCTACTGGATCCAGTTCATGACGCACGACTGGTTCTCTCACATGGATGAGGGCCACAACGCCAACGAATACATGAAGGTCGGCTGCGAGTCCCAGAAAGTGAACGGCGTCGAGACGCCGCTCACGGAAGCAGATGCCAAACGTCTGGGTTGCCGTCCGGACGATCGTGTCGACAAGGGCTTCGTCGCCAACGACGCCGCACCCGAAAAGTTCACCAGCGGCAACCGCGAATACATGACCCGCGCGCCCAAGGTGATGGCCAACAACAGCACGGCCTGGTGGGATGCCTCGCAGATCTACGGCTATGACGAACGCTCGCAGAAGCGCGTGAAGCGCGATCCGGCCGACCGCGCCAAGCTCTTACTGGTCACCACCGGCGGAAAGCCAGGCTATCTGCCGGTCTTCGACGCCAACGATCCCATCAGCCCGCAGTGGACCGGCCAGGAGACCGCGGCCTTCCCCGACAACTGGACCATCGGCCTCAGCTTCCTGCATACCGTTTTCACCCGCGAGCACAACGCCTTTGTCGACGAGTTCCGCAAGGTCGCCGCCAAAAAACCCAATGATGATTCCGGCCTGCGGAATCCGGCCGACCCGAAGAAGAAGATCGCATACAAGGACGTCACGCCGGACGAACTCTTCGAATGTGCCCGGCTGGTGGTAGCGGCCGAGATTGCCAAAATCCACACCACCGAATGGACGCCGCAATTGCTGTACGACGAACCGCTCTATCTGGCGATGAACGCCAACTGGAGCGGCCTGCTGGGCAATAGCGGCGGCGAAGTCTCCAAGGTGCTAAACGAGATCGTCACCAAGAACTTCGGCAAATCGGATGACGTTAAGAAAGCAACTTCCTGGTATTCCGTCTTTGCCAGCGGCCCGGGCATCTTCGGCCTGGGCAGCAAGGCCAAAGGCTATGACATGACGAAGCCGGAGTATCTGAACGGCGGGGTGAATCACTTCGGCTCGCCGTTCAATTTCCCGGAAGAATTCGTGACCGTCTACCGCCTGCACCCGCTGCTGCCGGATCTGATCGAATACCGCGAACTCGACAAGGATCCCAATAGGATCGCCAGCAAGATCCCCATCATCGAGACGTTCGAAGCCAAAGCCACCCCGATGATGGACGAACGCGGGATGGCCAATTGGGGGCTCAGTCTGGGCCGCCAGCGCCTCGGTTTGCTCACCCTGCAGAACCATCCGCAATTCCTGCAGAACATTACTCTGAGCCGCCTGGACAGCCCGACCAAAAAGCTGGACCTGGCCGCGCTCGACCTCATCCGCGACCGCGAACACGGCGTCCCCCGCTTCAACGAGTTCCGCCGGCAGTATGGCCTGCGGCAACTCACCAGCTTCGACGATTTCGCCGATCCCCACCTGCCGGCCGATTCTCCGCAGAAGGCGGAACAACTCAAGATGACCGCGCTGTTGCGCGAGGTCTACGGCCAGCACGTGTGCGACGCGTCGAAGGTGATCAACAGTGCCCAGAAGAACGATGACGGTACGCCAATCAACGACTGCCTGGGCAAGCCGAACGGCAGCACCGTGGACAACATCGAGGATGTCGACACCGTCGTGGGCTGGCTGGCCGAGTATACGCGGCCGCACGGCTACGCCATCTCGGAGACCCAATTCGTCGTGTTCATCCTCAACGCCTCGCGCCGCCTCTTCAGCGACCGCTTCTTTACCTCCAGTTTCCGGCCCGAGTTTTACACCACGCTCGGTGTCGATTGGGTGAATCACAACGGGCCGGGGAACGAAGTAATGGAAAAAGGCGAGCCGAACGGGCACAAACAACCCGTCTCGCCGTTCAAGCGCGTGCTGCTGCGTACGGTACCTGAGTTGGCGCCCGAACTCGCCAACGTCGTGAATGTCTTCGACCCATGGAATCGCGACCGCGGCTCCTACTACACGCTGGAGTGGAAACCGCGTCCCGGAGCAGAACAGGATCCGTCGTTCACCAAACCGTGATCACGGCTGTTCCCAGTCCATGTTGGACGGCTTCAGCAATCAACCCGAAGCCGTCCACCTCAATTTCCCCTGTGGTTAGGGCTACCGGATCAACGATCCTGCGCCAGTAGCCGAACAGGCCCGAACAGACCCGATCGTAGCGGCTCCAGTTCCGTCCACGGCCGCTGGCCTGACGTAGTGATGTTGGTGCTCGTGATGCGCTTGGCGGCCGGCAGGTGGGAATCGCCCACCAGCCGGTTGTACCAGGTGTTGGTCACCTCGACGACCAGTTCGTTCGCGCCATCCTTCAGTGCAGAAGTGCAGTCGGTCTGGAACGGCGCGGTCCACAGCACGCCGAGCGATTTGCCATTGAGCCAGGCTTCGCCGATGGTCCAGAGATCGCCGAGGTCGAGCAGGACCTTGCCGGACTTCCCGGCCGTGCCCGCAGGCACCTGGAAGGTCTTCCGGTAGCGGACTGAGCCGGAGAAGAACTTCACGCCGGGATCGGTGCTGGTGGTCCACGAATCCAGGCTGGTCATCTGGACGGATGCGGGCGCGCCGAGATCCTTTTCGAACTCGACGGTCCAGGGTCCTGTCAGGGCTAGCAATTCGCGGGTGGCGGGCTGGGGCACAGCCGTTACTCCGGCCTTTGCGGGCCGCCGGAAGACCACGAAGGTGGAACCGTTCCGGTCCAGAGCGAGTGGCACGTCAACCGTCTGCGCGGCAGCCGTGTAGTTGGGCGCGTCGGCCATCGATGACGAGATAGGATCCCAAAGCTCCGGCACGCGCTGCGGTACGCGGAACTTCGCCGTCGCCTTGACCGGCGCAGTGGTCGTGTTGCGCACGAAGTAGATGTCCGCATCAGCCGTGCGGCGGTGTGTGAAGTCGAGTGTCGAAGGCGCGGTGAAGTCCGGAGCAATCTTCATTGCGTTGAGAATTTCCTTCACAGGCTTGCCCCAGATCACGCGGCCCTTGCCATGGACCCGCTCTCCGGCAGCAGTCCCCTGCCCCGAACCCCACAACTGGTCCGCCAGTGCCCGGACCTTCGCGTCGTTCTGCGGATAGCCTTCCAGGCCCACGGCGTGGTTGGGCTTCGGCCCCAACACCGTCGCGCCAGCCGCCACCAGTTGTTCAATCTTCGCCAGAACCGCGGGGTGCGCCTCGTCCGAGTCCGGTAGCACCAGCAGCGCGTAGCTGGGTCCGTTCGGCACCGTCAGCCGTCCCTCCTTCACGCCGAGCCTGTTCAGGATCACGTCGGAATTCGTGACGTCATAGTCATACCCGGCCGGATCAAGTCTTCGCGGCGGAATGAACTTGTAGCCGCCGTCGCCGTAGTAATAGAGGATGTCGGCCACGAACTCGCCGCGCTGCAGCAGGAACGACGAGCGAGCCAGATAGTCGATGAAGGGCCGGGCCTTCGGCCACCACGTCACATTTCGATTGAGGTGCGTTCCGGCAACGTACGCCCAACCCGGTTTGCCGGCCTGCGGCGCGTTGTGCGCCCAGGTGTGCCACACAATGTGATTGCCGCCTTCGACAAAAACTCTGTCCGCGCTCCACTTGATATCCTGTGGACCCTCGCGCCATTCCTCAAACGATGTGAACGATTCCAGGTTCACCCGCGGCTTGTTATAAAGATGCGCAGCCGAGGCGGTCTCCTTCACCACCCACAGGCCGCTCACGTCTGGCCACCAGGGCCAGAACTCGCCCTGGATGTCATCCACCGCATTGTTGGCAGCGAGCGCGTCGACAGGGACATTGTGGATCGGCGGCCCGGGCCCGCCGGCTTCCGACTTGATAGTGAGGCCCGCTTTGTGCGCGGCCTCCCGGGCCGCTACATAGTAGGCGTCGATCAACACCTCACTCAGGGTCTTGCGGTAGTCAAATAGAAACCGCTCAGTCTGATCCTCCGTCCCGACGCGCGCCCCGAAAACCGCCGGCAGATACGGCTCCATCGCATAGCCGCGCCGCCGCTGGAACTCCTGGGTGAACGCCGGCGACCACACCGGGCCGCGCACCTCATAGCTCGCCAGATAGAGATTCCCGATGCCGCTTTTGCGGAGGTCTCCGAAGGTTTCACGCAGCCGGGCGAGGACGTAATCCATGTGGGCTCGCGTCGCTTCGGCGCTGAGGTGATCCGTGGCCCAACCATCGGAGTTCGGACTCGGCACCTTCAGCCTCTCGCCGGTGTTCATGCAGACGAAGCGGAGAATCGTCCAGTGGCCGGGCGGCGCGGTCCACTTCAGATGGCCCTGGGCATCGACGTGGGCGGTGACATTCACCAGTTCAGTGGCGGAGTTGAACAGAAACGGCGGCAGTCCCGCGGAAGAGAACACACCCCCGGGGCCGGTCGCGCTGGCATCGTTGATGTTGTCGACATTCCAGGCGCCGTCGTAGCCCAGAGGCGTGGGTCCGCGCACCACAAGCGCTCCGTTGCTGTACCGGTTGGCAGCACGAGCCGCGGCAACATTGAGTCCTGCATCATTGAAGAGCGAGAACTCGCCCAGCGTCCAGCGCGGCCGGGCCGGGTCATGTCCGCTCAGCAGCCGCAGCCGGATATATTGCGCGCGCGTACCGGCAGGCAGGGCGAACTTCTTCGGGCCGGGGCCCGGATCCAATGTGCCGCGCAAAACCTCCTTGAAGTCCTCTTCACGCGAGCCTGTAGTCGAAACCGCCAGGCTGAACTCCTTCGTAGGGGTCATGGTGGCAGCAAGATCCGCCGGAGCCTTGGCATCTCCGTTGTCGAGTACGGCCTCTTTCAGAACGTGAACCTGGTTCGGTTCCAGCCGCAACACCAGTTCATGCCCGGGGCTCCGTTTCGCATCGCGAACAGCCAGCACCGCCACGTCCTTCCAGAACGCGGGCTTGCCGTCAGGACCCTTGGGCGCGGCCGGCGTCGCCATGGGGAACGGCAACAGGATGTCCACGGCTTTTCCGCCTTCGATCGTGGTCTCCGTAGGATAAAGCCCCATGCTGGCGTGACGCGGCTCAATCCAGTGGCCGCCCAGGTCCCAACTGCTGATGACCGAGAAGTCCACCTTCAGGCCCAGGGAGCGCGCCTGGTCCACCGACGTCTTCATTTGCGCCATCCACTCCGGACTCAGAAAGGCCGGGCCGGCCGGCGGGCGCGCATTCTTATCCCCGCCCGCGCCCATGTCGAACAGCAGGAGTCCACCAAAGCCCATGTCCTTCATGGCCTGCAGGTCCTTCTGGGCGGACGGCGGATCCACAAAGCCGTTCATCCAGAGCCAGTAAACATCGGGGCGGGCCATGGGCGGCGGGTTCCGAAAGCCCTGCTCCAGCGAGGGAGCCGGCTGCGTCTGGGCCCACATCGCCGCGGCGGAAAGGGCGCTCATTGCAAGCAACGGAGATTTCATACGAGGTTCTCCCGGGAACGTTGGTCAGCCAGCAGTGACACGGCTACACAATGACGTGTTCGATACCGAGGGCCGTAGCGATGCGCGCCAGCGTCTGCGCACGATGCCCGATGCCCAGTGCAAAGTGATGCGTCGGGCCTGCGGCCACCCAACGCTTGAGGAACGTTCGCACGTCGGGCTCGAAGAACCCACGTGTATTGGTATTGCCCGTGGCGGGGATAGGCCCGTGGACACTTTGCCCTTCCGCCAGGACAAACTTGAAGCGGCCCTGCGCGGTGAGTCCGATGCTCAGCATCGTGATGGGACCGTCCTTGATGCGAAACTCCACGCTGGCGCCATCGCCGGGCTTGCCGTGATACTTGGTCAGACTGCGCAGCACCGGTTTGCCTTCCGCGATGTTGATGTGATGGGGGCCGTCATGTCCCACCAGCACAAAGCCTTCCTTGAAGTCGATGGGGTGGAACTCGGCGAAGCTGCCGCCGATGTCGATGCGGTCCATCAACAGCATGGCCAGGCAGGTCTTCAGATCGGATTCGCCGCACATCGGGAAACCCGCCGCGGTCAGCAGCGAATTGCCGACAATCAGGTTCGTCACAATCGTGCGCAGCTCGCTGCCGGGTTCGCCCTCGTAATAGTAGGCCAGGCCGTCCAGCTCGTGATACTCCACAAATCGGTCCAGCGTGACAGCCACACGCGCGGCCGTGGTCAGGTGTTCGTCCGTCAGGCGGCGCGTCAGCGGATCGGACCCCGGATCCGGAGTATCGAACAGCTCCAGGATCTCCTCCCGCTTCTCCTCGATCTCCTCCGCGGTGACATCGCGCGACAGCCGCAGCAGATCGTCAGCCTCAGTCTGCACAATGTGGCACCCGAAGGCGGCGGTAAGCGCCGTCTGGTCAGTCTGCATATCCAGCATGTGCTCAATCGGGTGGCCAAAATGGCCGATGCGGGCATTCCGCGCGGAGTTCAACGCCTTGGCGATGTCGCACCAGTCGGCGATCTCCGCATCGGCCTGCGGATCGTTCTCCAGCGTGCCGAGAATCACCTCGGGCGCCGGCTTGCCCATGCGGATGGCCACTCCAGTGAACTCGGGCACGGAGCAGAAGTCATCGTTCACCAGTTGCATGTACGTGGTGGCGTTGGCATAGTCCAGCGCAGCCAGCGGCTGCAGCGCCACCAGGACGATGGGCACATCCAGACTGCGGACAATAATCCCGAACGTAGCCGAGGTGGCATAGGTGACCATGTCGCAGAACACCAGGTCCAGATCGGCCGCTTTCAACCGGGCAGCGAGCGCATAGGCATCCTGAGCTTTATCCACGATGCCGAAGTTGACGACCTCTACCCGATTCGCCTGGATTTTGCTGTCAAGCACATTCAGCTTGTTGTGCAGTTCATCCAACAGGCCCGGGAACTGCTTCCAGTAGACGTGATAACCGACTCCAAAGAGGCCGACCCGCGCGGTGCGCGGCTTGCGGCGAGGGACTCTCATGCGATTTCTCCTAGTGCGGCATGGGGCCGCGGGCGGTGTCCGGAGGCAAGTACGGCCCAGGCGATGGGGTACAGAATCGCGGACACCAGAAAGACAGGGGCGAACGAGTAGTGGTCGATGACAGGACCAGTCACGAGGTTGGACAACATCGCGGCGATGCCGCCGCAGGTCCCGGTCAACCCGACAGCCGTACCCACCTCGCGCGGTGCGACGGTGTCGCCAATCAACGTGATGAAATTGGCGATCCACACACCATGAGCCATCATCAGCAGCGACATCAGACCGATGGCGATGGGTGCTGTCGGCGCCGAGGAGGCGAGCCAGGAAGCCGGCGTGATCAACGCGGCGGCCAGCATCATGGTCATGCGGGCGCGCCTGGGCGCCCACCCACGCTTCACCATGAGGTCCGATACCCGCCCCGCGGCGATGTTGGTAATGCCCAGCGCGAAAAATGGAATCCACGTGAGCGAGCCGATCTCGTCCAGCGACAGACCTCGCTCCCGCGACAGGTATTGCGGAATCCAGAACATATAGAAGTAGAAGACCGGATCGAAGAAGAACCGCGCTACCAGCAGGCGCCGTACCTCGGGCCGGGCCAGCAGCGAGCCGAAGCTTACCGTATCCCCAGGGCGACCGGCCAGTCTGGGCAGCGCAACGCCGCGGAGCGCGAACAGCCAGGCAGCCAGCCACAGCAACCCGATCAGAGCAGTACCCAGGAAGGCGCCGCGCCACCCTAGCGTTCCTGCAGCCCATGCCGTGAGCGGCGGAGCAATGACGGCCCCAAATGCGGATCCGCCATTCGCAAAGCCAACAGCCAGAGCCCGCTGTTCCGGCGCCGTCCATTCCACGGCACCTTTGGTTACCGCGGGAAAACAGGCGCCCTCTCCCACCCCAAGAAAGAACCTGGATACGCCCAGCGTCCATGCTCCGGTGGCCAGCGAATGAGCCGCACTGGCCAGCGACCAGATACCCACAGACAACGCCAGTCCGAGTCTCGTCCCCAGACGGTCCATCAACCGGCCCCCCAGCGAAAACATCGCCGTGTAGCTGAGGACGAAGGCGAACACGACCCGCGAGTACTCCGTATTGCTCATGCGGAAATCGGACATCAGCTTCGGCGCCAGGACGCTGAGCACCTGACGGTCCAGGAAGCTCAGCGCCGTGGCGCAGAACAGGAGCCCGCACAGCAGCCAGGCCCGGGTTGGGGTCATCGGTTTCAGAAATAGAACCTCAGGGCGAACTGCATGATGCGCGGGCCGCGAGCCGCTGTGAACGCTCCAAAGTTGGTATTCACCTGGTTGCCGGACGCATCGAACCGCGCCGTCGTGTCCAGGCCGCTGAACTGCGTGTGGTTGAACAGGTTGTACGCCTCCGCGCGGAACTGCAGCTTCATCGACTCCCGGATGGGGAAATCCTTGAACAGCGACATATCGAAATTGTTCACGCCCGGCCCGCGAATCTGCGTAGTGGCCGCATTGCCCACGGTCCCGACAGCCGGACGCGCGAACATCTCGGTCTTGAAGTTCTTATAGAAGGTGCGCTCGTTCTTGGGCAGCACCGGGTTGCCCAGCACCACCACCCGCGCCCCCTGTGTAGCCGACCCGGTGATGTCGATGGAATTGGTGGTGGCATAGCCGATCCCCAGCGGCGATCCGCTGATGAAACTCGTGATTCCCGAGAGCTGCCAGTCCTGCAGCGCATACCGGGCGATCCGCGATTGCACAGGCACCTTCGGCAGGTTCCACACCCAGTCCAGCTTGAAGATGTGTGTCCGGTCGAAGCTCGCCAACCCGTAGTTCCACACCCGTACAGGCACCTGCACGCTGACGCCCGTAGTGTCGAAATCGGCGTAATCCATCGCCTTCGACCAGGTCCACGACAGGCCGAACTGCACGCTTTGCGTGAATCGCCGGCGCGCCGTCACCTGCATCGAATGGTAGTTGGACGAACCCGCGGGCTCGCTGAGCAGGATGTCGTTGTACCCCTTCATCGGCCGCAGGAACGCCGAGGCGAGCGGAGTCGAAGGATTCGATGGGTCCGCATTCGCCGCCTGGAAATTGGCGCCCAGCGGAATGGGGTTCAGGTTGCGCCGCCACAGGAGATTGCGTCCCAACGACCCGATGTAGCCGACATCCAGCACCGTCTTGAACCCGATATCCTGCTGCACGCTGAAGCTGTAATTCACCACCTTCGGCAGTTTATCGGTACGGTCCAGCCCGTTCACACTCTGCGGGAACGTCGCTCCCGAGGAAGACAGCAGCGATCCGATCGTCGAATAGTACACCGTCGGATTGCTGACAATCGGCAACTGGGACGAGAACAGAATGTAGTTGTCCGACATGTTGGGCCGATTGTAGAACATGCCGATGCCGCCGCGAATCGCCGTCTTCGCATTCCCGAACACGTCGTAGGCGAAGCCGAACCGTGGACCCACCCGCAGCCCATAAGTATCGATGAGCGAGCGCGGATAACCGTTCTGTCCGGAGACCGCCATTCCATCCGCCGCATCACCGGTGCCCGGAGCAATCGCGCCAATCAGCGCTGCCGGATAAGTCCCCCCTGTAACCGGGTGAACACCGACGCGAACACCATTCACCCGAGTGGGTTGGATCAACTGCACCGCCTTCGCCGGATCATAGAGCCCGGACGAGAACGACGACAGCTTGTCCGTCGACATGTAGATGGGCACCAGATAGTGGAAGCGCACACCCAGCTCGAACGTCAGCCGCCGCGTCGCGCGCCACGAATCCTGCGCAAACCACTCCACCGCATGCTGCCGGAAGTGCAGGTAGACCCGGCTCGACGGCTCCGTATACGTACTGAAAACACCCAACGCCGCGTTCGAATAGGCATAGCCCGTATTCAATGGATTGTTCGTGTCATTGGCGAAGCTGAACGCCCCGGCGAAGTTGCCGTCACCATTGGAGCCCTGGTAATTCCGCTCAATCATGATGCCGGCCTTCAGTGTATGCGCACCCAGCGTCTTCGTGAGGTTGTTGGTCAGGTTGAACGCCTGCAGATTCTGCTTGAACGGGAACCGCCCCTCCATGAACAGCGACGCCGCACTCGTGACTCCGCCGAAGGTCGCGTTAGGAATGAAGTCCAGCGGATTCGCCGAAGGACTGAACTGCGCCGCCGTGTAGCCGGCCGCGGCCCGCGTATTCTTCCTCACTTCGTCGTCCGTGGCGCTGTTGCCTTCCGGCCGCCGCGTGAAGCCCAGGCTCATCTCGTTAATCAGAGTGGGGCTCAGAATGCCCGTATACCGCAGCACATAACCCTGTCCGCGCAACTGATAGGTCTTCACCATCTGCGACCAGTTCGCACCTGTATTCGTCAGCACACCGTATCCGCCCGTCTGCCGGTCCAGGAAGGAGGCAAACGTGAAGGCCAGCGTATGCTTCGGTGTCAGGTTGTAGTCCATGCGCAGGTTCTCCATGCGCAGCGGGGTGTCATTCACGCTCTGCTCCACATAGTTATACCGGCCCGCCGAGATCCCACGGTCGTTGAAGTTCGGCATCGGGAACACCTTCATCAGCGCCAGGCCGCTCGCATCCAGCCGGTTGGCAGGAATCACATTGCCCGGGAACTGGGCCTTCGTGTTCGGGTCGATCACGCTGATCAGCCGGTTATTGAGGTCCACCGACTGCGAGAAGTCGCCCGCCCTTTCCAGCGCCGTCGGCACGGTCAGTTGCCGCACCGCCTGGCTCACCTTCAACGGCCAGAACTCCTGCGACCAGAAGAAGAACAGCTTGTCTCGGTTCTTGTTGAATCCGCCCGGCAGCACCACGGGGCCGCCGATGTTGTAGTTCCACGTGTTGTAGCGATACCGCTGCTTGGGCGTCCCCAGGCGGTTGTTGAAGAAGTTGTTCGCGTTGAACTGCTCGTGGCGCTTGAAATACGAGCCCAGGCCGTGAAAGTCCTTCGCGCCCGACTTCGTCACCAGGTTGATCGTCGCCCCCGAACTCCGTCCATACTCCGCCGGATAGTTCGTCAACAGCACCTTCACCTCGGCAATCGCGTCCTGGCCCAACGTCACCGACGAGTTGAAGTTGTTCCCCATCGGATTCGTCACCATGCCGTCCATCGTCACCGTATTCGTGCTGCGCCGGTTGCCCTGCACGTAAATGTCGAAGTTGCGGTCCATGCGCTCGGTGTCGCCGATGCTGCCGCCATCCACCACACCCGGCATCAGCGAGAGCAGGCTCATGGCATTGCGGCTCTTCGTTAACAACCCTTCCAACTGGGTATTCGCGATGACCGACGCACGCTCGGAACTTGCCACCTGCACCGCCACACCCTCGGCCGTGACCGTCACCTTATCCGCAATCGCGCCCACCTCCAGCGCGATCCGGCCCACCGGCAGTGTCTCCGCCGCCGACAGCATGATCTGCTGTTTCACCAGGCTCTTGAAACCGGCCGCCGACACGGTGAGCGTGTACTGGCCCGGTTGCAGGCTGCCGAACGTGAAGTCCCCGCGTTCGTCCGATTTCACCTGGCGAGCCACACCGGTCGCCACGTGAACCACCGACACGTCCGCATCAACGACAGACAATCCACTGGGATCCACTACCGAGCCGACGATGGATCCAGTGATCGTCTGCGCCATGCACAGGAGGGCGCTTGCGGCCAGCAGCAGGAGCGCGGCTGCCGGCCGTCTGAGTCGAGAATACATTGCTCATCCTTTCCAGTGGACTATTGGGTTCGGTTCGGTGCGGCGGTCATCGGCGCGCCGCGCCCGTCAGTTTGTTCCGGCGCAGAAATCGCTCAATCGCGCGCTGCACCCGCAGAGTGTCGGCGTCGGTCCACGTGTGCCGTCCGTGAGCTCCGCCGTGGACCGTGATCAGTTCGTTGGGCACCCGGGCGCTGCTGAGAGCCTTGTGCAGTTCAACGGACTGCTGATAGGAAATCGTCTTGTCCGCATCGCCGTGAATGCTGAGGATCGGAGGCAGCCCCGGCTTCACCCACGTCAGGGGCGACAACTGCCGCGCCAGCGCATGAAGATCGGTGGCATCGCGGAGCCACTTCCGCACCGACGCCAGACTGCTATCCAACAGCGCGTTCAGATCCGTGGCGCCGTAGTAGTTGATCACCGCGGCCGCCCTGGGCTCCGGACCCTCATGCTCCGGGCACTCAAGCCCGCCCGAGCCCATCGCCGTCAGCAATGCCAGATGCCCGCCGGCCGAACCGCCGCTCACCACAATCCGCTCCGGATCCACCCCGTACTTCGCGCCGTTCTTCACCACCCAGCGGAACGCGCAGCGGCAGTCTTCGACACCCGCAGGAGCCGCCGCCTCGCCCGACAAACGGTACTGCACCGCCACCACCCGCAGCCCCAACTGCAGATACGGCAGGTACCACAGCACATACTGTTCCTTGCTGCCCGTCTCCCAGCCGCCGCCGTGAATGTACAACACCGTCGGACCCGGCTTCCGATCGTAGGGAATATAGAAATCCAGCTTCAGTTCCCGGCTGCCGGCGCGCCGGTACACCACATCGCGTTGAGCCGTGAACCGCTGGCCAACCAGCGACGCCCAATCGCGGTCCGAAGACCCCGCCATGGCCAGAGTGCTTGACCCGGCCAACAGGAGAATGTTCAAATATTGAACACTAACGTGCATCTGAAGCACTGTAGTTTTATGGCAGATTCATGAAGATGTCAAGAGAATTGGTGAGCAAAAAATCGGTGAAGTCCGCCGGGCCCACCATGCTCGACAAAGGCCTCACTGTTCTCGAGGCTGTCGAGAAGGCCGACCACCCCGTCACCATCCAGGAGATCGCCGCCCTCACCGGCCTCCAGCGCCTGGCCGTCTACCGCCTGTTGACGACCCTGGAAGAGCGCGGCTATATCCATCGTTCGCAGGACAAGCGCTACCGCTCCACCACACGCCGCCGCCGGCTGTTGGTGGGCTACCTGGCTCCGCTCGAGGGCAACCAGTTCCGTGTCGATGTGAAAGAGTCCATCGAACGCGCCGCCGCCCGCGCCGGCAGCTACGTCATGCTGCGCCATAACGACGAGGAGGACAGTGCCACCGCCCTTCGCAACGCGCAGGAGATGGTGGACGCCCGCGTCGACGTCGCCATGCTCTTCCAGCCGGTCGAGCGCCTCGGCTACATGGTGGCCGACCTCTTCTTCGGCGCCGGCATCCCGTTCATCACCGTCGAGCGCCCCATCCAGGGCGGCATCTATTTCGGTGCCAACAACTATCAGGCCGGAAAACTCGCCGGCCAGGCCCTGGGCCACTACGCCCGCGAGAAGTGGCGCGGCCGCTTCGACCGCATCGTGCTCGTCGAAGGACCCAAGACCAAGACCAACGTCCAGGCCCGCCTCGCCGGCGTCTTAGTGGGACTCCAGGACGTCCTCGGCCCCATCGCCGACTCCTCGGTCATCCACCTGGAAGGCGACGCTCATCAGGACTCCAGCAAGCAACTCATGGCCAAACTTCTGCGCCAGCTGAAGCCCGGCACCCGCCTGCTGGTCTCCGGCTTCAACGACCTGAGCGCCATCGGAGCCATGGAAGCCGTCCGCGAAGCTGCCCGAGACCGCGACGTCGTCATCGTTGGACACAACGCCGCCCGCGAAGGCCGCGGAGCCATCCGCCGCCGAGGCAACTGTCTGCTGGCATCGGTTGCTTTCTTCCCGGAACGCTACGGCGACCGCCTGATCCGCCTCGCCTGCTCCATCGTCGACGGCGAGCAGGTCACCCCGGCCGTCTACACGGACCACGTCGTCCTGCACGCCGACAATCTCGAGAACTTCTACCCGGCCGCCTCAGACCAGGCCTGATCGCGCCTTACTGTGCCGCCACGCCGAGTTCCTTCAGGATCCCGTCCGCGTGGTCCACATCCTTCAGCAGCCACAGGAAGAAACGGATGTCCACGTTCACGTTGCGCGCCACATCCGGGTTGTAGCCGAAGTCGTTGGCCACGTTCTCCCACACGCGGTCGAAGTTCAGGCCCACCAGTTCGCCGCGTCCGTTCACCGTCGGGCTGCCCGAATTGCCGCCCGTCGTATCGGCATCGGCCAGGAAATCCAGCGGCACCTTCGACGCGTCCACCTTGGCTGCAGCGGTCATCACCTTTTCCGGCAGCTTGAACGGCTCTTCGCCGGTCTCCTTCTCCAGCATCCCGGCCAGCGTCGTCTGCGGCGTATAGATCACACCGTCCCGCGGCGCATAGCCCTTCACGTGCGCAAAGCTCACCCTCAACGTCGAATTCGCATCCGGAGCCACAGGCTTGCCGGCATGCGCGATCACAGCCTTCCGCCATTCCGGCCGCAGCCGGGCCACCGCGCCGTCCTGCGTCCTTGACCTCTTCTGCCACGCCCGCAGTTCCGGTTCCAGCGCGAACGCCAGCCCCAGCATCGGATCCTGGCGCGCCTTCAACTGCTCAGTCGACTCATTGAACATCTTCAGCCGCTCATTCAGGTCCAGCACCTTTGTGCGGCCATACAGAAATTGCAGTGTTTCATCCACCTTGCCGTCGCCGAAGATCTTGTCGAACGCCTCGATCCGCTCCTCCGGACCCAGCTTCATCGCATGCGCCACCAGCGAAGCAAACAGCGCCTGGTCCGCCGCCCGGAAGTAGCTCTTCTGGTCACGCTCCATCGTGGCCCGCAGCCGCGCCCACTCGCGCTCCATGTAATCCGCCTCGCGCTCCATATCCGGCTTCTCGCGCTCGGCCGCCAGCCGCACCAGGTGCGTGGCAAACTTGAGCGCCAGCGGATTGCCCACTAGTGTGCCCAACAGGAAATCATGCGTCCCGGTCTTGCGCTTCTCGGCCGCCAGGCGGTCCAATCCCTGTTTCGCCTCGGCTGATTTGGCGTATTGCGGGTGCGTGCCGATCCACGTCATCACCGCCGCTTCCGCCTTCGCCTGCTTCTCAATCGTCCGTCCGCGCTTCAACCCCGCAAGTTGTCCGTCGGCATTCTTGGACACATTGGCCAGCGTCTTCTGCGTCGCGGCCACCGCGATCGTCCCTTCCGGGCTGCCCTTCGTTGTCTGCTCCAGAAGCTTCAGCCATTCCCCATAAATCTCTGACCGGAGTTTGAACCAATAGTCCCGCTGCCCTGCCATCTCCTCTGAGGTCAGCGAACGCACCGTCCGCCCGGGATACCCCAGCACCATCACAAAGTCGCCCGGCTTCACGCCTGTCTTCGAAAGCGGGAAGAAGAACTCCGGCTTGTACGGCTTGCCGTCTTTGTAAGCGCGGGCCATCGCGAAGTCGCCGGTGTGCCGCGGCCACATCCAGTTATCGATCTCGCCGCCATACTCGCCAATCGCCCTGGGCGGCGCGTACACCAGCCGGATGTCCGATAGTTCAAAGCTGTCGATCAGGACATATTGGACGCCACCATCAAATACAGCCACCTTGCAGCGCGCGCCCGGCGTCCTCTCGCACTCACTCACCAGCCCCTTCTGTTTCGCTTCGATGGCGGCGTTCCGAGCCAGGTCGTCGGCGCCCGCGGGCACCGCGGCTTCGATCTCCTTCGTGACGTCGGTAAACTTGCGGGGCACGGTCACCCGTGTGGTACGGCCCGGCAGCTCCTCGTCCTGGGTCTTCGCCAGGAAGCCATCAGTGATAAGATCACGCCCGGGCCTGGAATGCTCCTGCAGTATGCCAAAGAGGCAGTGATGATTCGTCAGAATCAGACCAGTAGCGGAAACGAACCCGGCGGAACAGCCGCCGATATTCACGGCCGCGGCCAGCAGGCCGGTGCCGCGTTTCTGGTCCCACAGCCGGGAAACCGGCAGCTGCAGACCTTCTTTCCTCAACCACAGCGGATCCAGTTGAAGCACCTGCTGCGGCGTCCATTTGCCTTCTTCGGCAATCCCCAGCGCGGCTGTCAGGGTCAGACAGACGCTCATTTTCATCCAGGTTCGGTTCACGGTACAGATTCCTTCTCAAAGTGCGCCTTCACAAACGCACGACTTCAGCATATATTGAAGGCTCCAATCGAAGGGACGGAGGCGCAATGACGCAGGACATGGGCCGGTGCGCGGAAGAGATCCGGACTTGTTGGAAGGAGAGCGAGGTCGCCCTGCAGCGCGGCGACACCGATGCAGCCAATCGCGCCTTCGGCCACGCCTTTGAGGTCGTCGATACTTTTCCCGCCATCGAAGAGGAAGACGTTCGGGTCCTGCAGTTCCTCTGCGTCCTTACCTGGGTGAAGGTCTCAGCCTCGCTGGAGGTCACCGGCCAGGAAGAAGAAGCGCACGAAGCCCGCCTCCAGGTATTCAGCCTGCTGGACGAAATGTACACCTCGAATCCAACCACCGCCGGCCACTCCTGGCCGACAGCCGATTTCATGCGAGGCTTTGAATCCGAAGAAGCGGTGGACCTCGTGGGCCGCCTCTATCTCCTCTGCAGCAAAGCTGGCCGAGCCGACTCCATCCTCTGGGGCCGCCTCTTCATGGACCTCGACCTCCGCATCCACGGAGACAACCCACCCACCGTGAACTAGCGAGGAACACCTAGCCATCAGCTGTCAGCGATCAGCCATCAGCTTTAGGAAATCAGCTCCAGTCGCCGCCATACATAAACAAACCAAAGCTGACAGCTGAAAGCTGATAGCTGACAGCTGTTTTCTGACAGCTGATCGCTGACAGCTTTCGTCCTACTCCCCCATCGCCCTCCGCCCCGCCGCCAGCAATTTCACGATCCTCTCCACGTCGTACACCGCCCCACCCCACGTCCCCCCACTCGCATCCTGCAGCGCCGCCCACAGCTTCGTATCGTCCGGCAGGTCCTTATCCGGAGCCAGGTCCGGCCGCGGAGCCCGCTCCGCTAGCACCCGGCTTCCCTGCTCCGCCCCGAACACCGTTCCCGCCTCACCCACCAGGTTCACGGTTCCTTCCAGCCGGTTGCGGTCGATCACAATCTCGATCACATCTCCTTCCCGCAACTTCCCAATCGGACCGCCCGCCAGCGCCTCCGGCGAAATATGCCCGATGCACGCCCCCGTCGACACGCCGCTGAACCGCGCATCCGTCAGCAGCGCCACGTGCTTCCCAAACGGCAGGAACTTCAGCGCACTCGTCAATTGGTACGTCTCCTCCATGCCCGCGCCCATCGGACCCCGGCAGGCCAGCACCAGGATGTCGCCCTCCTTCACCTGGCCCGCCTTGATAGCCTCGATCGCCGCCGGCTCCGTCACGAACACCCGCGCCGGACCCACCTTTCGGTACACCCCGTCCGCATCCACCACACTCGGGTCGATCGACGTACTCTTGATCACCGCCCCCTCTGGAGCCAGGTTCCCAATCGGGAAGCACACGGTGGCCGTCAATCCGCGATGCCGCGCCTCGTCCGGCGCCATGATCACGTTGTCCGGATCAATCCCATCCCGCTCCAGCAGCGTCTTGCGCAGCACCGCCCGCCGTTCACTCTGCGCCCACCAGTCCAGCATATCGCCCAGCGTCTGGCCCGACGCAACCATTGCGCTCGTATCCAACAGGCCCGCCTTGCGCAGGTGCAGCATCACCTCCGGCACCCCGCCAGCCAGAAACACCTGCACCGTCGCATGGTGCTTCGGACCGTTCGGCAGCGCATCCACGATGCGCGGCACGCTGCGATTCACGCGAGCCCAATCGTCCACCGTCGGCCGCTTCAGTCCTGCGTGGTAGGCAATCGCCGTCAGATGCAGAATCAGGTTCGTCGACCCGCCGAACGCCGCATGCACAGCCATCGCATTCTCCAGGGCCGCCGGAGTCAGGATGTCCCGCATACCCACCCCGCGCGACTCCATCAACAGCACGGCCCGCGCCGAACGCCGGGCCATGTCCACCCACACCGGTTGGCCCGAAGGCGCCAGCGCCGAATGCGTCAACGACATGCCCAGCGCTTCGCCCACCACCTGAGCCGTAGCCGCCGTACCCAGGAACTGGCACCCGCCGCCCGGAGACGCACAAGCCCGGCACCCCATCTCCGCCGCGTACTCCCGCGTAATCTTCCCGTGGGCGAACCGCGCCCCAATCGTCTGGATCGCCGCTGCGTCCTCGCCCTCCTCGGCCAGTAGCGTCACGCCCCCCGGCACCAGGATGCACGGCAGCGTGTGCTGGGCCGCCAGCGCCATCATCATCGCCGGCAGGCCCTTGTCGCACGTGGCAACACCCAGCACGCCGCTGCGCCGCGGCAGCGACCGGATCAACCGCCGGAAGATCTGCGCCGCATCATTCCGGTAGGGCAGCGAATCGAACATGCCCGTCGTCCCCTGCGACCGCCCGTCGCAAGGATCTGAACAATAGCCCGCGAACGGCACCGCATCCAACCCCTTCAACTCGCGCGCCGCCGCCTCCACCAGCAGGTTCACCTCCCAGTGGCCGCTGTGGTAGCCCAGCGCGATCGGCGTCCCGTCGGCGGCCCGCAATCCGCCATGCGTGCTGAGAATCAATACTTCTTTCCCGCCGAGCTTCGAGGGATCCCACCCCATCCCCGCATTCATCGTCCAGCCGAACAGGTCGCCGCTGGGCGCATTGCGCAGCATCTCATCCGTGAAAGGCAATTGCCCTTCCGGACCGCGCGTCTTCGTGGGAGGCGCGAACATCGTCGGGTCGCCCGAATCGAGAATCGAGGCGAGACTGGGAACTTGCGTGATGGCTGGCATGGCAGTTGGTTCCTCTCAATGATAGAATCGCCCGCATGTCAGAGGCTGGACCAGTTACGAGACGCGCAGCGATCGGAGCCCTCACGGCCGCTTCCTATTCCAGGGTCTCCGGCGCCAACAACCGCATCGGCGTCGGCTTCATCGGCTACGGCCTCATCGGCGCCCAGCACGTCTTCGACTTCAAGAGCCAGGACGATGTGGACCTTGTCGGCCTCGCCGAAACCTACGAGCCCCGCCTGCGCGAAGGCATCGCCGCCTGCGAGGCCCGCCCCGGCACCAAAACCCGCGGCTATCGCGATTTCCGCCGCCTGCTCGACGAAAAGGACATCGACGCCGTCGTCGTCTCAACTCCGGATCACTGGCATGCCCTTCTCACGATGATGGCCTGCGCCGCCGGCAAAGACGTCTATGTCGAAAAGCCCATGACGCTCTTCGTCCGGGAAGGCCGCTGGATGACCCAGGTCGCCCGCCGCCACAAACGCGTCGTCCAGGTCGGCACCCAGCAACGCAGCGGAGTCCATTACCAGGCCGCCCGCAAACTGATTCAGGAGCAATACTTCGGCAAGCTGCTCTCCGTCCGCATGGCCGCCTTCCGCAACATCATGCCCGGCTTCGGCAGACCCGCGGAACCCCAGCCCGAGAACTTCGACTACGACATGTGGCTCGGTCCGGCTCCGGCACGGCCTTACCAGCCCCACCGCGGCCTCTACCACTTCCGCTGGTTCTGGGATTTCTCCGGCGGCCAGATGACCAACCTCGCCGCCCACGAACTCGACATCGTCCAATGGACCACCGGCCAGAAAGGTCCGCGCGCCGTCTCCTCCTCCGGCGGACGCTTCGCCCTGGAAGACGACGGCGAAACCGCCGATACCCAGGACGCGCTCTTCGAGTACGACAAGTTCACTGCCATCTGGTCCCATCGCGAGGCCTGCCTCGGCCGCCGTCCGCCCGGCGGAAGCGAATACGCCGGCACCAAGGGCGCCCTGCTCATCAACCGTGCCGGCTTCGAGGTCCTGCCCGACACGAAGATGCCGCCCGGCAACGCCATCCCCGTTTTTAAAGGACAACCGCAAGGCGGACCTAAACGCGAGGCCGTCACGCCCGAACCCTGGATCCAGGCCATGAAGGTCCCCGGTTCCTCCGACGACCAGTTCCGAGCCCACGTCCGCAACTTCCTCGACTGCATCAAATCCCGCGAACGGACCGTGGCGGATGTCGAGGACGGCCACCAGACCGCCGTCGCCTGCCATCTCGCCAACATCAGTCTGCGCACCGGCCGCAAAATCCGTTGGGATCCTGAGAAGGAGGAAATCCTGAACGATCCGGAAGCCTCTGCCATGCTCGAACGCCCCTATAGAAAACCCTGGGATCGCGTCCTGAAAGGGCTACTATCTTAGTTTGGGGCGGCGTATGCTACTTAAAGTAAAACTGATAGTATGCCGCGCCTTCAGAAGAAGGCGTTATAATCACCAAAGGACCCGCCCCGGTTCTGGAGACCCCTGTCTTGCCCAGTCACAACCCCCTCGTCGCGGTTTATCCCGGCAGCTTTGACCCGATTACGAACGGCCACCTGGACCTCATCCAACGCTGCGCGCCGCTCGTCGACAAGCTGGTTGTCTCCGTGCTGCGCAATGCCCACAAACATCCTCTCTTCACCCTCGAGGAGCGCGTGGCGATGTTGCGGTCTGTCGCCAGTCCCTTTGCCAACGTGGAAGTGGACTGCTTCGATGGGTTATTGGTCGACTATGCCCGCCAGAAGCAGGCCAAGTTGCTTCTGCGCGGGATTCGAGCCATCTCCGACTATGAATACGAGTTGCAGATGGCCCTGATGAACCGCCGCCTCGCGCCTGAGATCGAAACAATGTTTATGATGGCTGGTGAGGCATACTCCTTCATCAGCTCCAAGCTGGTGAAAGAAGTAATCGGCCTGGGCGGTAATATCAGCGGTCTTGTTCCACCTTCCGTCGAAGAAAAGCTCAAGCAGCGTTTCCAGGGGCGGGCTTAATCTACATTCAGTCAAAGCAGCTTACCAGAATGCAACAAGCGTCATCCCACCTCGCAGATCGAATCTCACTAATCAGCGTCTCGTCCACGGCCCGTGTTTCGGCCGAGGCAGAGAAACTCCGCCGCGCCGGCGTGGATGTTGTCGACTTCGGCGTTGGCGAGCCGGACTTCCCCACCCCGGATAACATCAAACGCGCCGCCATCGCTGCCCTGGATCAGAACTTCACGCGCTATACGGCCATGCCGGGCGTGCAGGAGCTGCGCCAGGCCGTCGTCGAGCGCCATAAAGCGGATTACGGCACCAACTACTCGGTCCCCGAGTGCGTCGTCTCCGTGGGCGGTAAGCATGCGATCTTCAACATGACGCAGGCGCTTATCAACCAGGGCGATGAGGTCATCATTCCCATTCCTTACTGGGTGACCTACTACGACGTCGTGAACTACGCCGGAGGCAAGCCCGTCCTCGTCGAAACCAGCGAGCAGGAAGGCTTCGCCCTCACCGCCGCGCAGGTCGAGGCCGCCATCACCTCCAAAACCCGCCTCATCATCGTCAATTCGCCCTGCAACCCGTCAGGCGCGCTGGTCGAGCAGGCTGAGTTCGAGAAGATCGCCCACCTCGCCAAGAAGCGCGGCATCTGGCTCATGACCGACGAGTGCTACTGCCGCTTCCTCTATGACAGCGATCCTTACTCCGTCGCCTCCGTGCCCGGCATGAAGGATACCGTCATCGTCGCTGGCTCTCTCTCCAAGACCTACGCCATGACCGGCTGGCGTATCGGCTTCACCCTGGCTCCGGCCGAAGTCTGCACCGCCATCATCAAGCTTCAGTCGCACTCCACCTCCAACCCGACCTCCATTGCCCAGAAGGGCGCCATCGAAGCCCTCAATGGTCCCCAGGACTCGGTCGACGTCATGCTCGCCGAATACCGCAAGCGCCGCGACTACGTCATCGGCCGCCTGCGCGCCATCCCCGGGCTCACCTGCGCGGAACCCCGCGGCGCCTTCTACGCCTACCCGAACATCGGCGGCGCGCTCAGCCCCAACGGCCTGCGCACCCCCATGGAATTCGCTGAGAAACTCCTGGCCGAAGCCCATGTGGCCGCCGTCCCTGGAGAAGCATTCGGCACCGAGAAGCACATCCGCATCTCCTACGCCACCTCCATGGAGAACATCCAGAAGGGCCTGGACCGCCTCGAGGGCTTCGTCAAGAAGTACTCTGCCTAGTTTTCCTTTGCAACATCATTCCGCTGGCGGTGACGCTGCTATCCTGAAAGTTCGTCACCGCTACAGCGGCATGAGTCGCCGACTTCTACCCACTGCTTTCGCGCTCGCCCTCCTGGCGGGTTGCTCCTCCGGTCCACCGCGGGATCCCGTACTCGGTGAGGCCTTCGTTGGCCCCGCCACCCTTCAGATCCGTCAGGAACTCACCTCCCGCGCCGCCCTCGTCGCCACGGTCAAACACGGAGAACGCCTCGCCCTCATCGGCCGGCGGCGCCGCTTCTACCGCGTCCGTACCGCCTCCGACGCGGAAGGCTGGGTCGACGGCCGCCAGCTCCTTTCGCCGGAGAATATGACCGACCTCAGGAACCTGGCCGAACGCGCCGCCGGGTCTCCGTCCCAGGGCCGCGCTTCCGTCTTCGAGCCGCTCAACGTCCACAACGTGCCCAACCGGCAGTCCCCCAGCTTCTTCCAAATCCGCCACGACCAGCAGGTGGAAGTCGTCGCCCACGAGCGCGCGCCCCGCGTCCCCTTCGATCCGCCTGACTTCCTCAAGACCGACGCAGCTCCCGTCACGAAGAAGTCAAAGAAGAAGGCCGCCCCCACGCTCCCGCCGCCCCCCGCCGGCAAACCACCCGCCTTGCCCGCCAACTGGCTCGAGCTCTCCGGCAATCCCGACGGCTTCATCCCCGAGGCCGGAGAAAAGGTGGACAAGGACGAACCCAAGCCGCAGCCGCCCGCCATCCCCATGGACGACTGGACGCTCATTCGGTCAAAGGATGGCCAGGCAGGCTGGGTTCTCTCCCGTATGTTGCTGATGGCTATACCCGACGAGATCGCCCAGTACGCTGAACGGGCCAGAATCACGGCCTACTTCAACATCGGCAAGGTGAACGACCATGGCGTCGACAAACCCGTCTGGATGTGGGCCACTCTCTCGCAGCGCGGCGTGCCCATCGAGTTCGATTCCCTGCGCATCTTCATCTGGAACATCCGCCGCCATCGCTACGAGACCTCCTTCATCGAACGCGGGATGAAAGGCTACCTGCCCATCGGGATCAGCGGCTCGCCCGCAACCGGCTTCAAAACCGTCGTCGAGGAGAAGGACGGCAGGCTGGTGGAACGCGAATACAGCATCAACAACTTCCGGGCCCGCGTCGTCGCCCGCCACGACGCCCAATTGCCGCCGCCATGGAACACTGTGACGAAGTCCGTCACCAGCGCGGCGCCCGCCAAGGTGCCCGACAAAACCTGGAGCGAGAAGGCCAAGGGCCTCTATCAGGAAGTGAAAAAGCGCATCAGGCGGTGAAATCCACCCGGTCCATCGCCAGGAACTCCCTGACGTGCGGATGGTCGCACTTCTCCATCTCCGAGACCGGTCCGAAGTAGATCACTTTGCCCTCGAACAGAAACACCACGCGGTCCGCTACGCGCCGCATCAGGTCCAGGTCGTGCGTCACCACCAGCGAAGTCAAACCCAGTTGCCGCTTCAGCCGCAGCATCAGCGAAGCCATCTGGTCCGACATGATCGGGTCCACCATCGTGGTCGGCTCGTCATAGAGGACACACTCCGGCTGCGCGGCCAGAGCCCGTGCAATCGCCACCGCCCGCCGGTAGCCGGTGGACAGATCCGCCGGATAAGCATCCTCAAAATCGCCAAGATCCACCATCTCCAGCAGGCCGCGCACTACGTCCATCTTGTTCGACTCGTCGTAGTCCTCCCTCAACTCCAGCGAGAAGAGGATGTTCTCCCCCACGGTCAGCGAATCAAACAACGCGCCATTCTGGAAGACCATAGTCACCTTGCGACGGACCATCCGCAGTTCCGCCTCGGTCATCTCCGTGATGTCCTGGTGCGCCACAATCACCCGGCCTGAGTCCGGCTTCAAAAACCCCATGATGTGGAACAGGCTCACGCTCTTGCCCACGCCGCTGCGCCCGATAATCGCCAAGGTCTCGCCCGGATCAATGTGAAAGCTGCAATCGACTAAAACGGGGTGATCGAACGTCTTAGAAACATGCTGGAACTCGATGTAATGCGGAAACTTGTCGATCATTGGCTCCACCGCGCCCATTCGTCTGACGTATTCACGTTCGCCACGTATTCCTCATCCTCCACCGGAAATCGCGCAAAGTCGATTGTATCCAGGAGTTTCCGGATCGAGTACCGCCCATCTGACAGCGCCTCTTCGAACAGCGGCTGGAGCCGCGCATGGTAAACGGCACACAGCGGTTCCACCCGTCCGTCCTCATGGGACGCTGCCACCGCGGCTTTCTCCCCCTCCACGGCGGTGCGCACCAGCCTCTCCAGCCAGCCCGGATTCAGGCGGGGCATGTCGCAGGCCAGCACCAGGTTCCAGGAGTACCCGTACCCCAGGGCCGCCTCAACCCCGCTCATGGGGCCGCAACCAGCATATCTTTCGGACAGGCACGGGAGTCCCAGATGAACATACCGCTCTGGCGCGCCAACGAGATAAACCGTCCCGGCGGCGTCGCGGGCGATCTTCGCCATCCACTCCACCAGGGTCCCATCCCCATACGGCAGCATGGCCTTATCGCGGCCCATCCTGCTGCTGTGGCCCCCCGTCAGCACGAAGCCGGCGACGCTCATGAGACAATCTTAGCAGTGGCTCGTGGCCAATCCGCGTCCGGGCTCAGGCGAAACTCCGTTTGTTTGCAGCGCATGGCTCGATATAATCAATACAACAAATTCATGGCGTTCTGTTTCAGCCTGGCCTTGGCGGCCACGGCGGCGGCGGCTGACCCCGCGTCGCGCGTGGTGACCACCGTGCGCCCGGACTCCAGAACCGGACGCCTCGTGCGCAGCACCGTCGTCGTCTCCCACCCCACGCCCGGCAAGGAGACTTCGCCCAAGGTCATCAAAGCCGCCTCGACCGGAGCGGAGATCAATGTCGGCGAGATCGTGGAACGCGCCGCCAAAGCGCATGCCGTCGATCCGCTGCTCGTCCATTCCGTCATCCGCGCCGAAAGCAACTACAACCTCACCGCGGTGTCGCCCAAAGGCGCCGAGGGGCTCATGCAACTCATCCCGGCCACCGCCCGCCGCTTCGGAGCCCTCAACAGCTTCGACGCCGAAGAGAATATTACCGCCGGGGTGAAGTACCTGAAGTACCTCCAGGAAATGTTCAAGGATGACCGCCTCGCCCTGGCTGCATACAACGCGGGCGAAGGCGCCGTCCAGAAGTACGGCAACGTGCCGCCTTATAAAGAGACCCTGCAGTACGTCGATCGCGTCGGCAAATCCTACGGCGAGGCGCGCAAACGCCAGCATCCGGAAACAGCCGACGCCGCCCCGATCCCTCAGCAGCCGCAGCCGGAACCCTTTCGCCACCTTGAGGTGTCGACGGATTCCGAGGGCAGAATGGTGCTGAGGACTCGCTAGGAGGATTTCTGGCCAGGACGAAAACTCGAGCATCGCTCTCCCGTCTGGCGCTCTGCGGAGCTCTCGGTTTCGTCTTCTCCACCAGCGCGGCGCCGGCGGAATCCGCCGAAACGAAGCCGCTCGCCGCCGTCACCTCCGTTCGGTTCTGGTCCCTCAGCCAGGCCACCCGCGTCGCCCTCGAAGTCTCCTCCGAGGTCAAGTACAGGTTCGAGAAGCTCACCAACCCGGACCGACTCTTCGTCGACCTCAGCGAGACCCGCATGCGGTTGAACGACAAAGCCTTCTATACCGTAAAGGTGGGCGACAAACTCGTCCGGCAGATCCGCGTGGCCCAGAAGGAGCCGCGCGTGATGCGCATCGTCCTCGACCTCGAGGTCCCGGTCGAGCACGAAATCTCGGTTCTCACGAACCCGACCCGCATCATCATCGAAGTCCGCCCCAGTGGAGCCAAGGCCAGGGAGACCACCATCTCCCAAAGCCGCACCGGCGTCGAGAAGATTGACGTTCCCGTGAAGGAGGAGCCGAAGCCGGAGCCCGTCCGCACCGCCGCCGCTCGCCCTCCCGTGGTGGAACGCCCCGAACCCGCGAAGCCCACGGTGCCCCCGCCCTCGGTCCCGGCCGTCAAATCCGTATCGGCCACCGCTACGCCACCTCTCAGGACCGTCGAAACCGAACCTGCTCCGCCTGAGCCGGTCATCCCGCCGCCTTCCAACTCGCCCGACGAAACTCCGAAGGCTGCGCGGCCCAACTCGACCGGCGGCCGCTCGCTCACCCGCGCCCTCGGCCTGAAGGTGGAACGCGTCGTCATCGACCCAGGCCACGGCGGCCACGACCACGGCACCACCGGCCCCACCGGCCTCACGGAAAAGGACCTTGTCCTCGACGTCTCTCTTCGCCTCGGGGCCCTCATCGAACAGCGCATGGGCAGCCAGGTGATCTACACCCGCTCCAACGACACCTATATCGGGCTGGAGGAACGCGCCGTTCTCGCCAACAAGAATCGCGCCGATCTCTTCCTCTCCATCCACGCGAACGCCACCACCTACCGGAACATCTCCGGCGCCGAAGTCTATTACCTGAACTTCACGACCTCGAAGGAAGCCACCGAAGTGGCCGCCAGGGAAAACGCCGGAGCCGGCAAATCGGTCTTCGAACTGCGCGAACTCATCCAGAAGATCGCCCTGAAAGACCGTCTGGAGGAATCACGGGAATTCGCCACTCGTGTCCAGGCCTCGCTCGCCTCCACCTGGTCGAAAATGGACTCCGCCGCCCAGAATCGCGGCGTGAAGAAGGCGCCCTTCGTGGTGCTCATCGGCGCGTCCATGCCGTCGGTTCTGGCGGAGATCGGCTTTATCAGCAACCCGCGCGACGAAGCCCTGCTGCGCAAGCCGGATCAACGGCAGCGGCTGGCTGAGGCGCTGTATAAGGGCATCCAGCAGTACGCCGACAGTCTGGGTCAGGGCACGCAGGCTGTGGTGTCAGCCCAGCCGTCCACTCGTCCCGAAACCAACCGCTAACGGCTAGGCCGACGCGACCGGATGGAACACGACGCTGTTGCGGCCCCGGTGCTTCGCTTCGTACAACGCGTTGTCGGCCGACCGCAGCAGGAGTTCCGCGTCTGAGGAATCTGACGGCACCATCGTGCACGCACCAAAGCTGGCCGTAATGTTCACGTTTTGGCCGTTCAGGGAGAACGGAGAGGATTCGATGGCGATGCGGAGCCGCTCAGCGTGGGAAATCAACCCGCTGTCCTCCGCCCCGGGCACGACAACCAGGAACTCCTCGCCGCCGTAGCGGCCAAACGCGTCATAGGCGCGGATGCAGCCGGCTACGCGATGCGCGGCCTCACTCAAAGCGGCATCGCCGCATAGGTGGCCATATTCGTCATTAATCCGCTTAAAATGGTCCAGATCCAGCATGACCACGCCCAGCGGACGGTGCTCCCGCGAGGCTCGAATCACTTCCCGGTCCAGAATCTCCAGAATGGCCGCCCGATTCCAGGTGCGCGTCAAACCATCGCGCGTGGCCTGGATGCGCAGCGCTTCCTGAGCACGCATCAGCTCTGCCTGCAGATCGATAATCCGCCGCCCGGCTCTTAATCGGACTTCCAGTTCATGCTTGTCGAACGGCTTGATGACGTAGTCGTCGGCTCCGGCGCCCAGCCCTTCCACAATGTCCTCGCGCAGCGCGCGGGAGGTCAGCAGGATGATGTACGTATAAACGGGCCGCGCCAATGTGCGCATCAGCCGGCAAAGCTCAGGACCGGTATGAACCGGCATCATCCAGTCGAGAATCGCTAGTGGGGGCGCGTCTTCCTGCTGGAGGCAAGCCCACGCTTCGTCTCCGCTCGATGCGGTAACCACCTCATATCCCCAACCCTGAAGGGTCGATTCCAGGAGACGGCGCATTAACAGGCTGTCATCTGCCACTAAGATTTTCATCGCACTGAAATCACGGCTAATCCCAATGTTATCAGCCCCGGCGAACTTGCGCCTCCCATCAACAAAAGGTATCAACTGCAGACGGGAAGAGCAAACCTGCCGGGGCTATTTCAATCAGGATTAATGCTTGTGATTGCGCAGTGCTTCCAGCACCTCAACCGCCGTCGTCCGCCCTCCGTGACTTTTGCTGATCTTCGTAAAGTAGACCATCCCCTTTGTGTCGATCAGGAACGTGGAAGGGTACGCCGTCTCTCCCTTGGCCGCCCATCGCAAATCGTAAGCCAGGGTGAACCGGTAGTCCGGATCCAGCAGCAGGTCAAAATGAGCGGGCAGCTTCTTGTCGGACGCGAACTCCCGTGCCCGCTCCGTCAGTTCGGCGGCAGGCCCGGGGTACACCAGCAGCACGCGGACGCCCGCATCGGCGAAGGCCTGCGCATGGCTGACGTAATCCTGAACCTGTCTGTTGCAGACGGGACACTGATAGCCGGGATAGCCGCGCAGCACCACCAGCACGACGTCGCTCTTCTGCGTGACGCTCGATAGCTGCACCTCCTGGCCGGAAAGCGAAGTGAGGTGGAAGTCCGGAGCCATCCGGCCGTTTGCCGGTGGCTCGGCCCAGGTACAGGCCGCCATCAGCAGCACAAGACCGGAAAGTCGGAACAGGCGCGAAGCGCCCGTGGAAAAGAGTGGAAAGGACAAAAGACGAGCTCCTTGGAAGAATAGACAGCTCGGGCAGGACAGTCCGCTCACAGACCCTCAGCGCCACACCATCCCGCCCGTCTATCTATCCATCGAGAGGGGCATTTTATTCCCGCGGCCCGGCTTTAGGGCTTGTGATAGTTCGGATACGGCGGCCGCTTCGGCTTCGCCACCGGAGACTTCTCCAGTTCGGCCAGCACCACCTCTACCGCCTTCTCCAGTTGCGGATCCCGGCCCTGCCTCACGAGGTCGGGATCCTGCTCTACCTCGATGTCCGGAGGAACGCCTATATTCTCCGTGTCCCATTGCGAATTGGGACCCCACACCCCGGAACTGGGTGAGGACACAAAGCCGCCATCCAGCAATTGCGGAGCACCCGCCCGGCCCACCAGCCCGCCCCAGGTCCGCTTGCCCACCAGTTTCCCGGTGTTGGCCCGCCGGAAGTAGTTGGGCATCGCATCGCCGCCGGAGCCGGCGTACTCATTGATCAGCATCACCTTGGGCCCGAAGATCGCGCCCTGGGGTTGCACCTCGTCCTCACCGTCGCGTGTCGCCACGGCGCTCATCCGCTTGCGGTTCAGCACCTCAATGATGTCCGTCGCCAGCAGGCCGCCTCCGTTGAACCGCTCGTCGATGATCGCGGCATCCTTCCCCACCTGCGCATAGAAGTAGCGCGTGAAGTTCGCCAGTCCGCCATTGGCCGTATCCGGCATATACACGTAAGCCACCCGGCCTTTGGTCATCTGGTCCACCTTCCGGCGGTTCGCCTCGATCCAGGCCAGGTTGCGCAGCCTCGACTCGTTGGGGATCGGCGTCACCACCACCTCCCGCGAGCCTTCATTCGTGGGATTCGGGCCCACCCGCAGCACGGTCTGCTTGCCCGCCGTGGCTTCGAAGTAGCTGTAGACGTCCTCCGTGGCCAGCACGTCCCGGCCATTCACAGCCAGCAGGTATTCGCCCTCCTGCACATTCACTCCGGGCTGCGTCAGCGGCGCTTTCACATCGGGATTCCAGTTCTCCCCATCCAGGATCCGCTCAAACCGGTAACGCCCGTTCTCAATCTTGTAGTCACACCCCAGCAGGCCCGTCGGCACCGTCTTTACTTCCGGTTGCTCGCCGCCGGCGACAAACAGATGCCCCACGGTCAACTCGCCCATCATGTCCGACAGGACATAGTTGAGGTCGCGCCTCGACATTGCGGCCGCCGCATACTTTTCGTACTTCTTCGAATAGTCGGCTACGTTCACCCCGTGCAGGTTTGGATCGTAGAAGAACTCCCGCTGAATGCGCCACGCATCGCGGTACATCTGCATCCACTCGGCCTTCGGATCTGACTTCACCTGCAAAGCTGCGGTCTTCATGGCCGCCGGAGGCGGACCCGCCGATGGCGGCGGAGCCGGCGCGCCATTGGGCGGCATCGGCTTCAGCGCCTGGATCGTCCAGTTGTCGCCCGTCGCGGTAAGCATCTTCTCGCCGTTGGCCGAGACTTCGAAGAACCGCACCCCGCTCGCCACGACATCCGACTTCCGCAGCTTCAGGTCATACCGGTGCACCGCAAATCCGGGCGGCCCGCCGGCCCCACGCACCGGAGTGGCTTGTGCAAAGAGGTTCCCCTCTTTCCCCACCTGCAACCGGAAGTACTGCGCGGGCGGCATCGGCATCGCCAGAATGCGCTGGCCGATCTTGTCGAAATCGATCGTGACCACCACCGGCTTCGGCGGCTCAGGTTTGGCCGGTGCGGCCGGCTTGGCCTCATCCGCCTTCGGAGCGGCCTTATCGCCCTCTTCTTTCTTCGCAGCGTCCTTCTTCTCCGGGGCCTTCTCTTCATCGCTCTCCGGAGCAAACGGCGACGGATCCGACTTCGAAAGCACAGCCAGGTACAGGCTCCGCGTCTGCGAGGTCCCGATACTGTGAATGTCCGGTTCCAGCGTCGGACCCGAGTCCGTACTCGCGGAGAAGTACAGATACTTCCCGCCTTTATCGAACGCCGGATTCTGCGCGTCGCTCATGCCGTCGGTGAGCTGCGTGCTCTTTGCATCCGCCAGCGAGTACAGGAACACCGCGCCCAGGTAATTGGGCAGGCGCTGCGTGTAGGCCAGCCACTTGCTGTCCGGCGACCACGACGGCGCCCGATCCCCGCTGGAAAACAGATAGCGGTCTTTGGCCACCTTCACCGGCTGCTTCTGCTCCAGGTCGAGATACCAGATGTTCAGGTGCGCATCCGTGTAGGCGATCTTCTTGCTGTCCGGCGACCAGCGCGGAGAGCTATAGAAAGTCGGCTTCTCTTCCAGCCGGAACTTCCGCGCGGGCTGCCTGCCTAGAGAATCCTTCACCTGCAACTCATACTCGCCGGACTCGTCCGAGAAGTAGGCGATCCATTGCCCGTCCGGGGACCAGGCCGGATCGCGATCCATTACCGCCGGCGACTCCGTCAGGTTCCGCGCATCCCCCTTCTCGGCCGGGACCGTCAGAATCTCGCCCCGCGCCTCGAACAGCGCCCGCGCGCCCGTCGGGGAAATGTGCGCATTCGTCAGCCGCTTCCCTACATCCACCAGCTTGGGCCGCACCTCCGACACGTCGCCCTCGATCTCGATCGGCACCGCGCTCAGCTTTCCGGACTTCAGGTCGTACAACTGGACCTGTCCGAACTGCTCGATCACGATCGCGCCCGGACCCGCCGACGCCGACTTGAAGTCCATCCCGGTATTCGGCACCGCCTGCGCCACCTTCTTCGACTTCGTGTCGTAGACCCACAGCGACACTTTGCCGCCCGGATTCCGGTCGCTCAGGAAGTAGACCTTGTCCCCCACCCACATCGGGCAATAGTCGTTGGACCCTTCCCGCGGTACCTTTTCCACCTTGCTGCTGGCCAGGTTCGCGACCCAGATCGGAGTCGCCCGCCCGCCCCGATACCTCTTCCACGCCTGGAAGGCGCGAGCCAGTGGAACATAGGCGATACTGTCCTGATTTGGCGAGTAGCTCGCCTCGTACGCAATCGGCAGCGGCACCTTCGACGCTGGACCGCCGCTCGCAGCCACAGTAAAGAGCTGCTCTGTGAAGTTGAAGTTCGTGCGCGACGACGAGAACAAGACCTTCGACCCGTCTGGAGTCCAGCCGCGGACAGTATCAGCCGCCGGATGGTAGGTCAGCCGGCGCGGCACTCCGCCGGCAGCCGGAATGACAAAAACGTCAGTATTCCCGTCGTACTGGCCGGTAAAGGCGATCGACTTCCCGTCGGGTGAGAAGTAAGGATCCGATTCCACCCCGGGATTCGTGGTCAGGCGCGTCGCAGGGCCTCCGGCCCTCGGCACGGTCCACAGATCACCGGCAAAAACAAAAGCGATTTGGGTAGCGCTCAGCGTGGGCTGCTGGGCCAGCAAGGGCGGATTTGCCTGCCCGAAGGCGGAAGACCCAATGGCAAGGGAAAGCAGAAAGAGCCCGGCAAGTCGAGGCATCTGGAACCTCCAGTTCCCTGATTCTACCTCCAGGCCGTCGCCGTCTCCTGTAAATTACAGGCTAGTTGCCGGTTCGCCCCGCCGAGGCCGTGTAGGTCCAGAGCAGCTCGATGTCCAGGCCGCCGGCAGCGTGCAGATCGTGGTAGGCAAACCGGCCCGAACCCGTCGCGCCCTTCTCGCCCCACGCCCCCGACATCGTTTCGGGAAACCCCAGTTCCTTCCAGCGCGCCGACTCGGTCTCCAGGTTCTTGGCATCGAACGCCAGGTGGTGAAAGCCTTCCCCCTGCTTCGCCATCTGGTCTTCATAGATGGATGGGCCCTGGACCGGCTGGATCCACTCCATGACAATCGGAAACTGGCGCTGGAACCCGAGCTTCATCTCGAAGCGGCCCGTCTCGCCCTTATAGAGCTTCTCGCGGATCTCGGAGTGCGACTCGGCGATGGGCGCGAAACCCAACCTTGTCCAGTAGGCGGTCACCCGCGCCATGTCTTTCGCGATCAGGGCGAGTTGGGAGACCGTCGGCCCCTTGCTCTCGGGTACCGGGTCGGGCTCCGCGTCATAGTACAGGCACAGGGTAAACTTACCCTCACCGGCGGTGTCGAGCATGATGTACGGCACCTTCCAGCCTTCATCGAACTCGAAGACGCCCTCTTCCAGCCGGGACACGCCCAACGACTGCAGGCGGGCCGCCTCCATGATCATGTCGCCCATGGACGGTGTCCGGAACATCAGCCCAAAAACGCCAGGCCCGTGTTTGTCGAGAAACTCTTTCCAGGCGGAGTCGCCCTTCACCGGCTGGATCCAATCGGCCCGGAGGTTCCCGAAGTAGCCGCTCAGCATGGAGAACTTGTGGCCGCCCGGCTTACCGCGCAGCTCCACCTTCCCCGCCTGAAAGGGCTCCAGATCCCCCTCATTCGGCACGCCGGCCTTCTCCCAGGCATCCGCCGTGGCCTTCGCGTCGCGCACGACCCACATGAGACGGGGCGTCTGTTTATAGAAGTCGGGAGCTTGCCCGAGAAGGGGCAGGACGGTCGCCAGGAGCAGGCAGAAGGGGAGGCGGCGCATGGAGCGAACCGGCCTTATTGTACGATGCACCGGCGGCGGCTCACAATTCCGTGCTCCGCCGCCGGTGTTCTCAAGGCGTTGAACTAACGGTGCCAGTGAATGTCCCAGCCCATGTACTTGGTGAGGGCTTCGTGGACCGCGGGCGCCACGCGCGCCATGTTGGCCGCCACGTGATGCTCAAAGCCGTTCTCGCAGATGTAGCGCAGCAGGGTCTGCAGATTGGGGATCTCCACGACACCCGCTCCGCCAAAGGTCTCCAGCGGGTCGTCCGTGAAGTTGCCCTCGCCGATGTAGCCGCTGATCTTGCCCTTGCTGTCGGTAGTGGAGACGCGCAGGTAGGTCATCGGGCTGGCCTTGACCTTGCCCACCACCGTGCCAAACGTGTTCAGCTTACCCACCGTGCCGGCGATGATCTCCTGGTAGTCCATGCGGGCCGACTCGAAGAAGTGCTTGGGCAGGTTGGAACAATGGAAGCAGACGGCCTTGTTGGGGTCGGTGCCATAGTTATTGTTCCAGTCGAGCAGCGCACTGGGCGTTTCGGACGCGAGCGCCAGGGCATACATCCCCACCACTCCAGGCACGTCGACTTCGCAGGCGCTGGGGAAGAGGTTGTTGCTCATCATGCTCATGATGGTGCAGGGCACGACGCCGAAGTACTCTTCCATCGAGGTCCAGCACTGGATCGCGGTGACCGTGATCTCGTTGTCGTTCATCCAGCCATCGATCACCGCCCCAAGTTTGGCCATCTTGGTGAGCGCATCCGGGGCGATGCCAGCGGTCGAGACATACTCGTGGATCTGGGCCAACTTGGCGGTGACGCCGGGATCGTCGTCCTTCAGCCGGTTGATGCGGCCGAAGATCTCGGAGAGGTCGATCGGGTCGATGTCGATACCGGAGCCTTCGAAGAGCTTCTCGCTGTAGCGGACAGTGTTGAAGGCAGTGGGACGGGCGCCGATGGCGCCGACGCGGCAGCGGCGCAGGCCCTTCACCACGCGGCAGACAGCAGCGAAGTCGGTGAGATCCTGGGCGAACTCCGGCGAATCCAGCGACTCGGTGTGCAGTGTCGTCAGCGAATAGGGGATCTTGTACTGCTGAAGATTGTTGCAGGCGCTCATCTTGCCGCAGAAGCTGTCGCGCCGCACGGCGATGGTCATGTTGTCGGCGCGATCGGGCGTAGCCTGGATCAGTACCGGCACCCGCAGGTCGGCGAGATTCAGAGCCTCGACGATGCCGCGTTCCTCGCCAAAGTTCGGCAGGGTGACGATGATGCCGTCGATCTCCTCGCGGTGCAGCTTGAACAGGCTCGCGCATTTGCGCGACTCGACGCGCGTCTCCACGGCGCCGTACTTGCTCTCTTCGGGCGACAGCACAACTACGCCGTACCCGGCGGCTTCGAGCACGCGGATGATGTCTTCGCGGCCGGTCTTGGCCAGATGGTCAGGGAAGAAGCCGCGGTTGCCGACGATAACGCCGAATGTCATTTTGCGTTGCATGAATTATTCCTTTCCGGAGGGCACGAACTTCCAGCAGTAGATCGCGCCGATAACGGTGAGCGCCACGCCCCACCAGATGTCGATATGAAGGCTCTCTAACACCACGGGATGCTCCGGCGGATTCGAGAGGGCATAGATGCCGGCTCCGAAGATAATCACGCCGTAGACCAGGAGGAGAACGCCGGTGAAGAACCAGATGGAGATGTGTTTGGGCATGACGCTTACCAGAAGATGACCTGCAGAATCACGAAGACGACGGCAATGACGATGGCCCAGAAGGCAGGCCTCTCATACAAAGGTACCTGCTCTTCGCTGGGGATCTCGGTGCAGCCATAAACGAGGCCGACGAGTTCCTTATCCGGCTTGGACTTGGTTAGCAGGCTGATCACGATGGTGACGACAAAACACACCAGCCAGGACCAGAGGGCTCGATACATGTTTTCGGCCATGTCCTTGGCATTGGACGAAAAAGCGATATAGCGCAGCGCCGAAGGGTCGGCCTTGACCCAGGCCCACATGGCGATGGAAGCGCCGGTGCCGGTAAGCAGGCCCCAGAAGCCGCCCTGCGGAGTGGCCCGTTTCCACAGCATGCCGAGGATCACGGTACCGAACAGCGGGGCGATGAAGAAGCTGAAGAGCGCCTGGACGTAGTCCATAATGCTCTTGAACTCCATGACCAGATAAGCGGTGCCGATGGAGATGAGCACGCCGAGGACGGTACACCAGCGGCCCATGCTGACGTAGTGGGCGTCGGTGGCATCCTTCTTCACAAAGGCGCGGTAGATATCGTAGGTCCACACTGTGGCGAAGGCGCTGACGTTGCCCGCCATGCCGCTCATGAAGCCGGCGATGAGGGCGGTGATGCCGAGTCCCAGCAGGCCGGGCCCGCAGTAGCGTGCGAGCATGATGGGCAGCACTTCGTTGTAGCTGTGTCCTCCGGCAGCAAGCGCGGCGCCTTCGCCGGTGAGCTTGAAGGGCAGGACGGCCAGGGCGAGCAGGCCGGGCAGGATGACGATGAAGGGGACCATCATCTTAAAGCCCGCTCCGATGATTGGCGCCATCTTGGCGGCGCGCAGATCCTTGGCGGCCAGGACGCGCTGGACGACCAGGAAGTCCGTGGTCCAGTAACCGAACGAAATCACCCAGCCGAGACCGAGGACGATGCCCGTCCAGTGGATGCCCATCGGGTTATCGGTGAACGAGCCCATCGTGCTCCAGAGGTGCGTGTAATCCTGTCCCTGCCAGTTGGCGTGGATCTTCTTCACCATGCCATCCCAGCCGCCGGCCTCGACGAGTCCGACCACGGGAATGACGAGCGCGCCGACCCAGATCAGGATGAACTGCAAGACCTCATTAAAGATGGCCGAGCGCAGACCGCCGAGGGCCACATAGATGGCCACGGTAATGGACGAGACCCAGATGCTGAAGTTGATGTCCCAGCCCAGCACCACTTTCATGACCAGGGCCATGGAGTACATGTTGATGCCGCTCATCAGGACGGTCATGAAGCCGAAGGAGACGGCGGAGAGAGCTCGGGAGGGTTCACCGAAACGCAGTTGCAGATAGCCCGGGACGGAGTGCGTCTTGGAGATGTAATAGAACGGCATCATCACGATGCCGAGGAACAGCATGGCGGGGATGGCGCCGATCCAATACCAGTGCGTGGCGAGGATGCCGTACTGGTAGGCGGCGGCGGCCCAGCCCATCAATTCCAGGGAGCCCAGGTTGGCGGAGAGGAAGCTGAGCCCGGCGATCCAGGCAGTCATCTCACGGCCGGCCATGAAGAAGTCCTCGCCGGTTTCGGACTGCCCTTTCAGGTAGAAGCCGATCAGCAGGACGACAACAAAGTAGATGGCGATGATTGATATATCGACGCCACCCAGGGAGATCAGTCGCGACGGAGCGGACTGCAAGAGCAACAGAGCTGGATTCATTCGGAAAGGCGCTCCCGGAAATCTGCAAGCGTTTGCAAAGGGCAATTATATGCCCTGGCCTGAGAAGTTTCAACACTATCACGGAGAGTGGCGAATCGGAGCTGGTTTGAAAACGATTTTCTGGCGCTCGGACTGCCTGATTGGATTCATTGCGGCAAGCGGGTCCACTGGCGGCAGGAAGCTGCGGCGCAGGCTGATTGCAGGGGTGGGACGCCATCGGGGCTCATCACAAAGCCTCAATTCCCGGGAATCGGAAGAGAGCCGAATTGGAACGACGAAGCCGCGGAGGGAGGGGCTGCGTCGAACCGATTCATTCCAGCCGGCGAGGAGTCGGGCTGGCTGAGTTGTGGAAAGCGTGGGTATAATGACGCGATATGCGCGGGGGCACACCCCGCGGAACTGGGCGTCGATCAGGAGGGACTATGTGTGATCAGGACCACTTTGAAGAGGACCGCCAGGAGTATGAAGCTCGCGGGCTGGTGACTCGCAAGCAATTCGGGGCACTGCTGGGCGCGGGCTTCACGATGATGCTGCCGCAGGTAGCCAATGCCGTAACCGTGAGTGAAAGCGAAGTAACAGTGACGACGCCGGACGGTTCGGCCGACTGCTACTTCGTGCATCCGGCCAGCGGCTCGGCCGCAGCAGTCCTCATCTGGCCTGACATCTTCGGCCTAAGGCCGGCGTTCAAGCAGATGGGCAAACGGCTGGCGGAATCCGGCTACTCGGTGCTGGTGGTGAATCCCTTCTACCGGATGAAGAAGGCTCCGACATCGGAGGCCGGCGGGGCGACCAACATCCAGGATGTGATGCCGCTGGCGCGGGCGTTGAACGAGACGACCCACATGACGGACGCGAAGGCGTTCATCGGGTGGCTTGACGAACAGAAGTCCGTCGACAAGAAGAAAAAGGTAGGCACGCAGGGCTACTGCATGGGCGGCCCGATTGCGTTCCGGACCGCGGCAGCAGTGCCCGGTCGAGTCGGCGCGGTGGCGTCGTTCCACGGCGGCGGCCTGGTGACGGATGCTCCGAACAGCCCGCACCTGCAGGCCTCCAAGACGAAGGCTCAGTTCCTGATAGCGATTGCGGAAAATGACGACAAGCGGCTGCCCAACGACAAGACGGTACTGAAAGAGACCTTCGAGAAGGCGGGCCTGCCGGCGGAGATCGAAGTGTATGGCGCCGCGCACGGCTGGTGTCCGCCAGATTCCAAAGTGTACAACCAGGAACTGGCGGAAAAGGCGTGGAGCCGCCTGCTGGCTCTGTACGGCAAGGCTCTGGCATAGCCGGGTAGCAAGTCATTCCTTGGCTGGCTTTCGCATAGCCCCGCGAGGGCATTGCGAAGGCCGGCCAGGATCAAGCCGGTGCTTCTACTCTTCTGCCACGGCGACGGCCGGATAAGCCTCCACATACTCTTCACCTCCGGCGCCATAGTAGGTGACAACCCGCAGTTCGAAGTCGACGTCATACTGGACAACGCCAGCGCGCCAGGCAGAGGCCAGAAACTCCGGAAACGTGCTCTCGCCGGCTTGGTCCGTGCGGATTGCCCGGATGAGGGCTTCGCGATCGAACGCCGGCACATCGGCGGGTCCACTGACCAGGGGCGTGCCCTGGATCACCACCGGTCCGAAGCGGGTGAGATAGAGGCTCTGGCAAGCAGGCAGGACCCAGCGATTGATCCTCACCCCAGCCCTTCGAAGCGTCTCCGCCAGATAAGGGAAGCCGCCGACCTTGGGCCGGCCCTTCATGGCCCGTTGGAGCGCGGCCTGCAGGGTTTCGATCGCGGCGCTCATGCTGTTTCTCCCATGCTGACAATCTCCGTCACGGGCATCTCCTCAGGTGGTAGGGACCTTCTTCAGTTGGTTGGCGGCGACAAGCTTCCGGAGGATCGCCACAAGCATCTCCCTGTCCTTCGAGGAAAGGTGAGAGAAGAATTCCTCGTCATTGCTGTCTGCGAGCGCGGCCAGTTTGGGGACAACCGCGCGCCCGGCGGCGGTTAGATTCACTTCCTGAAACCGGCGGTCAGCGCCAGCCTCCTTGCGGCTCACGAGGCCCTTCGCCAGGAGCCTGTCGATGAGCTTCGACACTGCTCCGCGAGTCAAGCCGCTGGAAGCAGCCAACCGGCTGGGGGCCGTCTCGCCGGCATCAAAGAGTTCACGAAGGATGACCCATTCCGCGACGGTGACTCCGGTGTTCTCCAACTTGCGGGCGAAACCGTGCGACACGTGGTTGGATACGAAGCGGAGCCAGAAGCCGATGTGGCTTTCCAGGCTGCTTACGACTGGAGTGGCCTTTGCCTTCACAGTTCAATATTAGTTTCCTACTCAACTATTGTCAAGGAAACCTAATCATAGACTCTCCCGGTGTGCACAACGCGAGCCCTCCAGTGGGTGCGGCGATCTGAGTATCATTGAGGTTTCCAATTCGGGGCCCTCAAGGCAGAACCAGGCGAGGCGGTGAACCGATGGCGATCCAGTTTCCCGATTCATACCGGCGCGAGTTGCGCAAAGCCTGGCAGGAACGCCGGCTGGTCCCTTACCTGGGTGCCGGCGTCTCCGCCCCTTACGGTCTGCCGCAATGGACGGACCTCGTGATGAGGATCCTGATCGACGAATCATGGCAGACGTTCGGCGAGTTCTGGAAGAACTATCAGACGCCGCTCGCCGTGTGGATGACGGAGAACTTCGATTTCGGCCTGGAGTCGCTATCGCGGTTCGCGAAGTCGAAGTTCGTGGCCAATACGGGAAGGCGGCAGCGCCGGTATTTCAACGAGTATGTGGACCGGAAGCTCTACGAAAAGATGCCGCCGGCTCCTCCGGCTGGACCGACCACTCTGACGGCGGTCGCGGATCTGATTGCGGCCAGTGAGGCAATGCCGGGCGGGCGAGCGATCCCCTCCGTCGTTTCGCTCAACTTCGACGATCTGCTGGAGACCGAACTGACCGCTCGCGGGATTGCCTGCGAACCCGTCTTCGGGCAACGGCGGCGGAAAGCGTCGCGCCTGGGCATCATTCATGCCCACGGATACCTGCCGCGGGGCGGCCGGACTCCAGCAAGCGACCTGATCTTTACTGAGGACGACTATCACCGGTTCGCGCTGCAGTCGATCCACTGGGCCCAGGTGGAACTGCTGAGCCTGCTGCGCAATAAAACCGGGCTGTTCATCGGGCTTTCAATGTCGGATGCAAACCTGCGGCGCCTGCTCGACGCGACCGCGGACGGCCGGAAGAGCAGGCATTTTGTGATTCGCAAGCGGTTCACGCTCAGCGGGGCGCAGCGGCAGGAGGCCGCTCACCGGATTCACGAGCGGGCGATGACCGGACTGGATCCGAGTGATCGGGGCCAGATGATGAAGGACGCGCCTCAATTGGAGCACGCGATCAATCAGATGCTGGCCGAGGCTCAACGCATCGACACAACGCTACTTGAGGAGATGGGGGTTGCGACGATCTGGGTAGATGAGTTTGCCGAGATTGAGCAAGTCCTGCAGCAGATTCCAGCGGGCAGGAAGACGGCGGCGCCATAGGAGCGAGCTGACCGCGGCAATCCAAAAGAGCAGGAGGCCGGCCCGCAGGTAGGTGACACCAGCAGCCGAGATGCCGATTCCGGTGGCCACAGTCAGCCAGGCTGCGATGCAGATGGGGCACTTCGGCAGGATCAGCAGAAGCAACCCGGAGAGGAGCGAAGCCGCGGCTTTCGAGGGCCGGCGCGAGGCCGGCCCACAGATGCAGCGCGGGGCAGTCATCGCGCCGCGGCCTCGTGACTGCAGCAGCCGGCCGACTCCTGAAGCTGCGGGTACTCGTCGTGCCGGCGCCACCAGACTCCGGACTCATTGCGGCCCCGGGGCGCGCGGTCGAACCACTGGTACATGCCCCAGAGGGCGTCGACACCACGCGCATAGCTGGAGTAGCAGTGATAGATGGCTCCGTCTTCCTGTACGAAAGAGCTCACCCCGGGCCGTTCCCGAGTGTAGACCGGTGCATCGGTTCCACACATGGCCGCGAATTGGGCAACCGCTCCGCCTGGTTGGCCGGCTGCCGTCTTCATTGGCTTCTCCCGGCGGTAGTTGTACTCGATCCCTTCGCTCTGCTGCTGCGGAGTGTAAGAGGCGGAGTAGTCGAAGTTGAAGCCGGTATCCACGGAAGACGCCCAGGGGAAGCTCCAGCCCATGCGCTGGCGGTAGGCCAGCAGTTTCGCCAGCGGCGCGCGGGAGACGGCCCAGAACATGACATCGTGGTTCACGAGGTGAGCCGTGATGCCGTTGAAGCTGTCCGCGATGGAAGAGCACGACGGGCAGCCGGCCTGAAAGTCGGGCCCGAACATGAAGTGATAGACCAGCAGTTGCGAGCGACCGCGGAAGAGATCCGCCAGCGAGGCAGTTCCCTGCTCCGTCTCGAACTGGTAGTCCTTGTCGATACGCACCCACGGCAGGTCCTGCCGCCGCTGGGCAATTTCGTCGCTGCGCCGGGTCAGCTCCTTTTCTTCGTTCAGCAGTTGCAGCCGTGCGGCCAGCCACTCTTCGCGGGTTCCGATTCTGTGTGTGGTCATTGTTTCTGTCTCCTGTTCGTTCGGTAGAATTCAGTCATTGCTGCTCGCAAGACCAACTTAGGCCCGGATGCGGAAATCGCGGGAGTGACAAGCGTGACGGGATTCCCATGGACTCATTGATCACAGCCGCGGCGCGGGCACTGGCAGCGGGCGATCCACTTGGCGCGTTGAAGCGCGTTGCCCTGCGTGACGACGCACCGGCCCTGGCCTTGCGCGGGATCGCGATGGCGCAGTTGGGCGAGTTCGCCCGGGCGAAGACGCTGCTGCGCAGTGCCGCGCGGGCGTTCGGTCCGAGAGAGGCAGTAGCCCGGGCCCGGTGTGTGGTGGCCGAGGCGGAAATTGCCCTGGTCTCGCGCGACCTGGGCTGGCCGTCAAAGGCCCTGGAGGCGGCGCGGGCGACGCTGGAAGCACACGACGACCGGCTGAATGCCGCGTATGCGCGGTATCTGGAGATCCGGCGGCTGCTGCTGATCGGGCATCTGAAGGACGCGGAGCATGTGTTGGACAAACTGGACCCGGCGCCGTTTCCACCGTCTTTGCGAGCGACACACGAACTGGTGGTAGCGGGCATTGCGATGCGGCGGCTGCGGACAGAGGCGGCACGGGCTGCGCTTGTCCGCGCGGAGGCGGCCGCGCGGCAGGCGCGGATTCCTGCTTTGTCGGCGGAGGTGGAGAGCGCGGCGCAGGCATTACGGACGCCGGCCGCGCGGCTGATCGCCAGCGGTGAAGAACGGCTCCTGTTGTTGGAAGAGGTGGAAGCGCTGCTGACCTCGGAGGCACTGGTTGTCGATGCATGCCGGCTCATGCTGCGAGAAGGAAATAAGGCGGTGCCGCTAGCGCGGCGTCCTGTCCTGTTCGCGCTCGCCCGGGCGTTGGGCGAAGCCTGGCCGGGCGATGTAGCGAGGGATGTGCTGCTGGCGCGGGCGTTTGGAGCGAGGCTCTCGGATGAATCCCATCGGGCGCGGCTGCGGGTCGAGATTGGGCGGCTCCGCAGGGCGCTTCGCCCGTTGGCGGCCATCACCGCAACGAAGCGGGGGTTTGCGCTGGCGCCGAGCCGTGCGCAGGAGATCGTGGTCTTGGCGCGGCCCGTGGAAGAGGAGCATGCGGGCGCACTCGCGTTCCTGTTGGATGGAGAAGCCTGGTCGAGTTCCGCGCTGGCCTTGGCACTCGGCACGAGCCAGCGGACGGTGCAGCGGGCGCTGGACTCGCTGGCCTCGGAGGGGAAAGTGCAGTCGTTTGGCCAGGGCCGGGCGTGCCGCTGGATGACTCCACCGGTGGCTGGATTCACGACGATCTTGTTACTCCCCGCTCTGCTGCCGGTTGACTAAGGTGGAGATATGAACGAATCAGCAGCCGAGATCCTGCGGGAATATGGCCCCTTTCCGGGCGCCGAGCGCGTGAACGGAGTCACGTTCGACGGGGCGAAGGTCTGGTTTGCCTCGGACGACAAGCTGAATGCGGTGGATCCGGCGAGCGGGGCGCTGGTGCGTTCCATCGAGGTGGCGGCGCATGCGGGCACGGCCTTCGACGGGCAGCACCTGTTCCAGATTGCCGAAGACCGGATCCAGAAGATCGATCCGGATACGGGCGAAGTGCTGGCGACGATTCCTGCGCCTGGCGGCGGGAGCGACTCGGGGCTGGCCTGGGCCGAGGGAACGCTGTGGGTGGGGCAATACAGGAGCAAGAAGATCCATCAGGTGGATCCAGAGACTGGGGCGATTCTGCGCACGATCGAGTCGAACCGGTTCGTGACCGGGGTGACGTGGGTGGAAGGCGAGTTGTGGCACGCTACCTGGGAGGGGGACGAGGCCGATGTGCGGCGCGTGGATCCGGAGTCGGGCGAGGTGATGGAGAGGCTGACGATGCCGGCGGGCGTGGGCGTATCGGGGCTCGAGTCAGATGGCGCGGACCGGTTCTTCTGCGGAGGCGGCGGGACGGGCAAGGTGCGGGCGGTGCGGCGGCCCAGACGAGGTGTGTGAGCGCCGCGGAGCCGGAACCCGGGCGACCACCTGAACCGTGCATCGAGTAAGTTGAGAGGGTGGTCAACAGAGTATCGTCTGACACACCTTCGAGTTTGAGTTGGTGGACAGGCGGCTTCCCGGCAAGCGGCATTCCTGCAGTTGCCGCCTTCGCAGCCTTCCTGCTGCACCTGCCGGGCAATCCGCATTACGGCTTCTTCCGGGATGAGCTGTACCTGATCGTCTGCGGGCAACACCCGCAATGGGGCTATGTGGACCAGCCGGCGCTGGCTCCGCTGCTGGCCGCGGCGTCACAGGTTTTCGGTCCTTCGCTGGTGCTGCTGAGGGCCGTGCCTGCCTTCTTCGCGGCTGGCGCCGTGTATGTGGCTGCACGGCTGGCCGCCGAGTTCGGGGGAGCGGCCTTCTCGCAGGCTGTGGCCGCGCTGGCTGTCTTCTTCGCGCCGGTCCTGATGGCCTTCGGGATGAAAGTCTCTCCGGACATGGTGGGCCTTTGGCTTTGGCCTCTTGCAGTGTTGTACCTGGTTCGCGTGGCGCAGGGTGGCGACCCCAGAGGGTGGCTGGCCGTAGGCGCTGCCGCAGGGGTAGCGATCCATGGCAAGTACACGGTGGTCTTCTTCCTGTTCTCGCTTCTCGCAGGGCTCCTGCTGACTCCAACCCGGAAGCTGCTGTTCACGCGGTGGTTTGCATTCGGATGCCTGACCTGCGCGGTGATCGCGCTGCCGAGCTTCCTGTGGCAGGCGCATTACGGGTTTCCGCAACTGGAGATGCTGCGCAATGCGGAGCATGGGAAGAATGCCATTGTCGGCCCGTTCACCTTCCTGATGCAACAGGTGGTGCTGACCGGCATGGCGCTGGCCCTCGTCTGGATGGCGGGCCTCGCCTGGCTCCTTTCCAGACCGGACCTGCGCTTTCTTGCCTACGCCTTCGTGTTGCTGATGGCGCTGATGATTGCGCTGCATGCCAAGCACTACTATCCGGGTGATGTGTACGCGTACCTGTTCGCGGCGGGAGCCGTCGCGCTGGAGGGGTGGACGCGAGAGCGAAGGGTGGTGCGCTTCGCTTTGACTGTGGGGATCGCCGTGATGGGGCTGCTGCTGACTCCGGTGGTGATGCCGGTGCTGCCCGAGCCGCAGATGGTCTCCTACACCTCGTGGCTGTTTGACCATCTGGGCGTGGAGCGGAAGACCCTCGCCACCGAAAAGCGGCGGGAGGACAAACTGGCCAGCGACTGGGCCGGGATGCACGGGTGGACAGAACTGGCTGCGACGGTCGCGCGGGTGTACCAGTCGCTGCCGGAAGCAGATCGGGAGCGGGCCCTCATTGCCGCGCAAAACTACGGCGAGGCTGCAGCGATTGATTTCCTGGGAAGGCCGTACGGGCTGCCGCGGGTCATCAGCGGCCACAACCAGTATTTCCTGTGGGGCACGCACGGCTACAGCGGCGAAGTGACGATCTGCGTAGGCGGGGATTGCGGGGCCTCGATGCACCTGTTTGATCGCTGCGAACGGGCCGCCGTTTTCACGGCGGACTGGGTGCAATCCGAAGAGGAGAACCTGCCGATTACGGTGTGCCGCGGCATTCGCAAACCGTTGAGCGAGATCTGGCCCAAGGTGAAGAACTACCGGTAGATCGAAGGGCTTGGCTTCGAGTGCATGGCGGGAGCCTCCACTTTGGCGCACGATGGGATTCCTTCACAGACGAAGCGCAGCGGGCTATGCCTTGCGGCCGAACCACTCCAGGGAGGCCCACCAGATGCCTCCGCAGACCAGGGTGACCAACGGGCCGTACTGATGGGTGGTGGAGACGGCCACGATTACCGCAAAGATCTGAAAGAGCCCGGTGGGGACCAACTGGCCGGCGGCGAACTGCCAGCGGGTCTGCTCCGTGGGCGGAGTGAGGATGGTGCGATGGCCGGCGGCCAGGGCGAGGAAGCCGGCGGCGGCGGTGCGATGCCAGCCGTAGGGAGCGGTGAGGATCAACAGGGCAAGGAACCAGGCGAGGTCACGGGCCAGCAGGACGTCGCGACCGGTGAGGGGCAGCAGGAGGCGCCGGGCTATGGCGGATTCTGCATCGAAGGAAGAACTGGCCTGGCCGGCCGTGCTGAGGAGGATGACGATGAATCCTCCCAGGACCACTGTCGCCATGGGGTCGGGGTGCGGGTAGAAGATCCGGTAGAGGCAGCCGCCGAGACTGAGGAGGGCGGCGAACCAGAGGTCCAGCGTCTGGAGGAGTTCGCGCAGACGGTTCTGCACGAGTCCGCCGAGGCGGCCGGGGCAGCTGGGTACGAGGCGGAGAAGGCGGGGTGGATTCTTCCAGATGCGAAACGCTCCAAAGGCGATGGGAGCGAGAACGCCCACAGAGAAGAGGCCGGCGCCCACGGCACGATGACGGCTAAGCAGCGCGAACAGCACAGCCAGGGGCAGCATGGGGTTGAGCAAAAGGTTGAAGGCTAAAACCATGGCACGCTGCCAGGTGGTGAGAGGCCACAGAGCCATGCGGGCCTCGGGGACACGGCGGGCCATGTCACCGACCAGCGGGAGGGCGGCCAGGGCTCCGATGACGAGGTAGAAGATGGCGGTACTGCTGGGGCGATCCAGCGGCTCTTCCGCCATCAGCAGCAGGATGACAGCGAAAAGGTTGTTGTGAGTGACGGAGCCGAACCGGCCGAAGCTGCGCTGCGCGCTGCGGCCGAGAGCGGCGATCAGCCCTGCGAGCCCAGCCATGGAAGTTCCGGAGCGGAGGGCTGTTCGACGAGTTCGAAGTAGAGTGCCTCGACGTTGTCGTGGGTCATGGCGCGGGAGGGCGCGTCGTGGAGGATGCGGCCATCGCGGAGAAGAACGATCCGGCTGGAGATGCGATCCACCAAAGAGAGGATGTGCGAGGTGAGGAGGATGGTGACACCGCGGGCGGCGGCGGCTTCGAGCAGCCGGCGGATGGTCTCGACGGAGACGGGATCGACACCTTCAAAGGGCTCGTCGAGCATGAGCACCGAGGGATTGTGGAGAAGCGCCATGGCGAGAGCGGTTTTCTTGCGCATGCCGTGGGAGCATTCGCGGGCGTAGGTGTGGCGCTTGGCGGACAGGGCGAGCGCCTGGAGGAGTTCCTCCGCCCGGCCGCGCGAAGTGGCGGTGTCCAGGCCGTAGATGGGGCCGGTGAGCCGGAGGTGTTCCTCGATGGTCAGTTCAGGGAGCAGGGCGAGGTTCTCGGGGACGACGCCAATGCGGCGGCGGAACTCGAGGCGGGTGGCCGGATGGGCGGGATCGAAACCGGCGACGGAGATGGCGCCGGCGTCGGGGCGGGCCAAGCCACAAAGGAGACGGAGAAGGGTGGATTTGCCGGCTCCGTTGGGTCCGAGGATGGAGCAGATCTCGCCGGAGGGCACGTCCAGGGAGACGTTGTCGACAGCGGTGAGTGCCCCGAAGCGGCGGATGACCTGCCGGCAATGGATGGGGGAGGACACAATCGCAATCTAGCATTGCGGGGTGAAGGAGGACTGTAACTTCCGGAGGGCGGGGCGGTAGCGAGCCAAAGGATGGGGTGTGGGGGTTTCGAATTGGCTTTGTTTCGTCAGGGAGAGAAGATTCCGGGGTTGATCGGACGGGATGGCCGGCCGGCGGGCTTCCTTGAGTATGGGTTTGATCCCTCAAATATCCGGGATTGGGGGTCGGTGTCCTCATGGTTGCGGGCGGAGCTGAAATTGGCTTTGTTCCGTCGCTGGGAGCTGATTTCGGGTGTTCCTCTGTTTGGACTGGCCGGTTGGTCAGCTTCGCTGCAAATGGGTTTGATCCCTCAAAAACTCGGGAATGCAGGTCTGGGGTGTTGTTGCAGAACCGGCCGGCTCGGCAGGAAATGGGTTTGTTCGCTCGCTGGGATTGGATTCTGGTGGTTCCCGGTTCGTGAGGGCCAGCCGGCGAGCTTCCTTGCCATTGGGTTTGATCCCTCAAAAATCTGGGATTGGGGCCTGAGAGAAATGTGCGGCGCTCGGGGACGCAGTGAGGATTGGCCTTGTTCCGTCGCGGAGAGTGGATTCCGGAGTTGGTCGGCCCTCGTTGGCCGGGCGGACGTCCTCCTTCTGAATGGGTTTGATCCCTCAAAATCTGGGATAGGGGGGTGGGGAATCTTTGCCGAGACAGGGAGCCGGCGCGGAATTGACTGGTTCGGCCCGATCGATGCATCCCTACTGACCTGGGCGCTCCAATTCCGGCCCGGCGGGGAACTGGAGCGCGGGCGTGGTTTCGGGGGCGGTGCGATTGTCAAAGAACTGGAGAGCCGGCTGCTCACGGAGGAGCCGGATCCGAGCGACCGGTTTTGTGCCAGCCGCACCCAGAGTGTTGCACATGGTTGTGCGGGATCCCTAAAAAATGAAATGGATATCGTTGAATCGAAATGGAATATATTTCTGTTTCCGCGCGGACCGGTTTTCGGGGAGGGGTTCGAATCGGGGAGAAGTCGAGTGGACGAGGTCAGAGGCAATGGGGCGGGAGGCGGGACCGCTATGCCTGTTGCCCTGCCGTGCTGGGAGCTGTCCCTCCCTTGACACGAGGAGACTGAGGGACTTGCCAGAGGCGCTGGTCCCATAGTCGGTTGTGATGGCGGGCTGAGGGAACTTGGGGAGTTTCTCTTGCTTCGGATTGGCGGGACTGAAGCCCCGCGCAGGCTGCAGCCCAGCTTACAAGAAGAAATCTTTCTCACGGGATAAAGTCTGCCCCACAGGGTGAATGCCGATTTGGAGATTGGATAGGGGATGGAGAGTGCCCTGCGAAAAGGAAGAAGTGGGGTTAGCCTCGTCGCGGAGGAATCCTGCGATTCGCGGTGTTCGGTTGCCTGGCTTCCGCTGACCAGACCGGGACCGGGCTGGGGTCCCGATCTGGTGCGGCGGCTAATGGATTCTCACTCGACCCAGCAGTTAATAGTCCCAGACGGCCGGAACCCAACGGAAGAGATCTCCATTAAGGGCCACGTGGCCGACGGACGGGAACGGCAGGTGCGTGCCTACCAGTTGCCCGCCGGTGGCTGCCAGTTCCCGCATGAGACGGATGCGGACGCGGGTCGCCTCCTCGGGGTCGTGCTCGAACCCGTTGTGCCACTCGGGATGTTCGAACGAAACCGGGAAGATGGCGTCGCCGGCAAACATGAGCCGGTCGCCGCCGGATGTCATGCGGACCACGCTATGGCCGGGTGTGTGGCCGCCGGTGCGACTGACGACCACGCCCGGAGCTACCTGGACATCTTCCTCAAACGTCCGGAGCTGGCCGCGGTACTCCTTCAGGAATCGAGTGGAAGCCGACCGGGCCAATTCCACGAGGTCTGGCGGCATTGCGGTGCGGGAGAAATCGGGGTCTGCCCAGAATTTGACTTCGGCGGCGGCGACGTGGATTCGCAGGTCCGGGCGCAGCCGGGCTTTCACCCCGTCGACGAGCAGCCCACCCACATGGTCAAAGTGCATGTGGGTGAGCGCGACGTCGGTCACGGAACCAAGGTCGATGCCGGCCGCCTCCAGCCGCATGCCCAACCGCCCGGCCTTCGGAAAGTCCGGATACTCCATGCCCAGCCCGCTGTCAATGAGGATGGTCTGTTGGCCGCTCCGCACGACGACCTCATTCAAGGCCCAATCGAAGACGTCCCGTGGAAGGAACATGTTGTCCAACCAAGCCCCACGGACGGCCGGGTCGGCGTTGGTCGCCATGGACTCGGCGGGCGGTGAGAGCACCCCATCGCTGATCACCATCACGTCAATCTCGCCAATCCGGACGACGTAGCGGGAAGGAACCAACTCGCCGGATCCCAGTTTGGCGAATTGGGCACTGCCGTTTGTATGCCCGTTGGTCTGCTGTCGCTGACCGGAATCAGCAACGGATGTCTTGTTGCTCATGAAACAACCTCCTTTTCTGCTTCCTGGCAACTGTTCCGCCAATCTGGGCCGCGGAAGTGATGGCTCGACTACCCTGCCCTTCCCAAGGAGGACTGGTTTGGGCACGTCGCCACTAAAGGGCTTGGACCTCTTGGATTTGCGCGGAGGAAGGCCGGACCTGCGCATGTAGCGGCCGGTTCGCGCCGTTGGGAACAGGCAGGAAGAGGAGACGATATCTCGTCAGAGATTCGAAGGGGACCAGTTGAGGTTGACGAAATCGCGTTCAGAGATGCGCCGGAGTTGCCTTGCCCACTGCGTGAGATTCTCGCTTCTTCATTCCGGCCGCTTCGATGGCTCAGGTTGCAGTTTGATGGTCCGGGTGGCCGACTGGCTGGGATCGTCGACGCTGGTAGTTGTGATGGTGATGGATTGCGGCGTCGTGATGGCGGTAGGGGCAAGGTAGTTCGCGCGCGTCACGGAGGTTGGCGCAATGGATGACGCGCCGGTAGCCCGTCGCTTACGCTGCGGGACTGGGGTTGGGTGGGCGACTGCTTCCGCCTTCGCGGCACGCTCGGGGTCATGGGGACTTCTTTCCGGTCGCGGTTCATCGCTGTGTCCCTTCGGGGACATAGGTGACACTCTATTCTGAGGACATGGGTGACACTTTGTTGGGTTTGGAGCTCATCGGTTGTGCGTTATTCTACCCACGGATTCGTGCCTGTGAGGCCCGCTCCGTTCCAGTCGCGGTTCGCAGCGGAGGAGCCTCCTGGCTGATGGCCAGGGTTCCGAGTGGCCTCGTTCGCATTGAGGTCTGAGGGCTATGCTGGACTCTATGAATTCGCGGGGATGAATCGACTCGTCTTGCGTTTCTGGGAATGCGAACGGGCGCGGACCTGACGCTCGTGCATCACGAAAGGAAAACTGGTCGCCGGATATGAAGCTGGTTCTTACTCTCCTTCTCGGCGCGGCAATCGCCACTGCTCAGAGCGCCAAAGTGCCGGTGAAGATCGACGGGGAATCGCACAAGCTCATCCTCTTCGCCGATGGCACTGTCGGCGGCTGGGGGGATACCCGCGACGGGCAACTGGGTCCGCGGGCGTCGATTCCCAACTCGAGCGGGCATTCCACGGTTTACGTGTCCATCGCCCTGCCGGGCAAGGCCCGCGACATTGCCGCCGGCGCACGCGCGTCGTATGTGCTGCTGGAGAATGGCTCGGTGGTCGCCTTCGGCGCGGGGTTCGAAGGCCAACTGGGCTGCGGCGCGCGGTGTCTTGCGGGCTCGGAGACCCCGGTGGAGGTTTCCGGGCTGACGGATGTTGTTCGAATCGCGGCGCGCTCCAATTCCGCGTTTGCAGTGCACCGCGATGGCAGCATAAGTATGTGGGGTGCCCGCTACCTGGGTGAAGGGGAGCGGCGGATCGACACGCCGGAGCGGGCCGCGGGACTTCCTCCTGTGACGCGGGTCGCCGCAGGGGCTGGATTCCTGATGGCGCTGACGCCCGAGGGCCGAGTCTGGATGGCCGGCAAGCTGCCGTTCGGCCGGATCTATGCCGATGATGCTGTCCAGCCGCTGGCGGAGGTGCCGGGCCTCAGTGACGTTGCCGGCATTGTGGCGACTCAGGTGGCAGCCGTCCTCAAGAAGGACGGTACGGTTTGGGTTTGGGGTAATAATGACCAGGCACAGTTCGGCAACGGCCGGCGGGACATTGATGAGCGCACGAGAGTTCCGGTTCGGGTTCCGGGCGTGGCGAACGTCACGGCGCTTTCCGGAGCAATGTCGGGCCGCCATTTTCTGGCGCTGCTGCAGGACGGGACGTTGCGCTCGTGGGGCAATTCGGATTGGGGGCAGGCCGGTGCCGGCGTGACCGGGCGGGAGCAATCGACGGTCGCGGCGCCGCGCATCAGTGGAGTGAAAACGGTATTTGCGGCGGGCAACAACTCCCTGGCCATCAAGACAGACGGAACGCTTTGGATCTGGGGCAATGGTTCGTCTTATCCGGGTGTGTGGCCTTTGCAACGAAGGGCTCCATTTCCTGTGCAGTTGCGGATCCCGGAGGGGATTGTGCAGAAGTGAGGCGTGCAGTGCACCGTGCGTTCCGTTTTCTAAATCGTGTTCAAAAGCTCAAGGAGTTAAGCTGCGCATCAAACCGCCGGGTGGCCCGCGGGATTACCGGGGCGGTCCACGCATGGGGCTTGCGGGCGAAAGATTAGGCCGGTTCCACGCAGCACTGCAATTCTCACCGCACATGGATCGCCATCGCGGACGGGTTCCCGCCCGGAGACCCGTCCGCATTCCTCGTGTTCGACGGGGATGGGCACGAGCTTTGGCAGTATCCGACCACAGATATGAACTGGCCCATCGCCATCAACCGAGAGGGGACGGTGCTGGCCGCCGGCAGTGACGACGGGAAATTGTACTACTTCGATCTGTGATCACTCGCGTCATCGGCGGGACCAGTGGGCGGAAGAGACGCGGTGCCGGCGTTTAGCGGCGCAGGCCGATGGCGCGCAGAAGTGCCCGGAAGGCCGCGTCTCTACCCAGTCCGTCAAAATGCGGCTCGACGCTGATGTACTGCAGCAGTGGGTCTTTACGTTCGTAGGCGAGGTGGAGCCAGTAGACCGCGAGATCCTGGCGTCCAACGCCCAGGTAGGCAATGGCCATTGTGGACGGCGGCACAAACTCGCTGGATTGACGGATACGATCCAGCAACCGGGCCGCCTGCTGACCGCGGCCGGCTCGGGCGAGAGAGAAGGAGTAGTAACACTGAGTCGAAGCGGTGTGGTCGCCGAACTCCGCGGCTTTCTCGTAGGCCTGGACCGCCTCTTTGTACCGGCCGGCCGCGGCCTGCGTCATCCCAATCCAGGCCCAGGGCGCCGGAGCCTGGGGATCCACTTCGGCGGCCCTCTGCAAGGCGGCGAGCGCGTCGCCAAAGCGGCGCGCGTTGTAATAGACCGCTCCGCTGTGCACCATCATCGGCAGGCCGAGGGGGTCCAGCTCAAGGCCTCGCCGGATCTCGGAGATCGCTGCCTCGTGCCGGCCCATCACTCCGAGAAAGATCGCATATCCCTGGTGGGCGGATGCAAGATTGGAGTTCAGGTCGAGCGCCTTCCTGTACTCGCTCTCCGCTCCGGGCCAATCCCAGCGGTCCTTGCGGATCTCCGCCAGCGCCACGTGTGCGTCCGCCAGATCGGCATCGGCAGCCAGAGCCCTGCGCGCCGAAGCCTCGGCCCGGGGCAACGTGCTGGATGCGTCTTTCGCGCCGGAGCCACTGAGATAGCGGTACACGTTGGCCAGTTCGGCGTGCGCCAGGGCGAAGGCCGGATCAATGGCTACGGCCTGCTCGTAGTGGGCTGCCGCCTGGATCATGCTCTCCAAGGTATACAGCCGCTGCTGGTAGCGGCCGCGCAGGAACCGGTCGTAGGCTTCGGGTTTGACGCGGGCGGCTTTGGCCAGGCGGGCAAGCTCGATTTCGGACAGCTGCGCACCGACCCGATGGGCCACTTCGCCGGCAATGCCGGTTTCCAGTGCGGCCAGGTCAGTGAGCATGGGACGGTAGGTCTGGATCCAGAGCTGCGCTCCGTCGGCGGCCACAAGATCCACCGTCACCCTCAACTGATCTCCGGTTCGGACCACCGAGAGCAGGACAAGGAGCCCGACTTCCAGGCGCCGTGCCGCTTTCCGGACATCGATCTGCTCGCCGCGGAATCGATAGCTGGAGCTGCGGGCCATAATCCTCAAGCCCGGCGTCTGTGTCAGCGCGTTGATAATGCCCTCACCGATGCCATCCGCCAGGTAAGTGGTATCTGTCCCACCCGCCCCATTCGTGTAGGGGATCACAGCAATTGTCCGAGGTTCGAAGGCGGGGGGCCCTCGCAGAAGGCCGATGAGCCAGAGAGCAGGAATCGCCGCCGAAGCCGCCACAAGGAGAACCCACCGCCGGCGGACCCAGGAAGTTGGCGGACCGGCAAGCATCGCCGACAGAATCGCCGACAGGGCACTCTCGACGTCAGCCATGCTGGCGCAGCGCTGGACGCGATCTTTCTCCAGGCATCTATCGACCAGGCTCTGCAGGGCCTCGGGTACACCGGGACTGTAGCGGGCGAGCGGCGGCGGGGCCTCGCTTCGCAGCCGGTAAAGAATTGCCTCCTCTGTCTCCGCTGCGAAGGGGCACCGGTGAGCAACGGCCTCGTACAGGACGCAACCGAAGGAAAAAATGTCGGTTCGGGCATCCAGTTTGGCGACACCCGCAGCCTGCTCAGGCGACATGTACCCCAGCGTGCCTTCCAACCATGGCGAATCGGGGCGATTTTTGTCCGCCAATCGCGAGGTGACCGCCGACGCACCATCCCCGTGTCCAGAGCTTCTGGATCGCGCACTCAGGCGGGCAAGGCCAAAGTCGAGCACTTTGACCAAGCCGTCGGGGGTCACCATGATGTTGTCCGGTTTCAAGTCACAGTGCACAATCCCCGCGGCGTGCGCCTTGGCAATCGCCTGGGCCGTCTGACGCAGATAGCCGAGCAGCACGGAAAGGGGCGTAGCCGCGGCATGAAGGTAGTGGCGGAGAGTTCTGCCCTCCACGTACTCCATCGCGATGAAGCAATCGCTGCCGATCTCACCGGCTTCAAAGATCGTGGCGATGTTGGGATGGTTGAGAGCCGCGGCCGAACGCGCCTCCGCCAGCAAACGCAGACGCTGCTGCGGGACGGCACCGGCAGCAACCACCTTGAGAGCAACATGCCGCCCCAGGCGCCGGTCCGTCGCCCGATAGACGAGCGCGAAGCCGCCAACGCCCAGCAACTCCTCCACGGAATAGGGGCCCAACTCGCTCCCGGCGGGTAAAATCCGCACGGTCGGGTTGCAGTCGTCCGGCATGACAGCCTCTTCCTACCCTCAGTTTTCCGCGGAGGGGTCGATTGCCGTTTTCAGATCGAGGTTCCGGATGAGGCGCGAGAGGTAAGTCGGGTTTAAGCCGAGTTGCCGGGCGGCCTCCTGATGATTTCCCTTGGCTCCACTGAGTGCAGCCAGAATGAGGCTGCGCTTGGTTGCCTTCACAATGTCGTGGTAGCGGCTCTCGCCCATCTCCGGAGGAGGGTCCCGCTCCAGGATCGGCTCCGGCAGATCTTCCACCTGAATGAGATCCTGCGTGCCCAACACCATGGCGCGTTCTACGGTATTCTCCAGTTCGCGCACATTGCCGGGCCAGTCATAGGCGTTGAGACGCCAGCGCGCCGCCGGAGAAAAGCCAAGAACGCGCCGCGGCAGTTTCCCCGCGTATTTAGCCAGGAAGTAACTGGCGAGCAGGGGAATATCTTCCCGCCGTGCCCGCAGGGGCGGCACCTCAATGGTGATGACGTTGATCCGGTAGTACAGATCACGCCGAAAGGTTCCGGCCTGGACGCCCTCCTCCAGATTGCGGTTCGTGGCCGCAACCAACCGGATGTCGGCGCGAATCGAGCGCGTGCCGCCTACCCTTTCAAACTCGCGTTCCTGCAGCACCCGCAGGAGCTTGGCTTGCAGCGCGGGCGCAAGCTCTCCAATTTCGTCCAGGAATAAGGTACCGCCAGACGCGATCTCAATCTTGCCGCGTTTCTGGGCCACGGCGCCGGTGAACGCTCCCTTTTCGTGTCCAAAGAGGTCACTCTCGAGCAGCGACTCAGAGAGCGTGGCGCAATTCACCGCAACGAATGGCCGGCCGCTCCGCGGGCTGCCGGCGTGAATGGCCCGGGCAACCAGTTCTTTTCCGGTGCCGGTTTCTCCACGAATCAGAACGGTCGTGTCGACGGGCGCTGAGCGGGCTACCTGACGGAGGAGTTCACCCATGGCGGGGCTGTCGCCCACCATATTGCAGTGTTGGCTCATCTCCTCCCTCAGACGTCGATTCTCACTCTCCAGCCACTCAAAACGGCGGATCGCTGCCAGCGTGGGCGCCGCGATGACACAGGCCGCAGAGAGCCATTCCAGGTGACTGGAGTCGAATGGATCAGAGCCGGGCGACGATTCCAAGGCGACGACTCCGCCCGGTGCCTCCGCCGAGGCCAACGGAGCCGCGAGGAGAGAGGTGGCACGGTTGCTGCCCTGCAGGAGGAGGGCGGTGCCCTTCTCCGCCACGGACTGCAACTCTTCCATGGGCAGGGCTGGGGCGGGACAGCCTCTCCCCTGGCGGCCCCATCCCCGAACTTCGTTCAGGACACCTGTCTCTCCATCCGTCAGGAGCAGCGCACCGGCCTCAGCGGGCATTGTCGTGAAGGCACACTCCATCAGGTAGCATTCGAAATCGGCCAGAGTCCGCGACTGAGAAATTTGAGTGCTGAGGTTGAGGAGCGCGGCCAGTTCGTGGCGATAGCGGCTGCCCTGGCACTGAGCATCCTCCAGCGCCTCCTCACCGAGAAAGCGGGAGCCGGACGGTGAAGCCTTGATGGTACGAGTGGCCTGTCCCCAATGCGCATAGGCTGCGGCCGTGCCTGTGGGAACAGCCGAATCGTCGTGCACGAAGATCAGACGGGATCCCCCAAGCCGGATCTCGTCGTGGTCGGCCAGCAGGCGAGACCGAACTGGGACGCCATTCACGAATGTTCCATTGCGGGTTTCCAGATCGGTGATCGTCCATCCGGCCTCTCCAAGGCGCAATTCGCAGTGTTGCCGTGAGACGGTCGGATCATCCAGGCAAAGCCCATTCGAGGATTCCCGCCCGATGGAGAGTAAATCACCTTCGAGGCGCTGGGAGTGCCCCGCGCTGGGCCCGTCGATGGCGATCACTCGCGCCGACATTTTCCTGCCTAGCAGTATAAGGCGGGTTAGGCGCGGAGGAGAGGGGGAATTATCCAATCGGTTGGCCGGAAGTATCCTTCTTGACAATCTCCAGCATCAGGGAAAGAGACTGTGTTTTTATATGGGATGTTCATGTCCTTTTTTCTCATATACATACGAGTCCTCCACCCAAACGGGGCTATGTTGGCACGCCAACTGCCCTATTGAGAAGTGCGGAACGGACCGGTGAACGTGAACCAGGACGAATCGGGAGGTTCCAGCAGAAATACAGAAGGTGGAGATTACCATGAAGACAAGATTTGCCGGCATTCTTATGGCGACTCTGTTGGCCTCGGTTTCCGTGTACGCCCAGGGCTCGTCAAAAGTGGAGTTCTCTACGCCGTTTGCATTCCAGGTCGGAAAGAACATTCTGCCGGCCGGGACCTATACCGTGAATCATGCAGCGGTCAATGTGGCTCTGGTTCGCCGGGCTGACGGAGGCGAAAGCGTGCTTGTTGTCACCACGCCGGCGTCCACTACGACGAATAACGAGAATCCGAAGATCTGGTTCAACCGATATGGCGACAAGTACTTTTTGTCCCACATCTGGGACGCCGGTTCGAGGGGGATGAGTCTGCCCAAGTCGCGCGCCGAGAAGGAGACGGAGCTTTCGATGGCGCGCAAGGCGAGCCTCAACGTAGTGGCCGGCTACCGGAAGTAGCCATCAGGACCCTGTTCGAAACAAGATACCTCATACTCACATGACGCCTGCCTGCGGCCGGCCCGGTTTCAACTGAAATCGGGCCGGCCGTGTTGTTGTGTGGTGCTTCGGGGAATCCGCTCCTGCCGAGCGGGCACCAGCCCAGGTCAGAGGCGTGCCGGGCCAGGCTGCGAACGCTGCTCCTTGAGAGCGGATTGTTCAGCGACAGAACTGCGTTGAGGGAATTGCCGGGAAGCCGGAGACTCGCAATGTTGCGTTACTCTCGGTTTGTGGATTGCCCGGCGTGCCATATTACCAACCCTCCCGACTCCGTCCGGTGTGATTGCGGTTACGATTTCGTCCGGCACGAACCGTACAACGGGCCGGGGTGGGAGATCTCCCTCTCCTGGAGCCAGAAGGTCGCTGCATATTGGGCTATCTCCTGGCCCGCGCTGCTGGCGACTCTTCTTCTCTTGTTCATTGGCGCCGTCACCGTGCAGGCAAATGCCTTTAGAAATGAACTGTCCGCGGCCTCCTCCGCAGGTTTTCTCGTGTATTTCAGTGTCCAGGCTCTGCTCACTCGCCGCCTCTTTCGAAAGAAGTTCCGGACTTTCCGCCTGGCGGTGCTCCGGGAGGATGAAACCTCAACGTCTGAGCCGTCCTGGAGTGAAGCCTACCGGGTCTGGCTGTGGATTTTCGGACCCCAGTTGGCTTTGAGCCTGGCGCTGGGCGTCCTGCTGCGATTCTATGGGGACCGCCTGGCTCCCGACCTACTGCGTTCCCTGAGTTCGATCTCCATGTGGCTGCGGTTTCTGGTGGTTGGGCCGTATGCGATTCAGCTCGCCGTGGATGCGCGGTACAGGGGATTCCGGCTGCAGGCGCTCAGTTATCGACGGACGTAGCCCGAGTCTGCCGGGGTAGGCGTTGCCCCGAAGTTGTTGCATTGGGATCCGGCCACGGCGGACCTCAGTGTTCCTGGCGGTCCGGAATGGCGGGATTGAAGTCCCGCGCAGAATGGATTCTGCCCCACGGGAATTGGCCTGCCGGATGCGGTGATTTACCTCTGTTTTCTCCTGGGCACGCGACGGGGCGTGAACCCTCTGGGGCGCATTCCCATCACTGTCATGTGGCGGAAAGCGGCAGGGCGATACGCGAGAGGAAGGTCCGAAATGCGGTACCTTGAGAGGGAATCGCGTTGAAACTCCTTACTCTTACCTTCATCCTGGCTGCATCCGCGGCCGCTGCCGAGCCTGGCGTTGCTTACCGGTCCGTTGATCCTTTCATTGGAACGGGCGAAGACGGCCATACGTTTCCGGGGGCCACCGTGCCGTTTGGCATGGTCCAATTGAGCCCCGATACCCAGATCCGCCACTTCAAACAGAGCTATAAGTGGGCGGCCGGATACCGGCACGAAGACACGACGCTGCTGGGCTTCTCGCATACCCATTTCTCCGGCGCCGGCCATTCGGACCTGGGCGATTTCCTGGTGGTTCCGATATCCGGCAACGTCCAGCTCGACCCGCAGACTGCAGACAAGCCGGGATCCGGCTACGGATCGCAGTTCAGCCACTCTTCGGAGCTCGCCCAGCCCGGCTACTATGCCGTTACATTGGAAGACTCTCGCATCCGCGCCGAGCTGACGGCCACGACGCGCGTTGGCGTCCACCGCTATACGTTCCCGGCCGGCGCACCCGCGCGCATTTTGCTCGACCTGCGATCCTCCATCTATAACTACACGGGGAAGGTGCTGTGGTCGCGCATTCGCACTCGCGCCGACGGCACGATGACCGGGATGCGCGAGACGCGCGGCTGGGCTCCGGGACGGCAGCTTTATTTCGCAATGCGATTCTCCAAGGCGCCCGTCAAGCACGAACTGATGAACCGGGAGCCGGCGGTGGAGTATCGAGGCTTCAAAACGCCGGGCACAAGTCCAGCGGATACGGCGGCGATCGAAGGGCGCGGGCTGGTGGGCGTCTTCGATTTTGGTGAGTTGAGTGCGCCGCTGGTGGTGAAGGTCGCGTTGTCGACGGTGAGTGAGGACGGGGCCATCGCGAACCTGAACGCCGAGGTGGCCGGATTCGATTTCGACGCGGCGCGGTCGGCCGCAGAAGCGACCTGGGCCGCGGCGTTGGGCGCGGTGGAAGTGAAGGCTCCGGCGGATACGCTGAAGAATTTCTATACGGCACTGTATCACACGCTCATGGCGCCCAGTGTGGCGATGGATGTGGATGGCAATTATCGCGGCCCGGACAACCAGGTGCATAAGGCGAGCGGGTACACCTTCGTCTCGACCTTCTCGTTGTGGGATACGTACCGCGCCGAGCAGCCGCTCATGACGTTGATCCAGCCGGACAAGCGGACCAATGATGTGGTGCGGTCTCTGGTCGCGTCGCAGCAACGGAGCCCGTACGGGATCCTGCCGATCTGGCAATTCCAGGGGATCGAGACGTGGTGCATGATCGGGTATCACGCATTGCCCGTCATCGCCGATGCGTATATGAAAGGGATCCGGGGCTACGATGCCGACGCGGCGCTGCAGGCGATGATCGCCAGTGCAACGTACGGGCCGTTCGGGCATCTGGCGGATTACATGAAGCTGGGCTACGTTCCGACGGATCGCGATCCGGAGGGCGCGTCGCAAACCATGGAGTATGCGTTCGACGACTGGACGCTGGCCCGCATGGCGAAGGCGATGGGGCGCGCGGATGTGGCGGCGCAATTCGAGAAACGGGCAAGCAATTGGCGGAATATCTTCGACAACAGGCTGGGCTTTGTCCGGCCGAGGAAGGCCGACGGGACGTTCGCTGAGCCCTTTGATCCGGCTCTGGCCGGCAAGGATAGCGGGTTTACGGAGGGCAATGCCTGGCAGTATTCGTGGTATCAGCCGCAGGATGAAGCGGGCCTGATTCAGTTGCTGGGCGGCGATGCGAAGCTGGTGGCCAAGCTGGATGCAATGTTCGATGCGAAGGTGGATCCGAAGCAGTACGCGCACGTCGAAGATATTTCGGGAATGATCGGGCAGTACATTCACGGGAATGAGCCGAGCCACCACCTGGCATACCTTTACAACTATGCGGGCCAGCCGTGGCGGACTCAGGAGCGGCTGAAGCAGATCGTCGAGAGCCAGTACAAACCGTCTCCGGAGGGTCTGGTGGGCAATGACGACCTGGGGCAGATGTCGGCGTGGCTGGTGTTCACTTCGCTGGGATTTTATCCCGTGGCTCCGGCGTCGAATGAGTATATTCTTGGACGGCCCTTCGTGGAGGAAGCCAGTCTGCGGCTGCCGAACGGGAAGGTGTTCCGGGTGACGGCGGACGGGCTTGGCGATGCGAACCGGTATGTCGGGCAGGTGCTGCTGAATGGCAAGGCGCTGGCTCGGGCGTTTCTGCGGCACGAGGAGATTCTGGCCGGTGGCGAGTTGAAGTTCGTGATGAGTGGTCAGCCGAATAAGACTTGGGGGACCGGGGAGCGGCCGTTCTCGATGTCGACACAGGGGCGGTGAACCGGAGACAGGGCCGGCGCGATTGAGACTCGGTGGCCGGATGCTGGCCCGGCTACGGTGAGCCGGTCAGGCGACCGGCTACGGACCTGGGGGTCCGCCGTCCCAATGGTGGCACGGCCGAATAGGCGCTTCGACCTGGTTTGCGGGCTGTGCACTCCGATGATGCATGCTGCACCGGAGGTCAGTTAGCCGGTGCCTGGATTCGCTCCACTCTACTCGCTGCGCAACACCGTGGCCGGGTCCACTCGCATGGCGCGGCGGGCGGGCGCCAGGCTGGCCGCCAGGGCTACCGCGAACAGGAGAATCGACACGCCCAGATAGACAGTGGGATCCTGCGGCTCGAGGCCGTCGCTGGCCGCCCTCAAGAGCGGCGTCACCGCATAGGCCGCGGGCAAGCCTACCAACAGACCGATGCCGGCCTGCCGCGCCCCACCCTGGAGCACCATGCGGAAGACCGAACAGTGGGTCGCGCCCAGGGCGAGACGGATCCCAATTTCCCGGATGCGGCGGGCGGCGGTGTAGGCCATGACGCCATAGGTCCCGACGGCGGCGAGGATCAGAGCGATGATCGCAAGTCCGAACAGCACTTTGGTGGTGGCGCGCTGGCCGGAGGTGCGCGTGAGAAGGAGCTGCTCCATGGTCTGCAGTCGAAAAAGCGGCTGCTCCCGGTCCACCTGCCAGACGGCGGCGCGCATGGAGCCTGCGGCGGACTGCACGGCCTGATTGCTGCGGGCGACGAGAGTCATGATGCGTTCTGGAGCCTGGGCATGGGGGCGGTAGATCTCGGGGCGCGGCGGGTCGTCGAGTCCTTCGTGGCGGACATCGCGGGCCACACCGACGACGGTGAGCCACGGGCCGGTGTCGCGGGCAATACGCAGGCGGCGGCCCAGCGGATTGGGGTCGCGGGGCCAGTAACGCCTGGAGAAGGTTTCATTCACGATGACAACGCGCCGGGCGGTGGAATCGTCCTGGTCCGAGAAGTCGCGGCCGGAGACCAGGGGAATCTTCAGTGTGCGGAAGTAGCCGGGGCTGACGATCATGCTGCCGGCGGCCTGGTCGCGGTCTTCCTCGCGCGTGCCTTCCACCTTCACGGAGAGATAGCTGTTGTCCCCCGCAAGCGGCAGCGTCTGGACCAGGGCGGCGGACTCCACCTGGGCATCGCGGCGCAGGTTCTGGAGGGCGCGATCATAGAAGCCGGCGACCTGCGGCTCAGTGGTGTAGCGGGTCTGAGGGAGCAGCACGTAGGCCACGGTGAGATTCCGCGTGTCGAAGCCGGGGCTGAGCGTTTGCTGGCGGATCAGGCTGCGGATCATCATGGTGCTGGCAGTGACAAGGACGAGCGCCAGGGCCATCTCGGTGACGACAAGGCTATTGAGGATCACGTGCCGACCCGAGGAAGATCCGCGTCCGGCGTCCTGCAAAGAGCCCGCCAGATTGCCCCTGGTGAGAAGCAGGGCAGGCAGGAAGCCGAAGACCACGGCACAACCGGCGGAGAGCGCGAGACCGAAGCCGAGAGCGGAGAGATCGACGTGCGCGAGTTCGAAGATCTGCATCTCCGACGGTGCAATGCGTTTCAACAGGGGGACGGTCCAATAGGAGGTGAGAACGCCGGCAACGCCCGCCAGCAGAGCAACCAGCAGGCTCTCGACGAGTTGAAGGCGGACGAGGGCGCCACGGCCAGCGCCGAGGGCGGCACGCAGGGCGAGTTCGCGGTGGCGTTGGGTGCCGCGGGCGAGTTGGAGGCTGGCGACATTGGCACACGCGATGAGCAGGACAAAGCCGACTGCGCCAAACATCGCTCCAGCCGAGGCACGGGCGGACTTGGGGATGACCCGGTCAGTGAGCGGGCGGACGGAACCGCGCCAGTGTTCCCCGTTCTTCGGGTCCTCTTTCGCAATGCGTTCCGAGATGGCACGAACCTGGGCGTCGGCCTGGGCGGTGTTTACTCCCGGGCGAAGGCGGGCCACGGCGTTCAAGCCGCGCCAGCCGCGGCCGCGCTGGGCCGGCTCCAGAGCAAGGGGCAGCCAGAGATCGCACTGCCGGTAGAGGAAGTGGAAGTTCGCGGGCATGACACCGACAAGGGTGTACTTGCCTCCGTTCAGGCGCAGGTCGCGGCCCAGGACGTCCGGCGAGCCCCGAAAAAGGCCCTGCCAGAGAGCGTGAGAGATGACGGCGACACGGGCTTCGGTTTCCGGACCCTCCGCGCTGGTAAACGTGCGGCCCATGGCGGGCGAGACGCCGAGGACCGGAAAGAACTCGGGCGTCACCTGCATGGCGGGCAGGTGCTGGGGTTCGCCTTCCCCGCTGTAGGCAACGGGCCGCGAGGTGAAGGCGGCCAACGAAGCGATGCCGGCGGCCGCGCGCCAATCGTCGATATCCTGCGGACTGACGGCGGCCTGGCGGAAACCGCGGACGGCATTGGTCTGGGGGACATAAGCGAGTTCACCTGCGTTGGGATAGGGCAGTGGCACCGAGATCATCAGGCCGACCACGGAGAAAATGGCGACATTGGCGCCTACGCCGAGAGACAGAGCCAGAATTGCCACCAGGGCCCAGACTCGATTGCGGGCCAGCATCCTGGCGGCGAGCCGGAAGTCCTGCAGGAGTGCCATGCATTCAGATACGAAAGTCCGTTGCGAGAGGTTCCCTAAGGCCGGCGGCGGGCAGCAGGGTGTTTTCGCACTTGCCTGCCAGATTGGGGTTTCAACGGACGACTGGCAGGTTATACTTGACACCTCGCCAGTGGTGCCTACCCGCTGATGCAGAGGGAGATTCCAGGATGAAGAGCGCTTTCCAGTTCGATCCCGCCGCTACTGAGTACACGACGAGCAATGCCGCATTCCTGTGCGACGCTGCCGCCCAGGCGTATGAGAGCGAGGCCTCCTGCCGCCAGTGGGCCACGGACAATGGGTTTACCGAAGCTTTCCATTCCATCGACACCAGCCTGCTCGACCCGCTCAGCGGGACGCAGGGCTTCGTGGCGCAGAGCGCGGCCGCAATCCTGGTTGTTTTCCGCGGGACAGAACCTTCCAAGCTGGCAGATGTGGGCAGCGACGCCAGGACGATCCCCATTTCATGGGAAGGGCTGGCGCGTGTCCACGGCGGCTTCTTCCGGGCGTTCTTTGCGGCCTGGAAAAAGGACTTCGGCGGGTGTTGTATCTTCCCTGATCTGCTGCGCGGCAAAGGCGACCGCAAAATCTGGATTGCGGGTCATAGCCTGGGTGGGGCGCTGGCGCAGATCTGCGCGACGCAGACCGAATTGCGGGATGGAATCCCGGTGCATGCGGTGTACACCTACGGCCAGCCTCGCGTCGGAGACGAGCAGTTTGCCCGGATTATGAACGAGAAACTGGGCCATAAAATCTTCCGGCTGGTGAATGACCGCGACATTGTGCCCAGGGTCCCGTTGTACTCAATGGGGTACCGCCACTATGGCCGGCAATTCTACTTCGACAGGAACCGAAGTATGGTGGAGAGCCAGTCGTCTGGCGAGACATTGCTGGAAGCCCTGAACTTCTTCCGCCAGACGATCCGGCTGGATCAATTGCAGGGCGTGGTGTTGGATGCGTTTGGCGGCCTGCTGGACCCCGCCCACGGCGGATTGGACGACGGAAGCCTGCTGCAGAAACTGGAGCAGGCGCTAGATCTGAAGAAGTTGGCCGCGGAGCATACAGAGCAGATCACCGACCACCTGATGCCCACGGGCTACAAACTGTTGTTCCCCGTGAGTTAGCCGTCCCGGCGCGCAACCGGTTCGCTCCGGCTCTTCACTTGGGATTGGCCGGCTTGGCCGCTTCGGCGGGAGGCGCCTCTTTCCGTTTAGTCAGGGCGTCGGTGACGCGTTTCGAAAAGTCGCCGGCATCGTTGTGTTCGAAGCCGCTGTAGTTCGACTGAACCTCCATGACACAACCTGTGTCGTGGGCGTTCAAAGAGACGGTATTGGGGCGCTGGCGCAGCGCTCCGGTGACGGTGACATGGGCCGAGTGTTTGACGCTGTAGGTGGCGATCATGCGGGTCTCATCCGCGACTTTCACGGTGTAGTTCCCGGCCTCGCCAAGAGTATCCTTGACGGCACTCCAAACCTCGCCACATGCGTTGGGGAAGGTGACCTTATGCGTCTTGCTGCGCAGCGGCAAGGCGAACACCAAAAGAAGAAGGGCAACTGCGGCAAACCTCAGCATGGCAGTTTTTCCTAATTCGACCGTATTCTCCTGATAGGAAGGGTGACCCAGGCGGAGTATACTTCCGCGGGCTGGCCGCGGCAACGGGGGTATCCCGCACGCGGTCGTCTGGATGTACAAGCTCTTCGCTGTCTTGCGAGAGGTACCGCCAAGCTGGGGCGTGTCGTGCGATGCTGGATTGCTGAACGCGGGCTGGTCCCGCCTGAATTCTATCCGGCCAGGAGGCTTCATTTTGCAGGAACAGAGTTACGCCAAACACGCCAGATTTGTCCCGATGTACCACTACGTCCTATCCCCGTTGCTGCTGCTCACGCTCATCGGGTCCGGCGTGAACCTTTGGAAGTCGATGGGCGATCACCAGCGGCTGTACAGCGCTGCACTGATCCTCGTCATGAACATTGCCATGGTGTTCATCTCGCTGTTTGCCCGGATTTTCGCGCTGAAGGCACAGGACCGCGCCATCCGCGCCGAAGAGAACCTGCGGCACTTCGTGCTCACCGGCAAGCTTCTGGATCCCAGGCTGGAGCCCCTGCAGATTGTCGCCCTGCGCTTTGCGCCGGACTCCGAGTTCGTCGCCCTGGCGCAACTCGCCGCCGAGAAGCACATGAGCCAGGACGACATCAAGAAGTCGATCAAGAACTGGAAAGCCGACAACTACCGGGTGTGAGGATCGGGGTCAACGTCTCCGGCGCCGAATGGGGAGAAGACCGCCTGCCGGGCGTGCTGGGGCGGGACTATGTCTTCCCGAGTCAGCGCAGCCTGCAGTATTGGGCTGAGCAGGGTCTGACGCGCCTGCGCGTGCCGTTCCGGTGGGAGCGGCTGCAACCCACGCCCGGTGGCTCGTTGGACGAGGCTTATCTGGAACAGTTGGTGCTGACGGCCGACCGCGCGTCCGCTGCCGGCTTGCAGATCGCGTTCGAACCCCACAATTTCGGGCGGTACCGGATCGAGGGGACTGACTGGATCATCGACCAGACCGACGGCCGGGGCCGCACGCCGGTGAGCAGGCATGACCTGGCGGATCTGTGGCTTCGTTTCATCCAGGTGTTTGGCGGGCATCCGGCCGTGTGGGCGTACGACCTGATGAACGAACCGCACGACATGGGTGAGTCCGACTGGAAGCGGATCTCCCAATGCGTCGTGGATGCCATCCGGTCGACAGGCGACACCAAGCTGATCCTCGTGCCCGGTGACGGTTGGTCCGGCAGCGAGTGGTGGAAGCAGAGAAATGGGCGGAGGTCGTGGATCGACGATCCGGCCGGCAATTTCCTGTATGAGGCGCACTGCTATTTCGACAGCAACCGGGGCGGGCGTTACGAGCTTTCCTACGACGAGGAGGCAGCGCGCGATCGCGATCTGGTCACGCTGGGCCGGCGGCGGGTGACGCCCTTTCTGGACTGGTGCCGGGCCAATGGGGTGGGCGGCGTGGTGGGCGAGTTCGGGATTCCCCATGCCGATCCGCGCTGGCTGGCGGTGATGGGCGGCTTCCTGGACGCGGTTTCCGAAGCGGGGATGGATGCCTTCTACTGGGCCGCCGGAGAGTGGTGGCAGGACTATCCGATAGGGCTGCAGCCGTCCAGCGATTACGCCGTGCACCGGCCGCAGCTTGCCTGTCTGCGAGACCGGATCTCAGGCAGTCTTGAGCAGAGCTGAGAACTTCTTCCGGAACTTGGCCACTTTGGGAGATACCACGAACGTACAGTATGGCTGCCAGGGGTGGGTGGCGAAGTAGTTCTTGTGGTAATCCTCGGCCGGCCAGAACCTGGCGGCCGGGGTGATCTCCGTGACAATGGGGTCGTCGAAGACTTTGGCAGTTGTCAGTTCGGACAGGAAGGTGCGGGCCTCGGCTTCCTGTTCCGGGGTGTGATAGAAGATCGCCGACCGGTACTGCGTGCCCACGTCGTTACCCTGGCGGTTGAGGGTGGTGGGGTCGTGGATGGCGATGAAGACCTCGAGGATATCGCGATATGACGATATGTTCGGGTCGTAAACTAGCTGGACCACCTCGGCGTGGCCAGTCTCGCCGGAGCAGACCTCTTCGTAGGTAGGCTCGTTTTCCGTACCGCCCATATAGCCGGAGGCGACAGAAAGGACGCCGCGCATCTGGAGATAGACCGCCTCCAGACACCAGAAACAGCCACCGGCCAGGGTGGCCGTTGCCGTGTTTGCGTCCAGGCTCATGGCGCCTCCGTAGGAGCTATTTCGAGTCGTACGGCTTCAACTTGCGGACCCAGATGTTGCGGAAGCGCGGTTTGGTGTCGTGGTCCTGGATGGACAACGGCTCTTCCGGCGCGTGGGGTTCGTAGGGCCGGATGGTCCGGTGGGCCATCTGCCCGATGACTTCCTTGTGGTGATGCACCAGGACGCCATTGAACATGAGGGTGACGTAAGCCGGTTTAACCAGACGCCCGCCCTCGAACTTGGGCGCTTCCCAGAAAAGGTCGTAAGTGTTCCACTCGCCGGGTTTGCGGATGGGGTTCACCAGCGGCGGCCACTGGCCGTAGATGGCGCCTGCTTGTCCATCGGCATAGGTGGGATTGTCCCAGGAGTCCAGCACCTGAATCTCGTAGCGGCTCATGACGAGGATGCCGGAATTGCCGCGCCATTGGGAATCGCCATCGATTTCGGTGGGCGCACTCCACTCGATGTGGTACTGGGCGTCCCCGAATTTTTCCTTGGAGATGAGGTCGCCGGTGCCGCCGACACATTCGACGAAACCGTTCTCCAACTTCCACTTAGCCGGAACCTGTTTGCCCTTATTGGGGCCGGTTCCATTCTGATACCACTGGGCCAGGTCCTTGCCGCTGAACAGCACGATGGCATCGGACGGAGGATCGCCGGGCTTGGGTCCGGGCGTCACCACGGAGGGCCGCGGACGGGCTATGTCATGGACTTTCCAGGGTTGACCTGGCAGCACGGGCGTATCGGTATAACCGAGCGGGGAGGTGCGCCAGTTCTTCGGCTTGGGCGCGGGCTGCTGAGGAGCGGCCCACGCGGCCGGCGCCACCCCGGCGAGCGACAGAATTGTTCTTCGTTTCATGAGTGTGGCTGCCGAGAGTTTATCAAAGCAGGCGAGCCCTAGTCTTTCCAGGCCGCGGTCCAGATGTTGAACTCGTAGCGTTGAGTGGTCTGGTAGTCCGTGGCAAACACGAGGGTTTTGCCGTCGGGAGAGAACTCGGGGAAGGAGGTAAAACCACCAAAATTGGTGATCTGCTCCAAGCCTGACCCGTCAGTATTGATGCGGTAGAGTTCAAACCGCCGGCCGTCGCAATTGTGCTTGTTGGACGAGAAGATGATCTGCTTGCCGTCGGGCGTGAAGGTGGGCGCAAACGAAGCGCAGCCGAACTTCGTGAGCTGTTGGACCTTTTTGCCATCGGCGTCGGAGATGAAGAGTTCCATCTTCATCGGCTCGGTCAGATCTTCCTTGAGCAGTTCCTTGTAGCGGGCCATCGCTTTGGCATTGTTGGGATCGGTGGCGCGCCAGACGATCTGCTTGCCGTCGCGGGAGAAGACGGCGCCGCCGTCGTAGCCTTCGCGTTTGGTGATCTGCTTCTTGCCGGATCCATCCGGTTTCATCTGCCAGAGTTCGAGGTCGCCCGAGGCGAGCGAGGTATAGACGATCTTGTTCTGGGCGAAGTTGACAGTGGCTTCGGCGTCGTAGCCCGGGGTGGAGGTGAGCTTCTTCGGATTCTTGCCCGTGTCGTCAGCGACATAAATGTCGTAGCCGGAGAAGACGCCCCAGACGTAGCCTTTACTGCGATCGGGCGGAGCCGGGCAGGCTTCAGCGGCCTCGTGGGTGGAGGCGTAGACAATGTGGCGGTTGTCCTTCAGAAAGTAGGCGCAGGTGGTGCGGCCCTTCCCGGTGGAGACCAGATGCTGATCGGACCCGTCGGCATTCATGACGAAGATCTGATCGCAGGCGTAGGGCTCGCGGGTGGACTGGAAAATGATGCGTTTCCCGTCGGGGGCCCAGTACGCTTCGGCGTTCTGGCCCCCGTTGGTGAGCTTCTTCAGATTCGTCAGGTGAGTGCCCTCGGGCGCGGCCTGCCCCATGAGCAGAGCCGCGGTGAGCGGCAGGCACAGGTACAACTTGTTCACTACTTAACTTCTCCCCTCGTATAGATTTCTACCTGCCACCAGCGCAGCCATTTTGCGGTCAGCGACGTTGCGCTGGAGCATCCAGAATCCACAATCGGGGTGGATGTAGTGGAGGCGTTCGGGACCGAGAACGCCTGCGGCCAGTTCAATTCGTTCGGCGATGAGGTCGGCGGATTCGACGCCGTTGTCCTTGATGTCGACGACACCCAGGCCCATCCCGATCCGCGGATCCAGTTCCTTGAAGTGTTCGAGCTCGGCGTAGCCGCGGCGGGCAAACTCGAGCACGAGGTGATCGACCTGCAACCCGTTCAGGAAGGGTAACAGATTCTGCCAGAACCCTTTTTGTACAGATTGCCCGCCATAGTTGCCGAAGCAGATGTGCAGGGCGCGGACTCCGGCTATCCCTTCCAGGACATGGTTGAGGGCCGGCAGCGCCCATTCGGCGTCCTCGGGGTGGCCGCTGATGTTGGCTTCGTCGAGTTGGACGATGTCGGCATCGATATTCGTCAGCTGTTTCCGGAGGACATCGGCAATGGCCATGCAGAGTTCGGGGCGCGACTTATAGTGCCGGTCAGTGAGCACCTTGGTGAGCATGTGCGGCCCTGTGCAGGTGAACTTCAGGGGCTGGCTGGTGAGTTTCCGGGTGAACTCGAAGTCCCGCGGCAGATTCAGGGTACCGCCGGTGATGGGGCCGGTGACGATGCCGGCAGGATCCGTACGGTAAGTCAGGCCCTGGTCGGCCCGGAAGGCCTCGATGTCTTCCAGGGAGAATCTCGTGCGGATTCCGTCCATCTTGGAGACGAAGTAGTCGATCATGCCGTTCGTCTCGGGGTGGCCGGGATCGAAGCGGTTCAGCTCGCCGTCGGCGACGACGTCGATGCCGGCCAGCTCCTGGGTCTTCAGCACGACGAGAATCGCGTCACGAAGCGTGGTGCGCGAGGTGTCGCCGGGCAGCCAATGAGGAATAGGGTAGCTGCCCACGACGGTAGTCTTGATAGCCATTTGAGGTATTGTATCCCGACGAATCGCCGCCGCCCTTTCGCGTAGAATTAATACTTGAAGCCCGGTCGCGTCACGGTTGTAGTTCCCACTCTGGCAGGAGACCGCCGGCTGCCGGACTGTCTGGCTTCGCTGGAAGCGCAGACACTGCCGGAGGTTACGGTAGTGGTGGTCGACAACAGCGGCTGCGGGCGGATTCACACGACCGGCGCGGCCCGCTACCGGTTCCGACTGATCGAAAACAAAGCGAATGTAGGATTTGGCGCGGCGGTGAACCAGGGCTTCCGGCTGGCGCCGGCGGATTACCTGGCCGTGCTCAACGACGACGCAGTGGCCGATCCGCGCTGGCTGGAAGAGATGGTAAAGGCGCTGGACGGGCAGCCGAAGGCGGGTATGGCCGCAGGCCGGATCCGGCTGGCGGGCACCGGCCGCCTGGATTCGGCGGGCATGCTGATCGCGGGCGACGGCAGTTCGAAGCAGCGCGGCCACGGCGCTCCGGCCGGTGGGTTTAGTGAGCCGGGCGAGGCACTGCTGCCGAGCGGCTGCGCGGCGGTGTACCGGCGTGAGATGCTCGACGAAGCCGGGCTGTTCGAAGAGGATTTCTTTCTGTACTGCGAAGACACAGATTTAGGACTGCGGGGCAGATGGGCCGGGTGGCAGTGCGTCTACGTCCCGACGGCCCTGGTGGACCACGCCTATTCGCAGAGCAGCGGAGCGGCGTCGGCGCGCAAAGCATGGTTTGTGGAACGGAACCGGCTGCGGCTGGCCGTGCGTTGCCTGCCGCTGAGCAGTCTGCTGGCGGCGCCGTTTTATGCGATCGCGCGCTACTTCTGGCACGCGGCGAGTCTGTTCACGGGACAGGGCAAAGCGGCGGAGTTCCGCACAGCGGGCGGCAGCGGTCTGCAACTGCCCTGGCTGGTGGTGAAGGCGCACCTGGATCTGCTGTGGAACCTGCCTACCCTGCTGAGGCAGCGGGCGCGGATAGCGGCTACTCGGCGCATCAGCGCGAGGGAGTTCAAGCACGGACTGAAGCGCCACTCGATTCGCGTGAGAGAGGTCGCCGCGCTGTGATCGACTCACGCACCCTGCTGATCATTCCGGCCTTCAATGAAGAGGGTGCGATCGGGCGGGTTGTCCGCGAAGTGAAAGAGGCGTATCCGGACCTGCATGTGCTGGTGACGGACGACTGCTCAGAGGACGCGACGGTGGACCAGGCCATCATCGCCGGCGCGCGCGTCCTGCAACTGCCCTGCCACCTGGGCCTGGGCGGCTGTGTGCAGGCGGGCTACAAGCTGGCGTTCGAGGAAGGCTACGACACGGTGATCCGGATCGATGGCGACGGTCAGCACGATCCGAAGGACATCGCCCGGCTGCTGGAGAAATTGCGGTCGACGGGCTGCGAAATGGTGATCGGGGTTCGGGCCAAGGAGTCCGGCGGGCTCCAGACGCATCCCATCCGGAAAGTGGGCATCCACTTCTTCCGCATGCTGCTGCGGCCGATTCTGGGGCGCCCGGTGACGGACCCGACCTCGGGTTTCGTGGCCGTGAACGCGAGAGCGCTGTCGGTGTTCAGTTCAAGTTTTCCGCTGGAGTACCCGGAGATCGAGACGCTGGTGGTGCTGCAGCGGCGGAAGTTCCGGTTCGAAGAGGTACCGTGCCGCATGCGGAAGCGGATGGCGGGGCGGAGTTCGATCACGGCGATGAAGTCGGTTTACTATGTGATCCACGTTCTGCTGGGGGTGTTTGTGAACATCCTGCGGTTTGACGGGCGGGCGCGGAAGGGCCAGGGGTAAGCCGGGATGGCACTGCTGCTGGATATTCTGACCGGCCTGGGCATTCTGCTGCTCGTGATTGTGCTGCGGTCGCTGCGGAGAGACCACATCCGGGTGGAGCACTCGGTAAGCTGGCTGGCGGCGGCGGTGGCGCTGATTGCGCTGTCGCGCAGTGGTCCGCTGCTGGAGCGGCTCTCCGGCTATATTGGGCTGAAGGAACCGGCCATCACGCTGCTGTTCCTGATTCTGATTGTCTTTCTGGGCGTGTTCTACCGCTTCTCGCGCGCGATCTCAGAACTGAAGGATATGAACATCACGCTCACCCAGCGGGTAGCGATTCTCGAGTACAAACTGCAACGACAGAATGAAGAACAGCAAGCGAAACACTGAGAAGACGCCGCGTGAGGCGGCTGCGCCGGAGATCGCCCAGTCGATCGGCCTGCCCTGGTGGGCGCCGTTGGCGGCCGCGATTCTGGCGCTGATCGCCTACTTCCCCGCCCTGAGTGGTCCGTTCCTTTTCGACGACCTGAGCCTGCCGATGATGAGCCATGGGGTAGGCATCAACTATCAGGAGTTCCTGCACCGCGGGGTCCGCGCGCTGACCAACATAAGCCTGCTGGCCGACCGGGACATGTGGGCGATGAACACCACACCGTATCACGTGGAGAATTTCCTGCTGCACCTGGTGAATGCGCTGCTGGTGTACTTCATCCTGAAGGCGCTGCTGGAGCGGGCGGGCCGCCAGGGGCGCAGCGTGGTGATGAGCGCGGGCTTCGGCGCGGCGGTCTTCCTGCTGCACCCGCTGCAGACTGAGGCCGTGGCGTATATCGCCAGCCGCAGTGAAGTACTGAGTGTGTTCTTCAGCTTCTCGGCCCTGCTGGTCTACCTGCGGCGGAAGGAGACTGAGGTCTCGTGGGCCCACACGATTCTTGTGCTCCTCCTCATCGGCCTGGGCGCGCTGAGCAAGGAAACGGCCGTGGCAATGGCGGGCGTGCTGCTGCTGACGGATCTGTACTTCCATGAGGGCTCCCCGCTGGAAGGCGTGGTCAAGAACTGGCGGCTGTATATCCCGCTGCTGGTGGGCGGGGCCGCGGGCGGTTTCTTCGTGTACCGGCTGGCGAGCCGCGAGGGCACGGCCGGCTCGTCGCTGAGCTTCTCGCCGCTGGATTACCTGTTCACGCAGTTCCAGGTGGTCTGGGTGTATGTGCGGCTGTTCGTGGCGCCTTATGGCCAGAACCTGGATCATGGCTTCCCGATTACCAAGGCTCCGGGCAATGTGCTGTCCTGGCTGGGGCTGCTGGCAATTGTAGCGGCCGCCGGTGCGGCTTTCGTCTACCGGAAAAAGTATCCGCTGGCCTCACTGGGTATCCTTACATTCTTCGTGCTGCTGACGCCGACATCGTCGATTCTGCCGATTGCGGATCCGCTGGTGGAGCGCCGCGTCTATTTCGCCTCCATCGGCCTGCTGATGATCCTGTGCGAGTTCCTGTCGCGCTGGACGCCGAACGGAGCCAGGGTCGCGGGTCTTTCCGCCGTGGCGGTGGCGATGACCATCCTGACGATGTTCCGCAGCGACCTGTATACAAACACGCAGGCAATGTGGGTGGAATCGGTGAAGCAGAACCCTCAGAACTACCGGGCACAATTCCAACTGGCGTTCTCCTATTACGAAAAGGGCGAGTGCTCGAAGTCGCTGGAGCATTACAAGGCCGCGTCTGTACTGCAGAAGCCGGACTACCGGCTGCTGGTGGACTGGGCGCTGGCTTTGGATTGCGCCGAGGATGTGCCTGGAGCGATCGCGCGGCTGCAGGAGGCGACGAAACTGGAGAACACGTCGACGGCCTGGTCGACGATGGGCATGATCTACGGAAAACGAAACCAGCCTCAGCTTGCGCTGGATGCGCTGAATCACGCCCTGGAACTGAACCGGCGGGACGCGATGACCTGGGTCTATCGAGGCAACGTCTACTTCACACTGGGCCAGCATGCCCAGGCACTGGAGGATTTCGAGCAGGCACTGCACCGCGATCCCAGCAATCCGGCGGCGCAACAGGGCAAGGCAGCCGCAGTGAACGCCATGGGCAGAAAGTAGCCGCGACGTGCGCATCGGGGTGAACGCGCTGTATCTGATCCCCGGCGGAGTGGGTGGTACGGAGATCTACCTGAGACGCCTGCTGGAGGCGATGGAGCAGATCCCGAAGCACGAGATTGTCGTCTTCACCAATCGCGAGACCGGGCCGATGGGGCGGGTGTGTGTGCCACTGCCGGTGACGGCGGCCAGCCGGCCGGCCCGGATCCTCTACGAACAACTGCAACTGCCGGGCGTGCTGAAGCGCGAGCGCATCGACGTGGTGCTGAATCCAGGCTTCACGGCGCCGCTGCTGAGCGGACTGCCGCAGGTGACGGTGTTCCACGACCTGCAGCACAAGCGGCATCCGGAGTTCTTCCGCTGGTTCGACCTGCCGTTCTGGCGGCTGCTGTTGTGGGCCTCGGCGCACAAGTCGCGACGGCTGATCGCAGTGAGTGAGGCGACGAGGGACGACCTGCTCAAGTTCTACTCGCTGGACGCGCACAATATCTCGGTGGTGCACCACGGAGTGGAGCCCGAGTTCTTCGAGCTCGCGTCGAGACGCGAGGATGGAGGGTATCTGCTGTGTGCCTCCACGACGCATCCGCACAAGAATCACGACCGGCTGCTGCGGGTGTTCCAGCGGTTGGTGCGGGAGCAGCCGGGCTTGCGGTTGGTGCTGACGGGCGTGAAGGGCTTCGTGACCGGCGAGGTGGAACGGTTGGTGCAGGAGCTGGGCCTTGAGTCTTCGGTGGAGTTGAAGGGCTGGGTGCCGCGGGCGGAATTGTATGAGCTGTTCCGGCGGGCGACCGGGTTCATCTACCCGTCAAGGTTTGAGGGCTTTGGCATGCCGGTGCTGGAAGCAATGGCGGCCGGACTGCCGGTGGCTTGCGGAGACATCGAACCGCTTAGGACTTTGACGGGCGGAGCCGCGCTGCTCTTCGACCCGGAGAGCGACGAGGCGATGCTGGCAGCAATGCGGAAGCTGGTGCGGGGGGAGGCTCCGAAGGAGGGTCCGCTGCGCGCCGCCCCATTCACGTGGCAGCGCGCGGCGGAACTGACACTGGCAGCTATCGAAGATAGTCTTCGAGGCGGATCTTCTCGTCGGTCTTAGAGTCGCGGTATTTCACGATGACGGGCGTGTAGAGGGAGATGCCCCACTCCTGGCCCTTGCCGCGGGAGACGGCGCGGGAACCGGCGACAACCACTGCATTCTCAGGCACGATGAGCGGCTGATCGTCGCTGGCGGAGTAGACTTCCCCTTTCACGAGATCGTAGATGGGCGTGGAGCGGTTGAGGATCACCCCGGTGCCGAGGACAGCCTTGGACTTCACGATGGTGCCTTCGTAGACTCCGGTATTGCCGCCGACAAGGACTTCATCCTCAATGACAACGGGGAGAGCGCCGACGGGCTCGAGCACGCCGCCGATCTGGGCAGCAGCCGAGATGTGGCAATTGCGACCGATCTGGGCGCAGGAGCCGATGAGGGCGTGCGAGTCGACCATGGTGCCGTCGCCGACATAGGCGCCGACATTGATGTACATGGGCGGCATGCAGGTGACGCCGCGGCCGAGGAAGCAGCCGTCCCGGATGGAACTGCCGCCGGGGACGATGCGGACACCGCTGTTGACGGCGATGGTGCGGACCGGGTAGGTGTCTTTGTCGAACCAGGGCTGGCGGACGGTGTCGATGGACATATCGACAATCGTGCCCATGCGGAAGCCGATGAGGATCCCTTTCTTGACCCAGCCATTGACGCGCCAGCCGCTGGGGGTGGAGGGGTCGGGCTCAGCCGCGCGGATGGCGCCTTCGTTGAGGGCGTCCTTGAAGCGCGCGAAGAGGCCGTGGTCGGCAGCCGAATAGGCCGCGGGAGGATTGGCGAACAGCGTTTCGATTCCGTTTTGCATGCGTGGGTTCCTAGTTGGTAATGAGTCCGGTGCTGCTGAGTACGGCTTCGATCTTCGCCATGGCGGCGTCGGAAGGCGGGACGAGCGGGAGCCGCCAGACGGGCTCCAGCAGGCCCATGCGGGCCATAGCGGCTTTGACGGGAATGGGATTCGATTCGACGAAATTGACTTCCATCAGGGCGAGCCACTGGCGCTGGAGGGCGCGGGCGGCGGCGAAATCACCGGCGAGACAGTGGCTGGCGATGCCGGCCATGACGGCGGGGATTTCGTTGGAGGCAACGGAGATGATGCCCTTGCCGCCGAGTCCGGCGAGGGCGATGGTGATGGCGTCGTCACCGCTGAGGACGTCGAAGGTTTCGGGCAGGGTGGCGCAGATGTTCGCCATCTGGGCGATGTTGCCGCTGGCTTCCTTCACGCCGACGATGTTCTCGATTCCGGCGAGGCGGCGCAGGGTGGCGGGCTCGACGTTGACGCCGGTGCGGCCGGCCACGCTGTAGACGACGATGGGCAGTTTCACCGCGGAGGCGATGGCCTTGTAGTGCTGGTAGAGGCCTTCCTGGGTGGGCTTGTTGTAGTAGGGGGTGACGGAGAGCAGCCCGTCGGCTCCGAGGGCTTCCAGCTCTTTGGCGAGGGCGATCACTTCGGCGGTATTGTAGCCACCGGCTCCGGCAAGGACGGGCACCTTGCCTTTCGCCTCTTCGAGAGTGATCTCGACGACGCGGAGGTGCTCGGCGTGAGTGAGAGTGGGGCTTTCGCCGGTAGTGCCGCAGGGCACAAGGAAGTGAATGCCCGCCTCGATCTGCCGCCGGACCAGCTTGCGCAGAGAGGCCTCATCCAGGCTCTGATCAGAAAGAAAGGGCGTCACCAACGCGGTGCCGCAACCTTGGAACTGAGACATGTCTATTCCTTTCGATTCGCTTCTCTACGACTGGGGTTCGGACGAAAACAGAATCTCGCTAAATTCGTGGACGCCCTTGTTGGCGGCGATCCACCTGGCGGCATGCAGGGCTCCGCGGGCGAAGCCTTCGCGGCTGCGGGCGGTGTGACGCAGGGTAATGGTGTCGGCGGCGGAGTCGAAGCCGATTTCGTGGGTGCCGGGCACGGCTCCGGCGCGGTTGCTGGCCACGTCGACGTGTTTGTCGTAGCCGGAGGCGCGCATGCCTTCGACGAGCTTCAGCAGGGTGCCGGAGGGCGCGTCTTTTTTGGCGCTGTGGTGGATCTCCCAGGCCCAGGCCTCGTAACCGGGCTGCTGCTGCATCCAGACGGCGGCCTCGTTCACGATGCGCTGGAAGATGTTCACGCCGATGGAGTAGTTGGGGCTGTAGACCAGCCCGGCATGATTGTTTTCGAAGAGCTGCCGGACGTGATCGAGCTGGCCGAACCAACCGGTGGTGCCGGCGACGGTGGGGACGCGCAGGACCGCGAGTTTCTCCAGGTTCCCGACGGCCGCTTCCGGCGCGGTGAATTCGATGGCGGCGTGGACGTCGCGGAAGTTCTCCGCGGTGAAGCCGGAGCCGTTCACGTTGTTGTGGATATCGAGGATGAGCGTAACCTCGAAGCCGTACTCGGGGGCGAGACGTTCGAGCATCTTGCCCATCTTCCCGTAGCCGATGAGAGCCAGTTTCACTGGAAAACCTCCGGATCCAGATCGCGGAAAAATTCCTGGTGCAGGGCTTCGACGCCGCGCACGAGGTCTGCGCCATCGACGACGACGCTGACATTCAGCAGCGACGCGCCCTGCGTGATCATGCGGATGTTCACGGTCTCCAGGGCGGAGAAGATGCGTTTGGCTATGCCGGGGGTTTCCCGGAGGGCGTCACCCACCAGGCAGATGAGGGCCTGATTGGGGACGACCGTGACCTCGGCGATCTTGGAGAGTTCGGCCTCGATGTCGCCCAGGTACTGGGTGTGGTCGATGGTGAGGGAGACACTGACTTCCGAGGTCGAGACCATGTCGACGGGTGTACGGTAGCGGTCGAAGACTTCGAAGATGCGGCGCAGGAAGCCGTGAGCCATCAGCATGCGCAGGCTGCGGATGTTGACGACGGTGATGTCGCGCTTGCAGGCGATGGACTTCACCGAGTTGCGGCACTCGACGTTGTCGGCCACGATGAGCGTGCCGGCCACCTCGGGGCGGCGGGAGTTCAGGATCCGCACCGGGATGTTCTTCTCGATGGCGGGCTGGACGGTGGCGGGGTGGAGGACCTTGGCTCCGAAGTAGGCGAGTTCGGCTGCTTCGGCGAAAGAGATGTTCTTGACGAGGTGGCCGCCGGGCAGGACGCGCGGATCGCAGGTGAGCATGCCGTCGACGTCGGTCCAGATCTGGATCTCCTCGGCGCCGATGCCGGCTCCGGCGATGGCGGCGGAGAAGTCGCTGCCGCCGCGGCCAAGGGTGGTGGTGACGCCATCAGCGGTGGCTCCAATGAAGCCGCCCATCACGACGACGCGGCCCTGCATGAGCGGGACGGCCTTTTCCTTGAAGCGCGAGTAGGTGCGGCTGTAGAGGGGCAGCGCCTGGGTGTGGCGGCTGTCGGTGATGAGGACAGAGCGGGCGTCGAGATGAGCCGCCGGCAGGCCGAAAGCAGGCAGCACCAGGGCGACGAGAGCGGAGGAGAGCCGTTCGCCGTAGCTGCAGACTTCATCCCAGAGGGCGGGCGTGATCTGGCCGGCGGTGGCGATGGCCTCGAGGGTGGATTCCAGGGCCTCGAAGTTGTTCTCCAGCACGAGATCCATGGTGGAGGTGCTCTCGACGGGGATAATCTTGCCGGCTTCGGCGCGATGGAAGCCACGCAGGTCTTCGGCGTCGCGGAGAGCATCCGCCAGGTTGCCGGCGGCGGCCTTGTCGGCAGCCGCCAGGAGCTTGTTGGTGGTCTTGCCCATGGCGGAGACCACCACGAGGGGCCTTTGTTCAAAACGCGGGCGGATGATGCCGGCCACCCGCTCAATCGCGGCGGCGCTCTCCACGGAGGTACCGCCAAACTTCATTACGATCATGGGTTCATCCTGAGGGGCCCATGACCGGAGGGCCCCGATTCCGGCGGGGCCTTAGTCTAAGAGGCCTTCGCTATACATTAGTTCGGCGTTGAGCACGGCTGCACCGGCGGCGCCTCGAATGGTGTTGTGGCCCAGGCAGACGAACTTGTAGTCGAGTACGGGGCACTCGCGCAGGCGGCCGACGGTGACGCACATGCCGTTTTCGCGGACGGCATCGCGGCGGGGCTGCGGCCGGTTTTCCTCGGTGAGGTAGAGCACGGGCTTTTTGGGCGCGCTGGGCAGATTGCGCTGCTGCGGGATGGAGGTGTAGTTCTGGTAGGCCGCGAGGATCTCGGCGAGGGATGCCTTGTCGCGCAGGCCGACGCTGACGGTGACGGTGTGGCCATCGACGACGGGGACGCGGTTGCAGTGGGCGCTCATCTTCGCGGGCAGAGGATCGATGTGGTCGCCGGCAAAGTTGCCCATGATCTTCTGAGTTTCGATCTCCATCTTGGCCTCTTCGCCGCCGATGAAGGGGATCACGTTGCCCATGATGTCCATGGAGGGGACGCCAGGGTAGCCGGCTCCGGAGATGGCCTGCATAGTGGTCGCGATGATCTTTTCGATGCCGAAGGGCTTCAGCGGGGCGAGGCCCATGGTGAGCGCGACGGTGCTGCAGTTGGGATTGGTGGCGATGGCGCCCTTCCAGCCGCGCTTCTTCTGGGCGGCCAGCAACTGGAGGTGATCCGGGTTGATTTCGGGTACCAGCAGCGGGACGTCCGTTTCCATCCGGTGGTTCTTGGAATTGGACACGACCAGGTGGCCGGCTTCGGCGAAGGCGCGTTCGATCTCAGTGGCGACGGAGGCATCCATGGCCGAGAACATGAGCTTGGGCGCACCGTTGCCGGGTTTGCAGTCGGACACGGTGAGGGCGGCGACACGCTCCGGCATGGAGCCGTCGAGACGCCAGGAAGTCGCTTCCGCGTACTTCTTGCCCGCGCTGCGGTCACTGGCTCCGGCCCAAGTGAGTTCGAACCAGGGATGGCCTTCCAGAAACTTCACGAAGCTCTGCCCCACCATACCGGTGGCGCCTAGCACGCCGACTTCGATCTTCTTGTTCATGTCCTTAACTTCCTTCTGTCAAACCGGCTTGAGGGTACGGGTATCTCCCGCGTGTCGCCTGGCAGCCGGTGGAGTGGGCCGGCCTTCAGGCGGTGAGGAGGCGCTTCACCATAGTCTTGTAGATGGTGACCGCTTCCAGAAGCTGCGCCTTGGGCACGCGCTCTTCGCTGGTGTGGGCAACGTGGATAGTGCCCGGACCCAGCAGAAAAGGTTTGCCCCAGGCGCCGCCAAACGCCGGGATGTCGGTGGTGTAGGCCACCACCGTGGTTGAAAAGCCTTCCAGCGAGCCGAGATGGATCGCGGGAATGCACAAAATCTCCTGGGCCTCGGCGAGGGTGCCCGCGGCCGCGGTGACGGCGGATCGAACGGGTTCGGGATCGCCCACCAGACGGAACATCAAGGCGGCTTCCGCGGCGTCGGGCACCACGTTGGGTGCGCGGCCGCCCTGGATCTGGCCGATGTTCAGGGTGCAGGGTCCGAGAATATCGTCGACGGGCAGGGCGATGGCGCGGATGCGCTGCAGGGCATCGAGGAGTTTCTCGATGGCCGATTCGCCGAGTTCCGGGTAGGCCGAGTGAGCCATGCGTCCGGAGGCTTTGAGTTCGTAGCGGAGAGCGCCTTTGCTGCCGAGGGCCAAGCGGTTCTCGGTGGGCTCGCCATTGATGATGAACTTTGATCCGCGAGGGGTCTTGGCGGCGTGATAGGCACCGGCGCTGTTGCGCTCTTCACCGACGACGAAAAGGAGGCCGAAGTTGCGGACGCCCTCGGCGAGCAGGTCCTTCGTCGCGCAGATCATGGCTGCGATGATGCCTTTGACATCGCAGGCTCCGCGGCCCCAGATGTTCGTCTCGTCTTCGCGGGAGCCAAAGAAGGGCGGCACGGTGTCCAGGTGGGTGGACAGGGTGACAATGGGGGTCCCGAAGCAGGCAAAGACGTTGAAACGGCGGGGCTCGACTTCGATGGACTCGAGGTGGCCGTTGTGGGCGCGCGTCAGCTCACCGAGAAGCGAGAGCAGGTAGTCTCCGACCGGCTCCTCATTCCCGGTGATGGACTCGATGTCCACCAGCGCGCGTGTGAGAGAGAAGACATCCATGATGGATGGGGAACCTCCAAGATATCGAACCTGCGGGTCTGGGATCAACCGAGGAGCGCAGAATGGCGATTCCGGCGGGTCGAGAAGGGGCGGGGTGGTTGGGTTTGTTGCCGCGGCAGGAGTGGATTGGGCGGATCCAGGTCGAATGGGCGTGTCGGGGCCCGCTGTCGGCTCGAGGCCCCTGGGGGACGTGGATGTCCGGGCGGTTGGGTTTGTTGCCGCGGCAGGAGTGGATTGTGCGGGTCCTAGTTGGTTGGAGGCGGCAGGGGTTCCGACCGGTCCGAGGCTCCTGGGGGACGTGGATGTCCGAGCGATTGGGTTTGTTGCCGCGGCAGGAGTGGATTGTGCGGATCCAGGTTGGTTGGAGGCGGCAGGGGTTCCGGCCGGCTCGAGGCTCTTGGGGGACGTAGTTGTGTGGGCAGTTGGGTTTGTTGCCACGCCAGGAGTGGATTGGGCACTCCAAGGTTGATTGGGCGTGGCCGGGGCCGCTGCCGGTTTGAGGCTCCAGGGGGACGTAGATGTGCGGGCAGTTGGGTTTGTTGCCACGCCAGGAGTGGATTGTGTGTTTCTTGCCCGGTGTCCCCAGGCCCTGATGCTGAAGCCTGGGCGAACCGGCCGTCGACGGGCTTGGATGCCGGCGATAGCGCGATGTTGGGCGGCAGCGGGTTCGGCCGTAGCTGGGACGGCGGGCTGAGCGTTTGGCTTCCTTCCGTCGGAAGTCAGTCTGGCGATGGTGTTGGCCATGTCCTGGCCTGAGCAGGAGGCGAAGGTAAAGTGGTGGTGGGGGTCGTCGCGCATGGACGCAATGCGGGCTTCGGTCTCGAAGCAGGTGATCAGGTTGGCCGAATCATCCCCGAGAAGGGTGACGTTTCCGGCGCCGGAAGTCCTCAGTAAACGGCCGGCCGAGGCGGCGTCAGCCGTAGTCTTTCGAAAAATCTGCATAGCTCTCGCTCCTTGCGAGAAGTTTTATAGGAGCGCAGCAAGCGTTTTTAAATTTTTGTCGGTAAGGTATTGAATTCAAAGCAAAGATAAATCTGCAGTTCGCGAACCGCTTTTGGCAGGTGAGGCAAAACAGGTGAGAAGTGGGGCGCGCGATGGACGGGGCGTCAGTGAGTTGTCTCCGTTGGCTTCGTTTCGGAGGGATCAGGAATGTCCTCCGCGCCGGGGTCCAGCAGGTTCGAGTCGTTCTGCGGGCTATCGCCCTGGAGCAACTGTCGCTTGGCCTGACGGCTCCAGCGGTGGCCCGCATTGTGCACCTCTCGCCTCAAGTGGTACGCCGGATTGCGCACCGTTACCAGGAGGGCGGCTTAGCCCGTGCTCTCTATGAACGCGGCGGGCGGGGAGCACATGAATTGCTGAATGCCGCGGACAAGCAGCGCATCATCGCCGTGGTTTGCAGCCAACCGCCCGAAGGTCAGGCACGGTGGACGGTTCGCCTGATCGCCAAAGAGGCGGTGAAGCGCAAGCTTCTTCCGCATGTTCGGCGAGAAACCATCCGGGTGTTGTTGTACAGCCACGACTTCAAGCCGTGGCGGGAAAAAGATGTGGTGCGTGGCGGAACTGGATAGGAACTACATCACAAGGATGGAAGACGTCCTGAGGACCTATGAGCGGCCCTACAGCTCAGCCGAACCAGTAGTGTGTTTCGATGAGAAACCGATTACTCTTCACGATCATGTAAGGCCGACGTTGCCAGCCGCACCAGACAGGATCGCCAGATGCGACAGCGAGTAGAAGCGGTGCGGCATCGCCAACGTATTATGTGCCGTCGAACCGAAGGCAGGAATCCACTTTACTCGCCCGACACCGAACCGGACGGCTCCCGAATTTGCGCAAGCCGTCACCCAAATTGTATTGGCATACGCCTTCGCCAGGAGAATCCATCTGGTGATGGACAACCTGAACATCCACTGCCAGAAATCTCTGACGGACTACTTCGGCCAAGCCATTGGACACTACCTTTGGGGTCGACTGAAGGTCCACTACACCCCGAAACATGGCAGTTGGCTGAATCAGGCTGAGATCGAGATTAGCCTTTACTCAAGACAGTGCTTGGGCCGACGAAGAATCGCGACGCTGGAGGCCCTCACACACGAATCGCTCGCCTGGAATCACAAAATGAATCTAGATCGAGTGCAAATCGATTGGAGGTTTACCAGGAAGCGGGCACGAGAGAAGTTCGGCTATCGGTAATCGCCTCTTTTCCTGCGGTCGCGGACCTAGTGTTCGGCTGTCCTTGCTGCGTCACCCCGTCCGTGCCGCACAATTACCGGTAATTTCTATTGACATCCCCTCCCAATGGCCGTAGTCTGATTGAACTTGGCGCGATAACAAATCATTCGTTCTCGCTGAAACCGAATCACATTTATGCAAAGGAGCAAGAATGTTACCACCGGCGACCACTCATGCAAGCCGACTTTCGCGAGTCACGCAGTTCTCGCATCTCGCCCTGGCCATTGGACTCACTGTGGGGGCCGTCGTGACAGCCCGCGCCGAGGATGACTGGTGGGGCAATAAATGTCTCACCTTTTGGGGTGAGTGTAAGACTGGGTCTTGCGGCTCTTCAAGTTGCTGCCTCGGGGGAACCAATGGTACGCCATGCGTTTGCGCAGAAGTAAATAGTATTTGCCCCTGCTAGCGCGATCTCGGCTCCGAAAATGTGGAAGTTGAATGCGATGTGTCTACAGTGACCCGTGCAAGGAGCCTTTGGATTGCATCTCTGACAGCATCTGACTGGTCAGTGAGTGTGCCGTTCATCGCATCAGCGGCAAACGTGAATCGCCCGCTGGATTCACATCTCGCCTTCACCGATCGGATGAACGGCATCACCAATCGGAATCCGCCCTGATGGACGCCGGAAGTTTGGTGATAGTCGAAAGCGTGTCCAGAGCGCCGTTACACCGATAGGGGTGCGCAGCATGTTGGGCCATCGGCTTTCGGCGGTGACTCAACTTGGAAGCTCGCAATGAACAGTCGTGTCGAACTCCTGTGCGGTTGACACAACATCGATTGGCCAAAAAGAAACGTCATGTACAGTAAAATGAATGACGTACCCTTCATGCGACTTGTCAATCGACGGCGCGGTCGCAATACTGCACAGCTCGGCCGCTTGGTAAGTTGTGTACTCGGAGGACGGTCTTTCGGTGGATGTCGGCTTACGTTTGAAGAAGACGTCTGGCACATCCGATGCCTCGTTTCCTCTGCCCGGTTTTATTTCGCTCCGGTCGCCAAGATTACCACTCGCGACGAAAAATGGATTCGGCAGGCTTTTCCCTTGGCAGCGGTCGATCGAATCGTGGCAGATCTGAACTGTATTTTTAGGGGAGTCAATCTTGCCAAACTGGATCGGCTGGACCGTACTGTTGAGCTTGGCCGCCGCTGGTGGATGGGCAGCGCCGCCTGTTTCCGCCGTCGATCAGGGATTTCTTCTCATCGACAGTGATTCGGGAGAGCCCGTCCAAGGCGCAGCGCTGAGACTCACGCCAGCAAAAGGCTCGCGAGCATGGGAACTGGAAACCGACGAGAGAGGGCGGACTAGACTGCGTGGAGTCATAGCGGGCCCGTACAGACTCCAAGTCGAAAAGGCTGGCTATGTGGATCCTGCTGACTTGGAGGGCAAGGGCCGCTGGATCGCGATCGGTGAAGGTGCCGCTATCCAATTATTGATTGGTTTGCAGCGGAGTGTTGTGATCGCAGGTCAGGTGAACACGGAAGACGGACGCCCGTTAAGCGGAATTGGGATACTTGCCGCGAGGTTCTCACGGACCGATGGGCACGTCCGCATGCAGAGGATGGGGGCCCCGGCCTTCAGCGACGATCAGGGGCGCTACAGATTGCACCATCTGCCCGCAGGCTCATACGTGGTTGTTGCCGCGCCGATGGGCGACGTCGCTTCGGTGAGCGGACTCGGACTGGCCTACTATCCCGGTCATCGGGACGTGGCACGTGCGGAGATCCTCGAACTCGCGCCCGGTGCCGAGTTGCTGTCCGTGGACATTAGGATGCAGCCGGGTGAGCACGGTGCAATCACTGGCGCGGTGACGGGCATTCCGAGCGATTGGGCTGGTGGCAGAGCCGCCGTATCGCTGATGCCCCGATCCGGAATGCAATTCCCCGTTGCTATCGGCATGACTGACCCCTCTGGGCGATACGAATTTGATCGCGTTCCGGAAGGCGACTACCAGATACTCGCGTGGGGACCAGCGGAACATCTCAACTTTGACAAGCCCCCGCGGGGACCGTCCACGCGATACGGGTCGAGCGCGGTGGCAGTTCGGGGCAGAGAGACTTCAACCATCGACCTCGTTCTCTCGCCTGGGTTGCGTGTGGAAGCGCGATGGCCTGCAACAAAGCCTTGCCTTGGCATCGAGACATTGCGGATGCGGCTGGAAAACGGGTGGCCGGAATGGTGGGTCTTCGAGGGACACAGTGACGGCAGCGGAGTTGCCTGGGATCCCGCGCCGGCGGGAAAGTACCGCTTCGATATCCCGGAGTTGGAGAAATCCTGCACTTTCGCAGGCGTCCAGACAAGTCCGGATAGTGCGCCGGCCCACCGAATCTCTGTTGAATCACCGGTGGTCCTGACGCCCGTAACGGCCGCCTCAAGTGGCGAGATCTCTGGCACCGTTCAACGAGCGGGAATGCCTGCGCAAGGTGCGATCATTGTGCTGTCAACGGCGGCGGATCGTGCGTTTTCCGTGGAGACAAGCACGGATCGTGTCGGTCAGTTCCGCTTCGAACGATTGCCGCCCGGCGCATATCGGATCATAGCGGTGCCAAACGCGGGACCGGATGTGGATCCGACTGCGTCCTTTCTTCGGCCCGCTCAGCGGCGAGTAATCCTCGAGCCGGGTCAAAAACTCTCCGTGGAGCTGAATGCCCCGCAAGGAAACTGACGAATGACTATTCGGAATTTTCTGTTTGTGATCGCTGTAAGCGGAAATATCGACCTGTCTGCGACCCAGCCAGGCGCTCAGCCCACAACCACCGCGGACTGGGAAGTAAGTGGCGCCGTGAAACGCGAGGCGGCGCCGTTGAAAGACGTGTTTGTCCGGATGTCCGGTCCGGAAGAGTTTCGCGCAGTCCAGACGGATTCTCAGGGGCGCTACCGATTCAAGGGTTCCCTGCCGGGGACCTACACCATTCGAATGGAGAAACCCGATGACGCGAGCGAAGCAAGGTCGCGCACCATCAGACTCGCTCCAGGCAACAAAGTGGAAGGATTTGACCTGCTCGTCGCCAAAGGTGCGGTGATTGCGGGACGGGTCGTCGATCAGGCGGGGCAGCCGGTGTCAGGCCTTGTCGTGCTCGCCTATGTCCGCTCTCTCGAGCCGGGAGAGATGCGGCTGTATACGAAGGGTGGCGCGATCACAGATGATCGGGGGGATTACCGAATTGCGCACCTCCCACCCGGCGCCTATCTGGTCGGAGCGACGCCCACCATCCGGAAGCCGCTGCGGGCAGTCCTCCGTGAACCTGAACCCGCTACACCCCTCCGGGCGGCGTTTCCACCGATGACGTTCTCTCCCGGTGGCCGGAGTCCCGCGGCAGCGGCGGTCATCGAAATGGCCGCCGGCGGAGAGCGGCTCGGCGTCGACATCCGAATGGAGAAGGTGCCGGTTTACTGCGTTTACTTCCGCCCGTCGACACAACTCGCTGGTGCGGGGTCCGCATTCCGGTTGGGATTCGGCATGAGGGAATGGATGGGAACAAGAGGCCCCAAAGTTGCCGAAGGCACGGTGACCCTCGGTCAGGACTGGCAAGTATGCGGTGTGCCGCAGGGTGATTATCGGCTGGACCTGTTCGGATACGTCCAGCAGACGATGCAAGGTATGGGATACGGTCAGGAAACGCTCGTGGTGGGCAAAGGCCATGCCGACGCCGGACAGGTGCAGATGGTCGGCTTCGGCCGCCTCACCGGCAAGGTGAGCGTGCGTGCTGCCAAGCCGGGCGAGCCCATCCCCGACGGAATTCGACTTCGGCTCCAACTTCACAATCGCGATATGCTGCCCTCGGACACGCTGCAAGGACGAGTTGCCAAGAACGGCGTCTTCGATCTGGCCAAAGTCTACTCGGATACTTATGGATTGCAGATCGAAAACCTACCGCGGGGCTACTATGTCACCAGCATCACGCAGGGTCTGATTGATGTCAGGAAGTCGGGTGTCCGGCCGGACGCCGGGCCGATCGAGATAGAGTTGGCCAGCGATGGACCCAGACTTTCCGGCACGGTAAACTTGGCGGAGAAGGCGCCTCCCGCCGTCGAGGCAACGGTCTTCCTAATCAGCACTCGTGATAATTCGGTTCGCATCGCCCAGAGTGACCTGTCCGGGACGTACTCGTTCGATTCGGGAATCCCACCGGGGGAATACAAAGCGGTCGCCGTTTGTGATCTTCCGGAATCGCAGCGGAGAGATCCCCAGATGGGCCAGCGTTTCCTTTCGCACGCCGTGACAGTGAAGCTAAACGCCAATGAAGACAAGACCTTGGGACTGACGGGGCGGAGCGGCAATTGACCATGTTGGACTGTTCACCGGGAACCGGAGGAGAAAGTTTGAAAACCCAGCGACCTATGCCAATTGGTATTGCTCGGCTCATGGGAGGGCCTTGGAGTCGCCTTCTGACCGTTGCAATAACTGTGCTGGCTGCAGTAGTTCTAGTTCAGAATTTGTCGCTCTTGCGCCAGATCAACGTTCTGAGACTACGCGCCGCAGCCACGGATCTTAAACTGGGCAGGCAGGTGAAGCGAATCGTAGGCCTTCAGGCGGGTGGAGGACTCTCGCGCATTGTATTCCCGCAGAGCCAACCTGAGCGAATGCTGGTTCTTGCCATCTCCGCGCACTGCCAAAGTTGCAAGGAAAATCATCCACGCTATAAAGCACTGGCAGCAAAGATCAGAGCGCGTGGAAACTGGTCGGTCATATGGGTTAGCCGATCCGAGCTTGAATCCTCGCTGACGTATGCCGCTGAAAACGGCATTCCCATCAACGAACTTGTCGCCGACCCACTCCACGAGACACATCAGGCGCTTGGACTTGAAGCCGTACCACATGTAATTGTTCTGGATAAATATGGTATTGTGCAGGGGGTTTGGAGGGGCAATCAGCCCTGGACGGAAGATCGGATTCTTGCCGCCACGTATTCCAAGTAAACAATGAGAAATATAGGCATCATTGACAAGCAGGCATTACGCAATCTTCCGCTGCGGCCCGCAAGTTCGCACACCGACTTGGCACGCTCGGCACTTCCGACAGCTCCGCCTCAGTTGCAATCCGCTTCGCAGCCTACGCCGCTACACCGCCGCGCCGCAGCACACGGTGAGCCTGCAAGAGGATACTCTTGTGATTATCCGATGAGCTCTAATTATTCCACCTAATGGCTGACGCTTCTGACGTAGCGTGCTCACCGATGCATGCAGCAATTCGATAGAGAGCGCAACGCACGGTGGGTCGAGGCACCACATTGCCGAGTATTGGGCGGAATAATCGGTTCTCGCCAGGAGCAGCGCCAGTCAAACAATCTCTACGTCGGACTCGTGAGTTTATCACTTCGCCTAACTCTTTTAATGTCCAGAGCTGAACTTTCGCGTTTCGGGGAAAACAGCGTTCTAAGTACCCAAAGATCGGAAGAGCGAACCTTGAAGCCGCAGTAAGAACTGTCTTTCCGGCAGCCGAGGCATGTTAATGCCGCGGAGTCGCGGCGGACTGCTCCGCTCTGATTAGTCAGGGCCTAGCCGCGTACTAGATATTACAATATTGGTTTAGTCACATGCTTTCCACACCTACTCGTCTCCTTGGCCTGTTTCATTTCAATATACAGTATGTTTCAGGAAATATGGCTGGATATCATCGATATTGCATTGAGGCCATAGAGCCATTTTTGTCAGTTCTAGTCCGCAATCCTAAGTGGCGAGCCACTGTCGAAATAGCTGGCAGCGGGCTTGAGTTTCTTGCCGAGCACTACCCAGCAATCCTTGATGCGATCAGAGAGCTAATTTCCAATGACCAGATAGAACTCATCTCGTCCACCTATGCGCCTAGTCTTTGGGTCGCGTTTCCTCGGCGCGACTTAGTTAAGAGCATCGAGATCAATCGCGCCACTCTTCGGCGTCTCAATCTTCCTATCTCCAGAATTTTCTTCGCGCAAGAGGCATTTTTCGGACTCGGACTCGAGGGGCTTGGAGAGTATTTTGACGCAGCTGTATGCAAGTGTGATCATCTGGAGCATTTTATCCCAAAGACGCCAATACACACGGCTTACCGACTCGGAGATGTCAAGGTGCTTGTTGGCTCCAATCACATACTAAATCAAATCGCAGCCAGTCATCTCGGTAATTTCAGCACTTCTCAGTATATTCATCTCCACTGCACGCGCCTTCGACAGGCTGAATCGGAATTGCCGCAGGTTACAGAACCTAATCATAGTGAAGCGTGGTTCTGGTACCACCTCGGAAGCGGCCACCATATTGCAACACCAGCATCTCCCGGCGAATGGGATAAGTTCTTTTGTGAGCCGGAGTGGATCCATATTACCGAGACACTCATTCAGTCCTATTTTGCAAAGGGATCCTTGTTTTGCACGCTCGCTGAGTATGTCGCTAATATCCATCTAGCACAGCTTCCGGCACTCCCCCCCTTAATTGAAGGCAGCTGGAATTGTGCGCGAAGCAACGGCGTCTCTGTCTGGATGGGGCGGCATATGAACTCATGGGAAGACGACTGCAACATTCTTGGAATGGCTTGGCGCTCCAGGCAACGACTGGTAGAGCTGGAAAGTATCATCGAGCAGATTGGAGACGCTGAACGTCGACACAACGTCCAGACCGAAGTTGAGAGTCTATGGGCGCTCCAGTCAATCGCAGAGTCCAGTGATTCACTCGGATGGTCACCCACTCCTGATGAAGCTGCATTCACAGCAGGTCTCTCGGAAGAAATATTGAGATTGGCATCCCATTTGAGACGTGGACTCACGGCCGGACAAGAGCGACTTCTTGCCAGACCTCACCTAAGCCTGGCTGCAAATGATTCTGGCATATCTGCCCTGCTCTCGCCTGAATTCTATTGCAGCGTCGAACTCGTCGGCGCCGGAGGGCAGGTTCGTGCACTTCAGATAGGTGACAATCTTCAAGTTGTGGATGCCAGTTTCGAAGTGGCCCACGTGATTGCGGGAGTATGCATTGGCTGTTTTCCAGATCGGCTCGTCTATTGCCCCAGCGGTCGTGAAACGCGACCGATCGCATTGCAGTGGATGGATCTTCGCCCTTCGGTTATTTATGTTCCTCTTGCGAATGGACTAATTCAACTTACCGAAGAGCTTCATCTGATTTGGAATAATCACTTCGGGCAGATTGCTGCTTGCATAAATCGAGACCAGCGCGACCTCTCCTTTGTTATTAATGGTGCGGTGATATCAAGGCGATACCGATGGCGGTTTTATTTGTATCGTGGAGGGCTAATGCAAGCTGTGGAATTGGCCAATGAATTGAATTGTATATAGAAAAACCGCGCCATGGAGAAGGACGATACCTTTCGAGCCCCTTCAGCCTGACCTGTCCCACCGCATAAGGGGACGCCTGAGAGCCTGTCCGGATAAATTTTCCAGAGCCAAACGCCCGATGGCGAATAGATTGTGAATATTGCTGCGTGGAACAGTCTCTGCGCTACTTTTTCCTATTTTGGTGGCATCGGCGTCCTCTGCCCCGTCTGGCTGTTGCTCCCAGACGCCCCGGGGCCTCCAAAATCGTCCCGTTCAGGCCGCTGCGACCGCCAATCGGTGCCTAGCAGCCCGTGGCAGAAGTCCATCAGAGTCCTTTGCGGATAGAACGAGAGTCCGCAGAATTGTTTCATGGCGATGGGCAGACAGAAGCCGAAGCAGCAGGGCCTGTGGGTGAGTACCGGCGAGATGGCCAAGCCCGCGGCACATCTGGTCTACAGCTAAGGACAACGAGGTTCTTGATGAGGCGCAGTTCGACCGCAAGGTCGAGCACCTCTGTCAGCGCTTCTATTCTCCGGTGATGGGGCGACCCAGCGTGGCGCCGGGCGTGTACTTCCGCATGTTGTGGATCGGCTACTGCGAGGGGCTCAGCAGTGAACGGGGCATCGCCTGGCGTGTCGCCGACCCCCTGTCGTTGAGACAGTTCCTGGGCTGCAGTCTGACCGACGAAACGCCGGACCATTCTTCGATCTCCCGAACGAGGCACCTATATGCGCTGGAGACCCATCGGGCGGTGTTCCGATGGGTCGTCAAAGTGCTGGGCAAAGAAGGCTCCTCTCGGCCGCGTTATGCCGACTCCTGGATTATGCAGCGAGTAACCCTCGTTGGATCCTCGGACCCACGTTCAACGGAGAGATCACCTGCTTGGCCCCAGGCGGTGAAATACGGCGCAATGGAGGGGGACGAGTCAGGCTGGGGAGCTTCCCATCTGCCATAGTTCGTGGGCTAGTGAGCGGGTCTTTCAGGAAAGTGCGGCACGGACACGGCTTGACGTTTCAGATGTTCGATATCCTGGACAATCGAGAAATACATGGCAGAGCGCACTGGTCATTTCCGTGATCGCGCTGGATCCTCATCCGAGCATGTCGCAAGACACGAAGGGAGATTCCCGATGGCACAGCACAGGGAGATGTACGCGCAGATGCTCAGCGCACCCTCTAGAACCTTTGCAGCCTTTCAGACTTATCCCTATCGAGAACGTCTTCCGCGCGCCCTCATGTGGCTCTGCTGTGTGCTGGTCTGGGCTTATGTCGATCACATCAGAATCAGAGGCGACGCAGGAATCGCGCTAGCGGCACTGTTTCTTGGATTTTTGTGCGGAAAGGGAAGCCGGCCGTTCTGGTTCTTTTCCGGGACCGGCCTCGGCGCGATTTTGGTCGCAATGCTTCCTGCATTCTCCAGATGAAGAACCAGTGGCATCTATGGATCCCGACGACACCACACATTGGCGAGTGGCAGGAACAGCTACGCGACTTACTTCGAGGATTCCCTGACGGGTTCCGACGGCGGGGCGGTCAGGATGGTCTGCGAAGGTGAACGCGAATTGCACTATGTGGACCGAAGCCGGTGTGACGACGCAGTATCTCGTGGATGAGCTTATGCTGGCCGGACATGCACAGGAGGAAGAGGTGCAGGGAGGCAACGATGCTTCATGTATTACGTAGTCCAAATCAATTTGACGAGGCTGATCACCAGTTCGTGGCCCTGCTGGAGAGCGGAGAGGTTCGTCACAAGGAAGCAGTCCTAGCGGCAAAGAAATCCACTAATCGAGCAGCGCGCAGTTCATACCTCTCTCATATAGACACTCCACACATGGGGCCTCGACTCGAGCGAAACGGCATGCCGTTGCATCGAGTGGCGATGTTGGCGTGGGCTTTCAGGCGAGGTCTGGCGGAGGTGACTACAGCAAGCATTCGCGCGCAAGACGACAGTATCACGCTGAAGAACTACCGCATTGCCAAGTATGGTACCGACGGAATAGCACCTTTAGAGCATATTCTCCGCCAAGCTCCAACGTCATCCATGGGACCCGCTGAGCTATTTAACTACATTAAGGACTGGACCGAGATGGGCGGAATTGAAAGCCGCAGCCGCAGGGGGCAAGAGAAGCCACTTACAGAGTGGGTCACAAAACGAGCTGACTGGACATCGACGAGTGACGTCCAGCGCCCATGGCACGCTAGAGTTGGTGAGTGCCTTTGGCAGATCAGAATCAATGATTTTCCAGACGAGCCATTGTTTACTTTGATGATAGATGGTGCAGTGATCGGTGATTTAGAGGATTGGCCTAAGGCGTGGAAACGCCACAGGACAAATAGGGCGGGGGAGAAGGAGTCAGCCTCATGACAGTCGCGCCATCGGCGATTCGGCGCGGCCGGGGGCTTAGACGCCAGCGACGCTCTCGGGCTATAGGCAAGGTCCGAGGCATCTGTTGAAAACAGAGACGGATCCCCGGGGCGACGGGGATTCCTGGCCGTGCAGGTGACGCGAATCTGCTGCCGGTGGGCGAGGTTGCGTGGCTTGTGGACGGACTCGGTCAAGCCGATGGATGTTGCCCCAGACCTGAGAGAGCATTGGCCTGGGGAGTGAAAGCCTCGGTTTCCGGCACTGGTGTTCGCGCCGCTCCTTCGGCCAAGACTGGGCCCATGGGGCGGCGGACCAAGCCGGGTGGAGTTTTGCGGCTGCCATCTCCTCTGTCAGCGTGGGGGCCGGATGGGGGGGGTCAGCGACTGGACGAGGCGACCTGAGTCGCTGACGGTTCCGGAATGGACGGCAGCCAGCCGCACTCGGATTGGCCATGGCTTTTCTGGGATAATTGCCGGTTGAAGTGAACCAGAACTGGAGCAGATTCCGCCGTGCTGTCCTCTGCGCTTACGAGCACGGCAGCCTGGGCTTCGCCAAGGGCGCGGCCTATTCGGCGCTGCTCGCATTCTTTCCGATTCTGACGACCACCACGGCGATTCTCGTTCACGTCAACGCCGGCACGCTTTCGATGAAGATCCTGGGCGCCCTGTTCAAGGTGGTTCCTCCGGGCGTGGGCGACCTGATCCGGCAGATCCTGTCGCACGGCACCCGGCCGGTGGCGCTGCCGATTCTGGCCATCCTGCTGTCGCTTTGGGCGGGGTCGGGCGTCATGATGAGCCTGATGGAGGGGTTCCAGGCGGCCTACCAACGCAAGAGCCGCCGGGATATGTTCCACAACCGGGGCATTGCCATGTGGCTGGTGCTGGTGGCGATTGGACCCGTGGTGGGTGCATCGGCCCTCATGTTGTTCGGCGACATGGCTGAGAGCGGCGCGATGCGCCTGCTGGGGTTGCTGGATGCGGGCGAGACACTGAAGGGCGGCGTCAAGCTGCTGAGCATGGTGGTGCGGTATGTGCTGGCGCTGGGGACGATTGTCGTGGTGACGGCGATGCTGTATCTGTTTGGTCCGGACGCAGGGAAGGGCCGCAAGATCTGGCCTGGTTCCCTGGTGGCGACGGCGCTTTGGCTGGGGATCACGTTGGTCTTTGCGTGGTATGTCCGGAATATCGCCAACTACAATCTGTTGTATGGCAGCATCGGCGCGGTGATGGCGCTGTGCGTGTGGATGTACCTGCTGGCGCTTTCGGCGATGATCGGCTGTGAATTCAACGCGCAGTCGGATCTTGGCAGAAAGCTCTGACCGCGGTCCCTATACTGGGAATCGTGGCATACCGGCTCGGCATCGATTACCAACCGCGGGGGGACCAGCCCCAGGCGATTGAACAACTCGTGAGAGGGATCAACGACGGCGAACAGCACCAGGTGCTGCTGGGCGTCACAGGCTCCGGCAAGACCTTCACCATGGCGAAGGTGATCCAGGAGACGGAGCGGCCCGCGCTCATCATGGCGCATAACAAGATCCTGGCGGCGCAGTTGTACCAGGAGTTCAAGACGTTCTTCCCGCACAACGCCGTCGAGTACTTCGTCAGCTACTACGACTACTACCAGCCCGAGGCGTATGTACCGGCCTCGGATACGTATATCGAAAAAGAAGCAACAGTCAACGACGAACTGGACAAGCTGCGACTGGCGGCGACCAAGACACTGTTTGAACGGCGGGATGCCATCATTGTAGCCAGCGTGAGCTGTATCTACGGCCTGGGTTCGCCGGAAGCCTACTACGGCATGCTGCTGATGCTGGAAAAGGGTCACCGGATGCGGCGCGAGCAGATTACGTCAAAGCTGGTTGAAATTCTTTACGAGCGTAACGATTTCGACTTCCGGCGCGGCACGTTCCGTGTGCGCGGCGACGTGATCGAGATCTGGCCCACCTATGACGACGATGCCTACCGGATCGAACTATGGGGCGACGAGATTGAGGGCTTGTCCAAGATCGATCCGCTGCTGGGCCAGGTGAAGGAGAGTTTCGTCCGCCTGCCCATCTATCCGAAGACGCACTATGTGATGCCGCCCGAGACGAAACAGGAAGCGGTGGAGAGCATCGAGAAGGAACTGGCCTGGTGGCACAAGGAACTGGAGAAACAGGGCAAGCTGATCGAAGCGCAGCGGCTCTACCAGCGGACGATGTTCGACCTGGAGATGATCCGGCAGATGGGCTACTGCCACGGGATTGAGAACTATTCGCGGCACTTCAGCGGGCGCCTGCCCGGGGAACCGCCACCGACGCTGCTGGATTACCTGCCGGCCGATGCGCTGCTGATGATCGACGAGAGCCACCAGACGGTGCCGCAGATCGGCGGCATGTACCATGGCGACCGGTCGCGCAAGAACACGCTGGTCAACTTTGGATTCCGGCTGCCCAGCGCGCTGGACAACCGGCCGCTGACCTTCGAGGAGTTCGAAAACAGGGTGCACCAGACGATTTACGTCTCGGCGACTCCGGGTCCGTTTGAGCTGAACCGGACAACGGGCGTGGTGGTGGAGCAGGTGATCCGGCCGACGGGCCTGGTGGATCCCCCAGTGGAGGTGCGGCCGATCAAGGGCCAGGTGGACGATCTGCTGCACGAGATCAGGAAGCGGGTCGCGGAGAACGAGCGTGTGCTGATTACTACGCTGACGAAGCGCATGGCGGAGGATCTGCACGAGTATTACGCCGAATTGGGTGTAAAAAATGCGTATATGCACTCCGAAGTTTCGGCGCTGGACCGTGTCAAGATCCTCCGGGATCTGCGACGCGGCGATATTGATGTCCTGATTGGCGTGAATCTGCTGAGGGAAGGCCTCGACCTGCCCGAGGTTTCGCTGGTGGCCCTTCTGGACGCCGACAAGGAAGGCTTCCTGCGATCAACGGGGTCGCTGATCCAGACCATCGGACGCGCGGCGCGGCACCTGAACGGCAGAGCCATCCTGTACGCCGATGTGATGACGGATAGTATGAAGAGGGCGATTTCCGAGACCGACCGCCGCCGGCGGATTCAGATGGATTACAACACGGAAAATGAGATTACGCCTCAATCCATCGTGAAACCCATCGATATGAGCCTTATCGCGGTAGCGGAAATGGACTACGTGACTCCTCCATTGGGCGGGGACGAAGAGGTTGAGCTGCTCAGCGTGGAACAACGGAACACCCTGATTGAGGATCTCGAACGGAAGATGCGCGAGGCGGCGAAAGCCTTTGAATTCGAGAAGGCGGCGCAGTATCGTGATCGAGTCAAGGCACTGAAGTCGCCAACTCCCTATGAGCAAAATCCTGCCGGTGGGACTGATCGCCTCGGGGCGAATGATTGAATCTCCGCTGATACGGTATCCAGCACTGGTGAGCGAACTGGGGCCGGTTGTGGCCTCCAGCCGCCGCCTGGCGTCGCGGTATGCCAATGCGCTGAAGGCCGGGCACGCGGCGGATGTCCGGGAACTAAATCTGTGTCGATTAGTACTAATTCAAGCGCCGCAGGGCGACCTGCCGGCGATGCTGGCGATGTTGCGGGCTGCGCCGATCCTCTGGAAATCGAAGGTCCTGGCCCTGATTGACGACGATCTGGACTCCGAGGCGTTGCATCCGATGCGAGAAGTGCGGGCTTCGATGGGTTCGGTAGCGCTGGCACCTTCGCGAGAGAAAGGCATGCTTGTCATCGAGGGGGATGCGGCCGCGGTGCGGCTGTTGAACCGTTGGGCGGCGCAGGCCCGGATGAACTGTGTGGAGCTGAAACCGCAATGCAAGGCACTGTATGGAGCGGGCCTGATGGCAGCGGGGTCACTACTGTCGCCGGTCCTGGATGGCGCAACGCGCAGTCTGCGCGCCTCGGGGCTCAGCCAGCTGGACACGCGCCGGATTCTCAGCCTCGTGGTGGAGATGGCGATCCGCAGCCAGCAGGCGCATGGCAGGAAAGCATGGCTCAGCCCGGCATCGGCCACGCGGCGTCCGGTGGTGTTGAATCAACTGGAGGCTCTGGGCGAGGTGGATCCTGTTTTGGCCGCGTTTTTCCAGCGCTCCCTGATCGCAGTTCTTGACTATATTGGGCAGGATCTGGAATGGTTAGGGGACCCACCGCCCCCGTACCAGCCTAGTCCGGATTAAGCTGGTGGAGAGCGCTCTGGCGGGCCCCGAGATCGTGTCCGCCTTTCCTTTGCCGTTCTACGCGTCCTACCGTGAAGTTTATGCATCGATAAAGTGGACCCCGTCCGTCTCCGGAATCAGGGTAAAATCAAACTAGCTGTCCCCCTCTGGATCCCATGCTCAGAAACAAAGTAGAAAAGCCGGAAGACTTGAATCCTGTTGAGACGCAGGAGTGGCTCGAAGCACTCGATCAGGTGATCGAAGAGGGCGGCCCGGAGCGGGCCCGCTACCTGCTCGAACGTCTCGCAGTGAATGCAGCAACCCAGGGCGTGCCTGCCGCCCTTGGCGTCACCACGCCCTACCTGAACACCATTGCCGTGGATGATGAAGTTCCCTACCCGGGCGACCGGGACCTGGAGCGGCGCATCAAGAGCATTGTGCGGTGGAATGCCGTGGCGATGGTCGTCCGTGCGAACAAGTACGACGACGGCATCGGCGGACACATTTCCACCTTCGCCTCTTCCGCCACGCTTTATGAAGTGGGCATGAACCATTTCTTCCGCGGCTCAATCCCGTCGGAAAGCGGCGACCAACCGGGCGATCTCGTGTATTTTCAGGGCCATGCTTCACCGGGCATGTACTCGCGGGCGTTCCTGGAAGGGCGCCTGAGCGAGGAGCACCTGAAGAATTTCCGCCACGAGTTGCGTGAGACTCCGGGCTTGAGCTCCTACCCTCACCCGTGGCTGATGCCCGATTTCTGGCAATTCCCCACCGTCAGCATGGGGTTGGGCCCGATCAACGCCATCTACCAGGCCCGCTTCTGCAAGTATCTGGAAAATCGCGGGTTGATGCCCAAGACCGACCGGAAGATCTGGGCCTTCCTGGGCGACGGCGAAATGGACGAGCCGGAATCGCGCGGCGCACTGCAGATTGCGGCGAACGAGAAACTGGACAACCTGATCTTCGTGATCAACTGCAACCTGCAGAGGCTGGACGGCCCGGTCCGCGGCAACGGCAACATTATGCAGGAGTTGGAAGGCGTTTTCCGCGGCTTCCAGTGGAATGTGATCAAGCTGGTCTGGGGCAGCGACTGGGACCGCCTGCTGGAAAAAGACAAGACCGGTCTTCTGATCCGCCGCATGCATGAGTGCGTGGACGGCGAATTCCAGAGCTTCAAAGCGCGCGGCGGCGCGTATGTCCGTAGCGAGTTCTTCGGCAAGTATCCGGAACTGCTCGAACTCGTCGAGGACATGACCGACGACGAGATCTTTGCCCTGCGGCGCGGCGGCCACGATCCCGTCAAGGTGTACAACGCCTATAAGAAGGCCTTTGAGCACACGGGCGGCCCGACGGTGATTCTGGCGAAAACCGTCAAGGGCTACGGCATGGGCGAAGCGGGCGAAGGCCGCAACACGACCCACCAGCAGAAGAAGATGAACGAGAACGAACTGTTGAAGCTGCGTGAGCGCTTCAATGTTCCGATTCCCGAGGAGACGGTGCACACCGTTTCGTTCTACCGCCCCTCCGAAGACTCTCCGGAGATGAAGTATCTGAAGGAGCGCCGGAAGGTGCTGGGCGGCCCTCTGCCGATCCGGCAGGTGAAGCCGCTGCATCTGGAAACCCCGCCGATGGAGGAGTTCAACGACTCCCTGGGCGGCAGCGGCGGGCGTCCGGTCTCGACGACGATGGCCTTTGTGGCGATCCTGAAGCAACTGCTGAAGGACAAGGTGCTGGGCAAGCTGGTGGTTCCGATTATTCCGGACGAAGCCCGCACGTTCGGCATGGAGAGCCTGTTCCGCCAGATCTCGATCTACGCTCCTTCCGGCCAGCTCTACAAGCCAGTGGACAGCGAGCAGTTCCTGTATTACAAGGAAGCCACCGACGGCCAGGTGCTGGAAGAGGGCATCAACGAGGCGGGTTCGCTGGCCAGCTTTACGGCGGCGGGCACGGCCTATGCCAACTATGGCATTCCGACGATTCCGTTCTACATCTATTACTCGATGTTCGGCTTCCAGCGAGTAGGCGACGCGATCTGGGCGTTCGGCGATTCGCGCGGGCGTGGATTCCTGCTAGGCGCGACGGCGGGCCGTACGACGCTGAACGGCGAAGGTCTGCAACACGAAGACGGACACAGCCACGTGCTGGCCTCGACGGTGCCGAACTGCGTGAGCTACGATCCGGCCTACGCCTACGAGATCGCGACGATCATCCAGGACGGTCTCCACCGGATGTACGGCCAGAACGAGGACGTCTTCTACTACCTGACGCTGTGCAATGAGAACTATGCGCAGCCGGCGATGCCGGAAGGTTCCCGCGAGGGCATCCTGAAGGGCATCTACAAGGTACATCCCAGCGAGAATGGCGCCGCGAGGGCGCAGCTCTGGGGTAGCGCTTCGATGTTGAACGAGGCGTTGCGCGCGCAGAAGATCCTGTGGGAAAAGTTCCAGATTCCTGCCGATGTGTGGAGCGTCACCAGCTACAACGAGCTGCGGCGCGAGGCACTGGATGCGGACCGCTGGAACCGCCTGCACCCGGCTGAACCGGCTCGCAAGCCTTATATCCAGCAGGTAATGGAAGGCACGCAGGGACCGATTGTGGCGGCCAGCGACTATATGAAGGTGGTTTCGGACCAGCTTTCGCCCTGGCTGAGCGGGCGTCTCACCTCGCTGGGTACCGACGGTTTCGGGCGCAGCGAATCGCGTCCTTACCTGCGGCGCTTCTTCGAAGTGGATGCGGAATCAATCGTGACGGCGACGATCTCCCAACTCGCCCGTTGGGGGCAGTTCGACGCGCAGAAAGCGCAGCAGGCGATCTACGAATTGGGTATCGATCCCGAGAAGAAGAACGCGGCGCGCAACTAGTTCGAGTTCAATCGCGGGGGCGCGCATCCGATGGGTGCACGCCCCCGTTCTGCGTCCGGACATCCCGCCCGCTGGAGCCGCCCGCCGTAATATGATGTCGAGGTCAGGTTAAACATGATCCTCTCTCGACCCAAGCCTCTCCATTTCATTCTCCTTACCGCATTGACAGCCACGGCCTGCTTCAGCCAGGAGGCCGCCCACAAGAACCGGGACCTGGGCTACGACGACACGCCGCTGATCCCGGGTCAGAAATGGCGCGTGCACGACAACACACGCAAGCATCCGCCAAAGGTGACTCCGGCCGCGCAACCGGGTGGCGCGCCGTCGGACGCGATTGTTCTTTTCGACGGCAAGGATCTTTCGCAATGGGTGGCCCGGCTGCGCGGCGGCAAAGAGGGTCCGCCGGAGTGGAAGGTGGAGAACGGCTATGTGGAGGTGGTGCCGGGCAAGGGCGGCATCGCGACCAAGGAGAAGTTCGGCGACGCGCAGTACCACATCGAGTGGCAGGAACTGGCCGATGTTTCCGGCACCAGCCAGAGCCGAGGGAACAGCGGCGTGGAGATCATGGGCCGCTACGAGATCCAGGTGCTGGACTCTTACCAGGATCTGACTTACGCCGACGGGCAGGCCGCTTCAATCTATGGCCAGTGGCCGCCGATGGTGAATGCGACACGCAAGGCCGGCGAGTGGAACGTCTACGACATCGTATTCGAGGCGCCCAAGTTTGACGGCGATAAAGTGGTGAAGCCGGCGTACATCACGCTGTTCCACAACGGCGTGTTGATGCACAACCGGCAGGAAGTCATCGGCCGGGCAATCCACGCACGCGTCGCGACCTATGCTCCGCATGGACCGGAAGAGCCGCTTTCGTTGCAGAACCACGGGAATGCGGTGCGGTTCCGGAACATCTGGGTGCGGCGGTTGAAGGGCTACGATCCGCAGTAAGACGAGCGCCGGCGCCGCAATCCGGCCCACAGAAGCGGTAGTCCCACCAGCAGGGCGGTGCCGGGTTCCGGTACGGCGGAAGTGTCGCCTGTCTGCAATTGTTCGTTGGTAATGGCGAGGACACTGGCGATGTCGGAGACGGCTCCGAACGCACTTCCGCCGAACGCTATTTCATACAGGCTGTACAAGGGACCATCGGCCTTGATGAAGTAATCGGCCGGCGAGGCGTAGGAAAAACCGTCGACGCCGAGGTCGGCCAGGGTGAAGGTGGCGATGCCACCGCCGTCGAGCTGAAACGACGCTGCGAACGAGGTGAGTTCGGCGGTGTCGATGCTGCCGCTGAGGTCCAGGTCGTCGCCGGTGAACAGGATGGTGAGGGGACCGCCCTGGTCCCAGCCACCCTGGGTGAGTTGAAGGGTCGACGCGCCGGCCTGCGGACAGAGTGCCCCCAGTGCCAGCGCCAGGCACAGCGCTGCCAGTTTCATATCGGGATCCAGCCTTTCGGTTTGGAGGAGCTCAGCCGGTGGTACCTTGCGTGGCGCCTGGCGGGCTGGGCTCCTGTACCAATACGCGCGGCAAGTGCAAAAAAGGGATCAGATTCGAAGGCGGGTTCGTTTCGCGGATCCCGACCGGCAGCGGCGCGCCGCGATTGGCTACCCTGATAGACACACGTCCAGTTGGAGTTTTTGCCTTGCCACAACGCCTGATTGTCGCCATCACCGGAGCCTCGGGAGCCATCTTCGGCATCCGGATCCTGGAAACGCTCGCGCGGGATAAATCCATCGAGACACACCTGGTGGTGAGCCCGGCGGGCCGGGCGACGATCGCGCAGGAGACGGAGTGGCAACCGCGGGATGTGGAGGCGCTGGCCAGCGTGGTCCATCCGCCGGCGAACATCGGGGCCTCGATCGCCAGCGGGTCGTTCGAAACGCTGGGGATGATTGTGGCGCCCTGCTCGATCAAAACCCTGTCGGCGGTGGCGAATTGCTACTCCTCCGACCTGGTGGCGCGGGCGGCCGATGTCCAACTAAAAGAAGGACGTCCGGTGGTGCTGATGGTGCGGGAGACGCCCCTGCACAAGGGCCATCTGCGGCTGATGAGTGAAGCGGCGGACCATGGGGCGGTGATCTTTCCGCCGGTGCCGGCGTTCTATGGGCGTCCGAAGACGCTGGATGACATGGTGAACGCGACGGTGGGGCGAGCCCTGGCACGTGTGGGGATCCGCAATGAGCTGTACTTTGAGTGGCTGGGCATGAAGAATCCGAACGGACCGGCGGAGTAGCCAGGCAGTTTGACCCGGGGCAGAATCTCCTGAACCGGAGCCGCCTGGCGGCGCGTCATTCCTTCGTACGCGCCATTTCGTGCGCGCAGGCTGAGACCGATGCAGAAGTGCTGGGCTCTATTGCTGCTGCTGGCTACCATGGTGAAGGCCGATCACCGGCTGGACCGGAAGGAGATCCGCACGCCGTCTCCGATGCCCGCCGGCAGCCTGCTTGTCGTGGGCTTTCTCGGTGCCTGGGAGCATTGGGACAACGACAAGCGGAGTGTCCGGAAGCTGGCGCTGGAGCTGCGCCGGAAGCAGATTCCAGGGGTCTATGTCGAGACGGCCGGCAACCACGACCGCAGGACGGTGAGGAAGTTCATCCTGGAAGCCCTGGACCAGAACCGCGACCGGAAACTCGATGCCGCGGAGAAGAAGAGCGTCGAGTTCATCTGTTACGGGCAGAGCTTCGGCGGAGCTGCGTGCGTCCAACTGGCCGCGGAGTTGAAGAAGCAGGGCATCCCCGTGCGGCTGACAATCCAGGTGGACAGTGTGGGCCGAGGCGACGACTGGATTCCATCCAATGTCTCGCGGGCGCTGAACCTGTACCAGCACGATCCGGGCCCCATTCAGGGCGAAGGACACATCAAGGCGATGGATCCGGCGAGGACAACGATTCTGGGGAATGTGCGGTTCACCTATCTGTTCCGGACGGTGGACATGTCGGACTACCCCTGGATCAGCCGCCGGATGGGCGTGGCGCACTGGAAGATGGACAACGATCCCGTGGTGTGGAAGAGCGTAGAGGCGGCGATTCTCGCCGAGATTGCAGCGTGGTCGGCGAACCGGGCGATCGCCAGCGCACAGTGAGGAGGAATCGCCGATGCCGCTGCAGAACCGTGTGACTCCGGAGGGGCTGTTGATCGCGACCGAGGCCCGGGGCACGCTGATGGGCAATCGCGGCGGGGCGATCCACAACGAGAAGAAGCAGATTGTACGGCCCTTCAAAAGCCGGCAGTGGATCACGTGCCTGTTGGAGTTCAAGAGCAGGCAGCGTGTAGTGATGTCGCCCCGGTTGTACACGGAGCTGTTCTTTCTGGACGAAGCGACGGCGTTCGCGGCGGGACACAGGCCGTGCGCGGAGTGCCGCCGGATGGATTTCCTGCGATTCCTGGACGTCTGGCCGGGGCGGGTTGCGGGCGAGAAACTGCTGGTGGACGCGGTGGACCGGGTGCTGCACGCGGAGAGAATGGATGCCGACGGAGCGAAGGCCACTTACCGCGAGCCGCAGGAACTGCTGCCCGATGGCACGTTTATCCGGGAGGAAGGCGGTTTGTATCTGGTGAGGGGCAACTGGCTGCTGGAATGGTCCCCGTCCGGCTATGCCGGACGGCAGCAGCGCCGGAGCGGTGTCCTGGCCGAGGTGTTGACGCCGTGGTCGACGGTGGCGTGTTTCCGGTCCGGCTATGTGCCGGGGGTTCACCGGTCGGCGGACTTGCTGGAATAGTTCCAAAAGAAGAAGGGCCGCGGCCCCCACGCGGGGAACGCGGCCCTTTCCTTGACTGTGGTTCGAACTACGCGGTGCGGTTGGCTTCCGCGGAACCTTCGCTCTTCGCGATGGCCGCCTGGGCAGCCGCGAGACGGGCGATCGGCACACGGTAGGGGGAGCAGGACACGTAGTCCATGCCGACCTGGTAGCAGAACTCGACGGAGCTCGGCTCGCCGCCGTGCTCGCCGCAGATTCCGATTTCCAGTTCCGGGTTGGTGGAACGGCCGGCATCCACTGCGAACTTGATCAGCTTGCCAACGCCTTCGCGGTCGATGACGCCAAACGGGTCCGCCTTGAAGATCTTCTTGTCTTCGTACTCCTTCGAGAACTTCGTATAGTCGTCGCGGGAGAGGCCCATTGTGGTCTGGGTCAGGTCGTTGGTACCGAACGAGAAGAACTCGGCTTCGGTGGCCACGCGGTCGGCGGTGAGAGCGGCACGCGGGATTTCGATCATGGTGCCGATCATGTACTTCTGCTTCTTGAGGCCGGCCTTGCCCAGAACTTCCTCGGCAATGCCCTTGACGATCTTCTTCTGGTTCTCGAGTTCCTCGACGCCGCCGATGAGCGGAATCATGACTTCGGGAATGACCGTCTTGCCCTTCTTCGCAACCTGAACGACGGCTTCGAAGATGGCGCGCGCCTGCATTTCGGTGATCTCGGGGTAGGTGATGCCGAGACGGCAGCCGCGGTGGCCGAGCATGGGGTTGAACTCATGCAGCTGTTCGACGCGGTGCAGCAACTGGGGCAGCACGGTCTTGAGCGACTTCACGTCGGGCGCGAAGTTCTTGTAGCGCGACAGCATTTCCTTCTTGGTCTTGAGATCCGCCGTGGGCAGCTTGGCGAGGTCGACCATCAGCTCTTCGCGCTTGGGGACGAACTCGTGCAGCGGGGGATCGAGGGTGCGGATGACCACCGGGAAGCCGTTCATGGCTTCGAACAGGCCGGCGAAGTCCTTGCGCTGCATGGGCAGCAGCTTGGCGAGCGCCTTGGTGCGGTCCTTCACGTTGTCGGTGAGGATCATGGCCTGGACGTGCGGCAGACGGTCTTCGGCGAAGAACATGTGCTCAGTGCGGCACAGGCCGATGCCTTCGGCGCCGAACGCACGGGCAGCCTTCGCGTCGCGCGGGATGTCGGCGTTCGCACGAACACCGAACTTGCCGCGGAACTTGTCGGCCATCTTCATGAACTTGGCGAAGACGGGCGAGTTGGGATCCGGATCCTTCGTGGCAGCCTGGCCGAGGTAGACTCCGCCGGTGGTGCCGTCGATGGACACCCAGTCGCCTTCCTTGATGGTGACGGTCTTGTCGGCGGTCTTGACGGTCGCGACCTTGCCGCGCTCGTTGATCGAGATGGCGCCGCAGCCGACGACGCAGGGAACGCCCATGCCGCGGGCCACAACGGCCGCGTGGGAACTCTTGCCACCGACGGCGGTGAGAATGCCCTTGGCGGCGTCCATGCCGTGGATGTCGTCCGGCGTGGTCTCTTTGCGGATAAGGATGACGGGGGACTTGGCCGACATTTCGACGGCGTCTTCCGAGGTGAAGGCCAGGCGGCCGACGGCGGCGCCGGGGGAGGCATCAATACCGGTGGCGAGCTTGGTGAGCGACTTCAGGGAAGCGGTGTCGAACACGGGGTGCAGCAACTGGTCGAGTTGAGCCGGGGCGACGCGCATGACGGCGGTCTTCTCGTCGATGAGACCTTCCGCCACCATGTCGACGGCCACACGCACAGCGGCCGGGCCGGTGCGCTTGCCGTTGCGGGTCTGCAGCATCCAGAGGACGCCTTCCTGCACGGTGAATTCGAAGTCCTGCATGTCCTTGTAGGACAGTTCGAGCTTCGAGGTGATGTCGCGCAGCTGGTTGTAAACGTCCGCGTTCCAGGCCTTGAGTTCGGAGATGGGAGAGGGGGTGCGGATGCCGGCGACGACGTCTTCGCCCTGGGCGTTGACGAGGAATTCGCCGTAGAACACCTTCTCGCCGCTGCCGGGGTCACGGGTGAAGCCGACGCCGGTGGCGGAGGTGTCGCCCATGTTGCCGAACACCATCGCCTGGATATTGCAGGCGGTGCCGAGACGGTCGGAGATCTTCTCCATCTTGCGGTAGTAAGACGCCTTGGGCGCCCACCAGGACATAAACACGGCGTTGCGGGACAGCAGCAGCTGCTCGCGGGCGTCCTGCGGGAAGTCGCGCTTGGCGTGCTTCTTGAAGATCTTCTTGAACTCTTCGACGATGACCTTGAGGTCGTCAGCAGTCATCTCGGTGTCGAGCTTGTACTTCTTCTTGGCCTTGAGGGTATCGAAGGCATGATCGAAGTGCTCCATCTCGACGCCGAAGGCCACTTCGCCGAACATCTGGATGAAGCGGCGATAGCAATCGTACGCGAAGCGCGGATTGCCGGTCTTGTCGGACAGGCCCTTGGTGGTCTTGTCGTTCAGACCCAGGTTGAGAATCGTGTTCATCATGCCGGGCATGGAGAACTTCGCGCCGGAGCGCACGCTCAACAGCAGCGGATCCGCCGCATCGCCCAGCTTCTTGCCCATCAGGGCTTCGAGCTTCTCGAGAGCTTCCCAGATCTGTTCGTCGACTTCCTTCGGCACCTTCTTGTTGTTGTCGAAGAAGACGTTACACACGTCGGTGATGATGGTGAAACCACCGGGCACCGGCACACCCGCCCGGCACATGGAGGCAAGGCCTGCGCCTTTGCCGCCGAGCGAGTCTTTCATCGTGCCGTCACCCTCAGCGGTCCCGCCGCCGAAGGAATAAACGTATTTGCTCATAGCGCTATCGTGCTCCTGATTTAGTCAGCAGAATAATGAGTTCATTCGGTCGTTGATGAGGTCACGATCTCCGAAAAATCGGCGATCGAGGAAACTTCGTTGTAGAGGCCGCCCAGCAGTGCCAGGCGATTGTCGCGAACGGCCGGATCCGGCGCGTTCACCAGAATTTTGTCGAAGAAGTGATCCACCGCCGGCTTGAGGCTGGAGATCACGTTGAGCGAAGCCATGTAGTCTTCCGACTGGCGGTAGACAGCCACTTTAGCCAGAACCCGAGTGGTTTCGTCGAAGAGTTCGCGTTCCGCACCTTCTTCGAGCAGCGCCGGGTTCACCGTGCCGCTCTGCCAGCCGGCCTGCTTCAGAATGTTGCGCATGCGCTTGAACGCCGCGGCCAGAGGTTCGAACTCCTCGGTCTGGCGAACCTGCTTCAACGCATACAGCCGCGATTCGATGTCGACCAGGTCCACGGGACCGGCCGCCAGCACAGCGGCCAACTCGTCGTACGCATAGTGCCGCACTTCGCGGAAGTAGTAGCGCACGCGATCGAGCAGGAACTCCCAGATCTGCTTGGCCAGCTTCAGTTCGCCATCGGCCGCGCGATCCTCTTTATAGTCGGAGCGGATGCGCAGGAAGGTCCGGTTGGTCTCCTCGGCGCCCTCGTTCACGAGTTTCCTGAGGTTCATTCGCAGACGGCCTTCGACAATCGTCTTCACGATGCCTTGAGCCGCGCGGCGCAGTCCCAACGGATCCTTCGAGCCGCTGGGGATCATGCCCAGCGCGAAGCAGCCTTCCAGGGAGTCGAGCTTGTCGGCGATGGAGAGAATCTTGCCGTAGTCGCTCGACGGCACCTCGGACTCCATGCTGGCCGGCTCGTAGTGTTCGTAGATCGCCTTCCAGACTTCATCCGGTTCGCCCTGCACCTTGGCATAGAGGCCGCCCATCACGCCCTGGAGTTCGGTCAATTCCTTGACCATCTCCGTCATGAGGTCGGTCTTGCAGAGCTCCGCGGCGCGGCGTGCCAGCCGGGTGTCGAGATTCAGCGCGCCCGCAATGCGGCAGACGCCGGCTTCGACGCCCAGGCGCTTGTCCTTGTAGGAACCGAGCTTGGCCTGGAACGTGACGTTCGCCAGGTCTTCCACTCGATCGGCCAGCTTGCGGCTTTGATCCTGGTCCCAGAAGAAGCGGGCGTCGTTGAAGCGGGCTTCGAGCACACGCTCGTTGCCCTTGACGACATAGCCCTTCTTGTCGGCCTTCATATTCATGATGGCCAGGAAGTGCGGAGCCATCTTTCCTTCGCCATCCCGCATCGTGAAGTAGCGCTGGTGATGGCGCATCACGGTAGAGAGGACTTCCTGCGGCAGGGCCAGAAACTCGGGGTTGAAGGAGCCCAGGATCGGCGTCGGATACTCGGTGAGGTACACCAGGTCGTCCAACAGCGAATCGTCGGCGATCAACTCCAGGCCCTTGCCCTTGAGCAGCTTTTTGATGCCGTCCTGAATCCGCTTGCGGCGTTTTGCGGCGGAGAGGATAACGCCGTTCTTCTCCAGTCGCTCTTCGTAGTTGGTATGGTCGAAGGCGATCTCGTCGGAGCCCATGCGGCGATGGCCGCGTGAGAGTGTGCCCGACTTCACGCCGGCCAGTTCGAACTCCACGACGGAGTCGCCCAGCATGGCCACGATCCAGCGGATGGGCCGGATGAACGTCGTGCCGCCCTTGCCGGTCCAGTACATGGCCTTGGGCCACGGAATCTTCGAGATCAGCGCCGGCAGGGCCTCCGCCAGGATCTGCCGGACCTCGCGGCCCTCGATCTTGCGGCTGACGGCGAAGTACTCACCCTTGGGCGTCACTTCGGTGGAGAGTTCCTCCACGCTGACACCGTTCTTCTTCGCGAAGCCCATCGCGGCGCCGGCGCCGGCGGACTTGGGCGGTCCCATGACCAGTTCCACGCGATCGGCCTGGCGTTCCGGCAGTCCGGCCGCGCGCAGGACCAGGCGGCGAGGAGTGCCGTCAAACTTCAGCTCGCCGGGCACCAACTGGTGCGTCTGGCAGAGCTCCTGGAACAGCCGCTCCATATCGCCCAGAGCGGGCACGATCATCCAGTGGGGAATCTCTTCCACACCGAGTTCGAGGAGGAATGGCTTCGTTTCGCTCATTGCGCCACCTCCACGGCATTCAGCAGATTCTGTTGATCCACCCAGGAGGTGGCCACGCCCACCGCCAGTTTGCGGACGCGGGCGATGACGCCGACACGCTCAGTTACCGAGATGGCACCGCGAGCGTCCAGCAGATTGAAGGTATGCGAGCAGTTCAGCACGTGGTCGTAGGCGCTGAGCAGCGGGAACCGCTTCTTCTCGTGGGCGTCCTTTTCGGGATCCAGCCCGCGGAACTCGTCGATGAGCCGCTGCGACTCCGCCTCGTGCAAATCGAAGAGCTTCCACAGCATGCCAACGTCGGCCTTCTCGAAGTTGTACACCGAGAACTGCTGCTCGTCGCGGAAGCGGACGTCGCGATAGGTCGTGCCGGCCACCCACTCGATGTCATAGACCGACTTGCGGTCCTGCAGGAACCCGATCAGCCGTTCCAGGCCGTAGGTCAATTCCGCGGGAACGAGGTCGAGGTCCACACCGCCGCACTGCTGGAAGTAGGTGAACTGAGTGATCTCCTGGCCATCCATCATCACCTGCCAGCCGATGCCCCAGGCACCGAGGGTGGGTGATTCCCAGTTGTCTTCCTCGAACTTCAGGTCGTGCTGGTCGAGCTTGATGCCGATCGCTTCAAGCGACTCCAGATAGAGATCGAGGACATTCGCCGGAGCCGGTTTCAGGATCACCTGCAATTGCGAGTGCTTGTAAAGCCGGTTCGGGTTTTCGCCATAGCGGCCATCCGCCGGACGGCGGGAAGGCTGCACATAGGCGACGCTATAGGGTTTCGGGCCCAGAACACGGAGGAAGGTCTCGGGGCACATGGTGCCGGCGCCGACCTCGATGTCATAGGGTTCCTGGATGACACAGCCGTGCTTCGCCCAGAAGCGCTTCAGCTTGAAGATTGTCTCCTGATAGGAATCCATGCGGGGAACTTAGAGAGCCTCCATAAGGGGGACGGTGAGGAGCTTGCGCTCGATATGCGATTCAATCTCGCGGTAGAGGAAGCGGCGCAGGTCGGCCGCCGTATCCTTAGTCCAGTCGATGGCGGCCAGGTTCGCCACGGGATGAGCGGACATGGCCTGAGCCAGTTCACGACTGGCGGCGCTCACCCGGAGTTCGGGTAGGAAGCCCGACAAGCGCACAGCCCAGAACGTGAAATACATGATGGTGCGCCACACCGCCGCCGGCTTCTGATCGGGCGCGGCCGCGCGCAATTCGGCCAGCACGGCGCCAATCAGCCGGTAGAACCGCTCGTTGGGTTCCGAGGGCGGTAGCAAGTGGTCGCACACCTCCGCGAAATAGTCGAGCGCCACGCCGGCCTCGTATGAACTGGACAGACCGAACTGCGTCTGCATCAGTTCCACGGAGTCAATCCGGACCAACTCGGCACCCTCCCGCTGGTAGTAGGAAATCCTTACCTGCGAGAGCCGTTCCAACGAAGATCCGAAGGGACCTTTCGGCTTTCGAGCCCGCTTGGCGACGCCTCGCAACTTGCCCTGATCGCGAGTGTCGAAACTGACAATCAGGTCCCCTTCCTGAAAAGGGTAAGTGCGGAGGACGAACGCCTCACTGACGCGTGCCGGCATCGCTGGCGCTCAAATTCCTTCTCAGGTTATCACACTGAGACGTCTGAATTGGCAGGGCTTTCATGCGTTCTATCCGCATGGCTTCATTGCGCACGGCCGGCGCCGTCACTAGTGCCGCACCCAGCGGTCAAAGACGCCGATCACCGGCAGGACGTTGTACTGGGGATCGAAGAAGCCGCGCCGCTCCAGCCCGCCTGTCACGGCCGGCTCCCACCAGAAGATGCCTTTGCCCAGACCATGCGGAGTAGCCACCACCAGACGCTGGACCTCCTCCAGAAAAGCGGCCTGCCCTTCGGGTGTCTCCAGGAAGGGACCGGGCCGCTTCAGATACTCACCCGGGCGGCAGTTGTAGGCGACTTCCACCAGGATGATCTCTTTTCGATATTCATTCGCCATGAAATCCAGGTTTTCCTTCAGATCCAATAAGGACCCGTGCCACCAAGGGTAATATGACTGCCCAATGACGTCATAACCGATGCGATAGCGGTGAAACTCGTCGAAGAACTCCCTGGTCGCCTGCCAGTCGCCGCCCTTGTCGATGTGGATCATGATGCGCGGCCTGACGCCATTGCCCCGCCCCGCATCCACTCCATTGATTCCGGCCCGCACCAGGTCCGCGAAGGCGTCCCAGTTGTCGGGCAGCTTGCCGTCGGGCCACAGCATGCCGTTTGACACCTCATTGCCGACCTGCACCATATCCGGCAGCACCCCGGCTTCCCGAAAGGCCCGCATGGTATCGCGCGTGTACTCAAAGACTGCCTGGACGAGCTGGTCGTGGTTGAACCCTTCCCACGCCTTGGGCAGGAACTGTTTGCCTGGATCGGCCCACGTGTCGGAATAGTGATAGTCCAGCAGGAACTTGTAGCCCAGTGCCTTGGCCGCCTTCGCCGTGGCGATGGTGTATTCCAGATTGTTCGGCAGTTCTGTAGGAGTGTGGAACAGCCGCAGCCGGATCCAGTTATACCCGTGATCCTTGAAGAGCTGGAGGCCCGGTTTTGCTTCCCCGTTCTCCTTGAACTGCGTCCCCCGCTCCTCGGCCTGCTTCAGAAACGACAGATCGGCCCCGACGGCGTAGTCGGCCGCATTCGCACTCCATCCGGCCAGAAGGACCAACAAAGCAAATAGACGGAACATGCGCGACTCCTTCCACCGGCACACTATCACAGCCTCGCCGCGCTACATGCCCAATTGCCACGCCAGGAAAGAGAATATGTCCGTTTCGTCCTCGATGATCTGCGTCACCGGCTTGCCGCCGGAGTGGCCGGTCTTGGTGTCATAGAGCAGCAGCACCGGCAGCCCGGAGGAGGTCGCGGCCTGGACGCGCGCGGTCATCTTCCTGGCGTGCAACGGAGCCACGCGCGTATCCGAATCGCCGGTCATGAAGAGGACGGCAGGGTACTTCACCCCGTCCTTCACATTCTGGTAGGGCGAATAGCGACGCAGGTATTCAAACTGGCTTGGGTCGTCGGCGGAGCCGTATTCCGGCACCCACAACCCGGCCACCAGGAACTTTTGGTAGCGCAGCATGTCGAGCAGCGGCACTTCGCACACGACCGCTCGGAAGAGTTCCGGCCGCTGGACCATCGCGGCGCCCACCAGCAGCCCCCCATTGGAGCCGCCCAGGATGGCCAGCTTGCCCGGGCTGGTGTACTTCCTTCGCACCAGTTCCTCGGCGGCGGCGATGAAGTCGTCGAACACGTGCTGCTTCTGCGCAAGCATGCCGGCCCGGTGCCATTCCTCTCCGAACTCCGCTCCGCCCCGCAGATTCGCGCTCACCAGGACTCCGCCCTGTTCCATCCACGCCACGCCGGCCGACCAGAAGTAGGGAGTGATACTCACATTGAAACCGCCGTAGCCGGTCAACAGCGCCATGTTCGTTCCGTCCAGCCGCAGACCCTTTTTGTGGACCACAAACATCGGCACCCGGGTGCCATCCTTCGAGGTAAACCAGATCTGCTCCGACTCGAAAGCGTTGCTGTCCACCGGCACCGGATCGCGGTACCAGGTGGTGCGCGCCAAGGTCTTCGCGTCGAACCGCAGCACCATGGCCGGTGTGGTAAACGACTCGTAGCCGGCGAAGAACTCCTTCGAGCCCCAGCGGCCCGAGACACCGCCCAACGCGCCCAGACCGGGCAGTTCGGCCTCGCCGGCGTAGCGCCCGTCCGACTCCAGCACCATCACCATCGAACTCGCATTGCGCGTATAGGACACCAGCAGCCGCTCCCCCGCCAGGTCCAGGCTCTCGAGATTCCAGCGGGCTTCCGGTACGATCAGCTTCCAGAAGAAACGCTGCGGCTGTTCCGGATTCACAACGAACACCCGGCTTCGAGGCGCCTGCCAGTTCGTGATGAGAAAGAGCCGGCCACCGCCGACAAAGCCGTAGGTGCGCGCGTCCAAATCTCTCACGACGGGCTGAGGCCGTCCGCCCCGCAGGCGGTCCAATAGCCACACCTCGGTCCGGTTGCCGGCCGAACCTTCCACCATGTTCAGCGTCAGGAAGCGGCCATCGTCCGACAGATTCGCTTCCAGGATGTACTCCGCGCCGAAGCCCTGGCCGAAGATCTGCTTCGGCTCGATCGTCTCGCGGCCCAGCGGCCGGAAGAAGGCCCGTGGCCCCTTGCCGGGATCGAGATCGGTGAAGTAGAGACCGGAGTGGTCCGGCACCAGCAGCACATTGATGTAGTGCATCGGCGGCAGGTGGTCCGGCAGCGGCTGTTTGCTGTCTACATCCAGCAGCAGAACTTCAAACTCATCGGCTCCGCCCTTTCTCACGCCAAAAGCGAGTAACTTCCCGTCCGGCGTGACGTCGAGGAGGTCGACGCTGACCGTCTCGTCCTTGGAGACGGCGGCAGGATCCACCAGGACCTCGTCCGGCCCGTTCAGCGACCGGCGGACGCAGATGGCAGCCCGGTTTTCGTTCGCGCCGCGTTTTTCGAAGAAGTACTTGCCCGCCCGCTCGCGAGGCAGGCCTGTGGTTTCCGTGCGGTGCAATTCCGTGAGCCGGGCCTTCCAGCGCGCCCGTTGCGGCAGGGGATCGAGCGCGGCCCGTGTGTACTTCATCTGGGCATCGATCCAGGCGCGCGTCTCCGGGCTCTGTTGGTCTTCCAGCCAGCGGTAGGGATCGGTCACCGCTGTTCCATGCAGATTCTCGGTGACGGGGTGGACGGCAGTAGCCGGGGGCTTGTTCTGGGCCACGACGCAGAGGGCGCTGAGGAACACGAGCCAGAATCTCATGCGCAAAATCGTAGCATGACGCCGCGGGATCCAAATGATAGGCGGCTGACACTGAGAAATTCACCCGGCAATTATGACTATAATGCCCGCCAGGAGTTAGCAATTGCAGGATCCGATTGTCGTATTTGACGATGTCAGGTTCGGCTACGGCCGGGCCGAGGTGCTGCACGGGATCTCATTTACCGTGGATCGTGGCGCCATCATGGGCATGCTCGGGCCCAACGGAGCTGGCAAGAGCACCTGCATCAAGCTGATTGCGGGCATTCTCACCGCGGGCCGGGGTGCTGTGCGGGTGGATGGCATGCCGCTGCCCGAGCGCGCGGTCGACGTGAAACAGCGCATCGGCTATGTGCCGGAGTCCGCCATGCTGTTCGAGTCGCTCACAGGCCAGGAGTTTCTGGAACTCTCCGGCCGTCTGCATGGTGTCGAGGAGCCGCTGCTGCAGTCGAGAATCTCCGCAATTCTCGAAACATTCTCTTTAGCAGCCGAAGCGGGCGACAGGTTGAATTCGTATTCCAAAGGCATGCGCCAGAAGATCCTGATCGCCGCCGCACTGCTGCACAATCCGGACCTGCTGCTGCTGGACGAGCCCCTCTCCGGTCTGGACGTCAACGCCGCGATCCTTATCAAGGACCTGCTGGCCGCTCTGGCGGCGGCCGGTAAGACCATCCTCTACAGCTCGCATGTGCTCGACGTGGTGGAAAAGATCTGCGACCGGGTGATGATCATTCACCAGGGCAACCTGATCGCCAACGACACGCCGGAAGCGCTGCGCGAGTCCACCAGCCAGGCAACGCTGGAGCAGGTTTTCCGCCAGCTGACTCACTCGGTGGACACCGATCCCGGAGTCGCGCGCATTGTCGACGCGCTCAGGCCATGAACGCCCTCGCTCCGCTCCTGCGCCTGTGCGGTATCGACCCCGTGCGCTACTGGCTGCTGCTCGGCCTATTCGGCAAGATCAGCGAACGGCGCGAGATGCTGGGCCACCTGGGCCGGGACGGCTTCACCCTGAAGGCCGCCACCCTGCTCTACGCTGTCATGGCGGCATTGCTGAGCGTGCTGATGCTCCTGGCACAGCGATCCCTGTCCGGCTACGCCGGAATCTTCTTCTTCATGACCGCCTTCCTGCTGTTCATCATCCTGTTGACGGAGACCAGCAACAGCCTGGTGAATCCCACGGAAGCCCTGGTCCTGGCACATCAACCGGTGGACGGCGCGACCTATACAGCGGCCAAACTCACACACCTGCTGCGTATCGTGCTTTACCTGGCGCCCGGGTTAAATGTGGTGCCCGCCCTGGTGGCCTTGTTCATACCTGGCTGTCCCCTCTACTACCCGCTGCTGCACCTGGCCGGCGCGCTGGCTGTCGGACTGTTCATCGCCCTCCTGTGCTGTTCGATTTTCGGCTGGCTACTGCGCATCGCCCCTCCGTCGCGAGTGAAATCGTGGGGCCAGGCAATCGAACTGGTACCCCTGATCTTCCTCTCCCTGCTGCAGTTCGTGCCGCGTGTATTCACCCACCTGCCTTTCCGGATCGCCCTGCCGCAGGATCCCACCTGGCGCAACACGCTCATCGCAGCTCTCGCCGTGCTGGCGCTGGTGGTGGGCAGCTTCGGGATTCGAGCGCTCTCGGCCGACTTCCTGGTTCGCGTCTCGAGCATGGTGCAGGGGCGCGGCACTCGTGCCCGCGGTAGCCGGCGATCGCGGCTCGGCGATCTTACGGCCCGGCTGTACGGAGGCCCTCCAGCACGCGCCGGCTTCCACTACGTCTCGGCCATGATGTGGCGCGACTGGCAGTTCCGCCGCCAACTGGTGCCGATGCTGCCCATGCTCATCATTCCGTTCCTCGAGATGCGCCGCATTCCTTCCGCCAGCGTATTCGCCCCCGGTTTCTCGCCGGTACACCTCGTGCCGCACGTCATCGGAGCCCTGCTGTTCTTCATCAGCACGCTCCTCGTCTTCGGCAGCGATTACAAGGGAACGTGGATCTTCCTGCTGGCCCCTTCCGGCAGTCTGCAAAGCGTGGCGAATGGGACCCACGCCGCCCTATGGACGCGCATCATCCTGGCGCCGCACGGGATCCTGCTGCTGGCGACCGCCTGGTTTTGGGGACCGCTCGACGCGCTGTTGTTTGTGGCGTTCAGCATCGCCATGGCGTCGTTCTATCTCGGTCTGGAACTGCGGCTCATTGAAGGACTGCCGTTCAGCAAGCAACCCGAAACCACACGCAGCCCGTTCATGGTGCCGCTGATGCTGGGCGGCGGCCTAGTCATGGCCGCCATCGTGGCCGTTCAGTACTTCGTGATCTTTCGCTCACGGCTGGCTGTCCTGGGCGCAACCGCGATTGTGGCTGCCGGCGCCTGGGCCGTCACCCGTGTTTCCCTCAAGGCGCTGGGGGAATCCATCCGGTTCCACCTCGGCCTGGTCTCCGCCGAATCCGGCACGATTTACCACGAGATCAACTGACTGGCTCAGCCTGGCACCGCCGGTATCACCATCCGCTCGTCGGGATCCGAGTGAAAGAAGGTGAGCTGGAACGTCCCCATCAATTCGGTCTCCGGCTTCGCCGTGAGTTCGCCAGGCAGCCGCCGCGATGCTTCCGAGAGCTGTAGCTCCAGACCTTCCAGCCTCTCAAACAGCCGGGCCATGCAAGCGGCCTCCATCTCGAACTGGATGCACACCGAGACATTCGAGAATTGCTGGAAGCCCGTCACCCAGCCGCCGGCGGCCACAATCGCGTCCTTGACCTGGGCGGTCACCACATGCCGGTCCTGCTTCGTCGACGCGTTGATCTGTACGAACTGCACCGCCCGGCTCACTTCGAATTGGTGCGGAACTTCTCCACGCGGTGAAAGGTCAGGAAGTTCGCGTCATGCCCGCGCGGCGCGCCGCCCTCTTCATCATCGAACGCCGTGCGCGAAGCCACGATCAGATCCTCGCCGTCGAACTGCCAGTCCACGTACTGGAACGCGTGCTTCTCCACATCCGGATGCGACAGGACGATGCGCTCCACCGTCCAATGCCGCAGGTCCGGCGACGACATCAACGCCAGTGTGTTCCGCACCGACGCCGGGTCCTTGGCTGACCGCTCATACTTCTCCAGCGCCGGATTCGACAGCGTCCAGTAGCGCTTGCTCTTCTTATCCCAGCGGATCGTAAACTTCTTCGCCCCGCCCGGAAACGGCACCAAGCCCTCGAACTCGAACTTTCCACCCTTCAGCTTGACGATGGCGGCCTTCTCGATGTTCGCCACCCGCAGAATGTCCAGCAATTCACCCTTGCGGTCGACGATCGCATTGCCCTCCAGCCAGTGATCCCCTTCGCCGGCCAGCTCCTTCGGGTACCGCATCCGCTCCGTCTTCGTCCAGCTTCTGGGATCCATCAGGTCCGATTTCAGAGGAGCCGAGATCAGGAATGCCTCAAAGAAGCCCCACTTGCCCTGCGGATGAAACTCAAAGCCGCGCCACAGCCGGCCGCCCTTCTCCGCCATCGGCACTGGAGCCGTGTGATAGCCCGTATCCTCCGTGAGGAACGCCGGAGCGCTCCACGTCACACCCCCATCCGCCGACTTTCTGATCACGATCCGCCCGTACTCCCACGTCGTCCCCATCAGGTAGAGCTGCCCGCGGTGCATAAACAGGTTCGACCAGAACTGATCGGAAAACTCGGCCGTCTTCGTCCACGTCCTGCCCCGATCGGTGGACCGGAACACCCGCGACACCGCCGATGTCGATTGCGTCGACCCCTTTCCGAAGAAGTCATGCGAGGCTACATACGCCCCGCCGGGCACAATCGCGATGGAGGGCGATCCAATGTATTGCTGTGTCTTCCCGGGATGATGATCGATCACCACGCCGGGCGGCGCCGTGGCCGCCTGGCTCCACAGCAGAAGGAGTGCAAGAATCATGGTGACGATTATCCTTCAACTGACGGCCCGATCCGCGATAGGCTGTACCCATTACCTGAGGAGCTGAGCCCATGATGAGATGCACCTCCTTCGTCCTCCTGAGCCTGGCCGCGGCCGCCTTGGCCTTCGGCGAGGAAGACACTCACCGCACGCTGGCTATCGGTTCTCCAGCGCCCAACTTCTCCCTGCCCGGCATCGACGGCAAGACGCACCAGCTCAGCGAGTATTCGTCCAGCCCGATCCTGGCCATCGTCTTCACCTGCAACCACTGCCCTACGGCCCAGCTCTACGAAGGCCGCATTAAGAAACTGGTCAGCGACTACTCAGGCAAGGGCGTCACCTTCGTCGCCATTCAACCCAACGCCGCCGATGCCGTTCGCTTAAACGAACTTGGTTACACCGATGTGGGCGACACGTTCGACGACATGAAGATCCGCGCCGCCTACCGCCAGTTCAACTTCCCTTACCTCAACGACGGCGAAACGCAGGCTGTCGCCGAGGCCTATGGGCCCAAGGCCACGCCGCACGTCTTCGTCTTCGATGCCGAGCGCAAGCTGCGCTATGAAGGCCGCATCGACAACAGCCAGCGGGAATCGCTGGTAAAAATCCAGGATCTGCGCAATGCGCTCGACTCCATGCTCGCCGGCAAGCCCGTCGCCGTGCCGCACACGCCTGTCTTCGGCTGTTCCACCAAGTGGCGCTCCAAGCACGCCAGCCAGGTGGAGGAGATGAAGAAGATCGAAGCCGAACCGGTCACCGTCACCGCCGCCACCGCGGAAGACCTGAAGAAACTGCGTGCCAACGCGACGGACAAGGTGGTGCTCATCAACTTCTGGGCCACCTGGTGCGGGCCCTGCATCAGCGAGTTCCCCGCCCTGGAGACCACCTTCCGCATGTACCGCGGCCGCGACTTCAACCTCGTCACCGTCTCCACCAACCTGCCCGACGAGCGAGCCGGTGTCCTCAAGGCGCTGGAGAAGCAGCACGCCTCCAACACCAACCTGCAGTTCGCCTCCGACGACACCTACGCCATGCAGGCCGCCTTCGACGCCAAGTGGGAAGCCGGGGTCCCGTACACGGTCCTACTGGCGCCGGGCGGCAAGGTGCTCTATCAGAAGCAGGGGGAGGTGGACATCCTGGAACTGCGACGCGTCATTCTGGGCAATCTGCCGGATCCCGACTATATCGGCCACCGCGCCTATTGGGCCGCCAGGTAGCCCTGTGCTCCGGCCAGCGCCGGATTCTTCCAGTCCGAATCGGACAGGAACAGCAGCAGCCGCGCCTGTGCCCGGCTCAAGGCGACATTGATCAGCCGCGGCCCCAGATCTTCGCGGCTCAAGAACCGGCCCGCCGCGTCCACGGGATCGAACAGGATGGTGTGACGTTCGCTGCCCTGCACGGCATGCGCAGTGGTCACCAGTACCCCGCCGCAGCCCTGCCGCCGCAGCAGATGCTCGAGCAATGCCCGCTGCGCGCGATACGGAGTCACCACCGCGATCTGCGCCGGCCGCGCATCGAGCAACAACCGTGGAACCACCTCCGCGATCGCCCGGGCCGACTCCTCGCGCACCAGACCCTGGTACAGCGGTGACCACAGCGCCTGGCTCCGCACCCGAGTCACCCGCAGTTCGTGCCCGGCCCGCTCGGCATGCCACAACGGGCTGGCCAGCGCATCGCCCGCCACCCGCAGCCGTCCCTCATAGAAGGCCTCGCTCACCAGCCGGCAGATGGGCTCGGCCATGCGCGACTGCTCATCCAGAAACTCGGTCGCCTCACCCTGCTCCACCACATCGAAGGCAGTCCGGCCCAGCCACCGCACCGCCGGCCCATTCGCCGCCGACGCCTTCACCACCGGAGCCAACTGCCTGGGATCCCCGGCAAACAGGGCTCTGCGCGCCAGTGGCAGCAGCGCCAGCGCGTGCGCCAGGCTCACCTGGCTCGCTTCGTCGAAGACGATCAGGTCGTACGCGCCCGTGTCCTTCAGATCCTGCACACCCATCAGCGCCCGCGCCGTTGTCATCGCCGCCAGCCGCGCCCGCTTCAAGGCCGCCAGGAGCCGCGCCCGCAGCTTCGACCGCACTTTGCCCACCGCATCCTTCCAGGTCGCATACGTCGGCCCATCCGCCGGATCGGCCGACTGCGCCTCCAGCTTCGCCAGCGAGTCCAATAAGTGCAGGCTGTGCGCCGGCAGCAGGTGCGGCCTGGTCACATACTGCGCTGTATCGAAATTCGTTCCAATCCGCTGGCACACCGGACGCTCGCCGCGCTGCTCCAACTGTTTGTCCACGGCCAGCAGAGCCAGGTCCACCGCGGCATTCGTATTCGCCACCAGCAGCACACGCCCCTCCGGCCGCTGCAACAGGAACTGCGCCAGCAGCGCGCCCAACGTGGTGGTCTTGCCCGTACCCGGCGGCCCGTGCAGCAGCGAGAACCGCCACCGCGGCAATCGAAATGCCCGCCGCTGCGCCCGTCTCAACCAGGGATAAGGAGCATCGTCCAACCCCTCGCTGCCGGCCGGATTCGCGCCCGCGCACATCGCTTCATACCACTCCAGCGCCTGCGCCGACCACTGCTTGTCCTGCCACAAGTCGGCCAGCTTCTGCAGGAACTCCGGCGGATACAGGTAGATCTTGCGGCCCGCGCACGGCACCGCCGCACTGGGCCCGCGCAGCCAGAGCACCCCCTCTTCCGGCAGTATCGACACGATCTCCGCCGCGCCCTTGCCCGGGTCCGGCCACCACGCCCGCGCCCCTTCCAGCGACACGTCCAACTCGTCCGACACCACCCGCAGGCACCACAGCGGACCGTCCCGGTGGACCTCCTCCACTTCGCACTCCACCGGCCGCGCGCCCGCCTGCCGTTCCGCCTGCACCGCCGCGCGGATCTCGTTCAATACCCGTTGATCCACCTGCGCGCCCTCGGGCTCCGGCGTACTCACCGCCACCAGCGGATGCGCCCGCCGTGGCAGCGTCAGCGCGCCAAACGAGTCGAAACGAATCTCCACCCGTTCGTTCCACGCCCGCACCACCGTGCCGTGCCCGAACACCGCATGCCCCACCCGCGCGCCCGGTATCGTCTCGGCCGTCATGCCGTTTTCAACTGCAGTTCGTCGCCGCGGCGCACAATCGAGGCGCCGTGTTCCCGCCGCAGGCGGTCGACAATCGCAGCCAGCTTCAAATCGTGCTCGCGCCGCGTGGAGTTCGGCGCAAACAGTTCCATCTGTGGTGAAGGCCGGTACACACGGCCTGCCTTCAACGTCAGCGCCCGCAGCCGCACCCGCCGCGTCCACGCCCCTTCCAGCAGGCCCGGCAGCAGCGCGAATGTCTCGCTCTCCAGCGCCGTCGGCTCCGCCAGTTCCAGACTCTTGCGCGACTCTTCGTGATCCGTATACCGCACTTCCAGCGCCAGCCGCCTTACCTCGACACCGGCCGCGCGCACCTGCGCCATCAGCCGCTCCAGCATGCGCCGCAATGTCGCCAGCAGCACCGGTTCCTCCCACACGTCTTCCGGAAACTCGAGAAATTCACTCCACCCCGGTTCCGACACCCGCTTACGGCCCACCGGCTCTTCGGAAACACCCTGCGCCCGGCGCAGCAGCGGCAGCGCACTGCGGCCCAGCACCGCTGCCAGCGCATCAATGGGCGCGCCCGCGAACTGCCCGATGGTCCGTAGCCCCGCCACCTCCAGTGCATCCAGTGAACCTGCCTGCAGCCCGGGCAGAATCCGCAGCGGCAGCGGAGCCAGAAACCCGCGCTCCGTCCCGGGCGGCACCACCGTCTGCGCCCCCGGCTTCCGCAGCCGCGCCGCAATCCGCGCCACCATCTTGTTGCTGGCGATGCCCGCCGAGATCGACACCCGCAGCCACTCGTGCACCGTGCCGCGCAGCTTCGCGATCACGTGCTCGGCATCCTGCCGGTTCCAGCGCTCCGCTCCGGTCAGGTCCAGCCACGCCGCGCCCACCTCGGCCGGTTCCACCAGAGGCGTCGTCTCGCGGCACAGTCCCAGAATCTGGTCGAAGAATCGTTCGTAGAGATCGAAATGCGCCGGCAGCACCACCAGGGCAGGCACCGCCCGCCGCGCCCGCGCCATCGGCCAGCCGGGCCGGATCCCCAGCCGCCGCGCCTCCATGCTCGCCGACAAAACCACCCCGCGCCGCGCGCCGCCCACAGCCACAGGCCTGCTCCGCAGCCGCTTATCGGCAGCCTGCTCGATGGAGGCGAAGAACCGGTCGCCATCCCAATGGACTACGGTGCGCATGTTGGCTTTCAGTGTAAATTCTTACACTAAACCAGGGCCCGCGCAAGGCCCGTGTGCACCGCCTGCATAGGATACTGGATCTGGATGTTGAACGCCCGCCGCGCTAATGAATTGATCCGCCGTTTCGCGGATCTCCGGGTCCTGGTCGCCGGAGACCTGATGCTGGATGAATTCGTCTGGGGCAACGTCGCCCGCATCTCGCCCGAGGCCCCCGTGCCTGTCGTGGAGGTCACCGGAGAGTCCTTTTACGCCGGCGGAGCCGCCAACGTCGCCCGCAACCTGCGCGAGTTCACCCCAGGCGTCAGCGTCTCCGGACTCACCGGAGCCGATTCCGCCGGAGAACGCCTCACCGGTCTGCTGCGCGACTCAGGCATCGACTCCACCTGCATCCTGGAAGACCCGGCCCGCCGCACCATCGTCAAAACGCGCGTCGTCGCCCGCCATCAGCAGGTGGTGCGCATCGACCGCGAATCGCGCCTCAAGCCCGACGAACGCCAGACCCATGACCTGCTCGCCCGCCTGGAAGACGCCCTCAGCCGCTGTGATGCCCTGTTGCTGTCCGACTACGCCAAAGGCTTCCTGACGCCCGAGGTCGCGCAGGGCCTGTGCCGTCTCGCCAGGGGCAAGATCATCACCGTGGATCCCAGCCCGAAGAATCCGCTCCCCTGGCAGGGCGTCACCGCCGTGAAGCCGAATCTGAAAGAGGCGCGCGCGGCGTCGGGTTTAGGAGACGAAGCGGAGCCGGAGGCCGCCGGCACGGAACTGCTGCGGCGCTGGGGGACCGAGATGGTTCTGCTCACCATGGGCGAGCAGGGCATGCTGCTGTTCCACCAGGGCGAAGCGGTCTATCACACCCCCACCCGGGCCCGCGAAGTCTTCGACGTCTCCGGAGCCGGAGACACGGCGATTGCCGTCTTCACCCTGGGCCTCGCCGCCGGAGCCTCGCCCGCGGAGGCCGCCGAACTGGCCAACCATGCCAGCGGAGTCGCCGTCGGAAAACTGGGCACCGCCACCGTCAATCCACGGGAATTGGAAGAGAGTGTGCGGGAAATACACGGGGAATAAGCCGGAACGGAACTTACCCCAAACGCAAAAGCGGCGCCCCAACCCGCAGGTTGGCGCGCCGCTTCTGTTTTCAAAACTTTCGCTGCCTGGACTACTTCTTCTTCGCCTCGAACGGACGGCCCTGGCCGCCTTCGCGCGCTGAGGTACCCTTCAGCGTGTCGCCATCCACCGTGCCTTCGTACGTCATGCTCATCTCGCCATTGGGCGTATTCGTCACGACGGTGAAAGAAAACTTGTTGCCGTCGATCTTGCCATTCTTGATTTCGGACGTCATAGGATCGCGATCGCCCATTTTACGGGTAATCGAACCCGTCAACGTGTTGCCGTCCGCCTTGAGGTCGAACGTACTCACGATGACCATCTCATTGCCATTGCGGTTCATCTTCGTCTCGGCCACCCACTTGCCGTCAATCGCGGCGGCCAAGGCAACGCCCGCAAGCATCAGAACACACACACATAGAGTGATGAAAGTTTTCATGGAACAGCTCCTGCAACAATGAAAGAGCCGTTGCCCGTGTCAAAGGTTACCTGAGTGCCGACCTTTTTTGAATACATCGACGTCAGCCTGCCCGTTCCTATCGATCGGCCTTTTACCTATCGTTTGCCGGAGACCCTGCGCCACCGCGTCGCGCCAGGATGCCGCATCATCGTGCCCTTCGGCCCCCGCAAGCTCACCGGCGTCATCCTGCGCGCTCATAACGACCCGCCCTCCGTCCCCGCCAAGGAAGCGCTGCGCCTCCTCGACGCGGAACCCGTTCTGGAAGAAAAACTTCTGGCCCTCGGCCGGTGGGTGGCCGACTATTACTGCGCCCCCCTGGGCGAAGTCCTGCGCAGCATGGCTCCGCTCACCGGTGAGGTGCGCCGCACCCGCGTCTGGGCCCTCACCGACAAGGGCCATTCCGTCATCCGGCAACTCCTCATCGGCGAACCCGGCAACGACACCGCCGTCGACCTGCTGCGCCTTCTCGAACAACGCGCCCTCTCCGAAACCACCCTCGAACGCAAGTTTCCCGGCGCCAAAAAACTCCTGAAAAGCCTGGAAAAGAAAGGGCTGATCGAACTGGAGCAGAACCTGGCCGAGCGCGACCCCATGCGCGCGCCCGCCGCCCGCCTGCGCGTCGAATTCCAGGGACGCCCGGCCGAGGTCAAACTCACCAAGTCGGAACGCGAACTCGTCGCCTATCTCGAACTCCACCCCGGCACCCACAATCTCGAGGAACTGGAACTCCTGGTCAAGGGCGCCTCCCAGGCCGCACGTGCCATGGCCCGGCGCAACCTGTTGATTCTCAAGCCGGAAGCCTTGGCCGCCGACACCGCCTGGGCCCGGCCCCGCCACGACCTGAACCCCGAGCAGCAGGCCGCCTACGACGAGATCCGCAAGGCCCTGGACGCCCGTCACTACCAGACCTTCCTGCTGCGCGGCGTTACCGGCTCCGGCAAAACCGAGGTCTACCTCAGCGCCATCGAAGCCGCCCTCCAGCTCGATCGCGGAGCCCTCCTCCTCGTCCCCGAAATCGCCCTCACCCCCGCCATGGCCGGGCAGTTCCACGCCCGATTCGGCGATCAGGTCGCCATCCTCCACTCCGCCTTTAATGACAGTGAGCGCGCCGAGCAGTGGCGCCGCCTGCGCAGCGGGATCGCCAAGGTCGGCGTGGGCACCCGCTCCGCCGTCTTTGCCCCGGTGGCGGACCTGGGCCTCATCATCGTCGACGAAGAACACGACCAGAGCTACAAACAGGAAGAGACCCCTCGCTACAACGGCCGCGACGTCGCCATTGTCCGAGCCCGCGAAGCCAAGGCCGTGGTGGTGCTCGGCTCAGCCACCCCCAGCCTGGAAAGCCGCTACAACGTCGAGCGCGGCAAGAGCCGCCTGCTGGAATTACCCACCCGCGTCGGCGACCGGCCCATGCCATCGGTCGAACTCATCGACATGCGCGAGGAGTTTCTGGAGACCCGCCAGAACGCCCTGTTCTCCCGCAGACTGATCGAAGCCATCGGCGCCAAGATCGAGAGCGGAGAGCAGACGGTCCTGCTGATGAACCGGCGCGGCTTCTCCGCCTCGGTCGCCTGCCGCTCGTGCGGCGAGCGCATCCAGTGCGTCAACTGCGCCGTCGCCCTCACGTTTCACCGCCGCGACAACCGCCTGCTGTGTCACTACTGCAACTTCGCCCAGCGCGTGCCGCAGGTCTGCCCCCACTGCGGCAGCGAGCACATCTACTTCCTGGGCAGCGGCAGCGAAAAAGTCGAGGACGAGCTTCATCGCCACCTGCCTCGTGCCCGCATCGCGAGGCTCGACCGCGACACCGTCACCGGCAAGAATCGCTACGAACAGATCCTCGGCGGATTTCGGGAGGGCAACTACGATATCCTCGTCGGGACACAAATGATTGCCAAGGGTCACGACATCCCGAACGTCACGCTCGTGGGTGTGGTGTCCGGCGATATTGGCCTGGCCATGCCCGACTTCCGCTCCGCCGAGCGGGCCTTCCAACTTCTCACCCAGGTCGCCGGCCGAGCCGGGCGCCACTCCCTACCCGGCACCGTGCTGATCCAGACCATCAACCCGGACCACTACGCCATCCGCTGTGCGGCCGACCAGGACTTCGGCAAGTTCTACGAGAAAGAGCTGCAGTTCCGCCGCCTCATGCGCTACCCTCCTTTCTGCGCCATGGCCAATATCGTCGTGCGGGCGGAAAAGCAGGAGGACGCACTGCGTATGAGCGGCCAGATCGCCCATCTGCTCGGCACTCCGGAGGAGGGGATCAAGGTTCTGGGTCCGGCGGAAGCCCCCGTGTCGCGCCTCAAGAACGAATTCCGCTATCAGACCTTGATCAAAGCCATCTCCCGCCCCAAACTGAATGAACTGCTGAAACGGCTGCGCCAGCACGCCCTGGACGACAAGTGGCCGGCGACAGCGCTAGTGGTGGATGTCGACCCGATGAGTCTTCTATGAGAGGCTGGGAACGTAACGCGGGCAACCTGTCCGCCTCTCTCTCTTTCTATGGCCCGTGGGAGATGCGCGGCGGCGTGAAACTCATCACGTCCCCCGTCACTTACTCCGTCTTCAATATCGCGCTACTGACCGATCCCGTTTCCGATCTCGAAGGCGAGATGGAGCGCCGCATCCGCATTGCCGATGCCCATTACGCGGCCAAACAGCGCCAGTGGTCGTTCTGGGTCTGCGAGGACTTCCTTGGTGCCCGCACGGCCCGCCGTATTCTGAAAATCTTCGAAAACGCCGGCCTCGTCTGCATCGCCGAATCGCCCGGCATGGAGACGGAGGAGATGGTCGCGCCGCGCCGCGAACTGCCCCAACTGGAGTACCGCAGGGTCGAGGATCGCACCACACGCTCCGACTTCTCCCGTGTCGTCTCGCAGTGCTTCCACATCCCGACGGCCATCGCCCAACGGATCTATGAATCCAATGAGCCCTGGCATGCGCCGCTCGAGATCTGGCTCGGCTATTTCGATGGCTATGCCGTCACGAGCACCGCTGTCATTGAGGCTGCTGGAGCGCTAGGCATCTACTCGGTGGCCACTCTGCCGCCCTGGCGCGGGCGCGGCATGGGCGAAGCCATCATGCGCCACGCCGTCGGCGACCTGCGGCAGCGCGGTGTCCGCGGCCCGCTGGTCCTGCAGTCGTCGCCGGCCGGACTCGACCTCTACCGCCGCCTCGGCTTCCGCCGCACCACCCGCTACTCCGTCTTTGCAACAACGTGAGGAGCCGCTTCCGCCAGTCGGATACCATGCCGCTCCGGGCTGAGGTGCGTGTCCTTGAAATGGGTCGGGTACTTCAGGCCGTAGCCCAGCATGCGATCCATGCCAATATGCGCAAACCAGATGAGCGTGAGAGGTAAGAGCACCGGATGGCTAGCCCCCATGGAGTAGAGCGCCAGCAACAGAGGGCCCACATAGGTGTGGACCGCATTGTAGAGTTGGGCTCCCGCTCGGACGTTCACCAGGTAGCCGAGCATCGAAAGATCTGGAGCAAGCAGGAGAAGCGCGAACAGGCTCCAGCTCCCATGCTGCCAGTGATAGGCGCAAAGGCTGAAAACCAGAACGGCGGCCCCTTCCAGGTGCAGGAGTGGTCTGGGATTCACAGTTAGCTAGGATTATCCGGAACGGCGCGGCGATTCAGGACTTGCCGGCATCCTGCTCCTGCGGCCGCGGCGCAAATGGCGGTGATAGACTTGCCTTCTCATGAAGACCCTTGCCGCCGTCCTGATCGCTCTCGCGTTCACCTGCTCCGCCCAGGAACTCTACCGCCGTCAGCCGGACTCGCAAACCCGCTGGGCGACATTCGAGAATCCCAAGGCGGCCAAGGGCCAGGCCGCGCTGGAGAACAAGGGTGCCAAGGGCCATCCCTTCGAACCCCTGGCCGCCAGAGAAACCAAGACCTTGCTGGACGTCCACGGCAGCGGCAGCGTCCGCCGCATCTGGATCACAATCTCCGATCGCGATCCCGCTACCCTGCGCGGCCTGAAGCTTGACATGTATTGGGACGGCGCAAAGACTCCGGCCGTCTCCGTCCCCTTCGGCGACTTCTTCGGTGCAATCCACGGCCGGGCCATCAAGCTGGAGAACGAGTTCTTCGTCAACCCGGAAGGCCGCTCCTTCAACTGCTACATTCCCATGCCGTTCCGCACTGCGGCCCGCATCACGCTCACCAACGAATCGGGCCACCTGGTGAAACACCTCTTCTACGACGTCGACATCCTCTCCACTGCGAAACCCGATCCCGAGGCCCTCTACTTCCACGCCATCTGGCGCCGCGAACAGCCCACCGAACTCGGCCGCGACTTTGAGATTCTGCCTCAGGTGAATGGCGAGGGCCGGTTCCTCGGTACGCACGTCGGGGTCATCGCCGCGCCCGGCATCACCGGCTGGTGGGGCGAGGGTGAGGTCAAGATGTTCCTCGACGGCGATATGGCGCATCCGACAATTGCCGGAACCGGGACGGAAGACTACATCGGTACCGGCTGGGGCCAGGGCCTCTACCAGACCCGCTTCATGGGCAGCACGGTGGGCGACAAGGAAACTCGCCAGTACGCCTTCTACCGCTACCATGTCCCAGACCCGGTCTACTTCCACACCGGCCTCCGCGTCACACTCCAGCAGATGGGCGGAGACAGCAAGGCCAACGTGGTGAAACTGCTCGAAGGCGGAGCGCCTGTCCGCCCGGTGAGCATGGATGTCGCGGGTAAATTGGTGCCGCTCATGGACAAACCCGCCGGCTACAGCCTCGCCGCCGATCCGGCTCCCGCCGACAGTTGGGTGAATATGTACCAGCGGCAGGATGTCAGTGCGGTGGCGCTGTTCTATTTGAACGCCCCCGAGAACGGACTGCCTCCGCTGGCCCCCGCGGCCCAACGCACGGCGGCACTGCCCGTAGCCGCACAGGCCAGGTGATCGGGCACAGCCGGAAGAGGGGAAACCGGGGAGGATCCATCAGGCGGAGATGGGCAGGCGGGCGCCGGGGTCTTCCATGCAACTGGCGGCCAGCCGCAGCCTGGCGCTGAAGCGGAAAGTCGAGCCCGATTGTGGGGTGGATTCCAGAGTGATCGTGCCGCCCATCAGGTCCACGAGCTTGGAACAGATGGCCAGGCCCAGGCCCGCCCCTCCATGCTGCCTTCGCAGAGATCCATCCACCTGCACGAAGGAATGGAATACCGCGTCCTGCATCTCCGGCGGGATGCCCAGGCCGGTGTCCCGCACGGCAAACTGCACCACGGCTACTCCGTGATCGGCCGGATCCGCGGTCCCGCTCCTCGATGCTTCCACATAGATTCCGCCCTGCGTGGTGAACTTTGTCGCATTTCCGACCAGGTTGATCAGCACCTGGCGGAGCCGCCCCGCATCGCCCACGACCATGCGCGGCACATCGGGCGCGGTTTTGAAGCTGAACTCGAGGCCACGCTGATGCACCTGTACCGCAAACATGCGGCGGACATCGTCCAGCACCAGGTGCAGGTCGAACGGCTCCTCGAACAACTCCAGGTGCCCGGCCTCAATCCTTGAGAGATCCAGCACTTCGTTGAGCAGCCTCAGCAGTGCGTTGCCCGAGGTCTGCACCATCTCCAGGTAGTCGCGTTGATCCGCGGTCAGCTCCGTGTCGAGAGTCAGCCCGGTCATGCCCAGAATGCCGTTCATGGGCGTCCGCAGTTCGTGGCTCATGTTGGCCAGGAACTCACTCTTAGCCCGGTTCGCCCGTTCGGCCTCCAACCGTGCCTGCTCCAGTTCCTCCACCTTCACCTGGATGAGGGCATGGTCGTGGAGCCCGGCCCAATAGCAGTGGTTCAGGTTGCGGCCCTGCCAGATCATGAAGAGACTGTATGCAAAGATTCCGCAAGCCAGCACGATCCCGCGCTGCCCGGAGTCCAGAACCAGCATCACGATCACTGGCAGCGAATAGACCAGCAGATTCAGCCGCAGCAGATCGTAGTGCGAGATGAGTGTCGCAATGGACCCCGAACCGATCCCCAGCATCAGCAGCAGCGCGAAGTTCGAGTTCCAGGAGCCTACCGGATAGTGGTAAACCACCAGGCCGAAGAAAGCACCCCAACCCACCGCGGTGCCAATCACGTTGGCGTGGAGCAGAAGCTTGAATTCCCGGCTCAAGGCCATACCGTCCGGCATCCTGAGCGTCAACCGGAAGCGCAACAGGGTGAAGAGCACCATCCAGACAGCGAGCAGCGAGAATGGGAGGGGAAGATCGCGGTAGTAGTCTCCGCCTAAGCTGAGCAGCGCCACGCAGAAGACCTGGCCCACACTCGACACCCGGCTGCGGCGAGCCAAGTCGCGATCGGCCCGGAGTTGCAGGGCCGCTTCAGCCGCGGAAACACAGGTCGCAGTTCTGGCGTTGAGTACCAAGTCTTACAAATCGATGACAAGCCGGGATTCTTTAGTCTTATTTCAGAAGTTTTTGGACCAGCGAGTCCGTTTCTTCCTTCAGATTGCGGTGTTCCTCCGGATTGGCGGGCCCGGCAAACCCGGCATGCACCGCTTCGACACGGTGGTCCCGGCCAAGAAACAGGGTAGTTGGGAAGGCGCCGAAGCTAGCCAGTTGCGGCAGCTTGCGCTGCACCTCACCGTCCTCGGTAGTGCCTGCCAGCAGCACAGTCCAGGGGATGTGCAGCAGCCGCGCAAAGGCCCGCAACTGGCCCCGGTCGCGCTCGATTTCCCCTGTGTATTCAAAGCCTAACGAGATTATTTCCAACCCTTTCGCCTGATACTTGCGATAAAGCTCAAGTAAGAACGGAGCCTCGTCGTGGCAGTTCGGGCACCAGCTGCCCGTAATGGTCACAATCACGGCTTTGCCCTGAAACTTCGCGTCGGCCAGCGAGACCGGCTTGCCGTCCAAGTCGTCAAATCGAAACGCGAACGGCTCCGCCGGATTCTTCACTGCAATGTAGCGGGTTGGATCCGGCGGTTCCGGGATCCCCATTTGAGTGGCTTTCTCCGCACGGACGCCGCGGAACTTCGGGCCGCCGGTCGTCACCCCGCGCAGCGTTCCATCGGCCTGCATCTCGAGTTCGATACGCGTAGCCCGGATCCCATCGAAATGAGTCAAGATCAGGTGGTTCCCATCAACCTGCCCGCTGAGCGTCCCAAAGTCTCCATCGATCCGCTGGATGGTCCCCGTCACCTGGTCGCCCGACTGCCGGAACCGCCCGTCCATCACCCGCACGCCCTGCTTTGCCTCGGTCTCCAGCCGCCACAAGCCGGCAAACTGCGCTGGTTTCGCGGCGCTGGGCGACGGCGATTGGAACGGCTTGGCGGTGAACGGCAAGGTCACGGGCCCGATGCGCTTCCTGCGGACATAGGCACCCTTCAACACCCCATTCTCCATCGACGCCTTGAGGACCGCATCGAAGTAGTCCCACTTCAGTTCCAGCGCACCCTTGGCGAAAGTGCCGGAACTCGACCAGATCCGCTTCTCGCCGTCCAGAATCGCGCCGCGCAACGGACTGCCCGAGAACTCCAAACGGAAGGCGACAGGCTGCCCTTCCGAAGTCACCGCCGCGTCCCAGATGCCTCGGGGCGCTTGCGCCAGCAAGCTCGCGGGCAACAGAAAAAGAAGGGCCTGAAGTCTCATTACTTAATCTCTATAGACATTATACGGATTTTCCGGCCAGGAGTGCCGGGGATATCGTCGGGACAGCTCTTTTCGCACTTGAGGATACAACCGCTCCCAGAAGCCCGCCAAATCCTGGGTCATCTGGACCGGCCGCCGGTTCGGCGCCAACAAATGAACCACCAGCGGCGTTCCGTCCCCGATCCGCGGCGACTCTGCCATACCGAAAAAGTCCTGCAGCCGCGACGCGACCCACGGCGCCTGGCCCGGCGCATACTGCACTTTGGCTCGGCGGCCCGATGGCAATTTGATGGATTCGGGTGCCGCCCGTTCCAGCGTGCGCTGCGCATTCGGTCCAAGGCCGTCCACCAGCGCCCGCTCCAATCCGCCATCGCGTGTCATCTGTTCCAGTTCGCGAAACGAACTCAGGCCGTGGCTCAGGGTGCGGAGGGCGGCTTCCAGATCGACATCGGGGAGTCCGGCAAACGCCGCCCGGTTCCTCAACAACTGAATCGATTCCGCAGCGGCAAACCGGTGCACTCCGGCTTCCACCGCCTTCGCTGCCAGGAGGGCCGCCGCCTGTTCAGAATCGGTGGTTTGCCCCCTCGACTCCTCCAACACCAGGCTGTCGTACAGCAGTGCGCTGACAGCCTCCACCCGTTCCGCCGTACGATTCCAGGTGACGGTCTCGCGCGCAGTGACACGGTCAGGGAAAAGGTCCAGCAGCCAGTCGGCCTGGATGGGGGACGCCTGGCGCACAATCGGCAACCCCTGGTCCGGCCGGTCTTCAATGTCGACCGCAACAACAAACTCCGCCGTTTCGACGCCCTTGTCGTTCAACAGGACGGCCGAGGCCCCGCCGCTAAGCAACAATTCGTTGGACTTGCGACGGCGGGCCACACGATCCGGAAACGCGCGCAGGTACGCTTGAGGCAGCGGGTCGGGATGGCTTCGTTTCGGCGAAGTCAGCCGCACCAACTGGTCTTCGATCTGCGCCGCCTGCGGGCGGTTCCCCGCAGCCAATCCGGCCGCAGCGGCACAACCCTCGGCGCCGCCGTGGATCGCCAGCGCCGCCAATCGAGGATGCAAGGGCAGTGCGGCAATCCGGCGCCCGAACGGAGTAATTGCTCCGTTTGCGTCCAGGGCACCCAGACGATGGAGCAGATCCTCGGCGGCGGTCAGTGCAGTCTCAGGCGGTGCGTCCAACCATGGCAGTTCCAGGGGATTGCGCAAACCCGCGGCATGCAGGTCCAGGCACAGTTGGGCCAGTTCCCGGCGCGTGATCTCGGCCGTGTCGTAGGCCGGACGGCGCAGGAAGTCTTCCTGGGTATAGAGCCGGATGACGCGCCCCGGCCCGGTGCGCCCGGCGCGTCCAGCCCGCTGGACGGCGGACGCCTGCGCCACGCGTTGAATCTCGATGCGAGCCAGGCCGGTCCACGGATTGTCTTTCGGGATCCGCGCCAGGCCCGAATCCACGACCGCCCGGACGCCCTCGATCGTAATGGACGACTCGGCCACATTCGTAGACAGAATCACCTTCCGCTGTTCAGCGGGCGAGACAGCGCGATCCTGCTCCTGCGGGGTCAGGTCCCCATACAGCGGCAGAACCAGCACGCCGCGATGCTCCGCAAACTTTTGCAGCGAGCGCTGGCAGCGCCGGATCTCGGCGGCGCCCGGCAGGAACACGAGGATGTCGCCCTGCGCCTGCTCCTTCACCAGCGACTCCACCGCCTCGGCCACCTGGGTCTCCAGCGAATCCGCGGAATGCGGCGTATACCCGACGGTCAGGTCAAATAACCGGCCTTCGCTGCGCAACACCGGACATCCACCCAGAAACGCAGAGATGGGCTCGCCATGGAGCGTTGCCGACATCACCACCAGCCGCAGATCCGGCCGCCGCGACTGCTGCAACCGGTGGAGCAGCGCCAGTGCGAGATCCCCCTCCAGATGCCGTTCATGGAACTCATCCAGGATCACCGCGTCGACATTCTTCAGGTCCGGATCGGACAACAGCTGCCGGGTCAGCACACCCTCAGTGAGGAACCGCAGCCGCGTAGCCGGCCCGCCCACCTGCTCAAACCGCACCTGATACCCGACGGTCTGGCCGGGCTGCTCGCCCAACTCAGACGCGACCCGCCGCGCCGCCAGTCGGGCCGCCAGCCGGCGCGGCTCCAACACCAGGATCTGACCCTTCATCGCGCCCAGCAGGGCCGCCGGTACGCGCGTGGTCTTACCCGCGCCGGGCGGGGCTTCGAGTACGAGATTCGGGGTGGTGCACAGCGACTCGAGAATCGAGGGGATCAGCGCATCCACGGGGAGTGCGATCACGAGACCTACCATTCAGAATAAACTGGTCAGTGATGTCCACCTCAGCCTCCGCACTCAAAGCACCCACGAAGCTGCTCTTCGGACCCGGTCCTTCGCCGGTCCATCCGCGCGTTTACGAAGCCATGCGGCAGCCCATTGTGGGCCACCTGGATCCGTTCTTCTTCCAGGTGAATGAGGACATTCGCCAGGGCTTGAAGACCTGCTTCGGCACGGCCAACGAGTTCACCATGGTGATCTCGGGCACCGGCAGCGCCGGCATGGAATGCGCGGTCACCAACTTCGTGGAGCCGGGCGCCAAGGTGGCCGTCTTCGCCAACGGCTACTTCTCCGACCGGCTGACGGAGATGGCACGCCGTCACGGCGGCGACGTGGTGCGGCTCGAAAAGCCCTGGGGCGAGACCTACACGGACGCCGAAGCGCGCGAGTTCATCGCCAGCACGAAGCCGGCTGTGGTCGCGTTTGTCCAGGCGGAAACCTCCACCGGCGCCTATCAGCCCGGCCATGCCATCTGCAAGGCCGCGCATGATGCCGGCGCGCTGGTCATCGCCGACTGTGTCACCAGCCTGGGCGGCATGCCTGTCCTGGTCGACGAATCGGGAATCGACATCGCTTACAGCGGCACCCAGAAAGCGCTGGGGTGCCCGCCCGGGCTGGCGCCCATCACCTGCTCTCCGCGAGCCCTCGAATGGCTGAAGGCTCGCAAGACCACCACGGTGAGCTGGTATCTCGACCTCAAGCTCCTGCTGGACTACTACGAGAGCGCCCACCGCTACCACCACACGGCGCCTATTTCGATGTTCTACGCCCTGCACGAGTCCCTGGCCATCATCACGGAAGAGGGCCTGGAAAACCGCTGGGCCCGCCATAAGGCGAACCACGAGGCCTTTGTCGCCGGCCTGGCCGAGATCGGCGTAGGCATGCTGGTCGCCGAAGGCCACCGTTTGTGGACCTTGAACACGCCCTTCGTGCCGGCGGGCGTGAACGACATGAACGTCCGCAAAAAGCTCATGGCCGAGCACAGCATCGAAATCGCGGGCGGACTCGGGCCGTTGGGCGGCAAGGTCTTCCGCATCGGCACAATGGGCTACGGCTCCAGCCCGGAGAACGTCCAGTTGCTCCTGGGCGCCCTGAAGGATGCCTTCCAGGCCGAAGGCTACGGCAAGTAAATCCAGTGGCCCGGTTTTCGTAACGGCCGGGCCTTGAACTGCACAATACGGGAAGGGGATCGCGTCATCCCCGATCGCGCGATGCGATAAGCCGGAGTCCGCCCGTACAAGAGGCCGGACCAGGCGGATCAACAGCTACGCGTGCAGCCAGGGGAGCATGTTCCGTCGTGCCCATCGCCCGGGCTGAGGCTGCACTGCGCCCGCCCCACTCTCGGAGGACCCTCGCATGTATGAGCAGTTTGGCGCCATTGTCGATCAGAACGACAAAACCGTCACCTTCCGCCTGTTTGTGCCCGACAACACGCTGGACCCCGGCCAGTACGACAGCGGCGGCTCGCCCGGCCTGACCGGTGTGTTCGTCGTCGGCGGTTTTCAGAACCCGCAAACGCGGATCTGGGATCCGGACCACCCCGTCCCGATGAGCCCGTCGAACTATACGGATCCTCAAACCGCCACGGTGAAGGGCATCGTGTACACCTTTGTCTCGCAGCCGCTGCCCGACGGCTTCTACGAGTACAAATACCTGCTGCACTTCACGGAAGCAGCGCCACGCCAGATCACCGATCCGTGCTCCCGCTACGGCGGCACCGAGAATCAGAACTCGGCGTTCGTCGTGGGCGGTGCGGTCGCCACCGTCCAACCACTGGCCAGCCCGCGCCGCCCCTATGGTGACCTGATCGTCTACGAACTGATGATCGATGACTTCACGGCCAACCTGAAACGTTCAGACGAGGCGCCGCTCCAGACCATCGTCCGGAAACTCGACGATCTGGCGGCGCTGGGCATCAATGCGATCGAGTTCATGCCGTGGACCGCCTGGACCTATCCCGTGGACGCCACGCAGGACTTCAGTTGGGGCTACAACCCGGTGCAGTATTTCTCGGTGGCCCACAAGTACACCCTCAATCCGGATACTGAGGTGGACAAACTCGTCTACTTGAAGCGCCTCATCAACGAGTGCCACAAGCGCGATATCCAGGTCATCATGGACGGCGTCTTCAACCACGCCGATGCCTCTCCGCCCGACCGCGGCTTCCCCTACTACTGGCTCTATCAGGAACCGGCGGATTCCCCTTACGTCGGCAACTTTGCCGACCACAGTTATTTCCAGGATCTGGATTACGCCAACCAATGCACCTATGAGTACATCCGCGATGCCTGCATCTACTGGATGGACAAGTTCCAGATCGACGGTATCCGCCTGGACAATACACTGGGCATGTACAAAGCCGACGATCGTGCGCACGGCCTGCCCAAGCTGCTCGCCGATCTCCGCACCCACTGTACGGAAACCGGCAATAAGAACTTTGCCCTGATCCTGGAGCACAGCTGGGACTTCGAGGCCATCGACGTCACCAACAAGGTCGGCGCCACCAGTTGCTGGCTCGATCCGTTCCGCAGCCGCAACATGGACTACCTGGGCAACCGGCCGGAAGGGCACCCGCAGGTGGAGCCCGGCCTGATGCGCCTGCTGGACGCGCACCGCGACTTCGGCACGGATCATACGCCCACCATCTACATCGAGAATCACGACCACCGCCGCTTCATGTTGAAGGCCGGCGGGCGCGACTTCTGGTACCTGACCCAGCCGTATGTCATTGCCCTGTTCACCGCGCCCGGCGCCGTGCTCATCTACAACGGGCAGGAGTTCGGGCTGGACAACGACATGCCGGAGGATGGCCTGGGCCGCGTGGTTCCACGACCCTTGGACTGGCTGTTACGGGAAGCCGAACCAGGCCCCACCGTCTTCGCCCGCTATCAGCAGATGATGAACATCCGGAACGCCCACCCGGCTCTGCGCAGCAACAACTTCTACCCTGCGAATTGGGATGAATCCAACACTCTGCGCAATGAGCACGGTTTCGGCATCGATCGCTGGAACAACATCGTGGTCTACCACCGCTGGGGCGACGACGGCGAGGGGCATCTGGAGCGCTTCTACATCGCCCTGAACTTCTCGCAGTTCACCCAGTGGGTGTCCTTTGAGGTGCCGGACGCAGGCCCGTGGATCGATCTGATCAGCGGGAACACAGTCACGGCCCCCGATGGCCGTCTGAGCGTGGAGATCGGCTCGAACTGGGGCGCAATCTTCTTCCATCGGGACTGAGCCAGGAACGAAAAAGCGCCCGGAGCGGAAGGAGGCTCCGGGCGCGCAGTTCAGACGAGAGCGGCTCGGGCCGGGAGCCCGATCCCTGGACCGCTAGCGGAAGTTTGCCTGCACCGAAGTGTCCTTGGTTACGCTCAACGTGCAGGAGAGCGCGGTGCCGGAGCACGCGCCGCCCCAACCGGTCCAGACGGAACCGGCGTCGGGCACCGCTGTGAGGGTCACTGCGGTGCCCTCGGCAAACTTGGCGGAACAACTGCCGCCTGAGCCGCAACCAATACCGGCCGGAGCGCTGTTAATCACACCCTTGCCGGAGCGGCTGACGCCCAGTGTGTAAAGGTTCTTGAACGTGGCTGTCACCGACGTGGCCGCGTTCATCGTGAAGTTGCAAATGAGTGACGTCCCCTGGCAGGCGCCGCCCCAACCCGCGAAAACTACGCCGGAGGGGGTAGAGGCGGAGAGCGTCACCGAGGTGCCGGTGTTCAACGAAGCCGAGCAGACGCCGGGGCACTTGATGGAGCCGACGTTGCCGGTGACTAAGCCGCTGCCGGTGGTAGCCACCGTCAGATCGACCACTGCGGGCCCATCCAGATCCGCGGCGGCCATCTGCGCGCCGATGTAGTTGCCCACTTCGGCATCGGCCGGTACGTTGCAGAGGCCGTCGGCGCAGATCGCTTCGTGCGTAATGGCGTCATAGGTGCCGGCGAACTTATAGAACTCATAGCGGCGCACCACAGCCTGCGAACCGCCGCCCAGTGCACCCTGATTGCGCTTCTGATTGCGTTTGCCCTTGCCCCCGATCTTGGCCTGCACCAGATACCAGGAGGTCTCCACCTGCGCCGGATCCTCCGGAACCACCGCGTTGTCGGTGACGAGTTCGTCCAGGCCAACCTTGCGCTTATGCTCGGTCTTATACACCTTCATCCACTGGGCGTCACCATACTGGAATGCCGCTACCGGCTGGATGGGCGCCACAATGTCGGCCGCCACCTGCACCGGATCGGCCGGCTTCGCGGGCTGGATCACGGTCCACACAGGCGCGGGAATGGAAACCGGCGAGCCGTAACGCTTCAGGGTTCCAGGATTGGCGGGATCCGCCACCAGCCAGTAGTAGTAGGTGGCGGTGGGATTCTGATACGTCCACACCCCGAAGTGCTCACAGCCGCTGGTCTGGTAGTTCAGAGTCCCTAGAACGCACTGGTGGCCGTTCGTCGGCGTGAAGTCCACGGCAGCCGGTGTTGCTGTCAGGTATTGCTTGGTGGCCGGGTCGTAGCCCGCCAGGTAACGCACATAGACACCACCCTGGAACGGCACAATGTTGGCCGCGCCAAAGCGATTCCAATTGAACGTACCGCCGACACTGGAGATGCCGTGGAGTTCGATCTCAAACCCGTAGGCAGGCTCCTTCGTGTCATTCAGCACGTCGAAATTGGATAAGGCCCCGAAAAGAGTGACCGGTGTCTGGGCCTGGGCGCAGACAGCCGCGGAGAGGGCGGCGAGCAAAAAAACGCCACGCTTCAGTGAGCGGGCAAACGTGTCCTGACAGAGTGCGAACCTTCGCAGCATGTGGTGAATCCCCTTGTGTCCAGTACCGGCCGTGCAGTGTGCAAGCGTCCGGGGTTGCTCGGTCAGACACGGGTCAGGCGCCCAGGGAACGGGTTTTTGCAGAAAGTGCCTAGCCGCGTCCGACAAATGGCATTGTCGTGGCCATGACCGTCAGGAACTGCACGTTGGCCTCCAGCGGCAACCCGGCCATGTAGAGGATGGCATCGGCCACATGCTTCACGTCCATGCGGGGCTCCACCATCGTCGAGCCGTTAGCCTGCCGCACCCCGGAAGTCATGCGCTGCGTCATATCCGTGGCAGCGTTCCCGATGTCGATCTGGCCGCAGGCTATGTTGTAGTCGCGGCCATCCAGCGAAATGCACTTGGTCAGGCCCGTGATGGCGTGTTTGGTCGCGGTATAAGGTGCAGAACCCGGCCGCGGCGCATGGGCTGAGATCGACCCGTTGTTGATGATGCGCCCTCCACGCGGGTCCTGCTCCTTCATCAGCCGGATCGCCTGCTGGGCGCAAAGAAAAGGACCAGTGAGATTCACGGCCACCACGGAGTTCCACTGCTCAAAGCTGAGATCCTCCATGGGGATGCCAGGAGCGTTGGCGCCGGCATTGTTGAAGAGCAGGTCGAGCCGGCCGAACCTGGCGCGTACGGCTCCGAACAGCGCCTCCACCGACTCCGGAATGCTCACATCCGTGGGCACGGCCAGCATGCTGCCGCCGCCGGGCGCGGCCAGGGCGGCGGTCTCCTGCAACGCAGCCTCCCGGCGACCGGCCAGAACGACCGAATAGCCGGCGGACTGCAGCGCCAGGGCGCAGGCCCGGCCAATGCCGCTTCCGGCTCCCGTCACCAGGGCGATGCGTCGGTTGATCTCGGGCTGCGTGGAGGAATTCATGGCGAATGCTCCATTGTCTATCACCCCGGACCAGCCGCATGCGGGAGCGGGTAAGCTGGTCGGGATGGCTGAGTATCCACGATTTGATCTGACGGGCCGCACCGCTCTCGTCACAGGCGCCGCCCGCGGCCTGGGCCGCGCCATTTCGTTGGCCCTGGCGCATGCCGGAGCCGATGTCGCCCTGGGCTTGCGCGATGCCGCTTCCGATGGCGGGCTGGCGGCGGAGATCGAATCGATGGGCCGGCGCGCCGTGCGGCTCCAGATGGATGTGTCCTCCTTACAGCAAATCCAGGAGTCGGTGGAGACCACCGCAAAAGAGTTCGGCCGCCTGGATGTTCTGGTGAACAATGTGGGTATGGCCGAGGTAAATCCGGCCGAGGCCGTAAACGAAGCCGAATACGACCGGCAGTTCTCGCTGAACGTCAAGAGCGCGTTCTTCGCCAGCCAGGCCGCCGCCCGTGTGATGATGCAGCAGCATGGCGGCTCCATTGTGACCTTGAGTTCACAAGCCGGATTTGTGGCCTTGCCCGGTGTATCCGTGTATTGCATGACGAAGGCCGCGCTCGTACATATGACGAAGTGCCTGGCCGTGGAATGGGGCCAGCACGGGATTCGAGTCAACGCCGTGGCGCCCACTTTCATCGCGACCCCGGGCAATGCGGAAGTCCTGGCGGACGAGGCGTTCCGGGCCGATGTGGTGGAGCGGATCGCCGCCCTGCACCGCATCGGCGAACCCATGGAAGTGGCCGGGGCAGTAGTCTTCCTGGCATCGGACGCGGCTTCCATGGTCACAGGGCATACGATGTTGATCGATGGCGGTTGGACCGCCCGTTAGTCACGTGCAATCTGAATTCGAGGTGATGACATTGCCGGAAACATCCATCCAGCTGCCGGGCCTGCCCGGTGTGCCCCAGTCCACCCATCAGGGTGTGTGGCGTCTGGAAGCAGGCGGCCTCCATGGGAGCGCACTGCCGGAGACGGACCTCTTCCTGGACCCGATTGGCGACGTCCGCAAGTTGGACGCAGCCATGCTCCTGTTCGAACCGGACGCGGAGTTCACCCTCGGCGCCTGTGTGGAAGTTGGATTCCAGGGTACGTTCGATGCCGGAGTGCTGGTGCTCTACCAGGATGAATCGAACTGGGCAAAACTCTGCTTCGAGTTCTCGCCTCAGCGCCAACCCATGGTGGTCTCCGTGGTCACCCGCGGCGTTTCGGACGACTGCAATTCCGTGGTGATCGGCGGGCATCGCGTCTTCCTCAGGCTGGGACGCATCGGCCGCGGCTACGGCTTCCACTACGCGGCCGGCGCCGAAGGTCCATGGCATCTGGTCCGGGCCTTCGGCCTCGCCCCGCTGCCGGTGAAGGCCGGTTTTCTGGTTCAATCCCCCATGGGCCAGGGCTGCGAAGTGCGGTTCAACGACATTTTCTACCGGCCTCTCGCCCTGCAAAGCCTGCGCAGCGGCGAATAAACGACGACTTAAAACGCAAGATTCTCTTCCCAGACCCTCCGTCTTGCGCTATATTTGATTGGCTCCGAAGACTTTCGAACCGCCAGACAATAGAGCGGAAGAGAGAAATCGGAGGGAGGCCCGGTCATGAGCGTCCCTGACGCCGAAGGCAGATTTCGGTCGGTCAGGAGAGATGAGTTTTCGGAGGACGAACATGATGCGATCCTGGGGTCCGGCAAAGTTTCTGACACTCTGCCTGGTTTTCTCCTTTTCTTCCTTGTCCGCGCGGGCATCTTTCGATGACAACCCCGGCAATGGTGACAACAACAACAATTCGGAATGCTCCAAACTGCCCGGTTATTCAGAGCTGAAGTCGGCGCTGGCAGCCGCCACCGCCGCAGAGACCAGCGGCCTGAACAACCAGATGTGGGCTACGCTTGTGAATCGCGACGGCGTCGTCTGCGCGGTGGCGTTCTCGGGTGAGAATCGTGGCGCCCAGTGGCCCGGCAGCCGCGTGATCTCCGCCCAGAAGGCCAATGCCGCAAACGCCTTCAGCCTGGATTCCTCATCCGACGACAAGGGCTCAGGCCAGGCGTATGGCCTGGCGCTCTCCACCGCCAACCTTTACTCGGCGGTGCAGCCCGGTGGCAGCCTGTACGGTCTGCAACACAGCAACCCGGTGGATCCCAGCGTCGCCTACAAAGGACCCGCCTCCAAAAACGGAACCGCCAACGACCCGATGGTCGGAGGCACGATCGGCGGCGTGAATGTCTTTGGCGGGGGCCTGGCCCTGTATGCCGAGGGTCACAAGCTAATTGGTGGCGTGGGCGTCAGCGGGGACACTTCCTGCGCGGATCATAACATCGCCTGGCGCGTGAGGAATATCCTCAAGCTCGACCACATGGCCGCCAGTGGAACACTGCTCGGTGTGCCGGGAGCTGCCGGTCTCTTCAACTCCGATCCCACACGCCCCGACAACATCATCTTCGACATCACCGTCAACCCGGCCGGCGGAACAGGCAACAGCGTGAGCGGCTTCGGCCACCCCACCTGCCTGAACACCAGCGGGTCCAACACGCTGCCGGCTGTCCGGCCCTAGCGCCAACTCCTCCAGCGAACACAAAGATGCCGGCAGACGGTCGACGTCTGCCGGCATTTTCACTTCAATCTAGAGCGCGGCGAGCACTTCCTTCATCAGGTAGCGGGCGCCATCCACGCCATCCCACGGACCCTCTTCGTACTCCAGCGCGAAGATGCCCTGGAACTTGTTGGCTGTCATGATGCGCACACACCGCTGCACGTCCACTTCCTTCCAGCGGCTCCAGGTTTTGGCATGCACCGTGGAGTGTGCATAGGGCGCCAGGTCGTCCAGCGCGTGGTACAGCATGTACTCGTGTTCCCAGTTGCAGAAGTCGGGCGACGCTTCGCAGAAGGGATGGTTCACTTCGTCCAGGATGATACGGACATGAAGCGGATTCGCGCTCAGGCCCCAATGGTTTTCAATGGTGACCTTGACGCCGACCTTCTGCCCGTAGTCGGCCATCTCCTTGAACGACTCAATGGCGTTGCTCAGGTACTTCACCACTTCGTCATTGCGAGGGTAGTCTGACGTGGCCACGGCACTGGGGGCGATGCGCGGCCCGCCCGTATTGACGCGCATGGTTTTGGCGCCGAGGATGGCGGCGCCGTCCAGCCACTTCTTTGCCACTTCAATGCCGGCCTTCCGCTTCTCCGGGTCGAGATCACAGATATCGCGCGGCGCGTTGTTGGAGATGTGGTGGCAGCGGACTCCGCCGGCCGCCATCTTGCTCGCCAGCGTGTTGAGCCATTTCTTGGAGGACGGCGTGGAGGGATCGAACTCGTAGACAGTGCGCTTGTTCTCGCCCATCATCACCGTCGATCCGACATACATGCTCTGGTCCGTGACATCGCCAAACAGCGACGACCACAGATCCATGTGCCAGACACCGGGGAAGGTATCCTTCGTGAACTGCGGGAAGTCGAGCATGGTGATCTGCCCGTACTTTTTGCGAAAGGCTTCGGTCTCGGGGCTCACCGGCCGACTGGAGGGCCGGGATTTGAAGAGAGTTCTGAGCGGCCAAGTGTTGGATGCCAGGCGTGCGAGCTTTTCCTTCTCAGTAAGAGCGCGCGCGACGCCGGTCCCCGTCCCTGCGTTGACTGAGCCGGCAAGCGCAACACCGGCCGTGGCGGTCTGGAGGAACGTCCTGCGGCCGGTCCCTTGAGTAGGCTTGTTCTGCAATTTGGTATTCCCTTCTCGATTGGTATGAGCTGCTTCGAATTGCATACCTGCGCTGGCATCCATCACCCGCCCGGCGGAGCGCAGCCTCGCCGCGTTCCGGAAAGAGGGGGGACCCCAACGCACACTAAGTGGATGCGCGCTCTGCTATCGAAAGGTTACAGGGCAGGGCCCATTTTGCCCGCTTGAGGGAACTGCGGCAGGCTACTTCAGCAGTTCCTCGAAACGGCGCTGCATCTCCTCTGTGGAAACCTCCTCGATGGTCTGGGCCAGCATCCACTCATGCCCGAACGGGTCCCGGAGGACCGCCGCCCGCTGCCCGTAGAACTCATCGCCCGCGGGACGCAGGATCGTCGCGCCCGCCTGGCTGGCCCGTTCCACCATGGCATCGACCTGATCCACGTGCAACTGAATCGCGCTGGTGGCCCCGCCCAGCGACTCCGGCCCCCGGATCCCGTACTCCGGATACTCGTCAGCCAGGAACACGGTGGCCGGGCCGATGCGGATTTCCGCGTGACCGATCCGCCCGCCGGGCTCGGTCAGCCGCATAACCTCCTCCGCGCCGAACGCCTGTTTGTAGAAATCGATGGCCGCCGCCGCCCGCCTCAGGCGTAGGTAAGGACGGGCGTTGAGAATGGTCCCCGCCGCCGGCACTTGCTCTTCGTTCATTGGTGATCCGCTTTCCCAGGCAATCTCGGCCTGGATTCAGGCCCTGTGGCTTCAGTGTATGCCTCTCCCGGCGCCAGTGAATTGTAAGGAATTTCCCTTCGCCGGACCGGCTCCTGTTCCCCAACCTGCTTTTCGCGCCGGGTCCACAACTTCCTCGCGAGCACTTTCCCGTCTAGCGCAGCGGAAAGCGCACGCCCGACGACGCACCAGCCTGGCGCATCACCAGCGCATCCGGATACACATCCACCACCTGGCAGCTTTCGTTCACGGCGTGCTCCACCATCCCGGGCAAGGTGAGGTAGGGAATACCGGCATGAACCGCGGCTCCGCCCCTGTGGTCATGGCCGTTGATGTAAGCAGCCGTGGCTGGACTGGACTCGAGAATCCGCAGTACCTCCTCGTGATCCCACAGCAGATGTTCCGGCCGGCAGGATGCGGCCAGCACGGGGAAGTGGCTGAAGACGATCACACGCTGCCCGTTCGCGCCGGCCCGTGAAAGAGCCTCCCGCAGCCATTGCCGTTGCATTGGGGCCACGGCGCCATTCCACGTCTGCGCATTCGAGACACCGGCCTTCTTTAGCGCTTCCAGCGACGCCCGGCCGGCCGCCGCATGCGGATCGCCCTCCGGCCACCCGCCGGCGACGCTCTCGTTCATGCCATCCAGCACCACAAACGTCCAGCCCTTCTTCGAGAACTCGTAGTAAGGCTTCTCCAGACCCAGCGCCGGCAGCAGGGTCGCGCGGCCTACCGTAAAATCGTGGTTGCCCAGGACGTGATACCGCGGAGCCTGAATCTGGCCGTAAATCCGGCGGATCACCTCCAGGTTGCCCGCGCCTTCGTCGATCAGATCCCCCATCTGCACCACGAACTCCAGCCGCTCCCGATTCAGCAGATTGGCGCACGCAGACAGCTTCGCCGTGGACACGCGATACTGCCGGCCGATCGCGTCCTCCTTGTCCGCATATTGCACATCGGCGATCGCCCCGAAGGAGAAGACCGGTTGCTGAGCCATGGTGCAGAACTGCAGCAGCATCGCAAAACTGAGGAGCCGTCCGAATCGGTGCATGCCTCCAGTTTCCCTGATCGCGGCGCACCGGGCAGGCTCGCCCATCGGAAGGAGTAGGATAGTCGGCGTGAACGCATTGATCTTTCCGCGCCTGTCGAAGCCGCTGTTGCTCGTCCTCGGCGCCGCCTGCCTTCTCTCGACACCGCTGCCCGCGCAACAGGGCAAGGTCGCCGCCAAACCGCTCTTCCGGGATCCCGTCCACGATGGGGCCGCCGATCCGGTGCTGGTCTGGAATCGTGCCGAGAAGCGCTGGTTCATGCTCTACACGAACCGCCGCGCCAATGTGCAGGGCCTGCCGGGTGTCGCCTGGGTCCATGGCACCCGCATCGGCATCGCGGAGTCCGTCGACAACGGAGCCAGCTGGAAATACCGCGGCGTCGCCGACATCAACTACGGGAAGCCGGACTACTCACTGTGGGCTCCGGACGTGATCGACGACGGCAAGACCTACCACATGTTTCTCTCGGTAGTCCCCGGTACGTTCCCCGACTGGAACGCTCCACGCGACATCGTCCACCTCACCAGCACGGATCTCCTTCATTGGGACCACGGCGAACGGCTGCCTCTAGCGTCGGAACGCGTCATCGACGCCACCGTGATTCGGCTCGCGGACAACACGTGGCGGCTGTGGTACAAGAACGAAAACGACAAGAGCCACATCTACTACGCCAACAGTCCGGACCTGTTTCACTGGACCCACGGCGGCGTCGCCATCGACGATCGCGCCGGCGAGGGCGCCAAAGTCTTCCATTGGCAGGGACGCTACTGGATGATCACCGATTTCTGGAAGGGACTCGCGGTCTACTCGTCCCCGGACGCCACGAAATGGACGGCCCAGGCGGAGCCGATTCTGCGTGAGCCAGGCACTGCCCCGACAGATCGCTCCAAGGGCCAGCACGCCGATGTCGTGGTCAGTGGAGATCGCGCCTACATCATCTACTTCACCCACCAGGGCGGCGCCGATGCCAGGCCGGAGGATCCGCTTTGGCAGCGCCATACGGTTCTGCAGATCGCGGAGTTGCTGTACAAGGGCGGCGAACTCACGTGCGACCGCAACTCGCCTGTGCGCGTCTGGATGCCGCAGCCGAAGCCCTAATCAATTCGCAGGTGGCCGGCTGCCTGCAGCGCATCCAGCGCCCGTGCCAGGTGTTGTTCCGGGATCAATACCCAGTCGGTGTCGAATGTCGACAGCGCGAAGATCGGCACCTCCGCCTCCGCCAGAGGCAGCAGGAAGGACGCAAGGATCCCGGTCAATGCGAAATCGAACGGCCCCGCCAGTTGCAGGCACGCCCAACCGGCCTGTGCGCGAATCCCGTCCGGCACCTGGTCGGCCGGACAGACCACCGACAACTCCTCGGGCGTTCGCGTGATGGAAATAAATCGGCCGCGGTCCGCCCAATCCGGAATCGGCGCCGCCGCCTCCAGGCGGCAGACCGCCCAAACGCCCTGCAGATGCCGGAACTTCAGCCTATGACCCATGGCCGAAGCCTACCAGAGTGACACCCCTCACATTTATTCCATCTGCGGGTACTTTTGGGGAATCGTATTCTGGATGGAACGTACGACCCAGCTTCCGGCCCAATCCGAGCCACTGCTCAACGCAATCCCGGCATATCTGGCGGCGTTGCTCCTGCTGGGCTTCGCCATCTTCTATGGCGGCTGGCCCTGGGCTCTCATGGCGGCCATTTGGGTGGTAGCTTTGCGCACAGGCGAGGACGGCAATGGATCCCTGCTGCAGGCCGCGGTCAGCGGACTCTTCTGGCTAGCCCTGTTTCACTGGACCGGCGACCGCCGTCTGTTCTTTCCGTTCAGCATGCAGGTAGCGGCCTCCGCCGCCTGCCGCTGGCGCGTCCAGGGAAAGTGGACCGCCGTGGCAGCAGGCGCCGTGGTCACCGCGGTATTCACCGCTGTTCGTCTTCTGCAGTCGGCCAGCGCCCACGTTCTGGGCGTCGAACTCGTCGTCGCTGCGGCAGTTCTGTCGATTGGGCTCGTGTTGTTGCCCTTTACCGGCAAGTGGGCCGCCTCCACGGCCGCAGCCCTTCTCGCGCTGGCCGGTCTGTTGGTGTGAGGAACTACGCCGCCCGGGCCCTCGGTTACAATACCGGGGATGAAGAGCGGCTTACTGGCGAGTCTGGGCCTTTACGCCATCGCGTGCTGCCTGCCGGCCCTCGCCTTTCGCAAAACCGGCTCCCCCGATGACATCATGCTCGGCCTGCGGGCTTTGGCGGTAGGCTGGTCAGGAATCTTCGCCGGTGTGCTGGGCTGGTACGCCAACCCCTTGTGGCTATTGGGATTGCTACTCATCGCGCTCCGCAAACCCACGGCGGCCGCCATCGCCGGAGTTCTGGCCGTGGCCCTCGCCTGCACCGTGTTCTCCGACCTCGGCCGGGAACTGCCCGCCGATGAAGGAAACGTCACCAAAACCGCCATTCTTCGGGTATTGCCCGGTTTCTATGTCTGGGTGGCCAGCTTTCTCCTCCTGCCGATCACCGCATTCTTCCCACGCGGAAAATAAAAACTCTACCTACCTTCCGATTTCCTTCCGATTTCTGGAACAAACCGCTTCAAGTGGGAGTATATTGCTGATGGAGGCAGTCCCCCCGGGCTGGTCCACCAAGTCGATGACCTACCTTGAAACCTTGCCATAGAGCGCAGCCGTCCGGCTGCCGCCGCGCAAGGAATCCCCCATATAGTTTTGATCCAGAGTCCGCTTAAGGAGTAAGTTATGTCCGCGTATGTTCCGTACCTCGTAACAGCGCTGATCATGTTCAGCGTTGTGGTGCTCAGCAAATTTCTGCTCGGTTGGGTGCTGATCCGGGAAGACCAGGTCGGCCACATTGTGAAGAAGTTCGGGTCGAAGGATCTGCCGCAGGGCCGCATCGTCGCCCTCGAAGGCGAAGCCGGCTACCAGGCTCGCACCCTCGCCCCCGGACTCCACCTGTGGTACTGGCCCTGGAAGTACCGCATTGATAAGCGCCCCATTCTCACGATTGAACCCGGCAAAATCGGCCTGGTTCTCGCCAAGGACGGCCAACTCCTTCCGATGGACCGGATCCTCGCCCGCAAAGTCCCCTGCGACAACTTCCAGGACGCCGAAGCGTTCCTGCGCAATGGCGGGCAGAAGGGCAAACAGGCCGCGGTCCTCACCGCCGGCATGTACCGCATCAACCTCGTCCTGTTCGACGTCTTCAAGAGCGACATCACCAACGTCCCGCCCGACAAGGTGGCCATCGTGACAGCGATGGACGGCGCTCCGATGCCGAAAGGACAGATGGCCGCCCCCGTCGTCGACGGGCATGCCAACTTCCAGGATCCTGACGCGTTCATCCAGGCGGGCGGCCATCGCGGTCTGCAGGAGCAGATCATCATGGCCGGCCAGTTCAACCTGAATCCGTGGTTTGTCGAAGTGCGGCTGGCCGACCTCTTCGAGGTCCCCATCGGCTACGTCGGCGTCGTCGTCAGCTTCGTCGGCAGCGACGAAAAGGACATCTCGGGCGAGTCGTTCACGCACGGCAATATCGTGCCTCGCGGCGGCAAGGGCGTCTGGTGTGAGCCCCTCTACCCCGGCAAACACCCCCTGAACATGGAGTGCCTGCGCATCGAACTGGTGCCGACCACCAACATCGTGCTGAACTGGGCCAACGCCCGCAGCGAAGCGCACAAACTGGACGAGAAACTCTCCACCATTACCGTGCGCTCGCGAGACGGTTTTACGTTCAACCTCGACGTCAGCCAGATCATCAACATCGGCGCCACCAAAGCGCCCTGGGTGATCAGCCGTGTGGGCTCCGTCCGCAATCTCGTGAACCAGGTGCTGGAACCGCTGGTCGGAAACTACTTCCGCAACAGCGCCCAGAACTACACGGTTCTCGACTTCCTGTCGGCCCGTTCGGAGCGCCAGAAGGAAGCGCGCGAACACATCAGCCGCGCCATCTCCGAATACGACGTCCAGAGTGTCGACAGCCTGATCGGCGACATCACGCCGCCTCCTTCGCTGATGGATACCCTCATCGCGCGCAAGATCGCCGAGGAGCAGAAGAAGACCTACGACGCCGAGCGCCTGGCGCAGGAGACGCGCAAGACCCTCGAAGCCGAAAAAGCCCTGGCCGAGAAGCAGCGCGAACTCGTGAACGAGGAACAGAACATCCTCATCGCCCAACGCAAGGCGCAGGCCACGGTCCGGCAGGCGGAAGGCGATTCGTCCGCCATGTCGACCCGCGCCAACGGTGAAGCCGAGGCCATCCGCCGCCGCGGTACGGCCGAGGCCGAGATCCTAGCCATCAAGGGTTCCAACGAAGCCACGGCCATTCAGGCTGTCGGTCTGGCTCGCGCCGAAGCCGCCCGCAAAGGCGTGGAGGCGATGGGTGAGTACTACGGCCTGTTGCAGATCTTCACGGCGCTCGCCGAAAAGGGCATCCGCCTGACGCCCGATGTCATGGTCGCCGGTGGCGGCGCGAACGCCACGGCTTCCGAGGCTCTGGTCGCGCTCCTGGCCAGCCAGCTCGCCAGGAAGAACTGATGCCGTAGAACCGGGGGATGGCCCTTCGCGGGGCTATCCCCCCTTCACGACTGTGCAGAGCCGGTCAGCAACTTCTTCCCCGATCGCCAGGCTGGCCGTGGCGGCCGGACTCGGCGCATTCAACACATGCACCGCGTTCTGCCGGACGATGATCTCGAAATCCTCCACCAGCGATCCTTCCGGCTTCATGGCTTGCGCTCGAACTCCGGCGCCCGCTTCCAGCAGGTCGTCCGGCTGAACCTCCGGCACCAGGGTCTGCAGGGAGGCGCAGAAGAGCTGCTTGCTGAACGAGCGGCGCACCTCCGCCGTGCACATGGAAAAATGTTTACCCAGGAAGCGCCACAGCCCGATGAACGTCAGGGCATCCGCCGCGTCGCGCAGATCGAACGAGGTCCGCGTATAACCCTCGCGCTTGAGGGAAAGCACGGCATTTGGACCCGCTTCAATCCCACCCGCGATCATGCGCGTAAAATGCACACCCAGGAACGGGAAAGCCGGGTCAGCCACGGGATAAATCAGGTTGCGGACCAGGTACTCCTTCTCCGGTTTGAGTTTGTAGTAGTCGCCCCGGAAAGGCACGATCTTCACTTCCGGCCGTTCTCCGGCCAGCTTCGCGACACGGTCCGCCTGCAGACCCGCACAACTCACGACGTACCCGCCTTTAAACTCGCCGCGACCGGTTTGTGCGATCCATTCCCCGCCCCGGTAAGTCAGGCTGCGCACTCCGGCGCCGCACTCGACGGACCCGCCGCGCGCCTGAATATCGGCGGCCAGCGTTTCGCACACCAGCGGGTAGTCGACGATGCCCTCTTCCGGCACCCGCAGCCCGGCCAGCCCTCCGACATGGGGCTCCAGCTCACGCATCCGCGGCGGATCCAGAATCTCCAGGCCGCGCAGCCCGTTGGCCGTGCCGCGCTCCAACAGGTTCTGCAGGCGCGGAATCTGCTCCTGCTTCGAAGCCACCACCAGCTTGCCGCACACTTCGTGCCGGATCGACTTCTCCTGGCAGTACTCGGTCAACTGCCGGATGCCGCGCACCGCCAGCCGCGCCTTGGCGGTTCCGGGCCGGTAAGCCAGTCCGCAATGCATGACACCCGAGTTGTTGCCGGTCTGATGGCGGCCGACGCCTTCTTCCTTCTCCAGCAGGGTCAGCCGGGCGTCCGGCATCCGCTGCAGAATCCGGACCGCTGAGGCCAAACCTACGGCTCCGCCGCCGATCACAAGAATATGAGGCACTGACATGAATTCCTTGGGGACGAGCCCCTCCTGATCAGGATACCGTTGTCAGGAAATGGACGACGAGCGCGCAACGCCGCTCACCGCGCCCACCGCCGCCAAAGTCATCCCCAGAATCTCGCTATCCCCCAGGTTGTACTCAAAACAGCCGGCCACCAGGACCCCGATCAGCACAGCCACACCCCCGCGCAACACCCATTCCGCCTCCCCTACCCCCTGCCGCAACCGGCGCAGCCAGTCCCACAGGGTGGCGGCGAAGAAGAAGATCACCGCCAACATCGCAGGCAGCCCGCGCTCTGCGGCAAAGTGGATGTAGATGTTGTGCAGGTGCTCGTAGTAACCCTCCGGCAGCGTCTTGGGCAGATCGGCCGGAATGTACTCCTTGAAGTGGGCACCCACTCGTTGCGGTCCCAGGCCGAACCAGGGGTGGGCCTTGATCATCTCGATCCCGGTCCGGAAGACATACTTGCGGTGGTCGTTCGAATCCATCTGGCCGTGCGGCTTCACCAGGGACATCACGCGGTCCTTCAGCGCCGCCGGCCCCAGCAGGAACGCGGCCAAGGCCAGCACCGGCACCAGTGCCACCGTCCACCGCTTCCAACACCACAGCAGGTAGAGAGCCCCTACACCTGTCGCAATCCACATACCCCGTGTAAAGGCGAGTAACAGAGCCAGCGCAACCAGCGGCAGGCACAGCGCAAACGCCCAGCGCAGACGCTTTTCCGGCCGGCCCCAGAACCACAGCGCCAGGCACAGCAGCAGCACAATCATCATCTGCCCGCTGAATGTCATCCAGTGGCTGTTGAAGCCTGTAATCCGATCAGCTACATAAGCCGTGTAAAAGTCCTTACCGGCGGCCGACGCCTTCGCCCACTTCATCCCGAACTGCCGCAGCCCGTCGAGCGCCGAAAGCGTCCCGCCCGCCAGCCACGCGACCGCCAGCCAGTAGACATCCCGCACCTTCTGGAGAGCGGTGAGCACCGCAAACAGCGTCAGCCAGGCGTAAAACTTCTTAATCTGCGGCATGCCGGCCCGCGGAGCATCGCTGAACGCGACCGACAGCAGCGTCCAGACGGCGAAGAGAGCCAGCGCCTGCCAGTATCGCGGCACCCGCCACGGCAAACGCCCCAGCAGCATCGCGGCCAGGGCAAGGCCCAGCAGCACCTGCCACGCGGCGATAGAGACCGCACAGGCGGCGGCCGCTCCGAGTGCGGACCAGTAAGCGATTCGCTGGAAATCTGGCTTCATGTGCGACGCAACTCAGTGTGACACAATGACATTCAGAAGAGCGCAATGCAGATCTACATCCTCCGCCACGGCATCGCTGAGGATCCCTCTGCCGGCCAGCGGGACTCCGATCGTGCGCTCACTCTGGAAGGCCGCAAGAAACTGCAAGCCACGCTGAAACGGGCCTTCAGCTCCGGCGTCGCCCCGACACTCATCCTCACCAGTCCCTACAAACGAGCCGTACAGACAGCCGAGATCGCCGTCAAAGCGTTCAACTTCACCGGCGACGTCCTGCAGACGCAGGCCCTGACGCCCGATTCCGACCCAGCCGCGGCATGGGAAGAACTGCGGCTGCACCGCGATCACGCCCAGATCCTGTGCTCCTCTCACGAACCCCTTTGCGGCCAACTGGCGGCGTTTCTGCTGGCGGCGCCGTCGCTCGAGATCGACTACAAAAAGGGAGCCCTGATGCGCATCGACGTGGTCAGCGCCGGCCCCCGGCCGCGCGGCGTCCTCAAGTGGCTGCTTGCCCCCAAACTCGTCTGACGTAGGCGATCGCCTCCTCCCTGCTCGCTAACTGCCCCTCCAGTTGCTGCTCCTCCACCGCCCGCAGCATCGCCCCCATCTCCGGACCCGGCGGCAAGCCCAGCTCAATCAGATCCCGGCCCGTAATCAGCGGTGGCGGCCGCAGTTGCTCCTCCGGCAGCGCCGCATACCGTTCTTTCACGGCGTCGTAACTCTGCAACCCACCGCCGCTGGCCAGAATATCCAGACGGTGCAGTTCCAGTAACTGGTCGAACCCGGACTGCCGGACAAACCGCTTAAAGGCGCTCAGGCCCATCCGCCCGGCGTCCTTGAACTTCATGTGCTGATCGACTAGCGCTTCCACGGCGTCAATCACATCCGAAGGGAAGCGCAGGCGGGTAAGAATGCCGCGCGCCATCCGCGCCCCCACGCGGTCGTGTCCGTTGAAGCGGATCCTGTCTTCGAAGGTCTGGGTGGGCGGCTTGCCCACATCGTGCAGCAGGCACCCTAGTGCCAGCTCAATCGGCGGCTTCCCCAGGCGCTCCAGCAGCCCCAGCGTGTGAATCCAGACATCCCCTTCCGGATGAAACTGACGTGGTTGCTCGACCCCCTTCATGGCCGCAACCTCCGGCAGGATCTCGGAAAGCAGCCCGCTCTCATCCAGCAGTTCAAAGCCGCGGCGGGCCCCGCCCTCGGTCAGAATCCTGATGAGCTCATCCCGGATCCGCTCGGCGGAAATGCGGTGGATCTGCGGAGCCAGGGTCCGGATCGACTCCATCGTCCCGGCTTCGATCTCGAATCCCAGCCGGGCGGCGAAACGCACCGCCCGCAGCATCCTCAGGTGATCCTCCTGGAACCGCTCCGCCGCATCGCCGATCGCGCGAATCAGGCCGGCCCGCAGATCGGCCATACCGCCCAACGGGTCGATCACCTCTCCAGTGAGTGGATCTTTCAGCAGCGCGTTGATGGTGAAATCCCGCCGCCGCAGGTCCGCCACCACGTCGGTTTCAAACTGGACCGCCTCCGGATGCCGTCCGTTCCGGTAGCTGCTCTCCGTCCGAAAGGTAGCCACCTGAACTTCAACGCCATCCCTGCGGATGAGCATCACACCAAAGTGGGCCCCCACATCCAGGGCGCCCGGGAACAGGGATTTCAACTGGGAAGGAGTGGCATCGGTGGTGATATCCCGATCGTGTACTTCGACGCCAAGTAGCTCGTCCCGGACGCTGCCCCCCACGTAGTAGACCTGATGGCCGGCGCCACGCAACCGGGCAGCCACCTCCGTCGACAATCTGGTCAGCAGGTCCGGCATCTCCGTTTGATCGTAGAATAGTTCACTAGGGCACGATTTCATTACCCATGGCTGATACTTTCGACCGGCCTGGCGCAACAACGAAGGTTGTCGTCGCCACCACCGTAGCACTCTCCTTCATCTCCTTCTGGCGTGGCGCCTCCATCGTTCTCAGTGACCTGGCTTCCACCATGTTCTACGTGGGAGGTATTACGGAGCAGGCCATCGGCAAATCCGCGCCCTGGTTCGTGCTCGCAGTGATGTTCTTCGGCTTCGCCGTGCGCAGCATCTATATGGAAAGCTGCGGCATGTTTGTGCGCGGCGGCGTCTACGTCGTCGTCCGGGACTCCATCGGGCCCCGCATGGCCAAGCTCTCGGTCTCCGCCCTCGTCGTCGACTACATCCTGACCGGGCCAATCTCGTCAGTATCTGCCGGGCAGTACCTGGGACGCCTGCTGAATGAGCTGTCGGAGTTCGCGCACTCCTCGGTCCGCGTGAACCCCAACTACTTCTCCGCGTTTTTCGGAGTCGTCGTCACCATCTACTTCTGGTGGCAGAACGTCAAGGGCATTCACGAATCCTCCAGTAAAGCGCTGCGCATCATGCAGATCACAACCGTGATGGTGGTGATTCTGCTCATCTGGTGCCCCATCACGCTGCTGTATAAGGGCAATGCGGAACTGCCCCCGGCCCCCACGCTGAAGAACCTCACCTTTGAACCCCACTCACTCGGCTGGCTCCACGGGACGGTGTGGCCCTCCATCTGGGCGGCCGCCATGCTCATCGCGTTTGGCCACTCCCTTCTGGCTATGAGCGGCTTTGAGACTCTGGCCCAGATCTATCGGGAAATCGCATACCCGAAGATGAAGAACCTGAAGATTACGGCGAACATCGTCTGCGTCTACGCCCTGATGTCCACGGGTCTCGTCTCCCTCTTCGCCGTGATGATCATCCCCGATGCCGTGCGGCCGAACTATTACGACAACCTCATCGGCGGCCTGGCCATGAGCCTGGCTGGGCCGGAGATCCTGAAGCTCGGCTTCCACATCTTCGTCGTGATTGTCGGCGCCCTGATCCTGTCCGGCGCGGTGAATACCTCCATCATCGGAGCCAACGGTGTCCTCAACCGCGTGGCCGAGGACGGCGTGCTGGTGGACTGGTTCCGCAAGCCGCACAAGACCTACGGCACCACCTCACGAATCGTCGGGCTCATTACCGTGGCCCAGTTAGCGACCATCGTCCTGTCCCGCGGCGACGTCTACCTGCTGGGCGAAGCATACGCCTTCGGCGTCGTGTGGAGCTTCGCTTTGAAAGGCATGGGCGTGCTCGCGCTCCGGTTCCAGCGCCACGACCAGGAGTACAAGATGCCCCTCAACGTGCACTTCGGCAAGGTGGAGATCCCCATCGGCCTGGGCGTCACGACGATGGCCCTGTTCCTGGTCGCCATTGCGAACCTGTTCACCAAAAAGATCGCCACCATCTACGGCGTCAGCTTCACCATTGTCCTGTTCATTGTGTTCACCATCAGTGAGCACCTGAATGCGAAACGGCGCCAGTCCAAGGACGGCAAAGGGCTGGAAGAGTTCAATCTGGATCACCAGCCTCAGATCGGCACTGCCAGCATGCATGCCCGGCCCGGTTGTGTCCTGGTGGCGGTCCGCGACCCGTACAACATGGAACACCTCCGCCGCGTCCTGGAGAAGACCAACCTGCGCCGCCACGATATCGTGGTCGCCACGGTCCGGCCCGTCTCCACCGGAGCGGGCGAATACGGTCTGGCCGAGGACCAGATCTTCAGCTCCTATGAACAGGAGCTCTTCTCGCGCGTAGTCACCCTGGCGGAGAAAGAGGGAAAACCCGTCGACCTGCTGGTCGTCCCGGCGACCGACCCGTTTGTCGCCATGGTCCAGGCTGCCCAGAATCTGAAGGCCTCACGCCTGGTCACCGGCGTCTCCCACACCATGGCCAGCGAGGAACTCGCCCGCCGCATCGGTCTCGCTTGGGAACAGTTACCCGAACCGCGCCATCCGTTCTCCCTGGAGATCATCGCGGCAGACCGGCCGTCTACCTACGTCAACCTGGGCCCGCATCCGCCCCGCCTCTGGCCCGAGGATGTCGACCGGCTGCATGAGATCTGGCTGCGGCTCACATCACGGGAAGGCTTCGGCTCCAACCTGCACCATCGCGACGTGGTGGGCGCAGCCCTGCGCCGCCTGGAGCACGAACTCGACTCCAACCGCCGGGATGAATTGGTAGAGGAACTTAAGCGGGAAATGCGCAACCCGCCGGTCGATAACGCCAATTAGCGGACGGGTTTCAACGCGTCCGGCTACTTGGGCTTCTTCGCCTTATCGTCGGCTTCCGCCGGCACGGCGCCGGGGATTCCACCCAGGACTTCATTGAATAGGGCGGCCTTCTTCAGGTCTTTCTTCGAAGGAGGAATCTCTCCCTTGCGGTACGGACCTTCGTTGTAACACGTGCGGCAACGAACTTTCGCGGGTTCGGAATCGACCAGTGAAAGAATGGAGTGATTGGTCACCCTTTTGCACTTGACGCAGTAATCGTCAATATCGTCGCCAAGGCGAATCGCAGACATGCGGCCTCCTGCCCAAGAGCCACACTTTATCAAAAATCGACCCCAAAAGGCACCTACCCCCACCCCTGTTACGCCCGGCCGCCCACCCTCGCCTATCATGAGGTATGCGTGGCAAATGGCTTCTGTTCGCCGGCGGAACACTCTTCCTGGCTGCCGGCGGCGGCGCTCTCACCTACTACTTTCGTCAGAAGCCGGCCAAGTCCGTGCAAGTGGCCGCTGCCCCTGTTCTGCCGCCGGGCACCGAGGTCCATCTGACGGGAATGATCCGCGCGGTCAATGTTGTGCAGGTGCCGGCCACCCTGGATGGAGTTGCCGAGGAGTTTCCGGTGAAGCCCGGCGACGAGGTCTATGAGGGCCAGATCCTGGGCCGAGTCGCCAACGAAACACTGAAAGAAACCGCCCACGAAGCCGAACTCGAAGTGGAACGAGCCCAGGCGAAGGTCAATGACACCGAGAGCCAGTTGATCGCCGTCCGCCTGGAGGATTCCCGCGCCGCCGCGGACGCCTCCCGTGCCAGGATCGAGTTCCAGCGAGCCGAGCGCACCTACCAGCGCCAGCAGATGCTGAATGCTGAAGGCGCCACCCCGCGGAATACCTATCAAAAGGCCCTTCAGGACTACGAAGCGGCCAAGAAGGAAGCCGACACTCTCCAGGCGCTGTCGAACACACTGCAGGATCGTGTCCAGGGCCTGATCAAGGACATCGACCTGGCGAAGAAAGCGCTGGCGGAGAAGGTCCAGAACCTCGACTCGGCGAAATCGAGCCTCTCCTCGGCCGATATCCTCTCTCCCGTGGATGGGTTGATTATCGCGATCGGCAAATCGGCGGGGGAAGAGGTGCACAAAGGGATGCCGGACCTCATCACCATCGCCACAGACCTTTCCCAGCTCGAGCTCGTTCTGGAACCGGAACCGCCCGTCCTGAAGCGGCTGAAAGCCGGCCAACCCGCCGTCGTCCAGATCGCCGAACTGCCGGGCGGCGGGCTGCCGTCCACCGTCAAGTCGGTGGAGAACGGCAAGGTGGTGGTGGAGTTCTCCAGCCCCTCCACGCTGGTCAGGCCGGGGATGACGGCAGTTGGCACACTCAAGCTGAACTAGCGGTGGAGCGCGGCCGCAATCGCCAGCGCCGCGTCGCGGGTACCATCCCGGCCGGCAGGCTGCCAAGCCGCCAGCCTCGCGGCCTGATCGTCGAAGCGGCGGGGAAAGGCGACGGCCGTGTGGCGGTCGCGTTGGAACATCATGTCGGCCATGGCATTGTATCCGGCGCCCGTCACCACGTGCGCGGCCCGTTCCATCAGGTTGCCCGCCGGATAGTATTCGAACCCCGGAGCCCCCGCGATCCCGTTCCCCCACGGCGTAACAACAGCCGGATCACCGTGGGCGGCGGCGCGCCGGATGAGTTCGGCGGCTTCCTCGACGGGACCGCCATGGACCACCAGTGAGCAGCGCCCGCCCTCCAGCAGGCGTTCTAGCTCCGCCGGAATCTGAGCCGGAAGCAGGCCGGGACGCAGCCGGATCCGGCCCGGCAAGCGGACCACGGGGAGACCGCTCACGGCCAGGGCCGCCTCATGCTCGTCCGCCAGATCCTCGGCCGCGATGACCTGCAGAAGTCCCTCCTGCCAGCCGGGATCCCGGAGAAGCAGGCTCACGGAATCCGCCTTGAGACGGCGGGCCAGATAAAGTGCCGGCGCCGGAAAGCCCTGCGCCCACTCGCCGCGCATGCCCCGGGGGAAGGTGTCGCAAACCAGAAGATCCGGCCTGACCGCGCCGGCAAATGCCTGGACGTCCGCCTGCCAGGTTTGCGACTGGATGCCCACCACGGGAAAGCGGGCCAGTCGCGCCAGGGCCATCGCGAAAGGCGAGTTCGTGACAATCTGCGCCGCGATGTCGAGTGCGCGAAGTTCCAGGCAGACCGCCAGGGCCCGGTTCAGGTGGCCCAGCCCGGAGCCGGGTGCGCAGTAGAGGACGGCGGGCCGGTTCACCGCGCTACCTGGCCGATCAGCGCCAGGATCGTATCGATCTCCCGTTCAGGCGAGAAGTTCGCCCGGATGCGGGCGCGGATCGTGGCGGACATCGCGGCCAACTCGTCGTCACCGAGCTCCATCGCGCGGCGGGCCGCCTCGCCGGCGGCGCTGCGGTTCTCTGCCCGGAAGACGAAGCCGGTGACCCCGTCCTCGACGATGTCCCGCATCGCCCCGGCATCGGACACCAGGGGCACGGCGCCGCAGGCGGCGGCTTCCAGCAGCACGTTGGGCATGCCCTCAAAGGCGGAGGGGATCGCTACGAAATCGCACGCCGAGTAGAGCGCCGGCAGTTCGGCCTGCGGCAGGAACGGCAGGCGCAGACTGCGCGGCGCGATGGCCGGGTCGTCCAGAATTCGGGTCGTATCCTCGTCCAGCTGCCCTGCCACCAGCAGGGCGATCCGCGACAGCAGACCCGCGTCCCGCACCGCCTCCAGCCAGAACGGAATCCGCTTCTTGAACTTCAGCTCTCCAAACAGGCCGCAAATCCGGCGGCTTCCGCCATTCAGCACAGACCGGATCTCGTCCCTCCTCCGTTCGTCGGCGGCCAGCAGTTCCCAGCGGCTGGAATCCACGCCGTTCGGCGTCCAGACAACGCACTTGCCGGGATAAAGCCGTTCGATCCGCTCCGCTTTCTCGGTCGAAACGGCACCAATGGCGGCGGCCCGGGCGAGCGCTTCCCTCACCCATCCGCCGCGGCGAGGCAGGAACCAGTCGCGGTCGAGATCGTTGCCGCGCACCATGACCACACCCGGCAGGCTCAGCCATGCCGCAAAGGTCGCGCCAACGAAACCGGCCTTCGACGCGCCGAAGGACACGACGGCCGAATACGGCGCAGCCAGGTGGCGTTCGCGCACCAGGCTCCAGGCCAGGTTTGGCGCCACCTCGGGCGAACGCTCGCGGCGGATCCGCAGATCGGCGCCGCCATCGGTGGGACGCACCTCGATGGGCTCGTGCGCCCCGCCCAGCGCCAGCAAATCCAGGGGGATCCCACGCCGGCGCAGTCCGCGCACGATACGGGCGCAGCTGACGGCCATGCCGCCCTTCACCGGGGGATAGTGTTCAGTGACCCAGAGCAGCCGGTTCATTATGTCTCGAAGGGATCGTAGTCGTCCGACTGCCCCGTACTGGCGAGGAAGCCCGCGGCGGCGGGACGCAGGGACTCGCGGTCGTTCTCGTTGAAGAAACCGGCGTCGCCGTACTGCGACCTTTCCCCATAAGTCTCGTAATATTGATTGCGCGTGGCCGCCTCGCGGGTGAGCTCATTGTCTTCGGGATTCCCGCGCGTGAGCAGGCAGGTGGGGCAGGTGCCCGCGCCCAGGTGCAGACCGCACAAGGGCATCCCGCAGCTGGCACACGAGCCGATCGCGGGCTGTCCGCAGGCACGCAGGACCAGGAGACCGACATGCGCCTGGCAGCTCATTGCGCAGCCTCCCGGTTCATCGCCGAATACAGACGCAACAACAGGCCCACCACCTCCCGCGCCGGGGGCGCGTCCTGCGGCGGATCATCCGCCCCCTTGAATACCCAGTGCCGTTCCAGCCTGGCGCCGGTCACCCCGTCCTTCTCCAGCAACTGCGCCTTCTCCTTTCGCGGATCCAGACGGGCCCGCAATGCTGCTTCGTTCCAGGTGGCCGGTCCCGGCGGCAGGAGGGTCGCCACCGCGGCGCACTTCTTCCGCCACTTTGTCTTGGACTTGACCTTGCCCCGGCTGTTGCGGCGTTGCCGCTCCAGTTTGGTCCACTCCACCGCAAACTCCAACAGGGCTGTGCTGCCGTCCACCAGCGGCAGCCGCACCTCGCACCAGGGATCGTCGAAGATGGTCTCCGTCTGCTTCAGGAACCGTCCGGCGGGCAGGTTCTGCCTGGACTTCTGCTTGCTCTCCACCGGGCCGGCCAGGTCCATGCGGACCCGGATCTTTTTCGACGGGTCGAGGTCCTGGGCGACATCCCGCAGGCCGGGCTGCAGGCACAGGCGAAAATCGTTGATCAGGTCGGCCTTCTTCAGGCGCGAATGCGTCCTGCCGAAAAACACCGCCGCTCCGGTGACGGCGACCGGCAGCAGAAAACTCCACCAGGACTCGGTGAACCCCATCACGAAGAAAGCGACGAAGAAGCTGATCACCGCGGCCACGATGCACGCGATCATGCGGCTCTTTGCCTTCTTGATAGCGGCGTCGTTCACCTCGTCGAAGTGGGACAGCTCCGTCATCAGCTTCTGCAGCTTGCGCAGCTCCCACGAGCCCGAAATGGTGCGCGTCTGGATGGCAGCCTGCGCCTCCGGGGAAAACCCCTTGAACCGGCCGCGTGCCGCTGCCGCTGGTGCCTCAGTCATCGATCAACTCCTCCCGCTGCTGTCAGGAACTGCTGTTCCAATTGCCGCTGGATGACCGGCGGCGCAAAGCTCACTTCAGCCCTCTGGCGGGCGCCGCGGCTGAGTGTCTGCCGCAATGGTTCGTCCCGCAACAATCGCCGGATCGCCAGGGCCCACCCCCGGGTGTCGCCCGGCGCCGCCAGCAATCCTTCCCGGCCATCCCGCACCCACTCCCGGCATACCGCCAGGTCGGACGCGATCACCGGCGCGGCGGCGGCCAGGGATTCTATCATCTTCACGGGGCAGCAGCCCTGCACCGTGTTGCGCGGCGTATCGGCCAGCGGCACCACGCTGAAAAGAACGCGCTGGAGCACCGCGGACACACCCTCCGGCTCCAACGGGGGATGCAGGAACACCCGTCCGCTCAGCTGCCGCCGCGCCACGGCACGTTCGACCGGCCGGGCCAGGCGGGCCTGGCCTCCGTGGAGAATCAGCAGCCGGCTGTCTTCGCACTCCGGCGCCACCAGCGCGAACGAATCGATGAGGGCCTCGACGCCTTGCCAGGATTGCAGGCTGCCGACATAAGCGAACCATTTCCCGGCTTCGAGAGCAGGAATCGGGCAGGGCGCCTGCGGCCTGAAGAACACATCGCGCGCCTCATTGGGAATCACATCGATTCGGGAACGCTCAACGCCCAGCCCGGCCAGCGCATCGCGCGTGACAGAGGATACGCAGAGGACGCGGGCCGCCTCGCGAAGGCAGCGGCGCTCCATATCGCCCAGCTTCGCCCGCAGCGCTGCATTGGACGCGAGCGCCGGACGCGAGTATGAAAGCTCCCAGGTGGGCAGCGCATTGACCTCAAAGATTACCGGGCAGCCCGGCTCCGTGCGCAGCAGCGGGTAGCCGCCCCACGGGTCGCGAAAGACCGCCAGGCGCAGACGCCCGCGCAACTTCCTCACCCGCTCTGCCACAAAGGCAGCAAAAGCCGTAGCCCGGGTGAGCAGGTCGCGGTGCAGCTTGCGGAAGCGGAAGATCTCGATGCCCCCTTCTTTTTGGTAGGCCGGCATCTCCGGGGTGCCCAGGCAGATGAGCTCCACGGCGCCAAAGGTCCGCTCCAAAGCGGTAACCATCGAGGCGATATGGCTCGAAGACCCCTTGGCGCGGGGAAAGATATCGAACGCGATGTACAGCGTCTTCACGCGTCGGCTGATCTGCTTTCGAAGAGTGGGGCCCCAAGCCTCCTCCGGCCTGAAGCAACCTGACTGTAAAGCATACCTCGGCGGATGATCAGCCCGCTCTGCCGCGCGGCCCAGGCTGGTCGCGCTCCTGATATTCTGGCGGCGACAACATGAACCGCAGAGACTTCCTCCACAAGACGGCATTCGCCGGCTTATCGTCGCCGGGCCTGTTGCAGGTTGCCCGCGCCGCCACCACCCCCAACATCGTCCTCATCGTTCTAGATGATTCAGGCTGGGCCGACTTCAAACCTTTTGGGCATCCGAACTACCCCACTCCGAACGTAGAGAGGCTGGCCAGCGAAGGGTGCCGCTTCAATAATTTCTATGTGCCGCAGGCCGTCTGCTCGGCCTCCCGCTCGGCTCTGCTGAGCGGGTGCTATCCCGGCCGCACGAAGGTCTTCGGCGCGCACGGCCCCGGAGCACGCGGTCTCGACCCCTGCTTCGCCACTGTCGGACAGGTCCTGCAGGCAAAGAACTACCGCACGGCCGTCTTCGGCAAGTGGCATATCGGCGACCAGCCCGAGACGCGTCCCCCGGCACGCGGCTTCGACGAGTCCTGCGGCCTGATGTACTCCAACGATATGTGGGAGTTTCATCCCGAGAACCCGCGAGCCTACAGCCAGTACCCGCTTCAGTTCTGGGAAAACGGGAGAGTAAAAATCCCGCGAGTCACACCGGAACACCAGCCGATGCTGACCACCTGGTACACGGAACACGCAGTCGACTTCATCCAGCGCAGCAAGGCGAACCCGTTCTTCCTGTACGTACCCCACTCGATGCCGCACGTCCCCCTCTTCCGAAGCGAGAAGTTCAAGGGGAAATCGGGAGCAGGAGTCTACGGCGACGTAATGATGGAGATCGACTGGTCTATTGGAGAGATCACGAAGGCCTTGCGCCAGAGCGGTGTGGAAGACAACACGCTTCTCGTCTTCACCTCGGACAATGGACCCTGGACCTCCTACGGCAACCACGCCGGCGCAACGCCTTTCCGCGAAGCGAAGGGGACGGGCTTCGATGGCGGCACCCGTAGCGCATGCCTCATGCGATACCCGGGCCGGATCAAACCAGGCTCGGCGTCCTTCAGGGCATTCAACTCAATCGACCTGCTGCCCACGTTCGCCGGCCTGGCCGGCGCTCCTCTGCCGAAGAACCCCATCGACGGCCGGAATGTGTGGGACCTCATCATCGACAAGCCCGGAGCCCGAAATCCGCACGACTACTACGCCTTCTGCACGGGGCCCAATTTCGAAGGAGTGATTAGCGGCGACGGACATTGGAAGCTGCACGTGCCGCACAGCTACCGGACTCTCATCGAGGTGGGCAACGACGGCAAGCCGGGCCGGTTCCGCCAGGCCACCATCGAGCTTTCCCTGTTCGACATGGAGAAAGACCCGTTCGAAACCGTCAATGTGATCGAGCAGTATCCCGAGGTGGCCGCGCGCCTGCGGTCCTATGCGGAACAGCATCGCAGGGAATTCTATTCCTGACGCGGCCGCGGGCCGGTTACAGGTGCAGGATCCCCCGGCGCACTGCGATGGCGAGCGCCTGCGTCCGGTCGCTGGCCCGCAACTTCGACATGATGTTCTTGATATGCGCCTTCACCGTGTCCTCCGAGATGAAGAGGATCTCGGCGATATCCCGGTTCCGGTTGCCGCCGGCCAACTGGCGGAGTACATCGATCTCCCGGGCGGTGAGTTCCACATCGCAGGCATGCTCGGCGAGTTGCGCCGCTGCTTCCGGAGCGACACTCTTCTTGCCCGAATGCACCGCGCGGATCGCCTTCAGCAGGTGGTCGGGCGACATGGTCTTCAGCAGGTAGCCGCGCGCGCCCACCGCGAAAGCCAGCCGGATCTCGGCGTCGCCATCGGAAGTCGTCAGGACTACCGTGCGCGCATCGCGAAAGTCGGTGCGAATTGCACGGATCAGTTCAGCGCCACTCATATCCGGCAGGCGCAGATCCAGGATGGTCACATCGGGCCGGTGTTCGCGGAATTGCCGGATCGCTTCCATTCCGTTTGCGGCCTGGGCCACCACGGCCATGTCCGGCTGTCCGCTGAGAACCCTGGCCACGCCCTCCCGGAGAAGAGGATGACCATCCACACACAGCACGCGGATGCAGGCAAGCTCCGCGGTGGGGCCAGGCCCCTGGGGTGAGAGGGACCGGATTACCTCGATCCCGATATTCGAAATTCCACGATCGTACGAGCTTTGGTGCATGGGTTCATCTCCAGAGTGAAACGGCACGGACCAGAGTCAGCCTTTCGCCTCACTCACGATGCGATCGATTAATGCCAGCAGTTGCGAGGGGGCGAAGGGCTTGTAAAGAAACTCCAGTGCCCCTTCCTCGAGGGCTCCCAGCCGAACCGCGTTGTCATAATGGGCGGAGATAAAAATCACAGGTAAATCAGCACGCTGACGGCGGACGAGGCGTTGCAGGTCGATCCCATCCATCCCCGGCATCCGCACGTCGGTAATGAGGCAAGTCACCCGGGGAAGCGCGCCAGAACTCAGAAAATCCTCTGCCGAGGCGAATAGTAGCGGTTCAAATCCGGCGGATTCCATGAGACTCCCAATGGACTCGCGGACTCGAAAATCGTCATCGACAGCGGCGACTACATACTTCGTGGAACCTGGCACGCTCTCGATCTTAGGGCAAGGCTCAGGGCGCGGCTATTATATGTTCATTTAGGAAGACCCGGCGCCTGGATCCGGAGCCGGTCCGCCATTCTGACCAGTTCGGCCAGCGAACGCGCGCCCATCTTCCGCATGATCTGGCCGCGGTGAACCCCGATCGTCACCTCGCTGGTGCCAAGGTCCCCAGCCGTCTGCTTGTTGGCGAAACCGGCCACAACAAAAGGAAGCACTTCCCGTTCGCGCGGCGTCAGCAGGTTGTACTGCTTCTGCAGTTGCTCCAGTTCGGATCTCTCTGTTCTCGCGATCCGGTCCAGAGCCAGCGCGGCCTCGATCGCCTGCAGCAAGTCCTGCTCGCGGAATGGCTTGGAGAGGAACTCGATGGCCCCGGCCTTCATGGCCTGCACCGTGGAGGGGATGTCCCCATGGCCGGTAATGAAGACGATCGGGGGCGCCGCCTGGGCGGCCAGTTCTTTCTGCAACTCCAGGCCATTCGTACCGGGCAGGTTCAGATCCAGGATCAGGCAGGCCGGCGCATCCGGCTTCTCCGCCGACAGGAATTCCTGGGCCGAACCAAAGGCGGCCACACGCAAGCCCACCGACTCGAGCAGGCTGCACAGCGCCTCCCGGACACTCAGGTCGTCATCCACCACGAAGACGATAGGTTGATCGGGCATCATGGTGCGGAGCCCAGCTTCATGGATCCAGTGTCACCCGCGGGCAACGTGAATTCAAACGTTGCGCCCTCGCCCTCATTGGAGAATCCGCCAATTCTGCCCCGGTGTGCCTCGATGATGGAGCGGCAGATGGCGAGGCCCATCCCCATGCCTGCCGGCTTGGTCGTGTAGAACGCGTCAAACAGGTTCCGGATGATGGAGGCATCCAACCCGGGACCGGAATCGCGGACCCTGACTTTGATCATGTCCGGCGGACCTTCCCGCTCCGTAGACACCGTCAGGATCCTGGCGCCGGCGGTATCCGCCATCGCCTCAATTCCGTTGACGAGCAGATTCAGGACCACCTGCTGCAGCTGGACGCGATCGCCCATCACCGGCGGCAGGCCTTCGGCCAGGCGAGTATCCAGCGTGATGTTCTTTGAGCGGAGTTCCCCATTGATCAGGCTCACCGCCTCGAGGATCGTCTCGTTGATGTCCAGGCGCTCCGACTTCGGCGCCGACTTCTTGAAGAACGCGCGAATCCGGGTGACTACCGCCCCTGCGCGATCCCCGTCCCGCGCGATGCGTTCGAGATTCTCCTTCACCTTTTCCAGGTTGGAGGGCTCGGCGGCTAACCAGCGCAGGCCCGCCGTGGCGTTCACCACAATGCCTGTCAGCGGCTGGCTGACTTCATGCGCGATCGACGCCGTCAGTTCGCCCATGCTGGCGGCCCGCGCCACATGCGCGACCTCCGCATGGGCTTGCCGCAGAGCATCCTCGGCCCGTTTGCGCTCTGTGATGTCCATCGTCGTTCCAATCAGCTCGACGAGGCCGCCTGTTCCGTCCACCACGGCATGGCCCGCGGTGTGGACGAACCGGATGGAGGAATCCGGCAGGACAATCCGGAACTCCAGCTCCAGCTCGCCTTTTTCTCCTATGGCCTTGTCCAGGGCCTGACGCAGCCTCGGCCGGTCCTCGGGATGCACCCGCTCCCAAAACATCTCCATGCTCGGCTTGCGGAGCTCGAAGCCGAAAATCCGATGGTGCTCGATCGACCATGTCACCTCGTCGTTGCATGGCTTCCAGGCCCAGCTACCCGTGTGGCTCAGCCGCTCCCCCTCCGCCAGAAACGCCTCGCTGCGCCGCAGTTCTTCCTGGGCCAGCTGCCGTTCTGTGATGTCGCGAGCGTTGACGACCATCCCCGCCATCGCGGAAGACTGGGGCAGGTTCGTCACCACGGCCTCGACCGTACGCACCTCTCCGCCCGCCGCGCCATAGCGGAATTCAAAGGTCCGGATCGTGTCCGGGGCGCCCCGGCCTAACGCCGCGCGGGCGCGAGGCAGGTCGTCCTGATGAATGAAGTCGTAGATACTCCTGCCCGTCAGATTGTGCAGGGGAAGGCGCAAGGCCCGTTCGCTGGACGGGCTCGCATACCTGACCGTGCCGTCGTGGTCGATGACGAAGATGAAATCAGAGGAGTGCTCAATGAGGGAGCGGAAGCGAGCCTCACTCTCCTGAAGATTGGCATACAGCTCGCGCAGTTGGGAGGCGGTCCGATTGAAGACGCGGCCCAGGTCGCCGAGTTCATCGCGCCCCGAAACCTCCACCTGGTAGCCGAATTCACCGCGGGCGAGGGCTTGCGCCCCGCGGCCCAGAACTCCGAGGGGCCGGGTGATGCTGCGGGTAACAAACACGCCGAGGGCGGCGGCAACCAGCAGGGTCAGCGAACCCGCGCCCAGCAGGGAGACGGCCACCCACTGCTCAGCCTGCCGGGTCTTCTTCAGAACGAGCGTGCGTTCCGCCGAGACCTCCGCGGCGACCCGGTTCACGAGCGTCGCGGTGATGTTGTTCAACTGGCGCAACTGGTGATCGGAACGGAGGCGGATCGCCGGCCAATCCCCGGCCTTCGCCAGATCGGCCATGGCGTCCACCTGCACAGGCACGGCGCTTTCGATGGCGGCCAGCGACACGATCACGAACGAGTCGCGTTCCCTGCCCGCCGGCGGCTCATCGAGCGCGCGTTTGGCGCCGGCAATGTCAGAGAGCATGCCTTCCCGCAGGAGATTGGCGTCCCTGACGAACTGCTCGCCCTGGTGATTCTCCGACAGCTCCTCGAGCCTGTCTCGAAACGCGAAGAGGTGCGACTGCAGATTCAGCACCGCGGCTGACTTGCGGGTGGCTCGATCGAGCGCTTCCTGCTGGAGTTGCAGTTCATGGAACTGCCAGAGGGCGATGGCATACCCGGCGGCCATCAGCAGGACGATGGCGATGAACGACAGCGTCAATCGCGCGCCGATCCTGAGGCGGCCGGGACGGAGGGCGGCCAGGATGGAGTGTGCTGCGGGCGAGGTCTGTTCCGCCTTACCGGTCTGCATGCGGAGGCCTCGCCGTTCGAGATGGCTCCTGGCTCCCGGATGCGGACCGCGTCCCGATGATCTGCATCAGACGGCGCTCGAGTTCGGCCGCGGCCGCGGCGCCTGTCTTCTCATGCACCAGGACGGAATGCACTGCCGTGGAGAAGGCGGCGGAAACACTGGTATATTTTTCCCCTGTAACCGTCGAGGGCCGCGCGACCAGTCCATGGCCGACGGCATCACGGATCTCCCGGATGTGCGGGCTGGCCCTGAGCAGTTCGGGATCGTTATACAGATCCGGCATCGTGGGCGGGGTGGAGAGCACCTTCGCCTGGAGCGTCTGAGACCTTCGTCCGCACAGATAGCGAACCAGGGCCACGGCCTCCTTGGGATGCGCGGAACGCCGCGACACGGCGTAGCCATCCCCGCCAAATACCTCCGCGGCGCCGGTCCGGCCGCGCGGCAACAACGTCACGCCGTGCTTCCCCTGAATGGCGGACCCTTCTGAGTTGCTTACGGCATAGGCGCCGGACCAGTTCCGCATGAAGGCGGCTTCGCCGGCGCGCCAGATGTTGGAGGCGTCGCTTTCCTTGTAGGTGGTCACGCCGGAGGGTGAAATGGAGCCCACCCAGCGGGCGGCCCGTTCCCAGGCTCGAATCGCATGCTCATTGTTGACCGTGACCTTGCCGGTGGGATCGATAATATTCCCGCCGCCGTTGGAGGCTTGCCATTCGATGGCATCGCAGGTCAGGGCCTCTGAAATCGCGCCCTGCCAGACGAACCCCCAGAAGTCCTTGTTGCCCGCGGCCCGTTCCCCTTTCTGGATGCGCGCGGCCATCGTCTCCAGTTCATCCCAGGTGCGGGGCGGATCGTTGTACCCATAGCGCCGCAGCAGGTCTGTGCGGTAGTAAAGCAGTCCGACATCCAACCGGCTGGGTAATGCGACCAGACGGCCGTCGACGGTGAGATTGGCTACCAGTTCCGGGAAGTGAGCGGCGATGTCCTGACCGACATAGGGCTTCAAATCGAGCAGATCCCCGGCCAGGATGCCAGGCCAGATCACATCGATCCCGAATACGTCGGGTTGCACCTGGAGCGTTTCAGGGCCATTGCCAAGGAGCTTCTGCCAGAGCTTTAGCTGTTCGACGGCGCTTTCCGGGCCTGGCAGCAGCTTCACCTCGATCCCTGTCTGCGCGGTGAACTCCTTGTACTGCTGGTCGCGGAGATCCCTGAACTCCTTATCGAATAAACCTCGATCCACGAGGGCCAACGTGACTTTGGCGGCCGGCTGGGGCTTCGAGGCGCACCCGGCAAGCAGCAACACGAGGGGAAGGACGATGAGCGCGGCCTTGTGAAACCTCAGCCCGGCGGCGGAAGCAGGGAGTCGGAGAGTGTCTGATCCGGCTACGAGCATAATTGCCTCTTTGATGGGGACTCGATCGAACAGAAGGTTCAGGCTATGCCATGATCCCATCCTTCCTCCAGGTTAGGTCTAAATGTTTATTTAGGCGGAGGCGGCAGGCCGGCTGAATCGTTGCCGTGGGCGGGTCTATTATAGCTATTCAGGCCTGATTTTATCGGTATCTGCATGCTATGCTCAAGCCGTCATGAGGCCTGCCCCGCACAATGGGCGGCAGGTTCGTTGCCTGTAAAAGGATGGTATCGACGATGAGCAATACTACGGAAAACCTGAAGGAAGCATTCTCCGGCGAGAGCCAGGCGCATCAGAAGTACCGCGCGTTCGCAAAGCGGGCCGAGACCGATGGATTCCCCAATGTGGCGAAGCTGTTCCGGACCGCCGCCGAGGCGGAGCGGATTCATGCGGAAGCCCATTTCCGGAGCATGGACGGTGTCGGCACGACAAAAGACAACCTGCAGTCGGCCATCGACGGGGAAACTTACGAGTTCACCACCATGTATCCTCCGATGCTGGAAGAGGCGCAGAAGGCAAACCACCGGGCGCGGGTCATGTTCGGCTACGCGATGAAGGCCGAAGCAGTCCATGCGGAGCTCTACAAACTGGCGCTGCAGGCCGTTTCCGAGGGAAAAGACCTGACTGAAGTAAACTTCTACCTCTGCCCGGTGTGCGGCCACATTGAATTTGGGACGCCGCCGGAAAACTGCCCGATCTGCGGAGCAAAGGCCGAGCGGTTCACTCTCCTGAACTAATTCCCGCGGGGCGGAAGCTCATTTCAATTGCCGGAGGAAAAACTCGGCCATGAGGTGGTTCGCCTCGATGGCTTCGGGCAGGTTGGGGTTGTACCAGAAGGCATGGGGCAGCGCGTCGTAGACCACGAGGTGCGCATCCACGCCCGCCTTGTAGTAGGCGCGGTGCAGATCCACGGTGCCGGAGAGCAGCAGATCGCGGCCGCTGGTGATGAACAGTGTGGGCGGCAGCCCGCGCATGTCCGAGAAGATGGGCGAGAGCACAGGATCCCGCGGGTTCGTCTTGCCGGCGTACTCGGAGTCGTGCCGTTCGCCGTCGGGCAGATCCAGGTGGCCCGACAGGCCCCCCAGGCTGAACAGGGCCAGCGAGTCGCCATTGCGGGAGAAGTCGCCCATCCCGCTGAAAATGCCGAGCGCGGCCGGCTGGGGCAAGCCCAACTGCTTCAGGCGGGCCGCGACCTGGGCGGTCAGGATCGCACCGGCGGACGTGCCGTAGATGACGATGCGCCCGGGCTTATAGGTCTTCAGCAACTCCTTGTAGACGGCGATGGAGTCGTCCACCGCGGCTGGAAACGGATGCTCGGGCGCCAACCGGTAGAGCACAGCCACCACTTTGATCTTTGTGTAAGAGGCGAGGGGAATCGATTCAGTGTAGGAACCGGAATCCGAATTGAAGCCACCGCCGTGGAGGTTGAGCAGCACTTTGTCCCTGTTGGAATCGGGCAGTCCTTCCGGTGTGACGATGCGGACGGGGACGCCAGCGATCTTGTCCTCGACCAGTTGATTGGGACAGAGACGGGTCCATTCGACGCGTGCCCGGGCAGTGTAGGCATCCGTGCCTTTCCGGCGGTCGGCCAGGGACTGAGGCGGCCCTTGATCGGGCACCTGGCGGCTGAGCGAACGGCGCGCCTCGGGACTGAGGGACTTGGGCACGGGCACTACGCGCGTGATGTGGGCAGTGCCCTGGGCGTCGATGAAGCTCGTATTGCGCGTAGGCGCCTCGGCGGCAGTGGTGGGCTGAGGACCGGCGGCCGGCGGTTGCGCCTGGAGTAGAGCGGGCGCAAAGAGGAACGCGAGCGGGAGAAGGCGGCGGGCGTGGTTCATCGAATTGAGATCCTCACTAGGCGAAGATCAATTCTGCCGTGGTTGCCGGATGGAGGCAAGCCTGCGCGAGGCAGGCCGGGGCGCTGCCAGATTGTGAACGGGCAGCGGAAGGCGGTCCTGTTTCGGAGCCACGCATCTCATTCGGACTAACATAGTAGGTGGATTCATACCTCTAGCTATGCAACGTTTTCTACTTCCCTTCCTGTGCCTGTCCCTGTGTTCCGGCGCCGAGCGCCTGTCGGATCTGCCCGACCCCCTGGTGGGCACCGATTCCAAATTCGAACTATCGCGCGGCAACACCTATCCAGCCATCTTTATCCCCTACGCGATGGCGGCCTGGACCGCCCAAACGGGCGAGGGCGGCTGGCCCTACCAGTATGCGAAAGACAATATCCGCGGCTTCCGGATGACGCACCGGCCTTCGGCGTGGACCATTGACTGGGGCTCATTCTCGATCATGCCCGGCACGGGACCAGTGAAGGTGCTGCCGGACCAGCGCGGCTCGAAATTCCAGCACGCGAACGAGACAGCAAAGGCGTACCGGTATGACGTACTGCTGGACGATTACAAAACGAAGGTCTCGATGGCGCCGAGTGTGCATGGCGGAATCCTGCGCTTCACGTTCCCGAAGGAAGGCGACGCCTGGGTGGTGCTGGACGCCAATAATGGCGGCAGTTCGGTGGAGATCCACCCGGAATCGAACCGGATCACGGGCACGAACTCGATGACGGCGCGCGGATCAGTCCCCGGGTTTGCGGTCTATTTCGTGGCCGAGTTCGACAAGCCTTTCACGTCGTCGGGCACATGGGACATCAAGGGCGCGAAGGATGAGTCGAAGAAGCGCTCGGGCCCGCATACGGGCGCCTATGTAGGATTCCGCGCGGGTGAGGTGGTGACGGTGCGTGTGGGCACGTCGCTGATCAGCCTGGAGCAGGCGGAGCGTGCGATGAAGACCGAGTTGCCCAAGGCGGATGTGGATGCGGCAGCCGCGGCGGCCCAGAAGGTCTGGGATCGCGACCTGGCCACGTTCGATATCCAGGGTGGAACACCGGAGCAGCGAAAGACGTTCTATACGGCGTACTACCACTCGCTGCAGTTCCCGCGGATGCTGAATGAGACGGACGCAAAGGGCGAGACGGTGCACTACGGGCTGTACGACGGCAAGGTGCATGCGGGCCCTATGTTCACCGATATCGGATTCTGGGATGTCTTCCGGGCTCAATTCCCCTTGCTGACCGTCGTGAGTCCGAGCCGCAATGCCGAGATCATGCGGGCCATGGTGCATACGTATGAAGAGGGCGGGTGGATCCCGACGTGGCCGAATCCAATCGAGCGGAATGTCATGATCGGCACGCACGGCGACTCGGCCGTGGCGGACGCATACATGAAGGGGATCCGCGGGTTCGACATCGAGAAGGCGTATGCGGCTATCCGCAAGGACGCAACGCTACCGGGCACCGGCGTATTCAAAGCACGCCTGGGCATTGAGGATTATCTGAAGCTCGGCTATGTGCCGGCCGATGGCGGCGTGCAGGAATCGGCCGCGCGAACGTTGGAGTATGCCTACGACGATTTCTGCGTCGCCCAGGTAGCGAAGGCGCTTGGCAAGATGGACGACTACGAGCGGTTTATGAAACAGGCCAAGTCGTACCGCAACCTGTACGATGCGTCGACGGGCTATATGCGTGGCCGGAACAGGGACGGATCCTGGCTGACGCCGTTCGACCCGCTGGACTGGGGCGGCGTGTTCACGGAAGGCAACGCGTGGCAGTGGCTGTGGTCAGTTCAGCATGACGTGCCGGGCCTGATGGGGTTGATGGGCGGCCGGGAGGCGTTCCTCAGGAAGTTGGACGAGCTGTTTTCCACGACTACGGATTTCAAGGTAGGCGGCTACAAGCAGGTGATCCACGAGATGACGGAAGCAAAGATGGGCGAGATGGGACAGTACGCCCACATCAACGAACCGGTGCACCACGTGATCTACCTGTACAACTATGCGGGCCAGCCCTGGAAGGCGCAGAAGTGGGCGCATGAAGTGATGGTGCGGAATTACAAGCCGGGTCCGGCGGGCTGGCTGGGCGACGAGGACAACGGCCAGATGTCGGCCTGGTATATCTTCAGCGCGCTGGGGTTCTATCCGGTGAATCCGGGGCAGCCGATCTATGCCATCGGGACGCCGCTGTTCAACAAGGCGGGCATCCGGCTGGAGAATGGCAAGAGGTTTACGGTGGAGGCCGTGCGGAAGTCGGCGGATGAGATTTATGTGCAGTCGGCGACGCTGAATGGACGGCCGCTGGACCGGTCGTGGATCTCGCATAGCGAGATTCTGAACGGCGGGACCCTGCGGTTCCGGATGGGGGCGCAGCCGAACGAGAAATGGGGCACGGGCGGCCTGCCGACGCCGGACGAGACGTTCGCGGCGAGCCAGGGCGGCGCGGGGCAGGCGAAGAAGTAAGGAAGTCACAGCATCCGCCGGGGCCGGAGAGCCGGCCGGCAATGACTGAGAAGCGGGCGCGCGAGGTGGGTCCGGAACCTTGCGCGCCCTTGCTGCGTGAAGAGCGGTTTTGATGTCAAAGAACTGGAGAAAGGCGGCCTGACGTTCACTCCCGGGGATCCCCGGAAGCAATTGCAGAGATTGGTCTTAGTGGAATGCCGGAGCGCCGGCCAGGCGACCGGCGTCTAACGAGGGCGGCCGTAGTCCCGGCGGTGGCCTGAGAGGATCGCCCGCTTTGCAGGCCGGCCGGGCTGTTGGCTTTGTTCCCTCAGGGAGAGAGGATTAACGTTTGCGGCCGGGGCGATCCTGTCCTGGCTCCTGCCTTGTGCGGACGACTGGGGCGTGGCCGGCCTGGTGAACGATTCGGGTTCCGCCGGGGCTGTTGGCTTTGTTCCCTCACGGAGAGAGGATTTCGCGTTCGCAGCCGGGGCGATCCTGCCCTGGCTCCTCCCTTGTGCGGACGACTGGGGCGTGGCCGGCCCGGTGAACGATTCGGGTTCCGCCAGGGCTGTTGGCTTTGTTCCCTCACGGAGAGAGGATTTCACGTTCGCAGCCGGGGCGATCCTGTCCTGGCTCCTGCCTTGTGCGGGCGACTGGGGTGTGGCCGGTCCGGCGAACGCTTCGGATTCCGTCGAGGCTGTTGGCTTTGTTCCCTCACAGAGAGAGGATTTCGCGGGTCCCCTCCTGGCATAGTCCGGCATGACGGAGTTACTGTGCGAGCAGGCATAGCTCCGCCATCCTGCAAGGCGGTCTCGTTCGAGTCGAGCCAGACCGCATGAACGCGCCGGGGGCTTGCTGCCCGGTACCAAAGCTGTGTTTCTTTGCATAAATCTCCCGGGCCGGATTGTAACGGACCACATGCAACAAGGCAGTGTCCGGCCCAGGGGCAGCTTCACAGTTAAGTGACTTTATAACCATCAGTTATCGCCGGACTGGGTATATTTTGAAAGCCTGTGACCGGTTTTTCAGAAGCCGGGAAAAGGCCCGGAAATACCGCGCGTGGGCGCAGTGCGCTCTACCGAGGAAGAGTTGAACCCCGCCTGGAGCGAAGCCAGAATTCAACGGCTGCGCTGTTCAGCGAGAACCCGATCCAGAATGCGACCCCGAAGAATTGACTGGGCTCCAGATGGGTCCGGGCGCTGGTGGCGAAGAAGAGGCCCATCACGGGGCGAGTGGTGGCGATGCCGAGCACGATGGCCACGGCGCGGGTCATCCACTGACGTTTGCGTACGGAATCACCCTGCAGGAGGTGGCGGTAAGCCATTCCCAGGGAAAACAGGAACCAGGTATTGAAGACGAGCACGGCGGAGCGCTCCAGCCAGCCGCCCACGGCGTGACGGCTCATGGCATAGGCGGTGAACGCGGTGATAGCCCCGAACGGAAAGAAGAGCCGCTCGGGCCAATCGGAGCCGCTGCGCCGAAGCATCACAAAGGCAGCAAGAATGATGAAGAGGGCGGCGGGGAGGATGTGGAGAGCCGTCAGTGCTGCGTGGGCAGAGAAGTAGGAGTCGAGGGCGGCCGATGCCGGAGGGCCGCCTTCAGAAGGCCGCAGCAGGGCGACGAGCCGCCGCAGCGCCGCCGCCAGCGCAGTGACAATCGAGAGCCAAAAACAGGCCAGCAGCCAGCGAGGCCGAGGAACTGGCGCAGCGAGGGACAGAGTCTGGTTGGTTTGCATCGGGGCTACCTGGATTCCCATGGATAGTGCTGTTTCGACCGGCCGGGGGATCAGCCCTCGCGCAGCGCAACCAGGGGATCCACGAGACTGGCGCGGCGGGCCGGCAGGTAACAGGCGAGGAAGGCAATGGCGAGCAGAACCACAGCCGCTCCGGCCAGGCTCGGCAGATCACCGGCATGGATGCCGTACAGCATGCGGCTCAGCAGGCGTCCCACGAGGAGGGACGCAACAAGCCCGATGCCCACGCCGGCGAGCACGAGGGACATGCCTTCTTTGAGGACGAGTTGCAGGACGCTGAGCCGGGCGGCGCCCAAGGCCATTCTCAGTCCAATCTCGCGTTTCCGCAGGTTCACGGAGTAGGCCATGATGCCGTACAGACCAATGCTGGCCAGGCCCAGCGCCAGCAGGCCAAACACACTGAGGAGCCCCACGCCCATGCGGGCCTGGAACAGGCCGCCGTCCACGATCTCCTGGCCTGTCCGCACACTGTTGATGAACACCTGCGGCGCGGCGGTTCTCAGCTCGAGTTGGACCGGCTGGAGGACCTGACGCGGATCTTCCTTTGATCGCACATAGAGGGTCATCGCATCCGTGTAGTTCTGCTCCAACGGGACGTAGACACAATCCTGCGGAGGTTCTCCCCACGCCGTGTAGCTGGCGGTGCGGGCGATGCCGACGACCTGCCGCGTCTGTTTCTCGCCGGGCAGCAGCAGCCGTTTGCCGAGCGCCTGGCCATTCGGCCAATAGTCACGCGCCATCCTGGCGTTGATGATGGCTACGGGCGTTGAGGCCGCCTGGTCTGATGATTGGAACTCACGCCCACTCTCCAGCGTCACGCCTGCCGTCTGGAAGTAGTCGAGATCAATGGTGTTCAGAACCGCGGTGATCCGGCTGGCGCGCGATTGCTGCTGGTAGCCTTCCACCTCGATTCCACTGGAGACGCGGGCCCACAAGGGGAGATTGGAAGCCCAGGACACTGAGCGGACACCCGGCAACCGGGCCACGCGTTCGCGAGCCTCCCTGAAGTAGGCCATAGACTGTTGCCGGTTGTAGCCTGCCTGTCCCGGGTTGGTCATGAAGACGGCCAGGTGAGTCGTCTGAAAGCCGGGATCCATTTCGTAGGCCCGTCCGATGCTGCGCAGAAAGAGCGCCGCCGTCACCAGAAGCAGGAACGAGAATGCGACCTGCCCCACCAACAGGGCGCCGCCGAGCGTCACTTTCCGCCGGCTGCGGCCCGTGGTGCGCGCCTCATCCTTCAAGGTGCCGGCGACATCGGTGCGCACGATCCTGAGCGCTGGCAAGGTCCCAAACAGGAACCCGGTGGCGAGGGAGATGGCCAAAGCGAAGACGAACACAGTGAGATCCAGCTTGGGGGTGACGAAGTTGGCGGCGGCAGGCAGAGCTCCGAAGAGGATCCTGAGGCCCGCATAGCCGATTCCGAGGCCGAACACGCCGCTGAGGCCGCCTAGCAGCACGCTTTCCGTGAGCAGCTGGCGCACCAGCCTCGCGCGGTTTGCCCCCATGGCGAGACGCACCGCCATTTCCTGCTGCCTTGCCGCCGAGCGGGACAGAAGGAGGTTGGCCACATTCGAGCAGGCGATGAGGAGCACAATGGCCACCACGATCAGAAGCCCTGTCCCGGCAAAGACGATTCCGGAGACGCCTCCGCTGGTGCCTGCGTAGAGTGCTTCGCGCAAAGTTCGCACCGAGGCGGTCTGGCCTTCATTGGCTTCCGGATATTCGGCAGCCAATGCAGAAGCCAGGGTGGAGAGGTTGGCCTGCGCGAGCCGGGGCGTGACCCCGGGTTTCAGGCGTCCCACCGCCTGAAACGCCGCCCTGGCGCGATCGCTGAGGCTGTGCTCCATCATGTTGGGGAGGAGCGATTCCGCCATGGAGGCGGGAATCCACACATCCGGGCCGAAGATTGCGTTGAGTCCGATGAAGTTGCGCGGAGCGACGCCGATGACGGTGAAGGGAATGTTGTTGAGCCGTAACGTGCGGCCCACGATGTCCTGAGCGCCTCCAAAACGAATCTGCCACGTGCCGTAACTCATGACAGCCACGGGGTGCGTTCCGGGCGACGTGTCCTCCTCGGGCAGGAAGAAGCGGCCTTTGGCGGGGCTGAGGCCCAAGGTGGAGAAGTAATTGGCGGTGGCGAGTTCCGCGAAAAGCCCCTGAGACGAAGAGCCATCCTGCCAGGTGATGTTCCGCACCGAGGTGTAGCCCGCGAGGGCATCGAAGACTTCATTGCGGCTCTGATAGTCCTTCAGGTTGACGTACGACAGCGGCAACGGCGCAGCGGAGGGCGTGGCGCCGGTGGTTCTGGTGATGGCCACCGCCGCCAGGCGGGAGGGCTCGGAGACCGGCACCGGATTCAGCAGCAGGGTGTTGATGACGGTAAAGACCGTGGTGTTGGCGCCAATGCCCAAGGCCAGGGTCATCACGACCAAGAGCGTGAATAGCGGCGCCTGCCGCATCGCTCGAAGCGCAAACCGAATGTCGCGCACCAGATCCTCGAGGAGGAGAGCGGGGCTTACCGAGCCGGGCACTATGGAAGAGTCGTGAGTCATGCGTCGAGTCCTTTCGATTTCCACGCGGAGCGGGTAGAGGTCATCCAGTTCGGCGAGAGTCAGGCGATCTGCCTCGTCCGGGGCCATACCGCCCTGACAAAGTTCCTGGTGATGGTCGTCCAGATGTTGGGCGAGTTCTTCGGCCAGACACTCTTCGGAGGCGCCATCCAGACGCAGGGACGCCAGACGGGTTTTGACCACGCGTTTCCACTCAGGCATGCTCCTCTCCTGTCACGCGGGCGATGGCGGCCACGAACTCTTTCCAGCTCTGCTTTTGCGACGTGAGCGCGGCGCGGCCCTGAGGAGTCAGGCTGTAATACCGCCGTCTTCGCTGTTCGGGCTTTTCGACCCACAGTCCCTCGATCCAACCGCGGCTCTCCAGGCGATAGAGCAGCGGGTAGAGGGTTGTCACATGAAAGCGAATCGACCCGCCGGAGCGGATCCCAATCAGCTTGGAGATGTCATAGCCGTGGCGGGGTTGATCCTCGAGCAGGGAGAGGATGAGGAACTCGGCGCTGCCCTTTTTCCATTCGCGATCGGGCGAGGAGGTGGTCATATGAGTTGGCCCCAAATATGGGAGTCACACATATTGACGAGAGCAGAGAGCCGTTTATTTCATCTCTTGGTCAAGATTAATTTTCCGTTCGCAGGGATCACGATTACTCCGTTGATTCTATTGGAGTTATTCATCAAACCGTGCGTTCGGACCCGACTGAATGGCCATGCCTTTGCCGTATGAATCTGTGTTCATCTGTGGCTAAATCTTGCGCTCCACTTGGTGAGAGCTTGTGCTGGCTTGTGGATCGCTTTGATTGGGCCACTGATGCACACAGATTCACACCGATTGGAGATTGAGTTCAGAAGGACCGAGATTGGGGCAGACTTCGACGTTACCCAGCCTCTTCCGTTACTCTCTCCTTCTGACTTCCATCTGTGTTCATCTGTGTTGATCTGTGGCTAAATCTTGCGCTCCACTTGGTGAGAGCTTGTGCTGGCTTGTGGATCGCTTTGATTGGGCCACGGATGGACACAGATACACACCGATTGGAGATTGATGTCGGCGATCATCTGAAAACGTAGTTTTCTGAACCCAGCCGGAGGCAATGACATCATCGCGCCGGAGGCGCTCATCATCCTGGGTCGGGTATTGTGTCTGGAGGCGTGAGAGGAAGGAACCCTGCCGTTGGCGCGGCAAGGTTCCC
>JAFKEE010000004.1 GCA_017307505.1 Acidobacteriota bacterium | reverse complement strand
CGGGAACCTTGCCGCGCCAACGGCAGGGTTCCTTCCTCTCACGCCTCCAGACACAATACCCGACCCAGGATGATGAGCGCCTCCGGCGCGATGATGTCATTGCCTCCGGCTGGGTTCAGAAAACTACGTTTTCAGATGATCGCCGACACTCCTTGCCGCATAGCGCCCAACCTGCCCATTTGAATGCCCAAGCGTTCAACTGCCGACCGTTGGTTTCAATACGCGGCCTCGCCTGCGGCAATCTGGCCAGTCGCGAAGTCTTGAAGCTGTTCGCTGGGCCGCGGCTCCGGCCGGGCGCACGCAGGGTTCCTCGAGGTGCCGCAGGATGCAGTTTGTGCGAAGGAACTTCGCAACAAAGCACCGTGCCGTGATACGGCCAAGCGCACGGTTAGGAAACAATGGCGCGACTACGACGGAGCTATTCGGTTAGTATCTCGCCCAACTTCGCGAATTCGACCTTCACGTGTTCGTCCAGCGACTTCCGGAAGTCGGGCGAAAAGTAGAGGCGAAGGATCGGGTCGAGCAGTATTCCGACGCCGGAGAAACCGGCCCGAATCGTGTGCGTGACCGTCACACCATGGTGGTTATCGCTCAAGTCGAGAGAGACCCGTACGGGCAAGCAGACCATCTTCTTCAGTTGCCAGGTGATCCGTCTTCCGGGCGCAGCTTCCGTGACCACGCCCAACATCTTGATCCGACGATTCCCCACTAATTCGTCCATGTAAACGACGGCGCCAATATGGTTCGGGGCGCTCCTGATGGTATGCAGGGCCAGATGTGTTCCCGGCCACCAGCGTTGATAACGCGCGTCAGTAGAGTTGAGTAGAAACTCGCAGATCTGGTCACCTTTGGTGTGCGGGACATCGGTGGTGGACCGAATCGTAATCATAACGATTGTTCCGTCGGCTCTCATTATAGGTCTGGAATGTCTCCGATGTGCTGCTGAGACGATGGCTCACCGAAACCGCATCAATGTTACGGATCCAGTTGGCGGTTTGTCGCCATCTCGTACACGTAACTCGGCGCGATCTGCTCCTGGATCGCACGCCATTCTGAAATTGGCGAGCCCGATGTCCCGATTCGGGGAATCTGCCCGGATCAGGAACGATAAACGCGCTCGCCTTCGGCATCCCGGCTTGTAGCGAAGGCGTGAAGCCATTCGCAGGGCGGACTCCGGCCGGGCTGACGCAGGGGCCCTTGGGGCGATCGAGATGGGGTTCGTGCTCGCCGAGGCAGAGGGCTTGGCGAGGAAGCTCTTCTTGAACGGGGCAAGGGGTATGATGAGCAAGGCCATCCCTCGTTACCATGCCCTCCCATGATCAGCCGGGGTTGACGCCTGCCCAAAGCCTGCAGCGTCGATTGCGCCATGTGTTCTGGATTGGGGGCGGGAGTTGCTCCGGGAAGTCGACGCTTGCCCGGCGGATTGCCGAGCGGTGGGGGCTGCTTCATTACTCGACGGATGATGTGATGGCGGAGCATTGCCGGCGGAGTACGGCTCAGGCGTGTCCGCTGCTGCATCAGTTTCTGGCCATGAGTATGGACGAGCGGTGGGTGCTGCGTTCGCCGGAAGTGATGCTGGAAACCTTTCACTGGTTTCAGGGCGAAGGATTTCCTCTGATTGTCGAGGATTTGCTGCGGATTCCGGCGGATCAGCGGGTGTTGGTGGAGGGTTTCCGGCTGTTGCCCGAACTCGTTCAACCGCTGCTGTTGGATTCGAACCGCGCGGTGTGGCTGCTGCCTACACCGGAGTTTCGACGGGCCACGATGGAACGGCGGGGTGGGGCGAACGCCGGGTTCCTGGCCCAGACCAGTGATCCGGAACGGGCCTTGCGGAATCTGCTGGGTCGGGACGAGATGTTCACGGAGCGAGTCGCTCGGGCGGTTGAGCGGTTGGGGTTGTGCGGGATTCCGATGGAGGCGGGGTTCTCTGAGGAGGCCGCTGTTGAGATGGTCGCGCGGCTGTTCGGAGTTTGACGTTTGTTTTCTGGCGTACCGTCCGTGCCGAGCCGACGAAGACGAACGGAAGACGAGTTGACTCAATCCCGCCATGTACCTTGGGACACCACTAAGCGCTTGTCACTGATCCGGTCGATTGATGGATGCTGCGAAAGAATCGGCACCTCCAGGGACTTAGGCTGACCAGTTGGAGAGATCCTCGGGATTTCTGTCTATTGTTTCCGTCAGTACCGACAGGCAGGTACGCAAAGCCTCTGGATTACCCTCTGCGACCTCCTGCGCCAGAAGCTTAGCCTCTACGAAGAAGGCGGCCCCACTCGGCGCAAATGCTGCTTCGTCGAAACAGCTCAACGCAGCGAGTGCCAGGCCAATCCGGGTGGACTCATGTTTCGAGCAATCGGGCCGGTGAAGTACACCTCGCAGCGGGGCTTCCAGTTGGCCTGCATATTCTGGAAAGCATGCGAGAATGCTCACAGCTCCGCGCCTTGCCGTCTCATCGGTCGTCGAGAGGAGGTGCAAAGCAATGGAGTTGCCCTTCCGCACCTCCTCCCGGCACTTCTCCGACCAAACGGAATGGTGGATGCTGGATGCTTCGGCAATGCTACTCACCAACCCCGCGATGCCGGGATGACCACCTTCTCCTCGTTGGGCGAGCAAATGCCAAAGGAAGGGAATTGCGTACGCCGTGGCCTCGTACACACTGCCTTGGTGATAGATACTGCCAAACAGCTCTTCGATTGCAGAATCGTCACCCGCTGCCAACGACAAGAGTTGATCGGGCACGTCATCCGCAGCGCCATACGCATGCTGCAGGCTGTGCCAGTCGATGTCGTTGAGGCCTGCAAGGGGAGCGCTTTGTGATGACACCGGGCCTAGAATATCTAAACTGAAGGATTCCATGTCTTCGCCGAATACGGTACCGGCTGCAGGCGTCGGTGATCGTTAGCGGATCCACCCGCGTGCCGTCACCGGTTCGAAACCAGCCCTTGAAATCAGCACACCAGACGTCATTGGGCTGATCCGGACTGGCATAGGGCGGCCTCTGGATGGGCGTGCGCGGGCGGCGGCGACGGCTCACTACCAGTCCCTTGGCATGCAGCACGGAGGCGATTGTACTCACCGCCGGCCAAACGATGCTGGGATCACTCTGGCACAGCTTGACCCGCAG
>JAFKEE010000072.1 GCA_017307505.1 Acidobacteriota bacterium | reverse complement strand
TGAACGATCGACAGTCGTTGTTCTTCCACTCGGACCTCTTTCCAGGGCATACCCAATGCTGGACTGCCCTTCACGCTCCCGAGCTCCATTTCCGACTGTTACCTATGTCCTTGGAATGTTTTGTTACCTATGTCCTCGGAACGTACCGCTTGCGAACCGCGACTGGTAAGGAGCGGGCCCCCGGACATCTCCCGGCCGTCCTCCCCGAAGGCCCTCAGCGCGGAGCCGGCCGCCACCGCGGAACCCTCCTCTCATACAGCCCCAGTTCCGAAGCTCGAACCCCTCACCGAAGATCACCCGGCCCGTAGGCCCACAGGCACGGCCCCAACAAAGGCTCATCCGCTGCCCGGCCAGCCCGCAACTCATCGCGTCTGAGCCAGCGCCACCGCATCCGCGCCCGCGGGGAATCGGAGCTGGCCCGTCGTATCATTCACCGCCCGCCACACCGTCTCGGCTACATCCGACTCGGTGGTCACCGCCGCCGGTTCCGCAAACGCCGCGAAGATCGGTTTCGCAAACTCCGCATACTCTGCGGGAATCGCTGCCTGCATACGCCCTGCGCCATTGCTAGCAAACCGCGTGGAAGGGGCATAGCCCGGCTCAACCAGTTTCACGCGCACATGGAACCATTCCGCTTCGAACGCTAGCGCCCCGCTGAATCCTTCAATGGCCGCCTTGCTTGCCGTATAGGCGGCAGCCAGCGGCATCCGCGCCAGCGTCACGCTCGAGGTGACGTTGACGATCACGCCAGATCTCCTTTCTCGAAACAGCGGCAGCACCGCCTGGGTCACAGCCATCACACCGAATGTGTTGGTCTCGAAAACGGCCCGTACGGTCGCCATCGGGATGCCCTCGAAGGCTCCAACGACACCGATCCCCGCATTGTTCACCAGCGCGTCGATCGCCCCGAACGCCCCGATCGCCTCGTCGATGGCCCGGCTGATGCTGCCCGCATCCGTGACGTCGAGCGGGAGCACTCTCAGACGCTCGCTGTTCACGCTGAAAATCTCCGGCTTCGGCTGACGCATGGTGGCCACGACGTTCCAGCCGCGGTCCAGGAAAAGTTCCGCTGTCGCCTTGCCGTAGCCGGACGAAGTGCCTGTGATGAGGACTGTCTGATTCACTGCTGTCTCCTTGGCTCCTGTACATTGCCAGCATAGACAGCATTGGCTGGTGAACCTATAATCAAAACGCCAGTTTAAGTTACCAATCGTCCAAAATGGATCCACTCACCGACATACTTGCTTTGCTGCGTCCCCATGGCGCCTTCTCGAAACCCATCACCGGCCGCGGCAAATGGGGTGTCCATTATGAGGCCCAGCCCTCGCCCAGTTTCTGTATCGTGCTCGAAGGCAGCAGTTGGTTCCTCACCAGGCAGGAAGAACCCCGGTTCCTGGCACAGGGGGACTTTCTGTTCCTGCCCTCCACACCCGCTTTCTCTCTCCTCAGCGAGTTGGGAGCGGAATGCCTTCCTGGCCGCCCCTCGCGCAAGGGAATTCGTCATGGCGATCCGAAAGGGGCACCGGATTTCCGCATGATAGGAGGGACCTTCCAAATCGAAGCGGTTAACGCTCCGCTTCTCCGACTGATGCCCCGCATGGTTCACATCCGCGCTGCAGAGTCCGATACCAGCCGCCTGTCGCGCATCATCGATCTGATCATGGACGAGTACGCCACGGAACGGCCTGGCCGGAACGCGATCCTGCAGCGCTTCCTGGAAGCGATGCTGGTCGAAGCCTTGCGCTGGCCAGGCCTTTGCCACGAATCCCTGTCGCCCGGCCTGATCGCCGGTTTGCGCGATACTTCCATTTCCGGCGCGCTTCGATCCATGCATGCGAACGTACGGCACGGCTGGACGGTGGCGGAACTGGCGAAGCAGGCTGGCATGTCGAGGTCGTCGTTCGCAGCCCGCTTTGTGGCGACGCTAGGCTGCGCGCCGATGGAATACCTCTCTCGCTGGCGCATGAGTCTGGCCCAGGACGCCCTGAGCCGGGGAGGAAAGTCACTGGACCAACTGGCCGAAGAGATCGGCTACGAGTCGGCCAGCGCGTTCAGCACCGCATTCCGCAAACGTACCGGCTGCGCACCGGGCGCTTTTGCCAGAACCGCCCGGGAGGCCCGCCCGTTGGACCCCGCCACCTCCACCCGCGCGAAGTGAACGCCCACCGTCGAGCCCAAAGCAGCGATTCGGAAGCAGCCGCCGGCCGGCTGAGCGCACCTTCCCCAGGCTAGGCCAGGATTCCTCAGACTCATTCATAGTCCCGTGCCGGGGTCACGCGCCAACCCAAGTCACTCGTCGTCAATCTCTTCCGGTCCAGGTTCACCCGACAACGCCCCGAAACGCCAGATATCGGCCTATTGCCGCAAAAGCAATCTTCCAACTGCGCACCATGTTACGTTGTAGGTCGAAATGTTACTTCAGTTCATCAGTCGGATGCTCAATGAGAAATCACCGCTTCTTGCCTTCGCGATTGCCGTGTTAATAGCGATTTCGCTTCCAGCAGCGCAGAGCCCCGATGCCCTCTACTCAGAGCTTGTGAAAAAGGTAGTGAGCGGCGACTCCACCGTTGACTTTCGCGCGCTTCGCCTGGCCTGCGCAAAGGCGGAAAACTGCGACGCCAAAGGCGACAGCAAGGACGTCATCGCGATGCGCCGAGCGAGCGGGGTCAGCGATCACAAGGCCGCCGTCGAGGTCGCCGAGAAGCTCATTGCCGCTGGGTTTCCCAATGTGGAAGCCCATGCAATTTGTGCCGAGGCGTACAGGGCGCTCAAGCAGGCTGACAAGGCAAAGTTCCATCACGAGGTGACCGCTGCCTTGATTCGCTCAATCCTGAGCACGGGTGACGGAAAAACAAAGGAGACCGCCTTCGAAGTGATCGGCACGCAGGAAGAACACATCATCCTGTCCGTACTGGGGCTGCCGCCCTTCGGCCGTCAAGCGCTCATTTCCGGCAAACCACACAGCTACGATTTAATTGAAGTGGATGACGCAAAAACAGGAAAGAAAGTCTCGGTCTATTTCAATATTGACGCCTTCTATCCGATGAAGGGGCTATAGAGCGGTAGCGGGCTTCGCACGCCGGCGATGGTCTGACCACGCATCCGGCCTTGCCGTTTGCGGTCTGAATCGCCGCAGTCGCCTGACCCGGTTGGAGATCTCGAACCGATGGATTCCTTCACTCTTCATGAGTTCCGGCGCACCTGGCGTGCCAGGCGAAAGGATGATCACAGTTTCATCGTCAACGGTTCCTCGAAGCGCCTGTACACCTGGCTCATTGGCTCGGCCCTTTCACTGGCCCTCGGCGTATCTCAAAGTCTGCTGGCGCAAACCCGGCTTCCACTTCTTCTCACAATTGGTGCTTCCGTCATATTTCAGATCGCGATATTAATCTGGTTCTTCGTCACGCCGGTTCCCTGCAGTCTCGGCCTCATGGATGGTTCTCTCGTTGTCCGCGTACTCGCGGCGCCTCTGTTTCAGCGATATGGTCAAGAGGCCAGGCGCTATGTCCGATTCGTTGCCATCGAGCCGGCCGAGATCATCGGCATCACCGCCCTCCGATCAGTCGTTCATTACCCCACATCCATTCGAGGGGATTGGGTTGAGGTTACGGATTCACTGCGTCTTGAGCTGACCAGGCAGGCATATCACGAGCTTTCCTCGCTGGTGATTCAGCTTGATCTGGACCGGAGAAGGGAAGGCAAGCTGAGTCTCTGGCTCGTTTGGCAACTGGAGAACAACGCTCTCGGCATCGACTGGGAAACTCGTTCCTCCCCATCATTGACTGAAACCATGGAGCGATTTCGTCGCGCACCAGTGTTCAAAAGCATTCCAGTGACCTATCAGGAGAAAACCATCGACCTGAGAGATGGTTCCACGATGCCGGAAGAACTGCTCTGGAGTAATATCGCTGAGCTTTGCAACATTGACCGGGAGAAGATCGCAGCGTTCGTGATTATGTCGCTGAAGGGAGCATCCGCGGAAGACTCACTCAAACTGGTCAGAGAGGCGAGAGCTAAAAATGTTCGTCATGAACCGGGCCTTTGAGGGAAGCAAACCCACCCCCGAATCACCCGCTCACTCCACCACACACAACCCCGTCCCCGCCTGGAACACCATCTGCTGCACCGTCAGCCCCATCCGCACTTCCGGATCTCTCAGACACGCGAAGCACTCCTCCGCATCCGTTGGTTTCCGCGCTGCCACCAATTCCGACACCCGTTCGTACCGCCGGCAGGCACTCGCCTGCAACTCGGATTCGAATCCTCGCAACCCTGTCCGCATCTTTCTGTAGTCGTTTGTTACGAAGATCGGCCCATTGACCGGCCATCGCACCTCCGCACGCGTCGGGGTCCGCTCGATCACCACCATCTCTCCCTGGCGAACACCGGTCAGTAAGAGCAGTGAGTCCGAGGCCAACCCAATTGTTTGAAGAGCGCATAGCGCCGCTTCAAAATCCTCCGCTTCTTCCAATACGTGCCGCAGCGCAAACACCACCGGCGCTGCCGCCTGCAGAGGTTCATCGCTGATCACCGCATTGAGCGTCACCGCAAAGCGGTTCTCCGCCACACCGGAAAATGCGCCCACAAAACCCGGCCAGCCGACAGTCCTGAACCGGCCGGCCCGCCCGCCCACAAACTCGGTTTCCAGCGTGAAGCGGCGCAAGGCATCGTTCTCGTTCCACCAGTCAAGATTCCTGGCGTGGAGCGGCCCATGCGGTGTGTCCACCGCAAAGGCGGTACAGCCCACCAGTGCGGCATTCAGGACGTCGTAGTAAAGATTCCCCGTGACCACATGCTCGACGGGCACGCCGACACGGCTCGCGATGCCCTCCATTTCGGCCCAATCGCCGGCCCGAACGATGGGCCGCGCCATCTCGGCGACTATCGCCGGCGGTAACCCGAGGTCGCGTTGATACACAGCCAGCAACTGGCGCGCCGCAACCTGCTGTGCAGCAGAGAGTTGCCATCGCAACGCCGCCGGTCTCTGTAGATCCACGCGCATGGTGTAAGCCTATCAGCCGTGCGCCGGATCCATCCTCGCCCAGTGCCAGTCGAGAATCCAGCCATTCTCTCACTAGCCCCGCCCACCCCACCCCGGTTCACCCTTCTTCTCCCCTGAAATCAATCACTTGCAAAAAATCCCTACCATGCCCTTCCGCAAACTGGAAATAAGGATGGCCAGAACCGCCACCCCGATTTTCTTAACCTGGAAAGGATCAAACTCATGGCTACCGCTGCCCAGATCGCCGCCAACTGCGCCAACGCCCAGCACTCCACCGGACCCCGCTCCCCCGAGGGCAATGCTCGCTCTTCTCAGAACAACCTCCGCTACGGATTCCGCTCCCAATCCGTCCTCCTGCCCGGCGACGACCCCGCCGCCTACCAGCAACTCCTCGACGAACTCACCGCCCACTTCGCCCCGGCCGAACTCATCGCCCAACGCTTCGTCCGCGAAATGGCCGATGCCGAATGGCGCCTCCGTCGCGTCCGCCTCCATCAGGAACTCCTCCTGACCGCCCGCATCCACCTGCTCGCCACGGACAACCCCACCCACAGCCCGGACCTCCTCCAGGCCCTCGCCTTCGAAGCCCTCCACCGCGAAATCGGCTTCAGCAAATTCCTGACGTACGAAGCCAAATTCGAACGCCAGTACGACCGCGCCTACCAGGGCTGGCTCCGCCACCAGCAGAAGCCCGCGCACCCGCATCCACCCTGCGAGGTCCCCGCAGCCGGCCCCGTCCGGACGGACGAACCCAATCCCGGCCCCAAATCCGCCGGCCCCGTACCCCACGCCATCCCACGCGGTGCGCCCTGTCCTTGCGGCTCCGGCGAGAAATACAAGCGTTGCTGCGGCCGCCAGGCCCCCGCCCTGCTCCACGGACCCGCCGCTGCTCCGGCCCCTTCCCCAACACCCGCCGGACGAACCCAATCCGCACCTCTCCCGCGGGCGCTCAGGAAAAATCTGTCTTTCCTCCCCCGCACGATATAATTCAAAAGGAATGGACGTACTTGAAGAACTGGTGCGATTGCGCCGTGCCGGCCAGAAGTGCGCCCTGGCCACCATCGTGCAAGCCAATGGGTCGATCCCCAGCTATACCAGCGCCAAATTGCTGGTGCGCGAGGACGGCTCCATCACCGGCACCATCGGCGGCGGCTGCGTCGAAGCCGAAGTCTGGACCGCCGCCCGCGAAGTCATGGAGACCGGCAAACCCCGCCGCCTCAACTTCTCGCTCGGCCAGGACGCCGCCTACGACAACGGTCTGATCTGCGGAGGCCAATTGGAAGTCTTCATCGAGCCCATCGACCCCCAGCCCCGCGCCTTCATCTTCGGCGCCGGACACATCTCCAAGAGCCTTTGCCAGGTCGCCTCGCTCATCGGCTTCGCCACCACCGTCATCGACGACCGCGAGTCGTTCGCCAACCGCGAGCGCTTCCCCATCGCCGACGAGATCCTCGCCGGCGAGTACGAAGAGGTCTTCCCGAAGCTGGAGATCACCTCTTCCTCTTACCTGGTCATCGTCACCCGCGGCCACCGCGACGACATGCGCATCCTGCGCTGGGCCGTCACCACCCCGGCCCGCTACATCGCCATGATCGGCAGCAAACGCAAGGTCATCGGCGTCGTCCGCGAGCTCGAAAAAGAGGGGCTTCCCGCCGAAAGCTTCCAGCGCGTCTCCGCCCCCATGGGCCTCGACATCGGCGCCCAGTCACCCGAGGAAATCGCCGTCAGCGTGGCCGCCGAAATGATCGCCGTCCGCCGGAATGCCGAATCGGGCTGGCGCGCCTTGTCCAAGTCTCTGCATGCGAGCGACGAAGTGCGAGCGCTCCAGAAGTGAACCCCGCCTTACCCCAGCCCGCGGCCGTCCTCCTCGCCGCCGGAGCCTCTTCCCGCATGGGCCGCCCCAAACCCTTGCTCGACTTCCACGGCCAGACCTTCCTCGACCGCCAGATCGCCCTCTACGGCACGGTCTGCGCCCCCGTCGTCGCCGTCCTCGGCCACGCCGCCTCGGAAATCGCCGCCGGACTCGCGCAAGCGGACCGCGCCACCCTCGTCCTCAATCCCCAGCCCCAGCGCGGCCAGCTCAGCTCCCTCCAGTGCGGTCTCCGAGCCCTGCCGCCCTGCGCCTCCGTCTTCTTTCTGCCCATCGATTCGCCCGGCGTCCAACCCGGCACCCTGAGCCGCCTGCTCGCCGCCCTCCAATCCTCACCTGCCGCCCATCTCGTGATTCCCAGATATGACGGCCGCCGCGGCCACCCAGTGTTGATGCGTTATACCCTGATCCCCGAATTCCTGGCCCTCCCCCCCACTGCCACCGCCCGCGAAGTGGTCCACGCCCATCGCGACACCACCCTCTACGTGGACGTGGACGACCCGGCCATCCATCTCGACATCGACGATCCCGCCGCCTACCGGGCCCTCCTGGCGGAGGTTCGTTCATGACCATCCGCTGGGGCCGCGTCGCCCTCATCTGTGCCGGTGTCGCCGTGGGCATCGGAGTGGCCGGACTGGTCGCGCCCGAACTCGACGCCGGGCGCATGCGCGCACCGCTCGAGTCCGCCCTCCGCGAAACGCTCGGACGGCCCGTCGAAGTCCGCGAAGTCCGCTACCAGGTGTTCCCGAAACCCGGACTCTCCGCCACGGACCTCGTTATCCCCGACGAACCCGCCTTCGGGCTTGAACCCCTCGCCTACGTCGGAGAAATGCAGGCCGGCATCAGTTTCACCAGCCTCTTCACCGGCCGCCTGCGCATCTCCACCGTCCGCCTCGTCGACGCCAGCGTCAACCTCGCCCGCAAAGACGACCTGGGCTGGAACTTCGCCCGCCTGCTCGCCCGCATGGCCACCAACGTCAAACAAAGCGGCTCCGCCCCGGCCGTTGAGATCCGCGAAAGCCGCATCAACTTCCGCACCGGCACTCTCAAGTCGCCGCTGTTCCTGAACGCCGTCGACCTCGACATCGACCCGCCCGACGCCACCGGCGGCTCCCTCCAGTGGCGCTATGAGGCCTCGCCCGCCCGCACAGACCGCGCGGAGGAAGGCTTCGGCCGCTTCACCGGCAGCGGCAAATGGCGCGCCGCCGGCGGCGGTGACGGAACTCTCGCCGTCGAACTTGAACTCGACCGCAGCCCCATCGGCGAATTCCTCACCCTGCTCACCGGCCACGACCTCGGCGTCCAGGGCCGCTTCAGCACCCGCACCTCCCTCGACGGCCCGCTCAACAACATGACCGTCAAAGGCTCCGTCGAACTCGAGGACGTCGACCGTTCCACCTACTTCGGCCTCCGCGGCAACCAGTGGGCCCTCGCCTACGAGGGCACCTTGAACCTGCCCGGCGAAACGCTTCAGATCGCCACCCGCAAACCGCGCGAAAAGGCCCCTCTGCCCCTCACTGTTCAACTCGAATGCCGGCGCCTCCTGCTCGACCCACAGTGGAGCGCCTCCTTCGCCTTCGACGAGATCCCCGCGCCCGCCCTGCTCGACTTCGGCCGCCGCCTTGGGGCCAAAATGCCGGAAGAACTCACCGTCCTCGGCAAGGTCGTCGGTTCTATCTCTTACGCCCAATCGAAGCCGCTGGAAGGCAGCGTCGAACTCCGCGACGGCAAAGTCACCCTGGGCCCCGCCGGCCCGCTCGCCTTCGAAACCGCCCAGGTCTCCCTCTCCGGCGAAGGCGTCTCCCTGGCCCCGGTCAAGGTCGCGACACCGGGCGGCCGCCAGGCCGAGATCTCCGGGACCTGGGAAATGGGCACGGAAGCCCTCAGCTTCAAGGTGGAATCCGAAGAACTGGCCCTCCCGGAACTCCAGACCGCCATCTCCAGCCTCAAGGACGTCTCCTCCGTCCCGCTGCTCGCTTCCTGCACCGAAGGCGGTCTGCGCGGCACCCTCAGCTATGAGCGCGCCGCCCAGAATGTCGACCGCCCCGTCGCCGGCGCCTGGTCCGGCGATCTCGGTCTGGTCCGGGTGCAGTGCGCCCTCGACGGCGCGGCCCAACCCGTCGTCCTCGAAGCCGGCTCGCTGGTCCTCAAGCCCAATCAGTGGACCCTCCGCAAAGCCCGCGGCCTCTACGGCAAGCAGCCCTTCCAACTGGAACTCTCCCACTCCGGGCTCCTCAATGCGCGCCGCCCCTACAAGTTCAACATCCGGGTCGACTCCATCGACGGAGCCGGCGTCGACCAGTTCCTGCGCCCCGGGCTTCTGACCCGGCGCGGCTTCATCGATCGCACCCTCCGCCGCACGCCCCCCGTGCCCGCCTGGCTGCGCGCCCGCCACGCCGAAGGCGACATCCACATCGCCGCCCTCAAACTCGGCGACGAAACGCTCACCAACTTTGCAGGCCACGCCTATTGGGACGGAGCCACGCTCGAACTGCCCGATGTCGCCGCCCGCTGGGAGGAGGCGTCCATCACCGGCCGCATCCGCCTCGGCCTCGGCGGCGAACGCTTCGACTACCGCCTGAAGGGCCACATCGACGGCGTCGACTGGAAGCAGGGCACCCTCGACCTCGAGGTGGATGCGCGCCTCTCCAACCTGTCTCCGCCGTTTTCTCCTAACCTTCGCGGCACCGGACAGTTCACCGCCCGGTCCATCGAGCTGGGCGACGACACCCTGAAACAGGTCTCCGGCTGCCTCGACTTCGACGGCCAGCGCCCCCAGCGCCTCAAGATCGGCTGCCTCGAAGCCCAGCACGCCGGCGAATGGCTGCAGGGCCAGGGTTGGGCCGCTACCGACCCAAAAACTGACCAAAAAGTAGTCATTGACCTCACGGGAGCGCACCGGGCCCTTCGCCTCATCGGCACCGTGCAGCCCCTACAGTTTGAGTCCACAACAGGCGATAGCAGCCGAACGCGCTAGAATTCGAGCGAGGGTTGATGAATTTGTCTATGGATGAACTTCAAGCGCTGCCGCCCGCCCGTGACTTCGTAGACGCGGAACGCGATGCGGCCCGCGAGCAGATAACCGCTGCCTGGCAGCTTCATGTCGAACGGCTCCAGGAACAGATCGAACGCGGCTGGCAGGAGAACATCGAGCGCGTCTTCGAGGAGCGCTTTGCCGCCCTGCGCGCCGGTTTCGAGGCTGAAATCGAGGCTCGCGCCGCGGCTCAGGTCACGGAAGCCTCTGAGCGCGCCCGCGCCGCCGCCCTGCGTGTCATGAGCGAGCGTCTCAACCAGACTGCCCGCCGGCTCGACCAGGCCGAAGACGGTCCCACCTGGGCCGCCGCCCTGCTCGATGGCGCCGCCGCCTACGCCTCTCGCGCCATCCTGTTCAGTGTCATCAACGGCGAGCTTCAGTACGAAGACCACCGCTCCAACGAGGAGCAGAGCCTCGGCGACGTTCTCGACGGACGCATCGCGCTTTCCGACGCGCCGGCCTTCGGCGGTGTCCTCGAAACCATGGACGCCGTCATCTGCATGGCCACGCCCGGGGAAATCTCCGCCCGCCTCGCCGAGGTCCTCGGCACCAGCGAGGAGCGCCGCGTCTCCCTGCTGCCGGTCATCGTCGGCCAGAGCCAGGGCAAACGCCGCGTCGCCGCCATCCTCTACGCCGAGAACGACGCGGAACCCATTGACGTCAACGTCCTTGAGGTGATCACCGCCGTTGCCGGCAACACCCTGGACGCCCGCCAGACCGCGCAGCGCCTCGCCACCGCCGCGCCCGCCGGCGCCATCATGTCCATCGCACCCGTTGTGCCCATGGCAGTGGCCGCCCCGGCCGCGCCTGGCCCCGACTGGTCCAAGCTGCCGCGCGAGGAGCAGGAACTCCACGCCAAAGCGCAGCGCTTCGCCCGCGTCCGTGTCGCCGAAATGCGCCTCTATCAGGCTCAGGCGGTCCGCCAGGGCAGGGAAGACGGCCGCCTCTACATGGCCCTCCGTGGAGAGATGGATCGCGGCCGCACCCAGTTCAAGCACGAGTTTCTCCACACCCCGTCCATGATCGATTACTTCCACATGGAGCTGGTCCGTACTCTTGCCAATGACGATGCTTCGCTGCTGGGGCCGGAATATCCGGGTCCACTCGTCTAAAGTCAAACGCGCGGGCGGCGGGCTGTTGCCGCTATTGGTCTGCGCGCTCGCCGCGAGCGCGCAGACTGACCCGGCCCTGCGCCTGAAATCCGCGGTCGATTCCCTCGACAGAGGCGCCCCTGCCGTCGCCCTCAACCAATTCTCGGGCCTGCAGGCCCAACTGCCCCAGATCGCCGACTACATCGCCTTCTGGACTGCTCAGGCGCAGATGCAGAGCAAAAGCTATGCGGCCGTCGCGCCTGCCCTGGAGCCGGTCTTCCGCCAGACTCCTGCCTCCCCTCTGGCCGGACGCGCCGCCGTTCTCGCCGCCCGCGCCCTGGTGGAACAGAACTCCTTCCTTCCGGCCCTTCAGGCCCTCAGCCGGGTGCCGATGGATCAGCTCCCCATGCCGCAGGCCGCTCTGCTTTTCGCCCAGGCTTACTCCGGCGCGGGCGACTCCGTCTCCTCAGCGGTTCAATATCAGACCGTCTATTTTTACTACCCGCTCAGCGACGAAGCCCGCGAAGCCGGCGCGGCCCTGCCCGGCCTGGAACGCGAGCTCGGCGACCGATACCCGCCCGCCATGCCCACCGCCCGCCTGCAGCGCGCCCAAAAGCTGATCGATGGCGGCCAGGCGGCCCGCGCCCGGACTGAGCTCGAGGAGATGATCCCCCTGCTCGGCGGCCTCGAACGCGATCAGGCCCGCGTCCGCATCGGCGCCGCCGACTACCAGATGCGGCGCACCGAAACCGCCGCCGCCTACCTCCGCAGCCTGCAGGTCGATGATCCCGAGGCCGATGCCGAGCGCCTCTACTACCTCGCCGCCTGCTACCGCCGCCTCGATCGCGATGCCGACATGCTCGCCACCGTCCAGGAGATCGGGCCCAAGGCCCCCTCCTCCCCCTGGCGCCTCAAGGCCCTCATCCTTGCCGCCAACAACTACCTGGTCACCAACGACTGGAGGAAGTTCACCCCCCTCTTCCAGGCCTGCGCCGAAGCCTTCCCCAACTCCGAGGAAGGGCCTGCATGCCACTGGAAATACGCCTGGCGGGCCTACCTCGAGCGAAAGGCGAACGCCGGTGAGCTTCTGCGCCAGCACATCACCCAGTACCCGTCTTCCGACAAGGCCGGAGCCGCGCTCTACTACCTGGGCCGCATCGCCGAAGCGTCCTCAGACCTGCCGGCCGCCAAGCGCTTCTACAATGAGGTGCTGGGCCGCTTTCCGAACTACTACTACACGGCCCTCGCCCGCGAGCAGTTGAAACGCTCCCAGGTCGCCCTGGCCCAGGCCTCGCCTGAGACCGAACGCTGGCTCGGGACCATCGCCTGGCCCGAACGGGTCCGCCAGGCTGATTTCACCCCCGATGAGCTCACCACCCGCCGCATTGAGCGCGCCCGCCTGCTGGCCCGCGCCGGCCAGGAGCAGTGGGCCGAAGGCGAACTGCGCTTCGGCATCCGCAACGGCGGCAAACGCTTCCCCCTGGCTGTCGAACTAGCCGAAACCGCCCATCGCCGCGGAGCCCCCGACGTCGGCCTGCGCTATATCAAGAGCACCATCCCCGACTACCTCTGGCTCACCGCCGAGGGTGCGCCCAAGAGCTTCTGGAAGCTCGCCTTCCCGTTCCCCTATCGCGCCAAGATCGAACGTTTCGCCAAAGAGCGCTCGCTCGATCCGTTCCTCGTCGCGGCCCTCATCCGCCAGGAGTCGGAGTTCAACCCAGGCGCCATCTCCGTGGCCAAGGCCGTCGGCCTCATGCAGGTGATGCCCGGCACCGGCCGCGAGCTCGGCCGCCGCGTCGGCCTGAAAGCCGTCCGGCCCAGCTCGCTGAAAATCCCCGATATCAACCTCAACATCGGAACCTACTACCTGCAGCGCCAGCTCGCCGCCCGCAACGGCAGTGTCGAGGACACCCTCGCCGGCTATAACGCCGGCCCCTCCCGCGTGCCCGTCTGGCGCTCCTGGTGGGACTTCCGCGAATCCAGCGAATTCGTCGAAACCATCCCGTTCACGCAGACTCGCGAGTACGTCCAGATCGTCATGCGGAACGCCGAGATGTACCGCCGCATCTACGCCAACGAGCCCTACACCGCTGAGCCTGAGCCGCCCCCGCCGCCGGCCACGATTACCGCCGCTCCGCCCGCGAAGAAGATCTCCAAGACGCCAGTCAAAGCGACGCCCAGGAAGTCGACACGCGCCACATCCAAAAAAGGGAAGCCGAGTGCCACTCGAACCAGCAACTGAACGTTTTCGCGCCCACCGCGTCGAGCACTTCACCGAAAGCGTCATCCGCGAGATGACCCGCCTCGCCCTGCGCCACTCCGCCGTCAACCTGGCCCAGGGTTTTCCCGACTTTCCCGCGCCGCCCGAGCTTAAGGAAGCCGCCACCCGCGCGATCGAGGAAGACTTCAACCAGTACGCCGTCACCTGGGGCGCCAAGCCGCTGCGCGACGCCATCGCCGCCAAATACATGCGGCACTATGGCTTGGAACTCGACCCCGAGACCGAGATCACCGTCGTCTGCGGCTCCACCGAGGGCATGATCGCCTCGCTGCTGGCCACCACCAATCCCGACGACGAGATCGTCATCTTCGAGCCCTACTACGAGAACTACGGGCCCGATGCCGACCTCTGCTCCGCCAAACGCCGCTACGTCACCCTCCACGCGCCGGACTGGACCTTCGACCCCGACGAGCTGCGCGCCGCCTTCAACGCCCGGACGAAGGCCATCATCGTCAATACGCCCAACAACCCCACCGGCAAAGTCTTCACCCGCGCCGAGTTGGAGCTGATCGCCGAATTGTGCCAGGAGCACGACGCGCTCTGCATCACCGACGAAATCTACGAGCACATCCTCTACGACGGCGCCGTCCACATTCCCATGCTGACCCTGCCCGGCATGCGCGACCGCACCATCCTCGTCAACTCTATGTCCAAGACCTTCTCGGTCACCGGCTGGCGCGTCGGCTGGGTGCTGGCCGCGCCCCACCTCACCACGTCCATCCGCAAGGTCCACGACTTCCTGACGGTGGGTGCCGCCACCCCGCTTCAGCAGGCTGGTGCGTTTGCCCTGTCTTTACCGGACAAATATTTCATTGATCTTTCGGTGCATTATTCCGAGCGCAGGGACTATCTGATGGGGCTCCTGAGGGTCGCCGGATTGGCCCCCTATCGACCGGCGGGCGCATACTATATCATGTGCGACATTAAATCTATCGGGTATTCGGATGATGTACTCCTGAGTCGTCATCTTGTTGAAACGGTGGGAGTTGCATGTGTACCTGGAGGGTCATTTTTCAGCCGGCAGAGTCTTGGATCCCACTTAATTCGCTTCTGTTTCTGCAAAAAGTATGAGACGCTGGAAGAGGCGGGCCGCCGTCTACAGCGTGCGTTCCGCGGTGCCGCCGGCTAACTGACGCCCCGACGCGTCAGCCTAGTTGCAGTGCATTCGATTGGCTGAAGGAGAAACGATGCTGCCGAATTTCCTCCTGCCGGAACAGATAGTCCGTCAGAATGGGTCCGGTCCCACGATAGAGATCGGCGATTCCGCAGGCGAGGTAATCAGCCTGACGCTGGGGATTCATCGAACCATTGAACAACAGAGCCTGGACTTGTCCATTTCCGGCTCCGTGGACGGTGAAAACTGGGGCGACAAGCCCCTGGCCGCGTTTCCGCAGAAGTTCTACTGCGGGGTGTATAGCCTGATTGTCGACCTTTCTGAACGCCCCGACGTGCGTTACCTGCGCGTTGATTGGAAGGTCAGCCGCTGGGGCCGCGGAGAGCCCACGCCATTATTCGGAATGTACGTGTTCGCCGAGGCCGTAGGCCAAGGCGTATTGGGCGCCGCCCGCTAACAGCAGGCGCCGCTATAGACGGTTGATCAGGCTGGCTACATAGCCCCCGCCGAATCCATTGTCGATGTTCACTACGCTGACGTTGCTGGCGCAGCTGTTCAACATCCCCAGCAATGCTGCAAGTCCATGGAAGCTGGCGCCGTACCCTACGCTGGTCGGCACCGCGATGACCGGACAACTCACAAGGCCGCCCACGGCGCTTGGCAGCGCGCCCTCCATCCCCGCGCAGACGACGACCACGCGAGCGCGGGTGAATCTGTCCAGGTTCCCGAACAGCCGGTGTATGCCCGCCACGCCCACGTCGTGGATCTGATCTACTTCGTTGCCCATCACCTCAGCCGTCACCACCGCTTCCTGCGCCACGGGCAGATCGGTGGTGCCCGCGCTGATCACCGCCATGCGGCCCTTGCCGTGCATCGTACGGTCGCGCCACACGCGCAGTGCCCCGCAGGCGGGAAAGTACTCGGCCTCCGGATACAGCGCCTTCATGCGGCCCGCCACTTCTTCATCCGTGCGGGTCACCAGCACGTTGGAGGCCCGCTCCAGCAGCCGCTCCGCAATGCCCAGAATCTGCTCCGTGGTCTTCCCCTTGCCGAAGATGACCTCCGGCATCCCCACGCGGATGGCGCGGTGATGATCCACGGTCGCGTAACCCAGGTTCTCGAAGGGCATGTGCCGCATCCGCTCGATGGCCGTGTCGATCTCGACTGCGCCCGAACGCACCTGTTCCAACAGTGACTTGAGGTGATCCTGATCCATTTCGGTGTTTGCGCCTCTCTAGAAATCCAGCGTCACGCCCGGCTTGATATTGTTCTTCGCGGCCACGCCGGCAGCCACTTCCAGCACGTACGCGGCGTTGAAGCCGCCGCCGTAGGACATGCACTTCTCCTGCGGACCCGGGCACGGCGGCACCCTGTGCACCAATTGCACCACCGTGTGCTGGCGGTCCATCCAGATCATGTCCAGCGGCACTTTCACCTCGAACATCCAGTAAGGGTACTTGCCCTCTTTCTGGTGGACGAACAGCATGCCCTCGTCTTCGGGCAGCGAGTCGCGGAATTTCATGCCGCGCATCACGTCCGCCGGCTGGATCGCCAGCTCCGCCCGGATCTTCTTCCCGTTCGGGAAAGTCACCTGCCGCGTGTTGTAACCCACTGCGTTTCCGCTCTCTCCGCCGCCGCAGCCCGCCGCCAGAAGGCACAGGGCCGCCGCCGCCAGCCGGAACATACGCAAGCGTCTTACATGCATCGATTAAAATGGTAGCTGGATTGCCAGCCGGAATGCAGCAAGCGACATCATCTTTAACGCCTCCAGCCCTCTGGCGACGCCTCGTGCTCACGCTCGACATGATCAAGTTCGAGCACTCGGTCTTCGCCTTGCCTTTCGCTCTCACCGGAGCCCTGCTCGGCTGGCGCTCCACCGGCTATCCGCTGGAGGGCATGGTTGCCAAACTCGCCTGGATTGTCGTCGCCATGGTGGGCGCCCGCTCCGCGGCCATGGCCTTCAATCGTGTTCTTGACGCCGATATCGACGCCCGCAACCCGCGCACCAAGGCCCGCCACATTCCCGCCGGCCTCCTCAGCCGGACCTTCGCCTGGGGCTTCATCGCCGCCACCTCCGCTGTCTTCCTGCTTGCGGCCGGCATGCTGAATCCGCTCTGCTTCCGTCTCGCTCCGGTCGCGCTCGCCGTCGTCTTCTTCTACTCCTGGACCAAGCGCTTTACTCCGCTCTCTCACGTCGTCCTCGGTTTCGCCCTCGGCATCGCCCCGGCCGCCGCCTGGATCGCCATGACCGGTGCCCTCGACCTCCGCATCCTGTGGCTGACCGCCGCCGTCACGCTCTGGACCGCCGGCTTCGACATCATCTACTCCTGCCAGGACTATGAGTTTGACCAGCGGGAAGGCCTTTTCAGCCTGCCCGCCAAACTGGGCCTCGCCAAGGCGCTCATGGTTGCCCGCTTCTTCCACATCGCCATGATCGGCTGCCTGGTGGTCCTGGCCCTCTCCCTGGCTACCGGAATCTCGGCCTGGCTCGGCATCGGCGTCGTGGCCGCGCTGCTGCTTTACGAACACTCGCTGGTCCACGCCGACGACTTCTCCCGCGTCGACGCCGCCTTCTTCACCGTGAATGGCTGGGTCGGCATGTTATTCTTTGGTTTCTGGGCCTTTGACATCCTCTCCGCCATGCCCGGACTGCATCTCCTGGGAAACTGACACACCTATGCTGCCTGATTTCTCTCAGCCCACTTTCGACGACCGCCGCCTGCTGCCCATCTACGAAAAGGTCAAAGCCGGTGAACGGCTCAGCTACGAAGACGGGCTGACCCTCTACCGTTCGCCCGACCTTCTCGCCGTCGGCCACATGGCCAATCTCGTCCGCGAGCGCCTGCACGGCAACGTCACCTACTTCAACGTCAACCGCCACATCAACCCCACCGACGTCTGCGTGGCCTCCTGCAAGCTCTGTGCCTTCGGCAAGAAGGCCAAGGATCCCACTGCCTACACCATGTCGCTGGAGGACGTCTGGGCGCGCGCCGGACATGGCGTCAGCGAAGCCGTCACCGAATTCCACATCGTTGGCGGACTCCACCCCGAACTCACGGTCGACTGGTTCTGCGAGATGCTGCGCGGCCTCAAGCAGCGCTACCCCCAGGTCCACCTCAAGGCCTTCACCATGGTGGAGATCGCCTACTTCCACAAGCGCTTCAAGATCCCGATCGAAGAGGTGCTGCGGCGCTTCAAGGAAGCCGGCATGGACTCCATGCCCGGCGGTGGAGCCGAGATCTTCAGCGAGCGTGTCCGCCGCATCATCTGCGATCACAAGATCGACGGCGGCGAGTGGCTGGAAATCGCACGCCTCGCTCACAAGATGGGCGTCAAGTCCAACTGCACTATGCTCTACGGGCACATCGAGAACGAGGAAGACCGCGCCGATCACCTCGTCCGCCTGCGCGCGGTCCAGTCCGACACCAACGGCTTCGTCACCTACATCCCGCTGGCGTTCCACCCCGACAACACTCCGCTGGAGCACATCTCCAAGACCACCGGCTTCGACGACCTCAAGAACATCGCCGTCGCCCGCCTGATGCTCGACAACATCCCGCACATCAAGGCCTACTGGGTGATGATGACGCCCAAGATCGCCCAGATCGCCCAGCGCTTCGGAGCCGACGACATCGACGGCACCGTGGTGGAGGAAAAGATCTACCACGATGCCGGAGCCGACACCAGCCAGGGCCTGCGCCGCAACGAACTGCTCAGCCTGATCCGCGCCGCCGGCCGCGAACCGGTCGAGCGCGATACCGCTTACAACCGGGTCCAGCGCACCGAGAGCACCTTCGCCATCCTTGTCTAGTTTCATGGGGCAGGGGAGCCTCACCGGCGCCCCTGCCTTGCCTCCTCCGCCCTGCTTCCGAACGGCAACCGGATCCGCAGAACCCGTTCCCGGTGCCGCTCTTCGGTCAGGTTCCTGGACCGTGCCCGCAGCAGATCCTCCAGCGAAATCATTCCAGCCAGGCGCCCTCCATCGGCGGGATCCACCACCGGCATACGCGTGAAGCCGCTCTCCGCCATCCGGTAGACCGCCACCCGCAGCGGCTCATCCGTATTAGCCACGGCCGGATTCCGCCGCGCCAACTGGCCCGCGGTCTGCGCTCCTTTGCCGTCTCCATCCGCCAGCCAGAGCCGGACGTCCTTGCGCGTGATGACCCCCCGCAGCCGTTTCTGCTCGTCCACCACCGGGAACAGATGCTGCCCTCTCGGCGAATGGTCCGGACGGAACCAGCCCGCGATCTGGGCCAGGGTCTCGCCTTCCGGGAACGCCACCAGGTTCGTCCGCATCACCTCGCGCACAAACTGGATCTCCAGCGGATCCACTTCGTACTCCCGGCTCAGGTGGAACCCGCGGCGGCTCACCTTCTCGGTCAGGATCGAGCGCTTCATCATCAGCACCGTCACCGCATAGGCGATCACGTTGGCCACCAGCAGCGGCAGCAGCGCGCTGAAGTCGTGGGTCAGCTCGAGCGCAAAGACGATGCCCGTGAACGGCGACCGCATCGTGCCGCCCAGAATCGCGCCCATGCTCACCAGCGGCCAGAACCCCACGCCCACCGCCGGCAGGAACATCGCCTCGACACCACCGAGCGCCCCGCCCATCATCAGCAGCGGAGCCAGCACGCCGCCCGACGTCCCCGAGCCCAGCGACACCGCCCAGATGATCGACTTCACCACCAGGATCCCGATGATCGTGGCCTTGGGCACGTCGCCCTGAACCAGCGCGCCGATCGTCTCGTAACCCACGCCCAGCGCCTGCGGAAAGATGAGTCCTCCGAGACCCACCACCAGGCCACCAATGGCCGGCCACCACATCCAATGAATCGGCAGCTTCTGGAACGAGTCTTCCGCCGCGTAGACCGCCCGTGTCAGCGCCGCCGACAGCAAGCCCGCCAGCAGTCCCGCCACGACACAACCCGCCAGGCCCGCCGGTCCGATGAAGACGGGATGCGCCGGGGTGTGGAACAACGGACCCAGCCCCATCAGATACCGCCGCGCCGCGCCCGCTGTCGCGCTTGCCAGCGCCACAGGAATCAGGCTGCGCGGCTTCCATTCAAACAGGAGCAACTCCACCGCCAGCAATACCGCCGACAGCGGAGCCGCAAACGTCGCCGACATGCCGGCCGCCGCGCCCGCCACCAGCAGCGTCTTCCGCTCCGCACTGCTCAGGTGGAACAACTGCGCGATCATCGACCCGAACGCGCCGCCCGTCATAATGATGGGACCCTCAGCGCCGAACGGTCCGCCCGAGCCGATGGAGATCGCCGACGACAGCGGCTTCAGCACCGCCAGCCGCGGCTGCACCCGGCTGCCGTTCAACAGGATCGATTCGATCGCCTCCGGAATGCCGTGTCCACGAATCCGTTCCGACCCATACCGCGCCATCAGCCCGATCACCAGCGCGCCCGCCACCGGCACCAGCACCGACCACGCGCCCAGATGATGCCCGGCCGGTGAAACCAGTTCCGTCGACCAGCGCTGGAAGTAGAACAGATTCGTACACAGCCCGATCAGCTTCAGCAGCAGCAGCGCCACCACCGAGCTCACCAACCCGATCAGCACCGCCAGCGCCGCAATCGGCACCAGCCGCGCCGACGCCGTGAAATCGCCCAGCTCCTCGACGCCCTTGCTCATGCGAGCCCGCCCTGCGAGGCCCGGCGGATGATCGCCCGCAATGCTTTCGACAGCTGCGGAGCCGTCTCCTCCAGCTCTTCGCGGTGCGTCAAGGAGAGCTGCTCCAGCACTTCCTCGCCGTGTTGTGTGAGTTGCACCAGCACCTGCCGGCCGTCGGCTTTGGCCGCCACGCGCCGGACCAGGCCGCTCCGCTCCATGCGATCCACCAGGCCGACGGCGCTCTGGTGCCGCAGGAACAGCCGCTCCGCCACCGCGCCAATCGTGGGTTCCAAGCCGTAAGGCAGGCCCTTCAAGGCCAACAGGGCCTGATGGTGCTGCGGCTCCAAGCCCTCGGCTTTCGCAACCGCTTCACTGAACTGGAGAAAACGCCGGATCTGATACCGGAACTCCGCCAGCTCCTGATACTCCACCGCAGACAGCGGTTTGCGGGCTGTTTTGATCATATTTATATCGTACTACGATAATATCGCATTACGACATATCGACCCGTGGCAAGCAGCCGGCCAAGCCGGAGGAGCCGCTCACACGAGCCCGGTTCCGGACCGCCAGGTAGCCTCTATTCCAATGGCCGGTACCACAGATTCCGGAACTTCATCGTCGTATCCGGAGCCCCGGGGAACCCCGAATGGTCCTGCAGCATCAGCGGAGCCGCGTCGCACATCCCGGGCCGGAACCGCAGTTCACTGCGCTCCTGCACCAGCACGCCATTCAGGTGCACCGTCACATACCCCGGTTCCAACTGCTGCTTCCGCTCATTGCACTTCGGTAGCCGCAGCACGATGTCGTAGCTCGACCACTCTCCCGGCTTGCGTGACGCGTTCACCAGCGGCGGATACTGGTCGTACACCGCACCCACGACCCCTGTCGCATAGGTCGGATTCTGGTACCCGTCCAGCACCTGCAACTCTGTCAACGACTGCAGGTACACGCCGCTATTGCCCTTCAGCTGCCCCTTCTGGTCCGGCATCGAAGGAATCTGGAACTCCAGATGGATCTGCGCGCTGCCGATCTTCGCCGACGTATACGCGTCGCCCGAGCCCGTCCTGCAGTGCATCTCACCCTTCACCGCCTTGCAGCCCGAGGGCGTCCCATCCTTCTTCACCCAGCCCGACATGTCCTTGCCGTTGAACAGGACCACCGCATCCGACGCCGGAGCCGGGCCCACACCGGGAGTCACCACGCGCGGCTGCGCCTCCTCCACCTTCGGCCCGTCGGCCAGCCTGGGCGGAATCGCGAGGGTCACCGCGCCCGTAGCGGCCCACTCCGCTCCACGCACAAACGTCGTAACAAAGGTTGGCGTCTTCACCGCCGGACCGTCATGCCCCAGCGCCGTACCGAACACGCGCCCTTTGCCGTAGTCCAGGGTCCACAGCATCGGGTGATTCAGCCCATCGCCCGGCTTCGGCTGCTTGTCGTTGGCGTTGTACAGCTTGTGCTCGTCCCAGGCCGTGGCCAGCACGTGATAAGTACCCACCGGCTGCCAGCGCAGGTTCGCATACAACTCATCGTTCGGCTGCCGCAGCTTCTTCGCCAGGCCCTTCGTAATGGGATGAGTCGCATCCGTGATATCCACCGTGAAATCGTGCGCCGCCGAATGGTGCCCGTTGTTCGGCCGCCAGTTGCCGCCGGACATCTTCTCGTACTCCGTCCAGCCATCAAACGCGGCGGTGGAGAAGTGGAACATGACCAGGCCCTTACCTTCGCGCACAAAGTTGAGCAGGGCATTCTGGGCGCGGTCGCCCCACCACATCTCCTTATTGCGGCCGTCGTAGAAGTTCAAGACCACCAGGTCATAGCCCGCCAGCGTCTCGTCGCCCGCGCCCTTGAACTCCTCGGTGGTCCGTACCTCGAAACGGCCTGACTCCGTCAACGCCTTGGCCAGCAGTGGCGACACCGTCTTCCAGTCGTGGCCGCCCACCGCTCCGCCCGTAATCAGCAGCGTCTTGATCTTTGGCGGACCCGCCGGAGCCTGCGCCAGCGCAGCCTGCGCCAGAATCAGAAGGAGAGCAAACCATCTCATAATCCGGATACCTCGGTCACATTCTATCCGCTTGCGCCCCGGTTGTTATACTCGCCCAATGACTTCTCGGCTCTTTCTGCTCCTGTCCTTCTGTCTGGCCGCCCTCGCCGCCGAGCCCGATTGGCCGAAGATCCACGCCGAAACCCTCAAACACTTCCAGGCTCTCATCCGCATGGACACCAGCGACCCGCCCGGCAACGAGACCGCCGCCGCCAACTATGTCCGCCAGTTGCTGGAAGCCGAAGGCATCCCGGTGAAGACCTTTACCAAGGTCCCCAACCGCCCCAACCTGGTCGCCCGCCTGAAGGGCAACGGGTCCAAGCGGCCCATCCTGATCGTGGGCCACACCGACGTCGTCAACATCGACCCCACCAAGTGGAAGGATCACGGCCCCTTCTCCGCCGACCGTGCCGGCGGCTACATCTACGGCCGCGGCACCGTCGACGACAAAGACAACCTCGTCGCCTGCCTCATGACCATGCTCACCCTGAAGCGCCTGGGGGTCACCCTGGACCGCGACGTCATCTTCCTGGCCGAAGCCGCCGAAGAGGGCAACTCCTCCATCGGAGCCGGCTTCATGGCCGACGAGCATTGGGACGAGATCGACGCCGAGTTCTGCCTCGCCGAAGGCGGCGGAGCCATGCGCCGCGCCGGCAAGCTCATCTCTGTCAACATCATGACGTCCGAAAAGATCCCGGCCCGCGCCGTCCTCAAGACCAGCGGCACCGCCGGACACGGCTCCGTGCCGCGCGTCGACAACGCCATCGCCCGCCTTTCCAGCGCCGTGGAGAAGGCCGCCAACTGGCAGCCGCCCATGAAGCTGAACGACACCACCCGCACCTACTTCGAGCGTCTGGCCACGGTGAGTGGACCCGAGCAGGCCGCTCGCTACAACGGCCTCGCCAATCCCGACCGCTCCGCCGCCATCCAGGAATACATGCGTGCGAACGAACCCGCGCACTACTCCATGCTGCGCACGTCCATCTCGCCCACCATCTTCCATGCCGGCTATCGCAACAACGTGATCCCGGCGGCGGCGGAAGCGACGCTCGACATCCGCGCCCTGCCCGGCGAGGATCTCGACGCCTTCTTCGCGGAGCTCAAGCGCAAGATCGGGGATGACCAGGTGGAGATCCAGCGCCAGCCGCTGGGCCGTCCGCCGTCGCCGGTGTCCCGCCTCGACACCGAGATGTTCAAGACGCTGGAAGCCATGCAGCGCAAGCACTACCCGGGAGCCGTGACGCTGCCCGGCATGCTCACCGGGGCGACCGATATGGCCTACTTCCGCGCCAAAGGCATGCAGTGCTACGGAGTGGGTCCGCTGCTGGACGTAGAGGAACTCGAGAAGGGCTATGGCGCCCACTCCGATCAGGAGCGCATCCTGGAAGAGGAACTCTACCGCTTCCTGCGTTTCCAATACGACGCGGTAGTCGCGATGTCAGCCCGCAAATGAGGCAGTGGGGACGTTCCGCTGTGGCCCAAAGCGCCGTGAGTCCGAAAGTTCAAACCGGACCCCAGGTGGCCACCATCGGAACGTCCCCCAACCCGCGAACGTCCCGGTGAAACAATAATCACGGAATGTGGAAATCGTTCATAGCCCTCCTGCTGCTCGCACCGCTCATGCCCGCCGCCGATGCCCAAGCCCAAAAGCGAATCCAGCAGGTGACGAGCACCCCCGGCTTCGTCGCCCTCTGGGACTTCGTCCAACGCGATGCGGAGGGCCGCTTCACGGCCCATCAGCCGCGTGGAGCGACGGCTGACTTCCACCTCGACGCCATCAACTATGTCCACGACTACTGGCAGCAAGGCCGCCCTGCCACCTACGCCGACTTCCCGTTGCTGGGCCGCGGCCCCTTCGGCCAGGCGATTCAGATCCGCCAGGAAACGGACCCCGACTTCCGCCCCTGCCTGATCCTCCCGCGCGAGCGTCTTCATGACACAGCCCTCGACGTGAAAGGCCCGGGCCGCTCGGTCTCCATGCTGGTCTGGCTGATCCGCGAGAGCGGCGCCCATGCGCTGGCGGGCATCTGGCACGAAGGCACGGACCTGGGCAACGGAGTGGCTCGGGTGGAGCGCGGCAAGCGCCAATACGCCTTATTCGCGGGCCTTGCGGCCAACACCGGAGCGGCGGCCGTGCATGTCTCCGAGAACGGCCGCAATTCGTTCGGAGACCGCTACGCCCGCAATCTCGCGGTGACCCCGGAAGTCCTGCCGGCCGTCCCGTCGGACGCGCCGGCGCAGGTCCTCGACCAGTCGTGGCAACTCGCCGGCTTCACCTTCGACAACCGACGGAATGAGGTGACGGCCTATCTGAACGGCAAGGCGACCGAATACTGGATCGAGAATCCACAGAAACATCCCTTCTTCCAGTGGCCGGCCAGGGGCTGGCAGCAGGCGCAACTCCACCGCCAGTCGGGCTTGCAGGAAGGGGAGGACCCGGCGTTTCCAGCGGATCAGTATTATGAGCCCCCGGAGAGCAAACCGCTGCGCCGCGAAGTGGAGCAATCGACGGCCACCCGCCGCCAGGAACTGCAGACGTTCCGCTACACCAAAGTCCGAGTGATCTCCGAAAGGGCAGGGCAGGGCCCCTGGAGCGTGGCGAAGCGTGAACTGGTGGCGCTGAAGGCGAACCCCTTCTGGTTCGGTCACGACCTGTACAACCCGAGGACGAAGGAAGACGGCGGGCCGTTCACGATAGGGCGTGTGATCCATACGTCGAAGAGCGTGGGCTTTACGGGCTACATCGGCGGAGTGGCCGTGTTTGGCCGCGCCCTGACGCCGAAGCAGATCCAGCGGCTGGCGGGGATCGCCAGTCCAGGTCCGATCGCGGCCCGCGACTAACGAAGATCTCATCAAACCAGCAGTCCCTCCGCCCCCGTACCAATTTGCACCAATCTGGTGCATACTGGTGATATGAGCACCGCGACAAAGGAAGTTCGGAGAAGTATCACTCTGCCTGCGAAGGTCGCGTCGGAAGTCGGAAGGCTAGCCAGGACCCGCCGTGTCAGTGCCACAAGGGTTCTGGTGCAACTCATTGAGGATGGCCTGGAAGTGCAGAAGCAAAAAGAGCGAGAATTCTTTGATTTGGCAGAGCGGTTTCGAAACGCTACCGATCCGGAAGAAATAAAGCGGTTGGGCGACCAACTGGGCCGCATGGTCTTCGGCTGATGCCGAAGATCGAGAACTGGGCGCAACTGCCAGTTGCAGTCCAGCAGCATCTCCTCCATCGGATGCACGATCGTTCTATTAGCCTAAGCGACCTGAATCTGCTTCGAAAGTGGATCGAGACTAAGCCGGAAGTACCCGAAGGCGCCTGGTACAAAGACTTCGGATCATTCAAGATCTGCGGCCACGGATCTTACCCAAAGACCTTCTTGCTCCGTGGTCAGGCGGCGACGGGAAAGTCCCTCTGATCCGTTGACGACTCCCGATACCGGTCCTCAGCTCTCGACTAGCC
>JAFKEE010000025.1 GCA_017307505.1 Acidobacteriota bacterium | reverse complement strand
ACCTCGGCCATCGACCGCCCACCATCGATCTCCCTCATTGCCGCGATCTTCAATTCTCGGCTGTACACTCGTCGGGCCAAATTCATTTCCCTCTCCGTTCAATGTATTCGGCCCCTTAACTTCGTGTCTCAGTTTTGGGGTGCAGTCCATGTCCACCTGGAGCACCTTCGATCGTCAGAACAGTCTGCGTTTTGGGACAGGGGATGAACGTCCCCAGCGGGCAGGGGATGAACGTCCCCGGCGCGGGGGCGTTGCGGTGGCGCTGGGGCCGGGTGGCGCGGTTAAATTACTAAAGCGCTTGCATGGAGGTCCCTTTGCTTCTCCGCGTTCTGGTCTTTGGCCTGTGGAGTGTTTCCCTTGGCGCCGTTTTTGGCGCCGACCCTGAATTTGATGGCAATCAGAGCGCGCTGCGGCCGGCCGTGGAACGGTATCAGAACGACCGGGCGGCTCTGGAGCGGCGGTATCGCATCGAGTCGTCGGAGGGGCGGCGGGCGCGGTTTCAGAAGTTCAACTCCGAATGGCTGGCCCGGGTCGAGGCGATGGACTTCGAGAAGCTGAACCAGGAGAGCCGCATCGACTGGCTGCTGCTCAAGAACGATATTCAGCGGTCGCAACGGCAGTTGGCCTTCCGCGCCCAGATCGATGCCGAGACGGCCGCGCTGCTGCCGTTCCGGGCCGCCATCGTGGATCTCGAAGAGACGCGGCAGCGCATGGAGAAGGTGGATTCGGCGAAGGCGGCGGCCACGCTGGATGGAGTGCGGAAGCAGATTGAGGCGCTGCGGAAGTCGATCGAGGCGGAGCTGAAGCCTGGGGCTGCGGGTATCAAGAAGACGACTGCAAACCGGGCGGCCACGGCTGTGCAGAAACTGCGGCGGACGCTGGAGCACTGGTACAAGTTTTACGCCGGATATGATCCGGTATTTACGTGGTGGGCCGCCAATCCCTACAAGACCGCGGATCAGGCTCTGGATGGGTATGCCGTGTTTCTGCGCGAGAAGATTGTCGGGGTCAAGCCGGATGATAAGACGACCGTGGTGGGGTCGCCGATCGGACGCGACGCACTGGTGAGTGAACTGCAGGCCGAGATGATTCCTTATACGCCCGAGGAATTGATTGCCCTGGCGAACAAGGAGTTTGCCTGGTGCGAGAACGAGATGAAGCGGGCGTCGCGCGAGATGGGGTTCGGCGATGACTGGCACAAGGCGCTGGAGAAGGTCAAGACCTTGCATGTGGAGCCGGGTCAGCAGCCGGAATTGATCCGGCAACTGGCGCTGGAGGCGGAAGCCTTCGTCGAGAAACACGATCTGGTGACCGTGCCGCCGCTGGCCAAGGAGATCTGGCGGATGGAGATGATGACTCCTTCGCGGCAGCTGGTGAATCCGTTCTTTACGGGTGGGGAGGTGATTAGTGTTTCCTATCCCACAGATGACATGACGCAGGAGCAGAAGCTCATGTCGATGCGGGGGAACAATATCCACTTCTCGCGGGCGACTGTGTTCCATGAGCTGATTCCCGGGCATCACCTGCAGTTGTTTATGAGCGACCGGTACCGGCCGTGGCGGCAGGGGTTCAATACGCCGTTCGGGGTGGAGGGCTGGGCGCTGTACTGGGAGATGCTGCTGTGGGATATGAAGTTCCAGCAGGGTCCGGAGGATCGGGTGGGCGCGCTGTTCTGGCGGATGCACCGCTGCGCTCGGATCATCTTCTCGCTGAGTTTTCACCTGGAGAGGATGACGGCTCAGGAGTGCATTGATTTTCTGGTGGAGCGGGTCGGGCATGAGCGGGATAACGCGGCGGGGGAGGTTCGGCGGTCGTTTGAGAGCGATGATTACGGGCCGTTGTACCAGGCGGCTTATCTGTTGGGGGGATTACAGATTCGGGCTCTGCATAAGGAGCTGGTTGATTCCGGGAAGATGACGAACCGGGCGTTCCATGATCGGATTCTGCGGGAGAATTCGATTCCGATTGAGCTGGTGCGGGCGAGCTTGACGGGGGGGGCCTTGAGTCGCGGGTTCCGGTCGAGCTGGCGGTTTTATGAGTGAGGGTGGGTGACGTTGGGATTGGGATGGGCCTCCGGCTTCGACTTCGGCTGCACCGGGGGGAATGCTGGGGGAGGCAGTTGGTGAGGTTGGGGTGGCGGTGATGGGTGGAGGTTGAAGTTGGGTGGTTGGGATGACTTTGGGATTGCGGCGGGCCTCCGGCAATGCCGGAGGGAATGCTGGGGGAGGCAGTTGGTGGGGTTGGGATCGTGATGGGGTTGGTCGGTGGAGATGTTGGGTGGCGGAGATTGACGTTGGGATTGGGGCGGGCCCCCGGCTTCGCCTTCGGCTGCACCGGGGGTAATGCTGGAGGAGGGTGTTGGTGAGGTTGGGGTGGCGGTGATGGGGAGTTGACGTTGGGTGGTTGGGATGACGTTGGGATTGCGGCGGGCCCCCGCCTTCGCCTACGGCTTCGACGGGGGGAATGCTGAGGCAGGTTTGGTTCGGGTTGCGGAGTTGTCTGAATGAAGCGGCCTTGTGCACTAGGACGTGGGGAGGACGCGGGGAAGACGCGGGGGTCGGGACGTTCACACCCTGTCCACCTGCGGCGGCTTCGATTGTTGGAATCGACTGCGTTTCGGGACAGGGGTTGAACGTCCCCTTCGGGATGGAATTGTTTGCGATCTTGGACGGGGGATGAACGTCCCCTGCGGGCACGTCCCCGCGCGTTGTTCTTGTGGGTAGGTGGCTGCGGCTCGGTGGATACTGAAGAGGAAGCGATGAAGATACGTCGGGAAGTGCATGTGGTGGATTCGCACACGGGCGGGGAACCGACCCGGGTGGTGATTGGCGGCGGGCCGGACCTGGGCAACGGGTCCATGGCAGAGCGGTTGGCCGTGTTCCGGGCGGAACATGATGCGTTCCGGTCGGCCGTTGTCAATGAGCCGCGCGGGTCTGATGCCATGGTGGGGGCGCTGCTTTGCGATCCCGTGGATCGCGATTGCGCCGCGGGTGTGATTTTCTTCAATAACGTCGGATACCTGGGTATGTGCGGCCACGGGACCATTGGGTTGGTCGCCACGCTTGCGTATCTGGAACGGATTGTGCCAGGGACCGTGCGGATCGAGACGCCCGTGGGCGAAGTGAGCGCGGAACTGCATGAGTCGGGGGAAGTCACCGTTTCCAACGTGGCCAGCTACCGGTTGGCCAAAGATGTGCCCGTGGATGTGAAGGGCTATGGAACCGTTCACGGCGATATCGCCTGGGGCGGGAACTGGTTCTACCTGATTGGCTCGTCTCCCGTGGGTGTGGAGTTCCGGAATCTCGAGGCCCTCACTGAGTTCACGTGGAAAGTGCGGCAGTCTCTCACGGCGCGCGGGATTACCGGCGCCAACGGGCAGGAGATCGATCACATCGAAGTGTTTGGTCCTTCCCAAGTAGCCGATAGCCGCAACTTTGTGCTGTGTCCCGGGAAGGCGTATGACCGGTCGCCCTGCGGGACTGGCACGAGCGCGAAGCTGGCTTGCCTGTACGCCGACGGAAAACTGGCCGAGGGGCAGGTGTGGCGGCAGGAGAGCATCGTTGGCTCCGTGTTTGAGGGCACGGTGCGCGCGGCCGAGGGGCAGGTTTTTCCCAGTATTCGCGGCAGCGCCTTTGTGAACGCAGAGGCGCGGCTTGTTTTAAACGAGGACGATCCGTTTTGTTGGGGGATCCGGGGATGAGCCGGCGCTCCGCCGATGTCGTAGTGGTGGGCGGAGGGATCGTGGGGGCGGCGTGCGCCTATGAGTGCGCGGCCGGTGGACTGTCGGTGATGGTGATCGAGGAGTCGGTTGTCGGCGGCGGCGCGACCGCGGCGGGCATGGGGCATATCGTCGTCATGGACGACTCGGAGGCGCAGTTCCAGTTGACCTCGCTCTCCGAGAAGATGTGGAACGAGCGGGTGGGCGCGATGCCGGCGGGCGTCGAACACCTGCCCTGCGGCACGTTGTGGGTGGCGGCGGACGAGGAAGAGATGGCCGAGGTGCGGCGCAAGCAGGCGTTCTATGAAGCACGCGGCGTGCCGGTGGAGGTGCTGGACCGGCGGCAGCTGGAAGAGGCGGAGCCACACCTGCGGAAGGACATGGCCGGCGGGCTGCTGGTGCCGGGCGACTCGGTGGTCTATCCGCCGGTAGCGGTGAGCTGGATGCTGCGCGAGTGCGGCGCCACGGTGGTATCGGGTTTGGGCGTGATTACGCTGCGCGACGGCGGAGTGACGCTCTCGGATGGAGAAGTGATCCAGGCGGGCGTCGTGGTGAATGCGGCCGGCGCGAAGGCGGTGCGGCTGACTCCGGGGATTCCGGTGGCTCCGCGGAAGGGGCACCTGGTGATTACCGACCGGTATCCCGGCTTTGTGCGGCACCAGTTGATCGAACTGGGGTATTTGAAGAGCGCACATTCTTCGAGTGGAGACTCGGTGGCATTCAATGCGCAGCCGCGGAAGACGGGTCAGGTGCTGATCGGGTCCTCGCGGCAGTATGGCGTGGAGCACAGCGGAGTGGACCGGCCGATTCTCAGCCGCATGTTGCGCCGTGCGGCGGAGTATATGCCCGAGATCACGGGGTTGACCGCGATTCGGACCTGGACGGGTTTCCGGGCGGCGACTCCGGACAAGCTGCCGCTGATTGGTCCGGTGCCGGGCACGCAACGCGAATGGCTGGCGACGGGCCACGAAGGATTGGGCATCACGACTTCGCTGGGTACGGGGCGGCTGCTGGCGGATCAGATTCTGAAGCGTACGCCTCCGATTCCGGTGGAGCCGTATCTGCCCGGGCGGTGCATGCATGAATAGACGGGTCACGGTGATTGTAGATGGACGGCCGCTGCAGGTGGATGTGGGCACTACGGTCGCGGCGGCGCTGTGGAATGCAGGCGTGACGGCGTTCCGGCATTCGGTGACGGGCGAAGAGCGGGCTCCGCTGTGCGGGATGGGGATCTGCTTTGAGTGCCGGGTGACGATCGACGGCGTGGAGCATTGCCGGAGCTGCCAGACGCTGTGCGCGGATGGAATGCAGGTGAAGACGTCATGAGGCGCTGGGACGTGGTGGTGGTGGGTGCGGGCCCGGCCGGGATCGCGGCGGCTTGCGGGGCGGCGGAGTCGGGTGCGCGGGTGCTGGTGCTGGATGACAATCCGGCGGCGGGCGGACAGATCTGGCGCAACGATGCGGCGCAGCCCTGGCTGGAGCGGTTTGCGGAGTCCGGGGCGGAATTGCGGACAGGCTGTGTGGCCACGGATACACTGCCGGAGGCGCGGAGCTATGTGCTGGCTACGGGGGCCCGGGAGTTGTTTGTGCCGTTTCCGGGCTGGACGCTGCCGGGTGCGTTCGGGCTGGGCGGGATGCAGGCTCTGGTGAAGTCGGGTCTGGAGGTGGCGGGCAAGCGCGTGGTGGTGGCGGGCTCGGGTCCATTGCTGCTGGCGGTTGCGTCGCTGCTGCGGAAGCGCGGGGCGGCGGTGGCGGCGGTGGTCGAACAGGCCGGCAGGACTGCCATGGCCGAGTTCGGGGTTCGCCTGCTGATGGAGCCTGAGAAGCTGGGGCAGGGCGCTGGCCTGATGATGTCGCTGTGGGGCGTGCCGTTCTATACGGGCAGTTGGGTGGAGTCGGCTATGGGTCGCGGGCGTGTAGAGCGGGTGAGGATGCGCTGCGGCGGACGGGTGGTCGAACAGGATTGCGATGCGGTGGCGGTGGGGTACGGATTGCTGCCGAACACGGAACTGGCGGCGCTGCTGGGGTGCCATCTGGCGGAAGGCACCGTGGTGGTGGACGAGTGGCAGGAGACGAGCGTCGATGGCGTGTATGCGGCCGGGGAAGTGACGGGGATCGGCGGGGTGGAGAAGTCGCTGGTGGAAGGCGAGATCGCCGGGCTGGCGGCGGCCGGTCTGCAAGGGCAGGCGCAGAGGTTGTTCGCAAAACGGGCGAAGACGCATTCTTTTGCGGACGGGCTGGCGCGGGCGTTTGCTCCCAGGGCCGAGCTTCGCAAGTTGGCGCAGACGGATACGCTGGTGTGCCGTTGTGAGGATGTGACGCGCGGCGCGCTGGAGGGCATGAAGAGCTGGCGCGAGGCGAAGCTGCAGACACGCTGCGGCATGGGTCCGTGCCAGGGCCGCGTGTGCGGCGGAGCGACACGATTTTTGTTTGGCTGGGGCGCGGATTCGATGCGCCCGCCGGTATTCCCGGTGAAGGTCGAGAGCTTGATAGAAACGAGGCAATCATGAACTGGAACGGAGTTATTCCGGCGATCACCACGCCCTTTCGCGAAGACATGAGCGTGGATCACGAGTTTTTTGCGCGGCACTGCCAGTGGCAGATTGAGAACGGGTGCTCCGGCGTCGTGGCGCTGGGGTCGTTGGGCGAAGGCGCGACGCTGACCTTTGAAGAGAAAGAGGCCGTGCTGAAGACGGCGGTGCAGGCGATTGGGCCGAATTCGCCGGTGGTGGCCGGGGTGTCGGCGCTGAGCACGGACGAAGCGGTAAGGATCGCGAAGATGGCGGCCGATGCGGGTTGCAGCGGCTTGATGGTGCTGCCGCCGTATGTGTACTGCGGCGACTGGCGCGAGATGAAGGCGCATGTGGCGGCAGTGTTCCAGGCGACCTCGTTGCCTTGCATGCTGTACAACAATCCGGTGGCGTACAAGACGGATTTCGTGCCGGAGCAGGTGATGGAACTGCTGGCCGAGTATCCGACGCTGGTGGCGATTAAGGAATCGAGCGCGGATGTGCGGCGGGTGGCGGCGCTACGGGCGCTGGCGGGCAGCCGATTGAAGATCCTGGTGGGCGTCGATGACCTGATCTTTGAGGCTGCGATGGCTGGGGCTTCGGGCTGGATTGCGGGGCTGGTGAATGCGTTTCCGGCGGAGTCGGTGGCGTTGTTCGATGCTTCGATTCGCGGGGATAAGGTCCGGGCGTTTGAGATCTATAAGTGGTTCCTGCCGCTGCTGCGGATGGATACGGTGCCGAAGTTTGTGCAGTTGATCAAGCTGGCGCAGCAGGAAGTGGGGATGGGGAATGCGCGGGTGAGGGGGCCTCGGATGGAGTTGACCGGGACGGAGTTGGCGGAGGCTAAGGCTGTGATTGCGGAGGCTCTGGCGAACAGGCCGTAGACGGGGTGGGGGAGAGTACGGTTTGGGGGACGTTCCGGTCTGGCCACGTGCGGGAGGCGTTGAGACTCCCGGATTTGCAGGGTCTTGGGCCAGACTGGAACGTCCCCATGGGGCCTTTGGGCCAGACAGGAACGTTCTCGGTGGGGGTTAGTTTCTGAGGACGAAGTTCACGTCAATTTCCGTGATCACTTCGATGGGTTGGCCATTCAGCAGAGTGGACTGATACTTCCACTTGGTGACTGCTTCGGTGGCGGCTTGCGCGAGCCGGTCGTCCACCAACTGATTGAGGCGCTGCAGCGAGAGGACGTCGCCTTCCTTGGAGATGACTGCCCGTAGCAGCACCGTGCCTTCAATGCCGGCGGCCTTGCATTCGGGCGGATAGACGGGCCGCACCATATTCACAATCTTTGTGGCCTGCACGTTGCCGCCGACGCGGATGCGGGTGGGCGGGCCGGAGGGCGCGGGCGACGCCTTGGGAGTGCCTTCGCCGCTGACGGTGATGGATTCGCTCACCTGGCCGGGCTGAAGCACGAGTTCCACTTCGGCGCCGTTGCCGCCGGTGAGGGCAAGTTCCTTGATGGCCGAGAGGGCGAAGCCTTTGGCGGAGGCCCGGAGAGCATATTTGCCGTCGGTCAGGGGTTCGAAGGTGAAGCGGCCGGCGGGGTCAGAGGTGGCGACTTCCTTGCGGTCGGAGCCCGGGAAGGTGAGGGTGACGCGGGCGTTGGGGACGGCGGCGCCGCTGACGTCGCGGACGACTCCGGTGATGCCACCGGGGGCTGCGGCGGAGGCGGGCAAGCGGAGTGCGGCGAGCGGGGCGAGGATCGAGAGAGCGGCGACGGCCGCTGTGAGGACCATGCGGCGGCCCGCGGGCCGGCGGTTCATTTCGGGGTTGAGCATCGCGCGGAGGCGGCGCTCGAGGTCAGAGATTCGGGCCATGGGGATCCCTCCTTGTGGGACGCGTTCGCGGCCGGAGAGGCCACGGACAATATCGATCAGGTGGCCGGCGTAGTCGGAGGCGCGTTCTCCGGAGCGGAGGACGGCGTCGTCGCAGGCCAGTTCAGCCTCCACGCGGAGCCGTGCGGCGGCGAACCAGACCCAGGGGAGAGGCCAGTAGAGCGCGCAGACCAGGTTGGAGACGAGTTGGGAGAGTGTGTCGCGGCGCTGGGCGTGCATGGCTTCGTGCCGGAGGACGAGATCGAGACGGTCGGCGGGCCAGGTGGTGGCCGAATCGGGCAGGAGGATGACGGGACGGGTGAGTCCGCAGACGGCGGGGACGTCGATGAGCGGGCAGATGCGGACCGGTTGATTCTCGAAGCCGCGCCAGGGTTTCGATTGCCTGGCGAGGCGGCTGGCGCGGTACTGCGCAAAGGCGATGCGGAGGATGAGGAGGGCGGCGACGGCGGCCCAGGTCCAGAGGGCGATGCGTCCGGCGGCGGGCCAGCCCGCGGCGTCGGCGGTGATGGTGAGGACGGTGCGCGTGGTGGCTCCGGCGGGTACGATCGCGGGCGCCAGATGCGGCGACCAGGCGGATGGGAGCAGCGTGAAGAGGGCCGAGACGACCGGCAAGGTGAGTGCGGTGCTGAAGCCGGCGAGCCAGGCGAGGTGGCGGGCGGCGGCGGAGGCGCGGGCCAGCGCGAGGGCGGCGAGGGCGGCGAGCCCGAGGAGCAGCGAGGCCTTCAGCGCGAACAGCAGCATGGTGGCGGCCGTAGGAGTCATGTCAGCGTCCATCCTTTCTTGCCTTGTCGATGAGGGATGAGAGTTCGTCCAGTTCCGCGCCGGTGAGGCGTGTGGAGCGGTTGTCGAGCAGAGCCGCGGCGGCGCGGGCGGCCGAGCCTCCAAAGAAGGTGTCCACCATGTGGCGCAGGGCGGTTTTGCGGGCCTGGGCGGGCTGGGTGGTGGGGGCGTAGACGTACCGCAGGTCCTCGGCTTCGTGGCGGACGTGGCCTTTTTCCTCGAGCGTGCGGAGGTGGGCGCGGACGGCGGAGTAGCTGGGGCGGTCCGGCATCTCCTGGTGTATGTCGGAGGCCGTGGCGCGTCCGAGGCGGTAAAGAATCTCCATGATCTGCCGTTCCCGGCGGCTGAGATTGAGAGGTGTTTTGCGGTTTCCGTTCATATGCGGGTTTTCTGCCAGCCTGCTAGAAAACTAGCACCGCTTCACGCGGCTGTCAATATGGACACCGGTTTGGCGGTGTGGTTCCCGGCGTCGAAAGATTTCTGCTGATATTCTGCAGGCGTGACTTTGGCGAAGAAAAGCCGCCGCGAGATGCTGGCGCTGGCGGCCGGATGGGCAGCGGGGCGGACGGGTCCGCTGGCGGGCGGGACGTTTTTACAGTTCTGGAATGTCCATAAAGATTGGGACGAGGCCCGGTGGCAGGCGCTGTTCGGGTATCTGGCGGAACTGCGGGTGCGGGCAGTGGTGATCCAGTGGTCGCGGTATGACGGGATCGACTACTCGGCGGTGACGGGGCGGGTGCTGGAACTGGCGGGCCGGGCAGGGCTGGGGGTGTGGGTCGGGCTGGCGCATCAGTCGTCCTGGTGGAGGTCCTTGGAGGAGGGGGCTGCTGACGAGCTGCTGCGGAGGACGGCGGAGGCGCACCTGGTGTTAGCTGGCGAGTTGGAGGCGGTTGTCCGGGGGCAACGGGCCTTTCGCGGGTGGTATCTGTCCGAAGAGATCGATGATGTGCACTGGCAGGGGCCTGCGGCGGTGCGGCTTCGTGAGCATGTGAAAGGGCTGCGGCGGCAGTTGCGGCCTTTGGCGATGAGCGGGTTTTCGAACGGGCGGATGGCTCCGGCGGAGTTGGCGAGGTTCTGGCGGCAGGTGGCGGGCGGCGGGCTGGACCGGGTGTTCTTCCAGGACGGGATCGGGGCAGGGAAGTTGACGCTGGAGAACTGGCCGGGGTACTTGCAGGCGTTGGAGCGGAGCCTGGGCCGGCGGTTGACGGTGGTGGTGGAGTGCTTTGAGGCTGCGCCAGGCGGGTCGGGGTTTCAGGCGCGTCCGGCGGGCCTCCAAAGGATCGTGCGGCAGATGGAGCTGGCTGGGCGGTATTCGAAGAATGCTCCGCTGGTATTCAGCCTGCCGGAGTATGCGACGCCGCTGGGCGGCGAGGCGGCGGCGCAGTTGTACGACGAGTGGCGGCGGGTATTGCAGTCCCGGTAAATTTCCCAAATTTCCTTTCAAGGCGGCAGCCCTTCGATCCGATGAGGGCGGCATGGTCAGCCTGCGCAGAAGAATCGCGCGGGCGATGGATCGGCTTTGAACAGGAGACAACAAAACATGCGGGTAGTGCTATCGGTCATTGCAGTGATGGTGATGTTGGGGACGGCGTGCCTGGCGCAGGAGGGCACCAGCCTGACGACCGCGAACGCTTTGTCCCGAGCGGCCAAGAAAGTGACGCCGGAGTATCCGATTGCGGCGCGGCAGTTGAACATCCAGGGTCAGCAGGAGGTGGCGATTGTCGTGAGTCCGCAGGGGGATGTGACGGAAGCGAAGGTTCTGAAGGGCAATGCGATGTTCACGGCGGCGAGTGTGGCGGCCGCGAAGCAGTGGAAGTTCACACCGTTCACGAAAGAAGGCCAACCGGTATCGTTCACGTCGGTGCTGGTGTTCAGCTATACGAAGTGACGGCGCCGGTGCGGCGTGCCGGCTAGGGATAGAATGGGGGCGTGCTGCGCAGGCTCGCCCCTGTTCTGCTGGCTGTCATTGCCCTGGCGAACGGAGAGACCTGGACCGGGCAAGTTGTCGGGATCCAGGACGGCGACACGATCACAATTTTGAAAGACAGACGGCAGGTCAGGGTGCGTCTGGACGGTGTGGATTGTCCGGAACTGGGGCAGCCGTTCGGGCGGACTGCGCGTGAGCGGGTGTCGGCGCTGGCGTTCGGGCGCATGGTTGTGGTGCGGGAGAGTTCGGGCCGCGCCGGGCGGGACCGTTACGGCCGGGTGCTTGGGCAGGTGATCCTGCCGGAGGGCCGGAACCTGAACCGGTTGTTGGTGGAGGAAGGGCTGGCGTGGTGGTACCGGCGGTATGCTCCGCGCGATGCCGGTTTGGCCGGGCTGGAAGAGAGGGCGCGCGAGGCGCGGCGGGGGTTGTGGGCGGACGAGGATCCGCAGCCGCCGTGGCTGTGGAGGAGTCAGCGGCGGAAGCGGGTCGTGGAAGAGGCGGCGGGCCGTTTAGAATAGCGGCAGGATGAAAAGCTACCGCAAGGAACTCTGGTTCGAAGTGCCTGCTCGCCGCGGGTTTGTGAATATCACTCCGGAGATCGAACGCTGTCTGGGGGAGAGCGGGATCCGCGAAGGATTGTGCCTGGTGAACGCCATGCACATCACGGCGAGCGTCTTTATCAACGACGACGAGAGCGGGCTCCATCATGACTATGAGGTATGGTTGGAGAAGATTGCTCCGCACGAGCCGGTGCGCGGGTATCACCACAATCGGACGGGCGAGGACAATGCGGATGCGCACATGAAGAGGCAGGTGATGGGGCGTGAAGTGGTGGTGGCGATCACGGCGGGCCGGCTGGATTTCGGGCCGTGGGAGCAGATCTTCTATGGGGAGTTTGACGGGCTCAGGCGGAAGCGGGTGCTGGTGAAGATCATCGGGGCGTGAGGCGTCGGGCGGGGGAGAAGCTCCCGGGAAATCGCACGTTTGCGTAGAGGCAGATCTGGCCGGGCGGTGTTACACTGAATCCGCAACGAGGGAGTCTGCCAATGGTATCGACACCTGTCCTTGTTGATCTGGATACCGCAAATCTCGAGTCCCTGCCGTGTTGCGGCGTCACGAACGCAGCCCATCCCGGACGCTGCGATAAGAACAAATGGTTGAAGACCTACCTCAAGAAGGGTCTGCGCGCCAGGGTGCTGCTGGGGACTGACCGGCGGCAATGCGGCTACATCGAATACCTTCCCGGTGAGTACGCATGGCGCGGGGTGGAAGCGGCGGGCTACCTGTTCATCCACTGCCTGTGGACTCATTACAAGAAAAACCAGCACCAGGGCTACGGCGGCCAAATGATCCGGGCGTGTGTGGAGGATGCCGCAGCGGCGGGCCTGTTGGGGGTGGCTGTGGTGGCTCGGGAGAAGCCCTGGCTGGCGTCCTCGGCGGTGTACCTGAAGAACGGATTCGAAGTGGTGGATTCCGCGCCGCCAGACTATCAGTTACTGGTGAAGAAGCTCGAGCCGGGCGCCGCGAATCCGCGCTTCAAGAAGGGCTGGGCAGAGCGGCTGAAGAAGTATGGCTCCGGGTTGACCATTATCCGCTCAAATCAGTGTTCGCACATTGCGAAGTTCGCCGACGAAATCGCGTTGAGTGCGGAGCAGGATTTCGGGTTGAAGCCCACGATTGTGCAGCTCAAGACGCACCGGGACGCGCAGAATGCTCCGACGCCGTATGCCGTCTTTGCGGTGATCCAGGACGGTGTGCTGCTGGCGGATCACCAGATCAGCTGCACGCGATTCCAGAACATCATGAATGGACGAGGCGGCCGGGTCTGAGAGCCTGTCCCTGTAAGAGAGAAGGGCCTGGTGGCCCGTTGGGATCCGAGACCCGCTACGGGTTCGTGGTACTCGAGGTTTGTTGACTTGCTGATTTTATCTGGGTAATATTGTTTCATCCGGATAAAACAAAGTTTGCCGAAGAGGTCCATGGATGTCCCCCGTTTCCGAAAGAACCTACACCGCATTTGCCGGATCGAGGAAGATTGCGGGCGGCGCCCTGGCCGATGTGGCTTCGCAGGCCAAGGCGGTGCTGGATGCTGACGAATGGTCGCAAGTTCTGATCTTTGATGATGTTACGGGTCAGGTCGTGGATGTCGACTATCGCGGCACGGCCTCGGATGTGGTGACTCGGCTTGCGGAAAAGCAGCGGTCCGGTGCGGAGATGCCGGAGAGCGTGGCGAACGAGGAAGCGGTCCGGCGGCCGGGCCGGCCGAGGTTGGGTGTGGTGGCTCGGGAGGTGACGCTGCTGCCGCGGCATTGGGCCTGGCTGGCGAGCCAGCCGGGCGGGGCGTCGGTGGCGCTGCGGAAACTGGTGGAGCAGGCCAGCAGGGAGAATCAGGGCCGTGACCGGCGGCGGCAGGCCAAGGATGCCACGTACCGTTTTCTGTCCGCCATGGCCGGGAATCTGCCAGGGTTCGAGGAGGCGACTCGAGCGCTGTTTGCGGACCAGGCGGCGTTATTTGGAGAACTGGCCGCGGCTTGGCCTGGGGATATCGGGGCGCACGCCAGGATGTTGGCCGTTGCTGCATTTGAGGCGCACGAAGAGTAGGGCCTCTGAATCCTTATCATTTCATCCGTTTCAGGAGGCTACGATGCTGTCGAGCGCGGAACGCAAAGAGATCAATCGGAAGTACAAGGAGCGAAAGCCCAACATGGGGATATTCGCCGTGCGGTGTGCTGCCAGCGGCCAGGTTTGGGTGGGGTCCACTCGGAATTTAGACGCCGCGAAGAATTCGCATTGGTTTGCTTTGGGGCATGGGTCGCATCGGGACCGGTCGCTGCAGGAGGCCTGGACTGCGGCGGGTCCGGCGGCGTTTTGCTACGAGGTGCTGGAGAAGCTCGATGAAGATCTGCTGCCTCTGGCGGTGGCGGATGCTCTGAAGGAGAAGAGGAGATTGTGGGTGGAGCAGTTGGGGGCTCAGGTGCTGCTGAGTTAGGGTGTTGGGATGGTTTGGGTTGGATTTCAGGATGTTGCTAGGTTGGGGCGGGCCCCCGCCTTCGCCTACGGCTCCGATGGGGGTCATGCTGGTGCGGGCTTTGGCCGTTGATGCGACTTTTGGGCCGGATATCAGGACGGGGGCGCTGTCCGAGCAGGCGTCGAGCCGCCATGCGGGCCGGGCATCCGGCCGGGTTGCTATTGCCGCTTGGCGGGCATGCGGCGGCCGTTTTGGATTAGCGTCAGGCCGGTGGCTTTGCCTTCCGCGTCCACATCAAAGACGATCTCGGCGTCGATGACTTTCGGGAAGAACGTGTTGGCGGACTTGGCAAAGATCGGCACCTTGCCTTGCCCTGTTGCCTGCGTGATGAGTTGGTCGCCTTCGAGTGTGACGGCCAGGACGAAGGTGGGCGCCAGGGCATAGTTGCCCACGAACTTCTCCATTGCTTCCTTCGAGAGCTTGATTTCGGCCGGTTTCTCGGGCACCGGCAGGTTCTGGCCCAACATCAGCTTCACCAGTTCCTGGGCTAGCTTGTCGGGTTGGGCGGGGAGCACATTGCTCAAGGCCACTACCAGCAGATGCTGGCTGGGCACCCGCACGATGCGGGTGGCAAAACCGTTGATGCCGCCGCCGTGATTGATCTGCTCGACTCCGTCTTCCATCTTGACGGTCCAGCCATAGGCGTAGTTTTTCAGGACCGGCGTGAAGTAGCGCTTGTATGCCTCCGCCGAGAGGATCTTGTGGGCGTTGAGCGCCTCGTCCCACTTCATCAGATCGAGCGTCGTCGAATAGAGCGATCCGGCGGCGTGGGGGATAGTCATGTCCAGATACTCCGCGTTCTGGAGAGTGGCGCCGGAATGCTCATAGCCGGCGGCCCTACGCGGCAGGACGGTGGCGGGGTCGTCATAGCCCGTGTCATTCATGCCGATCGGCGCAAGGATGTTCCTGCGGAGGTAATCCGCGTAGCTGCCGCCTGTCACCTTCTCGATGATGTAGCCCAGCAGGACGTAGCCGGAGTTCGAGTAGGAGAACTTCGAGCCGGGCTGGAAGTCGAGGGGTTCGTTAAGAAAGCGTTTCAACGTGTCGGCGGGCGGCGAGGCCTGGCGCATCGTCTTCGTGTAGCTCTGGAAGGCGGTGAAGTTTGGGATGCCCGAAGTGTGCGTCAGTAAGTGATGAATGGTGATGGGCTTCCAGGCATCTGGGCAGGGCTGGACATAGTTGCAGACCGGATCGTCGACCTTCAATTTGCCCTGGTCGGAGAGCAGCAGCACCGCCATGCCGGTGAACTGCTTCGTGATGGAACCCAGGCGGAACTTCGTTTCTGGCGTAACGGGCACGTTCCATTCGAAGTTGGCCATGCCATAGCCCTTGCTGAGGACGATCTTGCCGTCCTTGGCGACCAGGATGGCGCCGTTGAAGCGGTCCTGACTGGTGTAGCCGCGGATCTGCTCCTCCAGGCGTTGAGGGGTAGCCGGTGTGGCGGCGGAAGGGGCGGTCTGGGCCGCGGCGAGGGCGGCAGCGGCCAGGAGGAGGAAAGATCGTCGGAACCACATAGGGATAGCTCGTTCCATTGTCGCTACAATCAAAGGAGCCCCAAGTAAATTCATATGCTTAGTCTCCTCGACCGACTGAAACAAGGGATACAGAAGACCCGCACCGGCCTGGTCAGCAAGGTGGAAGATGTTCTTCTCGGCAAGAAAGAGATCGATGCCGATCTCCTGGAAGAACTGGAATACACACTGATTTCGGCCGATATCGGGGTGCGCACCGCGAACGAGATTCTGGAAGGGATCCGGCAGAGGGTGGACCGGCACCTGGTGAACGATCCTTCCGAGCTGCGGCAGTTGATCAGCGAGCACCTGTTAGGCGTGTTGGAAGCGAGTGACCGGCCGTTGAACTTTGCGGCTGAGGCTCCGACTGTCGTGCTGATGGTGGGGGTGAACGGGTCGGGCAAGACGACGACTACCGGCAAACTGGCGGCGCGGTTTTCGGGCGAAGGTAAATCCGTACTACTGTGTGCGGCCGATACGTTCCGGGCGGCGGCGATTGAGCAGTTGGAAGTCTGGGGCCAGCGGACGAAGAGTGAGATCATCCGGCAGTCGCAGGGCGCTGACCCGAGTGCGGTGGTGTTTGACGCGCTGCAGGCGGCGAAGGCCCGGAAGAGCGACATCCTGTTGGTGGATACGGCGGGCCGGCTGCACACGAAGGCGAACCTCATGACCGAGCTGGAAAAGATGAGGCGGACCTCGGGCCGTGTGATTCCGGGGGCTCCGCATGAGGTCTGGCTGGTGCTGGATGCGACGACGGGCCAGAACGGCCTGGAGCAGGCGCGGAAGTTCACTGAGTCGGCCGGGGTGACGGGCCTGATCCTGACGAAGCTGGACGGTACCGCGAAGGGCGGCATCGTGGTGGCGATTACGCGTGAGCTGAATCTGCCCATCCGCTTCATCGGCGTTGGCGAGCAGGCTGAGGATCTGCTGCCGTTCGAGCCGGAAAAGTTCATCTCCTCGCTGTTTGAGGCATAAGCATGGACTATTTACGAATTGCTCTTGAATTGGCCAAACAAGGCCAAGGCCGGGTGGCCCCGAATCCATCGGTAGGGGCCGTGCTGGTGCGGGATGGCGTGGTCGTGGGGCAGGGCTTCCACACCTGGGCGGGCGTCAAGCACGCCGAGGTACTGGCGATTGAGGAGGCGGGCGACCAGGCGCGCGGCGCCACGCTGTATATCAACCTGGAGCCGTGCTGCCATATGGGGCGGACGGGTCCGTGTGTGGAAGCGCTGATTGCCGCCGGCGTGAAGAAAGTCGTAGCGATCCAGGAAGACCCGAACCCGCAGGTGGCCGGGCAGGGCTTTGCGCGGCTGCGGTCCGCGGGCGTTGAGGTGGAGATGGAAGCATCGCTGGCCGAGGAGGCCACGGAGCTCAACCTCGCCTTCTTCCACTACATGAAGACGGGCCGGCCGCTGGTGACGCTGAAGTCGGCGCTGACGCTGGATGGCAAGATTGCGGCTCCGGAGGACAACTCCGGTTGGATCACTTCGGAACGGGCGCGCGCGCATGTGCAGCAGGTCCGGCATCTGCATGACGCGATCCTGACGGGCATCGATACGGTGTTGTCGGATGACTGTCTGTTGACGGATCGCAGCGGATTGGAACGGTCGCGGCCGCTGCTGCGCATTGTGGTGGATTCGCAGTTGCGCATTCCGCTCTCGTCAAAGATGGTGCAGAGCTTTCAGAACGATCTGCTGGTGGTGTGTAGTTCGGTGGCCTCCCCGGCGCGGCGGCACGAGTTGGAGAAGCATGGCGTGGAAGTGCTGGCGGCCGATGGTCCCGGCGGGCGCACGGATCTGAAGAAGATTGTCCAGGTGCTGGGTACGCGGAAGTACCTGTCGCTGATGATCGAGGCGGGCAGCAAGGTGAACTGGTCGGCGCTGGAGTATGGCGTGGCGGACCGGATCTTCTTCTACTACGCTCCGAAGATTCTCGGCGGCCTGCAGTCGCTGCCGGTGGCAGGCGGGATCGGCAAGCGGCGGCGTGCCGATGCGATCCGGTTCACGGGTACGAAGCTGCATGTGATTCCGCCGGATGAATTCGTGGTGGAAGCCTGGCTCAAGAAGAGCTGAAGCATGTTTACGGGGATCATCGAAGAGCTTGGGATTGTCGAGGCGATTGAGCCGCGGTCGACGGGGAGCCGTTTGAGGGTACGGGCTCCGCTGGTGTGCTCGGATGCGAAAGAGGGCGACAGTATTTGTGTGAGTGGCGTGTGCCTGACTGCGGTTGATCTGAAGCCGGGGAGCTTCGGCGCGGATGTGTCGCCGGAGACCTTGACCCGGACGAGTCTGCGGCTGGCCAAGGTGGGCGCTCCGGTGAATCTGGAACGGGCGCTACTGCCGACGACGCGGCTGGGTGGGCATATCGTGCAAGGGCACGTGGATGGGGTCGGGTCGATTGTTTCGATCGATCTGTTAGGCGATGACAACTGGCTGCTGCGGGTGAGGGTGCCCCAGGAATTGGACCGGTACCTGGCGTTCAAAGGGTCGGTGGCGATTGATGGGATCAGTCTGACGATTGCGGCCATTGAGAACTGCGAAGTGTCCGTGGCGGTGATCCCGCATACGTATTCGCATACGACGCTCAAGCAGAGGAAGCCGGGGGATCCGGTGAATCTCGAGACGGATGTGCTGGCGAAGTATGTGGAGAAGATGCTGGGGCAGTTGGATGTGAAGCGGTCTGCGATTACTCTGGAGGGGTTGTTGGAGCAGGGGTACTGAAGCAGTTGCTAGCTATCAGCTCTCAGCTGTCAGCTATCAGCTATCTCGGGTCCTCGGGTGTTTTTCGGGCTTGGTCGGGGGCGGGATCTGGGGATCCCGCGCGGACCTGGGGGTCCGCCGTCCCATTGTTGGGGCATTGTGCGATGCAGGCGCCGCAGGCGGGTTTTGGGCTGAGCGCTGACTGCTGATCGCAGACAGCTGATGGCTGATCGCTGACGGCTGATCGCTAGAAAGTCCCTACATCGTCAAACGCCGCAACGGCCTCCTCACTCGTAGCGGAGAGCGTCTACGGGGTCCAGGTTGGCTGCTTTCAAGGCGGGCCAGGTTCCGAAGAAGAGGCCTATCGAGACCGAGACGCCGAAGCCTAGGGTGATCGCCCAGCCGGGCACGATCGAGGGTAGCGACGGCACCAGCTTGCCGATGATCAGGGTCAAAAGGACCGACACCAGGACTCCTAAGGCTCCGCCCAGGCCGGTTAAGGTCACCGCTTCCATCAGAAATTGGGCGATGATGTCACCCTTGCGGGCGCCGATCGCTTTGCGGATGCCGATTTCCTTGGTGCGTTCCGTCACCGAGACCAGCATGATATTCATCACGCCAATGCCTCCCACCAGCAGGCCGAGGCTGGAAAGCGCAACCGAAACCACCACGATGACGCTGAGGATGCCGTCCAGGCGGTTGATGATCTGATCGGCGGTGGTGAGGCCGAAATCGTCATCGGCGCCGGGCGGGGTGCGGCGCAGGCGGCGCAACAGTTGGCGGATCTCCTCGAAGGCTTCGTCGCGCATGCCAGGACGGGCCTGGGCTACCAGAATGAGACGGTCTTCGGTGGGAAAGCGGGCTCGGGCGGTGGGGTAGGGGATGACGATTTGCGTATCCTGGCCGTTCTGGCCAAAGAAGCCGCCTTTGGCTTCGGCGAAGACTCCGATGACCGTGTATTCGGTGCCGGCGACGCTGAGGGTGCGGCCGGTGGAGCGGCCGTCCGGGAACAGGGCTTCGGCGACCAATGGGCCGATGACGCAGACCCGCATGCCTCGATCGGCCTCTTCCGGCGTGAAGACCCGGCCTTCCTTGACCTCGCGCGGTTGCAGGGTGAAGGCATTGCCGCTGTAGCCGACCAGGCTGACGTTTTCGGTTTCGAAGCCGGGCACGCGGGCGGTGATGAGGCCGCTGGTTTCGGAGGTGACGTAGAGCTGGAGGCTGACATCCTCGACGGCTCGGACGGTCGCCTTGATGTATTCGGCGTATTCGGGCAGGATGACGCGGCGTTTCAGCTCCTTGAGCGAGCCCGGGGCGCTGGGGTCGCGGTTGAAGCGGTTGATGAAGATGTTGTCGGGGCCGAACTCGGCGAAGAAGGTGACAATGCCGGCGCGGAGTCCGCTGGTGAGGCTGCCGACCGTGACGACTGTGGTGATGCCGATGACGATGCCAAGGATCGTCAGGCCGCTGCGGAAGCGGTGGCTCCAGACGGCGTCGAGCGCCATGTTGACGTTCTCGCCAAACTGCATGCGAACCATAGCTAATCGGCCCTCAATGCTTCGACCGGATCGAGACGGGCAGCGCGGGAGGCGGGATACCAGCCGGAGAGGATCCCTACGGCGCTGGAGACGAAGAGCGCCAGGAAGACGTAGGGGAGCGTCACGGCCAGGTGGACTCCGGCAATGATGGAGGCGATGCGGGCGACTCCGGCTCCGATGCCGAGTCCGATGAGGCCGCCGATGGCGGAGAGGAAGACCGCTTCCAGGAGGAACTGGAGCATAAGGTCGGTGCGGCGGGCTCCGAGGGATTTGCGGACGCCGATCTCGCGGGTTCGTTCCGTGACGGAGACGAGCATGATGTTCATGATCACGATGCCGCCGACGACCAGGGAGATGCAGGTAATGGGCACGACCACGGCTCCGATCAAGCCCATGATGCGGCCGATGAACTCGCGGATGGAGTCGGGTGTAATGGTGTCGAAGTTGTCCGGTTTGCCGGGGCGGGCTTTGAAGCGGGTGCGGAGGGCAACGCGGGACAGGTCGAGGGCCTGTTCCAGGGTGAGGCCGGTTTCGGGGCGGGCCCGTGCGAACAGGACCATGGTCTTCTCGGGTCCGTAGAGCCGGTTGAAGACGGTGGACGGGATGAAGGCGACGTTGTCCTGCGACTGGCCTCCGGCGCTGCCGATTTTCTCCTGGACTCCGATGATGGTGAAGTCAAAGCCGCTGATTTTGATGATCTTGCCGAGGGGGGAGCGGTCAGGGAAGAACTCGGTGCGGACATCCTCGCCGATGACCGCGACGGGGACTTTGTTGTGTTCTTCCTGCTCCGTGAAGAAGCGGCCGTCGGTGAGGTTCACCTCGCGAATTTCGGCCAGGTTGGCGGAGACTCCGATGATGGAGGTGCTTTCGAGCAGGCGGCTTTCGAAGTGGATGTCCTCGGCGCGCAGGCGGTAGGGGCTGTAGAGGACCTGCTGGCCGGTGGTCTGGCGGAGGTAAGCGTAATCGTCCTGGCGGATCTGGCGGTTGTACTTGAGCTTCTCGATGCGTTCGCGGCGCGACATGCGGCCGACCTGGAGGAGTTGCCCGATTTGAAAGCCGTCGCTGCCGAAGACCTTGGAGGTGGTCTCTTCGGCGTAGTTGCCGAGTCCTTCGATGGCGGCGCCTACGATGACGACGCTGCTGACGCCGATGATGACACCGAGGAGTGTCAGGAAGCTGCGCAGTTTGTGCGCGCGCAACGAGGCGACCGCAAGGGAGGCCGCAGTGGTGACCGTATAGGTAAATCTCATCTGGGCGATAGTTTCATAGAGTATGATTCAGCGGCGGAACGCGGGTTGCATAACAGGTTACAATGAAAACGATCCGGTAGCGCTGTTTAGCCGACCGCCGGTGAATAAAACAAGAAGGCTGTGGAGATAACCAACAGCCACTGATTGCGCAGCAGCAGTGAGGGTGAGGGGCATCACCTGAACATGCTGTTGTTTCCCGCGCAGCCAGGCACAAGCTGACTCGTAGAAGTCCGGCCTGGAGCGTGTGGTTGGAGGAGGCCGGTTTTGGGACTTTCACTTCAAAGTCTGCCGCCCCGCATTTTAAGGGGAGGCTCGGCAGATCAAACCTGGCGATCTGACGCCAGCCGCTACCGCATAGAATTCACCGGAAACATACTGGAAGAAGTTCGCTTTGAAGCCTCGCGCGCCATGAATGGCGTGGCGTGCATCGGCATTGGCGGTCTCCTGCTGGGACGCCGCGAAGCGGATGGCGTCCTGGTGGAAGGGTGGAAGCCGGTCTCCTGCGACCATTCCCGGGGCCCGGGCTTCCTGTTGTCGGAACGGGACGAAGCGGAGTTGGATGCCCTGTTGAAGGATTGTTCCGCGGCGGGGCCGGCGGAAGTCCTGGGCTGGTTTGTCACGCACCCGAAGGGCAGTCTGGAGACGACACCGGAGGAGCAGGCCTGGCACAGCGACCATCTCGCGGCGAACAGTTTCCTGATGATTGTGCGCCCCGACCGGTTGGGCGACGCCGAAGTGCAGGTGTATCTGGCCTCGCGTGAGGCGGACGGTGGTTTGAGCGCGGCGGAACCGCTGCTAATTGTCGAACCCGTAGCAATCGCCAGGCGCGAGCCGGGGCCCCGGCGGCAGAAGAAAGTCCTGGAGGCTCCCGAGGTGCTGGCGGCCCTGAGCGGTCAGCAGGCGCAGGAACCTGCCGCGCCGGTAGTCCAGCGGCGTGAGAAGAATCCCAAAGCGATCTGGAGCCTGCTGGCGTTCTCGCTGGTGCTGCTGGGTCTGGGTGGCGCCGGGCTCCTGATACTGCTGCGTCCGCCGGCGCCGGCCACGAAGGTTGTGCAGGCGAAGCCGGATCCGCCGATGGAGATGATGTCACTGCACGCATCGCATGAGGGCCGGGAGTTTGTCATCAGCTGGAATGGTCTTTCGGCCGCTGTGCGCTACGCGAGCAAGGCCTCGCTGGAACTGCACAACGGCGGCAAGGTGGTGGTGATTCCTCTGTCGCGGAAAGAACTGCTGGCGGGCGAATTCCGTTTCCGTCAGAAACGGCGCGATCACACGGTGCTGGCGAAGCTCGCACTGGTTGGCGAAGGTGGCGGCAGCTTCGAGGAGACCACGGAGATCGTGGATCCTGAAGTCCCCGTGGCGGCGGTGACCGGTGTGACGCCGGAGATGGTCCCTCCGCCGGCCAAATAAAAAATCTAAAGCAGTCAAGAATCAGCGCGCATCTTCTACTGCGTGGACGAAGTATCTTTCGTCCAAGAGAACTGGAGATCTGGCGCGCCTTTTTGCGGACAGCAAGTCTGCCTGCCACCAATCACGGGTGCCTGCCCGCCAGGCCTGATCCGGTCTCTATTTAGAAACTGAACTTGAAAAGAGGATCTGGCATGAAGCGATTAGTGTGTCTGTTTTCCCTGATGGCCGTATCTGCATTTGCCGCGCATGCGGCCGACATCGTCGACACGGCGGCCGGCGCGGGTAATTTCAATACGCTGGTCGCCGCTGTGAAGGCGGCGGGACTGGTGGATACCTTGAAGAGCCCGGGACCGTTCACCGTGTTTGCACCCACGGATGAGGCGTTCGCCAAGCTGCCGGCAGGCACGGTGGACGGGCTGCTGAAGGATCCCGAAAAGCTGAAGAAGATTCTGACCTACCACGTGGTGGCCGGCAAGGTGATGGCGGCGGACGTGGTGAAGTTGAAGAGCGCGAAGACCGTGGAGGGCGAGTCCGTGAAGATTATGGCCTCCGGCGGTAAGGTGATGGTGAATCAGGCGACCGTGGTGAAGACCGATATCGGGTGCGATAACGGTGTGATTCACGTGATTGATACCGTGATTCTGCCCAAGAAATAGCGGCGGGCAGAGCATCCTGAACGGCGTCCGGCCGGGCGTCAGACCCAACTTGTGCTGCCATGCGGCGGCGGATTGATGAAGGGCCCGGAGTGTGCCCATCCGGGCCCAATTGTTGACATCCGCGTAATGTAGTATGTCGTATGATGTTGGCTGTAGAAAGCTCTCGCAAGGTGGCACATCCGATGTTGAAAACGATTCTTACTACTACCTCACTGTTCGTTCTGAGTCTGAATGCTTTCGCGGCCGGCGTTGCCGGTACCTGGAAGATGTCCGCTCAGGCGCCGGACGGAAATACCCACAAGTTTGATTTAGTACTGAAGGAAGCCAGCGGTAAATACGATGGCACACTGGTCTCGGAGCAGGGCTCGTTGCCCTTGCAGGATCTAGCGGTTACCACGGAAGAGGTAGCGTTCAAGATCACGATGGATTTCGGCCAGATCGCGTTCAAGCTGAAGCAGGACGGCGATGCGCTGAAGGGCAACCTGGTGTTGCCGGACGGCAGCACGGGTCCGGTGTCCGGAAACAGGGACGGCGCGTCCGCCGCTCCGGCCGCGACCCCGACCGCCGCCGCCGATGCCACGGGCAAGTGGAAGGTAGTCTCGAAGGATAGCGAAGGGCGCGAGATGCGGAGCACGCTCGACCTGAAGCAGGACGGGACGAAGTTGTCCGGCATGATCGTCATGGAGAGCGGCGATGAGGCTCCGATCTCCGACGGAACGGTGGACGGCTCGACCATCGCGTTTAAGATCCCGACGGGCGAAGGTTCCTTCTCGGTAACTGGAAAGATCGAGGGCACCACGGTGAAGGGGACCTTCCAGACTCCGAACGGCACGAAAGGCTCGTTCAGCGGGTCCAAGTAACCCTCTTCTCTCTGTTCTCCTCAAGCGGCCCAGTCCTGGAACGAGGTTCCAGGGCTGGGCCGTTTTGCTATCCCTGTCAGTCTGGTAAAGTATTGAATCAAAGAGGAGCTTACCGGATGTCCAATCCAATCACCCGCCGTGGTTTCGTTTCCGCCCTGTCGGCGGCGCCCGCCGTGCTGGCCGGCGACAAGTCGGGCCTGAAGCTGCCGACGACCGGCAATGGCGCGTACATGTTCGAGGTGATCCACGACTGGGGGGAACTGCCGCGGACCATCAAGTATGGCAACACGCACGGAGTGGGCGTGGATTCGCAGGGCCAGGTGTATGTTCACCACACGGTGCATGCCACGTCGGAGTCTGAGGACACGATGGTGGTCTTCGACAAGAAGGGCAAGTTTGTCCGGAGCTGGGGCAAGGAGTTCAAGGGGGGAGCGCATGGCCTGACTCTCCGCAAGGAAGGCCGCGACGAGTATCTCTATCTGTGCGACACGAAGCGCGCGCTGGTGGGCAAGTACACGCTGAAGGGCGAGAAGGTGTGGGAGACCGGGTATCCGGAGGAATCTCCGGCCTACAAGCCGGGCGCGGACGGGAAGAAGCAGAAGTTCAGTCCGACGAATCTGGCCGTGGCTCCGAACGGGGATGTGTATGTAGGCGATGGGTACGGGTCGAGCTACATCAACGTTTACAGCCCGAAGGGCGAGTGGAAGTTCACCTTTGGCGGCAAGGGGAAGGCGGCCGGTCAGCTGGATTGCCCGCATGGCATCGCCTTTGACCATCAGGCGAAGGAGCCGCGGATTCTGGTGGCGGATCGCAGCAACCGGCGTCTGCAGTACTTCTCGCTGGACGGAAAGCACATGGGCTTCGGCGGCGAAGGCGACGTGAAGCTGCCGTGCCACTTCGACCAGAGGAAGGGACTGCTGCTGGTGCCGGACCTGGAAGCGCGCGTCACGCTGATGGACACCAGCTACAAGGCCGTTGCGCAACTGGGCGAGGACGACACCAATACCTGGAGCAAGCTGCGCAAGGAGCCGCGGGACAAGTTCATCCCCGGCAAGTTCATCTGTCCGCATTCGGCGTGCTTCGACAAAGACGGGAACATTTTTGTGGTCGAATGGGTTGAGGTGGGCCGGGTCACGAAGCTGCGGCGAGTGGCGTAGGACCAGCCTCCGACTCAATCATGGATCCGATCACAATCCGGTTGGCCGACCCGGCCGACGCTGAATTCCTGGTGCGCGGCAACGCGTCGATGGCGCTGGAGACCGAGCATCTGTCGCTGGATCTCGACCGTCTGCGGGACGGGGTGCATGCGCTGTTTGAGAACACTTCGCGCGGCGTGTATTACGTGGCGGAAGTGAAGGGCCGGCGCGTGGGCCAGATGATGATCACCTACGAGTGGTCCGACTGGCGGAACGGCATGTTCTGGTGGATCCAGAGCGTGTGGGTGGAACCCGAGTTCCGCGGGCGGGGCATCTTCAAGGCGCTGTATGCGCATGTGGAGCAACTGGCGCGGGCCGACGCAGGGGTGTGCGGGCTGCGGTTGTACGTCGAGCAGGACAACGAGCGGGCGCAGGGCACCTATGTCCGTTGCGGGATGAAGCGGACGGCGTACCAGATGTTTGAAGCGGACTTCGTGCTGAACCGTGGCGAGTAGTTGGCGGCGGCATGGAACTCATTCAGCACTGGATCACGCAGTACGGGTATTTCGGCATCGCGGCCCTGCTGGCCCTGGGCATTGTGGGCCTGCCGATTCCCGATGAGACGCTGCTCACGTTTGCCGGCTACCTGATTTTCAAGGGCGAGTTGAAGGCTCTGCCGACGGGCCTGGCGGCGCTGGGCGGCAGCATGTCCGGGATCACCATCAGCTATCTGCTGGGCCGGACGACGGGCTATCCGTTGCTGCATAAGTATGGACGCTATGTGAGGATCTCGCAGAAGGAGATCGACAAGGTCCACGAATTCTACCACAGGACGGGCGGGCTGGCGCTGACCTTCGGCTATTTCATTGCGGGTGTGCGGCACCTGACGGCTTATGTGGCCGGAGCCTCCAAACTGGAATGGCCGATTTTCGCGGCCTTTGCTTATGGCGGTGCACTGCTGTGGGCGAGCACGTTTCTGACGCTGGGCTACCTGCTGGGCGAGCGCTGGGGCACAATTCTGGAGGCGGCGCACAAGTTCGGCCTGGCGGCTGCGCTGATCCTGGGCGCGGCCGCGGCGGGCTACGGCTGGTGGTGGTGGCGGCGCAGGTCGCGCGGCAAGGCTAACGGCGGGCCAGCCAGCGGATGATGGGCTCGGCCTGAGTGAGCGCTACGTAGTGGCCGGCGTTGCGGACAGGGATGAACTCCGCGCCAGGGATGACCTGAGCCAGGTACTCCGAGTTCCTGATGGAGGCGATCCGGTCCTGGTCGCCGTGCCAGATGCGCACGGGCGCGCGGATGGACTGATACTCAACGCCCCAATCGCGGCTCATGAGAAACATGTCGTGGACCAGGCCGCCGGTGCCCTGACGGAAAGCCTCGGCGCGATCGGCCATCAGCATGTCGACCATATCGCCGCTGCCGAGAGCGTTGGCGTCGGCGGGGACTTCGCCGCGGGCGCGTTCCAATTCGAAGCCGCGCGGATCGTGCATCCGCTGCCGGTCGAGTTGCTGCAGGCGGCGGCCTATGAGGCCAGGCATCCAGCCGGCCAGACGGACCTGAAACATCCAGGCGCGCGGTGCGTTAAGGCGGAGTTCCTCGACGTCCATGTCGGGGATGGGGGCGGCGATGGCGACGCGGTCGACGCGGTCAGGCAGTCGGGCGGCGATGGCGAGGGCGAGGGGCGCTCCGGCGGACCAGCCGAGGACACTGAACTTTTCGGCGCCGAGTTGTTCGGCGAGTTCACCGGCGTCGACAGCCCAGTCGGCGTAGCTGCCAACGTCGTCGACGGGAGAGAGACCCACGCCCGGGCGATCGATGCCGATCCAGCGGATGCCGAAGCGGAGCAGCAGGCGTTCGCTGGCGATCATCTCGAGCCGCGAGCCGAGGAAGCCGTGGAGATAGAAGACGGGGTGGCCGCCGGGATCGCCGCGTTCGACGACACCGATGCGGCGGCCGTCGCGAAGTACGATGGTGCGGCCCGGGGCTCCGGTGTCGCGAGGTTCGGTCCACTGGCTGGGTCCCTTCAGATACCAGCCGCCTGCCGCCAGAACCGCTACGGCAACCGGCAAGGCGATCCAGCGAATTCTCATGCCAACTTCAAGACCTCCCGGGCGCAGTTGTAACCGGGCGCGCCCATGACTCCGCCGCCTGGATGGGCTCCAGAGCCGCACAGAAAAAGTCCCTGGACTGGCGTCCGGTAGCGGGCCCAACCCGGCACAGGACGCATGACGAACATCTGTTCAAAGCTCATCTCACCATGGAAGATGTTACCGCCGGTGAGGCCGAAGCGGCGCTCGAGGTCGAGCGGCGTGAGTACCTGCCTATCGACAACGATGTCGCGGATGTTGGGGCAGTACTCGGCGATGAGGTCGAGGATGTGATGGGCGTAAGGCTCGCGAAGGTCGTCCCAGGAAGTGGAGCCGCGGCCGTCGTCGAAGCCTGCGTCCGTTCCCGATGGGGGTTTCAGAGTATAAGGAGCGTACTGCAGGAACGCGCCCATCACGTGATGGCCCGGTGGGGCGAGGGATGGATCGTAGACGGTGGGGATGGTGAGTTCGATGAGCGGACGCTGCGAGGGGCGGCCGTACTTGGCATGGTCCCAGGCCCTCTCAACGTAGTCGATGGAGGGGCAGATATGCATGGTGGCGCCGTGGAGCGGGAGGGGTGATCCGGGGTAGCAGGTGAACTCGGGCAGGCCGCGCAGGGCAAAGTTGATCTTCAGCGAGGTTCCCTCGCAGCGGAACCGGCGGATAGAAGAGGCGAAATCGGGCGGCAGGAGGCTGGAATCGAGGATTTCGAGAAAGGTTCGTTTCGGATCGAGATTGGACGCAACCACAGGCGCGTGGTACTCGTCACCATTCTGGAGCACGACGCCCCGTGCCTTTCCGTGCCGGACAATAATCTGCGCCACCGGTGCGTCAGTCAGGATCGTTGCGCCGTGCTCCCTGGCCGAAGCGGCGAGGGCTTCAGAGACCGCCCCCATGCCGCCGCGCACGAAGCCCCACAGGCCGCGATGGCCGGCCACGCCGCCCATGCAATGGTGCAGCAGGATGTAGGCTGTGCCCGGCGAGCGGGGTCCGCCATTGGCGCCAATGACTCCATCCGTGGCCAGGGTCACTTTGACCTCGGGGGACTCAAACCACTCGTCGAGAAAGTCACTGGCGCTCATCGAAAAGATCTTCACCAGGCCCGCCATCTCCGCGGTATTGAGGCCGCGGATCCGGCCCGCCAGGCGGAGCCACTCCATCAGGCCGCCCATGCCGCGGGGTGGGAATGGCGGAGGGGTGGTGAGGAGAAGGCTTTCGGCGACCTGGGCGAGCTTTTCGAGATGGGCCTCGTAGGAGGGGAAGCGGCGGGCATCGCGGGGCGAGAATTTCGCGATTTCCTCGAGGGTCTTCTGGGCGTCCTGCCAGAAGAAGAGGTGGCGGCCGTCGGGGAAAGCACTGAAAAAGGCGGGGTCCTTTGCGTCGACGCGATAGCCGTGGCGTTCCAGTTGCAGCTCGCGGATGATGCGTTCCTGCAGAAGGCTGGTGAGGTAGGAGGCGGTGGAGACGCGGTAGCCGGGCCAGACTTCTTCCGTGACCGCGCAGCCGCCGACGAGATTCCGGCGCTCCAGGACGAGGACTTTCTTCCCCGCTTTGCCCAGATAGGCCGCGCAGGTGAGGCCGTTGTGGCCTCCGCCGATCACGATTGCATCGAACTGCGCTGGATGCATTGCTGAGAGACTACCAACGCGGGGACGCTCCTGCAACAATGGTTAAACCTTACCCTGCCCACCATGAGCACCCGCGAAACCCTGATCAGCCAATTGCGCGCTTATCGCGCCTTCAATCCGCACGAAGAGACGATGCGCGAGCGCATCCTGGCGTTTGTGGAAGAGCATGCGGACTGCTTTGAGCGGTCGTTGCTGGTGGGCCATGTCACCGCCTCCGCCTGGGTGTTGAGCGCGGACCGGACCGAGACGCTGCTGGTGCATCACGGTCGGCTGGATAAGTGGCTGCAGCCCGGCGGTCACTGTGACGGGAGTCCGGATGTGTTGGCTACGGCCATGCGGGAAGTGCTGGAGGAGACCGGTGTGGAGGCCGTCCCGGCGGGCACCGGGATCTTCGATCTGGATGCGCACGATATTCCGGCACGAAAGACCGAGCCGGCGCATGTTCACTATGATGTGCGATTCCTGCTGCTGGCTGACCGTGACGTGCCGCTGGTGGTCAGCGAAGAGTCGCGCGCCGTGGCGTGGGTTCCTCTGGACGAGGTGCGGCTGCTGAATACGGACCAGTCTGTGTTGCGGCTGGTGGAGAAGACACGGCGCGGAGCGGTCTAGGCGTCGTCGAGAGTTCCGCGGACGCGCCGCGCGAGTTCGTCGACGGTGAACGGTTTGGGCAGAAAGCGGGCGCCTGGTGAGACCAGGCCGCGCTTGAGCGCCTGTTCCTCGGAGTGGCCCGAGATGTAGAGCACCTTCAGGCCGGGCTGGAGGGAGAGCAGGGTTTCGGCGATGGTGCCACCGGCCGAGTCCGGCAGGTTGATATCCGACAACAGCAGATCGATCCTGGCCCTGCCCGAGCGCACAATTGTCTCTGCCTCTTTTCCATTGGCCGCTTCCAGGATCTGATAGCCGCGCTTGCTCAGAATACTGGTAATCAGGCGGCGGATGCCCTCCTCGTCCTCGACGAGCAGGATGGTCTCGGTGCCAGCGGATGAGGATGCTGCGGTTGTCTGCATTGGCTCCACCTCACCTTCGACACGTGGAAGGCAGATGGTGAATGTTGTACCACGATTCAGGCTGCTTTTCACGCGGATGAGGCCGCCGGCCTGGTGAATAATGCGCTGGACGGTGGCGAGGCCCAGTCCCGTCCCGCTTTGTTTGGTGGTGAAGAATGGCTCGAACAGGCGCGCCCGGGCGTTTTCGTCCATGCCGCAACCATTGTCGGTGACGGTCAGAACGGCGTAATGGCCGGAGTGGGCGTGCGATTCCGAGGGGTCGAGCCAGGCACTTCTCGTGGAGACGTGGATCCTGCCGCCGCGGCCGCGGCAGGCGTCTCTGGCGTTAAGGATGAGATTCACCAGCACCTGATCGATGCGGCCTCGTTCGGCCGCCACAAAACCAGTGCGTGGGGAGAGATGGAAGGTGAGATCGAGATTGGCCGGCAGCAGGCGGCGGACCATGCCATCCATGTCGTAGATCGCGCCGTTCAGCGGAGTGGTCTTGGCCGGCAGGGTAAGCTGGCGGCGGCTGAACGACAGCAGTTCCTTCACGAGTCCGGAGGAGCGCTGGAGGGCATTGTGGATCTCGCGGGAGTTCTCCCGCAAGGGGTCGATGAGGGGCAACTGGTCGAGAAGGATGTGGTTGTGCCCGTTGATGATGGTGAGCAGGTTATTGAAGTCGTGAACGATGCTGGCGACCAGGTGGCCGGCAACCTCGATGCGCTGGACGTCGATGAGGCGGCTTTCCAGCCTTTTGCGCTGGGTGATATCGGAAATGAACGCAATTACAATGGGCGTTCCGTTCCATGACGACCTGCGCAGCTCAATTCCAACCGGAAATTCGACCCCGCCCTTGCGTCTTCCGGTGTAGTCGGAACCCTGCTCGGCTTGGGGGTAATTCCCTGAGAGGAAGTAATGGATGCGGGGATCGGGGCTGGCCGAAGCGTCCCGATGAGGCAGCAGCATCTCGACGTGACGGCCTTCCATCTCCGCGCGTGTGTAGGCGAAGAGACTTTCGGACCGGCCGTTGGCCTGAAGAATGATGCCTTTGGAATCAACCAACAAGATAGCCTGCGGAGCCGCTTCGAAGACGGTCCGCAAGGGTGTCTCGAACTTATCCGCGGGTGATGCGCCGGAATAGGCTACGCCTGTGGCTTGGCCCAAATCTTGAGCCATTTGACCAGCCTCCCAGTGGATTCCGCCCAGAACACTACATCGGCAGGTGCAGGCAGTATAAATCGATGAGGCGGTGGTGTCTACCCTAAATTGGTGTAATTTGTCAAATTTTATCCGAATTGTGTCAGCGGCCGCACATTAAGCCGGTTCCTGCATTGTTCCGCAGTGGATCGTGCCCAACCCGAGTACCAGATCGACGCAATACAAACCAATGACATCTCTTGTCGGGAAGAGGCGTGCAAGAATATTGAGCGCGATGCGATCGTTAGGATCCTGAAACACCGGCACTAATACGACCCCATTAGCGATGTAGAAATTCGCGTATGACGCCGGCAGGCGCTGCCCATTAAAGACCACGGGGCGCGGCATGGGCAGCTCCACGACGCGCGGGACGCGGCCGTCGAGACCCTTCATTTTCCGGAGAAGGCGCACATTTTCGGCCAACGGCTCGTAGTTTTCCTCATCCCGGTTCTCTTCGACGACGACGGCGATGGTGCGCTCGTCTGTAAAGCGTGCGAGGTCATCCACGTGGCCGTGGGTGTCGTCGCCGGAGATGCCGCGATTGAGCCAGAGTACTTTCTCGACTCCGAGATAGCCTTCGAAGAGGGCTTCGAGATGCTCGCGCTCGAGGCCGGGGTTGCGCGACTGCACATCGCTGAGCAGGCATTCTTCGGTGGTCAGCATCAGGCCCGAGCCATTGACGTCGATGCTGCCCCCCTCCAATACGACACGGCGACCGTTCCATTCGGGCTTGACCAGCGGGGTTCCGGAGATGCGCGCCGCCTTTTCGCCGGCCGCATCGTCGTTCTTCCAGTTGGGGTATTTCGCCCAGCCGTTGAAGCGCCATTTGGTAGCGATCTTCTCACCAGATTTGGATTTCACGTAGAGCGGGCAGAAATCCCGCGTCCAGCTGCGGTTGGTCTCGGCGGTGATCAGGCGAACATTGCTGTTCCAGGCGCCGCATTTTTCAAGAACGGCGCGGGCGCGCTTCTGATGGGCGGCGGGTACGAGAATACGCACCTCCTCGCGCCGGCTGAGGATGCGGACAATCTCCCCGTAGAGGAACGGGATTGGGGTAAACTTGCCCGGCCAGTCTGTGGTTTCGTGCGGCCAGCCCAGCCAGGTGGCCTCATGCGGCGCCCATTCGGGCGGCATGCGGTGAGTTACTTGTTGCCCAGCCACCGCTCTGTAATCCCTCCGTAAAAATCAATGCGGCGATCGCGCAGGAAGGGCCAGTTGCGGCGGACTTCCTCGATGCGGCGGCGATCGCATTCGACCACGAGGATCTCTTCCTTGTCGTGGGACGCCTCGGCCACCAGCACACCGAACGGATCGGCGACGAAGCTGTTGCCCCAGAACTCCAGACCGCGTTCCGGGGTGCCTTCGAAGCCGACCCGGTTGACGGCGGCGACATAGACTCCGTTGGCGATGGCATGGCCGCGCTGCACGGTGCGCCAGGCGTCGAGCTGTGCGGCACCGTACTGCGCCTTCTCGGCCGGATGCCAGCCGATGGCGGTGGGGTAAAACAAAATGTCAGCGCCTTGCAGGGCGGTGAGACGGGCTCCTTCGGGGTACCACTGATCCCAGCAGACCAGGACGCCAATGCGGCCGAACGGGGTCTCGAAGTTCTTAAAGCCCAGGTCGCCCGGGGTGAAATAAAACTTCTCGAAGAACAACGGATCGTCCGGGATGTGCATCTTGCGGTAGATGCCCTGGAGGGCGCCGTCGGCGTTCAGGATCGCAGCCGTGTTGTGATAGAGGCCCGCGGCGCGGCGCTCAAAGAGGCTGGCGACGATGACCACTCCGAGCTCCTTGGCGAGTTTCGCCATGACGCCGGTGGACGGACCGGGCACGGGCTCGGCCAGATCGAACAGGTCCGCGCTCTCGTCGCGGCAGAAGTACTGGGAGCGAAAGAGCTCCTGCAGGCAAATGATCTGTGCGCCGCGTTCAGCGGCCTCACGCACCCTGGCGGCCGCCTTATCGAGATTCTCTTGCGGGTCAAGCGAACACGAGGTCTGGACCAGCCCGATGCGGAACTTGTTTTGGGATTCCCCAGGCATACTACGATTGTTTCATATGGTCTTGTCTCAGGTCACTCGCCGGCGGGCCTTCCTTGCCGTACTCTGTGCGCTTTCCGCGTTGGGGGCGGTCCCCTCTCCGAAGGATCACTTCGGCTTCACGCCGGGCGATGACTACAAACTGGCCAACTACCAGGAGGTCATCGGGTACTTCCAGAAGCTGGCCGCTTCCTCGGACCGCATCAAACTGGTGGAGTTCGGCAAGAGTTCGGAAGGGCGCGCCACCTACGTGGCGTTCATCAGTTCGGCGGAGAACCTGAAGAAACTCGACCAGTACAAAGAGATGAACCGGCGGTTGGCGCTGGGGCTGGCGTCGCCGGAGGAAGCGGCGAAGCTGTCGGCGGAGAGTAAGGCGATTGTGTGGATCGACTCGGGGTTGCACGCGACGGAAGTGGCCCCGGTGCAGCAGGCTCCCCACCTGGCGTACAAGATGATCACGGGCGAGACAGAAGAGATCAGGCGGATCCGCGACAACGTGATCCTGATGCAGGTGCCGGTGATCAATCCGGATGGCCTGGACATGACGGCGGGCTGGTACCGGAAGAACGTCGGGACGCCGCATGAGCTGGCTCCGCTGCCCACGCTGTATCAGAAGTACTCCGGCCACGACAACAATCGCGACTGGTTCATGCTGAACCTGCCGGAGACAAGAAATGTCTGCCGGCTGCTGTTCCGCGAGTGGTTTCCGCAAATTGTCTACAACCAGCACCAGGTGGCCCCTTTCCCGGCGCGCATTTTCATTCCCCCTTACGCCGAGCCGCTGAATCCGAACATTCCGGCCGCGGTGATGGAGGGGATCAACGGCATTGGCGCGGCGATGCGCGAACGGTTCGCAAGGGAGAACAAGGCAGGCGCGATGTCCTACAACGGCTTCGATGCCTGGTGGAACGGCGGGCTGCGTTCGGCTCCGGCATTCCATAATATGCACGGGATCCTCACCGAGACGGCGCTCTACCAGTACGCTACGCCGAAGGTCTACAAGCTGACGGAGATTCCGGAACGGTTCGCAAACGGCATTCCGGCGCGCGAGCCTTCCGTCTTCTATGAGAAGCCGTGGCTGGGCGGGCGCTGGGCGCTGATGGACGCGGTCGATTACATGTTGACGGCGGATTTCGCGATTCTCGAACTGGCGGCTTCGCGACCCCGGCAGTTCCTATTCAAGGCCTGGGAGATGGCGCAGGCGCAGATCGCAGCGGGACAGAAGGGCGGACCGTTCGCCTATGTGATTCCAACGGACCCCGGGAATGCCTGGCAGGCGGCGGAGATGCTGCGGCGGCTGCAGGGCGCGGGCGTGGAAGTTCGCAGGACCACGGCGCCCGTGGAAGTGAACGGCAAGAGCTATGCCGCTGGCTCGTACCTGGTGCTGACGGCGCAGCCGTTCCGCGGCTACATCGTCGACCTGATGGAGCCGCAGAAGTACCCCGAGATCCGGTCGAGCGCGAATGGCCCTGTGAAGCGGCCGTATGACCTCGCGGGCTGGACGCTGCCATACCAGATGGGCGTGCAGTATGCGCGCATCGAACTGCCGGCGGCCATCGGTTCCGAATTGATTGGCGACCTGCCGGCGCAGGAACCGCCTGCCTCCTGGTTGCCGAAGCCCGGGGCTCCGAAGGCGCGTGTGGGCCTGTATGAGCCGTTCCTGGCAAACAGTGATACGGGCTGGACGCAATGGACGCTCGACTATTTCCATGTCGGCCACACCCTACTGCACAACTCGGATTTGCGCACGGCGGACCTGCGGTCGCGGTTCGACACGATCATCCTGGCGCAGCAGTCAATGAGCTCGATTCTGCACGGAACCCGCGATGGCGAGCGCAGCGGCCGGGGCGAACCGCAGGGTGAGGCTGCGCACAATCTGCAGCGGCCGGAGTTCACGGGCGGCATTGGCGTAGAGGGGGCTCGGAACCTGCAGGAGTTTGTCCGGCAGGGCGGGACGCTGGTGGCCCTGGACACGGCCACGGAACTGCCGCTGGCCCTGTTTCCCATCGGGGTTCGCGGCGTGCTGCGGGGCGGGGAAGAAGAAGGCGCGGGCGGCTGGTCCTGCCCCGGGTCCCTGCTGCACTTGAGCGTCGATCCGTCACATCCACTGGCGGCGGGCGTCGCCAAGGATGCGATTGCAACTTCCACGGGCGGCCAAGCGTTCGATATTACGGTGCTGCCGGAATTCAACCAGGGCGATCGGGAAGTGAAGGTAGTGGCCTCTTATGCCAGGCAGAACCTCTTGGCCAGCGGCTGGATTGCCGGAGAGCGCGTGGTGGCCGGAAAGCCGGCCGTGGTTTCGGCGCGCCTGGGCCAGGGCCGGGTAGTGCTGATCGGGTTCCGGACACAGTTCCGCGGGCAGAGTTTCGGGACGTTCAAGTTCCTGTTGAATGCGATCTACCAGAGCGCGGCGGCCAACTGAGCGCGGCGCTACTTATCGACCCAGTTCAACTCGGCATCCGAGCGCCTGACGTAGTTGGCATCGAGCGCCATCGGATCCGTGAGGCGGGTGGCCGCGAGTCGCCCGATTGCCCCGGCCAGGGCGCGCGGGGTTTGAGTGGCCTGGACCCCAAAGATGGCCGGGTCCGGAGTGAGCAGTTCCACCGCGTCGGGCAGGGCATCGCGCCAGGACTGGAACTTCGTCACGACTTCGACGGCGGCCGGCGCGTGGTCGCTGTTGTAGAGTCCGGCATAGATCTCACCGCGGCGCGCGTCGAAGAACGGGGCCCGGAGCGGAGCGGAGCCGTAGAGCGACATCGCCTGCAGATTGGAGATGGCCGCGGCCGGTGCGCCCGTGGCCTCCGCCAGGCCTTTGATGGCGGCCAGCGCTACGCGCACTCCTGTGAACGAACCCGGACCGGAGCCAGCCGCGAAGCCGGCCACGGTGTCGTACTTCCAGCCGTGGCGGCGCATGAGCCGGTCCAACTGCGGGAACAGGATCTGCCCGAAGCCTTCCGGAGAATGGAGGATCAGTTCCTCCAGGACCGAGCCGTCTTCCAGCAGTGCAAGGGAACCGAACTCTGAGGCTGTGTCGATGGCGACAATTCGCGACATGCTTTACTTCTTCACCGTGAACACATAGTCGAGGATATAGAGTTTGCCGGGGGCGTTCAGCGCGTACAGGCGCACGTTCATGGGTCCTTCGGATTTGGCCAGCATCACGGCCGGCACCACCAGAGTCCCGTCGGTGCCTGTGGCGAGAATGCGGGTGCCCTGGCCGTCCGGGACGATCTCGCCCGCCAGCATGAACATCATGCGCCGTGTTCCGGCTGTCTTCTTCTTGAGCCGGATTTCGAACTTGACCGGTTCGCCGGCCTTCAGGACTGTGTCACTGGCGGGACTTACGAGTTCGAAGGGCGCCTTGACCGCGCTCCGTTCGGGCTCCTGGACGGGGATGGGCCACGATTCGAACTTGTAGCTCTTGAGCATGCCTTCCTTGCGCCCGTCGCGGGAGAGGTGCAGGATCCAGTCGCGCGTGGCATCCGGCGGCGTGCCTTCATAGAGTTCGCCTTTCCAGTCCTTCTTTTCCTTGACGGCCTCGCCCGTGGAGGGGTTCACCCAGTAGACGTCGTAGCTGTGCTTTTCCACCGTCATCTCGACCTTCTGCGGGTGTTCGATGTAGACGAGGTACTCGGTTTCGGGGTTCGCCATGGCGCGGCCGCCGTCGAGGTCGAAGTAGGGCTCGATGTCCCAGAAGCGGGTGCGCGACATGGTGTCGAACCAGCCCGTCGCGGTTTTGGCATTGGCCGAGCCCTCGACGAGGTTGCCGGTGATGGAGAGGTAGGCTCCGGAGATGGCGGCGTTCCAGACGCGCTTCCGGAAGGCCTCTTCCGGCAGGGCGGCATCGACCAGGACGACCTGGGGCACCGTGTTGGCGATGTGCTCAATGGCGGGGACGGTCAGGTCCGGCGCGCCGTTAATGACGAAATCCATCCAGCCGTCCGGGCCCAGAGGGGCGGAGGTTACGGCGGAGCGGGCAGAGCGGGGGTGGCCGTACGGATCCAAGCCCTTGAGGGCGACACCGACTTCCTTCAGGATCGGACGGGCGTTGGGCGAGGATTCCCACTCTCCGGCGAGCTGCCAGGTGATGTTGAAGGCGCTGTAGCGAGCAGCCAGGTAGCGCAGGAATCGCTCGCGATCGCTCCAGGTGGTGTAGGCCTTCACGAAGTCGGCGGGTGTAGGGGTGACGATCAGGTCGGCAACCATGCCCTTGCCGTTGATGGCTGCTACGCGCTCGTCAACCTGCTTGAAGAAGGCCGGGTCGATCTTCGTCGAAAACACCGGAAGGGCAAGGTGAGTGAATTTCTGCCTGGCGCGAGTCTCCACGGAGGCCAGATCGGTGAAGTCCGCTCCGAAGTAGAGGTGCGGCTTCAGCGCTTCCGTGTACTGCCAGTGGTGGGCATTCGCCCGTTTGATAAAGGCGGTTGCGTCGGGATTCGCCACCGAGGTGAATTTGTCTTCTTTGCCTTCGAACTCGGGGACGTTGCCGCTGAGCCGGTAGGTGTAGTTGCCGACTTCTACCGGGGTCACGCGGAAGACCATCCTGGAGCCGCCGTCCCAGAAGGCCGGGAACTTGTAGGTCTTGAACTCCGGTGACCGGAACTCAGCCCAAAGCTCTACCGTGGCGGGCGGATTGGGATTTTTGGCGGCGACGGCGGGCGGCAGATCGAGCACGACTTCGCAGGGCGAGTAGACCGGCGTGTTGCCGCAGGGCTTCTGTGCAACGGCCGGCAGGACGGCGAGGGCCAGAAGGGGCAGCGAAAGCATCCGCATAAGACCAGTGTACAGTGGTGAGAATATGCGCTTCCTCGCTCTGGCCCTCACCTTGCTTCCTGTTTTGACTGCCGCTCCGCCGGCGGTGCCGAAGAACCTCCGCGTCGATGGATTCGTTCCGTACTACTGGCAGGAAGCGGAAGGTAAGATGTGGCTCGAGGTGGGGCGATGGGGGCAGGAGTTCCTGTATTACACGTCACTGCCGGGCGGGATTGGATCGAATGATATCGGGCTCGATCGCGGGCAGTTGGGCGCGAGCTATGTCGTGCGCTGGGAACGGAGCGGCAACAAAGTGCTGCTGGTGGCCGCCAACATGGACTTTCGGGCCGACTCCCGCGATGCCGCCGAGCGCCAGGCGGTGAGGGACAGCTTCGCGGAGAGCGTGATCTGGGGCTTTGAAGCGGCAGTGCAGGAGGACGGGCGGGTGCTGGTGGATGCGACGGCCTTCTTTCTGCGGGATGCGCATGGCGTCGCAGAGACTCTGCAGGCGCAGAAGCAGGGGGCGTATCACCTGGATGGTTCGCGCAGCGCGTTCTACCTGCCTCGCACGAAGAACTTTCCGAAGAATACTGAGGTGGAGGCGACCATTACCTTCACTGGCGGACCGGCGGGCCGTCTGTTGCGCCCGGTCACTCCCTCGGGCGGAGCGGTGACTGTGCGCATGCACCACAGCTTCGTAGAACTGCCGGAACTGACGTTCCAGAAGAGAGAATTCGATCCGCGCTCCGGCTTCTTCGATATGTCCTACGCGGATTACGCGACTCCGGTGGCTGAGCCTGTCATGAAGCGCTTCACGCCCCGCCACCGGTTGGAGAAAAAGGATCCGTCGGCTGCCGTCAGCGAGGCGGTGAAGCCCATCGTGTACTATCTGGATCCCGGGGCTCCGGAGCCGATCCGGGGTGCGCTGCTGGACGGCGCGCGGTGGTGGAATCAGGCGTTTGAAGCGGCCGGGTTCCGCAACGCCTTCCGGGTAGAAATGCTGCCGGAGGGGGCAGACCCGATGGATGTGCGCTACAACGTGATCCAGTGGGTGCACCGCTCGACGCGCGGGTGGTCGTATGGATCGAGCGTGAGCGATCCGCGGACCGGCGAGATCCTGAAGGGTCATGTCACGTTGGGTTCGTTACGCGTCCGGCAGGATTTCCTGATTGCGGAATCGCTGCTGGCTCCGTATGCGGGGGAGGGGACTGATCCACGCATGTTGGAGATGTCCCTGGCGCGGCTGCGGCAATTGGCCGCGCATGAGGTTGGACACACGCTGGGGCTGGGTCACAATTACATCGCGTCGACGCATGACCGCGCCTCTGTCATGGACTACCCGCATCCGTGGGTGACTCTCAAGAACGGCCAGCCGGATTTGAGCGACGCTTACGCGAAAGGGATCGGCGAGTGGGATAAGGTTTCGATTACGTGGGGCTACTCCCAGTTTGCTCCAGGGACAGACGAGAAGAAGGCCCTGAATGGGATTCTCGATGCGGCCCGGCAACGCGGTCTGACGTTCCTGACGGATCAGGACGCCCGTCCTGCCGGCGGCGCGCATCCGGAGACGCATCTGTGGGACAGCGGCGCGAACGCTGTGGACGAACTGAAGAGACTCCTGGGGGTGCGGGCTGCGGCGCTGGCCCGGTTTGGGGAGAAGAACGTGAGAACGGGCGCGCCGCTGGCAACGTTGGAGGATGTGCTGGTGCCGCTGTATCTGTCGCACCGCTATCAGATGGAGGCGGCAGTGAAGTCCGTGGGGGGACTCCGCTATTCGTATGCGCTTCGAGGGGATGGCCAGACGCCCACACAGATGGTTGCGGCGGCGGAGCAGCGCAGGGCGCTGGAGGCCGTGCTCGAGACGATCAAGCCGGAGGTGCTGACGCTACCGGAATCAATTCTCAAGTTGATCCCGCCGAGGCCGGCGGGCTTCGAGAGGACCCGCGAGTTGTTCCGGCACCGGACCGGGCTGACCTTTGATCCGGTGGCGGCGGCGGAATCGGCTGCGGATATGACCATTGAGCTGATCGTGAATCCGCAGAGGGCGGCGCGTCTGGTGGAGTATCACGCCCGGGACGCGGGCATGCCGGGGTTGGGTGAGGTGCTGGACCGTTTGTTCGCCGTCACCTGGAAAACGCCGGAGAAGCCCGGTCTGGCCGCGGAGGTTCAGCATGCCGTGCAGTACGTGGCTTTACGCCGGGCTATGAATCTGGCGGTGGACGAAGAGGCTTCGGGGCAGGTGCGCGCGGTCGCGCTGTCGGAAATCAACAAGTTGAAGACTTGGTTGGCCGCCCGGCCGGGCGGTGCGAACGTGGCCTACGGGCTTTCGGAGATCGCCGCATTTGAGAAGGATCCGAAGCAGATGAAGCTGCCCAAGGCGCTGGAGCCGCCGCCGGGCATGCCTATCGGGATGGCCGCCCTATCATGCGATTGGGAGTAGTTAGTTCGCGGCGGTGCGACGCGCCGCCCGCTCACTCTTCCGGTTCAGATAGAAGCTCGAGCCGGAGAGCATGCCAGTGAGCGCCACCCACGGCTGCCAGTGGGAGAATGCGCCGTCGGCGATGAAGAAGTTGCGGGTCCACCCCAAATCAAGCCCCAGGCGCCACAGAGAAATGGCGAAAGTGAGTGTCGCCGCAGGCGCCAAAAGAGCGGCCAGACCGCCAGCCATCTCCTGCGTACTCACATGGTTAGATTGTGGTGGAGGGGGCGCTTCGATACGCGGAGGCATCTCGACCACACGGGTGTACTGCTGCACCGTTGGTCGTTCGACAGGTCGTAGTGCTGCGTGTTTGAAGCGAAGGCGAACGATCATGTTACGGGACTCGGAGCACTTGTTATAGAGTGTAGAAGGTCTAGACCTTGAGTCTATTATCGACTCAAAAGGACAAAACTTTATGAACAAACTGAAAGTCGCAGTCATCGGCGCCGGCTTCATGGGCAAGACCCACGTGGAAAACCTGCGCCGCCTCGGGTTTGTCGAGGTCGCCGCAGTGGCAGGGATCACCCAGGAGGAAGCGGACCGGTTCGCCGCCGCGTACTATATCCCGCGCGCCACGGGCAACTACAAGGAATTGCTGGCCGATCCGGAGATTGTCGGCGTTCACGTCTGTACGCCCAATGCGTTGCATGCGCCCGTCGCCAAGGATGCCCTGATGGCGGGCAAGCATGTGCTTTGTGAGAAGCCCCTGGCTATGTCCTCCAAGGAAGCCAAGGAGATGCTGGACCTGGCGGAGAAGAAGAAGCTCTGCCACGCCACCAACCACAACCTGCGGTACTACCCGGCGGTCCAGCAGGCTCGTGCGATGATCGCCAACGGCGATTTGGGCGAGATCCGCGTGGTGCAGGGAACTTATTCGCAGGACTGGCTGCTGTACGACACCGACTTCAACTGGCGCATCCTGCGAAAGCACAATGGCCCGCTGCGCGTCATGGGCGACATCGGTTCGCACTGGATGGACATGATCCAGCACGTGACCGGGCTGTCGATCACCGCTCTTTGCGCCGACCTCAAGATTGTCCACAAGACGCGCAAGCAGCCCAAAGTCGCCATTGAGACCTTCGCAGGCAAGACGCTGACGCCGGATGATTACAACGAAGTCAAGATCGATACCGAAGACTTCGGCATGGCGATGCTGCACCTGGGCGACAACTGCCGCGGCGCCTACACCGTCAGCCAGGTGTCGGCCGGTTGCAAGAACCGGTTCGAATGGCTGATCGCCGGCAGCAAGGCCAGCATCAGCTGGAACCAGGAGAAGCCCGACGAGCTCTGGATCGGTGAGCGAAACGAACCCAACCGCCTCCTGCTGAAGGACGGCAGCCTGTACTATCCGAAGGCCGCGAGCTACGCCGACTACCCCGGTGGGCATAGCGAAGGCTATGACGATGCGCACAAGCAGCTGTACAAGCGATTCTGGTCGCGTGTGATGGACCGCAGTCTGCCGGTGGAGTATCCGACCTTTGCCGACGGTCTGCGCGGCATGCAGCTGCTGGAAGCCGTGATTGAGAGCAACAAGAAGAAGGCGTGGGTGAAGTGCGCGCCGGCCAAGGGTAAAAAGTAGATTATTGTACGGTTTACAGGTCTTCAAAGGGCTCCGGGCAACCGGAGCCCTTTGTGTTGTTGATAACTTGACAACTTTGCCTATGGCGGCCAAGATGAGTACCTATACGGCTGCCCGTTCGGCTGCTATTTCGGGGAAAATTCGCGGATGCAAGAAGTCAAGACGGAGGAACTTACTCAACTGCTGCACGAATGGAGAGGGGGCGACCAGCAGGCACTGCACCGGCTGGTGCCGCTGATCTATCCGGAGCTGAAGCGCATCGCGCACGCCCACCTGAAACGCGAATTCGGCCAGAAACCGATGAGCACGACGGAACTTGTGAGCGAAGTATACCTGCGGCTGGCCGGAGGCAATGCGCCCGAATGGGACAGTCGAACCCATTTTTACTCGATCGCGGCCCGGTTGACGCGCCAGATCCTGGTGGACGCGGCGCGGGAGCAGCGGGCGCAAAAGCGCGGCTCCGGCGTTGCTCCGCTTTCGCTGGAACAGGCGCAGGACCTGCCGGGCGGTACTTCCACCGACGTCCTGGCGATCCACGAGGCGCTGAACCAGTTGGCCGGGTTCGATTCGAGGAAGTCGCAGATCCTGGAACTGCGCTATTTCGCGGGACTGGAAGGCGCCCAGATTGCAGCGGTGCTGGGGCTGTCCGAGTCGACTGTGGCACGGGAAGTACGGGCGGCCAAGGCCTGGCTGCGCTCGTACCTCACGCAATGACCGCCGATCGCTGGCGCCGCATCGAGGAGCTGTTCCACCAGGCTCTGGAACTGCCCGTCCAGCAACGGGATGCATGGCTGACTGAGCATTGCGACGACGCCGAAGTGCGCCAGGAAGTGGCGGGCATGCTGGCGCAGGACTCCAGCGGGGAGACCAACCTGCGGGCGTCCATTGCGGAAGCGGCGGAGACCGCGGTGGAACTGGCCGGCACGGTGGAGGCCGGAACGCGCATCGGTCCTTACCGTGTGGAACGGCTGCTGGGCCGCGGCGGCATGGGGGCGGTCTACCTGGCCCGGCGCGCTGACGATCAGTACGACAAACTGGTCGCGATCAAACTGTTGCGAGTGGGTGTCACCGGCATCGAGGCTCACGCGCTGTTCCTGCGGGAGCGGCAGATCCTGGCGCAGCTCGACCACCCCTCGGTGGCGCGCCTCCTCGACGGCGGGACGCTGGAGAATGGCCAGCCCTATTTGGTACTGGACTATGTCGAGGGCCAGCCGCTGCTGGCCTGGTGCGAGCAGCGTCACACCCCGTTGCGAACGCGGCTGGCGATTTTCGTAAAGGTCTGCGAGGGTGTGGCTTACGCCCACCAGAACCTGATCGTCCATCGGGATCTGAAGCCGCAGAACATCCTGGTGACTGCGGAAGGTGAACCGAAGCTGCTGGACTTCGGCATCGCCAAACTGCTGACCACCGACTGGTCGGAACAAACCCAGGTTCCGGCCGGATTGATGACGCCACAGTATGCGAGTCCCGAACAGTTGACCGGCGCTCCTATCACCACGGCTACGGACGTCTACTCCCTGGGTGCGATTCTGTACGAACTTGTATCGGGCGAGCGGCCGTATGAGACCGAGGGGCTCTCGATGACGGAACTGGTGCGGCGGATCGTCGAGCTGCCGGTCCATCCTCCCAAGGCCAGGATCCCGTCAGATCTGAAGAACATCGTCCTTCATTGCCTGGACAAAGAGCCAGCGCGGCGCTATGGCTCCGCTGACCAGTTGGCGGCGGATCTGCGGCGGTATCTCCAGGGCGAAGCGGTGCTGGCACGAGGCGATTCGGTTCTGTACCGTGCAGGAAAGTTTGTCCGCCGGCATTGGGTGGGTGTGGCTGCCTCGGTTGCCATCGTCGGGAGCCTGGCGCTCGTCGCGATCCAGGCGGACCGCAACGCCCGGGAACAGGCACGGTTGCGGGCGGTTTCCGAGAATCGATTCCAGCAGGTGCGGCAGCTGGCCAACCGGTTTCTGTTCGACTTTCACGACTCAATCCAGTATCTGCCGGGTTCCACGCCAGCGCGCCGGTTGGTGCTGAAGACGGCGCTGGAGTACCTGGACGGGCTTGCGTCGGACCGGCCCTCGGATCCTAAGTTACTGAGTGAACTGAGTACGGCCTACGAGCGGGTGGGCGACGGGCAGGGTAACTCGTATGTGCCGAACATCGGCGATATCGACGGAGCCGAGCGCAGCTACCGGAGAGCCATGGAGCTCCGGCTGCGGGTGCCCGTTGAAACGCCCCAGGATTTGCACGATCTCGTGATGATCCACCTGAAGTTCGGGGATATGCACGATATGCGGGGCAGGACGGAGCAGGCGCGGAAGGAGTACGAGACAGCCCTCCAGCTGGCCAGTGAGACAAAGCTGAAAGGGCGGCCGGTCACCGTCGCCAACCTGCGCTGCCACATGCGGTTAGGGGATCTGGAAGAGAAGTCCAATCACGCCGCGGCGGCGCTGAAACACTACCAGTCCGGCCGGGACTGCATGCTGGCTTTGATTGCGGAGAAGCCGGATACCCGCAGCCGGGCGGAACTCAGCCTGGCTTATTACAAGATCGGCCGCATGCTCTCGTTCACGGGGGATATTCCGGGGTCCATCGATTCCCGGAGGAAGGGGATCCTGCAGGCGGCCGCGGCCAGCGCCGAGGATCCTGCAAATCAGGTTTACCGGCGGTATGAGTTCCTGAACCACCTGGGGTTGAGCGACAACCTCTCGACGCCGCGAGCCGGAAAGCTGCGGAACCTGGATGAAGCCTTTGTCCATATGCAGAAGGCCAGGGTGATCATCGAGGGTGCGGCGGAGGCCGATCCGACCAACCTGCAGGCGCAGGTGGATGTCAGCGTGATCTGGAACTATATCGGCGGCTGGTATGAGGACAAGCAGCAGTGGCCGAAGGCGGTGGAGGCCTTCCGTCATTCCGTGGCCATCACCGATGCGCTGGTGGCGAAGAACCCGGCGAGCCGGCAGTACCGGACGCATTGCGCCAACAACCACAAACGGCTGGGCGCGGCACTGGCCGAGATTCCTCAGTTGGAGCTAAGCCTGAAGGAGATACGCTGGGCCTTGGGGCAGTATGATGCTCTGGCGGCTGCCGATCCCAGGGACAAGGACATGCGTGTGGCGCAACTGGAAGCCTGGCGAGACATCGGGGAAGTGTTGAGGCTGATGGGGCGCCCGCTGGAAGGGATTGAACCCAACCGGACCGCCATCCGGATGTTGAAAGAGCTGATCGCGGACGACCCCACCAACAAGAACTGGCCCGACCATTTGTCGCCTATTTACCAGCAATTGGCAAAATGCCACGCCGAAGCGATACCGAAGATCCCGGCACCGGGCGAGCAGGTTACACACTGGCGGTCGGCGCTGGAGAACTGGAAGCTGGCCGCCAGTTCCGGCGGGCCAGAGGCCACCCGGCCTGAGATTCAGAAGGGTGTGGAGGCCGCCGAAACGGCCCTATCGAAGCTCAGGTAAATCGCTGAGGCGAATTAAATTAATCGTAGCTGGCAAAGCGATCGCCGGATTTTCGCATACGTTATTGTGAGGATCTTTGACGCTCTCTCTCTTTGCCTGATGGCATTCGGGCCCCTGGCCTTTGGACAGTCCATTACCGTTTCCCCCGGACCCACGAACATCCCGGTGGGCACGACGCGGACCCTCAATGTGTATGCGCCCCTGTCGCCCTCGACCGTCAACTGGTCGATCAACGGCGTCGTAGGCGGCAACAGCACCTATGGGACCATTACGCCCGCTGGTGTTTATACGGCGCCGGCCGTCCCTCCCACCGCCAATGTGATTACGGTGGCGGCGACCAGCACCGCGTATCCCAACATCTCCGGCTCCGCGAAACTGACCATCACGTATCCGCAGCCCTACATCTGGAGCAGCTACCCTTCCAAGGTGGCGGCCGGTGCTGTTTCCCTGACCTTGAACGGGGCCGGCTTCATCCCTAGCTCGACGGCCAGCATTAACAACCAGCCGATGACGGTGGCCTACTTCTCCTCCACGAAGATTGTGGTGAGCGGGAATATACCCGCCTCCATGGCGGGCACTGCGCTGTTGCGGGTTTCGCAGCCGGCACCCGGTGCGGTGACCAGTGATCCTCTCAATCTGACCGTGACGCTGTCGAGTGTCACCGTTGCCGTTTCGCCCTCCAGTGCCAGCGTGGGTTTGAATGCTACTCAAACCTTCTCGGCGACTGTCGGCGGGACGGCCAACACGATGGTCACCTGGAGCGCCACGGTGGGGACGATCTCGGCTGCTGGTGTCTATACCGCGCCGTCGACACTACCCAATCCCGCTGTGGCTACGGTGAAAGCGACCAGTGTGGCCGACCCGCTGGTGTCTGGAACTGCCACCATCACTCTGACGCAGCCGGTCACCAGTGTCACGGTGACTCCTGCCACGGCCAGCGTGCAGACTGGCACGACGCGGCAGTTCACCGCGTCCGTGATCAATGCCGCGAATCAGACGGTCACCTGGACGGTGAACAATGTAGCGGGCGGGAATTCAACGGTTGGCACGATATCGACTGCCGGTCTATATACTGCACCCGCGAACATCCCAAATCCGGCGAAGGTCACCGTGAAGGCGACCAGTGTGGCGGTGCCTGCGGCGTCGGCCACCGCGGCGGTGACGATTACTGCGGCGGTGCCCGCGGTCAACCTGAGTACGGCCCGATTCCTGGAGCAAGCTGCCTTCGGTCCTTCTGTGGCAGATACGCAGGCCGTGAACACACTGGGGATCAACGGCTGGCTGGCGCAGCAACTGGCTCTGCCGGAGACGACGATTCCGGTCACCGGCGACGTCACGCAGGATCAGGCGCAATTCCTGTGGCGAATGGTGCATGCTCCGGACCAGGTGCGGCAGCGCATGATCAACGCGCTGGCGAAGATCATCGTGATCTCCACGAACAAGAACATCTACTCGAACGAGATCGCACCCTACTGGCAGATTCTCAGCCGGAATGCCTTGGGCAACTTCAGGCAACTGCTGTGGGACATTACGGTCAGCCCGCAGATGGGCAAGTATCTGGACCTCGCCAACTCCACCAAACCCGGCGCAGGCGGCGGGGCCAACGAAAACTATCCACGCGAGGTGATGCAGCTTTTCACGATTGGCCTGGTGCAACTGAACCCGGATGGGTCGACCAAGCTGGATGCACAGGGCAATCCCATCCCGACCTATGATCAGGCCACGGTGGCGCAGACTGCGCGGGCGCTGACCGGTTGGACTTATCCGACGGTGGCCGGCATGCAGCCGCAGCCGATGAACTACGAGAGCTTCACCGCAGCTTCCATGGAGGTGCGTGAGGCGAATCATGACACGACCGCCAAAACACTGGTCAACGGCTGTGCGATTCCTGCCGGCTTGACCGTGGTGGCGGAGACCAATGCCGCGCTCGACTGTATCTTCCAACACCCGAACGTCGGTCCGTTCCTGGCGACGCGGCTGATCCGGGATATGGTGACGAGCAACCCGAGTCCCGGCTACATCCAGCGAGTCGCGCAGGTCTTCAACGACAATGGCTCCGGTGTGCGGGGCGATTTGAAGGCCGTGGTCCAGGCGATTCTGACGGATGCGGAGGCTCGACAGGATGTGGCCACGCCGACGCAAGGCCGGCTGAAGGATCCGCATTTCCAGTTTGCCGAGTTTGTGAGGGCAATGAACGGAAGCGTTTCTTCGACCAACACGTTTGCCTATGCGTTCGTCGACCAGGGCATGAGCCCGTTGGGGGCGCCCTCGGTATTCGGCTTCTATCCGATGCTGTATCGGATTCCGAAGTCGGCGCTGTTTGGTCCGGAGTTCCAGATCTACGGCCCCACGGAATCGTTGGTGCGCGCCAACTTCTTCTATTTCCTCCTGACGGGCCAGTTCGGTTCGGATGCGTCGGTCAACCTGACGCCCTTCCTGAATGCGGCCGGCGACATCCCCACGCTCATTGAGACTGTGAACAATACGCTGCTGTTTGGGCGCATGCCGCAGTCGATGAAGAACAGCCTCACCACGGCCATCTCCGCGATGCCGGACAACAACCAGCGGATGATGACCGCGCTCTATCTGACAGCCCTCAGCGGGCAGTTTGCCGTGCAGTACTGATGCGAAAGGGAACCAAGCAAATGAAAGAGAAAATGAACTCCTCACGGCGGAATTTCCTGCGCCTCTCCACTGGCGGCGTGCTCTCCGCTGCGGGCATGGCCCGCTTCGGGATGATGAATGCGTATGCGCAGCAGGCCACGGATTACAAGGCGCTGGTGTGCATCTTTCTGTTCGGCGGTAACGATGGCCACAATACGGTGGTCCCGCAGGTGTCGTCGGAGTACAACGCGTATAAGAGTATTCGCGGCTCGCTAGCGTTGCCTGGCACCGATGCCAAACTGCTGCCTGTCGCGGCAAAGAACGGCACGCCCTATGCGCTGAGCGACGGACTTGCGGCGGTCCACCCCCTGTGGGCTCAGCAGAAGCTGGCCGTGGTCGCCAATGTCGGCAATCTCGTGCAGCCCACGACGCGGACGCAGTTCCTGGCGAACGCGGTGCCGCTGCCGAGCAATCTGTTCTCACATTCCGACCAAGTTCTGCAGATGCAGACCGCGACACCCAGCGGATCCGGTGGGACGGGCTGGGCAGGACGTGTCGCCGACTCCGTTTCGGCCATGAATGGGGCCGCCACCTTCCCGGTCTCGATCTCCATGTCGGGACCGCAACTGTTCTGCGCCGGGAACGCGGTGCAGTCGGCCAGCATCATTCCAGGCTTCGATATGCAGCCGTACGGGATGGATATCTGGCCGGATACGGCGGCCGCGGCGCGCCTGCAAGGGCTGCAGGAGGTGATCAGCATGGACAGCGGCCTGGCCGTGGTGCAGGCGGCCAACAAGGTGAGGCAGGACGCCTTGGCGCTTTCCGCGATGCTGAAGAGCGCAAGCAGCACGAGTCCGCTGGCGACTGTGTTTCCGGGCACCCAGCTCGGCGATCAGTTGAAGGAAGTGGCGAAGGTGATCAAGCTGCGGACGCAGACCGGGCTGAAGCGCCAGGTGTTCTTCTGTTCCCTGGGTGGCTTCGATACTCACGGCTCGCAGAGCTGGCAGCACTGGGATCTGCTGAAGCAGGTTGGCGCCGCGATGAGCGCATTCTATGCGGCGACGCAGGAACTCGGGGTGGCCGACCAGGTGACGACCTTCACCGAGTCGGAATTCGGGCGCACGCTGCAGCCCAGCGGGCAGGGCAGCGACCACGGCTGGGGGAGCCACTATCTGGTGCTGGGCGGCGCCGTGCAGGGAGGAGATCTTTACGGTCAGTTCCCGGTGATGGCGCTGGGCGGTCCGAACGATACGGGCTCGCGTGGAGCGCTGCTGCCCAGCACTTCGCTCGACCAGTACGGGGCCACGATGGCGCGCTGGTTCGGGCTCGACGATACGGCTTTGGATCTGGTCTTCCCCAACCTGAAGAACTTCTCGACGCGAAACCTTGGGTTCCTCGGCTAAGGACTCGCGCCGGAAGCTTCACTCTCACGCAGGGAGTCGTACCGTCAGCGCCCGGAGGAGGGCGTCTCGGAACGGCTCCCCTTTTTTAGCGGGGTGGTTCGGGAATCGCAGCGCCATCGGAGCGCGGGTCCGCTGCAGCCTGCTTGACCTTGGTTTTGCTGTTGTAGAGGACGACTGCGCCGCGGCCCATGTTGGTGGAGTAAGCGCCGCGCATCACGAGTTTGTGGCCTTTTCCGGTGAGCTGCTGCAGCGTCGCGGCCGGGACACGGTTCTCGATCTGGACATCGCAGCCCGTGGGGCCGTCCTTCGTAAAACGGGGCGACTCCAGCGCCATCTGGATGTTCATTCCTTCGTCCACAAGGTTGGAGACGAATTGCGCATGGGCCAGGGGCTGGTTGGGGCCGCCCATGATGCCGAAGCCGATGTGGACGTCGTCCTTCTCCATGAAGGCGGGAATGATGGTGTGGAACGGGCGCTTGCGCGGGGCGAGGACATTGGGGTGTTTCGGGTCGAGCACAAAGCCGCCGCCGCGATTCTGCAGCGGGAAGCCGAGACCTTCCATCACGACGCCGGAACCCCAGCCGGAGTAGATGCTCTGGATCCAGGAGGCGATGTTGCCGTCCCTGTCGACGACGGAGAGATAAGTGGTGTCGCTGCCGAAGGGCTGACCGGAGACCGCGTTGCACTGTGCCTTGGCGGGATCGATCAGCTTGGCCCGCTGGGCTGCGTAGGACTTGTCGAGGAGCCCTTTCACCGGAACCTTGGCGAAGCGCGGATCGGCGTTATAGGCCATCACGTCGGCGTAGGAGAGCTTCATCGCTTCGATCTTGGTGTGCCAGTCGTGACCGAGGATCTCCATGAGGTTGAGCATCATCAGGGCGGCCATGCCCTGGCCGTTCGGAGGCAGTTCGTAGACGCGCCAGCCGCGATAGGTGGTGGAGATGGGCTCTACCCACTCGGCTGCGAATTCGGCGAGGTCGGATTCGGTCATGGTGCCGCCTAGTTTGCGCGATCCGGCGAGAAGCTTGTGGGCGATCTCGCCTTTGTAGAAGGCATCGCGGCCCTGTTCAGCGATCAGCTTCAGGGCGGCGCCGAGCTCGGGATTCCGGAAGATCTCGCCGGCCGCGGGCGCATGGCCGTTGGGCAGGAAGACGCGGGCGGCTTCGGGTGTCGTCTTCAGGCGCGCGTCGGACCAGACAGCGTGGATGACCTCATGGACCGGATGCCCGTCGGTGGCGTAGTAGATGGCGGCGGGAAACAGTTCCTTCCAGGCGAGCTTGCCGAAGCGTCCATGCGCCTTGGACCAGCCCTCCACGGCTCCGGGCACCGTGATCGTGTGGATGCCGGCTTTCGGCATGGTGGTGATGCCCTTGGAGGCGAGGAAGGCGGGGGAGAGGCCCTGCGGCGCCCAGCCGGACGAATTCAGCCCGTAGAGCTTGCCGGTCTTCGCCTCCCAATAGAGCATGAAGAAATCGCCGCCGATGCCGCACATCATGGGTTCAACCACGCCCAGTACCGCGTTGGCCGCGATGGCGGCGTCTACCGCATTGCCGCCTTTGGCGAGCACCTGGGCGCCCGCCTGGGACGCCAGCACATGGCTGGTGGAGACAATGCCGTCCTGGGAATAGACGATGGAGCGGGACTGCGCGCGGTCGGCCGCGACGAGAGGCAGGGAAGCGGAGAGCATGAGGGGGATGACGAAGCGCACGAGGTCCATTGAATCACAAACAAGGATTTTCGCCAGGGAGAGAAATCGCTGTAGTGGAATCGCCGGGCCGTGGGTCTTAGGACCGGACCGTCATTGAGCGGAGGAACCGGTTTGCTTTCGCCGGCGCGGGATGACGAAGGTGGGCCGGAACGACCGGCGCGCGGGTGCTCCCTCCTGCGCGCCTGAGGTCAGGCTTTGGCGGTCAGGAGGGCGGGGAGCTCCAGCATCGAGTCCATCAGGAAATCGGGCGGCGTCGCCTTGAGGGATTCGGGGCTGATGCCGTAGGTGACTCCGGCGCAGCGAACACCGGCGTTGCGGGCGGTGAGGATATCCGTCGAGGAGTCGCCGATCATCCAGGTACCGGAAAGGGGTGCGCCGCACTCTTTGGCGAGGGTGTGGATGCCGATGGGATCTGGTTTCTTCTGTTCGAAACTGTTGCCGCCGTAGACCTGGAAGAAGTACTTGCCGAAGCCGAGGCCGGTGCACATGTCACGGGAGAAGCGCTCCGGTTTATTAGTGAGGACCGCCATGCGGGCGCCCTGCTGATGGAGCTGTTCCAGGGCCTCAACGACGCCCGGATAGGGGCGCGTGTGGTCGAGCATGTGTTCGCGGTAGTAGCCAAGAAAGTAGGCCAGCGCCTCTTCCACCTGGGCTTCCGAAGCGCCGGGGCCCATGGCCCGGCGGATGAGGACCGGAGCGCCGTTGCCCACGTAGGAGGCGACCAGGTCCATGGGCAGTTGTTCCATACCCATGTAGGTGCGGGTGGCGTTTACGGAGTTGCACAGATCCTGAACGGAGTCGACGAGCGTGCCGTCCAGATCGAAAATCACCAGTTGCATGCGTCTGCTTCCAGTGTAGCCCGGACGGGGGCGGGGGCCGATGCGCGGAGCGGCCTCGAAGCTATCAGGTGTCAGCCACCAGCCACCAGCTATCAGCTGTCAGCTGTCAGCTTTCAGCTCTGAGTTAGTCGTTTGAATGGCTTCGGGGCGACGCTGGGGCTACTGCGCGCTTTTCGCGGCCAGACCCGGTCCGGAAGCTGAAAGCTGATCGCTGAATGCTGACAGCTTTCCTCACCCAAACATCGACGCCCAGGTCGCTTTGGCGAACACGTAGGCCAGCCAGGGGATGATGACCCCGATCAGGGCTTTGCTGAAGGGCATCCGTTTGGCTCCGCAGACGGCTGAGAAGCCTATCGCCAGCAGCGCAATCTGCCAGAACGTGAAGAAATCGATGGAGGACGCCAGACTGTGGAGCCATTTGGCCGTGGTCTCGGGCAGGAAGGCTCCGACATTGAAGGCCAGGGGATTCTGCATGTCGAAATCCTCCGGCGGCTTCAGATACAGGACGAGGATGCTGGCGGCGGTCGAAACGACCGCGGGCGGGATGCCGGCATAGGCGTGGAGATTGAGCACCTGTTTGAATTTCAGGCCCGCGTCCAGCATGAAATTGAAGACGAACAGCATCGCTCCGGCCGCCACCAGCATCACGACCAGCAAGCCCACCGGCGGCATCACGCGCACGAAGAAGGGCATCATCTTGCGCTGCATCTCGAAGGCTTTTTCCTTCTGGTCGGCCGACATTTCCTGCATGCGCGCATTGGTTTCGAAGGCCTTCGTGATCATGCGGTCGTAGCCGATGCGGCTCACCATCAGGGTGGTGAACGCGGAGATCAGCACCGCAATGATCAGCCAGGCCACCCACCAGCGGCCGTTGCTGGCGATGTCGGGAAAGACGGCCGCGGGTTCGAAGCAGACGCCGGTTAACCGGCGCATTTCTGAGCTGGGAGGAGGAGGGGCGGAGTCCGTAAGTTCCATAAAGCTGCCCTCCAGTCTAATCCCAACGCGCGTGAGTTAGGAGCCCTTTGGGAGAATGCCCGCCTCTTTCCGGATCAGATCCCGAATATCCTTCCAGGGCAGCATGATGGTGGTGGGCCCGACGGCATAGGGCGCGATCTCGTACGCGTTGTAGTGAAAGACCAGTCCATGCTGCGAGACGCCCCAGGTTTTGCTCAATGCGAATTTGTCATCGGGGAACGTGAAGCCCGATTCCGAGAGTTTCTTGCCTTCGGGCACCTCCCGTTCCAGGCGGAAGCGTTTCTCGGCCAGGTCAGTGAGTTTCTGCATGGACCCGTCGCGCACGAGATCCTTCAGGAAGACATCCGCACCGGTAGCCGGATTCAAGGTGAGGTAAGTGCGGCGGGCTTCGGGATGGGCGCCTCCACGGAACTCCTCTTCCGTGATCTCCAGACACAACATGGTGGCATTGCTCAACAGGATGTCGGCGCTGCGGCGGATGAAGTACGTTATGGCGCTATCGTCGAATTCCTTGTGGAAGCGCGCATAGTCTTCCGCCACTTCGGCCGCTTCTGCTTCGAAGCCGCGCGGAGCCTCCTTGGGCTGCAGTGCCGCCAGGATGGCCGCATTGATTTTCGTCTTTACTTCGTCGGATGCAGCGCTGCTGGCCTCCACCCAGGAGACCCGGAACGTGACGCATGCTTCCTCTCGTTTTTGTTTGTCTCCGCAGCCGGGCACGGATTTGTCGAACTTTTTCTGGACAAAGACCAGCGGACTGGGCGCGGCGGGGTCCGGGGCGCGCTTGCAGCCAACGGCCGGCAGGAAGAGCAGGATTAGTACTGCGAAACAAAGTTTCGTCATGAAAGATTCAATCTCCACCTTCGACAGGTGGATGCACTCCTGATTGTAGAAGCTACCGCGTCAATCTGGAAGCGCCACCAGCCGGGTGATTTCAAGGACATGCGATAGAATAGAGTCATCCCCGAATGAATAACTGGCAAGACCGCCAACAGGCTCTATTAGACGCCCTAGCCACCCGCATCCTCGTACTCGACGGGGCGATGGGCACTATGATCCAACAGCGCAATCCCACGATGGAGGATTGGGGCGGCTCGAAGTTTGAGAACTGTTCAGAGAACATCCTGTTCACGCATCCGGAGTGGATCAAGGACGTCCACCGTGCGTATTACACCGCCGGCTCCGACATCGTGGAGACGAACTCCTTCGGCGGCCACCTGATCACGCTGGCCGAATTCGGGATCGAGGACAAGTGTCTGGAAGTGAACGCGCTCGCCGCCCGCTTGGCGCGCGAGGCGGCGGCGGAATTCGACAAGCCGGGCCGTCCGCGCTTTGTGGCGGGATCCATCGGACCCACGACCCGCGCCATCTCCGTTTCCGGGGGCGTCACCTTCCAGCAGTTGCGCGACGGCTACTACCTGCAGTCGAAGGGCCTGGTGGAAGGCGGCGCGGATATGATGCTGGTGGAGACCTGCAACGACACCCGGACGATCAAAGCCGCCCTGCTCGCCATTGACCAACTTTCGAAGGAACTGGGCCGCCGGATCCCGGTGGTGGTTTCAGGCACCATCGAGCCGATGGGCACGATGCTGGCCGGGCAGACCGCCGACGCGTTCTACACTTCCATCGCCCATGCCGACCTGCTGGCCGTGGGTTTGAACTGCGCCACTGGTCCCGAGTTCATGACGGATCACATCCGTACCATTCATGAGCTTTCCAGGACACGCGTGTCGTGCTACCCCAACGCCGGACTGCCGAACGAGGAAGGGAAGTACGACACCTCCCCCACGTCCCTGGCCAGCCAGTTGGAAAAGTTTGTCGATCACGGCTGGTTGAATATCATCGGCGGGTGCTGCGGCACGACGCCGGAACACATCCAGGCCATTTCGCAGATGGTCCAGTCGAAGCAGCCCCGGGGACCGGCCCAGCCCACGCACCGCTCTTACTTCTCCGGTGTCGAGATGGTGGAGGCCGACGATTCCAACCGGCCGCTGATTGTGGGTGAACGCACCAATGTCATCGGCAGCCGCCTGTTCAAGAACCTGGTGGCGGCCGAACAGTGGGAAGAGGCCACCGACATCGCCCGGCGCCAGGTGCGCAACGGGGCGCACATCATCGACGTCTGCCTGCAATCGTCGGACCGCGAAGAGATCAACGACATTCCCGCGTTCTACGAGAAACTGATCCGCAAGATCAAGGCTCCGATCATGATCGACACCACCGACCCCAAGGCGGTGGAGCTGTCGCTCACTTACTGCCAGGGCAAGTCGATCATCAACTCGATCAACCTGGAAGATGGCGAGGAGAAGTTCGAGCGGATCTGCCCCATTGCGAAGGCCTATGGCGCGGCGCTGGTGGTCGGCACGATCGACGAGGATCCGGTGGAGGCGCAGGCCTTCCGCCGCGAGCGCAAGCTGGCCGTGGCCCAGCGCAGCGTCGACCTGCTCACGACGAAGTACGGCATTCCCCCGGAAGACATCATCATCGACCCACTCGTGTTTCCCTGCGCCACCGGCGATGAAAACTACATTGGCGGAGCGGTGGAGACGATTGAAGGCCTGCGGCTGGTCAAAGAGAAGATCCCGTTTGTGAAGACCGTCCTCGGCGTCTCGAACGTCTCTTTCGGACTGCCCGCCGCGGCGCGTGAGATCGTCAACTCTGTCTTCCTGTATTACGCGACGAAGGCGGGGCTCGACCTGGCGATTGTCAACGCGGAGAAACTGGAGCGCTTCGCTTCGATTCCGGTGGAAGAGCGGCGGCTGGCGGAGGCCCTGCTGTTTAACACGCCGCCGGCCTCGATGCCCGGCGTCTCGGAAGACTGGCGCGAGCAGTCGCGGGAAGAGAAGATCGCTGTCAACCAGCACAACATCGCCGTCATCAGCGAGCACTTCCGTGGCGCCCAGGCCCGCGTGAAGAAGGTCGCGGCGGAGCTTCCGCTGGACGAGCGGCTGGGCAACTACATCATCGAAGGCACGAAGGATGGCCTGGTGGAGGATCTCGAGCGCAAGAGGGCCGAAGGCATGGCTCCGCTCGACATCATCAACGGACCGCTGATGGCCGGCATGGCCGAAGTGGGGCGGCTCTTCAACAACAACGAGCTGATCGTTGCCGAAGTGCTGCAGTCGGCCGAGGCGATGAAGACCGCCGTCAGTCACCTGGAACAGTACATGGAGAAGGCCGATACGGCGGCGCGCGGCAAGATCGTGCTAGCCACCGTAAAGGGCGATGTCCATGACATCGGCAAGAACCTGGTGGAGATCATCCTGGCGAATAACGGCTACACGGTGGTGAACCTGGGCATCAAGGTTCCGCCGGAGGAGCTGATCAAGGCCTTCAAGCAGCACCAGCCGGACGCCATCGGCCTGTCGGGCCTGCTGGTGAAATCCGCGCAGCAGATGGTGATCACCGGCGAGGATCTCAAGAACGCCGGGGTCAATGTGCCGCTGCTGGTGGGCGGGGCCGCGCTGAGCGAGCGCTACACCACGGGCAAGATCGGGCCTGCGTACTCCGCGCCCACGTTTTACGCCAAGGACGCCATGACCGGCCTGCGGCTGATGAACGAGATCATGGATCCGGAGACGCGCGAAGCGTCCCTGACCACGCACACGTTCACGATGCCCATCACGTTGCCCACGGCCGCGAGCACGGTGGAACCGAAGTTCGCCTTGGGCACGGAACGGTCGTCGAAGGTGCGCACGGACATCCCCATTCCTCCGGCACCTTACCTGGACCGCAAGGTGCGTGACGTTCCACAGTTGTCAGAGGTCTGGTCGTACATCAACCCGTTCATGCTCTACGGCCGGCACCTTGGCTACAAGGGTAACTTCGAAAAGGCACTCCACGAGCGCGAGGAGAAGGCGCTGGCGCTCTTCCACGACGTGGAAGAGGTCAAGCAGTACGCGCTCGGCTTCATGAAGATTCGTGCCGTGTGGCGGTTTTTCGAGGCGGAACGCTCCGGCAACGACATCCAACTCTTCGAGCCCGGGGCCACGCAGCCGCTGCACACGTTCCATTTCGCACGGCAGAACAAGCCGGCCGGGCTGTGTCTGAGCGATTACATTCTGGATCCCGACGAGAATGGCCGCCGCGACCACCTGGCGATGTTTGTCGTCACGGCCGGGGCCGGCGTGCGGGAACACTCCGAGGCCGCCAAGGCCAAGGGCGAGTTCTTCAAGGCTCACGGATTACAGGCCCTGGCCATCGAGACGGCCGAGGCTACGGCAGAGTGGCTCCACCGGCGGTTGCGGGAAGACTGGGGTGCGCCGGATCCTCCGACGCTCACGATGCACGAGCGCTTCACGTCGCGCTATCGCGGCAAGCGCTACAGCTTTGGGTATCCGGCCTGCCCGAACCTCGACGATCAGCAGGATCTGTTCCGCCTGCTACAGCCCGAAGAGATCGGCGTCCAACTGACGGAGGGCATGATGATGGAGCCCGAGGCGTCGGTCAGCGCGATCGTCTTCCACCACCCGGATTGTGCTTACTTCTCGGCCGCCGCGGTGGATGAAGAGGCCGTGGTCGGGTAGTTCGGCGAATACAGCATACTGGCGGGGCGGGGCACCAGCTTACCGCCCTGCACCCACTTATTGCCGCGCGGCTCCAGATGGGCGATCATGCGTCCGCGCCAGAGTCGCAGTGTTTCGGCGTCAGCGGACTCTTTCAGTTCGTGCGGATCGTTCACCAGGTCGAACAACTGCTCGCGGCCGTCGTAGGCATGGTAGATGTACTTCCATCGCCCATCGGTCAACGCCGTCCAGTGATTCGTTTTGTCGTAGCAGACGTCGTGTTCCAGGTCGATCCAGGGCCGTTTCGCCTGCAGCAGGTTCTGCCCGTCGCAGGCGGCCGGCACGGGCACGCCGCCGGCCGTGAGTAAGGTCGGCAACACATCGCGGATCTCTACCGGTACGTCGCTCACGGTGCCCTTTGCGGCGCCCGGTCCGCGCACGATCATCGGGATCCGCGCCGACGCCTGGTAGGCGTACGACTTCCGCCAGAGATAGTGGTCGCCGGTCATGTCGCCGTGATCGCTGAGATAGACGATCAGCGTCTCGTCGAGCCAGCCGCGCTTCCGCAACGCCTCGGTCACCCGGCCCAGTTGCTCGTCCATGAAGGAGACCGACCCTGAGTAGCCGACCCGGGCCCGCCTCGTGAGGGCCCGTCCCACGTCGCCGTGCCAGATGTCGTCGCGTTGCGAATTGCGAGGCCTGTTCCCGGCCGCCCACTGCCCCGCTACGGCGTCGGGCAGGGATGCCTCGGCATAGCGGTCCCAATGACGCTGCGGCGGGTCGTAGGGGCTGTGGGGCCGCGCGAAGCTGACTTTCAGGAAAAACGGTTGCGGCCTTTGGTAAGACTCCAGGAAGCGCACGGCGCAATCGGCGGTCCAGGTTGTCGGGTGGAGGCGTTCGGGTAGCACGTAGGGCCTGGCCGTGTTGTCGTTCCAGCCAATGCCGGTGGCGTCGGGGTCGAGATTGGGGGCCTCGGACGCGAACCACGCGCGGTAATCGCTTTTGAAGTCGGGCGACTCGACACGGCCGCTCTCATCCAGCAGCGTCTGGTGAAACCCGTGCAGATTGCGCTGCGGTGTCCAGTGCATCTTGCCGATGCCGGTGGTGTAGTAGCCGGCCTCGCGCAGCACTCGCGGCCCTTCCACCGGATAGCTCTGCGCCACCTTGCCATAGCCCAGCATGCCGTGCCGCCACGGCGACATTCCGGTCAACAGTCCGGCGCGGGCTGGGGTGCAGGTCGGGGTGGATGAGAAGGCGTGCCGGAAGCGGACTCCCTCCCGGGCGAGGGCGTCCAGGTTCGGCGTGTGTACCGCCGCGTTGCCGTCGCAGCCCATCCAGTCGGCCCGGTGCTGATCGCTCATCAACAGGAGAAGATTGGGTCGGGAGCGGGACAGTCCCTGCAGAAACGCAGGGGCGGTGAGCAGAGTCCGGCGGGTCAGCATCGCTCGCCTCTAGACCGTCACCATTCGACGCCCACGCCGATTTCCAAGGGCCAGATCTCGGCGTCGACGTGTCCCTGAATCAGTTCGGCCAGGTCCGCGGGTCTTCCGATCAGTGGCGGGAACGTACCAAAGTGCATGGGGATCACCTTCTTGGCCTTGACCAGTCGGCAGGCCACAGCCGCTTCTTTCGGACCCATGGTGAACAGATCCCCAATGGGTAGGAACGCGAGTTCCGGCTCGTAGATCTCGGCGATCAACGCCATGTCGGAAAACACGGCTGTGTCGCCCGCGAAGTAGATGCGACGCGCATCGGGCAGTGTCACGACAAACCCGGCCGCGTCGCCGCCGTAGAGAATCTTTCCTTCATCGCTGATGCCGCAGGAGTGCACGGCATGGGTCATGGTGACGCGCAATGGCCCGGCTTCCTGCGACCCGCCTTTGTTCATGCCGCAGGCATTCTCCACGCCCTTGGACTCCAGCCAGTGGCAGATTTCGTAGTTCGAAATCACCTTGGGCTTGTGTTTGCGGGCCAGAGGCACAGCATCGGCAATGTGGTCGAAGTGCCCGTGCGTCACGAGCATCGTGTCGATCTTCTCGAACTCGAAGCCGGCTGGAAACGAGGGATTCCCCTGGACCCAGGGGTCGATCACGACGACCTCGCCGCTATCCAGCTTCCATTGAAACGTGCCGTGCCCAAGCCACGTGATTTCGATCATGGGGACTATTTTAGTGAAACTGGCGGCTCACTGCCGCTCGTACTTCACCGTCGTCCAGACTTCCGCCAGATCGTGCCCGCGCAGCGCTTTATCGAGATGCGCGCGGCCGGAATCCACGTGCAGCATCAGACGGCCCGTATCCAGCGCATAGAGCTTGAACTGGTACCGGTGCGGACCGTGTCCCACCGGCGGCATCGGCCCGCCATAGCCTTCACTGCCGAAGTCATTCACTCCGCTTGTGCCCAGGCTGCCGGGCAGGAAGCCTTCCGGCAAACCGTGGAGCGATCCCGGAATATCCCAAAGCAGCCAGTGGGTCCAGGTCCCGGCCGGAGCGTCCGGATCGTCGACGATCAACGCAAAGCTCCTGGTGCCGGACGGGGCGTCTTCCCACTCAATGGCCGGGGAGATGTTTTCCCCCTCGCCCGTGTGACGCTTAGGCATCGTTCCGCCTTCATCGCAGGCGAGAACCTTAACTCGGAACGCCATACTTACCTCCTGTGGCGATCACTTGAGCCGTCCCATTTTCAAATCCGAACCAACCCTGGCCGGCTGTAGAACAGGCGCCGGCAGCCGGCGGATCCTGGCGTGTGCCGGCAGCCGGTTTCAGGGCAAAATGAATTACCCTTCGGCCAGCCAGCGTCACAGTATCACGACGGACATCCGCTGTCACCCGGGGAGTGCAACTGCCATAATCACGGCGAGGAAGTATGCGCAAATTGATCCAATGCCAGGCTCTGTTATCCGCAACGGCTGCGCTCTTCACGCTCTCTGCTTTCGCCCAACCGGCTCCGCAGCGACCCACCACTTCTGGCGCATGGCGATTCCTCACCGGCTATCACAGCGAGCAGCCGTCGGCCCCGGAGGCCATCAGGATTCTCTTGCGAATGGCCGAGGTGCCGTCAGGCTTCGCTGCTGAGCGAAGCTGCAAGGCGGGCCCTCCGGTGGCGCTCGACGTCCCTCCAGGCATGGAACTCCGTTCTGCTCTCGACGAAGTGTTTGTACTGGCGGGCGCCGGCTACCGGCAGGAAGACCGCAACGGAGTGCTCAACGTGCTGCCTGCATCCGGGATCCCTCTCCCTCTCAAGGTGAGGATCGCGAGTTTGACCCTGCAGGATCCTGCGAATCTGATGCTATCTCTTCGCCAACTGGAGCAGGCGCCGGAATTCGAGCAAGCCCTCTTCACTGCCGGGTTAGCGCTTTGGGTTCGCGCTTCGTTGTGGAGTACGGTGCGGCAGCCCGGCGACCCCGAGCCGCCAAAGCCGCAGCCGCTGGAGATCCGCGACATGCAGGTGATCGATGTGCTCAATCTCCTGGCGATGCGGCATGGGCGGGCGGTGTGGCTCTACAACGAGACGCATTGTGGCGGGCAAAGGCCGCGAGTCGAGTTGAGCTTTCTCCGGCAATAAGCCCGCGGCCCGAGCTCTATTTCGTGCGTTCCAGCTTCAGTCCGAAGCCGTACTCAGCCAGTCCGGGAATCGTCACCGGCAGCTTCCCGTTCACTTCCAGTTCGCCTGCCAGAGCCTTCACGACAGCAGTCTCCGACGGAGCCACGGTTGTGTAGGTCGCGAGGTAGGCGGGCACATTGGGATAGGTCCTGAGCAGGTAGGGATTCCCGAACGCCACGAAGACCACCGGCTTGCCGCTGCCGAGCAGGCGATCAACGAAGGCGGGATAGTTGCCGGACAGTGCGACGTTGCCCCGAAATGCGCTGGCGGTGACATAGGCTTCGACGACCACCGTCTCGCATGAGGCCGCGGCCTGGGCCAATTGGTCGAACTCCACGGGCGGCAATTGCGGATCCAGTAACTGCACTTTCGCTCCGCGCAGCCCGGCTCGCAGCTGGTCGGCGAGATCACGGCCCTGTGTGGAGAAACGGCCCGCGGCGAGAATGTAATGGCAACTGCCGGCTGGATTGCGCAGAGGCAGCACGCCGCCTTCGTTCTTCACCAGCGTCAGAGCCTTTTCCGCCACTCGTTGCGCGACCTCTTCGTCTTCCGGCGAATCGATGTCGTCGCTCATTGTTTCCAGATCGACCAGCTTCTTCTTGTTCAAACCCACGTGCACCTTGGCGTTGAGAATCTTCAGGACCGATGCATCGATCCGCTTCTGGGTGAGCCGCCCGCTCTTCACCGCGGCCAGGATGGCGCGCACGCTCTCCTGGGCGTTCGCCGGCACCAGCAGCAGGTCCGCGCCTGCCTCCAGTGCGCGTACGGCCGATTCACCGGCCGGGAACTGGCTGGTCAGCCCCTGCATATTCATCGCGTCCGTCACCGCAATGCCTTTGAAGCCGAGTTCGTCGCGCAGCAGGCCCGTGAGGATGTTCTTCGACACCGTGGCCGGCAGCTTCTCCGGCTCATAGGCGGGCACATGCAGGTGGGCGCTCATCACTCCATCCACGCCTGCTTCGATCGCCGCCTTAAACGGGACCAGTTCCACCTGCTGCATCCGTTCCTTGGAGGCTGTCACGACACCCAGGCCCAGATGCGTGTCGGTGGCCGTGTCACCATGTCCGGGGAAATGCTTCACCGTGGTGAGGACGTGGTTCTTCGGGTCGCTCCTCGCCCCCTCGATAAACGCTTTCACATGCGCTGCCACGACCTGCGGATTCTCGCTGAATGAGCGCGTGTTGATCACCGGGTTGTCGGGATTATTGTTTACATCCGCGTCCGGAGCGAATACCCATTGCACGCCCATCGCGCGCGCTTCGCGGGCGGTGGACTTGCCCAATTGGAAGGTCGCCTCCAGATCATTGGCGGCGCCGTAGGCCATCAGGTGAGGGAACTGCGTGGTGGATGTCATCCGCATCGAGGCACCGCGTTCGAAGTCCCCTCCCACTATCAACGGAGTCTTCGCCAGCTTCTGCATGCGGTTCAGGAATGCGGCCATCTGATACGGATCGGCTTTCTGCACGATGCCGTTCTGCACCCTGTTGAGGACGATCAGGCCACCTACCTTGAGATCACGCACCGCCGTCACATACTGTTTGTACGCCTTCGACTTCGTGTTGGGCGCATCCCCATAGAAGTGGATCATCAGCAACTGCGCGGCGCGCTCGGCCGGCGTCATCGACTTCAACCAATGCTGTGCCGTCCCGGTGTTGGGCAGCCCCACGGGCTTGGGTGGGGCGCTCTTCTTCTTCGCCGCGGCGGCCGCCGCGGAAGTTCCACTCAGAAGCAACACGGCCATGAAGGCAACGCTCAGACGCATCAGCTCCAGCCTAACATCGGTAACTGCCTTGCATTGAGCCGGCCCTGTGTCTTGACACCTGTGGCGCTATGTCCGCGCCCTATGCTTGGAGGGGCCCCGCTAATAGATAGAGGTTTGCTCAGACGCCGGCTTTGCGCGTCCGCAGCCGCAAGGCGGGCCGCTCTTCGGACATCGGCTTACGCGGAATCTTCAGCAGGCGGTTGGCGGCGCGGATGAGATGTTGCACTTCATTCGCGCTCTTCATGATGACCACGTTCGCGCCGGTGTTTTTCTCAGTGAGCCCAAGCGCATCTACAAATCCGGAGATGAGCACCACCGGCGTTTGGGGCTTCTCCGCGCGCAGCTGCACGATCAGCTCCACTCCGTTGGTCTCAGGCATCTTGTAGTCAGTCACCACCAGGTCGTAACTGCCATTGCGGAACATTTCCAGCGCTTTGCGTGCATCCGGAGCCCCATCGGTGGCGTAGCCCAGTTCCTGCAAGACTGTGCTGCGGGCCATCAGTCCAGCGCGATTATCATCCACGAGGAGGATCCGTGCCGAAGGCACCAAACTTGACTTAGGACGAGCTGCCATTACGAGAAACCTTGCCGAAAGTAGCAAAGCGGAATTGCTGGTGTCAACGAACTTGTATCGCACTCATCCGGGGCGAGATCGAATGCTTGACTTCAGAGGAGTGCTGTGATGAGTCGCCGGCTACTCCACTTCACGCGGTGCCTGATACCCCGTCTTGGCCACAACGGTGTACTTCATCGGCTTGCCTTTCTCGTCCGTGACCTTCAGTGGAGCATCGGTCCGCGGGTCGACAAGGTCAACCTTGATCTTTCTGTATTTTCCGTCGCGCGCCGTGTTCGTGGGCTGGTAGGACAGGGAGTAAGTGTTGCGTAATGCCTCAGAAATCTGGCGGAAGATACCACCGTATTCGCCAAAGAAACGGGGGAACCAGGCCTGACCGCCGGTCTCCTTGGAGAAGGTACGCAACTGGTTATCGGCCTGCAGGAAGTCCAGGCGCTGGATGGGCCCCATGTAGCCCCGGGCGTCCAGCATCTCGCGCCATGCCTGCAGCGTACCCAGCGCGTAGATCGGGACGCTGGCCGTTTGCAGCCGCCGGCGTGTGACGTCGAACGTGATCTTCGAGAACGTGTCCATGCCGCTACCGATGTAGAGGATCGCCTTGCGTCCCTCGATATCGCTCATCCGGTCGGCCACACTGGTCAGGGCATCGTACAGATTCGATTCCGAAAAGGCAGGAATGCGCAGCCGCGCCATCGCCTCGTAGGTGTCCTGGCGATTGGTGGAGAAGTCGCTGAGAATCTCCGAGCGCATATCAAACGCGACGACCGCTACCGTGTCTTCCGGCTTCAGCGTTTGCAGGAAGCCGTAGCAGGCTGTCAGTGTCTCCTGCCAGCCGTACGACCAGTACTGCTGGAACAGGTTGCTGAACTCGATCACCATCGCCAGCGTGATGGGCGACTCGCCTGTGGTGAAGCCCGAAACCTTTTGCGGTACGCCGTCCTCGAGAATGCGGAAGTTGCCCGCGGGAATGCCCGGAATAAAGCGGCCGCGGTTGTCCAGCACGGCTACATCCACATTGACAGTGAGCGTATCGCTGCGGAAGGTGGGCTGGCCTGCCTCGGCCTTCTCGCCCGGCTTCTTCTGCAGCTTGGAAGGGATCTTGTCGCCTTGCGCTTCCGGTGGTTTCTCCGCCGTGGTCTCGTCCGAAGCTTTCTTGCGGGGCCGCGACACGGTGTCGCCCGATTCTTTCTTCGGGCCGGTCTGGGCGGGCAACAGCCCACACATCGCAACAGCCGCGGCTACCAGTGTTGGTCCCAGGAATCGGCGCAGTTTCATGACGTTCCCCTTCTAATGCCTATAAGACGTACAACCCGGGCCGGCCGGTTGCGACGCGCTATTGAATCCAGTCGCCCGGTCCGCCGCGCCGGTCCTGTGTCGACGAGCCGTGCCGCTTCAGATACACCTGAAACTTCTTCTTCGCCCGGCGCAGCTTCCAATCCTTATACCGCTGTTGCAGATCGCCCCGCCAGTCGGTCCGCGCCTTCACTTTGTGGCCCAGGTTGAATCGCAGCCAGAGATAGCCGAAGACCATGCCGCCCAGATGCGCGAAGTGGCTTACGGCGCCGCCGCTATCGCTGAGGGAGCTGAGGAAGACGATGGCCCCGACGATAATCACCATCCAGCGCGCTTCAATTGGAAACAGCCCGAAAAAGTAGGTGGTCACCTTCGGGAACAGGATGCCGAAGGCCATCAGCGTGCCGTAGATCGCGCCCGAAGCGCCAATGGTGCGTGTGTCGAGGGAGCCGAAGAACAGGTTCAGAAATACCACGCAGACACCGGCGCCCACTCCGCAAAAGAAGTAGAACTGCAGGAAGCGCCGGGTGCCCCAGATGCTTTCCAGCGGAGTGCCGAACATCCACAAGGCCAGCATGTTCATCAGGATGTGCCCGAAGCCGAAAGGGCTGTGCAGGAACATGTAGGTGAAGAGCTGCCAGATGGCGAAGCTGCTCAGCACGGAGCGGGGCACCAGGCCCATCAGCAGGAACAGGTCGCCGAGCGCCGTCCGCGCGCTCAGGAAATAGATGACGAACAGGACACTGTTGACGATTAGCAACCACTTGACGCCAGTCGTCATGCGGTTCATGGGAGGGGGGCCGTATCCACGGTCACGAACAGAAAAGGCCATTGCGCCAGAGTACGCCTCTGCAACCACAATACACTAACCCCTGACGGCTGCGTACGGCGCGGCCCTCAGGCCACGCCGCGATGGGTACTCATGGCGCGCTGCAGCATGGCCAGCCCTTCGGGCGCCGGAGAGGGCCTCGCACGGCGCTGGCTCTCCACCAGAACTTCCACACACCGCCCGTCCAGCGCGTGCGGAGCATCCCGCCGCATGATGGAGAAGACTTCATCCAGCGGAATTGCCTCCCGGTAGGGCCGCTTCGCCGAGAGGGCATCGAACACGTCCGCCACTGCCAGAACGCGCGCAGGCATCGAAAGCTGGTTGGCGTGGAGCCCGCGGAAGTAGCCCGTTCCGTCCAGTCGCTCGTGATGGGCGCCGGCGATGATCGCGATCTGTTCAAAACCCTGAATCCGCTTCAGAATCGCCTCCGAATGAAAGGGATGCCGCCGCACCACGGCCCATTCCTCCGACGTCAGCGGAGCTGGTTTCTCCAGGATCGAGTTGGGCACGCTCAACTTGCCGAGGTCATGGAGTAAGGCCGCCCGCCGGATGAGCGTGACGGTCGGCTTCTCCAAGCCCATGTGTTCGGCCATGCCGACGGCCACCTCCGTCACTCGTTTTGAATGGTCGCTGGTGTAAGGCGACTTGGCGTCGACCACATCCGCGAAGCCGTCGCAGATGACGTCGACTCGCTCCCGGCCAGCCGTGACTGCGCCTTCCGAGGGGGAGAGCCGGGCGACCGTCTGGGCCGCGTACGACAATTCGTTGTCGAGGGAGTCCTGTTGAGCGATGGCATGGGCGGCGCGTACCAGTTCCGGATCGAACCAGCGCCCGCTTCGTGCGCGCGCCACCTGCAGGGCGGCCGGCATGCCGGAATGGCGGTGGAATACTTCGAGTGTCTGCGCCAGGCTGAGGATCCGGGCGGACAAGGGGATCTCAGTCCCCTGCAATCCAAGAGGATACCCGCCTCCGTCCCAATGCTCGTCCAGGCCCCGGATTGCCTCAGCGGTCCGTTGCGGGAAGCCCATCTTCCGCGCGATCGCCGCTCCGCGCTCGCAACGAATCTCCACGACTTCTTTTTGTTGGCGATGCCGCTGCCAGGCCACCTGGGAAAGAGCCAGCAGCCTCTCCCAAGCCGGGCGCCCCACCTGCACATGCCGCAAGGAGTAGACCAGGGTGGACCAGTTCACGCTGCGCCAGTCGATCAGCTTCACGTCGTGCCTGGCGCGGATCTCGTCGCTGCCCAGAATCTGATACATGCGCGCGGCATTGCTGCTGCAGCCCGAGTCCTTCAAGAGGAGGGCGTAGTAAAGATCGGCCTGTTCCTGCTCGGGCATGCCGATCGCCTGCGCCAGGCGAATGCCGAATATGCAGGTTCGTTGCGCGTGGCCGAGCGGCTGGCCTTCCGTGAGGTCCAGGGCATAGGAAAGGGCGGAAACGAGGTCAGAAAGCCGGACTGCGCGGCTGCGACGCTGCTGGACAATCGTGGGCACGTCGGGTTACTCCTCGGGGTCATTGTGAACCCGGCTGGAGGGATCGCGCATAGGCGATAAACCTTACGCGCAAATAAGGATTGGCCGAACAGAAGGGCTACCGTGTACTGAGAAGCACCGGGGTGGGTTCTAGGTGAGATTCCGCCAGGGCGATGGCCTGGCGGTAGAAATCCATCCTTTCGGGGGGTGCACGCTTCACCTGGCGAAGCTGCGCCAGGGCGTCCGGCCAGCGGTGCCGGTTGAGGTAGTGCGAGCTCAGAACCAGCCGCGCTTCGTCGTTTGCGGGAGTGACCTCGACCAGGCGTTCCAGAACCGGGACAGCCGCGGGCCGGTCCCGCTCCAGGGCGGCCAAACGCTGCAGCATCACTCTGTCCAGAGAACCGAGATCCAACGCCTTTTCATAGGAATAGCGCGCGTCTTCCGAGTCTGCGGCCCGCATCGAGAGGTCGCCCGACAACGTCCAATACTCGGGAGACCGGCGTGCCGTCTCCGGCAGGGCAGCCAGCCTGGCCCGCGAACCAGCCACGTCTCCTGTCTGTTCCTGCAGCCGGGCCAAGGCAAGCTGGATGGTGACGCCGTCAACCGGCCCGATGCTGCACTCCACCTGAATTGGGGTAGTACCCGCATCTGGGGCTACTTGCTGAAGACGGTCAGTCAGCGCGCGGAGATCAGTCTGAAGTTGCGCCTCGTCTCGATCCAAACCGGCCAACCAGGCCGTCAGCGAAGCGCCGCCGCCGCGCGCGAATTCCGAGAAGTCACGGCGATACGGGGCTTCCGTGGAGAGCAGGCGGACCAGAGCCCAACTGGCGGCATAGAAACCCTCAGCGGGCCGGCGGTCCTGGTAAGGGACGTTCACTGACTCAAGTTGCCGGAGGGAGGGAAGGCCTCGTTCTTTCAGCAGCTTGCTGTATTGTTTAGCCCGGTCCGGAGCGACTCCGGCGAGATGTTCCGCCAAGCCCTCGGCCAGCCAAAGGGGCAACTGCCAGCCGTTTTCGTGCACCAGGGCATGGATGTACTCATGCCTTAAATCGGGGAGGGATTCCTTCGTCAAGCGGCTCAGAACAATCGTTCCTTGTCCCGGGCCGCTGACGAAGTACGCGGGAGAGTAGGAGTTCAGTCTGAATACCTGAGACTCCGACTCAGAGGAGAAAGCCACGATCCGCAGACGCGCCGGTTCGGTTGCTGATCCCGGCATTGCTGAACGGAAGCAAATTCGTAGACTCTCTAACTCTATTAGGGCCTGAGAGGCGGTCTCGGCCTCAGCGGTCGTAAACAATTCAAGGTGCGGTGAAGCCACTCGAATCCATTGAGTCTCTTCTGCGCTGGCGGGGTTGTGGAGGAGGAACAGCCCCGTCGCGCACACGAAACCAACGGCCAAACGCTGCACTTCACCGTCCTCTCTCTTTCCATCGGCCCGTCTACAAACTGGAGGAGAGAGGATTTAGCCTGAAATAGTGGGTGGGGCGCGCGCCCTAGTCCACACTGGATTGTGGGGCTATTCTCCAATGGATTTGTTGTGTGAGTTCTTAGCCTGGAAGTACGGTGCCTCGTCCCTGTTGCAGCGGGAAGGTGTACTGTTCCCTGTCACTTGCATGCCGGCCCCGGCCGGCCAGTGGCGACAGGTGGAGTCCGCGCTGGGCGGCCTGGAGCCTAAGGACCCTCCTCTCGCTGAGCTCGAGGCCCGCTTCCACGGCCTCAATCTATTCAATGGAGAGGTGTATGCCCTGGAACGGCTGCTCCGCCGGCCCGAATTGCGGCTGGAGTGCCGCCGGGGCTCCTATTTCGGCTCCATGAACACCTGCGAGACGCTCGAGTTGGAACTGTTGGAGCAGTTGCCGGCGCTGAGCGGCAACTCCACCGCCGATTTCGTTCAGTTTGACCGTCGTTTGGAGCGCCGTAACGGGCCGGAGCGCCGGACGGCCGCCATCGGGGTGGCGACGCTTGTGGTTTGTGGGCGTGAGCTCCTGCTGGGCAAACTGGCGCCGAAGGCGATGCCGCACCGAACCGGCCAGTATCATGTAGTGCCATCGGGGATGTTTGCGCCCCCGTACTCGATCGAAAATGCCGTGTCAGTCGAATTGCGGGAAGAGCTAGGAGTCGACCTGGATCCTGGCTGTCTCTACTTCTCCGGGGTGGCGACCAATCTGCTGAACCTGAGGCCCGAGGTTTGCACGCTGCTGGTGCTGGACCGGGCGCAGGAGTTCCGCCTCAGCGACGAGTTCCTGCCCGGATTGACCCGGGTTCCCCTCACCACCGAGGCGGACCTGATCCGTAGTCTGGACCTTCACGCCGGCAGCATTTCACCGGCCGGCGCGGCGGCCTTGTTCCTCGGGTTGCGGCTGTTGAAGAGACTTAAACTTTGAAGCGCGCGGCGAAACTCTCGTAGACGCCCTCGCCCTGCTTGCCCAGCCACTCCTTCGTATACCCAGCCATGGTTTCCAGGTTCCGCATCTGATGCGGGGCGTTGTTCATGGTGCGGATCTGGGGGACCAGGTGCTGGATGCGCTCCCATACCAGGGCGTGCTCCATCGCGTTCTGGATGAAGAGTTCAGGATTGAGAATGCCGCTGACGACGAAGCTGCAGGCCATCTCCCAATAGGTGGTGACCATCCGGAAGTAGGCGTTCATCTCGGACCCGGGCGGGCAGAGCCGCTGCCAGTCCTCGAGGGTCTTGTATTTGCACTCCGAAACGAACCAGGCGCGGGCCTTGCGCAGTTTCTCCTCGCGCCGCTCTTCGTACAATCGCAGCAACAGGTTGGCGTCTTCGTAGGTCGCTTGCCGGTTCCATTCAATTTTGGCCATAAACGAGATTCTACCGGCTTTGCTACACTCCAGAAAAACATGTCTGGGAACGAAGTCTATTCTCCAAGTACAGAGTTCTCCTCCCAAGCCCACGTGGGCTCCCTGGAGGCCTACCAAGAGTTATACCGGCGAGCGGAGGCGGATCCGGAAGGGTTCTGGGCCGAGCGGGCCGAGAGTGAGGTCCATTGGTTTGAAAAGTGGAGCCACGTTTACGAATGGCATCCTCCTTTCGTGAAATGGTTTGTGGGCGCCAAGACGAACGCCGCCTACAATTGCCTGGACCGGCACCTGGAGACGCGCGGCGACAAGCCTGCCATTATCTTTGAAGGCGAGCCGGGCGACCAGCGGACGCTCACCTACCGCGAATTGCACGACGCCGTGGGCCGCTTTTCCAACGTGCTGAAATCACGGGGCTTCCAGGCCGGCGACCGTGCCATCGTTTACATGCCCATGATTCCCGAGGCCATCGTCGCGATGCTGGCCTGCGCGCGGCTGGGCATCATTCACTCGGTGGTCTTCGGCGGGTTTTCGGCCGAAGCCTTAAAGGCCCGCATTCTCGATCTCGATGCCTCGCTGGTCCTCACCGCGGACGGCGGCTGGCGGCGGGGCAAGGAAGTGAAGCTGAAGGGTGCCGTGGACGAGGCCGTGAAGGATTGCCCCGGTATCCGGGATGTCCTGGTCTATCGTCGCACTGGCGGCGAATGCCCCATGGCTGACGGCCGCGATCACTGGTGGCACGACCTGCTGCCGGGCGTCAGCTCCGACTGTCCCGCCGAAGTCCTGGATTCCGAGCATCCACTCTTTGTCCTCTACACTTCCGGCACCACCGGCAAGCCCAAGGGCATTCTGCATACGACAGGCGGCTATCTCACCTACGTCGCGAGCACGATGAAGTGGGTGTTCGATCTCAAAGAGAACGACATCTATTGGTGTACGGCCGATATCGGCTGGGTCACCGGGCACTCCTACATCGTCTACGGACCGCTCACTGCCGGGGCGACCTGCCTGGTCTACGAAGGGGCTCCGGACTTTCCGGCCTGGGACCGCTGGTGGGATATCGTGGAGCGCCACAAGGCGACGATCCTCTACACCTCCCCGACCGCAATTCGCGCGCTCATCAAGCAGGGCGACGAGTTTCCGAACAAGCACGACCTCTCCTCGCTACGCCTGCTGGGCAGCGTGGGTGAACCCATCAATCCGGCCGCGTGGGACTGGTACCACCGCGTGATCGGCAAGAGCCGCTGCCCCATCGTCGATACGTGGTGGCAAACCGAGACGGGCGGCATTCTAATTGCGCCGATGCCGGGCGCCGTGCCTTTGAAGCCCGGGTCCGGGACGCTGCCGATGCCCGGTGTCCTGACGGACGTGGTGGATTTCTACGGCGAAAAAGTGGCTCCGGGGGCCGAAGGCTTCCTGATCATCCGCCGTCCGTGGCCGTCGATGATCCGCACCATCTGGGGCGATCCCGAACGCTTTGAGCAGCAGTACTTCAGCCGCATGCCGGGCATCTACTTCACGGGCGATGCGGCAAGGCGCGATGAAGACGGTTACTTCTGGGTGCTGGGCCGGGTCGACGACGTGATGAACGTCAGCGGACACCGTCTCTCGACCATGGAGGTGGAATCGGCGTTGGTGCGGCATCCGGCCGTGGCCGAGGCGGCGGTGGTCGGCAAGCCCCATGAAATTACGGGTCAGGCCGTGTGCTGCTTCGTCTCGTTGAAGCAGGGGAACTGGGATCACGGCGTGCTCGGCAAAGAGCTGCGGCAGTGGGTGGCGCACGAAATCGGCGCCTTCGCGCGGCCGGAGGAGATCCGCTTCGCCGAATCGCTGCCCAAGACACGCAGCGGAAAGATCATGCGGCGCCTGCTGCGTGAGATTGTCACCTCGAATACTGTCACCGGCGACGTGACGACGTTGGAAGACCTGGGTGTCGTGACCCGCCTCGCCGCCCAGCACGACGACGATTGACGCATGCCTGACGGGCGCGGCCTCTTCGAATGGGGGCCGCGCTTCAGGTCCCCTGTACCCAACGCTGCAGGATGCCCAGCCGCCGCAGTTCCCGGCTGACCCTGGCGGTAATGTCGCTCTGGATCCGCGGTTCGTACCGGTGGTCGTGCACGTAGCATTTGATGCGCAGCCGCAGGTACGGACCCTGATCAAACCCCTGCTGTGTCAGCACCACCACAGGCTTCCGTGCCAGCAGGAATGGCGAGCAGAAGGCTGCCTCGCGACCCAGATGCGCGGCCAGGTCGGGATCCGAGTCCGGCGGCAGAAAGAGATCCGTCACCACCTGGCAGTCGGGCACGCCTGAGTTTGAGTTGTAGACCTGCTCGCTGAGGATCATCGCGTTCGGGATGGTGATGCGGGTGTCCTCTGGTGTCGTGAGCTTGGTACTGCGCAGTCCGATGTGGTCGATCTCGCCGTACGCGTCGCCGATCTTGACGCGATCGCCCAACTGGTAGGGCCGGTCCGCCAGGACCACCAGCCCGCCGATCAGGTTCTTCACCAGGTCCTGCGCGCCCAGGCCCAAGGCAATGCCGATGGAGGCAATCCCCGCCAGGAACGTGTCGCGGGACGGGGCCAGCAACTGGAAGCACAGCAGGATCGCCACGAACCAAAGGGTGATGCGGACGACGGGCTGAAGCCAGTTGATGAAGAAGCGCGCCTGGGAGCTGCGCGCGCTGAGGCTGTCGAGCCAGCGCGTGAGCCAGCGGATGGCCAGCCAGGCCAACACCAGGATCACGAGTGCGCCAAGGATACTGCCGAACGTCAGCACAGTGAAGAAATCAAAGCCGCCGGAGACTATCAGGAATGCTGATTGCATGGGCATAACCTCAGATCAGATTCATGCGGTAGAGAGCCATGTGGACGAGGCGGCCGGCCTCGGGGCGGATGCGGAGTCCGGGGTAGAGCGGATCGGGTTCCAGGAACTCCAGGGCGATCAGCTTTTCCAGCCTCAGCCGGCTGTCTTCTAAAGTGCATTCGAAGATGCCGGCGTGATCTTCCACGGTCAGGCTGCCGTGCTGGACGATGGCGTGCAAGGTGTGCGAATCCGCCAGAGTCAGGCTTGCCAGCAGGGCCGAAGAGTCCGGCTCTTCGGGCTGCCTGAGGTAAAGAACCCCGCCCTCCACGCGATCCATGAATTTCTGCCACAGCTCGAAGGCGCTACGGAAGATCCCCTCCGATTGGCGGTAGAGCGAGTCGAAGAAGCGTGCCTCGGGATCCTGCTGCAATCCCAGCAGGGCACGCAGGCGGCCCATGCGCGGATCCGCCTTGAGCGGCGGCGGGTACTGCAGCCGGAGCCCGGAAAGGTGATGCCGCATCAGGATGGCGCTCTTCAACTCCTCCGGAGTGACGGCCATGGCGTTGATGCGGTGGGAGAAGTGTTCCCCCAGGCCGACCGCGGCATCCAGGAAGCGGTAGGAGTGCTGGTTCATGCTGAGCACCCAGAGCGTTGTGCGCGAGGTGGCGGAGATGATGCGCAGCAGCTCATGAATGGCCTGGAAGCCGCCCAGGCGGCGCAGAAAGGTTCGTTCCAGTTCCTCCAGAATCATTACCCGGCGCGTGGACCGCAGGGCTCCGGTCACATCGCTGCCTGCCGGCAGTTGGAGCAGCTCGCACAAGAAGCCGTGAATGTCTTCGGCCGTAGTCAGGCGCCGCGTGAAGTAGCTCTGCACGACGGGTATGTCGGCAAACCGTCCGGCGACCGCGCAATTCAACATACTGGTCTTGCCGCTGCCCCTGGCGCCGACAATCAGCACGGCGACACCGCGGCCCGCGTCCCACAGGCTGCGCGCGGTAGACAGCGCGCCCATCTCCGTTTCGCGGCCGACCAGGAAACGAGGGTCCTGCAGCGGCGCCAGGCGGAACAGGCGCCGGTAGATCATCGGCAGGTCGTAGACGTCGGAGCGCAGGTTCAGCACTTCGTCGACGTAGCCGCGCACGGCCACCTGCTCCAGCGCCTCAACCGGCGGCGGTTCCCAGCCGATTTTGACCAGGGCCGAGCGGTAAGCTGCGCCGGCAGCCAGTGTGAAACGGCGAACGCCCTCCGAGGTGCCGTGAAAGCCGAGTTCCCGAGCTGTCTCGAACGCAGCCGAGCCACGGTTCCGGATCAGCTGGGCGACCAGCCCCAATCGGCGCTGCTCCAGCGTGAAGTGGGTGAGGAAGAGCGCTCCGGCCAGGCCCTCGACCAGCCGCTGTTCCACGAGAGCTCGCGGACTTTGGGTTCGTTCCCGCTGATAGATGGCGAGCGCGAGGGCGTTGCTGACGCTTTCCTGGGCAATGGCGCCCTGGCCCTCCTCCCGCGCGGTTTCCAGGCCAAACTCGACGACCTCCCGCGTTCGTTCGATTTCGCGGACGACGGAGCGGTGGACCGCCTCCGCTTCGCGGCAGCCCTCCAGCACACGACTATGGCCGATGCCGTCGAGGGCTGCGAGGAACACCTTGCGCGGGTAGATCTGCCGCCAGGCTCCGGTGCGCACCGGCAGGGGTTTGCGCGGCTGCAGTGCATCACAGGACTGGGGGATGTGGGCTTCGGCGAAGCTCTCGAGCCGGCGCTGCCAGTCCGAGGCATGATCCTCGCCCGAGACAAGGTTGTTCTGGGGGGCGGGGAAGTCCGCCGTATTGTCGAGGCCGAAGGTCTGCAGCCAGTAGATGACGGTGTCCAGTTCCTGCAGCAGGCCGGCCTGCTCCTGGTCGAGTTGCAGCAGGATCGCGCGTCCGCACGAGACGCCTTCCAGGGCCGCCTGGCCGAGGTCGTACTCGACTTCCACCGCGGCATTGACGCTGCGCCGCTGCCGGGCCCAATAACGGAACAGGTTCTGGCGGCCATCGAGCAGTTCCTGGTGCTGCGGCTGAGGGAAGGGTTCGCTATGACGGAGGAGGAACTGCGCGACACGCTCGGTGGAGGCGGCGGCCCAGGCGGCCTGATTCTGCAGAGCATCCTCGCCCTGGTGGTGCAGCGCGACCAGCGCTTCCATCCAGCGCTGCCGCTGCTCCTCGAACGAACCTCCGTGGTGGCCGGCCAGGACGCCCAGGGCCTCCCGGCGGACGTGCTGCCAAGGCTCCAGCAGCAGCAGCACGGCTTTGGCGAGAACGACGAACACCGCCCCGTCGAGCCGGGCGCGCAGATTCGACTCCTGCTGGAAGAAACAGCCGAGCAGCTCGCGCAGAGGCAGAACCTCGGGGTGGTGGCGCAGCCGGGCGGAGAGGGCCAGCAGCGGGCTGCCGGCCTGTGGAGTGAGGACGCTCAGCCACTCCTGCTTGGGAACCTCCACTTCCACCGGCAGCCGGCTGAGGAGGTCCTCGGCGGCGGACTCGTAGTCTTCCAGACCCGAAAGAGCGCGTTCCTGCGGTTTGACGCGCCGCAATCCGGCCACGACATCGAAAAGCAGGGGCCGTCCGGACTCGTACATCAGACTCTCGATGGCGGAGAGTTCGACGCCGGGCTCCGTCCTGCCCGGATGGGTCCGGAAGATGTCGGATTGGGCGGCCAGCAGGATCTGGGTGTCGCGCCAGGCGGATTCGAAGGCGGAGATCAACTTCTGAGCGCGGGCCTGCTGCTCTACCAGGAAAGCATCGAGTACCGCTTCGATCTCCGTGCTCCTCATAGTGAATCAGAATACAGCATCGATACCCCTGCCATTTAACGGCAATCTTGCGGGCTATGAGTGGTTTACTTTTGGTGCCCCGCTTGCATGACATTCAACAATCGATGACGACCCTGTTTCCCGATACGGCACTGACCTGTCTGCGTGGCGGGAACCCGAATTACCGTAGTCAAACCGACACACCGGCCCAGGGCCGGCGAGTTCAGCAGGAGGGGATCCGCGTATGAAACTCAAGCTTCTGCTCGTCCTGATGGCCACCTTCGGATGCCTTATGGCGGAGCCGTGGAAGCCGCCGGCCGATGCCGGCGAGACTTCTCTGTCTGAGGCTGAAAGCGAGCGCTATCAGACACTTACGAATAGGGTAATCCGGTCTGCGAACGAGCGAACCGAACTGGCTGACGGGTTCCGTTATGTGCTCGACGGTGAAACCGCGGAGCCGGCCGAGGTGATCGAGTGGATGCGGCTGGAGAGGAAGAACATTCCGTTCGTGAGCTTCAGCCTGCACCTGACCGCCGACGGGGAACTGTTACTGGACCTACGCGGCCCGGATGGGGTTAAAGAACTGCTGCTGCTGGAGTTGCCGCCGATTCGGGCACGCTTCATCTAGCTTCCGGCCCGCTTCGGGAACGAACGCCGGAGTTCCAATTCCGGACACTTCGTGACTTTCCCCATCATTTCAGGAACACAAATCCCGCCGCCTTCGTAACATTGGGAAGAGCACTTTATGAGATTCGGCCCCAATCCTAACCCGTTCTCGACCCTGTTCCATTCCTCCTATGGGCCCTTCCCCTGGCGCTGGCAGGCCAGGGCATGGAACGCCAGCCAGAAGGCGGCGTGGCGGGAGGAGACGGCGCAGATGCGGGCGGCCTGGCGGGCCGAACAGGCCCAGATGAAGCACGCCTGGCGGGCCGAGAGTGCCACGATGCGGGCGCAGTGGGCCGCGGAGTGCCGCCGGAACTCTATCGCTCCGTTATGGTCGCTGGTGTGGACTCTGTTCTGGATCGGCTTCGCGGTCTGGATGTTGACTGGTGGCAGCGAGGCACGGCACGTGCTGACCGAGGCGGTACTCGCACTAGGCACCACGGTGCGCGACATGGCGGTCAGCCTGTTCGGGCTGATGCAGTAGGCTTACTTCAGCGATTCCAGCAATTCCCGTGCAAGCAGGGCGGCACGCCGCGACAACTGGGCCGCTGCCCTCACGTCGGAGGCGCGCGTATCTTCCGCTTGCCGGATAAACGTCCGGACCCGGCTTTCATTCTCCGACTGCTCTCTGCTGAGCGTGCGTCCCTGCAACGAAACCAGGGCGCGGCGCGCTTCCCCGACGCTGTCATCAATGGTCTGGTTGTAGTCGCGGCGCTGTTCCTCGGTCAGCACCTCGGCCAGCTTGATCTCCGGCTTCGTCGGCGGCGGAGCCGGATTGACTGGTGCCGGGTCGGGCACCTGCTGGCTGGGTGTTTGGACCGGTGGCTGCACTGGAGCCTGCGCAGCGGGTGTGCCGGCGGAGGGCTCAGACGGCTTCACCGGCTTGGGGCTCGCCGCGCTGCGGGTCTGCTTCGCGCGCCGGCGGGCGGGGGATGTTGGCTTGGGCGGTTCCACCTGCCCCAGTTTCGGCCGGATCACCTGCGGTTCAATGTCGGGCGCCGGTTGCGGCGTAGCAGGCAGTGGTGGTTCTTCGATCGGTTTGGCCTGTGGTTGAGGCGTAACGGGCGGCTCAATCTTCGGCTGGACCGGAGCAGGCGCGGGCGGCGGCTGGGGCGCCTTCCTGAACTTTGAGCAACCAGGCAGACCGAGGGCCAGCACCGCCGTGAGGATCCAGATGGGAGTAGATCTCATGGTCACTCGGCTGCTCCATCGTTAACCGGGAATCGTAACCGGAAGGTCGTACCTCTGCCCTCGCCACCGCCCACTTCTATTCCTCCATCATGCATTTGCATGGCCCTGAACGCCATGGCCAATCCAATGCCTGAGCCCTTTTCTTTCGTTGTGTAATAAAGCTGAAAGATCTTATCTCTCATTTCAGGAGGGATACCCGGACCGGAATCCAGAATGTCGAGCATCGCCTCCCGGCCTGAGTTTCTCAAGTTGACCTGAAGTTGTCCACCGTCCGGCATGGCTTCCATCGCGTTGCTGAGAATATTCATCAGCACCTGCTTAATGAGGTCATCGTCGACACGCACTTCCACGTGCGTGTCGAGACCGGTAGTTTCCACCCGGATCCCGGCCAGTTCCGCCTGCGGCCGGATGAGCTCCACCGATTCCGCGGCGAGGCAGCCCAGGTCGCATTCGCGCGTGCGGAGTTCCAGCGGGCGCGTGAAATCGAGGAACGTGCGCACCACGCGGTCGAGCCGGGTGATCTCCTGCGCGATCACCTCGATCTCGCCATTGGCCTCAGGCACCTCTGGCAGAACGCGAGATCGCAACAGTTCCAGGCGCAGGGCAATGGAATTCAGCGGATTCTTGATCTCGTGGGCGACGCCGCCCGTAAGGCGGTTGATGGCGGCCAGACGGGTGGACAGGCTCAACTGCTTCTCCACCAGTTGGCGGCCCTCGGCGTCCCGGATGCGCAGCAGCAGCGCGCCGTCCGGCAGGAAGTCGAGATTCAGCATGAAGCGGCCCACCTGAGTGTCGCGCAAGGGGCGCCGTTCGACGATGGCCGAGGCTATGGCGGCTCCGACGGGCAGGGAACCGGGGAACAGTTCCTCGATCTTTCGCCGCGTGATGTCAGCGCGCCTCATATTCAGAAGCCGCTCGACGGGCTCCCCGCAGACGATGAGACGGCCGCTGGCATCAAAAAGAAAGATAGCCTCCTCCAGCCGCTCCAGCAGCCGCTCGACACTGCCCCGCAACTGGGTGGCCCCCATCTGCGCCCCACGGAACTGTTCGCCCAGGAAGCGCAGCTTCTCCTGCACCGCCGCCAGTTCCCTGGTGCTGGAGATGTGATGGTGCTGATCCGGCATGGTTTCGCCCCGCGTGATCTGGTCGATCGTCTGGCTGATGCCGGCCAGGGGACGCAGGGCAATCTGGGCGGCGACCCAGGCGATGAGGATAGAAAAGACGAAGAGCGGCAGCGAGGCAAGGGCGGTGCGGTACACCTCGGGCACGATGGCGTCCCGCAGCAGCGCGCTGGAAACCAGGACCTGGATCGTGAACACGGCCTCTTTCTGGCCCGGCACTCCGAGGTCCACGCGGTTTTCGTAATCCATCTGGCCGCGCAGAACCTGCAGGAAGCGGTCAAACGGATTCATGTCCACCAGGGATTTGAAGGGCAGCATGCCGCCGATCAGCCGGCCTCTCCGATCAGGATTAGAGGAGGCCAGGATGCGGCCTCGTTCCCCCGAGACCGAGATCTCGACAATCGACCGCGTCTGCGTGAGGGTGGAGCTGAGGAGATCCGGCAGTTCCGTATCCTCGGAGATGGCGGCGCGCCAGAGACGAATCTGGTTGTTCAGGTCCCCGGCGGGAGGCTGAATGTTGTTGGCGCGTTCCTGGGCGCGTTCCATCACGTAGCTCTTGACGAACTGTGCGGTGGAGGCCGCCCGCTCCGCCGTATGGGCCAGCCACACGGAGATGAGCGAGTTGAGCTGGATTCCGAGCATGAGCACGGACAGCGCGGCCACCATGCCGATCATCAACAGCAGTAATCGGAGGCGCAAGGACATTGAGGTATTCTACTCTGTTCCGCCCGGAGCACCGTACTCGCGCAGCTTATTGAAAAGAGTCTTCTGGCTGATGCCGAGGATTGTGGCGGCCCGGGTCCGGTTATTGCCGGTATGACGGAGCGTGGCCTCAATCAGAGCCCGCTCTGCTTCATCGATGGTGGCGCCGACGCTGAGGCGCACTTCGTCGCCGCTGACGACGGGGGCGCGGGCGGAGGACTGTAATCCGAAGAAGTGCCCCGGTTGCAGCGGACCCTCCCCGGCGATAATGACGGCGCGTTCCACCACGTTGCGGAGTTCGCGGGCGTTGCCCGGCCACTCCTGGCTCTGCAGCAGATTCATGGCGGCCGGATCGATGCCGCTGACACGGCACTGATGCCGGATGTTCATATCGCGGATCATCACCTCGCACAGGGCGGGGATGTCTTCGCGGCGCTCGCGCAGGGGCGGCAGGGAAACCTCGAAGACGTTCAGGCGGAAGAAGAGATCCTCGCGGAAGCGGTTCTGCTTCACCTCGGCCATCAGGTCGCGATTGGTGGCGGCCAGCAGGCGGACGTCGACCTCCACTTCGCGGGCCGCGCCCAGGCGGCGCACTTTGCGCTCCTCAAGCACGCGCAGCAGTTTCGCCTGGGTCGGCGCCGGCATTTCGCCGATTTCGTCGAGCAGCAGCGTGCCTCCGTCCGCCAGTTCAAAGCACCCGCGGCGGCGTTCGACGGCGCCCGTAAACGAACCCTTCTCATGGCCGAAGAGCTCACTCTCGATCAGCGTCTCCGTGAGGGCGGCGCAGTTGATGGCGACGAATGGCGCTGTCCGGCGCGGACTCAGGTCGTGGATCGCGCGCGCAGCCAGTTCCTTACCGGTGCCGCTTTCTCCCGTGATCAGGACGGTGGCCCGGGTAGGCGCTACCTGGCGAATGAGGGAGAAGATCCGCTGCATGACATCGGAGCCGCCCACCAGGTTGCCGAGCACGCCCTGCTCACTCAGCCGGCGTTCCAGGGCCTCATTGTAGTCGGTGAGGCGCGACTGGGCCACGGCCCGCGAGAGCAACAGGCGCAATGCGCCCGGTTGCAGCGGCTTTTCCAGGAACCAGAACGCGCCGAGGTCGTGCACCAGCGCGATGGCGGTTTCCAGGTTGCCGAAGGCCGTCAGAACAATGGCGGGGGGCGCCTGCCCCTGATCCTTCAACCGGCGCAGCAGTTCACTGCCGTCCATGCCGGGCATCATGAGGTCGGTGACGATGGCGCTGGCTTCGAACTCGCGCAGGCGGTCGAGCGCCTCGGCTCCGTTTGCGGCCGAAGCGGTTTCGTATCCCCAGCCAGCGATCATCGTAGCGAGTGCCGTGCGTTGGTTCGACTCGTCGTCGACCACCAGCACTCGATCTTTCGGAGCATCCATAAGCTCACGCTACCATGGGAGAGACCATGCGCAGACGTGATCTGTTTGCCCTACCTGCGGCGGTGATGCTGCCGGCGCCCTCCCAGACTGCGGAGCAAGGCCCTCGAAAAGTAGTAAAAGTCATTCTGAATCAGGAAGATCCGTATTCGCAGCTGGAACGTCTGTGGCATTTTGGAACGCCGGTTCGGATCGTAACCCGGCCACATCCTGACTGGTGGCCTTCGCGCGTGGAACTGCCGGACCGGTGGCAGGCCTGGGTGGAAACCATCGATGGGGCGACCGTCCTGATCGAGTGCCGTCCGCGGCGGGCCACAGCTTTCCCCCACTCCGCCCGGACGGGCCGTGTCTCGAGTCTGATCGCCGGTTCGTTGCGGACCGCCTGAGAATCAGCGCTGCTCCGGCCGCTGGCGTTTGAAGAAGAATGACATGTAGTTCTGTGTCACCAGCTTAGGCTCACCCTCCTTGTGCGGTTGGTGGATGTCGTTGCGCATCACCCACGGGGTGACGCTCACCAGTTCCCAACCCTGCGCACCCAGGGACGTGACGAGACTCCAGTCCACCTGTTGATAGGCACCCGGGGAAACCTCCTGTGGCTCCAGGTGACGGTATTCCCAGGTGGGCAGGTCCCTCGACGGCGCTACGCCCCGTTCCCGCTGGGCCCACACGAGAACCGCCGTAAGTGTCAAAAAGGCGAAAATCCAGCGTGCGAAGTTCATCCCTACGATAGACGTGAAAGGTCGAGCGCTTGTGTAGGTAAATTTCCGGCGGCCTCAGGAAAGCAGGCCGGCGGGAGACTCCGACTCGGGACCCGTGGCGTCACTGGGCGTATGGGTGGGGAAGATCACCAGAAACTGGGAGCCATGGCCGGGTTCGCTCTTCACTTCTACACGGCCCCCATGAGCGCGGGCGATCCAGGCCACAAACGCGAGGCCCAGCCCCAGGCCACGATCCGGATCGGGTGTGGTCTCCCGGACACGGTAGAACCGCTCGAACACGTGGGGCAGGTTCGCGGCGGGAATCCCCTGGCCGTTGTCACTCACGGTCAGGTGGGCGGCCCCGTCCATCTGCTCCAGGATGACCTGCACCCGGCCGCCGGCGTGTGTGTACTTCAGGGCATTCGACAGCAGGTTGGATAGCAGGCGGTCGAACTGCACCCGGTCGACCTCCGCCCAGCACGGGCCCTGCGAGACGACGTCCAGCGAGATACTCTTTTCGTCGGACGCGACACGGAACTGGGAAACCAACTCCTCCGAGAGCTTGGCAATGTCATGGGGCGTCTTCTGCAGGACGACCTGCCCGGATTCCGCCTGTTCCAGTAGCAGCAGGGATTTGACGATCTGGCCCATGCGTTCGACATCGAGCAGCGCGGTCATGATGGCTTCGCGGAATTGCTCCCTGGTTTCCGCGGTGAATAAGGCAACTTCCAACTGGCCGCGAATGATGGTGATAGGAGTGCGTAGTTCGTGTGAAGCATCAATGGAGAACTGGCGAATCTGCTGGAAGTTCAGTTCCAGCCGCTCCAGCATCCGGTTGAAGGCGCCGATGAGGACGTCGAGTTCGTCGCCGGATCCGCGCGGCATGATGCGCAGGCTGAGATTGCCGCCGGCCACCGCGCTGGCCGTCTCCGCCACCTGGTGCAGCGGGCGCAGCGCCCGGCCGGCCATGTACCAACCGACGATCACGATGATCAGCAGCATGACGGGCACAGAGAGCAGGTACTGGCGCAGCAGATGGTCGGGGATCCTGAGGGTCTCTTCCACCGGCAGGCCGATGGCGACGAAGAACGCCCGCCCCTGGTCGCTCATGATCCCCATGCGGACGAGGTAGGTGTCCCCTCGGAAATCCCGCCGGACGACGGTGAGCGGTTCTCGCGACTGAACGACGCGGCGGATCTGCTGCATCGACTCGCTCCCCAGGGCGGAATAGCCGTTGGAAAGCTCCAGGACGTTGCCTTTTTCGTCTGTGATCAGCAGGACGCGCCGCAGGCGGTCGACGGCGTAGGCCTCCTCGCCGTCTTCGGGATCGTAAGTCCACATCAACTCGCCGCGCTGGAAGCGGAGATAGGCCTTCATGGCCCGCCACTCCTCGTCCAGCACCCGTTCACTCTGCTGGTTCAGAATGCCGGTGAGCGACTGGCGGAAGACGAAGCCTAGGCCGACCAGAGCAAGGGCGAACAGCAGCACATACGTCGCGGCGAGACGCATGCGTAATCCACGAAGGGTGCGGAGCCAAAGCGTGGACTTGCGATTCGATTCGGACATACAACTGAGCCCAGCCTTGCCTTGACGGTGCAATCAGGCTTCTTCAGGTTTCTCGGATGGCGCGCCCGGGTTCTCGGACAGATCGAGCATGTAGCCGATGCCGCGCACGGTGTGGATGAGCTTCACCGGAAAGCGGTCATCGATCTTGCTGCGCAGGTGCCGGATGTACACATCCACGATATTCGTGAGGCCGTCGTACTCCATGTCCCAGACGTGCTCAACAATCATTGTGCGGCTCAGCGGCCGGCCGCGATTGCGCATCAGGTACTCGAGGATGCTGAACTCTTTTGGTGCCAGGTCCACCGGTTCGTTGCCGCGGCTGGCCTTGCGGCGCACACAGTCGAGCGCGAGGTCTCCCACCACCAGGCGTTCCGGCGTCGACTGGCCCCTGCGCAGCAGAGCCCGGACACGAGCCAGGAGTTCCACAAACGCAAAAGGCTTGACGAGGTAGTCGTCCGCGCCGAGTTCCAGACCTTTGACACGGTCGTCGACGCCGCCGCGGGCACTGAGGATAAGCACCGGCGGGCTGACCTTCCGGTTGCGTGCTTTTTCCAGAACAGCGAGGCCGTCCATATCGGGCAACATCAGGTCCAGGATTACGAGATCGTAATCGTGTGCGTGGATGAGTTCCAGCGCCGCTTCGCCGTTCTCGGCGAGATCGACCGTGTACCCCGCGCTCTCCAAGCCGCGATTCACAAAGTCCGCTATTCGCTTTTCGTCTTCGACTACCAGGATTCGCATGGTTCCTCTGGGAGAATTCATTCAGGGTAACACCGTTATTCAGCTGTTACATGACCGGTCCAATGCGCCACGGCACAAATTCCTTGTGGCCGAGTAGCTCACTCTTCGTCCGCACGCCGGAGGCAGCCTGCAGCAGCGCCTCGAGGATTTCGCGGCCGATTGTATCGACCCCAGCTTCCCCATCGGCAATGCGGCCGGCATTGATATCCATGTTGCCCGACATGCGGCGGTAGGTGTAGCTATTTGTAGCGATTTTTAGCACGGGAATGGTCGGAAATCCGATGGCGCTGCCTCGGCCCGTCGTAAACGCTATCAGATTGACACCCCCGGCCGCCAGACCAGTCAGTGACACCGGATCGTAGCCCGGCGTATTCATGAAGGCAAAGCCGGGGCCCATCACACGCTCCGCGTAGTCGACCACCTCGTTCAGTTGCGACGTACCGCCTTTGGCCACGGCCCCCAGAGACTTCTCCAGGATGTTGGAGAGGCCGCCCTCTTTGTTGCCGGGCGAGGGGTTGTCGTCGAAGCTGCCTTCAAAGCGGGAAAGATAGGTCTTGTACTTTGCGATCATCGCCAGTAGCTTCTCGGCGACAGCCCGGTTGCGCGCCCGTTTCACCAGCAGATGTTCCGCGCCGACAATCTCGGGCGTCTCGGCCAGCACGCTCGTCGCGCCCATTGCGGCCAGCAGATCGGAGCAATAGCCCAGGGCCGGATTCGCGGTGATGCCGCTGAACGAGTCCGACCCGCCGCAGTTCAGTCCCAGGCAGATTTTGGATGCGGGCAGTTCCACACGCCGCTCTTCCGTGGCGCGTTCCATCATCGCTGCGATCAGTTTCCTGGCCTGTTCGACGGTAGCGCGTGTGCCGCCGCTCTCCTGCAGGGTCATGCCGGCGATGCGCGAGGCGCGCGGTCCGCTGCCGGCGGCGACCCCCAGGTAGTGATCGATCTGGTTCACCTCGCAGCCCAGGCCCAGCACGATGGCGGAGGAGACGTTGGGGTGGTCCAGGACGCCCCAAAGCGTGCGCTGCAGCTGCTCAGTATCCGGCCCAATGGAATGCCCGCAGCCCTCCCCGTGCGGGAAGGCCACGACGCCATCGACATTCGGGGGCAATGTCTCGCCATCGAAGCTCGAAGCAATCCATTCAGCGGTATGGGCCGCACAATTCGAGGCCGCCACCACGGCGATATAGTTCCTGGTGCCGGCGCGGCCATCGTCGCGCGCATAGCCCTGGAAAGTCGGCATCGACGCGGGCGGGGCCGGCAGCGGCCGCTCCTCCGCCGGGAACTCATAGACTCGGGTCCCCTCTAGGTAGCCCAGGTTGTGGTTGTGGACGTGGAAACCCGGCTCGATATCGACCCGCGCGGGTCCGATCACCTGACCGTAGCGCAGCACGTTTTCACCTGCCGCGATGCGCCGCAAGGATAGCTTGTGACCCACCGGCACCTGCTCGCGCAAGACCACCTGAACACCGCCGGCGGAGACCACCTGTCCTTCGCCTAAGGTCAGGCGGGCCACCGCCACATTGTCGCTCGGGTGCAGATGGATAGCGGCTGTTTCCGCTGTCGGCGGTTGTTGGATCTCGACCAGGCTCATGTTGTCCCCTATGACTGTATCCCCAAATGAGATCACCGGACCAGTGCTGTCTCCATGATGCGCTCCCCGGTGTGCACATGGTAGCCGCCCTTGACCGGGTGGATGAACACGCCGCTGTGCTCCGGAGCGGGGAAATCCTCAGGCCGCCTGACCACGACGAATAGCGAGTTCTCCGCGGCCGTGATAAAGCGCCCCACATGAAGGTGCAGGTGACACTGCGTGCGGACGTGCCAGCTGTTGTAGGCAAGACCCCAGCCGTCGCCAATCTTCTCTTTTGCCGTGGCAATGGCAAATTTCCAGAGAGCATCCCTTTGCGCCTTCGGCAGGTCGTGAATCGGGTGCGGCCCCTCGCCGTGAACCCTTGGCAACACCAGCCAGCGGTTCGGCTTGCGCGGATTCACATCTTTCAGGACGAAGAACGGTACATCGGCGGGCTGCTTTTCGGCTTCGGCGCACAGACTGCATTCGCGGACCTTCATCGTCTCGGGCTTCTTTGGATCGCACGCACAACCCGACACATCGGCGCCGGCTGGCCACACCCCCACACACAAAAGAAAGGCGAGACAAAATAGACGAGGCATTGCGGCCATTATACTGGTGACGTGCCGTTGGCTGGGCTTACGCCTCGTACTATTGTCCTTCTGTTGCTTCTGCTTGCCGGTCTGGCTGCCGTTTATGGCATTGCCTTGGATGGGGTAGGTCTGCTGAGCGCGGACGAGCCGCGCTATGCCTCCATCGGGCGGGAGATGGCCCGCTCCGGCGATTGGATCACGCCGACGCTTTGGGGGAAACCGTGGTTCGAAAAGCCGCCGCTGCTGTACTGGATGGTCGGCGTGGGCCAACGGGCCGGTCTGGGGGATGACCTCTCTCCCCGGCTGCCGGTCGCGATCCTGAGCCTGCTCTACGTGCTGCTGCAATTCCTGGTGATGCGGCGGCTTGAAGGGGAACGGATTGCCTGGATCTCCGTGCTGCTTCTCTCCACCACCGCCGGCTGGGCGGCGGAGAGTCAGATCGGCGTCACAGACCTGCCGCTGGCCGCGACTTTCAATGCCACCGTGCTGCTGGGTCTGCTCTGGCTCGAAACCGGTTCAAAACGGGCGGCGCTGGCTGCCGGAGCCTGCTTCGGGCTGTCGGTTCTGGCCAAGGGCCTGGTGCCGGGTGTTCTGATTCTGCCCTTGCTGTGGTTCGCCTGGAGACGCTGGAAAGAGATGCTGGTTCCGGCGCTGGCCGCCCTGGTGGTGGCCCTGCCGTGGTACGGCGCCATGTTTGTCCTGCACGGGAAGGCCTTCTGGGACGAGTTCTTCGTCAAACACCACTTCTCGCGCTTCGCCGATGGCGCGCTGCTCCACGAACAGCCCTTCTGGTTCTATCTTCCGGTGCTGGTCGCCAGCCTGTTCCCCTGGCCCACCGTCCTCACCCTTCTCGGCCCACCCTGCTGGAGCGAGCACCGCCGGCGCATCCTGCTGGCTGTCTTCTGTTTCGGACTGGTTTTTTTCTCGCTCTCGGCGAACAAGCTGCCTGGCTACATTCTGCCGCTGCTCCCGCCGCTCTGCATGGTGCTGGCTGCGGGCATCGAAGCGGCTGAATTTGCGAAACGCCAATTGGCGCTGGCGACCCTGCTGCTCGGGTTATGTCCCATCATCGCCACCGTTCTGCCTGAGGCTCTGTTGCACGGCCTGCGCCGGGCCAACCTGGGCGAAACCCACTGGGAGTACTTCGCGCTGGCCCTGCCATTTACGATCACTGTCTGGTGGTTGGAGCGTCGCCGCCGGCGCGCCGCCGCCGTGGCGGTGGTGGCCCTGGGTGCCGCACTTGGATTGCTATTCGTGAAATTGAGTGCCGCGCCTGTACTCGACCAGATTGTCTCTGCCCGGGGATTCTGGCGCCGTGTGCAGCCGCATGCCGCGGAAACCTGCGTCGAGACGCTGCACCGCAACTGGCTGTATGGTCTGAATTACTACTCGGTGGAACCGCTACCGGGCTGCACCGGATCGTCGCGTGCTATCGCCATTACGCAACGACCCGGTGCCACGCCGGATCTCTCCCCACGTCAGGTCAATCCTGAGAAAACACCCTGACTAACCGCGCCGCGTAGTTCGCACGGCCGGAGCCTTCTGCGTTTCCGCCACACCCGCACCGGCGGCCTTCATCCACATTTTCACCGGTGGATCCACAAGTTCGGCCATCGCCTGGATGGCCAGGCCCTCTGCTTCACGCGCGAACGCCAGCTCGCTGCTATCCGAGTCGAAGTCTATCCGCAACAGATCTCCACCGCGAATTTGCTCTGTGGCAATTAGATTCGACAGCGGCTGCACAAGCAGGCGTTCGATCGCGCGCTTCAGATGCCGCGCACCGTACTTCAAATCGGTGCCTTCGGCCAGAAGATGATCCTTCGCTTCCGGGGTCACCGAGAAGACGAAGCTACGGTCGGGCGCGGCCGAGAAGACTCGCTGCTGAACCAGGCCCAACTCAATATCCAGAATCCGCCGCAGTTGTTCGCTGCCCAGAGGCTGGAAGACCACTACCTTATCCAACCGGTTCATGAACTCCGGTGTGAACTTGCGCCGCGCGGCTTCCACGCCGCTGCGCGCAATCTTGCTCGAAATCGTCGACGTCATCGGTTCTTCATCGCCGGCCTGCTTGGCCAGGAATCCGAGACGCGGATTCACTATCGCGCTCATCTCGGCCGCACCCAGATTCGACGTCATGAAAATGAGCGTCCGCGAAAAATCGACCTTGCGGTTATCGCCCAACGTCAGCGTCGCCTTGTCGAGAATGCCCAGCAGCAGGTTCCAGAGCGCATCCGAGGCCTTCTCAATCTCGTCGAAGAGCACGAAACTGAGCTTTGTGCGCTCATTGTGGTACTGATTCAGGACTTCCTGACTCAACAGCGGGTGTGTTTCGCGATGACCCAGGTAGCCGGGAGGCGAACCGATCAACTTTGCGATTTCGTGACTGTGCTGGAACTCCGCACAATCGATCTTGATGACGGAACGCGGTGTACCCACCAGCGCCTCGGCCGTCGCTTCCACGATGCGCGTCTTGCCTGAGCCCGTCGGACCCAGGAACAGAAAGTTGCCAACCGGCCGCTGCGGTGCGCTGAGACCCGTCAGGTGCATCTGGTAGATGTTGACGATCTGCTCGATTGCCTCATCCTGGCCCACAATGTACTGCTTGAGGTTGTTTTCGAGCACAGCCGCTTCCCGGCCGGTGCGGTTCGGATCGAGCAGTTTGCCGGCCGCCGAAGCGGTCCTCGTGCTGCCCGTAGCACGCGAAGTCGAGCTGCCCAGTCGCTTGGAGAAAGCAAAACGCCTGTTGTCCTTCGCCATCGGCGGAATATAGTCCGCCGGGATCTCCATGTGAAATGCGTCGCCCAATTTGGGCTCCTTTCCTTCGCCGCGCCGGGTACGCCTGAGTACAACCCGCCCCGCTCACGCTCGACTCTGCTGTGCTGGGCCCCCGGGGCCCGCTTATCCTACTTTTTCGGTGGCCTCGAGGGACGAATCTCCACGTGGCTCACCAACGTCCGGTCGGGCATCGCCAGGATCATGGCGACTGCTTCTGCCACATCCTCCGGCCCGATCTTCCACTCCGCCTTGCCCGCCCGCCCAAAATCCGTACTCACACTGCCCGGGAGCACCGTGGTCACCTTCACACCTTCATATCGGTGGTCGAGCAGAATTGCTTCACTCATTCCGCACAATCCGAATTTCGACGCGTTATACGCCGCGCCGCCGGCAAACGCATTCTTACCCGCCAGGCTCGCGATATTCACAATCCAACCTCCACCCTGCTTCTGCAATTGGGGCAGCGCATGGTGGCAGCAGTTGTAAACACCAGTGAGATTCGTTCCGATCACTGTTTGCCATTCCTCTGGCGCCATTGCGGCCAGATCTTTGAAGATCCCCACTCCGGCGTTATTCACTAATATGTCAAGCACGCCGAATTCCAATTCCAACCACTCAAACAGGGACCGTACTTGCTCTTCACTCCCAACATCGGCCACTCGTCCTGCAACCTTCAGGGCGAAAGTACTATTCCTGCTACGGATTTCCTCCAAGGCCTGGTCCACGCTTGCCTGAGTGCGCGCGCAGAAGGCCACATTCGCTTCCGCTTTCAGCAGCCGCTCCACCACCGCTCTTCCGATGCCCCGGCTTCCGCCGGTCACCAAGGCCGTTTTTCCCTTCAGATTCAGTGTCATGCTGACATGTTCCCATTCTGGAGGGGGCCTCTGCCGCGATATACTCAAAGCGTGCCGGCGAATTCTTCCTTGTTTGGTGGTGTATGCCCGACATGAGCCTGTTCTGGCTACGGGTGGCCGCATTCCTCTATGCGGCGGGCCTGGTACACGCCTTTCTCACTGTGCTGCGCCGCGGATCCCGCTTCTTCCCCTATGCATTAGGAGCGTTTCATGTTGCGGTAGTGCTTCATTTTGTGTCGTTCGTCGAGCACAGTGTCGAACTGAGACACTTGGCCGCCAACAACTTCTACGAAACAGCCTCTTTGTGCGCTCTCATCTTTGCGGTGGTCTATCTGTTCGTAGAGTGGCGCTACCACTTTGCGATTCTCAGCATCTTTATCTTTCCGCTCGTCTCCTTGCTCACTCTCATAGCCGCCATGGGCGCCCCCATGTCCTCCTGGGAGGACTCGCGTGTCCGCAACGCATGGCTCATCACCCATATCCTGCTCGTCCTGGTAGGCTATGCGGGCCTGCTGCTCAGCGCGGGCGCTGCCGTCTTCTACCTGCTGCAGGAGCGCCGGCTGAAACGCAAACATGGCAGTGAAGACTTCATCGCCATGGTTACGCCGGACCGCCTGCCGCCGTTGGAGACGCTCGACACATTGATTACGCGCTCGATGAGCGTCGGCTTCGTTGCGGTCACCCTGGCCGTGGTGGCCGGCAGCAGTTGGGCGTCAATCGAATATGGAACCCGCTGGATCAGCGAGGCCAAGATCGTCGTCTCGCTCGTCACCTGGGGCTTCTATCTGCTGATGGTATTCCTGCGGATCTCCGCCGGCTGGCGGGGCCGCAAGGCCGCTGTGCTTTCATTGACAGTACTTGGATTCGCGGTGATCACCTGGGCCGCGCATGTGGGATTGAGGCCGCTGCTCGCCCGATGATGGAGACACGCGCATGAAGGTAATGCTCACGGGTCTCAGCTACAAGACCGCGCCGGTGGAGGTGCGCGAACGCCTGGCGTTCGCTGAATCCGCCCTCGGCGAGGCCTTGAGCAACCTGCGTTCCCAAGGGGGAGCCGAAGAGGCTCTCATCCTCTCCACCTGCAACAGGGTGGAGGTGGCCATCGCCACCAACGGCGAAATCAACCTCGACCAGGTGCTCGGCATCATCGCGCAAAGCCGCGGGATCGACGCCGTCTGGCTGAGGCCTTACCTCTATACTTTCCGTGACGAAGAGGCCATTCGGCACCTCTTTCGCGTCGCCGCCAGCCTCGACTCCATGGTTCTGGGGGAGCCGCAGATCCTAGGCCAGCTCAAGGCCGCTTACTCGGCCGCGAAAGAGCACGGGTCGCTCACGAATTTCCTCGACTCCGTGCTGACGCGCGCCTTCACGGTGGCGAAACGCGTCCGTTCGGAGACGGATATCGGCCGCAGCGCCGTCAGCGTCAGCTACGCCGCCATCGAGCTCGCCAAGCAGATCTTCGGCCAGCTCAGTTCCAAGAAGGTGCTGCTGGTTGGCGCCGGCAAGATGTCGGAACTCGCCGCGCGCCATCTGCACCGCGCCGGTTGTGAACAGATTCTCGTCACGAACCGCACTCGGGCCCGCGCCGAGGAGATGGCCGCCCTCGTGGGCGGGCACGTCATCGACTACGATACCTTTCACACCCGTCTGCCCGAGATGGATATCGTCATCACTTCCAGCGGCGCGCCGGACTACCTGCTGAAGAAGGATGAGATGAAGCAGGTGCTAAAAAAGCGCCAGAACCGGCCCATTTTCCTGATCGATATCGCCGTGCCGCGCAACATCGATCCGGCCGTCAACGACATCGAGAACATCTATCTCTACGACATCGACGACCTCGGCCGCGAAGTGGAAGAGAACCGCAAGGCGCGGCAGCGCGAGGCCGACCAGGCCGAACTGATCATCGACGAAGAGATCGCCCGGCTGCTGGAACGCATGAAGGCCCGCGAGGTGGCTCCCACCATCGTCAGCCTGCAGCACCGCTTCGAGGAGATGGGCCGCCTGGAGTTCGAGCGGGTTCGCGGCAAGCTGGGTCCTCTCTCGCCCCAGCAGGAGGAAGTCCTGGCTGCCTATACCCGAGGACTTCTCAATAAGATTGCCCACGGGCCTTTGACCGAAATCCGCCGCGCCGCCGCACAGCCCGAAGGCGACCGCGTACTCACCCTGATCCGCCGGATGTTCCGGCTGGAGGATTCATGAAGCTCAAGATCGGAAGCCGCGGTTCGCAACTCGCCCTGTGGCAGGCGCGCTGGGTGGCCTCGCAACTGGCCGCACTCGGCGTCGAGACGGACCTGGAGATCATTAAAACTACAGGCGACAAGATAACAGATGTGCCGCTGGCCAAGGTCGGTTCCAAGGGTCTGTTCACCAAGGAAATCGAGGAAGCGCTGCTGGAAGGGCGCATCGACCTCGCCGTACACAGTCTGAAGGACCTTCCCACGGTCCTTCCGCCGGGTCTGACGGTGGCCGCCATCCCGGAGCGCGAAACGCCGCAGGATGCGATCATCGGTCTGAAGCTGGAGCAACTCCCCCAGGGTGCGCGTGTTGGCACATCCAGCCTGCGCCGTTCCGCGCAGTTGAAGAAGTTGCGGCCCGATCTGCAGATCGAAAGTGTACGCGGGAACCTCGACACCCGGCTCCGAAAATTGGACGAAGGTCAGTTCGATGCCATCATGCTCGCCGGAGCCGGCCTGCGCCGCCTGGGTTGGGGTGATCGCATCGCCGAACTGCTGCCGCCGGACATCATGTGTCCCGCCGTCGGCCAGGGCGCCCTCGCCATTGAGACTCGCGACGACGGCGGCGATGCCTACCGGATCTGCAATCAGTTGGACCACGCAGCCACGCGCGCCGCGGTCACGGCCGAGCGCGCCGTGCTCGCCTCCCTCGGCGGCGGCTGCCAGGTGCCTATTGGCGCTCATGCGGTCGTCAGCGGCGATTCGCTGCAGTTACGCTCCGTCGTGATCGACCCGGATGGCGGAACTTTAATCGTGGACGAGACCAGCGGCGCGGTGAGCGATGCCGCGGAGCTCGGCACCGCAGCGGCCGGCCGTCTGCTCGCCGGCGGAGCCCAGTCGATCCTGGTGCAGGTCTACGGAACGAACCAGCCGCTGCACGGCCAGCGGGTCGTCGTCACCCGGGCCCGCAGCCAGGCCGGATCCCTCTCCTCGCGCCTGCGTGCCCTGGGCGCCGATGTCCTTGAACTGCCCGTGATCGACTTCGTACCCCTGGAGTTCACCGCGCCCGAGTTCCGTTCCTACGACTGGGCGATCTTCACCTCCGTCAACGGGGTAGAGTTCTTCTTTGACAAAGTGAAGCCGGAGGCGGGACCCAAACTGTGCGCGATCGGCTCGGCTACCGCCGACGCACTGCGCCAACGCGGCTTGGAACCCACCGTGGTGCCCGACGAGTACATCGCTGAGAGTGTCGTTGCCGCCCTGAGCGCGGAAGGCCTCGCAGGCCGGACCATCCTGCTGCCGCGTGCCTCCGTCGGCCGCGATGTCATCCCCGAGGAACTGACAAAGCTCGGCGCCCGCGTCGACGTCCTGCCTGTCTATCAGACCATCGTGCCCGCTGATCTGGCGGAACAGGCGCAAGCGTTGCTCAGCGCGGCCCGGCCCAACTGGATCACCCTCACGAGTTCTTCCACCGTGAAGAACCTGCTCGCCGCCGCTGGACCTGAGCTGGTCTCGGCCTCCAAAATCGCCTCCATCGGACCCGTCACTTCCGAGGTCGCGCGCCGCCATGGGTTGACCGTTACCGTGGAAGCCAACCCTTCCACGATCGAAGCGTTGCTCGAAGCCATGCAATCGTGGATGGCCCAACATGAACCTGCGCCAAAGCCTGCATCTGCCTGAATGGGAGCAGCCCATCGTCCTGATCCTCCATGCCGCTGAGAAAGAGCGCATGGAGGGCAAGTACGTCATGGGCCTCATTCCGGAAGAGGGCGGCAAGCTCGCGATCGTCTTCGACGATTCGGTGACGTTCCATCGCGACATCGCCGAGAAATATGGTCTGAAGCCTCTAGGCGGGGGCTGGTGCACCATCGACACGATCAAGCACGTGCTGGTTCTCAGCGGACGCAGTACGCAATATGGCATGGAGCCCGATCGCAACATGACCCTGGCTGTGTTCCAGGCGCATTTTCCCAACTACTACTGCGACCGGACGGAGTAGCGCCGCAGAGCGCTATAGTGTCTCCGATGCCCAGCGTTTTTCGGGACAACCTGCTTGCCGGCCAATCGGCCTATATCACCGGAGGCTCCAGCGGGATCTGCCTCGAGATCGCCCAACTCTTCGCCGGACACGGAGCCCGCGTCGGCATCCAGGGGCGCAACCCCGAAAAGCTCAACGCCGCGGCCCGGACCTTCCCCTGTGAGACCTTCGCCGCCGACGTCCGCGACTTCGCCGCCACGCAGGCGTGCCTGCAGGCCTTCGGCCCCTTCGACATCCTTGTCTGCGGAGCCGCCGGCAATTTCCCCGCGCCTGTTCTCGGCATGTCCGCCAACGGCTTCAAAGCTGTGGTCGATATCGATCTGCTCGGCACCTTCAACACCTGCCGGGCTGCCTATGAGCTCCTGCGCAAGCCCGGCGCGTCGGTAATCTCGATCTCCGCCACGCATGGCGCCCATCCCTATGAGGGCCAGGCACACGTCTGCGCGGCCAAAGCTGGGGTCGACATGCTGAATCGCGTGCTCGCCCTGGAATGGGGTGCCGCGGGTGTGCGCGTCAATGTGATCGCCCCCGGACCCGTCGACGGCACCGAAGGCATGCAACGGCTCGCCCCCACTCCGGAAGCGCGAGCCCGAATGATGTCGGCCGTGCCGCTGGGCCGCTTTGCCTCCCTGCACGAAATCGCCGAGGCCGTCCTCTTCCTCGCTTCGCCCGCGGCGTCTTTCATCACCGGAACCGTACTGACCGTCGATGGCGGTGTCACTCTCTCTTCTGGCCGCGGGTTCCTCTCCGCGCCCTAGCGCAAAATCCAGCGAAATCCCGCGGAAACGCGCGAGTGCCGGGGTCCGTCACAACCTGAACTCGCCGTGTCCGCTACAATTCAATCCAATGACCTCTTCCCCCACGCTTCTTAGACGTTTGGGTCTTTACTCCGCAACCGCGCTCGTCATTTCGAACATGGTGGGCACCGGCATCTTCACGTCGACCGGCTTCCTCGCCGGCGACCTGGGGGATCCCAAATTGGTGCTCGGCATCTGGCTCATCGGCGCCATCATCGCCCTCGCCGGAGCCTTTTCCTATTCAGAGCTGGGTGTGAATTTCCCCGCGTCCGGCGGCGAGTATGTCTACCTCACCCGGGCCTACGGACCCACGCTGGGCTTCATGAGCGGTTGGGTCAGCTTCTTCGCCGGCTTCTCCGCGCCCATCGCCGCTGCCGCCCTCGCGCTCTCAGACTACCTGGGCTATTTCACTCCTGTGCTCAAACAGCAGAACGCGTGGTTTCGCTGGAGCGCCGGAGAAATCGGCCTCCAGTTCGGCGGAGCCCAGATCATGGCCGCCGGCATCATTCTCATATTCACAGTCCTCAACCTGTTCGGCGTCGAATTCATCGCCCGCATTCAAAACACACTCACCTCGGTGAAGATCCTTGTGATGATCGCCTTCATCGGCTTCGGCCTGCTGATGGGGCAAGGTGACTGGAGCCACCTGACGCAATCGACCGTCCGTACCTCTTCCGCCCCGCTCGTCGCGCAGTTCGCCATCAGCCTGTTTTGGATCTATGTCGGCTACAGCGGCTGGAATGCGGCCACCTATATCGCGGAGGAACTCCAAAAGCCCGAGCGCACTCTCCCGCTCGCTCTCACCCTCGGCACCGTCCTGGTCGCCGGACTCTATCTGCTCTTCAATATCGTTTTTATCTATGCCACGCCGTTGTCGGAGATGAAGGGCGTGCTCGCTGTCGGCTCGTTGACGGCCAAGGCCCTGTTCGGCGAGAAAGTAGCCGGCCTCTTCAGCGGCTTGCTCGCCATTTCGCTGATGTCCACCGTCAATGCGATGGTGACCATCGGGCCCCGGCTTTACTACGCCATGGCGAAGAACGGAGCCTTCGTGCCCGTAGCCGCAAAGATCCACCCTGAGTGGCGCACCCCGGTGCCGGCCATCCTCTGCCAGGGCGCCTGCGCCATGCTGATGACCCTCATCAATTTCGGCAACCTGATGACCTACATCGGCTACCTGCTCAGCCTGTTCGCCATGCTGGCCGTGGCCAGTCTGTTCAAGTTCCGCAGCCGGCCGGGCTGGCAGAAACTCGGGGTCGTGAGCTTCGCTTATCCGCTCATCCCACTGCTGTTCGTGGTGCCGGGCGTCGTCCTCGTCTTCGTCGGGCTGCGCTTTGCGCCCGTGATCTCCGCCCTGGCCGCGGTCACCCTGGTCTCGGGGGCTCTGGTCTACCGCTTCCGGCTCCACGGCCGGGTTGTGGAATAACTAGTGAATCGTTTGCGTGCCCTGGGTGTTCTGCTGCCATAACGCCCAGTTCTTCTGGGAGCGCAGCCGCTCCGGACTGGCCGCCTTCGCCTTGTACATCAGGCGGTCGGCCGACGACAGCAGGTCTTCGGCATCGGCTCCGCCATGCGGATAGGTGGCGCTGCCGATGGAAACCGAGAGCTCCAGCCCCGTCTGCAGGCGCGCCTCTTCCAGCACCATCTTCCGGATGTGATCCGATCTTTGCGCCGCGTTGGCCGCATCGAGGCCCGGCAGCACGACTACGAACTCATCGCCGCCCATGCGCGCCACATAGTCGTACTCCCGGCAGTTCGCGCGCAAGGCCGTGGCCACCACCTTCAGGGCCTTATTGCCCTCCAGATGGCCGTACTGGTCGTTGATCTGCTTGAAATTGTCCAGGTCGCATACCAGCAGCGAAACCACCTCACCCGCTCGCTTGCAGCGCGCGATCTCACTGTCAAGGTGTAGGAACAGCGACCGGGCATTCGGCAGCCCGGTGAGGAAGTCGGTCGTGGCCGAAGTCTCGGCCTGCCGGTAGCGCAGTGCATTCTCGATCGCCAGGGAGAGCTTCGAACTCACCACCAGCAGAATGCGCAGGTGGTCTTTCGTGAACGAATCCCGTTCGCTGCTGTAGAGCGCCAGCACGCCAATGACCCCGTTCACACCCTGCAGCGGAACCGCCAGCGCGCTGCGCAATGTGGAGAACTTCGAAGGATCGTTCAGGTACCCCGGCTCCACAGAGGGATTGCCGTTCAGGATCGGTTTCGAATTCTCCGCCACCCAGCCCGACAGCCCCTGGCCGACCGGAATCTCCAGCTTGGAGAACAGCCGGAAGTTGTCGCCGCTGACGAACTCCGGATGCAGCAGGTTCTCGCGTCGGATGTATACGGCCATCGAATCGTAGGGCACCAGGCGCTTGAGACGCACGCTCAGAACGGAGAGCGTTTCGTCCAGGCTCAGTGAACTGCCCAGGTTCTGCGCCAGCTCAAACAGAGCGTGCGCCTCGTGGCGCGCAGCCGCAATCTTGCCCAGGAAGTCCGGCTGGTCGAGGATCGCGGCGGCCTTCACCGACGCCGATTTGTCCGAGCCCTCGAAGCCGGCTGCCGGCGCCGCGCCCGCTTCAATCTTGATATCTGTACTCAGTTTCAGTGGCTCAATCTTGCGAGCCTTGGCCATCCGCTCCAGTTCGACATAGCGGCGGGCCAGCACTTCCACAACACGCGGATCGAACGCCCGTCCGGCCTCCTGCACCACCACCCCGATCGCCTGGTCCAGCGGCATCGCTTTGCGGTACTGGCGGTCGCTCGCCAGCGCGTCGAGGCAATCGACCGCTGAGAGGATCCGCGCCCCAATGGGAATGTCTTCGCCCCATCGTCCATCGGGATAGCCGCTGCCGTCCCATTTCTCGTGATGCGAGCGCACAATCGGTACCACGGGGTAGGGAAAGCGGACCCGCTCCAGGATCTCCGCGCCCACCACCGGGTGAATCTTCATCTTTTCAAACTCTTCCGGCGTCAGGCGGCCCGGCTTCGAAATGATGTGTTCCGGCACGGCCAGCTTGCCGATATCGTGCAGCAGGGAAGCCGCGCGCAGGGCCTCCATCTCCGATTCGTTGAGGCCCAACTCCTTGGCCACTTCCATGGCGTAAACCTGCACCCGTTCCAGGTGCTCATGCGTGGTCTGGTCCTTGGCGTCGATGGCGAGCGCTAGCGCCTCGATGGTGCGCAGGTGGAGCGCGGCCATCTCTTCGGCGTGCGACCGGCCATCCTCCATGCGCGCCATGTAGATCCGGTAGGAACGGTAAAGCAGGAACACGACCGGCACCGCCAGCACCGGCAACTGCCAGCCCACCTCACCTTTGGCGATATCAAAGATGCCGGCCAGCACCGCGCCCGCCACATAGAAAGGCAGCATCCAGAAGTAGCGATCCTTCCAGATCAACCGCATCTTGACGCGGGTTTCCAGGGCTTCCTTCGTAGCCCACGGGAAGGAGATCCCCACAAAGAACGTTGCACCCGTGAGAATGGCCCGCAGCGCATCGTTCAGCTCGCGCCGGCCATCGACCACGAATACGCCCCGCGAGGCGAAGTCCGCCAGGGCAACGGCAATGCACATGACGGCCACCGCAAACAGGCTGTCCATCACTCTGGTACGCGAATCCTTGGACGACACCCACTTCTGCGCCAGCGCGCTGGCCGCACCCAGGGCCATCGTTTCAGCGGGGGAAAGCGACCGCAAGGTGATGAGAACAAACAGGAGATTGATGGGCACGACGCCCAGTTCCGTGTGGTAGCCCACCTGGAGGACGGACGCCAGGATGGCGAGGGTGAAGTAGCTGAGATACTGAACCGGGTCCTGATTGTTCCAATACCGCAGTTGCGGCAGGAACACCGAGATCCCGAGGACGATCATGATCCGGGTGTAGGTTTTCGCTACGTTCGACATGTGCACTTCTATCCCAGAACTATCGGCGGAAGCCGCTGGAAACGTTACTGTTCCGAATAGCTAAGCAATCTCCTACCTCCATCTAAGGCTAGTTTCGGTACGGCTTCTCGAACATTTCGGCTATAGGCTGGAGGTGGAAAAGTCGAATGGTTAAATAGGCCATTTCTATGCCGGTGCCGACAGTCCACGAATTCGAATTCCTGGGGATGCGAGCCATCGTAGCCAGCCCGCGCATGCTGGCTGCGCTCGATCTCGTCGAACGTGTGGCCCGGACGTCTGCCACCGTGCTGGTGCAAGGCGAGAGCGGCAGCGGTAAGGAATTGATTGCAAGGGCTTTGCATCATCTGTCACTGCGCAGCAGCCGGCCCTGGGTGGACATCAGTTGTGGTGCCCTGCCGGAACATCTCATTGAAAGCGAACTGTTCGGCTACGAGCGCGGAGCCTTCAGCGGCGCCGATTCCGCCAAGCCTGGGCTCTTTGAATTGGCGAATTCCGGGACGCTCTTTCTTGACGAAGTTGGCGAATTAGAGCCGCGCATGCAGGTGAAATTGCTGCGCGTTCTGGACGGCATGCCCTACTATCGCCTCGGCGGCACCAGAAAGATCACGGTGGACGTGCGCGTCCTGACGGCCACGAATGTTGACCTCGAGGTAGCGGTATCGGAAGGGCGCTTCCGCCGCGACCTCTACCATCGCCTCAGCCAGATGACGTTGCGTGTCCCGCCTTTACGGGAGCGACCGGAAGACACCCAGGCCCTGGCCCTGCACTTTCTCAGCCTCCACGATCCTTCCGTGCACATGTCGACGGAGGCCCTGGAGGCTCTGGTCCACCACTCCTGGCCCGGCAACGTGCGGGAATTGCGCAATGTCATAACCCGCGCCGCGATTCTGGCGCGCAACGGTGTGATTCTCCGCTCCGATTTGGACTTGCCAGTCCGGTTGCAGTCCATTCCGCCGCGGACACCGGTCGAGATTGGCAGCGCCGCGCTCCCCGGGCCGGTCGCCCACCATGCGGCCCACGGGGCTATCCTGGATGGTCTGGAGCGGGAAACGATTATGCGAGTGCTCGACGAGACCCAGGGCCACCGGCAGAGGGCGGCCGACCTGCTGGGCATCTCGCGCCGCACCTTAAGCAGGAAGCTCAGACAATACCGTCTGGAAGAGGAACCGTCCGAAGTGCCTGTAAATGGCCATAAGTGGAACCATGACAGAGAGTTACCTGGAAAAACGGCGTGAGCCGCGATACCGCGCCGAGGGCCGCGTCACCTTCAAGACGGTGGACGGCGCCGAGGCTGCGTCGTTCGAAGGCCGCCTGATCGACGTCAGTGATACGGGCTTCCGCGCCGCCCATTCCGACACCGGGCTGGCGCGCGGGCAGGAAGTATTGTTCGAACACGACAGGGCACACGGACGTGCCCGGGCGATCTGGAACCGCATTCTGGATGGCGAGGTCCAGACTGGTTTTCTGGTGGTCGCCGGTGAGCGTCGTTGAACGCGTAACGTCTGAAAATTGAGCGAATTCCCTCCCTTTGGGTTTTGTTGTACCCGCGCTCCCATTCAGGACCGTATAATGTTTAGTTTGGGGCAGGCTCGCTGCCCCAGCCATAAACTCGCATGCGCATCCTGCCGTTCCTTACCATCGCCGCCGCCGTGACCGCTGTCGCAGGCACGAGCCCCTCCGATCCTCATAAGGCTCTCAGCCTGTTACCGGCCTGGTTCGAACCGGCACCGGACAACACGCGGTTTACCTCCCACCTCACTTCCATGCCGGTTTCCATCGACGCTTCCGGCGCGCTGTTGGGCGGCAAGCTGCGGATGTCCCTGGCCGGCGGCCAGCGGCAGGCTCGGCTCGAAGGTGTGCAGCGGCAGCAGGCAAATTCCAACTACCTGGTGGGCCGGCAGCGCTCCAAGTGGCGCGCCGATGTTCCCCATTTTGATCGGGTTGCCGTGCGTGGCGCGTATCCCGGCATCGACGTTCTCTACTATGCCCAGGACAAGATGCTGGAATATGACTTCCTGGTTCAGCCCGGTTCGGACCCGAAGTCCATTCGCCTGCGCTTCTCCGGTGCCACGCCGAAGCTGGCAGGGTCCGGCGAGCTGGAACTCGCGGCCGGCATCCGGCAGCATGCGCCCGTCGCTTATCAGATGAAGGACGGCCAGCGGGTCCCTGTCACCAGTTCCTACGAGATTGCCCGCAACGGCGAAGTGGGCTTCCGGCTCGGCAAATACGACCGCAACCTGCCTCTGGTCATTGACCCGGTGGTCTCCTGGGCAGGTTACGTCGTCGGCAACAGCTCTGACATCATCAACGCGGTCATCCCCGACCCAACAGGCGGTTTCTGGGTGGCCGGCTCGGCTCTGGCCCAGGTCGACATCCCGGAAGACACGAACCCTTACTTTTTGACCAACAGCGGCTTGAAGGACATTTTCCTCGCCAAGATCGTCACGAACGGCTCGACGTGGAAGCTGGTGTACTGGAGCTACATCGGGGGCACCGGAGATGACGAGGCGAATGCATTGACCTGGTTCGGCAGCCGGCTGGCCCTGACCGGCAGCACGGCCTCTACCGATTTTCCTTTGAGCGGCAATGCTTTCCAGCTGGAACTGGGCGATCCGAATCCGGACAACGAGGATGCTACAGACGATGAGAAGCCTGGCGGCATCGACGCCTTCGTTTTCGTATACGATCCCGCCGCCGGCGGTCTGGACACGCTCACTTATTCGACTTACTACGGCGGGACTGGCACCGACGTCGGCCAGGCGATCGCCGCCGGCCCGAACGGGACCCTGGCGATCACGGGCTATACGAACTCAGGCGTACTGTATGGCGCGGATGAGGGCGTTGCCCTCCAGCCCTCCAATCGCGGCGGCCAGGATACCTTCGTGGCCGTGGTCCGGCCCTTCGCCGACACGGTGCCTGGAACGCTGATCATGTCGACATTCCTGGGCGGCAACTCCACGGATGTTGCGAACGCGGTAGGCTTCAACAGCAAGGGTCTGGTGTATGTGTCGGGTGCGACCATGTCCACGGATTTTCCCTTGGCGGGAGCCAGCTACCAGTCGACCGCCAAAGCCGGCGGCAACGTCTATTTCGCCGTACTGAATCCCTACCAGACCGCCTTCGACTCGCTTGTTTACTCCACTTATATTGGCGGCCGCGGTATTGATTCCGGCCAAGCCATGGTGATCGACAAGCAGGATCTGGCCTGGATCGCGGGCTACACCACTTCCAACGACCTGCCGGTATCGCCGGGCGCCTATCAGCTTTCCCTCGCCGGTGGCGTTGACGCGTTCCTGCTGGCTGTGGATCCGACGAAGACCGGCGCGGCCATCATCCCCTACTGCACCTACTTTGGGGACACCGGCACCGATATCGCTTATGCCTTGGCGCAGAACCCGCTCGACGGGTCCTTTGTCCTGGGCGGCTACACGACTTCCGCCAACTTCCCGCTGAAGAACATCGACGGCTACACCAAGCCGCCGGTGCGCCTGGTGGAATCCTGGGCAGCTCGCATCGATACGACCAAGTTCGATGCCTCGGCTCTGGTCTGGTCGCTCGTGTTCGGCGGCAACCTGAGCGATGTCGCCACGACCATTGCAGTGGACGCCCAAGGCAGCACCTTCGTGGCCGGCTTCAGCAATTCGAACAACCTGCCCGTGTCGAACGGACAGACGAAGCCAACCGACACCGCCGTCAATACCGGGTTCTTCTTTTTGGTCAAGTAAGAAATTCGCGGCGCGCGAGGCATAAACCTCGATAGAATAGCGGCTTCCGGAAACCTTCCCCTCGCCAAGCGCGCCTTCATATTGGGGTGCGAGGAAGGCACCCCAGGTAGTCGCATGAACTTCAATCGTCCTATTCTCGGTATCCTAAGCGCCTTTTCTTTGCTGTTCCTCTCCGCCTGCACCCGCAGTGCGCCCGCCGCGGCCAAGAAGGAGACCGGACCCGTTCCGATCAAAGTAGCCCGCGTCTCCACCAGGGCGATTCAACGTTCGGTGGAAGGCGTCGGCACCTTGTTTCCTTACGACGAAGCCATCATCAGCGCCGAGGCCGATGGTCCGCTGCAGATGGTGAACGTCGACCTGGGCGACCTCGTCACTCAGGGCCAGGTGCTGGCCCGCATTTCCGATGAAGAGGCGCGCTACATGGTGGCCCAGCAGGAAGCCCAGCTGCGCCAGGCCCTCGAGCGCCTGGGCCTCAAGGATGAGAAGGACCGCCTGCAGGACGTCCGCGAGGCGCCCGACGTGCGCCGCGCCAAGGCCGACCTCTTTGAAGTGGAAGTCCGCTACAAACGCACACGAGAGCTGGTGGATCAGGGCATTGGCCCGAAATCGGACCTCGACCAGGCTCAGGCGCGCTTCCAGTCGGCGCAGGCCGCCTACGACCAGACTCTGAACCAGACCCGCAACCTGGTGCAGGAGATCGAGCGCTATAAGGCGAGCCTGGACCTGCAGAGGAAGAAGCTGCGCGACACCACTGTCCGCGCTCCGTTTGCGGCTTTCGTGAAAGATCGCCAGGCGGTGGTCGGAGCCTATGTCCGGGCCAATTCGCCCCTGTTTACTTTGGTGAAGATTGACCCCATCCGGCTGCGCGTCGAGGTGCCGGAACGCATGGCGCCCTGGGTGAAACTTGGCCAGCGGGCGGAAGTCATCGTCGAAGCCTTTGAAGGCCGGAAGTTCGAGGGCAAGGTGTGGCGCATCTCTCCGACTGTCGACCAGACCAAACGCACATTCATCGTCGAGGCCCTCATCCAGAACAGCAACCATGAGTTAAAGCCCGGTTCGTACGCCCGGGCGCGCCTGGATACCGACAAGCTGGAGAACATCCGCGTGGTGCCGTCGCAGGCGATCCTGTATGTTCTCGGGACGAATAAATCCTACGTGGTGAAGAATGACGAGTCGATCGACGTGCGCGATGTGAAGGTCGGTGACCGGTTCCCCAAGGAGATCGAGATTCTCGAGGGGTTGAACGAGGGGGAGACCGTTGCGGTCAGCAGCCTGACGCGGCTGGATATGGGCGCAAAGGTCAAGATTTCCGCCACGGAAGCGAACTAGGGTCCGTCGTCCCGCGCGGAGAATCTGCGAAAATGGAAATGAGGGGTGGGTTGTCCGAAATGCGCGACACCACCCTGATCTCTTCATGCGCCTTTTTCTCCTGTTACTCTGCCTGACGCTGTCTCCCTGCCTGCTGTTCGCGCAGTCCGACCCGCCTGCTCTCAAGCAATCCGTCGTGGTCACCGGCACCTGGCAGCCGCTGCCCCTGGAAGAGGCGGACCGTAGCATCGACTCTTTGCCGGTCCGCGGCCAGACCCTTCTCTTCAACAACTTCGTAGACCTGCTGAGGCTCGACCCGTCACTCGACCTGCGGCAGCGCGGGCAGAATGGGATCCAGGGGGACCTCTCCATTCGCGGGGCAAGCTTCGGACAGACCCTGGTCCTGCTCAATGGCCGGCGCATGAATGACCCGCAATCCGGACATCACAATATGGATCTGCCGGTGCCCATGGAGTCCATCCAGTCGATTGAAGTCCTGCGCGGCACGGGGTCCACGCTCTATGGTTCCGACGCAGTGGGTGGCGTGGTGAACATCATCACGGCTCCGCCGGAAGCCTGGCAGGCGCGAATCCGGATGGCCGCCGGCAGTTTCGGCACGAACCAGGAATCGGCCACGGTCACCGGGCTGGTGGGGCCACTCACCCAGCAGTTCACTTTCTCCCGCGACTTCTCCACCGGATTCATCGCCAACCGCGATTACCGCAATCTGGCCTTCGGCTGCACGACACGCTACGCGTCAAAATTGGGTTCGACTGATCTGGATCTGGGTTATGCGGACAAGCCCTTCGGCGCGCAGGATTTCTATGGCGCCTATCCGTCGTGGGAACGCACGAAGACCTGGTACAGCGGGTTGCGCCAATCGTTCGGGGACCGCACCGAGGCGGCGTTCAGTTTCCGGCGCCACACCGATCTCTTCTATCTCTACCGGGATAATCCCCAGCGGTACCAGAACAATCACATTGCGGAAAGCTGGCAGGCCAGCGTGCGCCGGCGCGAACCGTTGGGCCGGACGATGACCCTGTTCTATGGCGTGGAGGGTTTCGGCGAGAACATCAATTCGACGAACCTGGGCATCCATAACCGTGCGCGGGGAACAGGCTATGTTTCCCTGGACATCCGGGCTTTGAAGCGATTCTCGCTAACGACCGGAGTGCGGACGGAGAGCTACCGCGGCATCTTCGATCAGGTCAGTCCCAGCATCGGGGCCGGGTACTACGTGAGCTCGAAGTTCAAGCTGCGCGGCGGCGTGAGCCGGGCCTACCGTCTCCCCACCTTTACTGACCTGTACTATAAAGATCCGGCAAACCAGGGCAATGCGGCGCTGAAAACCGAGACGGCCTGGAGCAGCGAGGGCGGAGCGGAATACCGTCCGACCGCCAACCTGCGCCTGCAGGCGACCGTCTTCCACCGGCGCGACCGCAACGGCATCGACTACATGAGTTCGTCGCCGACCGGGCCCTGGGTGGCGGCCAACATCGTGCGTCTGAACTTCACCGGTGTGGAAACCTCGGCGGCCTGGCGCTGGCGTCATCAGTTGTTCGATGTCAGCTACACCGGCCTGCGCGGGGTCTCTGAACTTCTGCCGGGTATCTATACGAAGTACGCCTTTAACTACCCCATCCACTCGGCGGTGGCGTCGTGGACCGGCACATTGCCCGGATCCATCACCGCGCGGACCCGCATTGGCGCCATGGAGCGGCGGGCCCGCGATCCCTACGGAGTATGGGATCTATACCTGGCGAGGAACCGGGGTCCGGTGCGGCCGTTCGTGCAATTCACGAATCTGGCGAACACCCGCTACCAGGAGATCCTGAGCATTCCGCTGCCCGGACGGGCGGTGCTGGGCGGCGTCGAACTCGTCATCCGATAGAGAGTTACCCGCGGGCCGCGCGGTTGTTGCACAATTTTAGGGAATGCTCTCCCGACGCACTTTCCTCGCCGCCGTTCCCGCTGTCGCCCTGGCCCAGCAGGCTGACGAATCCGGCTTTCAGCCCGTGACTGGATGGACGATTGTCGATGGGCCGGATTCGGCCTATACGATTACCGGGTCTGAGATTGCCGTGCATTCGCACGCGTCCTTCCCGTGCTGGCTGCGCTCCGGCCGCCAGTATGAGAACTTCGAGCTGCGCGGCGAGTTCTTCGTCAAAGGCTGGACGGACTCGGGCTTCTATCTGCATGCCCCCGAGTTTGGGCGTCCTTCGCAGGCCGGGTTCCAGATCAAGGTCTTCCACGAAAAGGAGGCCAAGGCGACACCGTACTCCGTGGGGGCGCTGTTCCCGCTGATTGCTCCCTCGAAGATCAACGTGCAGCAGGGCTGGAATCCGGTCCGCATCGTCTTTGACTGGCCCAAGCTGCAGGTGTCGATAAATGGGGAAGTGGTACAGGATCTGGATGTTGCGGCCCATCCCGAACTCGCTCCGCGGCTGCGGAGTGGCTACCTGGGCATTGTCGCCGCCTCGGCCGAGTGCAAGTTCCGCAACCTCCGGGTGAAGGAGCTGCCCGGCAAACAGAAGTGGCAATCGCTCTACAGCCAGCCTGGCGACCTGGCCGCCAAGTGGGCGGTATCCGAAGGCAAACCAAACTTTACGGAACTGGGCGATATCCTGCGCGCCGACGGGGCAGGGCACCTGGCTTCGAAAGAGCAGTTCCGCGACTTCCAGCTGCAGCTCTATATTCGGGGCTGCCCGCAGCACAATGGCGGAGTCCTGTTCCGCAGCGGCGGGCGGGGCACGAACCCCAGCAAGGGCTATGAGATTCAGCTTCACAATGTGGAGGAGGCGCACTTCCCCACAGGGTCTCTCTATCATTTCAAGCGGGCCCGCTATCCGCGCATCGAAGACGGCAAATGGTTCCTCTTTGAGCTGTGGGTGAAGGACAAGCAGTGCCGTGTCCGGATCGATGGGGACACCATCCTCGAGTACGCCACGCTGGAGAACCTGGAAGAAGGCTTCATTGAACTGCAGGCGCACCGGCAGGGCTTCTGGTTGGAGTTCAAGGACATCCTGATCCAGCGTTTATAAGAACGATGTTCTGAGATACGGATACGTAACAGAATTACATTCGTATTGACTGTCAGAATTGCGAAGCTTATGCTGGTAAGGCATAGGAGATTCGCAATGCTTGACGACGTCGACGCCCAACTTCTCGCCGCGCTGCAGTTTGACGCCCGAGTCAGCAATGTAGAACTCGCCCGGCAGGTGGGCATGGCTCCGTCTGCCGTCCTGGAGCGCGTCCGAAAGCTGGAAGAGCGCGGGCTGATTCGAGCATACGAAGCCAAATTGAACGCCCGCGCATTGGGTATCGGCCTGACGGCGTTTGTGTTCGTCCGGGCCGAGGAGCGCATTGGCGCGCAGGAGACATCCCTGCAATTGGCGGAGATCCCGGAAGTCCAGGAAGTCCATCATATTGCTGGGGAAGACTGCTACCTGGTGAAGCTGCGGGTGCATGACACCGACGCACTGGCCGTCCTGTTGCGGGAGCGCTTTGGGAGCATTCCGACGATCCGGTCGACCCGCACGACGATCGTGCTCCAAACCGTCAAGGAAGTTTCCACGCTACCCATTCCGGCGCCGAAGGCTGGAGCGGGGAAGGGGGACAAGAGCCGTGTCTGACGTCAGGGCAACACCCGTTCGCTGGCAACTCCTGCTGGCCTTTGCCATTGTCTACGTGGTTTGGGGCTCGACGTACCTGGGCATCCGCTACGCCATCGAAACCATTCCTCCGCTGCTGATGGCCGGCACCCGATTCCTTACCGCGGGGTCGATTTTGCTGATCTGGAGCCTGCTGCGCAACAAGGCACGGCCCAGCTGGAAGCACTGGCGTACAGCGCTGGTGATGGGCACGCTCATGTTGTTGTGCGGCAATGGTTTTGTCACTCTGGCCGAGCAGCGGATCCCCTCCGGGCTGGCTGCGTTGCTGGTGGCGAGCGAACCGCTGATGCTGGTGCTGGTGGCCTGGGCGGCGCCACGGGGTTTGCGGCCGACAGCGCGGGATTTCGCCGGCATCTTTCTTGGTTTCGCCGGTGTGGCTGTGCTGGTCTGGCCGTCGGACCTGAGCGGTCCGGGCGCTGACATGGTGGGTGCCGCATTGGTGCTGAGCGCGGCTCTGGGCTGGGCGGTGGGTTCGATTTACGGGATTGACGCACCGACGGCTCCGTCGCCTGTCCTGGCCAACGGCATGACCATGTTGTGCGGCGGGAGTTTGCTGTTCCTGTCCGGCGTTTTGCGCGGCGAATTGCCGCAGGTTCATCCGGAGAAGTTCTCCGTGGTGTCGATGGCGGCCTGGGGTTATCTGGTGGTGTTCGGGTCGATTCTGGCCTTCTCCGCCTATACCTATCTACTGACAGCAACTACGCCCGCGAAGGCGAGTACTTACGCCTATGTGAATCCGGTGGTCGCCGTCATGCTGGGCTGGCTGATCGCTGGGGAGCCTCTGAGCTTGCGTGCCTTGTGCGCCATGGCCGCGATTGTGGCGGCGGTCGTCATCCTGACGGCGGGGCATCGTAAGAAGGAGGAGCCCGAGTCCGGCTTTGGGGCGGAAGCCCTGACCGCCGACTAGGGGGTGCGCCGCCCGGCAGGGCGAGGCGCTATGCTGGAAGTAGTCCACTTCTCATCTGGGAGAAAGAAACGATGACGCAGCTCTGGAAGACGAGTGTCTGTGCAGTGGCGCTGGCGACGCTGGGCATGGCCGCCGAACCTGCCACTGAAGTCTCCGGCAATTATGTCGAATCCCGCACGGCGGATGTGTACGTGGGTGCGTGTTTCGCCAACTCCGAGGTGCAACTGGTCGGAAACCTGGCGGTTTTCGGCTGGCAGATCAACAAGGGCGCCTGGAAGGGCGTTTCGCTGGACGGCCTGAATGTGGCCGCGGCGGTGCGAGCGAATTCCACGCTGGGCGACAGAACGGGCGAGCCCTATCCGGTGAAGGCTTATCTGATCGTCGACCAGAAGGCGAATCTCGAGCAGCGGCAGGCTCTGAAAGAGTTCGCGCAGCGGATGACGGGCGACCTGCTGTCGGACATCGTACGGATTGATGCGCTGCCCATTTCGTTCGAGGTGGCGAACAACAATATCCACGAAAAGCGCGTGACGCTGAATGCGGGTACGCTGGCCGAGATCCGGACTCGGGCGCTGGTCGACAGCGATTCCACCTGCGGCCACGAGGCGACGGTGTACGATCCGCTCTCGAAGACCGAGCACGCGATGCCGGCCTTCACTATGGAGAGCAAGTTCAGCGGTTCACCGACGGGCGACCTGAAGGCGAGCTGGACCAGCATCGACAAGCGTAGCGCCTATGTCGGCACGTTCCACGTGACCGAATAGGATCGTTCACAGATTCATGTAGTTAGGGGGAGCCCCGAGCGGGCTCCCCTTTTCTTTGTCTGTAAGATCGGCTCAAACACAGACAAAAAGATCCGATTACATGATAATATGAGTCTGTTGAAACTCGCGCCCTTCATTCTTCCCCTTGCCTTCAGCCCGTTGTTCGCGCAGGCTGTCTCCAACGATTCCGCGCCTTCCAACCGTCCGGCGCGCCGCTGGGTCACGACGGTTTCCTCGGGCTTTGCAGACTGTTTCCAGCTCACGCTGGGTGGAATGTTTGGCGAAGGACCTGCGTGGCAGACCAAGGTGACCACTGGAGTGAGCAACGCGATCGTGAGCGGCGACATGCTGTACCTGCATGGTTGGAATACCCACGACTCGCCCTCGCATTCGAATGACTGGATGGCCGGCCTCGCATACAAGGCGCCGGTGTGGAAGCACAGAGACCAGTTTCTGAGCCTCGGAACTGGTTTCTATAAGCTTCGCTTTCCCAGCGTGAAGACGGGCGTCAACGACTGGATGATTCCGATCAATCTGCAGTATCAGGCGAAGCCGATCAAACTGCCGATCCTGGTGACCAGCGACGCGTGGACCCTGCCCACCAGCACCCTGCAACGGGGCACCCTGTTGCACACGCAGGGATGGTTCATTCACCCGCTGTTGAAGCGGGACGATGTGCAAGTGCAGTTCCGGCACGGTCCGGCCCATACGCACTCCTGGGGCTTCTGGGGGACGAACGGGGAACGGATCTGGCGCTACCAGACGATGCTGGTGATCTCGTGGAAGAACACGTCTCTGGAAGGCGGCTACCGCAAACAATGGGGCCAGCAGCCCGGCATGCAGAACAACACGTTCTGGCAGTTTGCGCTGACCCGCACCTTTACGATGTAGTCCCCGTGGGGACTACATCAAACGCAACAGTTCGCGCTGGATCTCACCCGTCACTTCAGCTGATGCTTCGTGACGAAACATGTTGATCTCGCTGCGGATCCCGAAATCGCTCAAATAGACACCGGGCTCGACGGAGAAGCAGGCGCCGGGGATGACGAGGCGCTCGTCGTGCGTCTCGTAGTTGTCCATATTGGCGCCATTGCCGTGGACCTCTTCGCCGATGGAATGGCCGGTGCGGTGGAAGAAGTGCTCCGCCAGACCCTTCTCGATGAGGTGATTGCGGCAGGCGTCGTCCACCTGATAACCCTGCAGCGTCCTGCCGGCAGCGACTGTCTCCTTCACGCATTGGATGGCCGCATCGCGGGCGCCGGTGACCGCGGCGAAGACATTCAGCATGGCATCGGTGGGTACGGCTCCGCAGAAACCGGTCCAAGTGATGTCGTAATAGATGGCGCCGGGCTTGTCGAACTTGGCCCACAGGTCGATCAGGAGCAGGTCGCCGGGTTTGATGGCGACGCAGTTCTCGGGGGAGGGCGAGTAGTGCGGGTCGGCTGCATGGGCATTGACGCCGACGATGGGGCCATGGTCCGTGAACAGGCCTTCCGCCTTGAAGGAGTCGAGCAGGAACTGCTGGATCTCGATCTCGGTGACGGTGGTGCCGGATGCCAGCGCCTGACTCACCTTGGCGAACGCGGCACGGCGGATGGCATCGACCTTCACGCCGGCGGCCATGTGCGACTCGTACTGTTCCTGGGAGCAGCGGGCTTCGAAGAGTTGGACGAGATTGGCGGAGGTGACGATCTCGACACCGGTGGAGCGGACGAGTTCGAGGGTCCCGCCATCGACGTTCGCCACGTAGGGCACGGCGCAGTTGGGCGAGTACTGCATGGCGACGGTCTTATAACCGGCCAGCAGGGCTGCCAGGGCTTCGCGCTGCTGGATCCAGCCGGCGTACTCGCGGCGGGTTCCGGGCAGGTCGCCGAGCACTTTGGACTCGACCTTGTGGACCAGGCCGACGGGTTCGCCCTGTGCGGGAATCAGGTAATACCAGCGGCGGGTGACCATCTGCGCCGGTTCGTATTGCAGAACCCGGTAAGCCAGGGGGTCGCGGTGGTGGTGGTCGAAGAACAGCCAGGCGTCGAGCCCCTCCTCGCGAAGAGCTTGCTGGATTTCGGCAATGCGCATGAGACTACTGTAGTACGCCAGGCCGGCGGACCGCAGGTCTTATGGATGGACGATCCGGATCTGTTTCTTGAGAGCGTTGAGGCCTTCCGGGCCCAGCTCACGAGCCATCTCCTGCTCGGCATTCAGCCGCATGAGGGCGGAGTTGAACGAGGCGGACGGGGCGATGTCGACGGCCTGCAACTGGCGGTTCAACGTATAGAGCAGGTAGCCTTTCTGGGCGGCCAGGGTCTCGTGCACCGTGACCTGGAGGCGATTGCCGACAAGGTCCATGGTCTCTACGAAGTTGAAGGGCTCGTTCCGGCGGTTGACGGGCGTGCGGGGGAAGTAGACCACCGTCTTCTCTGTTCCGGGGGGCATGCCGCGCAGGTGGACCGGGCTCGACGGGCCTGGGGGCGGCGGAGTGCCGTGGACATTGCGGGGATCGAAGATGAGGAGAACAGCCTGCCGGTCGGATTCGCGGATGCCGCCCGCCAGAAGTTCGTAGACTCCGTCATTGTTCAGATCAGCCGAACGCACGACATTCATGTGGCCCATTTGCCAGTACTCGCCCCGCAGGCGTCCGGCTGAATCGACCACCAGGAGGGCGGAGGGGCTCATTGTGTGATGGACGAGGACGGCTGCCGTCCAAAGGGTAGAGTCGTGGTCGGGTGAAGGGAATATTGTGAAACTGCGAACCACGTAAGGGGGAGAAAACTCCTTAGTCCAACTTTGGACGCGTTTTGAAATGGCAAGCTGCCAGAGGGTCTCGCCGGTGGAGGAGAAACAATAGAGATCCCAGCCGAGTGATTCCCGTTGATTGTGCGCGTAAATGCTGACTGTTTCCGTTCTCCCGTCATGATCGAGATCGCCGAGCCACGGAGTTCGTGGGCCGGCGGTGTCCGGATCACCGGGGACTAAAAAAGGGAACGAACGTTGCCAGACCGTACTTCCATCCGAGGCAGTGGCCGTGAGCGTTGTGCCGTTCCAGACAGCATAGGCGGGGGCTTTTTTGATCCAGGCGTGACGCTTGTCCCAGGCCACGAAGGCGCCAAGCAGAAGGACGGCGAGGGCGAGAATGGCGGAGATTCGTTGCAGGATGAAGACGTTGGCCCACCAGGAGATCTCGCTCAAACGGCGGCGCCGCCATTCGATGAGGTCGGATTCGAGGGCGGCGACGCGCTTGCCGTCGCGCTGCACCGGAAGCCCGCGGGTCTTCTCGTAGATTTGCGCGGTGCGGACACTAATGCCGAGTAGGGCTGCTATCTCTTTCCACGATGACAGCAGGCGGGGCGGCGCAGATACTTCCTGGCTTGGACTCTCTTTGCCCATTAACGAGGAGTTAGTCTAGCATTTTGCAGAAAATGGTTCCACTACCTGTTTATTAAGATTTAGAAAGAGATTGGGATGTGAATCTGTTCGATGAAGTACATTTTCGCGATGCCTTGGGTCTTGCCCGATTTCCGATTCGGGACTACACTGTTGGTGTTCGCTGCTGCGAGACGCCCATGCGAATCCCGATGAGTCTCCTGTCCATTGCGCCTGTCTCTGCCGGAGTCCTTGTACCGGTGGCGGCTGGCGTGCGTCGCGCCTAGCCGCCTGCTCCCCCGCGAGCCGAACTCCCTCTCTCCCCACCTGCGCGGCAAGGCCGTGGTGTGTGCCGGAACCGCCCCGTTTTCAAGGGCCGGAACCCACCGCGTGATAAAATAAGAGGTTTCCCATGCAGCTTGATAAAGTCTATGAGCCTCAGCGGTTTGAACCGCACTGGGCCCAGTGGTGGATTGACCGTGGATTCTTCCATGCGCCCTCTTCCAAGCACGAGGGCCGCGAGATGTTTTCGCTGGTGATTCCTCCGCCCAACGTGACCGGCAGCCTGCACATCGGTCACATGCTGGAGCATACCGAGATTGACGTCACCACCCGGTGGCACCGCATGAAGGGTGACCAGACGTTGTGGCTGCCGGGCCAGGACCACGCCGGCATCGCCACCCAGATGGTGGTGGAGCGGGCGCTGAAGGCGTCTGAGAACATCACGCGCCACGACCTGGGCCGGGAAGAGTTCGTCAAGCGGGTGTGGCAGTGGAAAGAGCAGTACGGCGGCACCATCATCAACCAGATGAAGCGCATGGGCGATTCGTGCGACTGGTCGCGCAACCGCTTCACGCTGGATGAGGGCCTTTCGCGGGCGGTGCGCGAGACGTTCGTGCGGCTTTATGAAAAGGGCCTGATCTACCGCGGCGAGTACATGGTGAACTGGTGTCCGCAGTGCCACACGGCGCTGTCGGACCTGGAAGTGGTGCACGAAGAGACGCAGGGCAACCTGTGGCACATCCAGTATCCGGTGAAGGACATGCCGGGCCGCTTCGTGACCGTGGCGACCACGCGTCCCGAGACGATGCTGGGCGATACCGCGGTGTGCGTGAATCCGGAAGATGAGCGCTACTTCGACCTGCACGGCAAGAGCGTGATCCTGCCGCTGACGGGCCGCGAGATCCCTGTGATTTGCGACGAACTGGCGGATCCGAAGTTCGGCACGGGTGTGGTGAAAGTCACCCCGACGCACGATCCGAACGATTTCGAAGCAGGCAAGCGCCACAACCTGCCGCACGTGAAGGTGATCGGCCTGAGCGGGGAGATGACCCCGGAGGCCGGCGCCTATGCGGGGCTCGACCGGTTTGAGGCGCGCAAGCGCGTGCTGGCGGATCTGGATGAGCAGGGGTTGCTGGTGCAGACGGCGCCGCACCAGTTGAGTATCGGCCGCTGCCAGCGCTGCAAGACCATTGTGGAGCCGCTGGTGTCCAAGCAGTGGTTCTGCAAGATGAAGCCGCTGGCCGAACCGGCCATCAAGGCGGTGGAGGAAGGCCGCATCGTCTTCGTGCCGGAGAACTGGTCGAAGACCTACTACGAGTGGATGTACAACATCCGCGACTGGTGCGTGTCGCGCCAGTTGTGGTGGGGCCATCGCATTCCGGCGTGGCACTGCGGCGAATGCGGCGAAGTGTCGGTGTCGCGGGAAGATCTGACGGCGTGCCCGAAGTGCGGCTCCGCTGGCATTACCCAGGATCCCGATGTGCTGGATACCTGGTTCTCCAGCGGCCTGTGGCCGTTCTCGACGCTGGGCTGGCCGGACAAGACTCCGGAACTGGCGGCCTACTATCCGACGACCCTGCTGATCACCGGCTTCGACATTCTGTTCTTCTGGGTAGCGCGCATGATCATGCTCGGCATCGAGTGCATGGGCGACGTGCCGTTCAGGACTGTGTACATTCACGGCCTGGTGCGCGACGCCGAGCGGCAGAAGATGTCGAAGACGAAGGGCAACACGATCGATCCGCTGGTGGTGACGGAGCAGTACGGGACAGACGCCGTGCGCTTCGCGCTGTTGCGCGGGGCGGCTCCGGGCACCGATATCGTGCTCAGTGAAGAGCGCATGGTGAGCTCGCGCGCGTTCTGCAACAAGATCTGGAATGCGGCGCGCTTCATCTTCCTGCAGATGGAGAAGGTGGGCGTCGAGAGCCTGGAGATCGAGACGCTGGCGAGCCACGTGGCTCCGGCGGAGCGCATTGAAGGGGTGCTGCCGCTGGAGGACCGCTGGATTTTCCACCGTCTGAACGAGACGGCGGCGAAGATCCACGCAGCGCAGGAGAACTTCCGTTATCACGAGGTGGCGGACCTGATCTGGGGCTTCCTCTGGGACGAGTTCTGCGACTGGTACCTGGAAGTGAAGAAGTTCCGCATCCAGCAGGGCGAGCACCCGCATGCGCACCTGCGGAATTTGCTCACGGTGTTTGAATTCGCGCTGAGGCTGCTGCATCCGGTGATGCCGTTCCTCACCGAGGAGCTATGGCAGCGGTTGTTGAAGAAATCGGGCCGGCTGCCGGAGTCGATCTGTCTGGCGGCGTTCCCGCAGGCGCAGGATTCCACGGCGGATCCGCAGGGCGCGGCGGCCTTTGCGCTGCTGCAGGAGATGACGGTGGCGGCGCGCGGCCTGCGGGCGGACCAGAAGCTGGATCCGAAGGCGACGCAGGACGGGTTCCTGTATCCGGCCAACGAGACGGCTGCGATGCTGGGTGCGACCGAGCTTCCGCTCTTGCAGGCGCTGACGAATACGAAGTTCGAAGTGGGCGCGGCCGGGGCGGAGAAGTCTGCCGGCGCTTCGCGGGCCACCAACGACTTCGAGATGGTGTTGAAGCTGAGCGGCGCTCAGGTCGACGCCGTGCGCGGACGTCTGGTGAAGGAAATCGACCAGCTGCAAAAGGTGATTCAGAACAGCCAGAAGCAGCTGGGCTCCGAGGCGTTCGTGGCGAAGGCTCCGGCGCATGTCATTGACGGCATCCGCTCAAAGCTGGCCGAGTACGAGGCTCAACTGGCGAAGAGCCAGGCGGCCCTGGCGGACCTGGGGGCCTGATGGACTTCGACATTACGCATCCACAGGTGATGAACGCCGTGGCTCGGGCGATGGAAGAAGACATCGGCCTCGGCGACATCACCAGCGAACTCACCGTGCCCGGCGCCCGTCAGGCGTCGGGCGCCTTCTTTGCCCGCGAGCCGATGGTGGTGGCGGGCATCGAGTTGTTGGAAGTGGTCTACGGCCTGGGCGGCGATGGAGTCACGCTGGAGATTCTGAAGCCGAGTGGCTCCGCCGTGGTGCCGGGCGACTGTCTGGCCCGTGTGGAGGGGCATGCCCGGACTTTGCTGCGTTGCGAGCGGACCGCGCTGAACTTCGTCCAACGGCTGAGCGGCGTGGCGACGCTGGCTTCGCAGTTCGTCCAGGCCGTGGCCGGCACGAAGTGCAAGGTGCTGGATACGCGCAAGACCACGCCGGGCCTGCGGATCCTGGAAAAGATGGCGGCGGCGGCCGGTGGGGTGACGAACCACCGCATGGGCCTGTTCGACGCGATTCTCATCAAGAACAACCACATTACGGCGGCCGGCGGCGTGCGCGCGGCGCTGGAGGCCGTGAAGGGCCAGCCGATTCCGGCGGAGATTGAAGTGCGGACGATGGAGGAGCTCGACGAGGCGCTGGCCTGCGGTGCGACCCGGCTGCTGCTGGACAACCTGACTCCGGACGAAGCGCGGCAGTGGATCGCGCACATCGCGGGCCGGGCCACGGTGGAGCTTTCGGGCGGCATCATGCTGGAGACTGTGCGGGCGTATGCGGAAGCTGGGGCGGATTACGTTTCCAGCGGCTCGATCACGCATTCGGCGCGGGCGATGGATATCAATTTCCGGCTGACCCTGGCATGAGACAGATCGAGTGGCATCAGAGCATCGATTCGACGATGCACCGCGCAGCGGAACTGGCGGCTGAGGGATGTCCGGCGGGGACGATTGTCGGCGCCGATGTTCAGACGGCAGGGCAGGGCCGGCTGGGGCGGACCTGGCACTCCAACGACGGCGGGCTGTACTTCACGATGATCCTGCGGCCCAGGGTGGAGATGCGCGACCTGCCCATGGTGACCATGGCGGTGGGCGTGGCGGTGGCGGATGCGCTCCAGATGTTCGCGGGCGTCAGCGTGGACCTGCGCTGGCCCAACGACGTGATGGTGGGCGAGCGCAAGCTGGTGGGGATCCTGGCGCAATGGCACGCCGGCGCGGTGCTGGCGGGGATCGGGCTGAACGTCAGCCAGCAGGAATTTCCGGACGATGTGAAGAGCATTGCGACGTCGCTGGCGCGCGAGACGGACCGGATCCACAACAAGCAGGTTCTGTTGAAGGCGATTGCGGCCTCGGTGGATACGCACATCGAGATTCTGGAGACCAGCGGTGTGACCGCGATCCTGCGGTTGTTCGCCAGTGCGTCGACGTATGTGTCGGGCAAGCGGGTGAAGGTGGAGTTGCCGGGCGGCGACGTCATTGGGACCACAGCCGGACTGACTCCGGACGGGTTCCTGCTGTTGCGGAAAGACGACGGCGAGGAGATCACGATTACCGCGGGCGGATTGCGGCCAATATAATCCAAAAGCGCCTGGAGTTTTTCTGAAACTGTGCCGGTGGACGGCGCGTCGGTAGTGCCAGTATGCGCATCCATCAGCGCGCCATTTGTGTGCTGTGCGTCGCCCTGTTTCCGGCTCTGGGCCAGCGGATTTCATTCGGCGTCATAGCGGGCACGAACATTTCGAACCATTTCCCGCCGGATATCTATTCGTACGCCGGCGACCCAATCAACCCGCCCATATTGGCTAAGCGGCTCTCCGGGCCGCACTCCTTCCTCTTTGGCGGGGTCCTCCAAGCACGCATTAACGAGGCGTTGTCGCTGGACCTCAATGTCCTGCATCGTCCGATGAAGATGACCGAAGATTACAGGCAATACCTGAGCACGGGGGATATCGTTTACAAAAATGAGTGGACTGCGGTACGCGCCTGGCAATTTCCGATACTGCTGAAATACAACGTGCCTCGCGCCTGGTTTTCCGGCGCACTCCGGCCGTTTGTTGAGGCCGGCCCGTCGGTTCGCACGCAGGAGGACGCAGGCAGCGCGGAGCCCTCGCGGTTCGGTTTCACAACTGGCGCAGGCGTCTCCTACCAGTGGCGCCGGCTCCGTATTGCGCCGTCGTTGCGGTACACCCGATGGCAGCGTGAGACTTCTGACGGGCGTCAGCACACCAGGCCGGACCAACTCGAGCTCCTCACGAGTGTCACCTACGACACGTATTTCAATCCGGGCCGGACTGGAGAAAGGCGCTTCCTGTTGGGCGCGTTGGGCGGCTTCGGGCTGAATCATGAATTTGCGCGGTGGCCCGATGGTGCACAGCGTCCGGAGCGCACCCATTTCCTGGTTGGTGTGAGCGCGGAGTTGCGGCTGGCATACGGTTTCTCTGTGGAGGCAGATGGAATCTATAAGCCACTGCGGCAAGGTGAAAACGGCCAGGATTCATCCCGGCTGACTGTCCTTACCTGGCAGATTCCGTTGCTGGCAAAGTATCGGCTGGGTGCACGCAGCGGCTGGACGCCATTTGTGGAAGGTGGCCCGTCGTTCCGACTCTCCGGGAATCTCAATGGCTACCGGCCATCGCCGCTAGGTATTACCGTAGGGGGGGGTGTCGAAACTCGGCTGGGCGGGCTGAGGTTGGCGCCGGCGTTTCGTTATACGCGTTGGCAGCGCGATAGCAAGGCCTACTCCTGGTCGCCGGGAACCAACCCCAATTCCGTTGAGCTGGTGATTGGGTTGTCCTTCTAAACCGTCAGGCCTATTGGCTGAGCCGGCCGGGCGTGGTGTCCAGATTCGTGCCGGAGAATCGATCCACTTGTCTGGCGCCTTTGGGCGGGGTGAATTTGAACATCGCCGGATCCGGGGTCTTGAGGCCGGCCGGCAGGGTGAACTCGCGCCTGGTCTTCAGCACTCCGCCAAACGGGGAAGAACTGGTGCCTTCGAACTCTGAGCGGAGGATGGTTGCGGTCTCCGGGTCGATCCACAGCTTTTCCGTCCAGGGGTAGGGATCGGTGCGAGCGGTTCCAATCTGGACCACGGCGCACCGAACGGGTTTGCCGTCCAGATTCTTCTGCTCCATCCGGAGGAGTCGAGCGTTCATGGCCTGGCCGTCGAGCATCCGGAAGCGAAGGAACGCGGACTTCAGACCCTCCCGCGCAATCTGGTCGGCACTCAGTCCGGTCGGCTCGATGATGTACTGCTTGCGATTTACGTCGTAGTACCAGGTGGTTTCGCCGTCGCCGGTGATCTCAAAGGGGCGGTTTGAGGATTCGGCGTAGAAATAGCGATCCCCCGATTTCATGGCTTTCACTGTTACCGTCCCTGGTGCGTTGATTGCCAGGGAAACTAGCCCCTGCTGGTTCTGGCGGTATTCCACCAGGAATTCCTTAATCTCCGTGTAGTGCTTCGAGACACGGTCAATCAGCTCCACCGCATCCGGAGGGGCCTGAAACAGGGCGAGCAGGACCAAGGCGAACATGCTTCGATCATAGCCGGTTTAAATCGCAATCGTAGGAGTACATCCGGGCTAAAGATTCAAAAATTACCATGAAGGGTTTTCTAATTTCGAAAAAACCAAATCAGAGTCCTGTGAGCGAGCGGCGTGGCCGCGGGGGGTAGTGCACAGGCGAAGGTAGCGCGTTGGCCTGACCGGTCCTCGCTGGGATTCGACTCGCGGTCGGCCGGCCCTCCTTCGGGCTCCAGCCTGCGCGCTGCAATGCTAGCCTGAGGGTTCACTGTTTCACTGCCATGTTGCTCGCTATTGACGCTGGGAATACGAACGTTACGATTGGGATCTTCGACGGTCCGCGGATCATCACCCGCTGGCGCCTGCGCACCGTCCATGACCAGACCCCAGATGAGTGGGGCATTAAGCTCCGCAGCCTCTTCGCGCTGGAAGGGCTGCCGCTGGAGAAGATCAGCGGCATCATTGCCGCCACGGTGGTTCCGCCGCTGGAATCGTCGCTGACGGGGATGGCTCGCCGCTATTTTCCCGTGGAACCGATGTTTGTGACGGGTCACACGGAGACCGGGCTGAACATCCTTTACGACAACCCGCGCGAAGTGGGGGCCGACCGGATCGTGAATGCCGTGGCTGCGATCGCGAAGTACGGCGGACCGTGCATCGTGGTCGACCTCGGCACCGCCATCACCTTTGATGCGGTCAGCGCGGACTCCGAGTACCTGGGCGGCATTATCTGCCCGGGCATCGGGATGTCGATCCAGGGCCTGTTCACGCGCACGGCGCGGCTGCCGATGGTGGACTTCCGCGATCCGCAAAAACTGATCGGGACGAATACCGTGGTGAGCATGCAGTCGGGCCTGTACTATGGCACCATCTGCATGATCGACGGCATTGTGGAGCGCATGATCGCCGAAATGGGCAAGGATACGAAGTCTGTCGCTACGGGTGGACAGGCGTCGCTCATCACGAAGGGTTCGAGGTTCGTCAAGGTGGCCGATGAGGATCTGACGCTGGAAGGCCTGCGCATGATCTGGGAGCGGAATCGCCAGTGACGGAGCTGAAGGACGACGGCTCCTGGCGGTTGAACTACTTTAACTACTTCACTGAAGTAGAGGAGCATTTCCAGCGCGCGCGGGGCAGCCATCTCTTTCTGATGTCGCCGCTGGATTGGGCGATGGTGGAGAGCTGGAAGAACTCGGGGATTCCCCTGGAGGCGGTGCTGCGCGGCATTGATGCCGCCTTTGAGAAGTGGCGCTCGCGGAAGCAGAAGACCCAGATGGTCAACTCGCTGGCTTACTGCACCCAGGCGGTGATGAAGGAGGCCGAAGCCATGGCCAACAACATAGCGTCGAGCGGGGCAGCCGCGGCCGAAGAGTCGGCGTTCCCGCTGGAGTCGGTGAAGGCTCATCTGGGCAAGTGTGCGGAAGCTTTGCGGGCGGCCGCGGGCTACGAGCAGATTGCCGAGCCGGTGGAAGCGCTGCTGGCATCCATTGAGGTACACTTCCAGAACTTGGAAGAGCTCGATCAGCGTCTCACCGCACTGGAAGACAAGATGTCGGCGATCGCCCGGACACGCCTCTCCGAGGAGGTGTTGTTCGCAATGCGCCGCGAGCTGGAACTGCAATTGAAGCCGTATCGAGGCAAGATGACAGCCGACCAACTCATCCGGCTGGAGAAGACTTACCTCGACAAAAAAGTCTATGACCACTTTCGCCTGCCGAGGCTGAGCCTGTTCTACATGACCTGAGCGAGAGAGGCAGATTTGAGTGCCATTACTAACGTAGAAGAGTACCAGGAGGGCTATCTCCCGGAGCCTTATTGCGCACCAATGTAATCGGCCTTACCCCTTGGATTATAAGAACTTAATGAGAATTGTTAGATTCTCTTAAAAGACCTCACAAAAAGTACACATTATGTGTTGCGGGGGGATACAGCTTCGGGCCGTTGTGATATTATCTCCTCTAGAGCGTACATCTAGTACGAGTAGGCCAGCATTCCTCCGATTCAAGCTGGCTTTGTGCCGGTGGGGATCTTCCTCCGAGTCCCCATCGGCCTTTTTGTTTCCAGCCGGTTATGCCTACCCCGAGCGCCTCGGTGCAACGAGCGAAGAGGCGGCGGAGCACCCGGGGTGCAACGTCCGGAACCCCCTCAGACACGCAACGTCTTCAGCCATCCCACGCCGGTTTATTGCCTTGGGACACTGCGTGCGCAAAAGATAGCTCGGGCTGTTTTTAGTGGAAGTACATGATGTCGGGCCGGACGCGGTTCTCCACTGCATTGCAGGGTCCGCATTCCGTGGTGTAGCCCGACCAGGCGGCCAGGACGGCCTTGGGGACCTCCACTGGATGGTCCTCCTGGTGGTAAACCGAGAGCGACATCCGCGGATGGTATTTGGCGATGGTGGCGCGGCCGCCTGCCAGGGCCTTCACTTCGGCGCCTTCGATGTCCATTTTGACGAAGTCGACGCGATCGAGCTTCAGCTCGTCGACCATCTTGTCGATGGTGGTCAGCGGAACCTTCGCCACTGCCTTGGCGCCATGGCGGTGGATGACGAAGCTGTCGGCGGCCTGGTTGTCCTCGTCCACCAGCAGTTCCAGGGTATCGTCCTTGTCCCAGACACCCTTGGGATAGATCACCAGCCGGTTCTCGCCGATCTCCTTGGCGAAGTTGCGCCGAAGGCATTCCAGGTTGTCGGGTGCCGGTTCAATGGCGACCACCAGTTTCGCCCCGGCATCCAGGGCAAAACGGGCGAAGGTGCCGACATTGGCTCCGCAATCCAGGACAACGTCTCCTTTGTGGACGAACTGCTCTCCGGTGCCGTAGATGTGGGTAGCCTCCTCGGAGAGATTGAACGGCAGGATGAAGCGGCTGCCGGCGGGGGTCCAGAAGTTGCCGTAGGGCGTCTGATACAGCTCGAGTCCTTTGTATTCCTTCTGGAGGAGTTTGGTATGGGCCAGGATGCTGTCCTTGACGCGGGTGAGTTCCTCTTTCTCCGCCTGGATGGCCCAGGCTCTCTGGGTGGTGCAACCGGAGCCGCGGCCGATGAGAACCAGCGCCCAATAGCGGAGCGGCGGGTGGATGGCCAGGAGAGCTACGGCGATGACCGCCAGCGAAAGTACCAGGATTAAGGAACGCTTCACAGGGTTCAATCTAACATGGCGGCCCCCTTGGAAGCTGCGCGCGTTATCCTGTCATACGATGGACTTTATCTCGGGTCATGTTGGTTGGATCGAGGTTGTCTGCGGTCCGATGTTTTCGGGGAAGAGCGAGGAGCTCATCCGCCGGCTGAGGAGAGCACTGATTGCGCGCAAGCGCGTGCAGGTTTTCAAGCCTGTCATCGATAAGCGCTACTCAGAAGACGAAATCGTGAGTCACGCCGACGTCAGAATGCGCAGTGAAGTAGTACAGGGGCCGTCTGAGATCCTCAGCCGGCTCGACTGGCGGACGCAGGTGGTCGGTATCGACGAGGCGAACTTCATGGGGCAGGACCTGGTGGGCGTGGCGCAGCAGTTGGCCGACTCCGGCAAACAGGTGATTATTGCCGGGCTGGACACCGACTACATGGGCCGGCCGTTCCCGCCGGTACCGGACCTGCTGTGCGTCGCCGAGTCCATCACGAAGACCCTGGCCATCTGCCTGCGCTGTGGCAATCCCGCGAAACACACACAGCGGCTGGTGGATTCCAGTGATCTCATCATGGTGGGGGCTACGGGGATGTACGAGGCGCGCTGCCGGCACTGTTTCGATCCGGGCGCTCCGAGGCAGGAGTACCTGGACTTCCGAAGTCCCAGAACCCTGTCTCCCGGATTGCCCAACGCGGATGAAACCGTCTGACATGCCAGCCACATCTATGGTGTTAGCATAGGTTTAGCAGCCTGACTGTTCAAAAGAGAGGGATATCGAAGTGAGCGATCCACAATACGGCGCACCCCAGGGTGGCGGTCAGCCCAGTTATGTTTTGCCCGCACCGGCCTCCAGTGGCTCCGGTGTCAAAATGGCTATCCTGTTCGGCGCAGTGATCGCGCTGATCGCGGCCAACGTATACCTGTTTCTCCAGATTGACACGCTGAAGCAGGAGATGGCCAAGAACCGCGACTCGATCCTCGAAGAGGTGGGTCGCGTGAAGGAAACATCCTCCGTTACCTCCGCAGCAGCCCGGCGGAACATGGACACTCTGAAGGAAGAACTGGAAGCAGCCCGGCGCCAGGCTTCAATGGCCGTGGGTCAGGCTAAAGTCGATGCCACGAAGCACGCCGAAGAGCTGGCCTCCCGTCTCGCACAGCAACAGAAGGCGAGCGAAGCCGCGATGAAGGGCCAGATCTCGAAGGTGGAAGAGGCTGCCACGACGGCCAATACCAAGATCGGCGAAGTGGCTACCGACGTCACCGGCGTGAAGACAGACCTCAGCAACACGAAGTCTGAGCTGGACAAAACGATCGCCAGCCTGAAGACCGTCTCCGGCGACCTGGGCGTCCAGAGCGGCCTGATCGCCACCAACGGCAAGGAACTGCAGGCCCTGAAGGCCCTGGGCGAACGCAACTACTTTGAGTTCAACCTGGCCAAGACGAAGGCTCCGCAGAAGGTCGGCGACATCTTCATGCAGCTGAAGAAGACCGACAACAAGAAGAACAAGTACACCGTGGAGATCACGGCCGACGACAAGCGGGTGGAGAAGAAGGACAAGGGTGTCAACGAGCCTGTCCAGTTCTACACCTCGAAGGCGCGCCAGCCGTACGAGATCGTCGTGAACGAAGTGAAGAAGGACGTCATCGTCGGCTATCTGGCCACACCCAAGGTCCAGTCCGCTCGCTAAGCCGAACTGCTCGAGCTGTTCGAAACGCCCGCGAGTCTCTCCCCGAGGCTCGCGGGCGTTTCCGCGTTTAGCGGCGGGCCTGGGCCTTCAGCACCGGGTAAGGCTGGTCGTAGCCCTTGGCGTCCCACCAGAGGATCCGGTTCAGGACGTCGCTGGGGATGTCGTCCACATCCTCCCAATTCATGGCAGCCGACTGCTGCGCCGCCCACAGTTTGCGGCCGTTCAGGGCCCTCAGCGGCGGATTCATCTGGTCCAGCGGGATGCGGTTCGGGATGGCCGTGTACGTCTCCAGATTGGACTCCGGCGTAAAGACACTGGTCATCGAACGGGAGTTCTGCAGGAAGACTGTCCGCGGAGGGATCTGGAAGATCTCCTGGATGGTCTTGACCATCGAGATCTGGTTGTAGTGGTTGGAGTCGACTACGCCGCGCCGGATGTTGGGTCCGATGGCGAGGGCGACGGTGCGGTGGCCGTCGACGTGGTCCAGGCCATCCTGCGCGTCGTCCTCGACCACCAGGATCAGGCTGTGCGCCCAGAAGCGGCTCTTGGAGATGCCTTCGACGATGCGGCCCAGGGCCAGGTCGTCATCGGCCACCATGGCCTTGGGTGTTGGCGAACCGGGGCGGGTGCCGTTGGTGTGATCGGACGTGAGCGTCAGGATATTGATGTTGGCCATCTCGCCGGTCTTCTCACGCTCCTTCAGTTCCCGGAGGAATTCCTCGGCGCGGATCTGGTCGGTGATGACGGTGTCGTCCTGGGGGTAGCTGGGGCTCATCAGCGGTTTCAGGGCGGGGAGCCCGGCCGCGCTGCAGCCCACCTGCTCGCGCCACTTGCCGGACTTGTACAGATCCCAGTAGTGGTTCCAGGTCAGGCCGCCGCGCTCATGAATATCCTCGGCCTGCTGCGTGGCTGGATCGAATTTGCCCGGCAGGCAGAATTCGCCGAAGATCCTTACCTTCACTCCGGCCGGTGCGCCCTGGAAGAAGAAACCGGCCGGCGAAACGGTGAGGGCGTCGCTCATATCCCATGCGTAGCCGCGGGGTGAGGCGGCGAAGGCGCGCTGGGTGTAGTCGCTGACGAAGGCCATCATCAGCCACTGGTGGCCGTCGAAGCTGATGGAACTGGATGTGAGGAAATTATCCAGTACGACGTAGCGTTCGGCCAGGGCGTGATGGTTCGGCGTGACGTCGCCGCCATAGATCGCCAGCTTCGGATCGCCGTTCGCTTTCGCGATGTCGCCGAACACCTGGTCGTAAGTCCGATTCTCCTTGATGATGAAAAACACGTGCTGGATGCCGAGCGACCGCAGGTTCTCCACGCCGCCGGCGGGCGTGAACTTCGGCTGGTTGGCCGCCTTCACTTCGCGCAGTCCGGCCAGCCACTGGGCTTTGCCCGGGGCCGGCATCGACTGGATGAGCCCCTCATACGCGCGGGAGTTGAAATTGCCGCCGGGCAGGGCGGTGTTGCCCGTGCCCTTAATCGAGACGACGCGCAGCGCTCCGGCGATGTCGATGGCGATGCCGGACGGGAACCAGCCGGTAGGCAGGGCTCCTTCCACCTTGCCTTTGCGGACCACCGCCACCGAGTTGGTTCCACCGCACAGCACGTAGAGCATCTCGCCGTCGAGCGAGTAGGCCACATTGGTGGGAATGCTGCCGCGTGTGCCGTCGGGGTAGCTGGGGATGCGCACTTCCCGGGTCTTGAGTGTGGCGGTATCGAGGAGGGTCACGCTGTCGGAGTGCCCGTTGGCGACGGCGAGTTCCTTGCCATCGCCGCGCAGCACCATCCCGGAGGGGGCCAGTCCGACGGCGACTTCCCGCGGTTGGGAACCATCGGGATCGATCACGGTGACCGTCCCGCTTACAGAGGAGCCGGTGACGGGATCGCTGGCGATCTTCGAACCGCTCGACGGGGCCAGGACGTCGCCGTCCTTGGGGCGCCGGCCGCCGCGGTTCGAGACGAAGATCCGGCCGGAGCGCGGCTCCACGGCGACATGGAACGGAGCGATGCCGACCGGGATCTCGCGTTTCACTTTGCGGCTGGCGGTATCGATCTCGGCTACCGTGTTGTTGCGGCTGAAGGCGACGTAGGCTGTGGCGCCGTCCCTGGAGAAGGCGATGCCGATCGGTAGCGGGTGGGGCTTCAGCTCGACGCGTTCCTCTTTGCGGGGAATCCCGCGATCGTCGACGGTAATGATGAGCAGGCCATCGGGCCCGTTGCGGAGGGTCTCGCTCGCCCAGACCTCCCGCGTGCCGGGGCGGAAGGCCAGGCCCGCATAGGAGGTCGCTTTCGACTTCGTCTCCCCCAACAGGGACATGGAGGTGGGATCAAAGAAGTCCACTCCCTTCGTATTCAGCACCGCCAGGACTCGTTTGTCGGCGTCGAAGGCCAGGTCCACGGGCCGGCCCGCAATCGTGACAGGCGACCCCCAGGGCTGCAGCAACTGTGTCGTGGGGATTAAGTAGACCCCGCCGGGCTGCTTGCCGGCCCGGACGGTGCTCGACAGCACCGCGAATACTCCTGTCTTCTGCGCCGTCATCAGGGCCGCGCCTGCCAGGCACAACCCGCCGGCTGCCAACCAGTACCGCAATTTCACGCTCGCTCCTCGATCAAAGAAAAAGCCCGGACCCCTGTGGGGGGCCCGGGCTTGATTCTATCGTGATCGGGGGCTACAACTCCCGGTAGCACGTCCGGGTTTCGTTGCATTCGTACTCATCGACCACCTTGGCGTCGGGGCCGATGCAGATCTGCGTCTTCTCGCACCAGAAGGCCCGGTCGTTGCCGTGCGGTACCGTTGGGTCCCACTCGGCCTCGACATACAGGCCCTTCCAGCGGAGACATTCACAGCGGTCATCGCCGATGCGCGTCAAACCCGCGCGTTCGCCGTTGACGATTGCCATGCCGGGTCTCCTTTCAGCTCTTCACGCCGGCCGCGGCCAGCAGGGCGCGCTTCACCGCCACCGACGCGAGTTGCACTTTGTACGTATTGTGGCTGAGGGGCTTGGCGCCTTCTACCGCGGCTTTGCCCGCGGCCTCGGCCGTCTCTTCCGTAATCGCCTTGCCGGCCAGCATGCTGGAAGCCTTCTCGGCCCAGTAAGGCGTTGGCCCCACGTGGCCCAGCACGATGTTGGCGGAGGCCACTGTCGAGCCCTTCATGGTGAGGGTGACGGCAGCGGCGGCCAGCGGCCAGTCCATCGCATCCTTCTGGCGTACTTCGTAGGTGGCGCTCTTCTCGCCGGCCTTCACCGGCACGAGGATCTCAGTGAGGATCTCGTTGGGCAGCAGCGCCACTTCGCGGGCGTCGTTGTTGGAGGGCGCGACGAAGAACTTCGCCGCATCCACTTCGCGGGTGCCGCCGGCCGAAGCCAGCTTTACCTTGGCGCCCAGCGCCACCAGGGCCGGTCCGAAGCTGGAGGCCGAGACGAACTTGGCCGCTCCATCGCCGAAGATGGCGTGGTAGCGGTTGTCGCCTTCGGTCACCAGGTCGGTGCCTTCGTGTTTCGGCAGCAGGCCGAAGCCGGCGCGAAAATACCAGCAGCGGGGCCGCTGGCAAAGGTCGCCGCCCACCGTGCCCATGTTGCGGATCTGCGGGCTGGTGATGCCGTGCGCCGCCTGCGTAAGGGCGGGCAGGGAAGCGCGGACAATCGCGTTGGAAAGGAGTTCGTCCACCGTCACCGCCGCGCCGATGCGCACGCCGGTAGCGGTTTTGGTGATGCCCTTCAACTCGGCGATTTCCTTGATGTTGACCACCCGTTTGGGGGCCACCACGCCGTCCTTCATCAGGCTCAACAGGTCAGTGCCGCCGGCCAGCACCGCCGCGTCGTTCCACCCCGAGCCGAGCAGGGCCAGGGCTTCTTTCAGCGTTTTCGGACTTGCATACTCGAAGGCTTGCATCAGGACTTCCTCCCACTCAGCGTGTCCAGGACATTCATCGGGGTCATGGGCACTGTGGGCACCCGCGTGCCGATGGCGTTGGCCACGGCATTGGAAATGGCCGCGATGCCGCCGATGGCCGGGGGTTCGCCCAGTCCGATGACGCCCCGCTTGTCGTTCAGTTCATCGATTTCGAAATGGACCACAATCTCGCCGATATCCTTGATGCCGGCCAGTTTGTAGAATTCCATGTCCGCATTGAGCATGCGGCCCGTCAGCTCGTCCATGATGCGCTCTTCCATGAGAGCGCCGCAGATGGACATGATGCAGGCGCCGAACACCTGGCTTTCCGCAGTCTTGGGGTTGACGACCAGGCCGATGTCCTGTACGGCCACCAGCTTGTTCATCTTCACCACGCCGGTTTCCACGTCGACGCTGACGTCGGCAATCTGCACGCCGCCCACGCCGCCGGTGTTCAGGCCTTCCTTGGCTGCTTCGCGGGGTACGTTGGAGCCTGTCTCGGAGACAGTCTTCACGCCCAGCTTCTGGCAGGCCGCTTTCCAGGTGAGGCTCTTGGCCGCGTTGCCCTTCACCTGGATCTTGCCGTCCACCGCTTCCAGTTGGTCAGCCGGTGCGCCCAGCCCGCCGGCCACTTCCGCCAGCAGTTTGTCGAGGGCATTGACGGTTGCCTTGCGGGTGGACGACGTCACGCCGCCCACGGTGGTGGATCCGCCGGAGGTCCCGGAGGGCGGATAGTTGGTATCGCCGATTTTGACGCGGATGTCGGGCACCCGCAGTCCGAGGGTCTCGGCCGCCACCTGCGCGATGATCGTGCGGGTGCCGGTGCCCAAGTCCTGCGAACCGAGTTCGACTTCCACGGTGCCGTCGGGATGGATGGTGGTGCGCGCCGTGGAATCGTGTCCCGCGCCGCCCCACGTATTCACGCCGATACCGAGGCCGCGCTTGATGGGGCCCTTGCCCGAATCGCCGCGCGGATGCCACAGCTTCTTCCAGTCGGAGAGTTCCGCGGCTTTCTTCAGCTGGCGGACATAGGTATCTTCCCGCTGCGTCAGGTTGGCGTTCTTGAGGAACAGTTCCAGCGGGTCCATCTTGAGCTTGGCCGCCAGGTCCTCCAGCGGAGCGCACGTCAGGTAGGACGCCTGCTGGTGGTTGGGAGCGCGCCAGGCGCGGATGGGCGCCGTGTTCAGGCTCACGGCCGTGTGATTCTGACGCCGGTTCGGCACCTTGGTGAAGACATACGGGATAGGCGGAGATCCGCCGCCGCCGATGCCGCCGGAGGCCCAGCTCTCGCTCTGCCAGGCGGTGAGCGTGCCGTCCTTCTTTGCGCCGAGCTTCACGTTGAGGAAGCCTGAGGGGCGGCAGCCGGCAATCATCAGTTCCGTGGCGCGATCGAGGAACAGCTTCACCGGCTTGCCGCCGGCAGCCTTGGAAAGCTGCGCCGCCTCGATGCCCCAGCGGTCCGGCTGGAACTTGGAGCCGAAGCCGCCGCCGATGTGGTCCTGATGGACATGGATGTCGGTGGCGGGAATGTTCAGCAGCCGGGCCAGATCGCCGCGGATGCTGGTGACGGACTGGGTCGAAGGGTTGAACTCCACCTTGCCGTCCGCACCCCAGCCGATCACCTGGCCGTGCGGTTCCAGGCAGCAGTGGGTGAGCGTGGGAATGCCGTAGTTGCCTTCCAGAGTGACGTCCGCCTCTTTGAACGCCTGGTCCGGATCGCCTTCCAGTTGTTCGCCTGCCGGCTTGGCGCGGGTCTTTACCTTCTTCAGATCATTCTCGACCACAACGTGCGGCAGCATGTCGTACTCGATCTTGATCTTCTTTACGGCGTCGCGGGCGGCCAGTTCCGTGTTGGCGGCGACCACCGCGACCTCCCAACCGGCCCACTGGATTTCGGTGCCGGCCGGCGCGATCACTCGCACAGCGGCGACGCCGGTATGCTTCTCGGCGGCGCTGGTGTCGATGGATTTCACCTTCGCATGGGCGTAGGGCGAGGTGAGCAGCACGGCATGCAGCATGCCCGGCTTGTTGAGGTCGGAATTGTACTTCGCGCGGCCTGAGGCCTTCTCGATGCCATCGGTGCGGCTGAGGCGCTGCCCCATCACCTTCCGGCTGGCCATGGGCGGCCAACTGTAGTTAGGCATTCGAACCTCCCTTCATCATCTTGGCGGCTTCGAGCACGGCCTTGCGGACACCGACGTAGGTGCCGCAGCGGCACAGATTGCCGCCGAGACCGTCCTTGACCTGTTCGTAGGTCGGGTTCGGGTTGTGGTCCAGAAACGCTTTCGACGCGACGACGAAGCCCGGGGTGCAATAGCCGCACTGCTGGGCATCGTTGTTCACGAAGGCTTGCACGACGGCATGGGGCTTGCCGCCGGACATGGCAAATCCTTCGATGGTGGTGATCTGTTTGCCCTGCGCGTCGATGGCGAGGATGGAACAGGCGTAGGACACCTTGCCGTTGACCAGGACAGAGCATGCGCCGCAGGTGCCGCGGTCGCAAACGCGCTTGGCGCCCGTGATGTCGAGCTGATTGCGCAGCGTGTCGAGCAGCGTTTCGCGCGGCTCCACTGTGGCCTTCATCGGCTTTCCGTTGATGTTCAGGGTGATCGCTACCGGGCCCGGTCCCATAACGCCCGGCGGCGTCTGGGCCTGAGCCTGCTCAGGAAGCAGTGCTGGAGCAACGGCTCCGGTAACACCGATGCCCTGCATGAAACCGCGGCGGGAGAAACCGCGGCCTTTTCGCTTTTCCCGTTTCTCGGGATCGAGGATTTCACTCACGAACGAACCCCTTCCTTCCGGGTCCCGGCGCCACGTGCGCGCCTGACTCGAATCAGTAGAATTGTACCCGATTCAGAGGTAGTTGATGGAGTTTGCGAGAAGGGTGTCTGAAACCGGTGAAGGGATGCAATTCCAAGCACTTCGGCCTATCGACGAGCCGTGGAAAACTGGCTCGCGGTTTCAGTTTTTTCTGAGACGGTTCACAGGAGGGATGCACGCAGGATGGACAGACGCACGCGGCTTTGGACGCGCAGCCGCAGCGTGTGGGCCGCGCCGAGTCGCAGTCCTGCGCGGCCGCAAAGGCCATCTATCGATGTGTACTTCAGAGAGGACAATGGCGCGAATGCTGCGCCCGCATGGCCTGGTTTACTGGGGCCTGGAATTCATCCGGCGGACCCAGACTTCCAATTGCTGCGCCTGAGAAGGTTCCACCACCTTGCTCTTTGCGTCCTCTTCAGAGCCGTGCACCACCAGGCGCAGCAGGCTCTGCTGGAACTTCATGATCGATTCGAGGTCTTTGATCGATTGGTCCATACTAAGTCTCTAATCGGCGTTAGGGCCCGGCTGGATTAGGGAATCTGGCAAAGAGCGCCGGAAAATCTGTGAACTCAAGAAGCCGGCTGGGGAGGGAGGAGGAGGATCAAAGGGGAACAGGGAGTAGGAGAGAGTGGAATAGCAGGTCAGGCAAAGAGGAGACAACCGTGCTTCTTGAGTTCGCCCTGTGGATTCACGCCAATCCAGTTTGCAGGCTCCGGGCCAAACCAAGTCGACATAGTTTCAATAACTTAGAGCCTGGCGTCAGTCCCGAATCGGAAATCAGTCTCAAAATGGCACCCGCCTGGTTCCGATTATGGATCTCCGGGTGCGGCGCCCGGAAACTCTGCGGGCCAATGAAAAGCCGGCCCGGATCCCTGTGGGTATCCGGGCCGGCCATGCGTTCCAGGTGGAGGAGGACCTAGAACGTGAGCTTGGCGCCCAACTGCATGTTGCGTCCGCCGCCGGCTCCAGTGATGTAGCCGAAGTTCGCGTTCCCAAGCGTTGTGTTCGGGTTGTTGAACTGCGGAGTATTGGTGACTCCGAACGATTCGCCGCGGAGCTCCAGTCCCATCCGTTCAGAGATCTTGAAGATCTTGAACAGGGAGAAGTCCAGGTTGAAGAAGCCCGGTCCGCTGAAGTTGTTGCGGCCGACATTGCCGAAGACGCCTGCCGCGGGGGCGGCAAAGCTGCCCGTGGTGAACCAGGGGTTGCCCACGTTGATCCCGTGCAGGACTTCGATGGGCGCGATCTGGTTCGGGGATTGGGCGTTGCCGGGAGCCGACAGGCCCGCGGCGCTATAGCTGAAGTTGACCGGAGAACCGGACATGAGCGTCAGGACCCCGTTTACCTTCCACCCGCCCAGGCCGTGAGCGGCCCAGCCGGAGTTCAGGAAGGCGTGCCCCTTGCCGATGGGCAGTTCGTACACGTAGCTCTGGACGAACGTGTGTGTCCGATCCCAGTTGGTGCGGGCGTAGTTGCGGCGGAAGTTGATGTAGTACGCTGCGCCGCCGTCGTCGCCGTCCTGATAGGCCATGCCCTTGCCGTACGTGTAAGCAGTGGTCATGGTGAGGCCCGAGTGGAAGCGGCGGTCCAATTTCACCTGCAGGGCGTTGTACATCGAAGAGTAGCCCGCGAACAGCAGGTTGGTGGAGGCCGTGCGGCCGAACGGGCCAAACTGGGGTAGGCCGTTGTTGCCCTGGCCCACCACCGTGGCGGCGTTCAGGTTGTAGTTCAGGCCGGTGTTCACGCCGTGGTTGCCCACATACGTGATGTCGAGGGCGAGTTGCATGGGCAACTGGCGCTGCACGGCGAAATTCCAGCTGATGACGTGAGGATTCTTGTAGTCGGGATTCACCACGAAATACGCCTGATTCTTGTCGGGGTTCGTGATGATGCCGCTATCCGGGATGGGTACCTGGATGGGGGCGAGGAAGCCCTTCTGGAAGCTGGCGATGGAGCCGTCCGGCAGGATCGCCGGCCCGTAGCTGGCCACTGCCGGATTGAACGAGTTGTTGGCGCGCACCGGGTAGTTGTAGGCGTAGCTATTGTCCGGGAATGGCGTGTAGCTGATGCCGGAACCGGCCCGGATGACCGTTTTCTCATTCAAACGGTATGCAATACCCAGACGCGGCGCGAAGTAGTTCTTGTGGTTCGCGATGCCCAGGTTCATCGGCACATCGCCGTAACCGGCGACCGAAAGGGTGTTCTTGTAGGGGTCGTAGTTCGAGAAGCCGCCCTTAAACCGCGGCGTGGCCGGGGGATAGAGTTCCCAGCGAAGGCCGACGTTGACGGTCAGCTTGGGGGTGACCAGCCAGCGGTCCTGTACGAAGAAGAACGACTGCCAGGCACGATAGGCCGGGAAGTAGGTAGCCAGGTCGCGTCCGGCAGAACTGGGCACGTCCAGCAGGAAGCTAGCCATGTTGTTCATGAAACTGGTCTTGGCGCCCGGGATGGAGGTCTGGCCGTCGCTGAAGTTGTAGACGCCGCGCGGGCTGAACGTCTGCATCTGCAGCAAATCGTCGCGGACGCGGCGGAGGTCAACGCCCCATTTGACGGTGTGGTTGCCCAGCGTCTTCGTCCAGGTATTGGCGATGTCGATGTTGGCTTCCGCACGCTTCCAGGGGAGGCTGGCGCTATAACCAACCAGGGGGCCGGAGTATCCGCCATTGAGGTTGATGCCCACCAGGCCGCTCGAGTAGGAGTCGATATTGATGCCCGGAATGCCCAGGGCCTGCGACGCGTTGGTGCCGAAGTCGGCGTTCTGAGCGTCGTTCCGGTAGTGAGCGACCCCCATCCGGAATTCCGAGACGAGGGTCGTGGAGAAGACGCGATTATAGTTCAGGCCTGCGCTATAAGTACGCTGAATGCCCGTTCCAGCGAACGCACCCTGGGCCGCGCCGCCGGCGGCACCGAAAGCCGGAGCCTGGAAGACCACAGGCCGGGAGAAGCTGAAGCGGCCGCTGAGCCGGTCCTTGTCCGACATGTTGAAATCCATCTTCCAGTCGAACGAATCCGTGTCCTTCGTGAAAGGCAGCAGCCCGAACCAGTTGTTCGTGTCGCCGGCGGAGGTCGGCGCCGGGACCAGCCCGAGGATCTTGGCGGAGATGGGGTTAATGCGGCTGGTGGGGATGACGTTGTTCGTGAACGGGACGCGCCCAGTGCCGTCCGCGTTGCCCGTGGTCGGATCGTAAATTGTTGTGGTGGAACGGCTTAGGTCGCCACTACGCAGATCCGCCGCGGGAATGTTCAGGCGATTCGTGTTCGCCTGATGATCTGTGATCCTCAGATAGTCGCCAAAGTAGAACAGCTTGTTCTTGATGATGGCGCCGCCCGCATTGCCTCCGAAGTAGTTGTAGGCCTGGTGGCCCACTGAGGTGTCGAAGAAATTGCGCGCGTTCAGTGCGCTGTTGCGCATGAAGTAATACGCCGCGCCGTGCAGTTCATTCGTGCCCGATTTCAGCATCACGTTGGTGACGGCGCCGGCCGCGCGGCCGAGTTCCGCGTCAAAGTTGCTGGTCGCGACGTCGACATTCTGGATGGCTTCAATCGGGGGGATGTAGACCTGCAGCAAGCCCGTGCGTTCGTTGTTGTCGATACCCTCGATCTGATAGTTGTTGCCCATGCGCATCTGCCCGTTCACCTGCGTTTGCAGTGAGCTGGAGGCATTGAAGAATTGGGAGTGCTGGAACGAGGCGCGACTGGTGCCGGGCACGAGGTTCAACAGGTTCTGGAAGTTACGATTCGTGCCCAACGGCAGGTTTTCCGTCTGGACGGCAGACATCTGGCTGCCGGTGGTCGCCGTTTCCGTCTGGAGCAGGGCGGCCTGCGCGGAAACCTCAATGGTTTCACTGACATTGCCGGGCTGCAAAACCAGATCGACGCGCGCGGTGGTGTTCACCTGGAGCACCACTCCGCCGCGGGTGGTCTTTTTGAAGCCGGTGACTTCGCAGGTCACGCTGTAAGTGCCGGGTGGCAAGTCCGGATAGTTGTAATTACCGCTGTCGTTGGTAGTAGCCACCCTGGCAACTCCCGTGTTTGTTTCTGTCAGGGTGACTTTGACATTGGGCACAGACGCCCCGCTTGCATCTGTCACGGTGCCCAGCAAAGTGCCGTTCACAGCTTGCGCGACAAGCGTCAAGCCGCTGGCAATAAGTATGACCAGAAAGGTCGCTATCGCTTTGAACTTCAAGTTTGCCCCTTTGACGAACGTGGACCTTCTTGTATGTTTACCCGGGCCAAGTCAGTCGTTGCAAAAGCCCGCAGGTCAATTCTGCGCCTACTGGACTGTCAGTTGGGGTTTAACAGGTTTGTTAACAATTCGCTACGTTGTTGAAGGCTATGGCGATGATTGGAAATTGATGCAAAACGGTTAAGGTGTTAGCATTGCTGAGGCGTAACATGGCACACAAGGCCACCCCAGATCCGGCGCCGCTGTCCGCGACCACGAACCTCGGGTCTTCGAATCTGGAAGTGCGCAACACGGAAGTGCTGCTGGAGTTGCGGCGAGTTCTGGACAGCCCGGAATTCGCCGGATCGGAGCGCGGGCGCACCCTGTTGGCCTACCTGGTCGAGAACGCTCTGAACGGCGGAATCGAACGGCTGAAGGAACGGACGATCGGGATTGAGATCTTTGGCCGCGATGCGTCCTACGACACCGGACAGGACGCGATTGTCCGGGTATCGGCGAACAGCGTGCGAAAGCGGCTCCAGGCATATTACAGCCGGGTTCCCTCGGGCAGCGGCATTCGTATTGTCCTGCCGGCCGGCGCGTACGCTCCGGAGTTTCAAAGGGTGGTGGAGGAGGCCGCAACCGCTGCTGAGGCCGTTGCCGCACCGGTTTCGGTACCGGCGCGCCCGGCAGGGTCAGGCCGGTCGAATGCGGCTCTCTATGCTGCCCTGGCGGTCCTGTTGGTGTCCTGCGCTGTGCTCGGCTATCAGAATTGGCGGTACCGGTCGGCCGGGCCCGCTCCAGTCCGACTCGACGTTCTGCCCTGGTCAGCCTTCGCCGGCCGGGCGGACACCGGGATTGTGCTGACCGACGCGAATTTCACGCTCCACAAGTTTTTCAATCACAAGGAGATGTCGCTGGCCGAGTACTCCAGTCTGGATTGGCTCTACGATCTCAAGGCCCGGGCGCCGGGCCTGCTGCCGCTGAGCGCGGTTCCTTACACCAGTGTCGCCAGCGCGGTGACGGCGGCGAAGATTGGGACCATGCTCGACCGCTCGGGGGTTACCTCTTTTGTTCGCTCCGCCCGCAACATGCAGGTGGATGACTTCAAAGAGGACCGGCCGATGATCCTGCTGGGGAGCGCTCCGTCCAATCCCTGGGTGGAACTCCTCGACGACCGGCTGAACTTTCATGTCGGGGTGGATACCGCCCGCGGGATGCAGGTGATGCTCAACCGGGCGCCGCGCCCAGGGGAACAAGCGTCCTATGCGCCGACGGCCCAGAATCAGTCGGCGGGCATCGCCTATGCTATTGTGGCCCTCACCCCAAACCTGGCCAACAAGGGGCCCATGCTGCTGATCGCGGGCACCAACGCCAACGCAACCCAGGCCGCCGGGGAGTTTCTGACGGACCTGCCCTTGCTGAGGTCGGAACTGGCACGCTTGGGGATTCTGACAGGCAGGAAGGCGCGAAGGATGGAACTGCTACTGAGGGTGGACTGCATGAATTCGGGGGCCAGCCGCTCGGAAGTCATTGCTCATCGCCTGACTCCCTAGCAACCGGCCCCCGTCACAGGCCCGAGGAGGTGGGCCGAGGTCTAGTTCTGCTGCGGCGCCGAAACGGGCCGCGAACTCTTTCCCGCGCGCGCTTCGTTCACTTCCACCTTGTACTTGCTGAGGATTTGAGCCGTCGCCAGATCCAACTGCACCCGCGCCCGGCTGTAGCCGGCCAGGGCGGAAACTTCGTTGCCTTGGGCCTGCGCCAGGTCGCGCTGCGTTTGGACAACCAGGAACGCCGTGGAGGCGCCCAGCGCATACTTCTTGTTCTCCGCGTCGAGCGTCTGCTGCTGCAGAACGCGTGCCTTCACGGCTGAATCGTAGCGCGCCTTGGCCTGGATCACGGCGATCTGCGCATTCTGTACGTTCACGCGAATGTCGTTGATCTGCCGCTGGGCGTTGATCTCCTGCTGGCGCAGGGAGAGCGTGTCGCGGACATAGTCGGCCTTGGCCGTACGGTTCCGAATGGGCACGTTCAGGCTGAAGGCGATGGAGTAGTCGGGGAAGTTGCGCCGGAACAACTGGGACAGAGCCGTGCTGTAGCCGCCCTGGAAGAACGGATCCACATTGTGGATCACGGCGGGCTGGCCATTCGGAGCGGGGACTTCGTTGCTCGGGCCGGCGAGGGCGTTGTTCGTGGCGGTCGCCTGTACCTGCAGCGAGGGCAGCAATGCGTTCCGGCTGCCGTTCAACCCGATTTTGGTGTTCTCGATGTTGATCTGGGTCTGCGCCACATCGGGCCGCTCGCGCAGCGCGGTCTCGACCAGCTGCTTGAGGTCGATTGTCAGGTCGATCGTCGGCTGGATGAGGGTGTCGGTGGGGACGATGCGGGCTTCCGATAGGGTGGGGCTGGCGACGCCGGTGCGGCTGAGAGCGCTCTTGACGATGGTCTCCTGCTGCAGCAGCGAGGTCTCGGAGTTCGTCAGGTCCTGCTGGGCCTGGGCGACGTTGGCTTCGGCGCGGACGATCTCGATGGGCGCCAGGGTTCCGATCTCCACCTGTTTCTTGTTGTCTTCATAGAACTTCTGGGCGACTTCGAGGGCCTTGCGCTTCACCTTGAGGTCTTCGCTGTAGCTCACCAGATCCCAGTAGAGATTGACGATACCCGCCACGGTGGTCATCACCTGCTGTTTGAAGGTGAGATCCGACAGCCGGATGTTGTTCTTGGCCACACGGATGTTGCGGTTGTTCACCGCCAGACCCCAGCCTTGCAGCAGGTTCTGCGTGATCTGCAGGGTCATGTTGGGGTTCCAGCCGGGGTTGATGTCGCTCCGGTAGTTGTTGGACTTGAACCACGTGTTGTTCCAGCCGTAGCTTACCGTCGTGCCGGTAAGGAACGCCTGCTGGTAGCCTGTGCCCCAGTAGCGGGAGTCGGAAATCAACGCCGTGGTGCCCGTGGTGACCGTATTGGACTGCGGGGAGGAGCGGTGGCCGAACTGGCTTGAGAAGTAGAACGACGGGTCAAGATTTGGAATGGACGTACCGGTCTGGGTAATGACCGCGCCGCCGGCGCTGGCCGTAGTGCCGCTGCCGGAATTGGAGGTGTTGGTGGAGGTGCCGCCGGTGGCGCCGCCGGTTACCTGCGACTGGGCGGAGCCGGCGGTGCTGCTGACCGCTGTCGGAACACCGCGCAACAGACCGCCGGCCTGGGCGCGCAGCAAATCGGCCTGCGCCAACTGTGGGGTATAGCGCTGAAGCTCGAGATCCAGGTTGTTCTCCAGGGCGAGCGCGATGACGTCGTCCAGACCGAGATAGATCTTGCCGCCGCGGATGAGCGCTTCCAGGCGGTTCGAGTTCTGCAGGTTGATGGGTGCGACATCGGCCTGCTTGTAGTCGCGGAGGAAGAACATGCCCTTGGCGGCCGGGAACGTCGAAAAGTCGGATCTCACGGCCGCGGGCGCGGGCGTTCCCGGCGCCTGCGGAGCCTGGGCCAGGCTGGCCGGTGCAATCATGAGCGCCGAGAGGAACACGGCGAGAATCGGTCGAATCAAATTCATCTTGAGAACTTCCTGCTTTGTATGGATGCTCGGCTTATTGCGTTTTTAGGTCAAATCTCTAGAACGCTGCTGACGAGGCGGATGTTCCTGCAAAATCAACTTCATGGTAGCGCAGGGACGCCTCTGGAAGCCCCATCCCGGAGACGAAATGTGTCCGCTTTCGGACAGACTGTAGCGATGGTGGGACGAATCACCCTCGCCCGGGGGCTCGGATGTTAGACTAATCGCGAAGTGGCACTCTCACCTGACTCCCTCCTGGACATCTTCCGCCAGACCGGCGCGTACTTGAAAGGACACTTCCGGCTGACCAGTGGGTTACACTCCCCCGAATATTTGCAGTGCGCCCTGGTCCTGCAACACCCCAATCATGCCGAGACGTGCGGCCGGGAACTGGCCTCGGCGCTGTCCGCCCTCATTGGAACATCTTCCGTGGATGTTGTTGTATCTCCAGCGATGGGCGGGTTGATGATCGGCCACGAGGTGGCGCGCGCCTTTGGCGTCCGCCATATCTTCACGGAACGGGATACAGATCGAAAGATGACCCTCCGCAGAGGATTCTCCCTCCAGCCCGGAGAGCGGGCGGTGGTCATCGAGGATGTCATCACCACCGGCGGCAGCACGCTGGAAGTGGTGGAACTGTTGAAGGCGGCCGGTGTGGAAGTGCTGGCGGCGGGCTCCATTATCGACCGCAGCGGCGGCAAGGCGGACGTCAGCGTACCGCGGGCGGCTCTGGTGACACTGAGCGTGACTGCCTACAATCCGGCCGAATGCCCGCTGTGTGAGCAGGGTCTGCCGGTGGTGAAGCCCGGCTCGCGCCCGTCCTGATCCGGCCATGCGCCGCATCCGCATCACGGTCTCCTACGACGGCACGGAGTTCCACGGCTGGCAGGTGCAACCTGGGCTGCCCACCATCCAGGGCTGCCTGGAGCAGATTCTCACCGGCATTGAGAGCGCGCCCGTCCACGTCCATGGCAGCGGCCGGACCGACTCCGGCGTCCATGCGATCGCGCAGGTGGCTGCCTTTGACCTGGTGAATCCGATTCCCTGCGACAATCTGCGTCGCGCCGTGAACCGCCTGCTCCCCCGCTCGATCCGGGTGACTTCAGTGGAGGAAGCCGCGGCCGATTTCCATCCGCGTTTCCAGGCCAAAGAAAAGACCTACGAGTACAGGATCTGGCGGGACGAGATCTGCCCGCCCATGCGCCGCCTGTATGTGTTCCACCACCCCTATCCCCTGAACGAAGCGGCCATCGAGGCCGCGGCCCCGCTGTTGGAAGGCGAGCACGACTTCACGGCCTTTGCCGCCGCCGACGAGAAGGACGAACTGGGCCGCTCAAAGGTCCGGCGGATCTTTGCCTCCTCGATGTGGCGCGAGGGCGGCGAACTGGTGTATCGTGTGCGCGGCAGCGGCTTTTTGAAGCACATGGTCCGCATGATTGTGGGCACGCTGCTCGAGGTGGGCAAGGGCAACGTGACAGACGCAGATCTGTTGGCCCGCCTGCAACCCGGCTATCCGGCCAAATCGGGACCCGCCGTCCCGGCATCCGGCCTCTGTCTGATGAATGTGGAGTATTAACCATGAAACGTAAACTCGCCATTCTGTTTCTTGCCGCAGCGCTGAGCCTGAGCGCTGCTCCGCCCATTCCGGTCATTTTCGACACCGACATGGGCAACGACATCGACGACGCCCTCGCCCTGGCGATGCTCCACAGCCTGGAGTCGCGCGGCGAGATCCGCCTGCTGGCTGTCACCGTCACCAAAGACAATCCCTGGGCTCCGCGTTTCGTGAGCGCCGTGAACACGTTTTACGGGCGAGCCGGCATTCCCATCGGCATGGTGAAGAACGGAGTCACCCGGGAAGAGGGCAATTACCTCCGTAAATCCATCGAGGGCCGCTATACCTACAGCAGCCAGACGCAGGATGCGGTGGAACTGTTGAAGAAGACGCTCAGCGCGCAGCCTGATGGGAGTGTTGTCGTCATCCAGGTGGGTTTTTCGACCAACCTGGCCCAGTTGCTGCAATCGCCCGGCGGCCGCGAACTGGCAGCGAAAAAGGTGAAGGTGCTCTCGCTGATGGCGGGAGATTTTACGAACCACGGCCCGGAGTACAACGTTAAGGAAGATGTGCCCAGCGCGAAGAGACTGGTGGCCGACTGGCCGACGCTGACCATTTGGAGCGGCTATGAGATTGGGAAGACGATCAAGTTTCCGGCGCGTTCCATCAGCAATGATTTTGCCTGGTCGGCCAAGAATCCGGTGGTGGACGGATATAAGAACTACATGAAGTTTCCGTACGACCGCGAGACCTGGGATCTGACGGCCGTGCTGGCCGCCCTGCGTCCCGATGCCGGCTATTTCACGTTGTCGCCGCCCGGCCGCATCGCTGTCGACGACAAGGGCATGACGCAGTTCCAGCCGTCGGTGGGCGGACGCGACAGGTATTTGATTGTCAATGACTTACAGCGGGCAAGGGTGCTGGAAGCGCTCATCTGGCTGGCCACGCAGCCGGTGCACTGAAGAGGCCATGTTAGGCTGGTAGAGACACTCCCTATGAGCGAAAAGGTCATGAGCCCGTACCCGGCGATGCCGCCGATCACGAAGTGGCTGCCCGTTGTCGCCCTCGCCTGGCTGGTGCCGGGCGGCGGCCATTTCCTGCTGAAGAAGACCTATCGCGGCGCCATCCTCTGCGGCTGTTCCGTCATTATGTTCCTGCTGGGACTGACCATGCGCGGTTATATGTTCCAGCCGATGACGGGCGACCTTCTCACCACCATCATCTACGTCGGCGGCTTCCTGGCGGACCTCTCCAATGGGGTTCTGTACATCCTGACGAAGATGTTCGGCTACTCCGCACCGGATGTGGCGGGTCACACGGTGGATTACGGTACCAAGTTCCTAGTGGCGGCGGGCCTGTTCAACATCCTGGCCGTTGTCGATGCATTCGAAATCGCCGTGGGACGGAAGGAATAGCAGCATGCCGAAGATCAACCTCTCCCACTTCGAAGCGACCATGCTCTTCGCCTTGTTTACCAGCGCCGTGCTGGGCGTGGTGACGAAGAAGAGCGACAAGGAACGCCTGCGCTATGGCCTCACATCGTTTGGCTGGTTTGCCGCGACGGTGTTCGGCCTGGGCTGGCTGATGTTCCTGGGGCATCGTTAAACACATTCATGGCGGCCCACGAAAACGGGCCTGACACCCGCCAGGTCCTCGAGCGCGAGCTGCGCTACCACGAAGAGCTTTACTCGGGGTTTGCGCAGAAGCACTTTGCGCGCCCGGCGGTGCGCGCCCTGCGGCGGAACATGGTGCGGCGCATTTTGCGCCAGACGCGGGTCCACCGCTCAGCCCGGGTGCTCAGCATTGGTTGTGGCATCGGCGATACGGAGTTGCTACTGGCGCCCCATGCGGGCCATGTGACGTGCCTCGACCTCTCGCCCGCCGCCATCCGGCAAGGTCGAGCTGACGCGGAGAGCCAGGGCATCCGCAACGTCGAGTTCGTGGAGGGTACCTCGGCAACCGTTGCCGGACAGAAGTTCGACGCGGTGATCGCGATCTTTTTCCTGCACCACCTGCCGGATCCCGCATTGGAGCGATTTCCCAAAGAGTTGGAGGATCTGCTGCAGCCGCGCGGATCGTTCTATTCTCTCGACCCGAGTGTGGACCGGCTCTCCGGGAAGGTGGGCCGCCTGCTCGTGCCCAAGCTGATGGAAAGCTACCAGACGGACGATGAGCGGGAGCTTCACCCCGACCGGACGGCCGAACTCTTCCGCCCCGTCTTCCCAAAGGTCCGCCGCGACTTCTACGATTTTGGGTCCTCGCCGATGGCCGGTTTGTTCCCGGGCTGGGCCGCGGGGTACCACCTGACTCGCTGGGCGGACAACGCGATTCTTACGATCCCGCCGCTGCGGCGCATGGGTAGCAATTTCGAGATCATTGCGCACAAATCCTGAGGGTGTACCCTGAAACTTGGTCACCGACCTGGTGCAAATCCGGAGTCTGGCTGACGCGAAGGAGAGCGAGAACACAGAGTTTCGCCGCTTCCTGCGCCATCACCACGTCCCTGACCAGGCTTTCTACGACGTCGCCGTCGAAATCGAACATCACATCGATTGCCAGGCCTGCGCCAACTGTTGCCGCCAGACACGCGTCAACGTGAACGACCTGGAAATCTCACGCATCGCCGGGTTCCTGCACGATTCCGTGGAGACCGACCTGCATGAGTACGTGGAAGAGGATCCCGCCGATCACCGGCTCCTGCTCCGTCAGGAAAACGAAGCCTGCGTGTTCCTCGACGGCAACCTCTGCCTGATTTACGAAGCCCGCCCCGACGCCTGCCGCAACTTCCCGCACGTCGATGGGCATGGGTCCACGTTAGGCAGCCGGATGTCGTCCGTGGTCCGCAATGCGTGGATCTGCCCCATCCTCTATAACGCGCTGGAGGAGCATAAGCACCGCACAGGGTGGCATACCCACTCGCACGCGATGTCCCATCCGCCGAAATCCAGTTGAGAGTTGGCCGGTGAGATACCCGGAGACCAACTGCCGCGGACCCAGCAGCAGCTTTCGCCTGCCCGCTGGCCTGCCTTTTCGGATGCAGCAGCAATCCGGCGGGTCCCGTGCAGTATCCCCCTGCCGGCTTTGTGGCGATGTCTAAATCTCCGGCTAATGAAGCATAAAAAGATCTGTTTGGACTTATCTCCCCGGCTTCGGCGAGGATGGGATTAGGCTATGCGTCTAGAATCTTCTCGCCCACCGGACGGCCGTTTCGCCCTCAGCCGCCGCGGATTCCTTTTGGCCGCCGGCGCAGCCGCCGGCTATGGCGTCTATCGCGGTCTGCGGGCCGACATCCCGTCGAGTCAGGCCCGGGCGCGTGTAGTGATCGTAGGAGCAGGTTCTGCCGGACTCGCGGTGGCTGCCCGCCTCAGCCGCGCTCTGGCGCATCCGGACATCACGCTGATCGAGCCAGGGGAAACGCACTACTACCAGCCTGGATTCACGCTGGTTGCCGCCGGGATCTTCCAGGCGTCATTCGTCGTGAGGCCGCAAACCGAATTCATCCCGGATGGTGTCCGCTGGCTGCGTGACCGGGTGGTCGAAGCGGATCCGGATCATCAGCGTGTCGTCACCGCTTCGAACGGAGCAGTGCCGTATGATTTCCTGGTGCTTTGCCCCGGTCTGCAGATGAACTTCCAGGCCATTGAAGGGATTCAACGGGACCGGTTGGGGGAAGGCAACGTCCATTGCATCTACGACTACCAGAGCGCGCAGAAGTGCTGGCCGGCCATCCGTAAACTTGCCGCGACCGGAGGACGCGCGGTCTTCTCGGATACCTGGACCAAGCTGAAGTGTGGCGGGGCGCCGAAGAAGATCAACCTGCTTGCGGAGGATTACTGCCGCCGCCAGGGCACGCGCAGCCGGGTGGATTTCCGCTTCTACTCCGCGTTGGACCACCTCTTTGACGTCCCGATCTTCCAGCACCGGCTGAAGCAGATTTACGACGAGCGCCAGATTCCAGTGGCCCTGGAGCACCGCATCCAGTCTGTCGACACGCAGGCGCGCAAGGCGGTCTTCCGTGTGATGCGGGCCGCCGCCGGCGCAGAGCCCTCGACTTTGACTGTGGACTACGACTTTCTGCACATCGTCCCGCCTATGAGCGCTCCGGACTTTGTCCGCAATTCCGCGCTGGCGCGCGACCCGGCCACGAACCGGAATGAGGACTGGGTGCCCGCAGACAAGTCGACTCTCGTCCACAAGGTGTACAGGAATGTGGTTGTGCTGGGCGACGTGGCGGGGCTGCCCACGAGTAAGACAGGAGCAGCAATTCGGATTCAGGCGCCGGTTGCAGCCGCTAATCTCATCGCGCTGATGGAAGGGCAGGAACCTCGGCGCCAGTACAACGGCTATACCGCGTGTCCTGTGGTGACGGAGTATGGCAAGGTGCTTTTCGCGGAGTTCGGCTACGACAAGAAGCCCACGCCGACGCTGCCTTTCCTGGACCCGGGCCGCGAGCACTCCGCCGGATGGCTGCTGAAGGTGCATGTGTTGCGGCCCATGTACTTTGAAGGCATGTTACACGGGCGGGTATAGCGGCCATAGAAGGCAAAGGGGCCGCCCCGGAAGGTGTTTCCGGTGGCGCCGCCATTTCGAGGGCGTTGCGGCGGTGTTGCTACTGGCACTTCCCCTTGCACACCGTCTCGCTGATCTTCTGCAGCGGGCCCAGTTCTTTTGTGCTGTTCACGGAAGGACGCTGGATCGCGAAGACCTGCACGACGCTGCCGTCGCCGCTCTGGCGGGAAGTAAACACCTGCTTCTCGCGCAGTTGCATGGCATTGCTGTCGGGAATCGCACGGCCGGGTGCCGCCGGACCGAAGACATCGACTTCGCGCCGTTCCGTACCATCGGCTGCCTTCGTGACCTTGGCCACGGTTTGCCGCGCCAGTTTTAGGCTCCCCGATGTGGCGGACTCGTACTCGTCCACCTGCTCCTGTTGGACTCCGTTCTCGGTCTTCGAGCGAACGACTTTCCGGCCGGCCTCCGAGAACCGGCCGTTGGCGTCCCTGGTGTAGACGGTCTCATCGCGCTCGCTGGAGGTTTTCTCCGTTGTCTCCTGCGCCACGCGCCGTTCCACTCGCTCAAAGCCGCCGTTGATGCCGTTCCGCTCGACCTCGGTCTCCGTCACCGCGGTATTGCCCGATTTGCGCGTCGAACTCACCGTGCGTTCGGCTGGCCGCAGGTTGCCGTTGAAGTCGCCGCGGTACACGGTCGATTTCTCCACCGCCGTGCCGTCGGTACGGGTTTCGGTCTCGGTCACAACCTTTTCCGGGGGCAGGGGATTGCCGTTCATGTCGAAACGCCGCACCGTACGCTCCACCACGCGGACGCCGCCTTCGTTTTTGACGACCTTCTCCTCCACCTTCTCGGTGGGGATGGTGCGGCCGTTCAAATTGCGCTGGGTCTGGGCTGTCCGTCCGTCACCGGCCTGGCTCTGCGACCAGTCAACCCGGTGTCCATTGATGTCGTAGACCGAGGTGGTCGACTGGCTCTGCTGCGCCAACAGGGCCGCCGGCAAGGCGAGTAGGAACGCAATGGTCCTCATGCCCTGATTATCGGCCGGAGACGCGCCGGTCTTTATGGGCGGCTATTCCTCCCGCAGAGCCCGCAGGGGATCGATGCGCCCCGCACGCAGGGCAGGAAGCAGCAGGGAGAGTCCGGCCGAGCCCAGCAGCAGCAGGAGGACGAGTCCGTAGAGCCGCGAGTCCCAGGCGCCCATGCCCATCGACTGCGTGAACCGGGCGAGCAGTTTCACCATGACGATGCCGAGGGGCAGTCCCCCCAGCAGGCCAAGCAGGACCGGTTTGAGTCCTGTTTTCAACATGAGCGCGGAGACTTCCCCCGCCTTGGCTCCTAGGGCAAGCCGGATGCCCAGTTCGCGGGTCCGCTGGCTTACCGCGAACGCCAGGACGCCGTAGATTCCGATCATGGCCAGAAGCACCGCCAGCCCGCTGATGGCCGCCACCACGCCCGCGAGCGGTTTCAGGGACGAGAGCAGATCCTCGTAGACCATCGTCAGCTTCTGCGAGCCGCGCAGCAGGCCCGGGTCGAACTCCGAGCGCAGGTCCTCCAGGGAGCGTTGCAGAACCCTGCCATCCCCTTCGAATCTGGTGAGGATGAACGTGCGCTCACTCCGCAGCGGGAAGGGCAGGTAGAGCACGAAGGGGCTTTCATTCGGAATCGGGCCCGTGGAGGCCACGACCCCCACCACCTCAGCCAGGATCGGCCCGGCCGGATCGTTCAGGGTGATGGCACGGCCCAGGGGATCCTGGCCGGGGAAGAACATCTCCGCTGCCGGTTGGGCTATCACGGCCGGCCAGGGGCCCTTGCCCTGCGCGGTCTCGCCGCTCTTCAAAACGGCCCGCTGCATCTCGGCAGCCGTAAAGAGCCGGCCTCTTCTGAGAGGCAGTCCGAAGACCTGGAAGTAGTTGGGGTCCGTATACCGGGCCTCGACGGAGCGGCGGTCACCCTGGGGCAATGTCGCCGTCTGCTTTCCCGGGGAGCGCATGGGAAGGCCGTGTGTCAGCGAGACAGCCTTCACGCCCGGCAAGGCCACAATGCGCTGACGCAACTGCCCGGCTACCTGGTCCATCCGCGCCGCATCATAAGCCTCGCTGCGGAACCAGGCCTCCGTGACCATCAGGGTCTCCGGCTGGAACTGCTCGCCCACTCCTCGAACCGATTCCATGGTGCGCAACAGCAGGCCCGACCCGAGCAGCAGCACGAGGCTGGCCGCTACCTGCACCGACACCAGCCAGCTGCGGAACCGCCGCTTCCCCGACCATACCGAACCGGTGCCTTTCAGCGAGGAATAGAGGTCGAGCTTCATGGATTCAAGAGCCGGAGCCAGGCCCGCCACCACCCCGGCAAGCAGGGCCGCGGCCGCGGTGTAGCCGAGAAGCCTCAGGTTCAGCTGGAACTCCGGCGCGAGAATGGGCCGCTGCTGCTGAGGAATGATAATGGCCAGCAGCGGCGGTATTCGCAGGGCAAACCACAGGCTCAGCGCCCCCGCGCAGAGCCCCAGCAGCAGGCTCTCGGTGAGCAGTTGCCGGAACAGGCGGCCTCTCGCGGCACCGAGACTCAGGCGGACAGCAACTTCCCGTTGCCGCACCGCCGCCCGTGAGAGCAACAGGGACGCAACGTTGGAACAGGCAATCAGCAGCACCAGGCCCATCGCAGCCTGCAGCAGCGGCAGCACAATCATGAGCTTCGGACGCAGGAAGGGCCGTTCCACCATCGATCCGTCGGTGACCAGCACGTCCATCGACGTTCTCGGGTTTTGAGTATCGAACTGACGCGCGAGGGCGTTCAGCTCCTCACGCAGCTGCGCCCGCGTCGCACCGGGCTTCAAGCGGCCCGTCGCCTCCAGCCACTGCGTGTCGCGATACCACTTTGCGTCTGCGCCCAATTGCTGTTGAAAGCTGACCGGTACGACGAAATCGGACCGGCCCATGGCCCGGTTGTTGAAGGATTCCGGCAGAATTCCGATCACAGTCAACGTGTGGCCTTCCAGGCGCAGCGTTCGCCCCAGCAGCCTCGGGTCTGCGCGAAAGAGAGTGCGCCAGGTGCTTTCGACCACAAGGACCACACTGCTGTCGCCGCCGGGCCGGCACTCTGCGCGGGTGAACCAGCGCCCGCGCAGGGGTTCCTTCAGCCCAAGGACGTCCAGGGCACCGTAGGAAACGAGTTTGACGCGAGTCGGGTCCGAGGCCGTGTCCCCGTCGCCGTAGGAGGGGCGCCACTCGCTCCACACAGCCAGCGACTGCAGGGAAGGCGCCTTCTGGAACGCCTGGAATTCGTCGTACGAGAGACCCCGGTCTCCGGCGGCGACCCACTGCCCGTTTGGCACCGCTTCGAGTTTCTGCGGGTAGAGTTGGGCGAAGCGGCCGTCGCCCGCACCGCCCTGCCCTGTGAACATGACGGTGTTGAGGAAGGTGAACACGCTTGTGTTCGCACCGATGCCCAGGGCAAGCGTGAGGATCGCTCCCAGAGCGAACATCGGATTGCGGCGCCACGCGCGCAGGGCGTAGCGGACATCCTGGGCGATGGATTCCGCCAGCGGCCACCCGCGCTGGTCGCGGTTGATCTCCTTCAAGGATTCCTCGAAGCCCAGCTTGAGCCGCGCCGCCCTCAGCGCGTCCGCCTGGCCCATGCCTTTCGCCTGGAAATCGGCGGCCAGCATCTCGAGGTGAGCCGCCAGTTCCTCGCTGAACTCCTCGTCCAGACGGCGGCGGCCCGTCAGGGCACGCCATTTCGCCCGCAGCAGGGAAAGCGCGGTCTTCATGGCTTGGGCGCCTCCCCTTCCAGGGCAAACAACTTCGTCATCACATCCGATAGCCGCTGCCAGTTGTGGGTCTCGCTGGCCAGCTGCTGGCGCCCGGCGTCGCTGATGGCATAGAACTTCGCCTTCCGCTTGTTGTCCGACTCACCCCATTCCGAGGAGATCCACCCGCGCTGCTCCAGGCGTACCAGGGAAGCGTAGATCGTCCCTTGATTCAACAAGATGGCGTCGCCGCTCACCTGCTCGATGCGGCGTGCGATGCCGTAGCCGTGCAGGCGCCCCAGCGCGAGCAGGGTCTGCAGCACCATCAGGTCCAGGGTCCCCTGCAATAACTCAAGGCGTTCGGGTTCCGGCATCGAGCGGGCCTCCTTTGGGATGACCACATATATGCCATACTTCCTGTGGTGTGTCCACAGGAATCTTTGGAGATGGGGTAATCTGACAGAAAACGCTACAATTGTTGGATAGGGGCTATGAAAAGCTTTTACCTCGAAACCTTCGGTTGCCAGATGAATGTCCATGACTCGGAAAAGGTCATCGGCACGCTGGAGCAGCGCGGCTATGCTCAGGTCGACACGGCCGATGCGGCCGACCTGGTCCTGTACAACACCTGCAGCATCCGCGACAAAGCCGAACAGAAAGTCTTCCACCGCCTGCAGGAAGGCAAACGGGTCAAGGGCAAGGTTTTCGGTGTCCTCGGCTGCGTTGCTCAGCAGGAAGGCGAGAAGATCTTCGAACGCGCCCCGCATGTCAGCCTGGTGGTTGGTTCCGCCAGTTACACCAAGCTGGGTGAGTTGCTGGTCCGCATCGAAGCCGGCGAGCGAAAGGTGACGGGCCTGAGCCTGGACACCGAGGACACGTTCGAAACGCCCCTCACGCGCCGCGACAACCCGCACCGCGCCTACATCACGATCATCGAAGGCTGCGACAAGAGCTGCGCCTACTGTGTGGTTCCCTTCACTCGCGGACCGGAGCGCAGCCGCACCTCGCAGAGTGTCATCGACGAAGCCGCAAAGCTGGCCTCGAACGGCTATTCCGAGATTCAACTGCTGGGCCAGAACGTGAACAGCTACCGCGATCCCTCGCCGGCCGGCTGGGACTTCGCGCGCCTGCTGGAGGCCGTGGGCAGCGTACCGGGCATCCGCCGCGTGCGGTTTACCACGTCGCATCCGCGCGACTTCGTGAAAGAGATCATCGATGCCATCGACCGCACCGAGACGCTCTGCAACCAGGTGCACTTGCCTGTCCAGAGCGGCTCATCCCGCGTGCTGGCGGCCATGCAGCGGCAGTACACGCGCGATCAGTACATGCAGCGCATCGAGTGGATGAAGAACGCGAAGCGCGATATCGCCATCTCCACCGATATCATTGTGGGATTCCCCGGTGAGACGGACGAGGACTTCGAGCAGACCCTCCGCCTGCTGGAGGAAGTGGAGTACGACAGCATTTTCAGCTTCAAGTATTCCCAGCGGCCCAATACGCCTGCCTTGAAGCTGGAAGACCAGATTCCCGAGGAAGAGAAGAGCCGCCGCCTTACCATCCTGCAGGAGCGGCAGCGCGCCATCCAGATGCGCCGCAACACCAACCTGGTGGGCGGCCGCCAGGAGGTCCTGGTGGAGGGCTCCAACAGCTCCACCGGGCAATGGATCGGCCGCACCTCGCAGAACCGCATCCTGAATTTCACCACCGCGCCACGCCCCGACGGCACACTGATTCCGCGTGAGAGGATGATCGGCAACTACCTGCCGGTGCGAGTGACCCGGGCGGGTCCGAACTCTCTGGTGGGCGAATGTGCTATAGCGGTGTAAGGAAGGCGGGACTCCAATGGAAGTCGAGATGAAGATTCGCGGGCTGATGATGGACCCTGTCACCAATATGCCCATCGTGATTCTCAAGGATGCCAACGGCGGCCAGATCCTGCCCATCTGGGTAGGCATCTACGAAGCCAACGCGATCGCCCTGGAGATCGAGAAGGTGAGCACGCCGCGCCCCATGACGCACGATCTCATCAAGAATGTGCTGCTTGGCCTCGAAACAGGAGTACGCAAAGTTGTTGTGAGCGAGCTGCGCGACGATACGTTCTATGCCGTCATCTGGCTGGAGCGGAACGGCGAGATCATCAGCATCGATTCGCGTCCCAGCGACGCCCTGGCCCTCGCACTGCGGCTGGACTGCCCCATCTACGTAGAAGAGCAGGTCCTCAAAACCTCGAAAAGCACGGCCAATGTCTCCGATAAGGTGACCAATGAGGAACTCCGGCGCTGGCTGGAAGGGCTCAACGACGAGGACTTCGGGCGCTACAAAATGTAGGTTTGCCGTGACCCCGGACATCCTGATTCAACTGGAAAAGCTCGCGGCCGCGGGCATCGAGATCATTCCCACGCCGCAAACACCTTCGCACTTCGTCTTCTCGCGCGATGGCTGTGTCGTCCTGGTCGAGCGCCGGGGCGAAGGCTTTGGCGCGATCGGTTCGCCCGGCCTGCTCAGCGAAAAAGGCGGCTTCGCGGCCCTGGTGGACAGGGCGGGGAAGGCGTGGTTTGTCGCCAAGGGCGAAGAACGCCCGGCCCAGCCTGGCGAAGCCGAAGCCGCCCGCCGGCTTTTTACAGATCTGAAGTCAGCTTTGCGCTAACATCTGCCCCTTTCCACCGTATTACTAGGTGTGAAGAGACAAACACAGTTCGGAACCGGCGCCCCGATGGCGACCCTGGCTGTGCTCGCTCTCGTCCTGTCCGGGATGGGCGCTCTCTCTCCGTTGCGTGCATTGCCCGCCACGGCTCAGCGCTTCGTCTGCTACATGACCGCCCTGGACCAGAGCGGCCAGCACCTCAGCCTGTGGGACAAAGTCACCTACAGCCTGATGCTCTCGGGACCTAATCCCAAACAACCTAACCCCACCCAGGCCCGCATCTGACTTCCGGCCGTTGCAACTCATCGGCTGGCGCGGAGCCTCGGGCTCTTTGCGGGCCTTCGTGCGTGCAGGCCCGAGGTTTCACAGATTTACAGAACCTTACGTTCGCCGGAGTGCCCATTCCATGAATCCGCTCGTCTTAAGTGGTGTGAGAAGAAATAAACAGTTCGGGAAAAGCACTCCGGTGGTCGCATCGGCCGCACTGGCTCTCACCTTGCTCGGCCTAGCAGCCATCTCGCCCGTGCGCGCTCTGCCCATCACCGCCCACCGCTTCGTGTCCTACATGCACGCCATCGACAAGAGTGGCCAGGACTTGAGCCTGGCGGACAAGATTACCTACAGCCTGATTCTGTCCGGACCGAATCCCAAGCAGGTCCGTCCGGTCCGCCCGGCCACCGGCCGCATCTAGCGGAGCTGCTCCGGACTTGCCTTCCTCCTTCGCCTTCTGACCGCGGGGTTGCCCCGACGCAAAAAGGCCGGCGTGTGCGCTGAAAGAGTCTCAGGCGCGCACGCCGGCCACTGGGATCAGGGTGGATCTCTCTAACCACCCTGTCCGCAGACTAAGGCAGCGCTGTGACGGAGCCAAACACCCCGTGGTCGCCCTTGGCCCCGGACGGGCCCCCGGAAACCGCCGCTGTGAAATACAGTGTGTTAGCGTCGCCACCGCTGCGTCCGTTGCCGAATGTGAGCCCCCAGAGGCCCTCCAGAGCCACCGGTGAGCCGTCCCGGTACGTCAACATGCCCACAGGCTTGCCACTTGTCAGATCGAACGCATTGATGCGCCCGTCGCCGAAGTTGCCCACCAGCAGGGTGTTGCTGTAATCCCCAAAGAACGCCGGCGCGATCGCCATGCCCCACGGGGAGTTCAACACGCCGCCCGTCACCAGCCTCTGCTGGAAGTTGCCGTCCAGGTCAAACACGCTGATGATCCCGTTGCCGTCTCCGGGCACATCCTGTGTCTTCGCCGCGTTTTGCTTGGCATAGGCCACAAAGAGGCGCTTGCCGAAGCGCTGGATGTTGAACGGAGCGAAACCGGCCGGCAGGTTCGGATCCTTGAAGCCGCCCGGCGCGGGAACTGCCTGGAAGGTATAGTCGAACACGTCGATATTGCCCGAACTGAAGTTCGGCGCATACAACATCGGCCCGTTGCCGCTGATGCCCATCGCCAGGCCCTTGTAAACCGCCCCCGAGTTGTCCACTTTCAGCACGGCATTGCCGGGGTCCACGTCTCGGTTCCAGCCTGCGATACCGCCATTCTCGGTGGAGAAGAGGAAGGTTGCCGGCTTGCCGCTGGCCACTTCGAAGCCCGGAGTGCCGTTCCAGATCTGCCCGGTGGGGCGCCCGGGACCATTCTGGCCCGCGCCATTTGGAATCTTTACGATCAGCGGATTCGCGGCCGGCGCCGGTGCTCCATTCGTGTCGTACACGGTCGCGGTGCCGCTGCCGGCGTTGGAGATCCAAAAAGGCGAAGTCGGGCTCATGGCGATGGCCCAGGGGTTCTTCAGGTTCGGATCCAGCCGCTCGCCCCAGCCGCCCGTGAGGTCGGACGTCATGTGACGCACGTCATACGCGGTCGAGGGCACCTGCAACCCGCCGCCGCTGCCCGTGGCCTCGGTGATGCTCAGGCTGCTGGTGTAGATATGGTCGCCTGCCGGAGTTCCGCTGTTGTTGGCCGCATTGCCCGCGACATAGAACGTGACTGCGCCCGACCCGGCCGGCGGTGCTGTCCAGTCGATTTCGAAGTCCACTCCGTTAGGTGTGCCGGGCCGCGTGCCGGCCGAGACATGCTCGGCGAACTGCACCGGCTTGTCGGCTGAGCAGGGTTTCGGCGTCCCTGCGACGCTGCCGTCGCACAGGACGCGGGCATTGCCGTCGACATTGTTCAGGTCACCGGCCTGGCCGTTAATAGGCTCTGACGCCAGCCGGGCCGTCAATTCAAACCCCCAGCGGGACTGCTCGGGGTCTCTTACCTGGACGATCAGCCGGTAAGTCGCGCCTGGTTTGTAGGAAGTGCCTCCCGGATAAACCACTCTGACTGACCCGCTGAAGGAGTTCAGCGTGCCTGCGTGGCACTGCGTGCAGGCGAGCGGGTTGTCGCCAGGTGCGCCCGTAAACCGCACCCGCGGTCCGCTGCTGAATGCGCTCGCCGGCAGCGAAGCCAGCGCGAGGCAAAAAATCCCTGTACCCAGAATTTTCTTCATTAACACCCTCCAGTTGGAACTGTGGTGTTGAGACACAGGGCTCATCCGTGCGGAACATTCTATTTGCCGCGGTTGGGCGGGAACGGGTAGTTTTACAGATCTTAAAGTGCCGCGGGTGGACTTCCGCGCGGGTTCAGTCGTCCTAGAGGGTGTGAGCAGGCCAATTCAGTTCGGAACATCCACTCCGGTGCTCGCCGGTGCCGTACTGGTGATGGTCTCCTTGGGGCTGGGGGCGATCGAACCGGTACGGGCGCTGCCCGCCACCGCGCAACGGTTCATTTCCTACATGCATGCCATCGAGGAGAGCGGCCAGAAGCTGGGCTTCTGGGACAGGGTTACTTACAGCCTCATCCTCTCCGGACCCAATCCGCGCCAACCCGGGCCGCCCGCCACTGCCCGGCTCCGGTTCTAGCGGGCGCAGACGCAAAAAGGGCGGATCCCCGAGGGGACCCGCCCTTCCAAACATCACGACGTTTCGGCGTCGCTGTTACTTCTTTGGTGCGGCCTTTTTCGCCGGAGCCGCCTTGCGGGCCGCCGGGGCCGGAGGTGCCGGCAGACCGGATACGTCCTTCGGTTCCACATCGAGGCTCAGGTTGAAAGGATCAGGCGTGAACGCAGAAGCCGCTCCGCTGAACTCCAACTCGATCCCAGGGTCGGGGCAGACTGCCAGCGGGTTTTCGAATACCAGCGATACTTCGCTCATATCCGGCGAACTGATGCCGACAACCACCTTCTTGGCCTTCTTCGGCGCATCGCAGCTCACCACTTTGCCCTTGAACTTCTCCACCTTTGTGCCACCCACATCCACGCCGCCCGGGATGGCGGCATTCTTCAGGGTGGAATCAAAGTAGGCAGCGCCATTCTCGCCGGAGAGACTGCGCTTGATGCTGATCCAGAGCGCCAGCGACGGATTGGTCTTCTTCAGCTCTTCTTCCTGCTTGATCAGGACTTCATCCTTAGACTCGAGCTTGAAGCCTTCCGGAGGAATGGGGCTCGCCTTAGCTTTCGCGATGACGTCATCCATGCCGTTGGTGTCGCCATGGAAGTTCTTGTAATTATTCTCGAATGATTTCCGGAGTTGATCGCGAGTCTGCTGAGGGAAGGCGCCCTGGCCCTCGTACACCGCCGCGCGGCAGAAATGGAACAGAGCGATGCCCTGACGTTCCAGTTTCTTCGTGCGAAGATTCGCCGTACCGGCCCAGGCCGAAGCCTGCGCGTCGCCCGGGTTGCGCTTCAGCGATTCCACGAGCTGCTTGTCGGCTTCTTCATATTGCTGCCGCTGCAGGGCCACCCAGCCCAGGGTCCGGTAGGCCACGGATTCCGTGCCGGTCCGCTGCTGCTTCCACTGCTCATCGGTGACTTGGGCAGGCTTGCGGGCCGGGCTAAATGTGTCGTCCATCAGGCCCAGCATGGTCTTCGCGGCCTGCTCGCCGGCATCCAGCGCGGCCGGAGAGGTATCGTTCATGCTGATCGTCAGCAGGTTGACCCAGACCAGAGCTTGAACCGCCTTCGGGTTCGCCGCCAGCCACGCCTTGGCCGTATCCATCATGCCCTTGGCATTGCCCATGGCCTGATAGGTGCCGACCAGAAGTTCATAGCGGCCTTCCTTGAAGTCAGAAGTGGGATATTTCTGCTCCCAGCTCTGAATCAAGCCAAGCTTGGTCTGAGCGTTTGTCTCTTTCTTGATCGATTCGACTAGGTCGTACTCGGCTCGATCCTTCCACTGCGGCGCGGCCGCCTGGCCCCAGAGGGTAAGACCAAGCAGCGAAGCCGTAGCGACTCCCACAACTGCACGTTTCCATGAAAACAGCACCACATGCCTCCTAAAGGTCGGGTCAGATGCAATCCTTGCAGGCTCCGGGCCGCGACTGGGAACCCCGCTCGCCTACCAGCTTCGCAATTGCGGAGTATAGCCGAAGGGCTGATTCAGCCGCAAGCCTTAGAACCACGCCGTAAACACATCATCATAGTACTGACTGCCGGTTAGATGCTGGCGGTTCCTAAATTGTTCCCGCCCGCGGCTTTCCACACTATCAAATGCGCAAGCGCGATGGATGACAACCTTTCGCCCGGCCCCGGTTCAGGGTCCAATGTGAGAATCTGGAAGCTCATCATGCGGTATGTCGACCTCGCGGTCATCGTCCTGTATCTCATCGGCATCACTTGGTTTGGTGCCCGTTTCAAGGAGTCGCAGAAGAGCCTGCGCGACTATTTCCTGGGCGGCCGCAATACGCCCTGGTGGGCCATCGGTTTCTCTATCGTATCCGCTGAAACCAGTACCCTTACAGTCATCGGCACGCCCGCACTCTCCTTCTATGGCAACTTCGGTTTCCTGCAGGTGGTCCTGGGTTACCTTCTTGCCCGGATCTTCATTTCCGCTCTGTTCCTTCCCCATTACTTTCGCGGCGAGCTGTTCACCGCCTATGAACTAATGGAGCGCCGCTTCGGGCCCCGCCTGCGAAAACTAACCGCTGGTACTTTCCTGCTCCTTCGCGCTCTTGCCGAGGGCGTCCGGGTCTTCGCCATTTCGATCGTCGTGTCAATCATCCTGGGAACCGGTGAGGTAGCCTCTATCGTCCTTATCGTGTGCCTGACTCTCTTCTATACCTTTGAAGGGGGTATGACGGCGGTGATCTGGACCGACGTGGTTCAGATGATCCTCTACGTCGGCGGCGCGATTGTGAGCCTCTTTGTCATCCTCGGGAAGATTCCCGGAGGCTGGCCCGAAGTGTGGCAGGCCGCGGGCCAGGCCGGCAAACTGCAGTTGTTCGACTTCCAGTTCGCCTGGAGCATGGAATTCTTTAAACTGCCCTACACATTCTGGGCCGGCTTCCTGGGCGGCTGTTTCCTCACCACTGCCAGCCACGGCACGGAACAGTTGATGGTGCAGCGTCTGCTGTCCGCCCGCAACGAGCGGGAAAGCCGCCTGGCACTGTTTACCAGCTGGGCGGTCATCCTTTTCCAGTTCACGCTTTTCCTCGTCATCGGGCTGATCCTCTGGGTGTATTACCGTGACTCCGGCCAAACCCCGCCGAAACCGGCCGACCGCATCTACCCGCAATTCATCTGGAACTCGTTGCCTGTCGGCGTCGCCGGCCTGGTAATCGCCGCCATCCTCGCCGCGGCGATGTCCAACCTAAGCGCCGCACTCAACGCCCTGGCTTCCACGACGATCATGGATTTCTACCGCATCATGCGGCCGGGCAGGAAGGAATCCTCCTATCTGCGGCTCGCGAAATGGGCCACCGTCGGTTGGGGCTGCGTCCTCTTCGTCATCGGCCTGCTGGCCCGCAGCGTGAACAGCGTGCTGGAAGCGGGCCTCGGGATTGCGTCGATCCTGTACGGCGCACTCCTGGGCGTTTTCCTGCTCGGCGTGCTCACGAAAAAGGTGGGCGAACGCGCCGCCATGGTCGGCATGAGCGCCGGGCTTGCCATCAACCTCTACGTTAAATTTGCTACACCCGTTGCCTGGACCTGGTACGTCCTCATCGGCACCATCATCACCGCCGGCACCGCATTGATCGCATCTTCATTTATTCGGGAGAAATCGATTGGCACAACTGCGTAGGGATCTGGGGCTCTGGGGCGCCGCCTCCATCGTGGTCGGTACAGTCATCGGCAGCGGCATTTTCCTCGTGCCGAAGACCATGATCCAGCAGGTGGGCGACCCGTGGATGCTCTTCGCCGTCTGGATTTTCGGCGGCGTTCTTTCCCTGGCCGGCGCGCTCACCTATGCCGAACTGGCTGCGATGCTGCCCGAGGCTGGCGGCGAGTACAACTACCTGCGCGAAGCATACGGGCCTTTCTGGGGCTTTCTCTACGGCTGGACCCAGATGTGGGTCGCCAAGAGCGGTTCCATCGCAACCCTGGCCACCGGCTTTTATCTTTACCTGGCCAACTTCCGTCCTGAACTCGCGGTCACGGCTTTCGTCATCCCTCTGCCATTGGGTGAGAATTTCGCGCCGCTGGAAGTGCGCACCGGACAACTCTTCGCAATTGGACTCATTCTGGCCTTAGCTGTGTTGAATTGGTTCGGCGTCAAGGTAGGTGGCGGCGTCCAGATCGGAGTCACCATTCTGAAAGTCGCCCTGATTGGCGGCATTATTGGCGTTGGCTGCTTCGGCAGCGCCGGGCCGAATGCCGGCGGAGCCTTTGCCGGCGCCACGGGCGGAGCCGCGGGCTTCTTTGCTGCCCTCGTCGCTGCGCTCTGGGCCTATGACGGCTGGAACAACGTCAGTATGGTCTCAAGCGAGGTGAAGAATCCTCAACGCAATCTTCCGCTCGCCCTGATTTACGGTACGTTCGCCGTGGTTGCTATTTACCTGGCAACCAACTTTGCCTACTTCCACGTGCTCAACGCCAATGAAGTCGGGCACTCCGATCGTGTGGCCGCCACGATGATGCATCGTGTGCTCGGAAGTTGGGGCGCCAATGCCGTCTCCGTTGCGGCGATGGTTTCTATTTTCGCTGCACTGAACGGTTCCATCCTCACGGGTTCGCGCGTGCCGTATGCCCTGGCCCGCGATGGGTACTTTTTCCGCCGTTTCGCCTCAGTCAATGAACAACACCGCACCCCAGGCTTCTCCATCATTGCTCTCAGCGCATGGTCCTGCGTGCTTCTGCTCAGCGGCCGCTACGATCAATTGCTCAGCCTGGTCATCTTTCCAAGTTGGATTCTCTACGGTATGGCCACCGCGGCTGTCATCGTTCTCCGAAGGAAGCGGCCGGATCTCCACAGGCCCTACCGAACTCTCGGATATCCTGTCGTACCGGTTCTATTTGTACTGGTGGCCGTCCTGCTTTTGTATTTCACGCTGCGGAATTCCCCTCGGGAATCTATCCTCGGGCTCGTTTTGATTGCCGCGGGATTCCCTTTTTACCGTCACTGGAAACGCCAGCTCATCAATGGCCGCTGAAACCGGCCAACTGCCTCTCGTTCGGAAGTTTTGTTCTGTTTTCAGAACAAGAATCTTGTTTCCTAGCACAAAATGGGGTACAACTGCGTGTAGACCTGGACTGGCGCTCGGTTCTGTTCTGATTTCAGAACTACCCCGAAGCAAGACACGGATCCAGCCGGGTCAGAAACGCAGGGAGCATGACAATGGACGTAATGAAAATGTTGGCGGACTTACGCCAGGAACGCGAGGCGATTGAGGAAGCAATTCTAACCCTCGAACGCTTGGCCCGGGGTCAGGGCAAGCGGCGTGGGCGCCCCCCGGCCTGGATGGCGGCAATCAACAAGAAGAAACTTGACGAGAAAGTGGTGGTTACACCCAAGCGCCGCGGCCGCCCCCCCAAGTCAGCCAGCCAGCCGGCCGACTAGGTGCAACCGCACCCCGTCTGGCAGCAGGAAAATGGGGCTCAAACCGCTGAGTAGGCGGCCCGGCCCCTTATTGTTTCTCTAAACCGCTACCAATCCTTACTGATAGAGCAGATACTTCGCCCGCTTCGCCAGGAACGGTTGCAATTCCTCTTGTAACTTCGGTTCCAGATTCCTCGGATCCTCCCCGCGCTCAATCCCTTCGATTGCCTCGTTCGATCCGATCAGGTTCTTGTTCAGCTTCACGTCGATCTTCCCCGGATACAGCTTCTGCAGCGCCACGCCCAGTTCCAGGCCCAGCCGCAGCGATGAGAAGCCTTCCCGGTCGATGATGACAAACCGCACGCCCTGCACCGCTTTCCCCTTTAGATTCGAAGCCGTGGGGGTGAAACGCGTCGCATAGAACCGCACGCCGGGCACCATGCGGTGGTTCAGGTAAGCCGCCAGCTGCGGGCCGTTGATCCAGTCCGCGCCCACCTGCTCGAACGGTGCATCCGTGCCGCGGCCCACCGAATAATTCTTGGCATATTCCAGCATGCCAACACCGGGATAAAGCAGCGCCGCATTCAGGCTCCGCATGTTCGGCGAAGGATCCACCCACCCCAGGGTTGTGGCATCAAACCAGTCAGCCCTCCGCCAATTCTTCATCTTCACGACCTCAAGCCGCGCATGGATGCCGTCTTCCTCGTTCAGATACCGCGCCAATTCCCCGATGGTCATCCCATGCCGCAGGGGAAGTGTAGCGCAGCCTACAAACGAGATCTTATCCTCTTCCAGGACAGGACCTTCTACCCGAAGCCCCGTAATGGGGTTCGGACGATCCAGGATCATCATGGGAATCCGGGCAGTCGCGGCCGCCTTCATCGCATTCTTCATTGTGGATGGATATGTGTAGAATCTCGTGCCGATATCCTGAATATCAAACACTAGTACCTCTACGCCCTTCAGTACTGAAGCCCCCGGCGTGCGGTCTTCGCCTTTGTAAAGACTGTAAATTGGAAGACCTGTTTTCTCGTCCTTCGCGTTTGCGACGTTCTCCTGATCTTCCTTCCCGGAAATTCCATGCTCTGGAGAGAACAATGCCGTCAGTTTCACACCGCCCGCCAGCATGACGTCGATATTGCGCTCACCGGTTCGTGTCAGGCCGGTGTGATTCGTGATCAGGCCCACCCGCTTGCCCGCCAGCCGCGCAAACTTCTCCTGCACAAGAACATCAATACCTGTTAATGTTTCGGCAGTCCGGCCCACGGCCCGTGCCGGCAGCAATTCGTTGAAACCGGTGAGCGTCACATTCTGTACATCGATGCCAGCGGCCGCGGCGGCAATGGTCGCGATCTTCGCCCTCAGCGCGGTCGTCGCGGGCCGGAGATGCGGATGCACGCTATTCGTCAGCAGGATCACGTAGGTCTTGGTGTAGGGGTCCAACCAGATGGAGGTACCGGTAAAGCCGGTATGACCATAGCTGCCGATGGGGAATAATTCCCCTCGATTGCCTGAGAACGGCGAATCGATATCCCAACCCAGTCCGCGCATGGTCGTCTGCAGGGGCGGTGTCTGCGGCTCGGTAAACTTCCTCACGGTCAAAGGAGATACGATGCGCGAGCCTTCCAGCAGGCCCAGATTCAGCATGAATGTGGCAAATCTCGACAGATCCATCGCCGTCGTGAACAATCCGGCATGGCCCGCCACGCCGCCCATGAAGCGGCATGTCGGATCGTGGACGACCCCGCGCAGCACTGAACCCTTCCACATCTCCGTGGGCGCGATCCGCGGCTTCCACGAGGCCGGCGGATTGAACATCGATTCCTTCATGCCCAGAGGCAGGAAAATCTCGCGCCGCGCGTACTCGTCCAGCGGCACTCCACTCACCTTGTGCACGATCTCGCCCAACAGTTCGAAATTGATGTCGGAGTAGATCATCCGTTCGCCCGGTTCGGCCACGGGTTTATCCACCAGCGCTTTGGAAATGCCCGTATCGTATCCTGACCATTCCGGCGTGAGCGTCAGGTCCGGCCGCATTCCTGAGAAGTGAGTCAGCAACTGGCGGATCGTGATGTCGCTCTTGCCGCCCTGGAAGCCGGGCAGGTACACCGTCACCTTGTCGTTCAGCCGGATGCGACCCTCATCGAACAGCTTCATGATCGACGAAGTCGTGGCTACCACCTTAGTCAGCGAAGCCGCATCGAAGATGGTGTCGAGCGTCATCGCCTCCTTTTCGGGCACCAGCGCCCGGTAGCCATAGGCTTTGAAGTGCAGGATCTTGCCGGGTTGCCCGATCAGCGCCACCGCGCCGGGAATCCGATCCTCTTTGATTGCTTCTTCAATGACGCGGTCCACGTCGGGGGAAGCCGAGTAGGAGACGGGTTCCTGCGCGTATAGCATCTGCGCCGCCAGGGCGCACAGCGGGACGAGAATGGATGACTTCATTGCAGTTTCTTAGCGAACGATTCCAGGAGCGCGGCCAATTCCAGGTCTTTTTTCGTGATGCCACCCGCGTCGTGCGTCGTCAGATCCACCACGACACGGTTGTAGACGTTGAACCATTCGGGATGGTGATCCATCTTTTCAATGGCGGTGGACGCCGTGGCCATGAAGCCGAAGGCGTGGGTGAAATCGGGGAATTTATACTCTCTGTGCAGCTTCCCCTCCTTGACGGACCATCCGGCCAATCCGGCCAGGCCGGCCTGGAGTTCTTCCGCTGTCAGTTTCTTCATGGGTCATGCCTTTCCGTAAACGGGAATCAGGGCACCACTCACATCGGCCGAAGCATCCGAGGCCAGCCAAACCAGCAGCCCCGCGATGGACTCCGGTTTCACCCACTGCGTGAAATCCGCACCGGGCATGGCCGCCCGGTTCACCGCTGTATCGATCGTCGACGGCAGCACGGCATTGGCTGTGATGCCGGTGGATTTATTCTCCGCCGCGATCACCTGGACCAGCGTGTGCATCGCCGCCTTTGAAGCCGCATAGGCGGAAATACCCGCGGGCGCGGTTTCACCGGCCCGCGAGCCCACTGCGATAATGCGCCCCCGGCCCGCCGCCCGCATCGGCTTCAGCGCCGCCCGGAAGACCAGGAACGGCGACTTCGTATTCAGCGCAAACATCTTATCCCAGGTTTGTTCGGAGGTCTCCTGCGTCTCGCCGTCCGTCGCAAACCCGCCCAGGATGTGCAGGACTCCGTCCAGTTGGCCGCGTGCCTGCAGCACCGTGCGTACCGCTTCTTCCGCGCCTGCCGCCGTCGTGAGGTCCGCGGGCACCGCCAGTTGAGCCGGGCTGGAACTGTCCACCTTGCGCGCCGACGCCGCCACGAAGGCGCCTGCTTCCACAAAGGCGGCTGTCACGCTCTCGCCCAGTCCGCCGGTAGCGCCGGTAATAAGAATGGTCTTGCCCAGGAGCAGCTTCATGAAATCTCATTATGATGGAGTGGTGTCTAAACCTCTACCGCGCCTGCGCATGGACCTCGACTTCATGCCCTCTCCCGTCGAGGACCGGCCCGGGCTGTTGATGCGTGACCCGTTTCACTACTCCGACGTCACGCTCATCATCCCTCCGCCCCTCGTGCCGGTTCTTTCCATGTTCGATGGAGAGCAGACCGAGGACGCCATGTGCCGGGTCCTGCTCGACATGACAGGCGACGTCCGTGTGGGCGAGTTGCAGCGTCACCTCGTGGAATCACTCGAACAGGCGGGCTTTCTGGAAGGCGAGAGGTTTGACGAGATGCGCGCCGCGACGCAGCGGGCTTTCGCTGAAGCGGGCATCCGCGAAGCGGCGCATGCCAACGGAGCCTATCCCGGAGAAACCGCTGAGCTCGCAGACTGGATGAGCGAGAACATGGGCGTCTCCGCCAGTCCGGCCGCGGCCGCCAACGGGCTGATCGGTATCGCCGCCCCTCACGTCAGCCCCGATGGCGGGTGGGATTCTTACCGCGCGGCCTACCGTGCCCTCACGCCGGACCTGGCCGACAAGACCTTTATCGTCCTGGGCACTTCCCACTACGGCGAGCCCGAGACCTTCGGCCTCACCCGCAAGCAGTTTGTGACTCCCTTTGGAACCGCCCGGACCGATCTCGATCTCGTGAACCGCCTGGCTTCCAAGGCGCCCCGCGCCGTCCGCATGGAAGACTACTGCCACGCCATCGAGCACTCCATCGAATTCCAGATCGTATTCCTCCAGTCCGTCTACGGTCCGGATGTGAAAATACTCCCCATCCTTTGCGGCCCGTTCGCCCGCAGTCTCTACGTAGGCGGGAAGCCGGAAGAAGACGAGGGGGTCGCGGAGTTCTTCGGTGCGCTGGGCGAACTCTATGCCAGTGAAGCCGATCGCCTGCGGTGGGTGCTCGGTGTCGACATGGCGCACATCGGGCGGAGGTATGGCGATGAACTGGTGGCCGAGGCGCACACCGGTGAGATGCTGGCCGTCGCCGCCCGCGATAAGGAACGGATCGAACAACTGGCTGCGGGCGATGCTCACGGGTTCTGGGATCGGGTTCAGCCGGATCATGACGACCTGAAATGGTGTGGCAGCGCTCCGTTCTACACCTTCCTCAGCACCGTGCCTCAAGCCGTGGGGCAATTGCGCCACTATGAACAGTGGAACATCGACCCCGAGAGCGTCGTCAGCTTCGGAGCCATTGCATTTCACAAAGAAATGTGAGTACTAGTACAATAAGCACATGTCCTAAATTTCACAGGAGACCGTGAGTTCCTGTGGAAAACAAGACAATCTTACGGTAGAGAACAAGATTCTCCTCCTCCGAATTATCGGCCGGCCGTTACCTCCTCCAATGGCCGGCCGACTTTTTGGAGACCGCAAAAAGCGAACCGCCCTCCTCCGGGGGCGGCCGGAGCAGGGCGGTAGTTGCCTCGTAAGATTATTGTTTACCGTTAGTTAGGAACACCAGCCATCCAGTAGCCGGGCCGCGTTCGCACCTTGAGGCCGGGGCGGTTTACCGTCACCTGGATCTTGTGGAATCCGCCCTCAATCTTGTTGTTGGGCGAGTAAGACAAAATGTATTGCGCTCGTATCTCAGAGCCAATCGCGGCGATGGCCGTCTCCAAATCCTTCTGCGACATGAACGAATATTCACGCCCGCCGGTGAACTGAGTGTACACCTCAGCCGGATTCTTGATAAAAATCGCCTTGGTGGCCGTGAAAATTTCCTGGATCACCGGCACGAAGTCGACACTGTAACCCGGGGTCCCATACATCTGGCTCTGCGTTGTGGGATCGTTGCTGGCGATGCCGGGCGAGGGACGAGCACCCGGGGGGAAGGGATCCGGCCGCGGAATGCCCGGCTTTTCACCAAACCGCGTAATGATGCGGCTGATGTTCAGCGTAAACACGTCGATGTTGTAGAGCTGCAGCTCGGTGGCTACTTCCTTCACCTTGGCTTCGCTCGAGCGATCCATCGTCTCGGAAACCAGCAGAATCGTCTTGCGCCGGTCTTTCTTCGACCGCAACATCCGCGCGGCTTCCTGGATGGAATCGTTCAACCGGCTGGTGCGGCTGCCCGGCTTCAGCTTCTCGACGGCGGCGTTGATCTTCTCCGCATCGTTCGTGAACCCCTGCAGGACCTCAACCCGGTGATCAAAGCCGATGATGGCCGCTTCGCCATCCTGGCCGATCAGCAGGTCGTGCATCACGTTGCCCATCTGCTTGATCTTCGGCAGCACCATGTCCACGTTGCTGCTGCGCTGGATGCAGACAACCATCGACAACGGCAGGAACGTGACGTCGCGGCTGATCTGCTGCGCCTTGTCGTTGTCCAGCAGGACAAAGTCCTGTGGCTTCAATCCGTTGACAGTATGGCCCTTCTTGTCCGTGACCGTCGTCGGCACCAGCACTACCTGAACCTGCGTTTTGAAGATCGTTTCGCCTTCATCCGCTTTTTGGGCGTCCGGCTTCTGTCCTTCGTCCTTCGGCGCTGGTGTTCCAGGCGCGACTCGCTTTTCCTGTTCCGGCGGCTTAGGGGCCGGAGTGCCCGGCATGATCCTCGTCTGTGTCTGCGCCGGCAACATCGGCAGCAGACAGATGGTGGCGATCAAAAGGACGATTCTCATCATAGAATTGGATGCTTCAAGACCTACCGGCGTTTCGCTTCGTCTGGACCCGCTTCGGGATGGGCGGTATTGCCCGCCAATAATTCCACAATGTGGGGTACGAGATCCAAGATAGCATCCATCGACTGCCGGGCTCCCCTGGGCGACCCCGGTACGTTTACGATGAGACACCGTCCCCTCGTACCTGCCACGCCGCGTGATAAAACGGCTCTTCGCGTGTACTTGAGCCCGGCTGAGCGCATCATTTCGCCCAGGCCAGGTAACTCTTTCTCCAGTATGGCTTTAGTGGCCTCCGGAGTCACGTCCCTGGTGGCCACGCCAGTGCCGCCTGTCGTCAGGATCAGTTCGCACTGGGGACTCCACTCGACCAGGGCCGCACTAATCTGTGCAGCTTCGTCCGGCAACGCCTGCCGGTGGATCACCGCCCAGCCCTGCGACTCGCACAGCCCGGCCAGTTCCGGCCCTGACAGGTCTTCCCGCGTACCGGCATACGTGGAATCCGAAATGGTAAGAACGACGGCCCGGATCACCGCTTGTAGTGCCCCGACTTCCCGCCTGTTTTCTCCACCAGTTCGATCCGCTCGATGGTGATCGACTTATCCAGAGCCTTGGTCATGTCGTAGATCGTCAGCGCCGCCACGCTCACCGCGGTTAGCGCCTCCATTTCCACCCCGGTTTGCGAAGTCGTGGACACGGTGGCCTCTACCGCGATTCCCTCTTTCTTCACCTTGGCGTCTACATCGACATGCGAAAGCGCCAGCGGGTGGCAGAGTGGAATCAGCTCGTGGGTTCGCTTGGCGGCCATCACGCCGGCGATTCGCGCCACTTCCAGCGGATTCCCCTTCGGATTGTCAGGCAGCGCCTTCAGGACGGCCGCCTTCATCCGCACAAACCCGCGCGCCCGCGCCGTGCGCTTCGTGGCCGTCTTTTCACTGACGTCCACCATGCGCGCCACCCCCGCCTCGTCGTAGTGCGACAGTTTCTTCTTCATCGCGCCATCACCTTGATCCATTCCCCCGCTGCATACTCCGCCTTCTCCGGATCCGAAACCAGGTACGCGTTTGCTCGCGTCACGGCCGCGATGTCCCCAGAGCCCGACCACCCCACCGGCGTCAGCAGACCCTCCGCGTCCAATCGCGCCGGCAAAAACCGCGTCAACCCCGGCTTCTGCCGGAACGGGGCCTTCAACTGTGCGCAGGTCATAGGCAGCAGCGGTTCCGCGACCCCGCCGATCACTTCCAAAGCCGCCTTGGCGAAGATCTCGAAGCACACCATTGTCGAGGCCGGGTTGCCGGGCAAGCCGAAGAAGAAGACGCCCTGGGCCTGGCCAAAGACACAGGGCTGCCCCGGTTGGATCAGCACCCGGTCAAAGAAGAATTCGGCGCCGAAGCTGTCCAGGGCTTTCTCCACCAGGTCGTATTTGCCCGCGGAGACGCCGCCCGACAGCAGCAGCAGGTCGCACTCCAGCCCCTCGGCGATCAACGACTTGGTCGTCTCCAACTCATCCGGAGCCACGGGCAGCACCACCGCTTCGCCTCCGGCCCGGACCACCTGCGCGGCCAGCGACCACGAGTTGGAATTGCGGATCTGGTGCGGTTCCGGTCGAACTTCCAGTTCCACCAGTTCGTCGCCGGTCGCCAGGATCGCCACTCGCGGCCGTTTGAAGACCGCCACTTCCCCCACACCAATCGAGGCCAGCAGTGCGATCTCCGCATAGCCCAGGCGGCAGCCGGGGTTCAGGATCAACGCACCCGCCATCGCATCGCGGCCTCGCGGGTTCACGTTCGTGCCCATCTCCAGCGCCTTCGTGGTCTCCATGCGGTCGCCGGTGACCGTCGTGTGCTCGATCATGACCACGGTATCGGCGCCGGCGGGGACCGACGATCCCGTCATGATCTCCACGGCTTCACCTGGCTCCACCCGGCAGTTCGCCGGTTGCCCGGCCCGCACTTCGCCGACGACCGTAAACCCGCCGGGTAAGTCGGCGGCCCGCACGGCAAAGCCGTCGCGCATCGACCGCGGCTCGGGCGGGTAGTCGCGATCCGCGAACGCAGGTTCGGCCAATACGCGCCCGCCGGCCTGTTCCAATGGCAGGATTTCCAGATGTGGGATCATCCGCGCGGCCCGTACGCGTGCCAGCACTTCGCTTCGGGCCTTTTCAAACGAAAGAGCTTCCACAATGCCCAGTGTAGCAGCGGCCATCCAATTGCTACCCTGTTGAAATGTTCGATTTGCTGGGACTCACAGAGATGGCGGGCGCGGTGGCGCAGGGCTCCATCTCCCCTCTCGAACTCACGAACATCCACCTGCAGGCCATCGAGGCCCAGAACCCCCGCATCAACGCCTTCATCGAAGTCTATGTCGACCAGGCCCGAGCCCAGGCCAAGGAGCCGCTCTCCGGTCCGCTGGCGGGAGTGCCCGTCACGGTGAAAGACTCCTTCGATATCGCCGGACGGGTCACGAACTGCGGCAGCCTGCTGCGCGGCGACGCCATTGCGGCGCGCCATTCCACCGCTGTGGAACGGTTGCTCGACGCCGGCGCCATCCTCATCGGCAAGACTTCGACTCCGGAATTCCTTTACTACTACGAGACCGACAACCGTCTGATCGGGCGCACCAATCACCCATGGGACGAAACCCGCACCAGCGGGGGAAGCAGCGGTGGAGAGGCCGCGGCCATCGCTTCCGGCATGTCCGCCGGAGGCGTCGGCAGCGACGGCGGCGGCTCCATCCGCGAACCGGCCCACTTCTGCGGCATTTGCGGACTCAAACCCACACCAGGCCGCGTTGGCGCCGGCGGCCACTGGCCTGAGATCGCGCACCCCACCGGCTTCATGGGCGTCGCCGGACCCATGGCCCGTACCGCCGCCGATGTCCGCCTGCTGTTTGAAGTGCTGGCCGGCCACGATCCACGCGATCCATTCTCAGTGCCCATGCCGCTGCAGACCCAGCCCTCCGCTCACGCCCGCATCTTCGTCATCACTGGCTATCGCACGGAACCCGCCTGCGCGCAGGCCGCGGAGAAGGCGGCCATGCTGCTGGGCGGCCTCGGCCACACGGTCGAGGAGTTCCCCTTTTCACTCATCGAAAATGCTCACGAGCTGTGGCGCCTGCTTTTCGTCGACTACCTGACGGACGGCATCCGCTCCATGGTGAAGGGCAGGGAAGAGGACTGCGCCTGGACCGGCCTGGAACTCACCCGCTACGCCCGGGAAACCATCGACGCTCCAAGGCTCGCGGGCATTCTGCTGGAACGCGACCGTATGCGCGCCCGGTTGCTCGAGTTCCTGGGCAATGACTCAGTTCTCGTTGCCCCAGCCTTTGGCGTCACCGCCTACCCCCACCGCCAGTGCCCCATGGACCTGATGGATGCCATCCGGCCCGTGTCACCCTGGAATCTGCTGGGCATGCCGGCCCTGGTCGTCCCCATGCTCACCACCCCCGATGGAATGCCCGCCGGCGTCCAACTGATTGGCGCCCCCTGGACCGACGAATTACTGCTGGACTTCGGTGTCCGGCTCGAAACCGCAAGAGGAAGCCGATGGCTGACGCAAAGATCTTTGCCTACGACTACGACCAACACGACTACCCCAACGGTCTGAGACTCATCACCGTGCCCGCGCCCTACCCGCAGGTCGTCAGCCTGTACATTGTGGTCCAGGCCGGCTCGCGCAACGAGGTGGAGGAGGGCCGCAGCGGCTTCGCCCATTTCTTCGAACACATGATGTTCCGCGGCACCCCCGCCTTCCCGCCGGAGCGCTATGAGGCCGTGCTCCAGGAGACCGGAGCCTCCTCCAACGCCTATACCGACGACGACCGCACGGTCTACCACACGACCCTCACTAAGGAAGACTTCGAAACCGTCCTGGCCATGGAGGCCGACCGCTTCCAGCACCTCGACTATCCGTTGGAAGGCTTCCAGACAGAAGCCCTGGCCGTCCTCGGCGAGTACAACAAAGACAGCACCGAGCCCATCAACAAGCTCATGGAGGTTCTGCGCGACACCGCCTTCGACGCGCATACCTACAAGCACACCACCATGGGCTTCCTGCGCGACATCGAGCGCATGCCTCAGATGTACGACTACAGCCGCACGTTCTTCGACCGGTTCTACCGGCCCGAATACACGACGCTGATCGTCGCCGGCGATGTCGATCCGGCCGAAGTGCGCGCGCAGGTCGAGCGCCACTGGGGCGCCTGGCAGCGCGGCCGGTATCTCTGCAAGCCCACAGCCGAGCCCGCCCAGACCGCGCCGCGCGAAGCGCACATCCCCTGGCCGACCCACACGCTGCCCTATCTCCTTGTGGCCCACCATGCGCCCGCCTATAGCGATGACTCCATCGATGGCGCGGCCCTCGATCTCATCAGTTTCCTCGGCTTCTCGGAAAGCTCGCCGCTCTACGAGAAGCTTGTCATTGAGGATCAAAGTGTCGACCTCCTCTGGGCAAGCAATTCCGATCACGTCGACCCGTACCTGTTTACTGTGATGACCCGCGTCAAGGAGGACTCGATGGTGCCGGCCGTCCGTGAGTCCGTTCTCGCCACGCTGCGCGGCTTTGCGGAGACGCCTGTCGACGAGTCGCTGCTGGCCAAGGTGAAAAGCCACCTCCGCTACCGCTTCGCGCTCAGTCTCGACAACAGCGAAGCGATCGCGTCAACGCTTGCCCACTACGTCTCGCTGCGACGCACTCCGGAGACCATCAACCGGCTCTACCGGTTGTACGAACAGGTCACCCCGCAGTTGCTCCAATCCGTAGCGGCCCGCTACTTCCAGCCCAACGGCCGCACCATCGTCACGCTCGCCAATGGAGACGCGAAGTGAAGTTCATCACTCTCCCCGACACCACCCCGCTCATCAGCCTCCGGATTGTCTTCCAGACCGGAGCCTCGCAGGATCCGCCGGATCAGGGCGGCGTCGCCTGGATGACCGCCATGATGTTGGCCGGCGGCGGCAGCCGTACCCTGACGTATAAGCAGATCCTCGACGCATTCTTCCCCATGGGCGTGTCGGTGGGGTGCCAGGTGGACAAGGAATTGATCACCTTCACCGCCGAAGTCCACGCCGATCACCTCGACGCTTTCTACGAAATCTTCCGCGGGATGCTGTTGGACCCCGGCTGGCGCGAGGAGGACTTCGAACGCCTTACCGACGATGCCGTCAACATGCTGGAAGTGGAACTACGCGGCCAGAATGACGAGGAGCTCGCCAAGGAGATTCTCTACCAGCGCATCTACCAGGGCCACCCCTACGAGCGTCACGACGCCGGCACGGTCTCCTCCCTGCAGTCGCTGACCCTCGACCAGCTCAAAGCCTTCTATCTGGCCGAATTCGCTTCCTCCAACCTGATCATCGCCCTCGGCGGGGGCTATCCCGATGGGTTCGAACAGCGCCTCCGCAAGGACTTCTCTGTTCTGCCTCTCCGGGCACGAGCCGCCGTGGAAATCCCGCCCGCTCCGCCTGTGTCCGAGACGGAACTCTACCTGCTCGAAAAGCCCGCCCGCGGCGTCGCCATCTCGCTGGGATTCCCCATCGCCGTGCGCCGCGGCCATCCTGACTACCCGGCCCTCCTGCTGGCGACATCCGCCCTGGGCCAGCACCGCATGAGCAGCGGCCGTCTCTTCACGCGCATGCGGCAGTACCGCGGCCTCAACTACGGCGACTACGCCTACATCGAGTACTTTCCTGGAGGCATGTACACGCTCCAGCCCAGTCCGAACCATGCCCGCGCCAACGACATCTTCCAGCTCTGGATCCGTCCCGTCGACCGCGAGCAGTCCCTCTTTGCCCTGCGCCTGGCCCTGCACGAACTGGAACGCTTCGTCACGGATGGCCTGACGCAGGAGGAGTTCCAACGCGCCCGCAGCTTCCTCTCGAAGTACGTCAACCTGCTGCTGAAGACGAAATCCGAGGAGCTGGGCTACGCGGTGGACAGCACCTATTACGGCATTCCGGCTTACCCCGACTATGTGCGGGCCGGCCTGTCCCAACTCACGCTGGAAGACGTGAACTCCGCCATTCGCCGCCACCTCCGCCACGATGGGCTACGCATTGTCGCTGTTGGCGAGGGGATGCAGGATTTTAAGGACGCCATCCTGGAAAATCGTGTGTCGCCCATGACCTACAATTCGCCCAAGCCCGGGGAGATTCTTGAGGAAGACAAGGTCGTCGAGCGCAGACCGATCCCGGTTCGCGCAGCCGCCATCACCGTCGCGGAGGCGGCGAGCGCCTTCGCCTGAGCCGCGCGCACAAATGGAAGCGAGGCCTGCCGGGCGGGCCTCCGCTACACCTTGAACAAGGTTTTCTTCTCGACCTTCGCTTCGTCGAATTCGATGCTGAATCCGGGGCCGTCGGGCAGGGCAATGCGCGCCTGTACCGGAGTCATCTGGTTCTTCTCGAACCAGTAGTAGGACCGCATCTTCGTGATCAGATACTCCGCCCGCGGGCAGACCGCGGGGCTTTGTGAAGCAATCACGTGCAGCGCGGCATGGATGCTGTGGCCGTGCGGCAATACCTGCGCGTCGTACAGCGACGCAATGCCGCAGATCTTGACCAGTTCGCTCAGGCCGCCGCACCACTCCGGATCCGCCTGCACCACCGAGATTGCGCCCGACTCCAGATAGCGCTTCGTCTCCCAGCGCCCATAGAAGTGCTCGCCGGAAGCGATGGGGATCGAGGTCGCCTTGTGCAGCGCCACGAACGACTCCAGCTTGTCGGGATTGAACGCCTCTTCCAGCCAGCGTGGATGGTACTTTTCCACCTGCTTCGCCCAGGAGATCGCATAGTCCAGCGACCAGCCCGAATAGACGTCGAACATCAGCTCGACATTCTCGCCTACCGCCTCGCGCAGGGTACGCACCAGGGCGACATTCTTTTCCAGACCCTCATCGCCGTCGCCGGGCCCATAGGCCAGAAACCACTTCTGGTGGCGGTAGCCGGCCGCCTTCAGCTCCTGTGCTTTGCGGAACGCCGGCTCCAGTTCCAGCGAGAACCCGAGGCACGAGCCGTAGACTTCCACATCCGCCCGCGTTGGTCCGCCCAGCAGGCGGTACACCGGCGTCTTGTAGTAGCGGCCACGCAGGTCCCACAGGCAGTTGTCCACCGCTGAGATGCCCATCAGAAACAGGCCGGCCCGCGCATGGCGGTTCGATCGCCACATCTGGTCCCAGAGGGCCTCACCGGCCAGGGCGTCCTTGCCCATCAGGAACGGCTTGATCTGCGTCTCGATGACGAGCGCGGCCTCATTGTCGACCGGCCCGTACCAGCCTTCCAGCCCATCGGCGGTCTTGATGTTCAGGTAGATGGCGTTTACCGCCGCTTCGCGCTGTGCCTGCGGATTATCTTTGTACGGTTTCGGTCTCAGCGCGTCATAGATGTGCGTGGCCTGCACCTGATACTGCCCGTCCTGCCCCGGGGTCACCATGCGCCGGCCGGTCAGCCTCCACATCTCCACGGCCGAAATCTTCGACGGCGCCGGAGCCGCCATCAGGGCCGGCGCACCGGCCAGAGCAGTCAGGAATTGTCTTCGTTCCATAGCACCAGACACACCCACTCGTTCTTTTCGATCGTCTCCACCACGTCGAATCCGTGGCCTTGCAGTGCCGCCCGGACGCGCGGGGCATGCCGGTCAGGAAAACCGGACAGAATCAGGCAGCGCCGCGCCACCCTTGCATACTCATCGGCCAGCGTCTCGTGGGTGACTGCGTTGATGTTGGCCACCAGCAGGTCCACGGATTGCGACCGCACGGCTCGCGTCGAGCCCGCGAAAACATGCGGCGGCAGCGCGTCCGTCAGCAGGTTCCGGTACGCCACCGCAATGGAATCATATTCGATATCGCAGCCTGCCACATGCCGCGCGCCCAGCAGCGCCGCGCCGGCCATCAGGATTCCGCTGCCCGCCCCGACGTCCAGAACAACAGCCGAAGGCGGCAGATGCTTCTCCAGCGCTTCCAGGCAGAGCTGCGTGGCTGGATGATCGCCCGTACCCAGTGCCTGCCCGGGATGGATCGTCAGCCGTAAGCGGCCGCGCGGAGTAGGATCCTCGTCCCACTCGGGCGCCAGGTACAGTTTCCTTCCGATCTCGAAGGGCTGCCATGCCTGCCGCGAGGCCTGCTCCCAGTCGATCTCCTGGTCGGCCTCCAGCCTCGGCTGAAAGGGAGCAAAGCGCTGCAATAGACCCGTGGGGTCGTCGAACCATGCCCGCAACTGGCAGCGCGCACCCGGCAGCGACTCCTCCTGGATGCCGCTCGCTCCCTCCTCCCACAGCTCCGAGGAGAGCAGCTCCGCGTCTTGCTCCGGACACTCGAGGAATAAGGAATACATGTTGATCGGGGCTAACCTTGTACCCGCTTCTCTTTATCAGACCAGAACCTCTCGCGCAAGATCAGCTTCCGGATCTTGCCGGTTCCGGTCTTCGGCAAAGGCTCGTCGATGAACTCGCAGATGCGCGGCAATTTGAACTTGCCCAGCCGGGTCTTCAGAAACGCCATCAGCGCTTCTTCCGTCAGTTCGTACCCCGGTTTCACCGAGATCACGGCCGCCGGCACTTCACCCCACTCGGCATCCGGAGCCGCCACCACCGCGCACTCCAGCACCGCGTCGTGCATGCAGATGGCCCGCTCCACTTCGATCGACGAGATGTTCTCGCCGCCGCTGATGATGATCTCTTTCTTGCGGTCGACGATATGGATATAGCCTTCTTCGTCCCACACTGCCATATCGCCCGTGTGAAACCAGTTGTCCCGGATCACCGCCTCGGTCGCCCCGGGCTCGCGGTAGTAGCCGGACATGATGTTGTCGCCCTGCGCCACTACCTCGCCAATCGTCTGCCCGTCCTTGGGCACCGGCTTGTCGTAGAGATCCACCACTTGTACCCGCACGCCCACGATGGGCCAGCCGGCCATCGCCTGATGCCGGTAGCGGTCCTGGTCATCGGTGTAGGTCACCGTGGACTTCTGCCGCGCGCACGTCAGCACCGGGCAGGTCTCGCTCAACCCATATCCGGCGCGAACATCACAGTGGAAGGCTGCCTCCATCCTCGCGACCAGTTCCGGAGAGGCTGCGGCGCCGCCCAGCATGATCACCCGCATGCTCGACAGGTTGTACTTGCCCAGCTCCGGCGAGTTCAGCAGCATGTTCGCCATCGTCGGCACCAGGCTCATCTCGGTGGCCTTGTGCTCCTGGATCAGTCCGAAGACGGTCACGGGATCGAACCGCCGCACCATCACCTGCTTGAACCCGCTCATGGTGGAGCACTGCGGCTTGCCCCAGCCGTTGGCGTGGAACAACGGGATGGTGTGCAGGTCCACTGTGTAATTCGGATCCTGCGCCAGGTTCACCACGCCCAGGGCGTGCAGGTACAGGTTCCGGTGCGTGAGCATCACGCCCTTGGGCGTGCCGGTGCTCCCGCTGGTATAGAACAGTTCGGCCACCGCGTTCTCGTCGACCGAGAGAATATCGGGCTCCTCCGGCCGTCCCTCGGCCAGCAGGGCTTCATACGGGCAATCGGCCAGCGCATGCCCGTCGTCCAGCGAGACCCAGCGCTGCACCGTGGGGCAGTGCGGCTTCAGCTGTTCCACCAGGCAGGCGAAGTCATTCTCAAACAGCAGCACCTTCACGCCCGCGTGGTTGAGGATCGTGATCAGTTCCCCGGAGGACAGGCGTACGTTCAGCGGCATCACGATGGCGCCGGCTTGAATCACGCCGTAATAGCCTTCCAGCAGTTTGTGCGTATTGAAGCTCAGGTAGGCTACCCGGTCGCCCGCGGCGACGCCGTGCTTCGGCAGCGCCATGGCCAGCTTCTGGCATCGTTCCGCAAACTGCTGATAGGTGAACGACAGCGGGCCGCAGACGACTCCGGTCTTCTGCCCAAACAACTCCTGCGCCCTTTGCAGGCAGCGCAGGGGAGTGAGGGGCACATTCATGGGGCGCCTCCAAGGCGTGGATTCGAGCTGCAGGCTCGCATTGGATCTCCGAACCGGACGCGCTCAATAGTAATCGGCGCAGCTCATATAATAGCCGCATTTCTCGCACACCAGCTTGCACTTATGCGGCGTCAGCCGCGACGAGCAAACCGGACACCACAACATCGGCTCCTCCGCGGCTCCCTCTGCCTTCGCCTCGGCTGACCCAGCTCCTGCCCCGTCCTGTTCCCGGTCAAAATCCATTCGATCAGTGTACCCCTGCCGGGTGCGTGCTCCGCCTGCCGGCGCCCATGCCGCCTCCGTGCGTCACTCGCTCCTGCCGGCAGCCCGAATCCCGCCACTCCGCCCCGTCCCGCTATACTGGCCAGATCCGATGCTGAAGAAACTTCTCGTCGTCTTCGCCGCATGGACAGCCCTCCTTCCCGCGCAGCGGCCCACTATTCCGGTACGCTACTCCGCCCGCGGTCTTCACGGCGCCGTCGCCGCCGGATCCGATTATGCTACTGAGGCCGGGCTCCGCATCCTCCACCGCGGAGGCAATGCCGTCGACGCCGGCGTCGCAGCCACGCTCGCCGCCGCCGTTACCGAGTACTCCCACTTCGGCTTCGGCGGAGAAGCGCCGATCCTCATCCGCACCGCGCAGGGCAAGGTCTACAGCATCGCGGGCGTCGGCACCATGCCGAAAGCGGCCACCTTTGAGTACTTCCTGAACCGCAAGCTCAAAACTGAAGAGGTCTACGAGATCGAGGAAAACGGCCTCGACCATATGCTGCCCACCGCCGGCCTCCACGCCGCCCTGGTGCCCGGCATGGTCGACGCGGTTCTCGTCGCGCTCCAGGAGTTCGGCTCCCTCACCTTTGCCGAAGTGGCCCAACCTGCCCTCGAGCTCGCCCAGTCCTCCGCCATCGACGAGCCGCGGGTCCGCGAGATCCAGGCGACCCGCCACATCCTGGCTCTCTGGCCTACCTCAAAGGCCGTCTTCCTGCCAGACGGCAAAGTGCCGCGGCCCGGGGACCTTTTCCATCAACCCGACCTGGCCCGCACCATCCAGGCGATGATCGCCGCCGAAAAGGGACCCTCCCGCAAGCAGGCCATCGAGGCTGTCCGCAACTTCTTCTACCGCGGCGACATCGCCCGCCGCATTGGCGAATTCTCCAAGGCGAACGGCGGCCTCCTCCGCTACGAAGACATGGCCGCGTTCCACCTGGCCCCGGAGGAACCGGTTTCCGGCGTCTACCACGGCTACACCGTCTACAAGCCCGGTTTCTGGTCTCAGGGCCCGTCCATGATCGAGGCCCTCAATATCCTGGGCCTCCAGGACCTCACGCGTTTTGGCTGGAACTCGTCCGAATACATTCACAATTCCGTCGAGGCTCTGAAACTCGCCTACGCGGACCGCGATACCTGGTACGGCGATCCCAAGTTCACGCCCGAACCCCGGGAACTCCTCACCCTCGATTACGCCCGCCAGCGCGCCCAGTTGCTGGGCCCGAAGGCCTCGGCCGAGTTCCGGCCCGGCCAACTCCACGGCAAGACCGGCCAGCACCCCTCGGCCCATGCCGGCAAAGTGGCCAACATCGACGACGCCTTGATGCAACGCGATACCACCTGCGTCACCGCCGCCGACAAAGACGGCATCGTTTTTTCCTCCACCCCATCGGGCGCCTGGACCCCGGCCGTCATCGCCGGCGACACCGGCATCCCGCTCACACAGCGCGCTCAGAGCTTTCTGCTGATTGCCGGCCACCCCAATGCCGTGGCCGGCGGCAAGCGCCCCCGGGTCACGCTCAGCCCCACCCTGGTCACTTTCCAGGGCAAACCGTATCTGGCGCTGGCCACGCCCGGCGGCGACAACCAGGAACAGTCGCTGCTGCAGGTGCTGCTCGATATTCTGGATTTCGGGATGAACCCCCAGCAGGCCGTGGAAGCCGCCCGGTACCAGACCCGGCACCTGGTCTCCAGCTTCGATAACCATTCCATGAGCCCGGCCGACCTGATCCTGGATGAGCGCATGGGCCAGACAGTTCAGAGGGAGTTGATGCAGCGCGGCCATCGCGTCGAGGTCCGCTCCCGCTACGGCAGCGGAGCCGCCCCGGTCGCCATCCGCATCCGGCCCAATGGTGTTATCGAAGCCGGAGCCGACCCCTACGGGTACCGCTCCGCGGTCGCCTGGTAGCTCCTGCTCTGCCGCCTGGTGCCATCCGGCACAGCGCAGTCATCGGGCCAGGAACTGCGCCGGCTTCGAAGGAAGCGTCGTCAACAGTTAGAATCATAGTTTGCGCTTATTCTTTTCACGGCATATTCCGCACTTCCGGCGCGTGCTGCTGGTCGAGAGCGGTTCTCGGTACCTGATAGAGGGCCTGCTGCCCGGCATCTATTCCAAGTTCACCCAGGGCCAGCAGGTGGATCTGGTCACCTGCTTTCCGGGTCTGCCCAAAGGCTTCGACACCACGCGCGGGCAGGTCCACCGGGTCACGGACTACGCCGGGTCCGAGGCCCGCACCCGTTTCTACTCAAAACTGCAGGCGCAAGGCTACGAGATCACCGGCATAATCTGCTCCGGCGAGCCCATCATGACGAAGTGGAAGTGGGTTCTCGCCTGGCAGGTACAGGCCAAGCTTTTCATCCTGAATGAGAACGGCGACTACTTCTGGTTTGAGAAGTCCAACTGGCGGACGATCAAGCATTTCATCCTTTTCCGCGCGGGCCTGAGCGGCTCAGCCGGCGTTAACACCGTACTGCGGGTCCTGCTGTTTCCGTTCACGTTCACTTACCTGCTGCTGTGCGCAGCGTACTATCATCTGCGGAGGATCGCTCGAGCATGAAAGCTGTCTTTGTTACTGAATTCGGCGGCGTCGATAAGCTGCGCTACGAAGAACTGCCGGTTCCGGAGCCCACCGAGGGCCAGGCGCTGGTTCGCATCCATGCCATCGGTGTCAATTTCATCGATATCTACTTCCGCACGGGCCTCTATCCGGCCGCGCCCCCCGTCATCCTTGGAATGGAAGCCGCGGGCGTCGTGGAAGCCGTCGCTCCGGACGTGAAAGCCGTGAAAGTGGGCGACCGCGTAGCCTTCGGCACAGTCCGCGGTGCATACGCCGAATATGCCGCCATTCCCGCCTGGCAACTCGTGCCCGTGCCCGACGAGGTCGACTTCCAGTCGGCGGCCGGAGCGATGCTCCAGGGCATGACGGCGCACTACCTCACCCATTCGACCTACCCGCTGAAGCAGGGCGACACCTGCCTCGTGCACGCGGCCGCCGGCGGCGCCGGTCAATGGATTGTCACGGCCGCCAAGCTGCGCGGCGCTCGCGTCATCGGCACGACCTCCTCGGCGGCCAAAGCCGAAGTCGCCAGGCGGGCCGGCTGCGACGAAGTCATCAATTATTCCGAGCGGGAGTTCGACACCGAAGTGCGCCGCCTCACCGAGGGCCGGGGCGTCGACGTCGTCTACGACTCGGTGGGCGCCGCCACCTGGGAGCGCAGCCTGAACTCCATCAAGCCGCGCGGCATGATGGTGACCTTTGGCAATGCGAGCGGTCCTGTGCCGCCCATGGCTCCGCTGGTGCTGAATCAGAAGGGCTCCCTCTACCTCACCCGGCCCAAGCTGGGCGACTATACGGCGACGCGCGCCGAACTCGAGTGGCGCGCCTCCGACGTGCTGCGGTGGCTGAAAGACGGCACCCTGAAACTGCAGATCCACAAGGTGTACCCGCTCGCGGAAGCGGGCCAGGCCCACACGGACCTCGAGTCGCGTGCCACCACCGGCAAATTGATCCTCGTCCCCTAGAAAGCGGGCGCGCCTTTGGCGGAAGTACGGCCGAAACGAGCGCTGGGTGTCTTCGACGCGACGATGATCGTCATGGGCGGCATCGTCGGGTCGGGCATCTTCATTAACCCCTACGTCGTGGCCCTGCACGTCCACACCCCGCTGCTCATCTTGGGTGCATGGCTGCTGGGTGGCGCGCTGGCCATGATGGGCGCTTTCATCTGGGCCGAACTCGCCACCCGCCTGGCCGGCTTCGGCGGCCAGTACATGTATCTGCGCGAAGCGTACCATCCGCTGGTCGCTTTCCTCTATGGCTGGGTGCTGCTGCTGGTGACCCAGACCGGCGGCATGGCGGCCGTCGCCATCACCTTCGCGCGTTATTTCCGGGAACTCTCCGGTCTCCAGTTCAGCGACGGTGCAATCGCCGCCGCCGCGCTGCTGGGCCTCACCGCGATCAACTGCCTGGGCGTTCGCGCGGGCAGCAATGCCCAGACCGTCCTGATGCTGTTGCGCGCCGGCGCCATCGCGGCCATGGTGCTGCTTGGCCTGTTCCTCGGCGGCGGGCAATTGCACTGGTCGCCGGCACTCGATCAGCCCGTCTCGTTCGGCCTCGTCGCCTCACTCGGCGCAGCCATGGTGCCCATCGCGTTTGCCTATGGCGGCTGGCAGACCTCCAGCTTCGTCACCGGGGAAATGCGGAACGCCGGACGCGATCTGTCTCGCGGACTCGTACTGGGTGTGTCCGGTGTCGTGCTGCTTTACCTGTCCGTCAATTTCGTCTGTCTGAAGGTGCTGGGCGCTCAGGGCCTGGAAGGAACAAGGACGCCGGCCACGGCTGTGATGCGCGCCATTCTGGGAAGCAGCGGCGCCTGGTGGATCGCCATCGGCATCGCCGTCTCGACCCTCGGCTTCCTCAGTCAGGGGATCCTGACGGCTCCGCGCGTCTACTACACCATGGCGCGCGACGGACTGTTCTTCGAAAGCGTAGGGCGGCTGTCTCCCAAGTCCGGCGTGCCGGTGGTGGCCATCATCCTGCAAGGCGTGATGGCGACCTTGATCGCCTTGTCGGGCCGATATGAACAGATCCTTGACTACGTCGTGTCCGTCGATTTCATCAGCTTTGGACTGACGGCAGCAGCCCTGTTCGTCGTGCGCGCCCGGCGTCGAGGTCTGCCCGCTGCAGACGTCTTTCATACGCCAGGGCACCCCTGGACCACCGCCCTCTTTGTCCTTGCCTGCGCGGGCATCGTGACGGGGACGGTTTCGAGTTCGCCGCGCAACAGCCTGGTGGGTCTCACAATTCTGGCCGCCGGCATTCCGGTTTATTTCTACTGGGGCCGTTGGAAACGCCGGCCCGGCGGGAAGGAAGCATGATTCAAAAGCACTCGGATTACATGAACTGGGCCAAGACCCGGAGCCACGCAAAGTTCAACCTGGCGACCAGCGGCGTGGGTTCGTTCCCGCTCAGGGAACTGCCGGTGGGCATCGAGGAACTGGAGATCAACGGCGACACGAAGTACGGCTTCCCGCCGCTGCGCGAGGCGTTGGCCGCCAAGTGCGGCGTCAGTCCCGATTGCGTCGTCACGGCCGACGGGGCGTCCCAGGCCAACTATCTGGCCATGGCCACCATCCTGAATCCCGGCGATGAGGTGCTCATCGAGCAACCAGCCTACGAACTGCTGGTCTCCGCCGCCCAGTTCACCGGCGCCACGGTGAAACATTTTCTACGCCGGGAAGAAGAGGGCTACGCGCTCGACGTGGAAGAGATCCGGCGCAACGTCACGCCCAGGACCCGGCTCATCGTGATCACGAACCTGCACAATCCCACCAGCGTGCAGGCAGACCCCGAGGTGTTCCGGCAAATCGGAACCCTGGCCCGCGAGGCCGGAGCCCGCGTCCTGGTCGACGAGATCTACGTCGATGCCATCTACGAGAACACCCCGCCCAGCGTCTTCCACCTGGGACCCGAATTCGTCGTCACCAACAGCCTGACCAAAGTCTATGGGGTGAGCGGCCTGCGCTGTGGCTGGATCCTGGCGGAACCGGCGCTCGCCTGGGCGATGTACCGGCTGAACGACCTGTTCGGGTCGATTCCCTCCCACCCGGGGAATCTGATCGCCTTGCGTGTGCTGCAGCACCTCGATATGGTGCGGACCCGGGCTCGCCGCGTCGTGGAGGCCGACCGCGCTCTATTCAATGCCTTTCTCGACGAGCATCCCCAGGTGATCGCCCCCCGGACAGCACATGGCACGACGGCCTTTGTTCGCCTCGCCGGAGGCGATTCCGCCGGGTTTGTCGACCGTCTGCGGGCCGAATACGAAACCTCCGTAGTCCCGGGGCGCTTCTTCGACAGCCCCGATCACTTCCGCATCGGCATGGGCGTGAACACCGAAATGTTCCAGGAAGGCTTGCTGCGCATGGGCCAACTGCTGGCTCGTTTTCGACCTGCCTAAAGTTGCGGTAACCGTTTCTGCCCCGGCTCCATATAATATCTACGGGGAGCCCATAGTATGCGGCGTTACAGCAAACTGGCCGTTCGAGGGATGTTGGCAGTCTGGATCGCCGCCGGAGCGGGTGAAGCGATGGCGCAATACCCGCAACAATATCCTCAGCAATATCCGCCGGGCCAGTACCCGCCCGGGCAGTACCCGCCCGGCCAATATCCCCCCGGTCAGTATCCAGGCGGCCAATATCCAGGCGGCACGGGAGGCGGTCTCCCCATCCCCCGCATTAAGTGGCCCAAGAAGAAGCCGAAGGAAGAGAAGGAAAAGAAGGAAGGCTCAGACCAGGAGCTGAAGATTGCCCTACGCTCCGTCGACGGAACGCTACGCAACTTCGGCGAAAAGGACCTCCTGCTGGAGACTTCGGCCACGCGGGTGCTCCGCTTCCGCCTGTTACCCAAGACGCAGTTCCGCAACTCCGAGGGGGAGTCGATGCGGGACTCGCTGCTCCATCCGGGTGACCGCCTGATGGTTCAGGTGAGCGCCGACGATACCGAGACGGCCTACCGCGTAACACAGGTGCGGGTAGGCACCCCGGATGAGCGCAAGGAAGCGGAAAAGAAAGTAGAGGCGGCGCTGATCCACGCGCCCACTTCCGCTGATCTCGATGGTACGGCCCCGGATGGGCCGGCCGGTTCCAAGCCGCCGGCCGAAGCCGCAGACTCCAAGCCCCCGGCGGACGACGAAGCTCGCCCGAAAAAAGAGGCCCGCGGCGAACCCCAGGCTGTGGACGATGCCCGCCAAGCCTCTGCCAATATCCTGCAGGACATGCCCAATTTCGTAGCCGAGCAAACCACCACCCGGTCCAGCGGCTTTACCGATCCGCCTCGCTGGCGCGTCGTCGACATCGTCTCTGCCGACGTCTCGGTTTTAAACGGAAAGGAAGAATATAAGAACCTGCGCATCAACGGCCGTCCGACGCAGGATCCCATCGGCAAAACAGGGGCCTGGACCACCGGGGAGTTCGTCGTCACCCTGCAGGACATCATGTCGCCCGTCACGAACGCCCGGTTCACCCGGCGCGGTGAGGAGCAGCTGGGCGGCCGCACCGCCCTCCTCTTCGACATCAGCGTAGCAGCCGAGAACTCGCACTGGATCCTGATGAGCCAGGACGGCAGGCAGGTCAAGCCCGCGTATACCGGCCAGGTCTGGATCGACAAGGCCACCCACAAGGTTCTCCGCATCGACCAGAAGGCCATCATCACGAAAGACATGCCCTACGAGAGTGCCGAAACTTCCGTGGAATTCGGCTTCCTGAAGCTCGATTCCGGCACTTACCTGCTGCCCATGCGCGGGGAGAGTGTCGGATGCGTGGGCGGCGATGCCCCCTGCTTCAAAAACCAGCTCGTCTTCCGGAACTACCGCAAGTTCGGATCGTCCTCCACGATCACCTTCGATAAGTTCGCGCAGTCGAGATAACGGCTCAGCGCAGCCACCAGCAGTCCGGAACCTCGGCGTTCTGGCGGGGGACCATCGGGATCTGCAGTTCCCCCAGCGCGGTCACCACCTGCCGCACAATTGCCTCGAACTCGTTTTGCAGCCCGGCGGACATTCGATCGCCTAATTCGCACGACGCTGCGACCACGCCAATCAGGACCATCCGTCGCGGGGCTGCACCGTGCAGCACCGAAAGCCTCAACGACTCGCCCAGGTCCGGAGCATGAGCATCCTGCCGCGTCGAGGTGCGCGCCGCCGCCAGTGTCCCCGCATCGAACCGGCACACGGTGCCCGGCGGCCTCGCCGGATCCTCGATCGCATCCAGGACAATCACCGTATCCCGGTTCGCCAGATGTTGGGCCAGGTCGATACCCGGTGTGCCCAGGTCCTCCAGTTCCACCTCGTCCGCGAACTCATACCGCGCCTTCAAATAGTGCACAAGCGTGGGGCCAATCGCATCGTCGCCCATCAGCACGTTCCCCAGCCCCGCAATCAGCGTGCTCACGCCGCGCGGCTCCGCAGCCAGTCCAGCCAGGCGTCCAGCCCTTCGCCGGTCCGACACGAAACGGGAAACGTAATCAGCCCCGGATTCAAGGTCTCCACACCGCGCCGGAAATAATCCATTCGAAAGTCGACATAGGGCAGCAGATCGATTTTGTTGATGATCAGCACATCCACACCCGAGTACATCTTCGGATACTTGTAGGGCTTATCATCGCCTTCTGGAATCGAGGCGATCAGTACACTTCGGTGCGCGCCCAGCTGCCAGGCCGAAGGGCAGACGAGGTTCCCGACATTCTCGATGATCAGCAACCGGATCTGCTCCAGCGGCAGCAGCTTGAGCGCATCGCGCACCATCGCCGCCTCCAGATGGCACTTGCCCCCTGTATTGATATGGACGGAGAGAGCCCCCGCCCGCTGGCTGCGCTCGGCGTCGAAGGCTGCTTCCGACGTGTCGCCGTTCACCATCCCGACAGGCAGCGAATCCTTCAGCGCACGGGCCGTCCGTTCCACCAGCGAGGTCTTCCCGGCGCCAGGCGAGGCCATCAGATTCAACGAAAAGATGCCCTGCGCATCCAGCCGCGCCCGCGTCTCGGCCGCCACGGAATCGTTGGCCGAAAGAACCTTCTCGACAACTGGAATTCTGATGGGGTTCATTCGAACACCTCGATGGAATCAACGTAACAGTCTTTGCCGGTAGCCGGCACCGCGCTGCCGGACTGGCAGTGCGGGCAGACAAAGTCGGGGGTACGGACGGGAAACTGCCGGCCGCAATCCACACAGAGCAGTTCCCCCGGCTCCCTGGCGAACCGCAGCACCGCATCCTCCGCCAGCGTCCCCCGAGTCAGCTCCTGCCAGAACAATTGGATCGATTCGTCCACATACGACGACAGCTCCCCGATCACCAGGTGCACCGAGGCCACGCGCCGTCCGGCCGCATGGCGCAGGGCAATTTCCAGGATCGACTCCGTGATGGATAGCTCATGCATCGGAAGCGTCCGGTTTGCCGGTCTCCTCCTCGAGTTCCCCCATCTCGCGCAGGATCTTCAACGTCCGCTCGGCCTCCGCCTCGTCAATCCTCTGGATCGCGAACCCCGCGTGCACCAGCACATAGTCGCCGCTGCGCGCCTCCGGGACATAAGCGAGCGACACCTCCTTGACGATGCCGTCAAAAGACACGCGGGCCATGCGTGTGATCTCATCGTCGCCTTGCAGGTTCAGGATCTGGCCGGGTACGGCTAGGCACATGGGGAAGGCTCCTGGCCGCGCAGGGCGGCCGCAAGAATCTGACCGGCGGCGATGGAACCATCATTCGGAGGCATCGCCCGGTGGGTGAACACGCGGAAGCCCGCCTCGCGCAACCGGGCCGCGGCGAGCTCCGTCAGCATCGCATTCTGAAAACAGCCGCCCGTCAGCAGGACCTGCTCGATCCCTATCTGCTTCGCCTGTTCCAGGATCATGGCCGCCAGCGCGTGGTGAAAGCCCGCCGCGCGCGCTGCCACGGAAAGCGTGGGAGTGGCCAGGACCTCGAACAATTCCTGCCAGTCCGTGGAAGGCCGGGGCAGGGCACACGGCTCGGCCCGGCGCGCCGCGAATTCGAGCGCCATCGCGGCCTCCCCCTCAAAGGTGGAAACCGGACACAGGCCCAGCAGCGCGGCCGCGGCGTCGAACAGTCGGCCTGCGCTGGTCGTCACCGGACAGTTCAAGCCCATGGCAAGCATCTGCTGCAGCACATCGAACTGATTGGCCTGGAACAACGGCCGGGCCAGGCCGGCGCGTCCGAACTCATGCAGAACCCCCAGCAGGGAACGCCGCGGTTCGCGCACCGCCTGCTCCCCGCCGGGCAGGTGGAAGGGCCTCAGGTGCGCCGCGCGCGTGAAGCGGTTGTCGCGAAAGACCAGGAACTCGCCGCCCCAGATCGTCTTGTCATGACCGTAACCCGTTCCATCCCAGGCCACCCCCAGCACGGCGCCTTCGATGCCGTGCTCCAGCACCCCCGCCAGCACGTGCGCCTCGTGATGCTGCACCGGCTCCACGGGCAAGCCCATCTGCTGTGCCGCCTGGGTGGAGCCGTAATCCGGGTGCAGGTCGCAGCCCACCACCCGAGGCTCGAGCTGATAGGTGCGCCGCAGATCCTCCAACGTCCGCGCATGATTCTCCAGCGCGGGCACCGTCTCCAGATCGCCCAGGTGCTGGCTGACGAACACCAGCTTGCCCCGTGAAAAGGCGACCGTGTTCTTCATGTGCGCACCCGTCGCCAGCATTTCGGGCAGCACGCACGGCGCGGGGAAGGGCAGCGGAGCATACCCGCGCGCCCGCCGCAGCAGCACAGCCTGGCCATCGATAAAGCGCACGATGGAGTCATCCACGGGCCGCACAATCGGCCGGTCATGCACCAGAAAGAAGTCGGCGATCCCTGCCAGCCGTCGCAGCGCCTCGTGCTCGTCGATACAGATCGGCTCATCCGTCAGATTCCCGCTGGTCGCGATGATCGGGCCCTGGAACTCGTCCAGCAGCAACGCATGCAGCGGCGAGTACGGGCTCATCAGCCCCAGATACGGATTGCCCGGAGCGATCTCGTCCGGCAGCAGTCCGCGATGCTCAATCAGCACAATCGGTGCCTGGTCCGAGCGCAGCAATCGGTCCGCCTCCGGCCGCACGTGCCACGCCGCCGCCATCACCGCAAATGGCTTCGTGGGCCTGTGCTTGCGATCCCGCAGCAGCCGGATCGCCGCCGGATCCTTGGCATTGCAGCAAAGGTGGAACCCGCCAATCCCCTTAATCGCCACGATCCGCCCCTCGCGCAGCGCCTGCGCCGCCGCCATCAGCGCCTCGTGCCTTCCGGCCAGCACCGCCCCCTCCGCCGACCAGAACGCAAGCTGCGGACCGCACGCCGGGCAACAGTTCGTCTGCGCATGGAAGCGCCGGTTCTGCGGATCCCGGTATTCCGCCTCGCACTCTGCACAAAGCGGGAACCGTCGCATCGAGGTCAGCGGCCGGTCGTAAGGGATTCCTTCGACAATCGAATACCGCGGACCGCAGTGCGTACACGTCGTAAACGGGTACCGGTAGCGCCGGTTATGTGGATCCCGGATCTCCGCCAGGCACGCCGGACAGAGGGCCAGATCCGGCAGCAGGAACGCGCCCGGTTCCCCGGTCGCATCGCTGTCATCCACACGGAACAGCGCCATGCCCTGTTCCGGAATCTCCTCGGAACGGAACGAGTGCACCAGCGCGTGGGCCGGCGGAGCCTCTTTCAGTTTCTGCTCCAGCCAGCGCGTCACACGCGGCGGCCCCTCCACTTCAATCAGCACGCCCTGGAAGGAGTTCTGAACAAAACCCCCCAGCCCCGCCGACGCGGCGAGGCGATAGACGTGAGGGCGGAAGCCGACGCCTTGCACGGCTCCGGTAATACGGATACGCAGACGCATGAAGAACGCAGATCCATCATATGCCTGCGGGTCCGGCCGGACCACCGCGCCTCAGCCAGACAGCAATTGCATCGCCGGTGTAGTTCCTTTGTCCGCCCCAGGGTCTTAGGGTTGACAGCTTTCGCAACGGTCAACTCCAGCGAATGGCTGTCGATTCCCTAAGAACGCGCCTGGCCGAGTTGTGGCCGCAGGTGCGCCCGAACGTGAGCGATGCTCGCTCCACGCCGGAGCAACCGGTGTGTCTACCGGATCCGCTGATGACTTCCGCCCCTCCCATCCACGAGCCGGCCAGCCTGGAGCAGTTGCTGCTCCGCGTCCGGGCTTTGGTGGACCGCACTCTGGAAGCAGTGGTATCGGGCCCCCACTGGAAAGCCCGCGCCCTCATCACCGTCCTCGCCCTTGTCCTCTTCCGTGCGTTCCCCAGCTACGACGCGCTTCAATCCGCCTTCGTCCAGCAGAAGTGGCACGACGCTCTGGTCAAAGCTGACCAGCCATTCGCCGATATGGGCAAGCTCTATCCGCCCCAGTCCCACGAGAGCAAACTCACCTTCCGGCTGACGGTGCCGTTGGCGGCGCGCCTGCTCCATCTGCGCATGGCCGGAGTGCTGGTGCTCTCCGCTCTGTTGGGCGGCCTGCTGCTGGGGTTGGTGTTGCACGCCGCCTTTGAGATCACGCGCAGCCGCCAGGCCGCCCTCCTCATGAGCCTCTCCGTCGGCTGCTCCTGGTCCGGAGAAGCCGCCTTTCACGAACTGCGCGGCGGCTACTACGATGCGGCCGCGCTCTGCCTGCTGATGCTGGCACTCTGCGCCCGCCCGCCTGCGCTCGTAGCCCTGTTCACCTGCGCTGCCGCCTGGACCGACGAACGCGCGCTGCTCGCCGCCCCGTGCGTCCTGCTCTTCCATGCCATCCACCGGGCCAACGGGGTGCGAGTCGGTTTAGGCGTGGTCCTCGGCCTGGGCGCCTACGGCCTCTCTCGTCTGTACATGGCGGCCGCCGGCGGCTATCAGCCGGCTCTCGACGGCATCGGCTTCCGCCTCTTCGCCCAGCAACTGAATGTTCTCCCGCTGTCCCTCTGGAGCGGCCTGGGCGGCTGCTGGTTCCCCGTCCTTGGCGGTTCCATCGTATTGTTCCTGCGCAAGCGCTACGCGCTCGGATTGTTCTTCGCCGCTTTCGTCTCTGCTTTGTCTCTCGGCGCCTTTTGCGTGATTGATACCACCCGCAGCATGGCTTACCTGCTGCCGGCGGTTTTCGCCGGTCTGGCCATTCTCCAGCAGACTGAATCGCCGAAACGCCTCCCCCGCCTGGTGGCTGCCACCGCGGTTCTCTCCTTCTTCGTCCCTCCTTTCTACCTGGAAGGCGGCAGCGGCGTCTGGTGGCTGTATCCTTTACCGGTTCAGCTTCTGCGCTGGCTGGTGTCTTTCCGGCCTGGATTGTAGTGGTTTCGGGGGATGCCGGGGCCCTGTGCCTTTTCTTCGGGCACTGTTGCGCGGGTAGAGCAACAGTCAGATCGGGCAGAATTGCCGAATCTACACATTATTTTTGCAACTCAGTTGAAAATAAAGAACTTAAACTTTGGCACGGCATCTGCTTTAGGAAGAGCGTGGCGCCAAAAGCGTCAGACAAGAATCTTTGAGGAGATGCACAGGATGTCGAGCTATAACGAGAACAACGAAACCGTAATCCGGAACGAGGAGCGTGATAGTTCCGGCGGAGCTGTGACAAAGGTGGCTGTGGCCGTAGCCTTGGTGGCTGCCCTCGGAGGCTGGTGGTACCAAAGCAACCAGGTATCCTCGGTGCGCCAGGAAATGGCCCAATCGCAGCAGAAATTCGAACAGCTGCAGAGTCAGATGCAGACCAGCGCAACGGTGGCGAAGGCCCAGGTCGATGAGACCATCGCCAAGATGAACGACGAGGTCGCCAAGGCACGGCAGGAAGCGTTGTCCAGCTCTCAGCGGGCCGCCAAACAGCAGGCCAGCAAGGTCATGACCACCCTCTCCGCCAAGAACGAGGAGCTGACCAAGCAGTTGGAGGAGTACAAGCAGGCCACTGACCAGAAGTCCACCCAGGTGGATGAGGCCCTCAACGGAATCAAAGGTGACGTAGGCACCGTCCGGACCGACGTTGACTCGACCCGCACAGACCTGTCGCAGACCAAGGAAGACCTGAAGCGCATGACGGGCGACATGGGCGTCATGAGCGGTCTGATCGCGACCAACGCCACCGAGCTCGGCGAACTGCGCAAATTGGGCGAGAAGGATTACTTCGAATTCACCCTGCCTCGCAATGGCAAGCCCCAGAAGGTGGGCGAGATCCGTCTGGCGCTGAAGAAGACGGATGTGAAGCGGAATAAGTTCACGATGAACGTCCTGGCCGACGACAAGACCGTCGAGAAGAAGGACAAGAACGTGAACGAGCCGGTGCAGTTCTATACCGCCGGCGCCCGGACTCCCTATGAAGTAGTCGTGAACGAGATCCGTAAGGACCAGGTGATCGGCTACTTGGCGGTGCCTAAAGTGAAAACAATGGCAAAGCGCTAGGGACCATAGCCCACATTGTTGGGGCAAATAGCCGGGAGCCAGTCTCCCGGCTGTTTTTGCGTTTATTGAACCCTCAGCCGGTCTTCTCCTTCGGTCCGGTTCTCCCGCCTTACCACCCGCCTGGCTCCACCCGCCCTGCCAATCCCCCAGGATCTCCTCCACCAACGCGTCCGAAGCGCTCTCGAGCCGCCTGAACCCTTCCGCCAGCCCGATCCCATGCGCGCCATACCAGGCTCGTTGAGGAACAGCCCGCTCTCCTTTTCACGACCTGAATGCGCCGGCCTCCCTTGTGCCTTCAATGCGGGCACAGTTGCAATCGGGGGCGTCGCCTCTCCCTCAGGTAGAATTGCCGAATTTAAACATTATTTTTGCAACTCCATTGATTCTGCTGCACTTAAAGTTTGGCACCACATCTGCATTAAGAGAGGCGTGACGCCGAAAGCGTCAGACACAAGACTCTTTGAGGAGATGCCAGCATGACGAGCTATAACGAAAACAACGAGACAGTAATCCGTAATGAGGAGCGTCATAGCTCCGGTGGCGCCGTAACGACCGCGGCCGTGGCGGTGGCCCTGGTGGCTGCCCTCGGAGGCTGGTGGTACCAGAGCAATCAGGTCTCTTCGGTCCGCCAGGAAATGGCCCAGTCCCAACAGCAGTTGGAACAACTGCAGAGCAAGATGCAGACCAGCGCCACTGTGGCGAAGGCTCAGGTCGACGAGACCCTCGCCAGGATGAATGACGAAGTCGCCAAAGCGCGGCAGGAAGCGCTGGCCAGCTCACAACGTGCCGCAAAACAGCAGGCCGGCCGGGTGCTCTCGACACTCACTGCCAAGAACCAGGAGTTGACGAAGCAGCTGGAAGACTACAAGCAGTCCGTCGATCAGAAGTCCACTCAGGTGGAGGAGGCCCTCAACGGCATCAAGGGTGACGTGGGCACTGTCCGTACCGACGTGGACACCACGCGGACCGATCTGTCGCAGACGAAGGAAGACCTCAAGCGCATGACCGGCGACATGGGCGTCATGAGCGGTCTCATCGCGACCAATGCCACCGAATTGAGTGAACTGCGCAAGCGGGGTGACAAGGACTACTACGAATTCACCCTGCCTCGCAACGGTCAGCCCCAGAAGGTCGGCGAGATCCGCCTGGCGCTGAAGAAGACCGACGTGAAGCGCAACAGGTTCACGATGAACGTCCTGGCCGACGACAAGACCGTCGAGAAGAAGGACAAGAACGTGAACGAGCCCGTGCAGTTCTACACCTCCGGCGCCCGCACTCCGTATGAAGTGGTCGTCAACGAAATCCGCAAGGATCAGGTCATCGGTTATCTGGCGGTCCCCCAGGTGAGGACGGCCCGGCGCTAGTGGCAACCAGTCACGCGGTTGGCGGAGAGAGCCGGAAGCTAGTCTTCCGGCTCTATTTGCGTCTGGTGGACGGTGTTCTGTCTGAGCCCATTCCTGCTCGAATGATTCCTCAGTTCCCAAATTCCCCCCCCCCGCCCGTGGCTGTCTCCAGCGAAATGCATTAGAATTCCGGTGGAACCCCTCGCATGTTCGGTCGCGGGAAAAGCCCGGTTTTTCTCCTGGCGATGTCGCTGGCGTGGATCCTGGTGTCCCCTCTCCCCGCCCAGGTCCTACTCGACTCCTACACGGCGGAACAGCTCGAGAAGCTCGGCGAAGCCCGCTACGAGAGCGGCAAGCCGGACCTCGCGCTCCCCCTCTACGCAAAGGCCCTCGAAAAGGACCCCGCCCGAGTGCCGAGCCTGGTCGCCGCCGCGAGAATCCTGGAGAGCGGCTTTCAGCGCGATCAGGCCGTCGTACTCTTTCGCCGAGCTCTGGCGATCGATCCTAAAAACCTGGAAGCTCTGTCAGGCCTCTCGCGTACCGCCCCCACCTGGCAGGAACGCCGTTCCGCCACTCAAAACCTTGCCGCTGCCGGGCGGGGCGCACAGGCGAGACTGGCCCGCCTGCAGCTGCGGCAGATGGAGGCCCTCGGCGATCGCCCCACTTTCGAAACTGTCGACCCCGCGCGCTCCTACTCTTTTCAGTTGGAGGATCCCGGACGCGATGTGCCCCCCGGCATGACCGTCCCCGTCCTTACCATCGATACTCCGGATGGCCACAAACTCAAGCTGCTCATCGCTACGGCGATCGAGGGCATCTGGCTGCGGAAGAGCGCGGCCAAAGCCCTGGGTGCTCGCATCCTGTTCCCCTCAGCCTACCCCTGGGTGGCCCAAGGCGATTTGCTCGACGGCGACTTCGGCATCATCGACAGACTCCACCTCGGCGAACTCACTTTGCTCAACTGCCCGGTCTTCGTCCGCCACGCCTCCCGTTCCTACATGTACGGCGTCGACGGCATCATAGGAGCGGAAGTCTTCAAGGATTTCCGCGTGGAACTTGGCAATTCCGCCGCGGATCTCGTCCTCGTCCCCCATGCCCAGGAAGATCCCGTGGAAACCTCCAGGTACTTCCTCGGCATCCGGCGCTACGGACCCTTTCTACTCGCCCCGGTCCAGATCAATCCGGAGCAAGCCAGCTATTTCGCCGTGAGCAACATCACTTCAGAGGTAATCCTGCAGATGGGCAAACTGCCGGCTGGTGTGAAGCAGACCGGCGGCGGCCTGACTTACCCGCTGACGGGCTGGCTCTGTTCTTCAGCCCGGACCCTGGGCGTGTTTCGCCTGAAGGCCACCGTGGGGCCCGCCACCTGGAAGGGAGAGGCCACCTCCTGCAAAATGCCCGACTTGAACCGCGCGGTTGGCTTCCCGGTCGCAGGAATTCTGGGCTACTCCTTCTTGAGTGGATACACGCTGGTGCTCGACTATCGTCATGGTCGCGCCGGGTTCCTCCCGCAAGCGGCCCGCCGGCCCGGCCTCCATCGCACGCCGAATCCCGGCGAAACCTGGCCAACCACTCCTTCGGGCCAATAGCCGTCCCCCGCCTCGACTCCACGGTGCTCCGCGAAATGCCACGTCCCCAGGACGGCGGACCCCCAGGTCCGCGCGGGGTCCCCAGCCCCCGCTGCCGCAACCAAACCAAATCCTCCACTTCACCCCTCAGCCCCAAACAATCCCAGGACGGCGGCCCCCCAGGTCCGCGCGGGGTCCCCAGACCCCGCTGCCGCAACTCAAACAAATCCTCCACTTCACCCCTCAGCCCCAAACAATCCCAGGACGGCGGACCCCCAGGTCCGCGCGGGGTCCCCAGACCCCGCTGCCGCAACCAAACCAAATCCTCCACTTCACCCCTCAGCCCCAAACAATCCCAGGTAAGGCGGACCCCCAGGTCCGCGCGGGGTCCCCAGACCCCGCCCACGCCAGCACCCCAAAAAACCTCCACCTTACCCGGAAATCGCCCCCGTCGTCCACCCGATCCTAACCAAAATTCGTCCGCGCCGAACCCATCCCTTCCTGGCACCCGCAACTTGCAAAATATCGTCCGGCAGCAGCATCGGAAAGAAATTGCCCCACTGCTCATTTCCGATTACATCATTCAAATAAGTACACAACCATCCACGAAGTCTCAGCCGTGGCGCCATTTCGAAATACGCTGCGACTGGCCCAATTGCACGGGCAGTACTGCCCGATACACGAGACTCGCCATCCCCCTGGTGCCTTCCCCGTAAACCATTGCCGCACAGTAGGTTCCACAGATTAGCAGCGCCGGGAGCGCCCTCCTTGCACCCTCCGCACCCTCAATCAGCCGAGGCCCAGGCGAGAAACCCCTCTCGTGACGCTCAATAAAATTCCTTCACAATCGGAAAATAACCCCATCGAACGAGCGGACATTCACCCCATAGGAGTATATTAGTTCTTCGGTCATCCCCGGTCTCTCGGACAAGGGCGATTCTCTTATTCCTGTGGGGGAACGTGTCTATAAGGTTTCGATACCCCGCGGCGCTCTCCGCGCTCGCCCCCGGATTTGCCTTCATTCCCTTTCTATTGCTGCTTAGTGGGCTGCCCTGCCGGGCTCAAACGGCTCCTCTCCTCTGTTCAGCCGTCGCAGGGGAATGGCGTCCCATCCATCCAACAGAAATATCCGCCGCTTCCAGCGACATTCTCATTTCCTGCACAGGAGGAACTCCCACCGCGGCAGGGGCCCCCGTCCCCACCGTAGAGATCCAAATCTATTTCAATACCGCCGTCACGGTGAGGACCTCCGGCCCACTGGCTGAGGCGCTGCTCCTGGTGGACGATCCGCCGCCCGCCAGCCAGTTGCCATGCCTGGACGACCTGCTCATCTGCGGTTGGACCGGAGGGACCCAGGGCGCTAACGTCTACCAGGGGAAAATTCTCGCCCGGAACGCTGTCACATTCCAAGGGATCCCGCTGGATCCACCCGGAGACGGCAGAACGAGAAAGTTCCGCATGACGAATATCAGGGTGGATGCCTCCCAACTAGGTCCCGCCGCCTCGTACGGCTACGTGGTCCGGGCCGCTGTCTCGATGAGCGGTTCCAGCATCCTCGCAACGCCGCTCGATGCAGGGATGCCGAAGCCCCTGATCAATGTTGGGGTCTACGATGCGTCCGGCTCAGGAGCCCTGGACAAAAACACAGGACTTCAAATCTCTAACTGTGCGAGTAGCTCGATGCGGCCCCTGGCGACGTTGCAGTTTCAATCGAGTGTGGACCGTGCCTTCCGCACCCGGACCATCGCATCTTTTCTGAATACCGAGACCAGCCCTTCGCCAGCGGCGCAGAACCTCCCGGGTGCCGTCTATGGAACCCAGTCGCTCTTCTTTGCGCCCGCCCTGCCGGCCACGAACGGACTAAACGTCGCCGGCCTGGCGGATTCCGGTACTCGTTTGCAGGCCACCTTCTCGGGGTTGCCGGCCGGAGCAACGCTCTATGTCTCCACTGTCCCCGTGACCTTTACAAGCGGAGTCCCCTCCCCAATCGGACCGGGCCCATTCCAGGCACGCCTCACCTCTTCAGAGCAGGGGGCCTTCTCGCCTGTGCCCGTTGCCGCGACCATCGGCGGAGTTCCAGTGGCCGCGCTATCCGCCAACCAGGGATCGGCCACTGCAGTATGGGAAGTCCTTTCCACCAGCGGCAGCGCCGGGGAATCGGCCCGGTTTTCGGTATGGGTCTCTTATCCCGGCGACAGTTCGTCAGCCGGCATGGCGACGGTGCGATTGTACATGGGACCAGTGTCCAACGCTCATTCTGCGGACGAAACGGCTCCAATCCCCCGCTTCGCTGCGGAGGGCGCGGATGTGCCCCTCTTCGCGCTGCAGGAAGGTTGTCCCACGGGACCCTATCAGGTTGGTGCGTTGGTTCATTTGTTCGTGTACTTCGAAGTGGATGGAATCAAATACAACCGTCCCACGCACTTCAACTGGCAACCGGGTAGCACTCATACCTTGCGGGGGATCGTTCAGGCCCCATCACATGACGGCACCAGCCGGACTGGATGGAGGTGGAGTGATGGAGGGGCGCCAACTCACACCATCATCGCGCCCGCCACGCCAACCCAGTACTGGGCATTTACCGACACGCAATACCGCCTGGATCTGGCCTCCATCCCTGCAGACGGCGGCACCATCCAGGCCACACCCACCTCCCCAGACGGCTACTACGTCGTCAGCTCTCTGAACGACGTGGAGTTGCGCGCCGTGCCGAACTCCGGTTACACCTTCGTCGGCTTCGAGGGAGATTTGACGGGCAACCAGAACCCGCAGCGTCTCAACACGCTGAAAGCCCGTAGCGTAGTCGCGAAGTTCACCAGGACCGGAACTCCGCCCGTAAGTCTTTCGGCAACGCCAAACTTCTCCTGGGGAGAGTCCACTACCCTGAAGGCCTCCTTCCAGGCGGCTCAGACCTTCAAGTCGATCCTGTTTGTGCAGGTGCTGGCGGCGGTGGCTCCGGACGGCGGCGGCCAGCCCTTCTGCTTCGTGCACTATGACGCTGTAGGCGGCGAATTCTGGCTCTATTCGGACCTCTACGGCTTCTTCATGGGGCCGGTGAAGCCCGGCGTCACCTCCTCAGACCTGAGTGGATCTGCCTGCGTCTTGAGTACCGCCGACTCCAGCGTGCAGGCAGGCGGTCAATCCCTGGAACTGACGCTGTCAATATCCTCCAAAGTTGCCGGCGACCGCAATATCTATTTGCGCGCAATGGAAACTGATTCCACCGATACCGGTTGGGTCCGTCGCGGGGCCTGGACCCAGACGACGCAGCTGACAGCAAACATGAGTGCATTCCCCGACTTCGGCAATCGATGGATCGAAGGGTTCAGCTTGGCCTACTCCGACCGGGCCGGCTTCCTGAGCGTCGATAAAGGCTGGACGCAGTTCCTGATCGCCGCGGACAGCACCGGCGGCGGACAGCCCTTCTGCTTCGTCCACTACGACCGGGCCGGTAAACAACTCTGGATGTACTCCTCCGACGTAGGTTTCTTCCTGGGACCCGTCGCGCCAGGCACGTCCTCGACCGCGCTCGACAGTTCTGCCTGCATGGTCGACACGGGTTACAGCACAGCGGAAGCCCAACCAGGTGTGCTGTTCCTCTGGTTACCCATCACCATGAAGCCGCCACTCAGCGGCCCGAAGAAACTCTACATGCGGATGATGGACGCATTAGGCATCGACTCCGGCTGGAATCAGGTGGGGACTTACCAGGTTCCATAACATACGGAGTCTTATCAGTCCCAGCAAAGGCAGTTCATGAATATAAGCTTCTTCAAGTTGTTGAGTGCCGGGATCCGCGGGCTGGCATGCCCGCTGCTCCTACTGGCGATTCCTGCATTTGCGCAGTCATCTCCGCTCCAATGCTCCGCTTCGCCGGCAACCGTGCCGGTGATGGCATCGACCGAAATCGCCGCGCTGGCGGGTCAGATCGTGGTTACTTGTACCGGCGGGACCCCGACTGCGGCCGGTGCGCCTGTGCCGACCGTGGATTTTCTGATTTTCTTCAACGCATACTATACGGGCCGCACCACTGGCACCTTGACGGAATCACTCCTTCTGATCGACGAACCTTCGGCGGCCAACCGCGTTCCCTGTACGACGGATGCCAGTTTGTGCGGCTGGACCGGTGGCACGGGTGGTCCGAATGTCTACCAGGCAAAAGTGCTGGGACTGAACGCCATCTCGTTTCAGGGCATCCCGTTCGACCCGCCCGGGTCCGCTACGGTCCGCTCTTTCCGCTTCACGAACATACGTGTTGACGCAGCTTCTCTGGGCATATCCAGCTCGATGATCCCCAACTCGGTTTATGCCTCCATTTCCGCTTCGGGCAGCCACATTGTGTCCGTGGCGAATCCCGATGTGATGGTCGGATTCATCCAGAAACCGCTGGCCACGGCCGTCATGAATTCGACCGCGGATCTCCAACTTCCGGCCACCGGGGGCGTCGAACTGCCCAATTGCACTGCCGCCACCAAGCAGCGTTTCGCGACGTTGCGGTTCAGCAAGAGCTTCGCAACCGCCTTGCTCCCGCGTTCGGCTGCGGCGTTCATCGATACCGAAACCTCGCCCACCCCCACGGCGCAAAGCACAATCGGTACCCTCTACAACTCGGAAACCGGATTCTACGCGCCGGACTTGCCCGCAACGAACAATCTGAATAAGGCCGGCCTGGCCGACTTCGGCAGCCGGATCCAGGCGGACTTCACCAACCTGCCTTCAGGCGCGACCCTCTACGTCGCCACCGTCCCGGTGACCTTCACCAACGGTGTCCCTGCGCCCAACGGCGAGTCACAACTGCGGGCGCGCCTCATCTCTTCCGCTACCGGTTCCTTCGCACCCGTCACCGCCACTGAGATCCTGGACGGCATTCCGGCCGCAGCCATCCCCATTACACAGGGCTCCGCCCAGGCCGTTTGGGAGGTCCTGCAGAGCAATCCTGGCACTTTGGACAATGCCGACTTCCCGTTGTGGATCTCCTATCCCGCCAACACCGTTGGGCTCGGCACCGCCTCCGTGAACCTCCGCCAGGGTCCCGTCTCGACTGTGAGGACGTCGGACGAAACGGCGCCGTTGCCCCGGTTCATCGATACTTTCAACGGAATGCAACTGGTGACAGTTCGCAATATGTGTCCCGGAGACGGCTATGTCGTCACCAGCAATCCGGCGGGACTGACCGTCACGGTGGACGGGCAGCCTTACACCGCGCCCCATTCGTTCAACTGGCAACCCAAATCCACTCACACGCTCAGCGTGACCACACCGCAATTTTCCAGTTCTAACGTCCGTCACACCTTTCTCTGGTGGAGCGATTCCGGTACGGCTACGCACACCATCACCGCGCCTGATTTTCCGACGGTTTACACAGCGGGCTTCAACACGGAATACCAGCTCAGCTTGTCCGTCGCCCCTCAGGGAGGCGGCACGATCGCGGCCTCGCCCGCCTCGGCAGATGGCTTCTACGCTCCGGACACCGGCGTCACGGTGACCGCAACACCGGCCGCCGGGTATAGCTTCTCGGGCTTCACGGGGAGTTACACGACATCCTCCAACCCACTTGCTATAGCCATGACGAGCGCAAAGAACCTTCAGGCCAATTTCGTCACCGCAACCGCAGGGGTCGAAGTCGGAACCGTAACTCCGGCTTCCGGCACCGGAAGCACACAGACATTCACGGCATTCTTCAAGGGAGCTCAGGGGGCCGGTTCGTTGTCATGGGTCCAGATGCTAATCGCCGCGGCCGGGAACGGCGACGGCCAGCCATTCTGCCTCGTCCACTATGACGCGCACGGGAATGCCTTCTGGGTCTACTCGGATGTCGACGGCTTCTTCCACGGTCCCGTCGCCGCCCATGTTCCTTCGGGCACGCTGCAAGGTTCGAGCTGCGCCCTGGACACCGCCAATTCTTCAGCCGCCGTACTAAGCAACCAGTTGGTTGTCGATTTCCGGCTTGTCTTCAAGTCGTCGGCGGCCCGAAAGGTCTACTTACGCGCCTACGATGACAGCGGCGCGGATACCGGAATGGTCCAACGCGGAGCCTGGACTCAGGTGCCGCTGGACGTGCCCACGATGACCGTGACGCCGGCATCCGTGAATTCCTCTACCCCGGTCTTCCAGGCGAAGTTCACTTCCGATGCCTACGGCAATCAGGGCTCCCTGCCACTCGGCTGGCAGCAGTTCCTCGTTGCTGCGGACTCCACCGGCGGCGGGCAGCCCTTCTGCCTCGTGCACTACGACCGCGCTGGAGGCGCCTTCTGGATGTACTCCTCAGACGTCGGGTTCTTCCTGGGACCGGTCACTCCCGGCACGGCCTCCAGCACGCTGGACAGCAGCGCCTGCACGGTAAACACTGCTGCCGCAGTAGCAGGTATCGCTGGGGATTACAGCTCTAATCTGACCCTTCCGCTGATTCTGAAAGCGCCCATGTCCGGTGCAAAAAAATTGTACATGAGGATCATGGATCCCCTCCTGCGGGACTCCGGCTGGCAGCAGGTAGGGACTTATCAGGTCCCATGAGGAAACCGGGAGGGCGCGCTGGCATAGCCGCCCTCCTTTCCTGCTTTCCAGGCGAGGCGAAAGCAGCCACCCCATACTGAGAGATTGACGAGCTCGCCGGGCGAATCCATAACTCTACAAAACAACTCCAATGACACTCCTCTCATCTGCTACGACAACCAGGCGCCTCGCCTGGAACTTGCTCGTTCTGATCGCCCTCGCCGCATCCGCAGCCGGTCAGACCGCACCGCTGCAATGCGTGGCGAATGCGACGACTACGCCGCCTGTCCGCCACCAGGAAATCACCACCGCTGTCGGCGAAATCTCGATCACTTGCCAGGGCGGCACCCCAACTCCTGCTGGCCAGCCCGTGCCCACCCATGACATTCAGATCTATCTCAACTCGGACTACACGGGGCGGACGACCGGTGTGTTCACGGAATCACTCCTCCTCATCGATAACCCGGCTCCGTCGGCGCAGGTGCCTTGCACAACCGATCCGGGTCTCTGCGGATGGACCGGAGGCAGCACGGGGCCAAACGTCCTCCAGGGCAAGGTTCTGGCCTCAAATGCGGTGGCCTTCTACGGCGTGCCGCTGGATCCACCCGCGTCTGGCGTGCGGTCCCTGCGGATCGTCAACCTGCGCCTGAATACCTCCAAGCTGCCACTGTCTCAGGATTATCTTCCGACGCAGGCGCAGGCAAGCATCTCCATCTCCGGGGTCTCGCTGGCAAACGATACGGACTTGTTAGTCGGCTACGTGCTGGATCCCATAGCTGCAAGTATCCGGAATGCGGCTGGCGATGCAACGGTGACCAGCCCGAACGGCGTCGAACTCACAAACTGCACTCCTGTCACGAAACAGCGGATCGCCAATCTACGATTTAGCGAACTGTTTGGCACGGCCTTGCTTCAGCCCAATTGGACCTACGATCCGGTTACTGGAGCGCCAGGTACCCCGAACGTCCAGGCGACAGTGGCGACCGTCTACAACACCGCCTCCGGCTTCTACAATCCGAATTTCCCTGCCACGAACAACCTCAACAAGGCCGGTCTGGCCGATTCCGGCACACGCATGCAGGCGACATTCAGCGGGCTTCCACCCGGAGCGACACTGTATGTCTCCACTGTCGCAGTGACCTACACGAATGGTATTCCGGCGCCGAATGCGAATGGCCCGGAAGAAGCACGCCTCACGGCGAGCGCCGGAGGTCCATTCGCTCCCGTGGCGGCCACAGAAACACTCGACGGGATTCCCGTTGCTGTATTGCCGCTCGACAAGGGCAGCGCTACCGCGGTCTGGGAAATACTCAAGAGTAAACCCGGCGAAAACTCAAACCTCGATTTCCCCGTCTGGATCTCTTTCTCGGGTGCCTCCGAAGGCGTGGGTACCGCCACCGTCGCGATGCAACTCGGACCCGTCTCCAGCGAAACCGGGACGAGCGATACCGCGCACCTGGCCCGCTTCGCTGACTCGCCCATCACTCTGCCCCTGCTGACGGCGCCCGCGACCTGCTCGAGTGCGCCTTACCTCGTAACGACCTCACCTCTCTACCTGCCGGTGGTCGTCGACGGGCAGACCTATACATCTCCGAAATCGTTCTCCTGGCAGCCTGGCAGCTCCCATACTCTTGGGGCCACTCTTGTGAACATCACGGGTCCTGGGGTTCGCCAGGTATACACCGGTTGGACCGACAGCAACCTGTCGGCCCGCACCATCGTCGCACCGCAGGGTTCGGCCACCTATACAGCCAACTACAAAACCCAGTACCAGTTGAATGCAACCGTAACACCCGCCGGTTGCGGCAGTGTGACGCTGAATCCAGCCGGATCCGCCTCCTTCTTCGATGTCGGCCAGACCGTTGCCCTCACCGCCGCCCCGAGCGGACCCTGCTACTTCACCGGCTTCAGCGGCGATACAGTCTCCTCTCAGCCCACAACGAATGTGGTCATGAACAAGCCCCTGAATATCACCGCTTCCTTTGTGCCCGCCGCTGGTGGCACGAAGCCGGTCAGCGTCACGCCCGCCTCCGGGTCGGGCTCCAAGCAGAACTTCACGGCCGTCTTCCAGGGTGCCCAGGGCGCCAACACCCTTCGCTGGGTTCAGATGCTGGTCGCGGCCTCCGCCGATGGCGGCGGTCAGCCGTTCTGCCTCGTCCACTACGACGTCCCCGGCAATTCGTTCTGGGTCTATTCCGACATCTACGGCTTCTTCCAGGGGCCGGTCAGCCCGCAAGCTCCCTCAGACACCCTCCAGAGCTCAGCCTGTGCCTTGGACACCTTCAACTCCTCGCCCGCTGTGAACGGGTCGCAACTTACTCTGCGCCTCAGGCTGCTGTTCAAAACCGCGGCCGCGGACAACGTCTACCTGCGCACGCTGGACTTCTCCGGCACGGACTCCGGCTGGGTGAAAAATGGCACCTGGAACATGGCCGCCATGCCCTCGCCGGCAATGACAGTCGTCCCGTCGAATGGAGTCTCTGCCTTCCCCTATTTCCAGGCAAACTACTCCCTCGACGAGTATGGTCAACAGGGCTCGCTCCCCCGCGGTTGGCAGCAGTTCCTGGTCGCGGCCGATTCGACCGGCGGCGGTCAGCCCTTCTGTTTCGTCCATCTGGATCGCGCCGCGAACATGCTCTGGATGTACTCTTCAGACTTCGGCTTCTTCGTGGGGCCCGTCGCGCCAGGGGCCGCATCCACCACCTTGGACAGCTCCGCCTGTTCCCTGAACACGGCGGCCGCCTCCGCCGGAGCTGGATCCAACTTCAGCTCCGATCTGAAGCTGCCGTTGACACTAAAAGCCCCCATGTCCGGTGCGAAGAAGCTCTACATGCGCATGATGGACGAGCTGATGCGCGACTCCGGCTGGCAGCAGGTCGGCACCTATCAGGTCCCCTAGCAGTCCGAGCCGGGGCTCCTTGGCGAAAGGACGCCCCGGCTCAATACTGACTCCGCTTTACGAGAGAACAATGAACAAGACAAAACGAAAACCATACCCCTGGATTGCCTCGAGAGCGGTACTCGCCTGCCTGATGTTTACGGCAATAGCGCCGGCGTACGGACAATTCACGCCCCTCGTCTGCGTAGCTAATGCAGGCACAACCCCACCCCTGCGCCGCTCAGAGATTACCGCCCGGTTAGGTGACATTGTGATCGGTTGCTCGGGCGGCACACCCACCCCCGCAGGACAAGCGGTGCCCACCAGGGATTTCCTGGTCTATCTCGATCTGAATCACACCGGGCGCAAAACAGGCGATCTGTTGGATTCGCTTCTGTTGATCGACGAGCCCGCACCGCAAGCGCAGGTGCCCTGCTCAACCGATGTCAGCTTGTGCGGCTGGACCGGTGGCACGAAGGGCCCGAATGTCTTCCAGGGCAAGGTGTTGGCGCCGAATGCGATTGCCTTCTACGGGGTACCAGTGGATCCTCCCGGCGATTTCACCCAGCGATGGTTCAGGATTGTGAACCTCCGGGTGGATGCTTCCTCTAAACCGCCTTTGGCCTCCGGAGATCCGCAAGCCGTGACTGCTAGTGTTTCGGCGGCCGGCTTGTCGTTTCATAATGCAAACGGCCTGATTGTCGGGTACACACAGTCGATCGTGCGGACACAGGTGCGCGATGCGACCGGCAATGTCCTGCAGGCCAGCGCGAATGGTGTCGAGTTTCCAAACTGCAGCACCGTAACCAGACAACGCTTCGCGAATCTTCGGTTTTCCGATCAAACAGGGTTTCAATTGCTGCCGCCGAACTGGATATACAATCTGGTGACCGGAGCGCCCGGCGCACCAAACGGACAGGCGTTGCCCGGCACGATCTACAACACTGAGTCAGGCTTCTACAACCCTCTTTTTCCTCCGGCCAACCACCTCAATCAGGCTGGACTCGCGGATTCAGGAACACGCCTCCAGGCGGTGATCAGCGGGCTTCCTGCCGGTGCGACAATTTACGTCTCTACCGTGGCCGTGACATACACCGACGGAGTCCCGGCGCCAAACACGAACCCCACGGCGCAGGCTCGGATGACAGCGGCTGCTGAGGGGGCCTTTGCTCCAGTGGCGGCTACCGACACACTGGATGGAATCCCCGTGGTTGCGGTGCCCGTCACTCAAGGTTCGGCGGCAGTGGTGTGGGAGGTCGTGAAAGGCAGCATCGGGATGCCGATTGATCTCGATTTTCCTGTCTGGATCTCTTTCCCTGGCAACTCGGTGGGGCTGGGAACGGCCAGCGTCAGCATGCGCCTCGGCCCTGTCTCCACTGAAACGGCAGCCAGTGAAACGGCTTGGATTCCACGCTTCGCGGATGCCGCTACAACCCTTCCACTCCTGACCACCATCAACATGTGTCCCAGTACGCAGTATCTGGTGACGACATCGCCCGCTTTTCTTCCGGTGGTTGTTGACGGCCAGACCTATACTTCGCCCAAGTCCTTTCCCTGGCAACCGGGCAGCACACACACCATCAGCGCGGCTGCAACCATTCCGATTGCTACGGGCACCCGTTACACTGCCACTGGCTGGAGCGATGGCGGTGGACTGACGCACACCATCACCGTGCCCCAGTCGCCCACGAGTTACGTAGCCTCCTATAAGAACCAGTACCTGTTGGACGTGAAGGTGGTTCCGGCGGCCGGCGGTACTGTGACCGCAACGCCATCCTCGGTGGATGGCTATTACGATCCGGATACCAACGTTCAACTCGCTGTCTCCCTAGCTCCGCTCTACAGCTTCAGCGGCTTCTCGGGTGATGTGAGCTCTCCTTACACGTCGCAATATCTGCGGATGTGGAAGCCGTTGAGCATGACCGCAACCTTCGTGAAGGCCGGTGCGGTCTCCTCCACAGTTGGTGTTACTCCGGCCTCGGGTAGTGGGAGCGACGTGACTCTCCAGGCCACTTACGAAGGTTCGCAAGGGGCCCAGAGCCTGAAGTGGGTGCAGTTGCTCCTGGCTACTGCCCCGGACGGTGGCGGCCAGCCCTTCTGCTTTGTCCACTACGACGTGCCCGGACGCATGTTCTGGGTGTACTCCGACATCGACGGCTTCTTTCACGGCCCCGTGTCGCCAGCATCTCCCTCTGCCGAATTGCAGGGCTCCTCGTGCCTCATGGATTCGAGCCTCACCTTGAGCCCGGGTTCTAACGGGCCGCGGTTGACCATGAACGTGCCGCTGATCTTCAAGACTGCCGGCGCCAGGAACATCTACCTGCGAGCTCTGGACGAAGCAGGGGTGGATACCGGCTGGGTTCAGCACGGCACATGGACTCAGGAGCTACCGCCGCTGCCGGAGATGGCGGTCTATCCCAATTCCGGCGGTGCGGCCTCTCAATCGTTCGAATTGAGCAGTTCGTGGGGCCAACACTTTTATCTCAGCGCTGCGCCCATCGGCTGGACCCAGTTCCTCATCGCGGCCGATTCGACCGGTGGCGGCCAACCCTTCTGCTTCATACACTGGGACCGGGCAGGCCAGGAATTTTGGATGTACTCCTCCGATGTGGGCTTCTTCCTCGGCCCGGTGAAACCTTATACCGCATCGAATCTCCTGAACAGCTCGGCCTGTTCCGTCGACACGGCTCAATCCGGCCCGCCTCCATTCTCAGGCCCGATCTTCTCGTTGTCCGTAAGAGTGACGCTGAAGGCCCCAATGCAGGGTCCAAAGAAGATGTACATGCGCACTCTGGACGCGTTGAAGATGGATTCCGGTTTTCAATTCGTAGGGACCTATCAGGTTCCCTAGCACCCGGACCCGGGGGCGTTGCCGCGCCCCCGGGCCCCGATCCACAACCGGTGAGGTGTTCGATAGGCTTCGAGCTTCTTCAATGCGAGCCAGATCACCGTTCTCAGCGGCTCGTCCCGCCTACTGCACGCCCCCGCTCCCTCTTCGCTGCAGCCAGTAGTACCCGCCCGCGGAAAGTAACAGCACCGCAAACATACACAGCGTGCTCCTCAGGGCCGGCGACAGCAAAAACTCGATCGGGCTTTGGCTCTCCCCCGATTGCACGTAATCCAAACGAAGTTCGGATTGCTCGGGGTTGCGCTCTTGCTTCGCCACCTGGATGCCCGGAGCGCCCGTCGTGAGTGCATTCACCGAATAAGTCGAGATGTCCCGCCGGTGTTTGTTCTCGAAGACCAGCTTCCGGTTCTGACCGTTGGCTGGGACATCAGCCGTAAGGTCGACCTCAATCGTGCCCCGGCCCTCCTTGAGTGCCTCTGGCGCCGCGAATTTGCTCGCTGCCAGCCGCAGCGGCAGGCGCTGCCCATCGACAGTCAACGAAACATCCCCGAGCACCCTTTGCGCATAGGCTTGCTGTTCGGATTCCGAAACCGCCCCATCGGCGTTCAGGTCAATCATCGTCAGTATGCTGCGATACACGGCGACACCAGGGCTCAGGCATAGTTGCACTTGCACCTGACCCCTCAGGACGGAGATCGTCGAGGACTGCTCGTATTCGCCCGATGGATGCGCGTGCAGATACCCGCCCGTCGACAGCAGGATGGAGACAACAATGGCTAGCGTTCGCTTCATCGATCAATGACCTGGCTGCCGAAGTCAACCGTCGAGTCGCAGGCAAGCGACCGGATCAGCACCGGCCGGAGGCGGAACGTCCCTCGATCAGCGCCCATCAAAAGGTAGCTGCCCAGAAAGCCCGAACCGCTGGCCTCTACAACTCACCCCCACCGGCAGCAATCGGACTCATCAGTCATATTCTGTAACAGCTCCGGCGGTTTTGACCGGAGCGGGGTCAAAAGACAGGTAGAGTTGCGAACCACCTCGACCGGCTCCGCTCGTGCGGCCGGATGCGGCTTCCGTTTCCTGCCGCTCAGGTGAGAGAAACAGCCTGAGTTCAATCGTCGGTCCCCAATCCGGCGGAATCGGGTTGGTCGCTGAAACCGGTCCGGGTCATGGCAGGAAAATAATCTGCGTCTTTTCAGGCAGATGCCGCCACCCCGAACGGAAACGCTTGGTGAAGTGTCAGATCATAACGCGCGAACGGGAACGTGTGTGCTCGTTCCGGATCGGAGTTCGGCTGGGCGGCACGCCCGGACGTCGCTCTTTGACATTTGCATCGTTCGTTTCCTGCTCGCGATTGCTGCGCCTGGACGCAGCCATTCGTCTGGAAATCCTCTCTCCGTGAGGGAACAAAGCCATTTTGGTGGCCGGCACGGCTGATCGATTTTTGACTCAGTAGTATGGAATCAGACCACTGGCTGGCCGGAGGGGCGGAATCCTCTCTCTATGAGGGAACAAAGCCATTCTGGCGACCGGCCTTGCCGGTCGATTCCAGACTTCGCCGCACGGAATCAGATCGCTGGCCGCCCGGTGTAGCAGAATCCTCTCTTTTTGAGGGATCAAACCCATCCTTGAAGTCAGCTAGACCGATGGCTTCCGGACTCTGCGGTATGGAATCAGGGCGCTGACCGGTCCGGATGGCAGAAACCTCTCTCCGTGAGGGAACAAAGCCATTCGAGCCGTCACCGGAAGGGAGCGCCACCCACCCACGGCAATTCCATTTTTTGAGGGAACAAACCCATTCCGCCCGGCCTTGCAGCTCTCTCCGGGGGCAGATCGCCCACCAATGTTCCTTACCGTAGCGTCGACTGCAAATCCCGAGCCAGGATCTGCGCACGCTGCGCCAGCCGCGCCGCCGTCGCCGGGTCCTTGGCCTGCGCTTCGTCCGCCTGGCTCAGGAACGACCGGATCCGGTTCGCCGCCTCCGCCTGTTCGCGGGAGAGGGCCCGGCCCTTCACCTGACCCAGCACCTGCCGGGCAAACTGGGCGTTCTGCTGGTACGAGTTCCGCAACTCCGTCTGTTGCTGCGGACTCAGGATCTGCCCAAACGAGGGCGGTTCGTGAGCCGGAACCGGAGTCTGCACCGGCGGCTTCGGGGTCGGCGCGGGGGGCTTGGGCTTGGGCGGCGTCGGCGGCTGCTGTTGCTGCGGCGCCGGAACGGGCTGCGGCTCGGGTTGCACTTGCGGCGGGGGTGGTGCGGGTTCTGGCTCGGGTGTGGTCGCCGGTGGTACGACCACGACCGGTTGCGGCTGCCGCGGGGGCTGCGCCACCTTGGGTTTACGGCCGAACCAGGTGCAGCCGGTGGAGGATAGCATCAGCAGCAGGGCGAGAGCGGATTGGGCGGTGACTGGCTTCGTCATGTGCATTTGGATTAGCTGGCGACTGCGGGTAGTATCAGGATGAACCGCGCGCCGTGGCCGGGTTCGCTGTCCACTTCAATCCTACCGCCATGAAGCTGGACGGCGCGGTAAACCATGGCCAGGCCATAGCCTGACCCACCCTTCTTGGTCGTGTAGTACAGCTGGAAGATCTTCTCTCGCTGTTCCCGGGGGATGCCGGGGCCTGTGTCGGAAACGATAATCCGCACGTCACGCGGGCCCTGCTCCAGGCGCAGGCGTAGCGTCCCGCCCTGCTGCATCGCCTCGATCGCGTTGACGGCCAGGTTCATCAGCGCCTGCCGCAGCAGATCGGCATCGCCGCGTACCAGGATCCTCTCCGGCTGGGCGGTACACAGCACCTCCACCCCGTGCCGGTCTGCATCAGCCTGGATGAAGCCCGTCACTTCAGCAGCCAGATGGACTATATCTAGCTCGACGTGGGCGAGTTCCACCGGGCGGGTGAACTCCAGAAACGTACGCACCACCCGGTCGAGCCGCTGGACTTCCTCCCCAATTACTCGGATCTCCTCTTCCGCCTCCGCCGACTCTTCGCCCACCATCGACTCCAGCAGAGCGATCCGCGCGGCAATTGAGTTCAGCGGGTTCTTGATCTCATGCGCCACTCCGCCCGTCAGGCGGTTGATGGCGTCGAGCCTCGACAACAGTTCCATTTGCGATTCGATCTGCTGGCGCGCCTCGGGATCGCGCAAATGGACCAGCACCCGGCCGTCGGCGAAATAGTCGAGTGTGACCAGCAGGTGCGGATGCTCGATGTGGCCGGGCCATTCAATGAGCCGCTCCGCCAGGCTGCGGCCGTCCTGGATCGCCGCTCGCACCATCGGGCCCAGCGGTGAGGTTTCCAGATCCAGCTTCTCCGGCGACAGGCCAAGCAGGGACTCGGCGGCGCCTCCGCTCAGGATCAGCCGCTGGTTGGCGTCGAACAGCAGGATGCCCTCCTCCAGCCGCTCCAGGACATTCGCCACGCGCGCACGAAAGTCGGCCGCGGTCTTCGCCGTATCGCGGACCTCGGCGCCCAGCAGACTCAGCTTCGACTGCACGGCCGCAAACTCGGGCGACGAGGTTCGCGTGGGCAGAATCGAGGGCTGCTGCCCTTGCCGGATCAGGTCGATGTCCTGCTCAATCAGGTTCAGGTTATGGGACACATACCCGCCCAGCAGCGTCACCAGCAGCAGGGACACCCCCAGGGTAATCAGGCTGGCCAGACCAATCCATCGCAAACCAGGCCGCAAGGCGTCCCGGATCAGCACGGTTGAGACCAGCACCTGGATCGTAAATATCGTGCCGGGCTCGTCCAGCAGGCCGATCGGGATCCGCAGCTCATAATCCGGTCCGCGGTCGAAGATACGCTGCAGCCGGTCGATCGGCCCCAGCGCCAGCAACTCCCGCAGGGTGGGCCGTTGGGGCAGAATTCGCCCCACGTCGGAACGGATCGAGGAGATCAGAATGTGGTCATCTGCTCCGGCAATCGAGATCTCCACCAGCGCCGGAGCCTGGGCCACGCTGTTCTTGAGAAAGGCCGCCAGCCGCGGGTCCGAAGCGATGGCTTCGCTCCACAGGGTCCGGTCCGAGGCGCCGCCTTTCCAGGAATCCTCCAGCCGCAGCAGCAGCATCTCCTTCGTCTGCTGCGCCGCCATCTCCGTCAGACGCATCGAATTCTGCAGGTTCGACTCAATCAGGTTGTTGAGCAGCAGAACCGACAGAGCCGCAACCAGGGCGGAGACCAGCGCTACGGTGAACAGCAGGATTTTCGCCTTCAGCGAGATCATTCGCCGGGTTCCTCGCCGTACTCCTTCAATTTGTTGTAAAGCGTCTTCTGATTGATGCCCAATATTTCAGCGGCCCGCGTCCGGTTGTTCTTCGTGTGCATCAGCGTAAGTTCGATGATGTCCCGCTCCGCGCGCTCCAGCGTCGCGCCCACCTGGAAGGTGATGGACGGGATCGGACCCAGCGACCGGCGCGCGACCTCGCCGCTTGCCCCGGCAATCTGCGCGGGCAGGTGCTCCAGCCGGATGTCGCCTTCCGCCGCCAGCACACAGGCGCGCTCGACCACATTGCGCAGCTCGCGCACATTGCCCGGCCAGTTATACCGCATCAGCGCCTGCATGGCCGCCGGCTGGATGCCGGTAATCCGTGTGCCGTGCTTGGGGTTCAGGTCGGCGAGCATCGCTTCGCTGATGTCGGGGATATCCTCCAACCGGTCGCGCAGGGGCGGCAGCGAAACCGGCAGCACCGTGAGCCGGTAGTACAGATCCTCGCGGAACTTTCCTTCCTTCGCCATCGCGCCCAGGTCCCGGTTGGTGGCGGCCAGCACCCTGACATCCAGTTGGATCTCCCGCTCCGCACCCACGCGCCGGATGCGCTGGTCTTCCAGCACCCGCAGCAGCTTCGACTGCAGGGTCAGCGGCATCTCCCCGATCTCGTCCAGCAGCAGCGTGCCGTGGTTCGCCAGCTCAAAGCAGCCTTGCCGCGCCGCCAGGGCCCCGGTGAACGCGCCCTTCTCGTGGCCGAACAACTCGCTCTCGATCAGGGTCTCGGGCAGGGCGGCGCAGTTCATCGCCACAAAGGGGCCGCCGGCCCGTGGACTCAGGTCGTGCACCAGCCGTGCCACGAGCTCCTTGCCGGTGCCGCTTTCGCCTTGAATCAGGATGTTGGCGCTGGAAGGCGCGGCCTGCCGCAACAGAAAGTACACCTGCTGCATCGCCGCGCTGGAGCCGATCAGCTTCCCGAACACGCCCCGGTTGCTCAGTTGCCGCTCCAGCCTCTCCTTGTCTTCATAGAGGCGATGGTGCGAGACGGCACGGTCCAGCAGCACGTGGAACGCCCGCGGGCGGATGGGCTTTTCCACGAACCAGAACGCCCCCAGCTCGTGAACCGTAGTGACCGCCGCATCCATGCTGCCGAATGCCGTCAGCACGATCACCGGCGGAGCCCCGCCGGCCTCATTCAACCGCTTCAGGAGCTCCATCCCGTCCATGCCCGGCATCATGATGTCGGTGACAATGGTGTGCGGCTGGAAGACCGGGATCTTGTCGAGGGCTTCCTGCCCGTCGGCGGCGGTTTCAATCGCGAAGCCCCATCGCTCCACCATGCGGGAGACGGCGGATCGCTGATTGGCCTCATCGTCGACGATCAGGACGCGTTTGCGGCGCTCTTCATCCATAGGCTTTTTAATTATCGGGGAAGGACGCTCGATGGGGAAGCACGAAATCAAGGGGCGGGCCACGAAGCAGCCCCGCTGGGTAGACTAAGCCAGGAGGGCTTCGATGATCGAGACGGGTTTAGAAGGCAAAGTCGTGATCGTGACGGGCGCGGCGGCGGGCATCGGCCGAGCGACGGCGGAACGCTTCACGCAGGAAGGCTGCCGGGTCGCGTGGTGGGACGTGACGGAAGCCGCGCCCACTGGCGGCGGCCTCTTTCAGAAGGTGAATGTCACCGACGCTGCGGCAGTGGAAGAAGCGGCGAAGACCGTAGTGGAAAAGTGGGGCGGAGTTCACGTCCTCGTCAATAACGCGGGGATCCTGCGCGATGCACAGCTCATCAAATATAAGGATGGCGCTGTCGCCGGTCTCATGGCCGAGGAGAGCTTCGACGCCGTGGTGGGGGTCAACCTCAAGGGCGTGTTCCTCTGTACGCGGGCCGTTGCGCCGCACATGATCGCCGGTGGCGGCGGTGTGGTCCTGAACGCTTCCTCCGTCGTGGGGCTCTACGGCAACTTCGGGCAGACCAACTATGTCGCCACCAAATTCGGCGTCATCGGCATGACGAAGACCTGGGCTCGCGAACTGGGCAAATTCGGAATCCGCGTCAACGCCGTCGCCCCCGGCTTCATCGGTACGGAGATGGTGAAACAGATGCCCGAGAAGATCCTGCAGGGCATGGTCGGCCGCACGCCCATCGGACGCATGGGTCAGCCCGAAGATATTGCGAACGCTTACCTGTGGCTGGCCTCGGACGCGGCTTCCTTCGTCACCGGCACGGTTCTCTCTGTGGATGGCGGCGTGGTGGTGGGCACCTAGCCTTCCGCGTGCTCCTGGCTGGACAATAAGGTTGAGACATGAAAAAGATCTACATCGCCGCTTTCCACACCTCGAAGTTCGGGAAGCTGTTGGGGCAATCCGTTCCTGAGATTCTCAGCAACGCCGTCACCGGCGCCTGCCAGTCCATCGGCGTCGAGGCCTCGGCCCTGGATGTCGCTTCCGTCGGAGCGGCCTGCAACTTTTCGCTGAATGAGCAAGGGCTGCTGTCGGGCCTGCTGGCCATGGTGCCCGGCCTGGAGAGCAAGCCCATGGAGGCTGTCGAGAACGCCTGCGCCTCCGGCGGTCAGGCCGTGCTTTCCGTCATTCAGAAGCTGCAACTCGGGATGGGCGAGACCGGCATCGCCGTGGGCTACGAGAAGATGCGCGATGCCGAAGGCAAGATGGACGGCAAGCTCATCGGCAAGGTGCTGGGCTACTTCTCCCATCCGGACGAGCGGGCAGGGAAGACCTTTGTCTTCCCGCACATCTTCGCCGAGGTCATGCAGACCTACATGACGGAGCATGGCGTACCCGAGGAGCACCTCGCGCAGATCGCCGTGGAGGAGTATGCCAACGCGAAGTTCAACCCGTATGCCCAGATGAGCAAGGTCCAGATCACGCTCGCTCAGGCCATGACGATCGAGGGCATCAACCGCTACGTCGTGGACGGCCTGCCGCTGAAGACCTACGACTGCTCACAAATCACCGATGGCTATGCGGCGCTGATCCTGGCGACCGAGGAAGGGCTGGCCCGGTTGGGTGTCGGCAAGGCCGATTGCGTTGAGATCGCCGGCTGGGGGCAGGCCACGGATCCCTTGAAGAAGGAAGGGCGCGACGTGCTGCGTCCGGCCGGGGCCCGGCGGGCCATGAATACCGCCTATGCGATGGCGGGCCTGGGGCCGGCTGACGTGAATGTGGCCGAGGTCCACGATTGCTTCACCGTGATGGGTGCCCTGGGGACCGAGGTCATTGGCAAAGCCGAGCCTGGCAAGGGCGCCCGATATTGGGTGGATGGCAAGGCGCGGCCGGATGGCGAATGCGGGATCAACACCTCCGGCGGCCTCATCGCCAAAGGACACCCGATTGGCGCCACGGGGATCGCCATGATCGGTTGGAGCGCCTGGCAGTTGTTGGGGAAGGTCCCTGCGGAGCTGCAGGTAAGGAATGCGCGGGCGGCGGCCACGTTCAATATCGGCGGGCCCATCTGTGCTTCGGTGTGTACCGTCCTGAAGCCGGTATAAAGAAAGGCGGCCCCGGCGAGCTCGCTCACCGGGGCCGTATTGCGTTTAGAAGTTCAGCTTGAGGCCAAATTGGATCAGGCGCTGGTCCATCGCCGAGGTCCAAGCCTGGTTCGGCAGGGCCGTGATGTTGCCCAGCGTGTCGACCGTGGCGTTGCTGTTGATGCCGGTGACATTGGTGTGGTTGAAGATGTTCGTCGTCTCGGCGAAGAACTCGGGCTTCCACCGCTCGCCGATGGCAAAGATGCGCGAGTAGCGCACGTTGAACTCATAGGTCGCGGGCGCGTTCAGCGTGTTGCGGCCGATGAACAGCGGGCGCTGGTAGGTGCCGGCGGTGGAGGCGTCGCCGTTCAGGGAGCGGTTGCTGCCCATGTTGAACAGCTCGCCCTTCTGCATGACGACGGCCAGCGCGATGCGGTTGTTGTTCGCCAGATAATTGACGGCCTTATTGCCGAGGCTGACGGTCGGCGTCCAGAGTGCATTCGCATTGAAGGCGTGGCGGCGATCGGTGAGCGCGTTGCCCCGGTCGCGGCGGCGGTTGGTGGGATCCGACAGCAGGAACGCGCCGCTGTCGATGTTGTTCTGCTCCGGAGCATCGTCGATGGCGTGCGACCAGGTGTAGGTGCCGAAGACTTCCAGGCCGTGCGTCAGGCGCCGGTTCAAGGTGAGGTTCAGGCCGTTGTAGCTCGACTGGCCCACTGACTCGGCCGAGAGCACGTTGCCGTAGGCGGCGTTGGGGCGGGCTCCACCGAAGATCGGACGTCCGTCAGCCAGCGTCTGGCCGGTAAGGCCGAGATTGATGTTCCGCCAGACGGGCAGGCGGTTGCCGCGTGTATAGAGATAGGTGGCGGTGAAGCCCAGGTTGTTGGCCAGCTCGCGGCTGATGCTCACATTCGCATTGGCGGAATAGAGTGTGGCGAAGTCGGAAGCCACGGTGGTAATGTCCTGCAGCGCCAGGGTGAAGCCGGCCGGAATGCCGGTGAACACGCTGGGGAATGACGGCGCGTACGCGGTGCCCGGCCCGGTGCTGATGTTGAAGAAGATGGGCGTGCCGTTGTTCAGGATCGACTTGCGGTAGGTGTCGGTCTGGAAGGGATCGTAGAAGATGCCGCCGCTGGCGCGCACCACGGTCTTGCCCAGGCCCCAGGCGATGCCGAGGCGCGGAGCGAAGTTGTTGCGGTCGGTCCGGAACTTCTGCGATGTGGGGTAGGGCGAACTGCTGTTAGCCGGAGGCGGCGAGTACACGTCATAGCGCAGCCCGTAGACGATCGTGATGTTGGCGCGCGGCTTCCAGCTGTCCTGCCCGTAGACGCTGGTGAAGTTGGAGTTGTACTGGATGGACGGCTCGCCCACGGTCTGGACGAAGGTCGTGTAGCCCTTGGGCGCGGTGCCCGCCTTGGCAGCCAGGTAAGCGGCGATGTTAGGGAAGGTGTAGTTCGCGCTGGTGCTTTGCACCTGGGTGTCGCGGATGCCGCGATAGCTGGCGCCGAACTTCAACGAGTGCGAGCCCAGGTTCAGGCTGAAGTTGTCTGAAAACTCGGGCGTCGTCTCCTCGTAGTTGAAGCCCACATCCAGCGAATTGCCGAAGCTGGCGACGCCCGGGATGGTGATGGCCGGGCCGGTGCCGGTGGCGGAAAAGCGGTTCTGTTGCTGCGCCCGGTAAGGGATCTGCATGCGGAACTCGTTCACCATGCGCGGGGAGAGGATGGAGATCAGCTGGACGGCGCCGGCGTGCGAGCGGTCCACGAAGTTGTAAGTCCGGTCGACCAGCACCAGGCCGCCGCCATTGTTATAAGGCGAATCGTTTCGGTGGCCGTTGTAGCGGATGGAGAGGCGGTTGGAGGCGTTGAGCTGGTAATCCACCTTGGCCATGAAGAAGGTCACGTTCTGGTTGAACGGGATGGCGTCGGCGAAGCTGGCGGGCAGGCCCAGGGCGGCAATGTCGGTGGGCGTGGCGGACACGGTATTGGGCAGGTCGCGCTTCACCTTCTCATAGGAGCCGAACCAGAAGACCTTGTCGCGCACCAGCCGGCCGCCGGCGTCGGCGAAGCCCGCGTCAACATTTACGTCAGGGGTGGGGCGGTTGTAGGCGAGCAGGGCGGGGCGGGCGCTGAACGGCGTGCGGCGGAAGATGTAGCCTGCCTCGCCATGCAGGTCGTTGGCGCCGGACTTCGTGATCGTGTTGAAGACGGTCCCCACGGTGTTGCCGAACTCGGGCGAGAAGCCGTTGTTCACCTGTTGGATCTCCTGCACCCAGGTGTCGGAAATCGGCAGCAGCCGGATGCCCACGCGGTCGCTCTGGACGTTGTTGCTGCCGTCGAGTTGGTAATTGATGCGTCCCGTGAAGCCATTGGCGTTGATCTTGCGCGGCACGCCGAACTCGGTGTTGCCGCGGCCGCTCACGTTGGGCTGCTGGAGGATGAAGTTATAGGGATTGCGGGAGAGCAGCGGCAGGTTCGTGATGGCGTTGCTGCTGAGGGTGCTGCCCTGGTCTGTACGGCTGGGGTCGACTACCGGGGCGGCATCGGTAACAATGACCTCCGCGGTGACGCCCTTAACCGCCAGGGTGATGTCGGCGGTGACCGTGACGCCGGCGTTCAACTCGATGCCGGTCCGCTTCACGGTGGAGAAACCGGCCGAATCGACGGTGATTTCATAGAGCCCGAGCGGCAGGATGTTGAAGCGGTAGAGGCCGCTGCTGGTTGTCGTGGTGGACTGGCTGAAGCCCGTTCCGGTATTGACCGCCTTCACTGTGGCGTTGGGTACGACGGAGCCGCCGGGGTCAGTGACCGTGCCGACGATCTGGCCGTTCATGGCGGCAGCCTGACCGAAGCAGGAGGTGGCGCCCAATGCCAGGAGTAGAGACAGAGCGAGCCAATGAAGCATCTTCATGAGGTCTTAGATGCACGAGGCCAGGAAACGATTGCGCTATTTCCTATCGAGATAGTGTAAATAGTCGGGTGGCCCTACGCGCGGATCCAGGAGCCTGATAGATTAGATGACTAACGGGTCAGATCCGCCGGGCATCGCGAGACGCCGCTGGAAGCAGGCGCTCGGTGCGGGCAACTGGGCAGGGATCATTCGGTAGGCCGCCCCGTCGCGCGGCAGCAAAGACTGGCTGGTGTTCCAGCACAATTTGAGAGGCATTCGGATGCAACGGAAACACACCTCGTGCGGCCCTGGGGCCGGGCTCTATCTGATTTTGGGAGCAGCCGGACTCGCGCTGGCCGGATGCTCGGCGAAGAGTGCGACACCGGCGGCGGCCGCGTCGGCTCCGGCCGCGCCGGTGCGCGTGGCCGCGGCGGTCGTCCAGAGTATGCCCGTGGAACTGCGGACCATCGGCAGTGTCGAGGCCTTCAGCACAATCACGGTGAAGTCTCAGGTGGGCGGGGTCCTGAACAAAGTCCACTTCACCGAGGGCGATGCGGTCAGGTCCGGACAACTGCTGTTTCAGATCGACACCCGTCCGTTCGAGCAGGCCGTGCGGCAGGCGGAAGCGACCCTTGCGCGGGACCAGGCCGTTCTGAAGCAGACCGAGGCGACGCTGGCCAAGGATCAGGCGCAGCACAAATATTACGAGGCGCAGGCCAGGAGGTATGAGGAGCTGGCCAAGGAAGGCGTGTTCTCGAAGGAGCAGGCCGACCAGACGCGGACCGAAGCGTCGGCGCGGCAGGAGGCGGTTCGGGCCGACCTGGCCACTCTGGAGAGCATCAACGCCACGCTGCGGGCCGACCAGGCGGCGCTCGACCGTGCGAAGCTCGACCTGGCGTATTGCAGTATCAAGTCGCCGATCGATGGCCGGACGGGCAGCATTCTCGTCAAGCAGGGAAACCTGGTGAAGGCCACGGATGTGGAACTGGTGACGATCCGCCAGATTCAACCGGTTTATGTGACCTTCGCCATCGCCGAGAAGCACGTGAGCAATCTGCGATCCAGGATGGGCGGCGGCCAGTTGCTGGTGAAAGCCGCGGAGCAGGGCTCGAAGGAGACGTCGGCCGAAGGCACTCTGGCGTTCATCGAGAATACGGTCGATGAGGCGACGGGCACCTTGAAGCTGAAGGCGAAGTTCACAAACAGCACAGCGAAGTTCTGGCCAGGTCAGATCCTGGATGTGACCCTGCGGCTGGCCGAAACGCCGAACGCCGTTGTGGTGCCGTCGAAGAGCCTGCAGACCGGCCAGTCTGGTGACTTCGTGTATGTCATGAAAGACGACGGCACGGTGGAAAGCCGGAATGTGAAGGTGGGCGCCCGCAGCGGCGATCTGGTGGCGCTGGAGAGCGGGGTGCAGGCCGGCGAGAAGGTGGTGACGGAAGGGCAGTTGCGGTTGACGTCGGGCTCGAAAGTGAGGCTGCTGTCATGAACTTCTCAGAGATCTTCATCCGCCGGCCCGTCGCCACGACGCTGCTGATGCTGGCGATCGCCCTGTTCGGCTCGGTGGCCTACCAGGCACTGCCGGTGAGCGATCTGCCGAATGTCGACTTCCCCACGCTGATGGTGAGCGCGAGCCTGCCCGGCGCGAATCCGGAGACGATGGCGTCGGCCGTGGCGACCCCGCTGGAACGGCAGTTCTCGACCATTGCCGGCCTGGATTCGATGACGTCGTCGAACTCGCTGGGCGTCACCAGCGTGACACTGCAATTCGATCTCAGCCGGGAACTGGATGGAGCGGCGCAGGACGTGCAGGCGGCGATTGCCCAGGCGGCTCCGCTGCTGCCGGCCGGCATGCCGACGCCGCCGACGTTCCGCAAGGTGAATCCCGCCGACCAGCCGGTGATCTTCCTGGCGTTGAGCTCGAAGTCGATGCCGCTGTACCAGATGAACGAGTTCGCCGACACCATGATGGCCCAGCGCATCTCGATGGTGAGCGGCGTGGCCCAGGTGCAGGTGTTTGGTTCGCAGAAGTATGCCGTGCGGGTGCAGGTGAACCCGCGCGAGATGAACGGGCGAGGCATCGGGATCGACGAAGTGGAGGCCGCCATCCGGCGCCATAACGTCAACCTGCCGACCGGCACGCTGTACGGTCCGGATCGCATGCTCACCGTGCAGGCGACGGGGCAGTTGACCTCGGCCGAGGCCTACAAGCCGCTGGTGGTGGCCTATAAGAACGGCGCTCCCGTGCGGCTGGAAGAGCTGGCGACCGTCTTCGACAGTGTCGAGGAAGACAAGATTGCGTCCTGGTTCAATACGCACGAGAAGAGCAACCGGGCAATTGTGCTGGCTGTGCAGCGCCAGCCGGGTACGAACGCGATGGAGGTGGCGAACTCCGTCAGGGAACTGCTGCCTTCGTTCCGTGCCCAACTGCCGCCGGCGGCGATGCTGGATGTTCTCTACGACCGCTCCGACACGATTCGCGAGTCGTTTGTGGATATCCAGTTCACCATGGCGCTGACGCTGGCGCTGGTGGTGATGGTGATCTTCCTGTTCCTGCGAAAGCTATCGGCAACCGTGATCCCAAGCCTGGCGCTGCCGTTCTCGCTGATCGGAACGTTTTCCGTGATGTACCTGTGCGGGTACAGTCTGGACAACCTCTCTTTGATGGCGCTCATTCTGGCGATCGGATTTGTGGTGGATGACGCGATCGTGATGCTCGAGAACATCGTGCGCCACATGGAAGACGGCGACGGGCCGATGGAAGCGGCGTTGAAGGGCTCGCGCGAGGTGGGTTTCACGATTGTCTCGATGACCATCTCCCTGGCGGCCGTGTTCATCCCGCTGCTGTTCATGGGCGGCATCCTGGGCCGGTTGTTCCGTGAGTTTTCCGTGACGATCGTGGTGGCGATCCTCATTTCCGGCATTGTGTCGGTTACTCTGACGCCCATGCTTTGCAGCCGGTTCCTGCGCCCTCACCGTCAGGGGGAGGAAGGCTGGTTTTACAGGACGACAGAGCGCTTCTTCGACTGGATGCTGCATGTCTATGACGTGAGCCTGCAATGGACGCTGCGGCGGCGTGCGCTGACGCTGGCGTTCTCGTTCGTGATTCTCATCGCCACCGGGTGGCTGTTTGTGCAGGTGCCCAAGGGCTTCATCCCGAGTGAAGACACAGGCCAGATCCTGGCGATCACCGAGGCGGCGCAGGGTGCTTCGCACCTGGAGATGATGGAGACGCAGAAGAAGCTGGCCGAGATCGTGCGGAACGATCCCAATGTTGAGTCGTTCATGTCGAGCGTGGGCGGCGGCAGCGCCAACATCAGCCTGGGCGGGCCGAATTTCGGGCGCATGTTCATGCACCTGAAGCCGCGCCACGAACGCCAGTTGAGCGCCGATCAGTTGATGGACTCGTTCCGGCCGCGCCTGAACAATATGACCGGCATGCGGGTGTTTCTGCAGAACCCGCCGGTGATTCGTGTGGGTGGCACGCTGTCGAAGAGCCTGTACCAGTTCACGCTGCTGGGCACCAATATTGAAGAGCTCTATAAGAGCAGCCAGTCCTTCGAAAAGGAAGTGGCGAAGCTGCCGGCGCTGATGGATGTGACGAGCGACCTGCAGATTCGCAGTCCGCAGATGACGGTGAAGATCGAGCGCGACCGGGCGGCCAAGTTCGATGTGACTCCGGAGCAGATCGAGACCGCCCTGTTCAACGCGTACGGGCCGCGCTGGGTCTCAACGATCTACGCGCCGAACAATCAGTACCGGGTGCTGATGGAGGTCGACCGGGCTTATCAGTCGGATCCGTCGCTGATGTCGCGTCTCTATGTAAAGTCGGGCAAAGGCGAACTGGTGCCGCTGGACTCGCTGGCTCGCCTGGAGCCTTCCGCGGGTCCGCAAACGATCAATCACTACGGGCAGTTGCCGGCGGTGACGGTGTCCTTTAATCTGCGGCCGGGGATGTCGCTGGGCAATGCGGTGGATCAGATCGAGGAGCTGTCGCGGACTCATTTGCCGGCGACGATTACGACCATCTTCCAGGGCACGGCGCAGGCGTTCCAGAAGTCGATGAAGAATCTGGGCATCCTGCTGCTGCTGGCCGTGGTGGTGGTGTACATCGTGCTGGGCGTGCTGTATGAGAGCTTCATCCATCCGCTGACGATTCTGTCGGGGCTGCCGTCGGCGGGTTTTGGCGCGCTGCTGACGCTGTGGTTGTTCAAGCTGGACTTGAACATTTACTCGTATGTGGGGCTGATCCTGCTGATTGGCATCGTGAAGAAGAACGCGATTATGCAGATCGACTTCGCGCTGGAAGCGGAGCGGCATCACGGGAAGGCTCCGTTGGAGGCGATCTATGAGGGATGTCTTGTGCGGTTCCGGCCCATCATGATGACGACCATGGCTGCGTTGCTTGGCGCGCTGCCGATCGCGTTTGGGTATGGCGCGGGCGGAGAGGCCCGGCGGCCGCTGGGGTTGTGCGTGGTGGGCGGGCTGGTGTTCTCACAGGTGGTGACGCTGTATCTGACTCCGGTGGTGTATACGTACCTGGCGGGATTGCAGACGAGGTTCCAGCGGAGAGGTTCGGTGGCGACGGGGAACCTGGCTGGGGCCGCGGCGGACTAGATGTCGCCGTTGTAGCTGAGGTCCTGGGCCCGGAGGTCGGTGAGAAGGTTCCACTGGCGCGCTTCGGTGGAGCGGGCTTCGCGGATCCACTGCCTTTCTCCCTGCGGGAGTTTGCGGCAGAGAGTGTCCTCTTTGTCCAGGCGGTACTCGAAGAGATCCTCTTCGATCGCCGACAGCTTCAGAAGTTTCTCGGTGTTGCCGTAGGTGGAAGCGCCCACTCGCAGGGCGAGGCTGACGATGAAGCCCAGGCGATTCTGGGCCTGGCGCTGGCGGGCTTCCTTTTTGATCCAGTCCCAGTCGAGATCGTTGTAACGAAGGATGAGCCAGGGCAGCGCCTCGACCACGCGATCGTCGAGATTTTCACAGGAAAGGGCGGCAATTAAGACCACGGCCGGATCGTGTTCGAACTCGGCTTCCATCTCGGTGAACAGGTTTACGAAGCCGGGATAGCCGAGGGCACCAAGGGAGTCCCGCAGGACCCTTGACCGGGCCAGATCCTTCTTTGTCGCTCGAATCACTCCTCCACAATGTACAACGACTGACAGGGGGCGCTGGAGTCCTATAATAGAAAATCCCGCATGGCGATCGACTGGTTTCCTCTGTGGCTCAGCTTGCGCGTTGCCGCGCTGTCCACGATTGTCGCCCTCCTGGCTGGGTTGTGGCTGGGCTGGCTGCAAACGACGAAGAATTACCGGGGCAAAGACATTCTGGACGCCGTCGTTACGCTGCCCATGGTGCTGCCGCCCACCGTGCTCGGCTACTACCTTTTGATCGTGCTTGGACGGCAGAGTGCGCTGGGCCGGCTGTATGAGTGGATCTTCGGGCAGTCGCTCGTATTCACGTGGCAGGCGGCCGTGCTGGCGGCGCTGCTGCATTCGGCCCCGCTGCTGATCAAGTTTTCGACGGCCGCGCTGGAGAGCGTGCCGAGGCGGTATGGGAAGGCCGCGCGATCCCTGGGCGCCTCGGAGTGGATGGTGTTCTGGCGGGTGACATTGCCGCTGGCCTGGAATCAGATTCTGGCGGCCACCACACTTGCGTTCGCGCGGGCGCTGGGCGATTTCGGCATCACGATGATGGTGGCGGGCAATATCCCGGGCCGGACCCAGACGATCTCCGTGGCGATCTATGACGCGGTGGAGGGTGGACGCGGCGATGTGGCGCGGGTGCTGGTGCTGGTGATTTCCGCGGTCGCCTTGGTCAGTCTGACGCTGGCAAACCGTTTGGGCCGCGTGTCGGTGGGGAAGGCGACGCATTGATCGACGCACGGGTTCGCAAGCAGTTTTTGGGATCCGCTGAGACCGCTCCGTTTACGCTGGACGTTCACGTAAAAACGCAGGCGGGGCTGGCTGTCCTGTTTGGGCCCAGCGGGGCGGGGAAGTCGCTCACTTTGGATTCGATCGCCGGTTTTGCGAAGCCCGATGAGGGCCGGATCCTGGTGGACGATGTGCTGCTGTTCGATGCGGCGGCCGGGTTGTCGCTGAGCCCGCAACGGCGGCGCTGCGGGTATGTGATCCAGAATTCCGCGCTATTCCCGCACATGACACTGCGCGAGAACCTGGCGTTTGCGGCCGAGCGGTTGGACCGCCTGGAGCGGCGGCGGCAGGTGGGCGAGATGCTGGAGCGGTTCCGGCTGACGGAAGTGGCGGGCAGCCGGCCGGCGGCGTTGTCGGGCGGACAGAGGCAGCGTGGGGCGATTGCCCGGGCCCTGTTGTCGCAGCCGCGGCTGCTGCTGCTGGACGAGCCTTCCAGCGGGTTGGATTTCGCCTTGCGGGAAGAGTTCTATGCGGTGCTCGACGAGGTGCGGAAGGCGTTCCAGATGCCGATGCTGCTGGTGACGCACGATCTGGACGAGGCTCTGCAGTTGGGTGACGAGATGTTCGTGTTCAAAGGCGGACGAGTTGTGCAGTCAGGTCCGCCTTCGGCGATTCTGGATCATCCTGCTACCGAAGAAGTGGCCGGGCTGCTGGGCCGGTTCAACGTGTTCGACGCGGAGATCGTGGCCATGGATCCGGCGGCGAAGAGCAGCCGGCTGCGATGCGGGCCGGGCTTCGAAATTGCGGGTCCGTATTTCCCGGGGCATCTGCTGGGATCACGCCTGCGGCTGGGCGTGCGGGCTGAGATGTTGCGGGTGAAACCCTTCGGCGGAGCCGGGGTTGTCCTGAAGCTGCTGCGGCAGAGCCGGCGGACGCAGACGGTGCGGCTTGAATTTGCGGGCGGCATTGTGGCGGAGATGCCCGAACGCGCGTTCGACGGTGAGTCGCATAATGGGGAATGGGTGGTAGAGTTTCCGCCCAGTGCGCTGCGCCAGTTGAAATCATGAAGACACTTCCGGAATACGAAGAGCTGGCCGCGGCGGCCCACGGGCACCTGTGCGCGGGGCAGATCCTGGGGCTGCGCATGGCGGTGCACGGGCTGGCGTTGCTGGGGATCGACGATCCGACGGGTACGCAGCGGAAGCGGCTGGTGACGTTTGTCGAGATCGACCGCTGCGCTACGGACGCCATTGGCGTGGTGACGGGCTGCCGGCTGGGGAAACGGGCGTTGAAGTTCCTGGATTTCGGCAAAATGGCCGCGACCTTTTGCGACCTGGAGACCGGGCGCGCGGTGCGCCTTGCGGCGAAGGAGTCGAGCAAGCAGCGGGCGGCCGAGCTCTATCCGGAGATCCCGGAGAAGAACAAGCAGCAAATGAAGGCCTACCGTGAGCTCAGCGAGGCCGAACTGTTCGACGTGCAGTGGGTGAAGGTGCGTGTGGGGCCGGAGGATCTGCCGGGCTTCAAAGGTCCGCGGGTTTCGTGCTCCGAATGTGGAGAAGGCATCAGCTTCCAGCGTGAAGTGATGCTGGATGGGCGCACCTTGTGCCGGGGCTGCGCTGGGCAGCGCTACTATGAACCGCTACCAGATCACGGACCGGAAGAGCGCCGGTAGCCTCGACGCCCTGCTGGCTTCGATTGCACGAAGCGACGCGGCGGGCGTCGGGATGATCCAGGTGAGGGAGAAAGACCTGGATGCGCGGGCGCTGTGCGAGCTGGTGTCGTGGATCGTCTCGATCTGCCGCAATGCCCGGGTGCTGGTGAATTCCAGGGTGGACGTGGCCCTGGCCTGCGGAGCGCATGGAGTGCATCTGCCGGCCGGGGCGATGGCTCCGTCGGCCTGGCGGCCGATTACGCCGGCCGGGTTCCTGTTTGGCGTTTCCTGTCACGATCTGGACGAGCTGCGGGCGGCGGAAGCAGACGGCGCCGATTTCGCCGTGTTTGGTCCGGTGTTCCGGCCGTTGTCGAAACAGGATGACCGGCCGTGCTGGGGTCTGGACGGGCTGCGGAAAGCGGCTGGAGCAGTGAAGATTCCGGTGTACGCGCTGGGCGGGATTACGTGGCAGAACGCTCCGTCGTGTGTCGAGGCGGGCGCCGCGGGTGTGGCGGGGATCACTTTATTCCTTTGACTATGCAACCTACTGAACGGTTTTCCAATCGAGTCGACAACTATGTGAAGTATAGGCCGGGCTATCCGGACGCGCTGGTCAGGAAATTGGAAGGCGAAGGGCTGGCTCCGGGCGCGCAGGTGGTGGATGTGGCTTGCGGGACCGGCATCTCGACGGAGTTGTTCGTCAGGAATGGGTACAGCGTGGTCGGGATTGAGCCGAACGCGGCGATGCGGGCGGCGGCCTTGCAGCAGGGCTTCGATGTGCAGGCGGGCACGGGCGAGGCCACGGGTTTGCCGGATGCCTGCGCGGACCTGGTGGCCTGCGCGCAGGCGTTCCATTGGGTGGACCTGCCGGCGGCGCGGGCGGAGTTTCTGCGGATCGTGAAGCCGGGCGGGCTGATCGCGATCATCTGGAATATCCGGTTGCGGACGGCGAGTCCGTTCCTGATGGATTTGGAGCGGCTACTGGTGGAGAGCAGCGCGGAGTATGCCGCTCGGTTCTCGGCCGATAAAGAAGAGACGGTGAATGTCGCGGCGGTTTTTGCCCCCATTCCGGTGGAGCGTTGGACGGCGCCGAACGAGCAGGTACTGGATTGGGATGGCCTGAAAGGGCGGCTGCTGTCGGCGTCGTATGTGCCGGTGGGCGACGGGGGATTCGTGGAGCGCCTCCGCACCATCTATGACCGGCACCAAGTGGACGGGCTGGTGCGGATTCTTTACGAGTGCCGGCTGTACTGGCTGCGGGCCGTCTAGAGGCTGCGGTAGTAGGCGATCAGGTCGAGAACCGGCGGCTTCTGGCCCAGGGTCCGGAGAAAGCCGGAGACCTGGCCGCGGTGGTGAGTGCCGTGATTCACCAGGTGCAGGACGATCTGATAGACGGGCGTGGACCAGGCGTTGCCCTTCAAATCGTGGTAACTGATTGAATCCAGGATCTGATTGTCGTCCAGGCCGGCCAGGTAATGGCGCCAGCCGTTGTAAACTTCGGGCCAGTGGTCGAGCAGGACGCTGAGGTGGAAGTCGGCTTCGCTGGGCGTGAACCTGCCGGGTTCCTGGTGCATGCGGGCGAGCCAGATGCTGTCGGCGCGATAGGTGTGGACCAGGGTACCGAGGATGCTCTTGTCGGCGGTGCCGAAGTCGCGGCTGAGTTGGTCCTCGGAGAGTTCGGTGATGGCCGAGACCAGGCGGCGGGAGGCCCAGGCGGAGTAGTCGATATGGGCAAGCAATGTGTCTTTGGAAACCACCGGTCCAGCCTCCTATCAGAATGAAGGTAAAACACCTTGATAGCACGGTGGGGAGGGCCTTGCGGCATAGTGGAGCATCAGGTCCAAATTCCTCTATTTCAATTGTGATACGATTCCGCTCAGACGGACGCCTGTCCTGTTAATCGGCGCCCAATCCACTCTTGGAGTGTGCCAAGTGAAGGTATACGAAAGCACTGAAGTCCGAAACGTGGCCCTCGTCGGTCACGGGCATAGCGGAAAGACGTCGCTCGCGGCCGGCATGCTGTTTGCCACCGGTGCGACCAATCGCTTGACTCGGGTCGACGAGGGCAACACGATCACAGATTTTGACGATGAGGAGATCAACAGGAAGCTGACGATTTCCACTTCTCTCGCCGCTGTCGAATGGAAGAAGAAGAAGCTGAACGTCTTCGATACTCCGGGCTTCAATCTCTTCATGTACGACACGAAGATTTCGATGGCTGCCGCGGATGCCGCCCTGATTCTGGTGGATGGCGTCGCCGGCGTCGAAGTGATGACGGAGAAGGTTTGGGAGTACGCGGAGCAGTATGCGCTGCCGCGGGCCTTCCTGATCAACAAGCTGGATCGCGAGCGCAGTGACTTTGACCGCGCGCTGGCCAATATCCAGGAGATTTTTGGACGGTATTGCGTGCCGATCCATCTGCCGATCGGCAAGGAGCGGGATTTCTCGGGCATCGTGGACATCATCTCCATGAAGGCCTGGTCGTACACGCCGGACGGCGACGGACAGGGCAAGGAAATTCCGATTCCGGCGTCGATGGCCGATGACGCGAAGGCCGCGCACGATGCCCTGATCGAGATGATCGCGGAAGGCAAAGACGAGCTGATGGAGAAGTTCTTCGAGAACGGCACGCTGCCGGCCGAAGACATCATGGCCGGGCTGCATGACGCGGTGAAGGACGACAAGATCTTTCCGGTGATGTGCGGTTCGGCGCTGCGCAATATCGGCACGGACCTGGTGATGGAGTTCCTGCAGGAGTTCTGTCCGAATCCGACCGAGCATCCGGCGCTGAAGGCGATGGTAGGCGACCACGAAGAGTTCAAGGCGATCACGGACAAGGACCACGTGACGGCCTATGTGTTCAAGACCGTGGCCGATCCGTTTTCGGGGCGCCTGAGCTTCTTCAAAGTCTGCACGGGCGTGCTGAAGAACGACGTCAACCTGGTGGACATGCGCAGCAAGAGCCAGGAGCGGTTGTCGCACATCAGCGTGCCGATGGGCAAGACGCTGCAGCCGGTGAACGAGCTGCATGCGGGCGATATCGGGGTGGTGGCGAAGCTGAAGGAAGTGCTGACCGGAGACACGCTTTGCGAGAAGGGTGATTCCGTCGAGTATCCAAAGGTTCAGATCCCCGAGCCCTCGATTGCGTATGCCATTGCGGCGAAGTCGCGGAACGACGAAGACCGCATGGGCAACTCGGTAGCGAAGATCCTGGAAGAAGACCAGGGCCTGCGCTTCTACCGGGATCCGCAGACGAAGGACTTCCTGCTGGCCGGCAGCGGCGGGCAGCACATTGAAGTGATCGTGAGCCGGTTGAAGAAGCGCTACAACGTGGAAGTGGAGCTGCGGCAGCCGAAGATTCCGTACCGCGAGACGATCCGCGGGTTCGCCGATGTCCACGGGCGCCACAAGAAACAGACGGGCGGCCACGGCCAGTTCGGCGACTGCCGCATCAAGATGGAGCCGATGGAGCGCGGCGGCGGCTTCGAGTACGTCAATAACATCTTTGGCGGCGCGGTGCCCAGACAGTTCATCCCGGCCATTGAAAAGGGCATTCTGGAAGCGGCAGCGCGCGGCTATCTGGCCGGCTTCCCGGTGGTGGATTTCCGGGTGACGCTGTATGACGGGTCGTACCACGACGTGGACTCGTCGGAAATGGCGTTCAAGATCGCCGGCCGTAAGGCCTTCAAACTGGCAATGGAGGCGGCCAAGCCGGCGCTGCTGGAGCCGATCATGAAGGTGGAAGTGGCCGGTCCGGTGGAGTATGCCGGCGACCTGATGAGCGACATGAACGGCCGCCGGGGCCGCATCAGCGGCATGGACACCAAGGGCGGAACGCAGATCATCCGCGCCGTGGTGCCGATGTCGGAGATGCTGACGTACCAGAACGACCTGACGTCGATGACGCAGGGCCGGGCGTCGTTCTCGATGGAGTTTTCGCACTACGATTACGTGCCTGCCTTGAACGCCGATAAGATCATCGCGGCGTACAAGGCTTCGGCCACGGGCGAAGTGGACGAAGACGAATAGTCCGATTCCAGGAGTGGGCACAGCGGGCCGGAGGGCATGGGCGCCTTTCCGGCCCGTTTTGTTTTGGGCCCGCCTTGTCAGGCGAACCGGCAGCGAAGGCGGGGCGGCGGGCAAGGAAGTGGCGGAATCCGTATCCTGTTAAGAGCATGTTGAATTCTATTGGGCGCTGGCTTCGCCGCTGGTCTGACGGGGAAGAGGGCAAGTCCGCGCAGACCCAACTGATCCTCAGCTTCGTGATTGGGGCGGTGGTCGGGCTGGTGGTGGTGGCGTTTATCCTGCTGACCGGACGCCTGGCGGCCCGGATGTATCCTCCGGGCGGAGCGGCCTGGCGGCGGGTGCTGGTGCCTGTGCTGGGCGCGTTGACCACGGGCTGGCTGCTGGCCAAGTACTTTCCCGGCGCGCGCGGCAGCGGCATTCCGCAGACGAAGTTCGCGATCTTCATTCACGACGGCTATATCTCGCTGAAGACGGTGCTGGGCAAGTTCCTGTGCTGTTCGACGTCGCTGGCGAGCGGCATTGCGCTGGGCCGCGAAGGGCCGTCCGTGCAGATTGGCGCGGGCATCGCGTCGGTACTGGCGCGCCGCAGCGGACTGCAGGGCGATGACGTGAAGGCGCTGATTCCGGTGGGCTGCTCGGCGGCGCTGGCGGCGGCGTTCAATACTCCGATTGCGGCCGTGCTGTTCTCGCTGGAAGAGATTCTAGGCGATCTGCACGCGCCGGTGATGGGTTCGGTGGTGATCAGTTCGGCGACCTCGTGGATGGTGCTGCACATGATCCTGGGCGACGAGCCGCTGTTCCACGTGCCGGCGTATCAGTTGGTGAGTCCCATCGAGTTTCTGGTGTACGCCGTGCTGGGCGTTGTGGGCGGACTGGCTTCGGTCGCCTTCGTGAAGCTGTTGCTAAGTTTGCGGATCTGGTTCCGCGGCCTGCCTGCGAAGACAGTGTGGCTGCAACCGACGGTGGGCGGCCTGCTGGTGGGCCTGCTGGGCTGGTACATGCCGGAGGTTCTGGGCGTCGGCTACGACTATGTGGAGCGTGTGCTGGGCGGGGACATGGCGGTGCGGACCATCGCGCTGCTGGTGGTGTTGAAGATCGTAGCGACGGCCGTGTGTTACTCCTCGGGCAATGCGGGCGGCATCTTTGGGCCGAGTCTGTTCATCGGCGCGATGGTGGGCGGGACCGTGGGCAGCCTGGCCCATGCTCTGATGCCGGGTGTGACGGCGAATCCGGGGGCGTATGCGCTGATCGGGATGGGGACGGCTTTTGCGGGGATTGTGCGGACTCCGCTGACCTCGGTGATCATGATCTTCGAGATGACGCGGGATTACTCGATCATTGTGCCGCTGATGATCTCGAACCTGATCAGTTTCTTTGTGTCCTACCGGCTGCAGAGGCAGCCCATCTACGAAGCCCTGGCCCACCAGGAAGGCGTTTCCCTGCCGGGCGATGAGGAGCGGGTGCATCAGGCGCGATTGGATGTATCCGATGTGCTTGAGCAGGCGGAAACGGTGGCGGCGGAGGAGTTGCTGGATTCGAGGAAGATGCAGCAGGCGGACGCGGCGGCAGCCTGGCCGGTGATGCAGGGCGAACGGCTGGTGGGCTTGCTCAGGGAGGCGATGATCCGGAAGGTGGCCGACGGGACCACGGCAGGAGTGGCGGCGGAGCGGCAATTTCCCTTCGTACATCCCGACCATCCGCTGAGTCTGGCCCTGGAAAAGATGGGCGATAACAACCTGAACATGCTGCCGGTGGTGAGCCGGGCGAACGTCTCGCAGTTGCTGGGCGTGGTGCGGCTGCCGGCGATCCTGAAGGCATTTGGGGTGAGCGGGGCGCTACAGGGGGGGCCGCGATGAAGCCCGGGTTTGTGCTGTCGGTCCTGGCGGTGGTGCTGGGACTGATTGCGGTCGATCAATTCCTGGCGCGCCTGGAGCGGCTGGAGATTCTGAATGAGGCAGCAGCGCACTACCGGGAAGGCAAACAACTGCTGGACCGCGGCGATGCGGCGGCAGCGGTGAGACTGATGGAGCGGGCGCATGTGCTGCAGCGGAACAACCGCGAATACCAGATGGGCCTGGCTGGCGCGCTGCTGGCGGCCGGCCGGCTGGCGGATGCGGAGAGCCAGTTGCGGCCGGTGCTGAATGCGGATTCGAATGCAGGCGATGCCAACCTAGCGATGGCCCGGCTGCAGGTGAAGCTCGGGAACGACCGGGAGGCGGAGGCGTATTACCATCGCGCGGTCTATGGCAAGTGGCCCGGGGCGGGTCCGGCGGACGAGGTGCGGATGGAACTGGCTGAGTTCCTGGCCGATGCGGGCGAGCCGGAGAAGCTTCTGGCGGAGGTCCTGCTGATCCAGAGCGGCTCGAAGGCAGACCTGGACACTCAGCGGAAAATCGCGCGGCTGCTTCTGGTGGCGGGCGCTCCGGCGCGCGCGGCGGAGAGTTATCGGAGGCTGCTGCGTGGCGATGCCGGCGATGTCGAGGCATGGTCCGGTCTGGCCGAGGCGCAGATGGCACAGGGTGGCTATTCCGAGGCGCAGGAGAGCTTGCAGAGAGCGTTGAAGCTGCGGGGCGCCGATGCCCAGATCGCGGGGCGTTTGCAGTTTGCGGCGCAGTTGAGCGAGTTGGATCCGACGCCGCGGCGGCTGGCGTCGAAAGATAAGTTCGAGCGCAGCAAGAAGGTGCTGGAACTGGCCAAAGAGGACCTGCGGATCTGCGGGCACTTGAAAGGGGCCATGGCGAAGCTGCAGCCGGCGCTGGACGATGTCGAGTTGAAAGAGAAGCAGTTGCACGGCATGGACAATGTGTCGGCCGAGGTGCTTCTCGACTTCGCGCAGTCGTTGTGGCGCAGCCGCCAGCAGACCTGCACGACGCCCGTCCCGGAGACCGATCCGCTGCCGTTGCTGATCCATAAAATCAGCCAATAACGCTTGGGCGGACGGCCGGGGTGCGATAGAGTAAACCTCGATGAAACCCCTGATTGTGTCCGCCTTGTTGTGCGCGTGCGCCTGTCTGGCGCAGGGCGGCGAGTTGATGGCCAGTGCGGCCAAGCGCAGCATCACCCCGGATTTGAAGAGTGGCCGGCCTGTCTATATGGCCGGGTTCGGCAATGGCCGGGCGGCGACCGGCGTCCACGATGACCTGTGGGTCCGCTGCGTCGCCCTGTCGACGGGTGAGAAGCCGCTGGTAATCTGCGCCGCGGATTCGATCGGGCTGTTGTGGGAGGACGTCCGGAAGATCCGGGCGGGTGCTCCGCAGGCGACGGTGATCGTGGCCGCGACCCATGTGCATGAAGGGCCGGACACGATGGGCTTGTGGGGCGCGAAGCAGGGTGTGAGCGGGATCGATGAGGAGTACAACGCGCTGCTGGTGGCGCGCGCGGTGGAGGCGATCAAGGAGTGCCTATCCACATTGCGCCCCGCCACGGCGATGGTGGCGGGCGTGACCCCGAAGGATGTCGACGGCTATTTCGACGACAGCCGCCCGCCGGTGGTGCACGATCCGCAGATTCTGGCGCTGGCGGTGAACGATATGCGGCGGGAGCGGATCGCGACGCTGGTGAACTGGACGAACCATCCGGAGACGCTGGGCAGCAGGAATACGCTGATCACGGCGGACTGGCCGGCGGGTTTGACGGCGCGGCTGGAGAGCCTGGAAGGCGGCCTGGTGGTCTATGTGAATGGCGCGGTGGGCGGCATGCAGTCGCCGCTGGGGGCGAAGATCGTGGATCCGAAGACGAAACAGCCGGCTCCGGCGGAGACGTTCCGGTTTGCGGAGGCGGTGGGCGAGTATGTGGCCGAGCATGTCCACGGCGCGCTGCACGATGCCAGGCAGGTGACGCTGGACACCATTACGTATAGGGAGAAGCTGGTACAGATTCCGGTGGCCAATGCCGGGTTCCTGATGGCTGCGCAGGCGGGCATGTTCAAGGGGCGGCAATCGATGGAGGGTGGGAACACGAAGGCTCCGGTGGGGTATCTGCGGTTGAGCGGCCAGGGAGTTGCGCAGCTGGAAGCGGCGTTGATTCCGGGTGAGATGTACCCGGAGTTGAGCGTGGGCGGGGTGGTGAAAGACCCGGGCGCGGACTTTCCGGAGGCTCCGGTGGAGCGACCCATCAAAAGAATGCTGACGGCTCCGTATAAGATGTTGTTTGGGTTGGCGAATGACGAGATCGGCTACATCATCCCGAAGGTGCAGTGGGATGAGAAGCCGCCGTTCACCTTTGGAGCGGCGAAGCGCTGGTATGGCGAGGTGAACTCGGTGGGGCCGGAGGCGGCTCCGCTGATCGCGCAAGCCGTGGAAGAGCTGGTAAAAGCAGGCGGCAAACCCTAAAGCAGACCAGCTATACTGAAATTGGACTCATCCATCCCATTCTTTTAGATCTTTAAGACTCAGGAGAGAGAATGCCCAAGCGTATTGTGATCCTTACAGGCGGCGGCGACGTCCCCGGTTTGAATGCCGTAATTAAGCAGGTAACCTACCGCGGCGTCGGCATGGACTATGAAGTGGTTGGTGTTCGTCGCGGCTGGGAGGGTCTCACCCACCTGAACCTGGACGATGCCGACAGCAAGTCGCGCTACATCCTGCCGCTCACCCCGTTGAATACCCGCACGATTGACCGCACCGGCGGCACGTTCCTGCACTCCTCGCGCACGAATCCGGCCAAGATGAAGTCGTTGCCGGATCATCTGAAGGGCCTGACTTTCCCGACGAAGGACATCGAGAAGGGCGGCAAGGTTTCCACTGTGTACGATGTGACGACGCAGGTTCTGAAGAACCTGGAGTCACTGGGCGCCGAGACCGTGATTGCCATCGGCGGTGACGACACCCTGAGCTATGCGCGCCGTCTGCACGACGAAGGCGTGAAGGTGATCGCGATTCCGAAAACGATGGACAACGACGTGCAGCACACCGAGTACTGCATCGGCTTCTCGACCGCCATCACGCGCGCCGAGAGCGCCATCCAGCGCCAGCGCACGACAGTTGGTTCGCACGAACGCATCGGCATTTTCCGGATCTTTGGCCGCGATGCCGGCTATACCGCGCTCTACACGGCGTATGTCACGAACATCCGCTGCGTTATCCCTGAGTTCAAGGTGGACCTGGACAAGCTGATCGGGCTGCTGGTTTCCGACAAGAAGAGCAACCCGTCGAACTACTCGCTGGTGCTGTTGAGCGAAGGCGCCGAGTGGGAAGGCTACCAGGTGAAGCACTACGGCGAAGCCGATGCCTATGGCCACCAGAAGAAGGCCAATGTCGGCGATGATCTGGCGACGGAGATCAAGGCGCGGACGAAGGAAGAGACCATCGTCAGCGACCTGACCTACGACCTGCGCTCGGGCGATCCGGACTTCACGGACAAGCTCGTGGCGTGCACCTACGGCAATATGGCGATGGACGCCCTGGCCGAAGGCAAGAGCGGCATGATGACGGGCATCGTCAACGGCTGCTTCGACATGGTGGAGATCCCCGATCCCAAGCTGGGACCGCGCAAGGTGGAACTGGGCTCGATGTACAACACCGAGCGGTACCGCCCGAACTACTCCAACAAGCGGGGCCTGCCGATCTTCCTGTGCCGCGCCTAATGGGCCTCTTCGACAAGCTGTTTTCGAAAAAGAAGCCAAGTGAACTGACGCCGGATCTCGCCAACGAGATCCGGCGTTCGTTTGAGGAGTCGGCGGGGGATGAAGAGCATTTCCCGTCGACCATCGATCCGCGCATCTACCACGTGAAACTGATCGTCGACTACTTCGGCGAGCTGGGCACGGGCAAGGCGCTGGATATCGGCTGCGGCAAGGGGCGCTTTGCACGGATCCTGAAAGAGCGGAATCCGTCGGCCTCGATTGCGGCCATGGACCTGGCCGTGGCGATGCTGCGCTATGCGGATGCAAATCTGGACCGGGTGGCCGGATCGATGCTGGATCTGCCGTTCCGCAGCGGCAGTTTCGATGCGGCGTATGCGACGGAGTCGCTGGAGCACGCCGTGGACATCGAGCGCGCCGTGGGCGAGATGTGCCGCGTGCTGAAGCCGGGCGCGAAGCTGGTGATCATCGACAAGAACGCCGCGCACTGGGGGCGGCTGGAGACCCCGCAGTGGGAGAAGTGGTTCCACGACGAGGAGCTCAAAAAGCTGCTGCGACGTCACTGCCGCCACGTGGAATCGAAGCCCATCTCCTACTGGGAGGACGTCGAGCCGGACGGCATGTTCCTGGCATGGCTGGCCGTCAAATAGGCTGGCCGGAAGGGGTGCGATGGACGGTTCGCCGATTCTCACCGAGTATCAGAAAAAACTGGAAGAAGCGGAACGGGCCCTGGTGAAGGTGCGCGACCGTCAGGCTACCGCGTTGACGACGCTGCTGGCGGTGTGTGGACTCACATTGGGTCTGGGCTGGATGGCCTGGAAAGAGAAGGCTTTCCCTGCCTGGTATCCCCTGCTGCCGCTGCCGGTGATCTTCTATTGCGTGCGCCGCTACACGCGCGGTTACGGCGAGTCCTCGCAGGCGGCGCGGTTGGTGGACTGGCGCGCGTCGGGCGTAGCGCGGCTGAACGGGGCATGGGTGGGCAAGGGCTATGCGGGGGCGGAGTTCGACGATGCCGACCACGTGTTCCAGCGCGACCTGGACCTGTTCGGCGAGGGCCGCCTGTTTGAACTTCTGGCCACGGCGCGCACGGCCATCGGACGGCGGCGGCTGGCCGAATACCTGACCCGGCACGTTGCCCTGGAAGAGGCGCTGGAGCGGCAGAACGCCGTCAGCGAGCTGCGCCCGATGGCGGAGTTGCGGGAGAAGATCGGGCTGCTGGGCCGCTTCGAGGCGCAGGAGTCGAATCGCGAGACGTTCGACCGCTGGTTTGCGATGCCCGTGATGAAGGCCCCGGCAGTAGTCCGCCTTGTGGCTCTGGTGTCGACGGCCGTGTGCGTGACCTCGGCGCTGCTGGGATTGGCGATGGTGCTGCCGTGGTCGCTGGTCGTACTGATCGTTTTGCTTTGTGTTCCGGTGAATTGCGGATTGGGATTGGCGTACCAGCAGGATGTCCGGCGCGTGGTGGAGGCGCTGCAACCAGTAGGCGTCGAGATCAGCGTGTTCCGGGAAGGGCTCGAACTGCTGCAGGGCTCCGAATTCCAGAGCGCCAAGCTGAGGCACATTGTAGAGACGCTGCGGCAGGCGGGTGCGGCGGGCTCGATCCGGCGGATCGAGCGGATGATTGTGTGGCTGAACGAGCGCAACAAGGACTGGTTCTACGGGCCATCGATGTTCCTGCTCTATGCGACACAGATGACGATGGCGATCGAGGTGTGGCGGGCGAGCCATCAGGACGCGATGCGGGCCTGGCTGGACGGCTGGGCCGAGTTCGAGGTGCTGAACGCGCTGGCGGGCTATGCCTACGAGCATCCCGGGGATCCGTTCCCTGAACTGGTGGGCGGCGGGCCGGTGTTTGAAGGTGCGTCGCTGGGGCATCCGCTGCTGGCGGAAGACATCTGCGTCCGCAACGATGTTGCGCTGCCGGGCCCGGGTTCTTTCTATGTGGTCAGCGGCTCGAACATGGCGGGCAAGAGTACGTTTCTGCGTACGATCGGGATCAATAGCGTGCTGGCGATGGCGGGGGCTCCGGTGAGGGCGCGGCGGTTGAGGCTGTCGGGCTTGCGGGTGTGCGCGTCGATTTCGGTGGGCGATTCGCTGCTGAACCGGCGGTCGAAGTTCCTGGCCGAAGTGGAGCGATTGAAGCTGACGCTGGAGCATGCACGGTCGGGCGAGCCGGTGCTGTTCCTGATCGATGAGATCTTCAGCGGGACGAACTCGCATGATCGCGGGATTGCGGCGGAGGCGGTGGTGAAGGCCCTCACCGGGTATGGAGCGATCGGCGCGCTGTCGACGCACGACCTGGCGCTGACGGCCATGGCGGACGAGACGCTGGGCCGGAATGTCCATATGGGCAGCCGTGACGGCACGGATCCGATGGACTTCGATTATGTGGTGAAGCCGGGCGTCACGGAAGAGTCGAATGCGCTGGCGATTGCGCGCATGGCGGGTGTCCCCATTTAAGCGGTTGTAGAATTACCGGCTTTCCGCCCGGCGGGAAATATGAAATACTCTACGGCCAAGAGGGACTTCCTGGTCATGAGTATGCAATTGAGGCCGCTGATTCTTTTTCTTTTCGGTGCAATTCCCTTGGCGGCGCCTCTCCACGCCCAAGTCCAAACGGTTTCCCTGTTGTTTGGGCCGTCGAGCGGAGCCTCCGCGGAGAAGGCGGCCGCGGCCGCGGCACAAAGGGTTACGGCCTGGCTCGCTCAGCCAGGGCACGCCGTGGAAGTGAGGCGCGCCGGCAGCCGCGACGGCCAGGAACTGCTGAAATTCATGAAACCGCCTGACCTGGAGAAGACGTTATTGGCGGCGGCCAAAGAAGCGCAGGCGGAGGCACAGAACGATTATCTAAATGCATTGGAAGTAGCTTCCTATTCGCTGGCCCGGGCCAAAGGGACAAGAGTGTTGGTAACACTTCTTGAACCTCCTAAATTCAATCGCGATGGGGAAGCACGGCTGCAGCAGATCCTGGAGCAGTGCAAATCGAAATCGATTACCGTCATCGCGCTGGACCTTGGCGGCCAGGCGCCCGGAGAGGGTGGGCAGGCCCTGGCAGGGCTGGCGACGGGCAGCGGCGGGCAGTGGGCGCTCAGCTTTGAGGATCTCGATAAGGCCCTCGGGGCGGTAGTGCCGGCGAAGGTGGAAACGGCCGCCGTGGCGGCGAAGCCCGCGGCTGCGGTCTCGAACGCTCCTTCCAACGAACTACAGGTCTACGGGCGGCTGGTGAAGACGGCCCCGATCCGTATCGCGAAGATCGGTGCGAAGCTCGGGCCCATGAGCGGGCTGCTGATTGTCGAGGTGCCGATGCGGACGCTGACGTTCCGGTCGTCGGGCGGGAACTATGAGGCGCGGGCGCGCATCACAGCGACTCTCAAAGACAGCAGCGGAGCTGTGGTGTGGAACGGCTCAAAGGATTACTCCGTCAAGGGTCCTTCGGGCAAGCTGGAGGCGCGGAAGGCGGGCGGGCTGTATTACGTCAGGGAAGTGCAGTTGCCGGCCGCCAAATATGCGCTGGAAGCCAAGGTAGAAGACCTGAACGGGGAAAAATCGGCGGTTTCGTCCAGTGAAGTGGAGGGAGCGAACAGCCTGCCGGGTCTCGGGGCGAGCGATCTTTTGTTCGTGCGCAAGTTCGACCGCTCGATCGATGCCATGCAGGGAGACTCCGTCATCAGCTATGACGGCGAAGGGCTGGCTCCGCTGCTGAGCCCGGCGTTCCCGGCGAACGAGCCGTTTCAGCTCGCGCTCTTCTTCACCTTTTATCCGGACATGAACGGGAAACAGCCGGTGCTCACGCTGGACATCCTGAGCAACGGGCAGTCGAATGGAACCACCACGCTGGCGTTCACGGATAAGTTGCGGGATGACTCCAGGTCGGGTTCCGGTTCCGCGTTCGCGGGCGAGCAGAAGGGCCAGTTTCCCTATCTGGCGAAGCTGGGGAATGCGTCATTCAATCAAGGGGAGTACGACGCCGTGATCGAGGTGAAACAGGACTCGGTGACCCAGAAGCGCAGCGCCCATTTCCGCGTGTACCGGAAGTAGGCCGGGTTTTGCATGGATTGTCATATAGTAGACAGTCATGCAAATCAAAGGCTTCGACTTCGCCGTTATCGCCGGAGCCTCTGTGTTCGTGCTCCTCGGAATCGCCATGCTGGTGCCGGGGATCCGGAATCTTTCGCGGAGCATCGCCAGTAGCGGTTGGCCCACGGCCGCGGCGACGGTGGTGACGTCCGAAACCAGCGCCTCGGTGTCGAGGGGCCGGTCCTCGCGGGACCGGAGCACGATGTATTCGGCCAGCATCCGCTTGCGCTACGCGGTGGGCGGCCAGGTGTACGCGACCGATACGCTGCACTTCGGCGAGACGCTGGGGTCGGGGGATTCGTCGGAGGCCGAGTTGCGCCGGCTGAGGTTTCCACTGGGTTATGAGACGACAGTGGTCTACGACCCGAAGCAGCCGTGGGTGGCGGCGGCGCGGCCGGGTTTCCATAGTGAAGCGCTGCTGCTGCCCGGCGGGGCGTTGGCGTTCATCGTTCCGGCGATCATGTTCGTGGTGCTGTATTACGGCATGGATCGAGGCAACAGCATGCTGGGTGTCGGGCTCGGGATCTTCGCGACAATCTTCATGGCGATCGGCGCGGCGTTGCTGACTCCGGGCATGATCTCGTTGTGGAATGCGCGGGCGAGTGTGCAGTGGCCGGTGGTGCCGGGGCGGATCCTCTATCACGAGGAAGGGTCGAGCACCTCGACGGACACCCACGAAGGGCGTTCGACGACCACCACGACTTACTCGACGCGGGTGATTTACCGGTATCAGGTGAAGGGCCGGACGCTGTTCAACAATGTGAGGCGGTTCGGGCAACTGGCGGGGTCGAGCGAAGAGTGGGCGTCGGAGATTGCGGCGCAATACCCGATGGGGAAGGATGTTGAGGTTTCGTACAAGCCCGGGGATCCGGAGACCGCGGCGCTCGAGCCTGGTATCGATCAGGAAGCCTACTACCTGCCTGGCGCGGGCGCCGCGTTTCTGCTGTTCGGGTTTGCCGTGTTCCGCTGGGGGATTCCGGCGTTGACGCGATTTTAGGAGCCGCGCTTGGCGGTCCATTCAATGGACTGGCCGCCCTCGCCGCCGGCGCGTTCCGCCGTGAGTTTCAAAGTGTCGCCGGCGAGCTTGCCCTTGTAGTTCATTTTCATCTCGTTGTCCTGGAACTTGATGGTGATGGTGAACGAGATCTGGTCGCCTTCCACCTTGCCGTTCTCGAGGACGGACTTGCCCATCATCGAGCTGACGGTTTCTCCGGTGAGCTTGCTGCCGTCAACTTTGAAGGAGAACGTGCGCTCCATCGCGCCGTTGGGCCCTTCGGCCGTCGCTTTCCAATTGCCGCTGACATCGGCGGCAAAGGCAGCGAGCGATGTCAGGATGAGTGCCAGCAGGAACCGCTTCATGGGGGATCACCTCTCTCAAAAGGGATGGGCCCAAGGCGGGCCGCTGCTTTAATTTGCTGGATTTGCGGCAGGGCGTCAAGAGCGGACGCAAAGAACGGCACGCCGGGCTGCCGCCGGATTGTATGCTGGATGAACGAATCCCGTATTTCATCTTCGGAGGTCAGAAGTTCATGAACATTTACCGCTCGGCATTGCTGCTGGTGGTGGTTGCCGCGCCTTGGCTGGCGGCTCAGCAGGCGTCTCCGCAATGGCGCGATCTGATCGGCAAGGATCTGACCGGCTGGGTGAATGTAAATACCGAGAAAGACACGTGGCGGGTGGAGAACGGGGAGCTGATCTGCACCGGGCATCCGATCGGCGTGATGCGTAGCGACCGCCAGTATGAGAATTTCATCCTGGAAGTGGACTGGATGCACATGGAGCCCGGCGGAAACTCCGGGATGTTCGCGTGGAGCAACGCGACACCGGGTTCGAACCGGCTGCCGAATGGGGTCGAGATCCAGATGCTGGAGCTCGATTGGGTAAAGCTGAACAAGAAGCCCGATTTCGATCCGCCCGTCGCGTATGTACACGGTGAGTTGTTCGGGGTCGGCGGGGTGAAGACTCTGCCGGATAATCCTCGCGGGGAGCGCAGCAAGTCGATCCTGAATCTGTGCAAGCCGCGCGGGCAGTGGAATCACTATACGGTAGTGGCCGTGGATGGCGTGATCAAGCTGGCGGTGAATGGCACGTTTGTGAACGGCATCGCGAAGTCGACGCAGAAGAAGGGGTATCTGTGCATGGAGTCGGAGGGCGCGGAGATCCACTTCAAGAACCTGCGAATCATGGAGCTGCCGCCGGGCGTGACGGATGCGAGCCAGACGGCGCCGGTGCTTCAGTAGGTGGCTAGCAGCTAGGAGCCAGCAGTCAGATGCTGTCAGCTCCCGGCTATCAGCTTTCAGCGTGCGCAACTTAAGACAGATGGTGCTGAGCTATCCGTGTGGATCCGTGTCCATCTGTGGCCCTCATTCATTGGCCACAGATTCACACAGATGCACACGGATTCCCGTCTGGATGGCTAGCGCTGAGGTACTGCAGGTTGACAGCTTTCAGCTCTTGAATTAGCCGGTGGCCAGTGGATAGGGGATGATCGCTGAGCGCTGAATGCTACCACGGTCAGCCCCTCGCTGAGGTGGGTGTGCGGGTTATACTCTGGTAATCCACGAGGGGACACACGATGCTCACCAGGCGTACGTTTCTGGAATCCTCCGCTGCCACGGCTCTGGCTACCCGCCTGTTTGCCGCTCCGGCGGGTTCCAATAAGCCGAATGCAGAACTCGAGTCGTTGGGCGCGGTGGCGCTGAACGAAGCCAAGAAGCAGAAGGCCACCTATTGCGACATCCGGATCATTCGTTACCGGCGCCAGTTCGTCACCGTGCGGCTGAATCCGGAGCGCGGCACCGGCAAGACTCTTGAAGTCCCCAATGTCGCCGATACGGGTTCGTTCGGCTTTGGCGTTCGCGTGATTGCCGATGGCGCGTGGGGCTTCGCCGCATCGCCATTCGTCACCAAAGACGAGATTGCCCGCATTACCCGGGAAGCCGTGACGGTCGCCCGGGCCAATGCCGTGCTGCAGTCGCGGCCGCTGGTGCTGGCTCCGGTGGGTGCGTATCGAGACCGCTGGCAGACTCCGCATGAGAGCGATCCGTTTGCGGTGCCGCTGGAGCAGAAGCTGGAACTGATCCGTTCGGCCGCGGCTGAAGTGAAGAAGGGCAAGGGCGTCTTCGCGGCGGGCTGCAACCTGTCGTTCCGTAGCGAGGATAAGTATTTTGCCTCGTCCGAAGGCTCGTCAATCCAACAGCTGAATCTGCAGACTTACGGGCAGGTGAACGGGACGGCCGTGGATATGAAGCGGGGCATCTCGCGCTCGCGCCGGTTCCAGCCGCCGCAGGTCACGGCCGGCTATGAGTACATCCCGATCATGAACCTGGTGGAGAATGCCCAGCGTGTCAGGGAAGAGGTGATCGAGCACCTGAACGCTCCGGCGGTGACGGCGGGCAAGAAGGATCTGGTGCTGCTGCCAAGCCACCTCTGGCTGACGATTCACGAGAGCCTGGGCCACTCGACCGAACTGGACCGGGCCCTCGGCTATGAGGCAAACTATGCCGGAACGAGTTTCCTGACTCCGGACAAGCTCGGCAAGGAACGCGTCGGGAGCGACATCATCAACGTCTGGGGCGACCGCACGAACGAGCGCGGGCTGGCTACTACGGCCTACGACGACGATGGCGTGAAGACCACCAAGTTCCCCATTATCGAGAAGGGCATCTTCAAGCACTACCAGACGATTCGCGACCAGGCGTCGTTGATCGGTGAGAAAGAGTCGCGCGGCTGCTGCTACGCCGACAGCTGGTCGAGCGTGCCGTTTCAGCGCATGCCCAATGTCTGGCTGGAGCCAGGCAAGCAGGGCACCTCACTCGACGATCTCATCAGCGGCGTGGAAGACGGCATCCTGATCGACGGCGACGGCAGCTTCTCCATCGACCAGCAGCGCTACAACTTCCAGTTTGGCGGCGACGCGTTCTGGGCCATTAAAGGCGGCAAGAAGCAGGGCATGGTTTCGCAGGTGGCCTACCAGTCGCGGACAACGGACTTCTGGCAGGCGTGCGACCTGATCGCCGGTCCCAGCTACTGGCAGCAGTGGGGCGCCGCCAATGACGGCAAGGGTGAGCCGGGCCAGATCAACTCAGTGAGCCACGGCTGCTCGCCGGCGCGCTTCCGGCAGATCAACGTGATTGTGACCGATTAGAGGCGGGGAGACACGCACCATGCTGACCAAAGAACAGGCGAAAAAGCTCATCGACAAGGCTCTGTCGTTCTCCACGTTTCCGGAATGCAATATCAACATCAACAGTTCGGAGAGCGCGTCGATCCGGTTCGCGTTGAACGGCATTACGACGTCGGGCTACACGATCGAGCAGTCGATGACGATTTCGTCGGCGAAGGACGGCCAGACCGGGAACACGTCGATCGATGAGTTCGACGACAACTCGATTCGTGAGGCAGTCAAACGGACCGAGGCGCTGGCGCTGATTTCGCCGCCGAATCCGGAGCGGGTGCCGCCGCTGGGTCCGCAGAAGTACGCGGCGTACGAGAATTTCGCGGAATCGACGGCCAAGGCCCGGAACGATGTGATGATCCCGCATGTGCGCGCCATCATCGAAGGCGCCAAGGCCCAGGGGCTGGTGGCGGCCGGCTTCTTCGAACGAGAAGCGAGCGCGGTAGCCACGGCCACGAAACAGGGAAACTTCGGTTTCGGACGGCAGACGGATGCGCGGCTGTCGACAACAATCCGGACTTCGGACGGGTCGAGTTCCGGCTGGGCTTCGCAGCCGGCCGTGCGCATCGACCAGATCGACGGCGCGGCCATCGGAAAGTCGGCGATTGAAAAATGCGTGCGCTGGAAGAACCCCAAACGCCTGGAGCCGGGCAAGTACACCGTGGTGCTGGAACCGACAGCGGTGGGCGATCTGGTTCAGCTGTTGGGCTTCAATTTCCAGGCTCGATCGGCCGAAGAGGGGCGCAGCTTCCTGAGCAAGCCCGGCGGCGGCACGCTGGTGGGCGAGAAACTGTTCCCCGAGTTCATCACCCTGCATTCCGATCCGTTCAACAGCCTGTACTCCGGCTTGCCCTGGAGCGGCGGCGGCCTGCCGGCCGGGCCCATGTCGTGGATTGAAAAAGGCGTGGTGAAGAATCTGTTCTACGACCGCTACTGGGCGGCGAAGGCGGGCAAGGCGCCCACGCCGTTCCCGTTCCAGATGGTGCTGGACGGCGGAGAGAAGACGCTGGCGGAACTGATCGCGTCGGTGGAGCGGGGGCTGTTGGTGACCCGGTTCTGGTACATCCGCAACCTGAATCCGAAGACGGTGCAGTATACGGGCCTGACGCGGGACGGGCTGTTCCTGATCGAGAACGGGAAGGTGACGTCGCCGGTGGTGAACTTCCGGTTCAACGAGAGCCCTGTGCGGCTGCTGCAGAACACCATTGCGATGGGCAAGCCGGTGCGGGTGCGCGGTGGCGAGGGGCAGGGGATGATCGCGCCCCCGCTGGTGGTGAAAGAGTTCCCGTTCACCAGCATCAGCGACGCGGTCTAGATCACCTCAAAGGAAAAGACCGGGCCCGGACACTGGTTGGTGTCCGAGCCCGGTTTGCCGTTGGTTGCGGGGGTGAAAGCGCTAAGGTGTCGCCGGCGCCGGGGCGGGGCAGCAGCGGTACTCCTGCGATTTCTCCAGCAGTTCGATCTGGCGGGCCAGCAGCTTGTTACGAAGCTCCTGCTCTTCCAGATCCAACTGAATCTTGCGCTGCACTTCGGGTTCGCACACGTCGCAGTCGTCTATGCAACCTTTGACGATGAGCCCCGGGGTCGGCAGGCAGGATTCAACCGTAACCTCAAACAGCTTCTGCGCTTCCGGCGAAACCACGCCGCCAGGGGCGGTGATGAGGCCGTTGGCGGCCAGATCCTTATCCACCTGATCCAGCGCTGCCTTGCGGACCGCCGCCGAAAGCGGCTGAGGGCTGTTGAGAATGGCAGAGTTCAAAGCCAGGGAGACGCGGTTGGCGCTCAGCGTGTTGCCGGATGCGCTGGCATCCTGGGCGGCGACGCTCTGCCGGCCGATGGCCTCCACGGTCAGACGATCGGACTGGGTCGCCAGCACGCTGGTGGGCACCACGGAGACCTGCCCGCGAGATACGGGCGGATTCAGCGAGGCGCGCGTCGGTGCGGCCGGATCGTCCACCCGCCGTTCCACCCGCTCCAGCGTCAGCTTGACGATCTGTTTGCGGTTGAGGCGGTAGAAGAAGAACGTGATCGCGTGGCAGTGGTTCGGATTGGAAAACGTGCGCGACGACGATTCGAAGTGGTCCTCCGACTCCCCCTCTGTGTGCGTGCGCGTGTTGACTTCTCCGATCGACAGCGAGGCCGACGCATGCGTGGCCTGCACGGACTGGTTGGCCGAGGCTGTGGCGTGCGTGGAGAGTTGCCGCAGGAAATCCGATGTGGACGACCCGCTGTGCGACCCGTTGGCATTCGTATCCGCGCTGGCGGAGAAGAAGCCGATGGAGCCGCTGGCGTCTCCGTGAAAGTCCCACTTGCCGCTCTCCGAATTTGAGGCATGGCTCGAATCGGTCACCGACAGGTCGGACATGGAGTTCTGCATCGCCGCCATGAAGTACCGGTCTTCCGATAGTTGCTCATTCCGGTAACTCACTTTGGTGCTGCTGTCGAAGGTGAAACGCGACCGCCGGTCGGAGGTGAATAGTTTCACCTGCTCGCCGGGCAGCAGCGTCATGGTGTGAACAGGATCCCCCAGGAAAAGAGGTCCGGGGCAACGTGTGAGGCGGACATGGAGAGTAACCTCCACGGTGACCGTAGCCGGCCGGCCGCCCGCTTCGTTGACTGTCACGCGGTGTGGCAGTCTGTAGCGGAAGTCCAGAACATCACAGCAAGGATCTTTGGACAACGTAGGGCAACAATCGCTTTCCGCGGCGGGGTTGCTGACGTCTTTTACTTTGGATACGTCTTTCATCGGTCCACTCCTCGTCTACTACAACCAATACGCAATAGTGCGGTCTGGAGTGATCCCGTTTCAGAAGAACTCAATCTTGCCAGTTTTGATTGCGGCCCTCCACCAGAATGTGAAGCTCGACTGCTATTTCGTGCAGTGTTCTGGCCTGGGCTGCTAATTCCTGCGCAGCCGCCGCGCTCTCTTCGGCGGCTGAGCCCGTCGTGTGGCTGATGCGCTCGATTTCGCCCAGAGAGGTGGTGGCGCGCTGGATGGCCCGGGTCTGTTCCTGCCCGCCGTGGCTGACCTGATCGACCAGGGGTTTGATGCGGGCGATGGAGGTGACCAGGGACCCCATGGCGGTGGACACGTCGGCGGCTTCCTTCTGGCTCGCATTCGACTGATGGACAGAATCCCCGATGAGGCCCGAGATCTCACGCGCCGCGCCGGCACACCGCTGGGCGAGACTGCGGACCTCATTGGCCACCACGGCGAAGCCGAGGCCGGATTCGCCGGCACGTGCCGCTTCCACGGCCGCATTGAGCGAGAGGATGTTGGTCTGGAACGCGATCTCGTCGATCACCTTGATGATCTTTGAGCTTTTCTCGCTAGCGGCCCGCAACTCCGCCATCACCTGCATCATGCGCCCGATGGAGGCTTCGGCGAGCGTGCACGTCCGGTCAGTCTGCTCCACGATGTCGAAAGCCGATTGGGCGTTGCCCGTGTTCTGTTCGATCATCGAGCCGATGGAGCGGCACGACGAGGAAGTTTCCTGCAGGGAAGCTGCTGTGCTGACCGCTCCCTCGGAAAGAGACTGGGCGGCCGTGGCCAGTTGGGCGGAGGCCTGTGTCACCTCGGCCGCGCCGCCTGTCAGATTCCCTACCACCTGCTTGAGAGCACGATTCAGATGGCGGAGGGCGAAGAAACAGATCACGAGCCCTGCCGCGATCGACAGTCCTGCGCCCAGGGCCGTGCGCGTGAGGACGCGGTCCACGAGGGAATCCACATCGTACGTCCAGTTGGTTGCATCGTCGATATTGGCGGAGCTGAACTGACCCGCATGTTCCACCATGCGTGCCCCCAGAACAGACCACTGCTCCAGATCGCGGGCGAAGGCGGCATCTTTGTTCTGATGGGCTTCCACCTTTTCCAGCATGGGGCGCAGGAAGCCGATGTATTGCCGGTAGTCTTCATCCAGGAGGTTTGCCCGCTGCACGGCGGCGGGATCGGCGTGCACAACACTGCCCAACTGGCGAAGCTCTTTCTCTGCCATGGCCAGCCGGCCCCAACCCTTCTCCAGGGCGCCCGGTTTCTGGACGGTCATGTGGTAGATGAGGTGGATCCTGGCATTCAGGAGATTTCGTTCCAGGGCGGCCGCGATTCCAGCCTGCGGCAGGACCCGGTCCGATAGCAGCGAGAGGCGCCGGGAGGAATCCACCAGTTGCCGTGCGGCGATGAGGCCGACCGGCAACCCCAGGATCAATGCCGCCAGGAATGCCGACCAGATTCGCGCTTGAATGCTCCAACGGGCTGTCATGATTTAGGCTCTCTGAGTTGTCTCTTCGGCCAGCCGAGGCAAATGCATATCTTTAATGCGCGAAGAGTTGCGGGCGCCTGGCCTGTTAAACTGGGGTATGTCCCTCCACTGCACCTGACCGGGCGTAGTGTCCTCGGGGATCGGCCCTTCCGGCCACCATTCCTGAAATCAATGACTGGAGGCCCAGAATTCACGATATTGAGTTGATTCTCACCATCACCGGAGGACTCTCCGCCGCCCTGCTGCTGGGGTATCTCACACATAAGATCGGGCTGTCGCCGATTGTGGGGTACCTGTTGGCCGGCCTCCTGGTTGGTCCGCATACGCCAGGCTTTGTGGCGGACCGTCACCTGGCGGATCAACTGGCTGAGATCGGCGTCATTCTGCTGATGTTCGGCGTTGGCTTGCATTTTCATCTGAAGGATCTGCTGGCGGTGCGGTCTGTCGCCCTTACAGGAGCCCTCACGCAGAGCCTCGCCGCCACGGCGCTGGGGACCATCACTGCGCACGCGTTCGGCTGGAGCTGGCCGTCCGGCATCGTCTTCGGACTCGCGCTTTCGGTGGCCAGCACGGTTGTCCTCACCCGCGTTCTCTCCGACAACGGAGACCTGCATAGCCGTACCGGCCGCATCGCCATTGGCTGGCTGGTGGTGGAAGACCTGTTCACGGTCCTGGTGCTGGTGCTGCTGCCGGCCATGTTCGGCCCGGGCGCGCAGAATTCTTCCGGCCTGCCGCTCGCCCTCGGCATGGCGGTGCTGAAGATTGCGGTTCTGGCCGCTTTTACTTTTGTCGTGGGCGGGCGCCTGATTCCCCGGCTCCTGACGGGCATCGCGGCGACGCACTCCCGAGAACTGTTTACCCTGGCGGTGCTGGCGATCGCCCTGGGCATTGCGGTGGCCTCGGCTTACTGGTTTGGCGCCTCCATGGCCCTGGGCGCGTTTCTGGCCGGCATGGTCGTGGGCCAATCGGAGTTCAGCCAGCGCGCCGCCTCCGAGGCGCTGCCGATGCGCGACGCCTTTGCCGTGCTGTTCTTCGTCTCCGTAGGGATGTTGTTTGATCCCCGGCAGTTGCTGCACTCGCCCGGTGTCGCCGCCGCAGCCCTGGGCATCGTGCTGGTGGGGAAGCCGCTGGCGGCGTTCGCCATTGTCATTCTCATGCACCATGGCTCGAAGGTGGCCCTGGGCGTCGCGGTCGCCCTGGCGCAGATCGGCGAGTTTTCCTTCATCCTGGCAGCGGTCGGCAAAAGCCTCAAAATCCTCTCCGAAGACGCCGCCAACATCCTGGTGGCGGCCTCCATCGCCTCCATTGCCTTGAATCCGGTGTTGTACCGCCTGGTCGGGCCGACGGAGAGCTACCTTCGGAGCCATCCTGGGCTGTGGCGACGCCTGAATCGCGAGAACCTGCCCACCGATGACGGCTTGACGAGTCCTGCGGGTCCGGCGCACCGCGCCGTGGTTGTTGGCTACGGCCCGATTGGCCAGACCGTGACGCGCCTGCTGGCCCAGCGTGGAATCGAACCCACCGTGATCGAGCTGAATGTCGATACGGCCCGGCGGTTGCGGCAGGAGGGCGTCCACGCCATTTACGGCGACGCCAGCCAGCGCGAGATTCTGGAAAGCGCCGGGCTGGAGCGCGCTTTCAGCCTGATCCTGACGGCTCCGGCGACGGCGGAATCCACTGAGATGATCCGCGTCGCCAGGGAGATCAACCCAGGGCTCCAGGTGCTGGCGCGATCGGCGTTTCACGGCGAGACGGCGAACATCCGGTCTGCCGGTGCGACCCACGTCTTCTCCGGCGAGGGCGAGGTGGCGCTGGCGATGACGGAGTATATTCTGCAACAACTTGGCGCCACTCCGGAGCAGTTGGATGGCGAACGCGAAAGGGTTCGCGCGTTCCTGGCGACCTGAGCCGGACGGCCCCTTCCGGCGGGTATTGGTATCCTGGGAGAACTCCCCGAATTGATCCACAGACAATGACCAAGAAACACGTGAAGCCTTCGCTCCAGGAGGTTGTGGAGGCCGAAGGCCACCTGATCGACTCCCACATCATGGAGCAGATCTTCGACACCGTCGTCGAATACCACGGCCGGTTTGAAGTGGAACACTTCCACATTGGCCGGACCAACTCCGATCCGTCCCGGCTGCGCCTGCGGGTGGAAGCGCCGAACCCGGAAGACCTGGAGAAGATGCTGGGCCAGTTGATTGGCCTGGGTTGCACTCCGGCCGACGGCAGTGATGCGGTCTTTGAGACCGTTGAGCGGGACCGCTGTGCTCCGGAGGATTTCTACTCCACCACCAACCACCGCACGCTGGTGCGCCGCGACGGCCAGTGGCTGGCGGTGGAGAACCAGCGCATGGACGCGCTGATCGTCTGGTCGGAGGGCAAGCCGTGGGCGCGGCGCCTGCGCGATATCAAGGCCGGCGACGAAGTGGTGGTGGGCATGCGCGGCATTCGCGTAATTCCCGAGTCGAAGGAGCGAGACCGCCTGGCGTTTGCCTTTATGTCCAACGGCATCTCCAGCGAGCGACAGGTGGATACCGCGGTCCGGCAGACCGCGGCCATGATGCGGCACGCCAAGGAAGCCGGGCAGAAGATCGTGTTCGTGGCCGGACCGGTGGTGGTGCATACCGGCGGCGCCAAGTCGATCGCCGGGCTGATCCGCAAAGGCTATGTGAGCGCTGTGCTGGCCGGCAACGCCCTGGGCGTCCACGACGCCGAGGCGGCGATGATCGGCACTTCGCTGGGTGTCCGTCTGAGCGACGGCCGCCAGGAAGAACATGGCCACCGCAATCACATGCGCGCCATCAATGCCATCTACCACGCCGGTTCGATTGCCGGAGCGGTGCAGAGCGGCAAGTTGACGAAGGGCATCCTGTACGAGTGCGTGACCGGGAATGTGCCGTTTGTGCTGGCGGGCAGCCTGCGCGACGATGGGCCGCTGCCGGACACGATTACCGACATGAACGCCGCTCAGGACGCCTATGCGGGCCACCTGCGCGGCGCCGGCCTGGTGTTGTGCCTGGGTTCGATGTTGCATTCCATCGCTGTCGGAAATATGCTGCCCAGTTGGGTGAAGACCGTCTGCGTCGACATCAATCCTGCCGTCGCGACGAAACTGAGTGACCGCGGTACGGGACAGGCCCTGGGCGTGGTGACGGATGTGGGGATGTTCCTGGAACTGCTCGACAAAAATCTGGGGGAAGGGAAATAAAAGTGGCAGACAAAAAGAAGAAGGCCGCCAAGGCGGAAGTGGAACGTGTGTACACGGACGAACATGCCGCCAGCGGGCTGGCTGCGGAACTGCCGGCGATTGAATGCTGGCCCAATCAGTACTCTTCGAACGACTATTGGATCGAGGTGACGACGCCGGAGTTCACCAGCGTCTGCCCGCGCACCGGCCTGCCGGACCAGGGCACCATCACGATCCGCTATATCCCGGACAAACTCTGCCTGGAGCTCAAGTCGCTGAAGATGTACTGGCTGGCCTATCGCAACATCGGCATCTTCCAGGAGAATGCCGTGAACCGCATTCTGGCGGATTGCGTCAAGGCGTGTTCGCCCCGGGAAATGGTGGTTTCCGGCGAGTTCACCCCGCGCGGCGGGGTCTACTCGACGATCACGGCCAACTACTCGCGCCGGCGGAAGTAGCACGGTTCGTCCGCTAATCCATACCTTTACTTCCATCCTGAGGCTCCTAAAATAGGATTTCGACATCCTTTTTAGGAGCCTCTATGTTTTCCAAGTCCTTGTGGACCGTCTCTCTCCTGGCGGCCGCCGGTTTGAGTTCGGGCTGCGGATCCAAAGCGCCTGTCGCGGCCAGGGAGACGGCTGTGCCGGTGCGGGTGCGCAAGCCGGCCAGCGTCGACCGGCAATCCGCCATCCGGGCGGGCGGCACGGTGGAGGCTCGCGAGTCCGCTGAAATCGGGTTCCAGCTTGCCGGGCGGGTCGCGCGCGTTTTCGTGGAGGAAGGCCAGCCCGTGCAGCGCGGGCAGATTCTGGCCGAACTCGATCCGCGAGACTACCAGTTTGGGATGGACATCGCTTCCGGCGAATCGGAGGCGGCCGCGGCCATGGCCGCCAAGGCGAACTCCGGGACCCGCAAGCAGGAACTGGAACAGGCGCGCGCCGCCTTCGAACAGGCGGATGACGAATACAGGCGCATGAAAACGCTGTATGAGCGGCACAGCCTGGCGCCGAACGATTTCAAGAAGATCGAAGCCCAGTGGAAAGTGGCGCAGCAGCGGCTGGACGAGGCGAAGGAAGGCGCCCGGGTGGAGGACCGCTCGGCCGCGGAAGGCAAAGCCCGGCAGGCGCAGGCGAATGTGAAGCTGAATGCCAAGCGGGTGGCGGACACCCGGCTGACGGCTCCGCTGACCGGCGTGGTGGCGCGGCGGCTGACGGATCCGGGCGAGATGGTGGCGGCCGGCATGCCGGTCTTCGCCGTGATGGACCTGCATCCCGTGCGCGTCCGCGTGGGTGTGCCCGAGGCCGAGATCGCCAAGGTGCAGCCGGGCCGTCCGGCCGTGGTCCGCATCCCCTCCATGGGCGGCCAGGACTTTCCAGGCAAGGTGGAACTGGTCGGGTTTGCGGCCGAGCCGCAGTCGCGCACGTTCGCCGTCCGGATCCTGGTGCCGAATCCCAGGCTGGTGCTGCGCGCGGGCATGATCGCCGAGGCGGAGATCGAAGGCGGCAGCCGGGAGCAGGTGATCACGGTGCCGGGCGAGGCGATAGTCCGCGATCCGCAGGGCGCGACGCTGGTCTATGTCTACTACCCCGAGAAGCAGCGTGTCTTCGCGCGGCGCGTGCAGGTGGGGCGGGCGGTGAATGCGGAGATCGAGATCACCAGCGGGATTACGGCCTCAGACCTGATCGTCGTGGCCGGCCAGCAGAACGTGCGCGAGGGCGGGCTGGTGCAGTTGACGGGAGCCGCCCAATGAACCCCGTCAAAGCCTCCCTCCACTATCCGCAGGTGACGCTGCTACTGACGGCGGCGGTGTTCCTGAGCGGCATTTACGCCCTGACAACCATGCCCCGGCGCGAGGATCCGAAGATCACCATCCGCACCGGGCTGGTGATTGCGCTCTATCCCGGAGCCACGGCCGAGCAGGTGGAAAAGCAGGTGACGCGCAAGCTGGAAGACCGCCTGTTCCGCTACGAGGAGGTGCGCAAGGGCAAGACCTGGTCGACCAGCCGCAACGGTGTGAGCGTGATCAATGTCGAACTCGAGGATCATGTCCGCCAGCCGGATGTTTTCTGGTCGAAGCTGCGCCACGCCATGATCGAGCTGAAGCTGTCGCAGCTGCCGGAGGGCGTGCAGGGGCCCATCGTACGCGACGATTACGGCGACACGGTGGCTCTGCTGCTGGCCTTGCACGGCGGCGGCTACAACTACCAGCAATTGAAAGACTACGCCGGGCATATCGAGGATGAGTTCCGCACGACGCGCTCCGTGGCCAAACTGTCGCGCGTGGGCGAGCAGAAGGAAGAGATCCGCATCACGAGTTCGACGGAGCGGGTCTCACAGTATACGCTCTCTCCGCTGAAGGTGATCCAGGCGCTGCGCGGCCGCAACGTGGTGCAGTCGGGCGGAAACTTCAAGACTCCGGAGAGCGACGTGCCGCTGAAAGCGACGGGGCTCTTCCAGACCGAGGATGAGATCCGGCGGCTGATGATCGACATGTCGCCTACGGGTCAGCCCGTCTACCTGGGCGACCTGGCCGATGTGAACCGGGTGGAAGGGGATCCGCGCACTTTGTGCCGCTTCGACGGCGAGCGCGCGCTGATGATCTCGGTGGAGATGCTGGAGGGCAACAATATCGTGGACTTCGGCAACGAGTTGCGCGGCAAGCTGGAGCGCGTGAAGGCGACGCTGCCGCCGGACCTGAAGGTCGATATCGTGGCCGATCAGCCGCGTGTGGTGGAAGAGCGCATCAGCCATTTCATCCGCGAATTCGGCATCGCTATCGGGTCTGTCATCCTGGTGACGATCCTGCTGCTGCCGTTCCGGGTGGCATTGATTGCTTCGCTGGCGATCCCTGTCACCGTGGCCGCGACCTTCGGCGTGATGGACATGATTGGTGTGGAACTGCACCAGGTTTCCATCGCGGCCCTGATCGTCGTGCTGGGCATGGTGGTGGATGACGCCATCGTGATCGCCGACAACTATGTGGAGCTGCTGGATCGCGGCGTGTCCCGGTCAGAGGCGGCCGCCCGTTGCGCCACCGAACTCGTCGTACCGGTGCTGACCGCCACGGCGACGATCATCGCGGCCTTCCTGCCCATGTTGATGATCAGCGGCGCGGTGGGCGAGTTCATCCGCGCGCTGCCCATCGCCGTCGCCGTCGCACTCACGTGCTCGTTCATTGTGGCCATGCTGCTGACGCCCTGGCTGTGCCAGTTCTTCATCAAGAAGGGACTGCACGATCCGGAGGGGGAGAAGAAGCACGGCTTTCACCTGCTGGATGCAATGCAGCGGCTCTACAACAAGGGCATTGTGCTCGGTATGCGGCACAAGGCGCTGACGCTGGCCGGCGGCGTGGCGGCGTTTGTTGTGTCGGTTGTGCTGCTGGGTACGGTGGTGCCGGAGCGCTTCTTTCCCACGGCGGAGCGCGCCCAATTTGTGATCCACATCTGGCTGCCGGAGGGCGCGCGCCTGGAGGCGACCGATGCGGCCGTCCACCGCATCGAGGTCCATCTCAAAGCGAACTCGCTGGTCGAGAACTATTCGACCTTCGTCGGAGAATCGGCTCCACGCTTCTACTACAACGTGGCGCCTGAGTTTACCGCCTCGAACTATGCTCAAGTCCTCGTCAATACGAAGACCGCGGAGGAGACGCCCTCGCTCGTCTTCCGGCTGCGCAGAGAACTGGCCAGGGTGGCGCCCGAGGCGCGGATTCTGGTACGGGAACTGGAGCAGGGCACCGCCATGCAGGCGCCGGTGGAGGTGCGGATCGTCAGCTCCGACGACGGCAGCGAGGATCTGCAACGGCTGAAGGCGATCTCGGCCCGGGCACAGGCGATTCTGCGCGAGTCGCCCGGGGCGGAATATGTCTACGACGATTTCCATGAAGACGCTTACGACCTGGGCGTCCATGTGGATGAGGAAGTGGCCAACCGGCTTGGCCTGAGCAATGCCAGCATCGCCATGCAACTCGCCGGAGCGTTCAGCGGGATGCCGGTGACCACGTTCTGGGAGGGCGACCGCGACGTGCCCGTCGTCCTGCGCCTGGATGAGTCCTACCGGCAGCGGTTTGAGGATGTCTCGGATGTCTACGTGGTGAGCTCCCTCACCGGGGCGCGCGTACCCTTGCGCAGTGTGGCGACGCTGAAGCCCGAGTGGCGCGCGAACCGCATCCTGCACCGCAACGGAGTGCGCACGCTCACGGCCATGGCGCTCTCCGGGGAGAATCATCTGCCGTCCGCAATCCTGAAACAGGCGCGGCCGAAGCTGGCGGCCATGCCGATGCCGCCCGGCTACCGCATCGATTACGGCGGCGAAATCGAAGGCCAGGAGACGACCTTCGGCGAGATGAAGCTGGTCATGGCGCTGAGCATTGTCGCGATCTTTCTGATCCTGCTGTTCCAGTTCCGGTCGCCGGTGCAGACGCTGGTGATCATGATGTCGATCCCGCTGGCTATGCCGGGTGCGGTACTCGGCCTGCTGCTCACCGGGAATCCGTTCAGCTTCACCGCGTTCATGGGCGTGATCAGCCTGTCAGGCGTGGTGGTGCGGAACGCGATCATCCTGGTGGAGTACATCAACGAGCGCCGCCATGCCGGCGTCGAGTTGGAAGCGGCCGCATTGGAGGCCGGCGAACGCAGGCTCCGGCCCATCTTCCTGACCACCGCTGCCGCTGCGGTCGGCGTAACTCCGATGATCCTCTCGGGCTCGAGTCTGTGGTCCCCTCTGGCCAGCGTCATTGCCATCGGCCTGATCTGTTCGATGTTCTTCACGCTGGGTGTCGTGCCGGTGCTGTATGTCGTGTGTGAACGCCGCAGTGCGGGCCGCTCGCCTGTGGCGGCCCTGCTGGTGCTGTGCCTATTGGGCGCGGGTTCCTTGCGCGCCGAGCCGCGCAGGATCACCCTGGACGAAGCCGTGTCCCTGGCCCGTACGCAGAACGCGATGGTCAAACTGGCGCAGTTGAAAGTGAAGGAGAGTGAGAAGAAGCGCGACCAGGTCCGCGCGAACTACCTGCCGGTCCTGTCGAACGAATCGAGCATCGTCTACACCAGCGGTCTGCAGAATCTGGCGATTCCCGCCGGGTTTCTGGGCGCGATCCCGGGTGTGGGCGCCCTGCCGCCGGCCGATCTGAAGCTGTTCCAGGGCGACAACACCCTGGGTCTGATGATGACCACCGTGGGCCAGCCGCTGACGCAACTGGTGAAGATCCGCGCGGGCACCCACGTGGCCGACCAGGACATCCGCATCGCCGAGCAGCGCCAGCGTCAGGCCGGTAACGAAATCGCGCTCAAGACGCGCGAAGCCTACTTCGGGATCCTGATCCTGGAGCACCGCATCGCGGCGGCCAAGGCGCGCGTGGCGGCGGCAGAGGAGGGCCGGAAAGAGGCTCGCGACGCCGTGGAGACCGGCGCTGCCCTGGAGGTGAAGGCGCTCGAATCCGAGGCATTGCTGCTCCAGCAGAAGAACGCCGTCTTGAACGCGGAACTCCAGGTGGCGGACCTCCGGACCGAGCTGAACGACCTGCTGGGCCTGCCCCTGAACTCTGAACTGGAGCTCGTCCCGCCGCAGGCGCCAGTGGTCGACCTGGCTCCGCTGGCGACGCTGACGAGCCAGGCAGCCGGTGCCAATCCCGAGGTGCGCGAAGCGGAAGAGACGGTCACCAAGGCCCGTCACGCGGTGGCGGCCGCCAAGGCCGAGTTCATTCCCGACATCAGCCTCTTCGGGATGCACACGTTCCAGAACGGGGTCCCCTTCCTGCCCACCAACAACGCGGCGGTGGGGGCTCGGATGAGCTGGAGCGTCTTCGACGGCGGCAAACGTGCGGCTGTTGTGGGCGAGCGCCAGACGCTGCTGCAGCAGGCCGAACTGAACGCGGCCCGGCTGCGCAACCGTATCGCCATTGATGTGGAGAAGGCCCGCCGCAAGGTGGAGCGGCTCCAGGACCTGGTGCAGGTGGCGGAGAAGGCTGTAGCCGTCCGCCGCGAGGCGCGCCGCATTGGCGGGGATCAGGTCGAACTTGGCCTGACCACGGCGCTGGCCGGCAGGCAGGCCGATGCCGCCCTGGCCGAAGCCGAGTCGCAACTGATGGAAGCGCGGCTGGGCCTGCAACTCGCCGTAGCCGAGTTGGAGCGCACTCTGGGCCGCTAAAGCAGGGACAGGTAGCCGATCTGGAGCACCGCCCCCGCGCTGCCGCCGGTCTTGCCGACCAGGGCCGCGGGTCCGGCGATCCAGGCGCAGGCCTTGAACGCGCCTACTGCGAGTCCTGCGGGCACTCCGAAGATGACGCCCTGGGCCGTCAATGCGGCTCCAAAGCCGCCGCCCAGGCCGCCGATGCCGCCGGCCGACAGCGAGACCACCTGGCACGTGCCGCTGAGCTCCTCGGGCCGCAGCGGCTCGTTCAGCGGCAGGTTGCCCTGCGTGAGTTCTGTCCCGACGTTGGGAAAATCCGAGGTGGAGCCGGCGCCCGAGAACCCGGGCAGCATGGCGCCGACACCCCCGCCGTTGTAGCTGTAGACGACCATCTTCCTGCCCTTCTCGTCGCCCACCGGCTTCATGTACAGGCGGCCCATGAGCGAGATCTCGAAGCCGCGGCCGCCGGCGCCCGCCGAGAAGGACTGCCCGCTTGACGAACACAGCTCCCAGCCCAGGCCCCGGCCGTATTTGCTCATGTTCTTCTTGAAGTTGCCCCAGGTGGTGGCTGATTCCTTCAACGGCAGGTTGGCCTGCTTCGCCAGGACTTCCCACTTGCCGTTCCCGCGCCACTGGACGTTCGGAGAATTGTAGTCCCGCTGGCCCGGCGTATAGACTTTCAGGTCCCCTCGCGCACCGACGGACGGCGGCACGCCCAGCCCCAGCAGCAGCGCAAAGCAGCCCCCGCCGTCTTTGAGCAGGATGCCCGTCGGCAGGACCACGAAGTTTCCGCCGGACGGCAGGCGGAAGTCGCGGGTGTCCCTATGAGCCCACTTCCCTCCGTCGCCCTCGCCCTGCATCAGCCGGATTTTGACCACTGCCTTGAAAGCCTGGCTGCGCCCGTTGGCGGCTTTCTCCGACAGCGTAATGTCGACCCTCAGGTCGCAATTGAACATACCCGCCTCCTCCGATAGAGCCAGGGCAGGGTACGCACCACACGCCCTGCCCGGACCTACTCAGAAGAGCGGAATCACGCCTCGGAATGCCTCATTGCCGACGGTTCAGCAATTGCGCCGGTCACGGCACAACGGTCACTGGCTCCCGGGGCGAGAGTCCTGCCGGATCGTTCACCTGCGCACCGCGCGGAGCGGGTACGGGACCACGCAGCAGTGGATCGTCCGTCTCCTTCATCCAGCGGTCCAGCCGGCCTCTGAGTTGGTCCAGTTCGGCCGGCGGCTCGCGGCGGGTCGCCAGGTTGTTGGCTTCGTTCGGGTCGAAGACGAGATCGTAGAGTTCCTCCCGCGGAACCGGCCGCTGCTTCCAACCCTGCTCCAGCCAGTACGATTTGCTCAGCCCGTCGTCGCAGTTGGGTAGCACCGGCAGGGCCCGGTCGCCGAAGTTGCGGATGTACTTGTAGCGCTCCGTGCGCAGCGCCCGTTTCGGTTCGTAGGCCGCGTGATAGGAGACTTCGGCGAAGACCTCGTCGCGAATGCTCGTGGCGGAGCCCTTTACCAGCGGCGTGAGCGGGCGGCCCTCCAACCAGGCCGGTTTCGGGAGTTCCAGGGTCTCGCAAAGGGTGGGATAGACGTCGAGGTGAGAAACCATGGCGTCAGAAACCTTGCCACCCAGGAAGCCGCCCGGGCCGCGCATCATCAGCATCACGCCGATGCCGTGGTCGGTGAGATTGCACTTCATGGCTGGGAACGCGATGCCGTGATCAGTGGTGAGCACGACCAGCGTGTTCTCCTCCAGGCCATTGCGGGCCAGCGCTTCCAGGATGGAGCCCATGGAGTCGTCGAGCACGCGCGCCGCCGCCTTGAAGTTGGCCATGTCCTGCCGCACCGCAGGCGTATCCGGCAATGGCGCGGGTGGCAGCGTGTAGCGAGGATCCTCTTTCGGACCGGCCACCGGGTACTCCCGGTGCGTCTCGAAGAAGCCACAGGAGAGGAAGAACGGAGCCTTGGGCTTGGAGTTCAGATACTCCACCGCGGCCGCGGCGGCGTCCGGCCCGCGATTGCTGGCGGTCTTCAGCACGCGCTGGTAGCCGAGCGACGGAATGGTGCCGGCCTTCGTCTCGTGCTGGACGTTGCAGAGCGTCGTGTCGTAGCCGTGCGATTGCAGGAAGTTCGCCAGGTGACGCTCGGGGTGGCTCAGGCTGAAGCCGCGGTGCGCCAGGCCCAGCATGCCGCTGCCATGGGCGGTCTGCCCCGTAAGCAGCGCCGCGCGGCTGGGACTGCAGGTGGGGGCGCCGCTGTACGCTCGGCGGAACAGCACGCCCTGCCCGGCGAACTTCTGCAGATTGGGCGTGGGGACGGCATGGCCGTAGGGCTGGATATAGCGGCCGGTGTCGTGAGAATGGAGGTAGAGGACGTTGGGCCGCCGCTTTGGGGCCAGGGCCTGCGCCGCGCTGGTGGAAAGGAATTCCCGCCGGTTCATGGTAGATAGGCTACACGATCCGAACCGGGGCTTTCGGAGGGAAGCACTGCCTGTGGGCTTGACGGACCCCAAGCCTGCGCTGGCACACCGCGCCTGCTTGCAAGAGCAAAGAGTGGATTGAGTGGTGCGGACGGGGAGGGTCGAACTCCCATGGGTTTCCCCGCTGGAACCTAAATCCAGTGCGTCTGCCAGTTCCGCCACGTCCGCACGGGCGCCTCAAAAAGTCTAGCAGGTGCAGTCGGCGCCGCGCCACACGCGCCCCGGCTGCTTCAATCTCCGGCGGCAGTCGTCAGCGGCCGCCCGGACTCCGGCGTCGCTGCCGTGACACTCGAACCGGTGACAGCCGGAACCCAGCGCCGGCCGTGGCCGCAATCGCACGCGGGACCATCGTGATTCGCCGCATCTTCTCCTGCCAGGTGGAATCCGTTGCGCGTTTCGCATTCCACGGCCACCAACCGGCCCTCGGCGGTTCGGATCTGCTCATACACCGGCAAGCCGAACCAGCGCCACAGGGTCGAATGGGCGTCCTCATCCAGCGGACCTTGCTCGGGCGTCGAGAAGACTAGCAGCGGGTGGCTGAGTTGGCAAGCGGCCAGATGGCCGGATTCGCGTAGACGGCCTGCCTGGATCAGGTCCGGCAGCCAGCCGGCCAGGGCGCAGGGCCGGTATTTGTTCAGCACCGCACTGTTCCATTCAGAGAAGGTGTGGATGCCCGATTCCTGCTCCACAGTGAGCCCCAGAACGGCGATGCGGGCCGGGCGCACAAGCGGGTACTCCAGCTTTGGCGAGGGCAGGGAGGCACCTTCCCGGGCCATTCCAGCCGTTATGCGGGCAAGTCGAAGAAGAGATAAGCGCATTTTCGCGACGGTCCTCTCGCTTAGTAGTGCCCGCCGCCAGTCTTTTCTCTCGGGAATCGGGGCTTGTTCCTAGCGGCCGCGCATCAGGCTGCGCAGGTTGCCGCCCAGGATGTCCGCCGCATCGTCACCGCGGATGCCCACCTTCCACATCGCGTTCACCTGGTCGTCGAATACGAGCTTGTGCCAGCCCCGGGGGAAGTATGAGGAATCCGTTCCGAACAGCAGCCGGCGCGGCCCCACCACGGCCAGCGCCTGGCGGAAGATCTGCTCCAGGGTAGGCGGCGGAGTCAGGTAGCGCGTCCAGGCATTGCTGCTGGAGGTGTCCAGATAGACGTTCGGGCACATGTCGGCCAGCATCAGCGCTTCCCGGAAGAACCCGGCGCCGAAGTGCGGAATGACGATTTGGACGCCCGGGTATTTGAGCGCCAGCGGATGCAGGTCCAGCGGATTCGAGTACCGCATATCGAAGGGGCAGGGCAGTCCCAGGCGCTGCCGGAAGCCCACGGAAAGGACACCGCAGTGCACGAAGACCGTGCCCCGGCAGTTGGCGGCGGTGCGGAAGATCTCTTCCACCCGGGGATCGCCTAGCGAGAAGTTGTGCATCGCGGGGAGCAGGCAGACCGCCTTCAGGCCGTTCCGGAAGCCGCGCTCGCAGCGGTCTTTGGCGTCCGGCGCAAGAGGATTCAGGAAGAACCAGCCGAAGAAGCGTCCGGGAAACGCAGCGACCGCGGCCAGGACGGAGTCCTCCTCGCCGGGCAGGCTGGCGATCAGCGTGGCCTGCGAAACCTCGTTCCGCACCAGTTCGGCGGCCCACTGCGCGGCGCACTGTTCTGCCGTCTCCGGCGGCGGCTCCCAGCCGAGGGTTACACACAGATCGGCGGGTGTCGCCGATCCGCCCTTCTGCACGGCGAGTTGCCGCAGGAAGCTCCGGGAGAAAAAATGGACGTGCGCGTCAGCTACGGCAATCTGACCCCAGAGAGTCTGCATTCAGACAGTTTACCCGGCAACGGCGCCGCGGCCAGCATTCTCGTGAGAATTTGACAGACCGTTGGCCAGCGCCACCTGCGTAAGGCCGGCGACATTGCTGACGCCGAGCTTCTTCATCAGTGTTTTGCGGTAGCCGCGCACCGTCTGCAGGCTGAGGTTAAGGACGACGGCGATTTCTTTGCTGGTCTGGCCTTCGGCCACCATGCGCATCACCTGCTGCTCCCGCGGCGTCAGTGCCTGGACGGCCGTGCGCCCGTGGGAATCGTTCAGGTTGCCCCGCTGCACGCGGGAGAGGAAGGTGTCCGAGACCTGCGGGCTCAGGTACGATCCGCCGCGGGCCACCGTCCGCAGGGCGTCCAGCAGGTCGCGGTCACTGGCCTTCTTCAGCACGAACGCGCGGGCTCCGCTGCGGATGGAGCGGATCACCGAATTCTCGTCGTCATGCATGGACAGGATGATGATCTTCGAGTCCGGCGCATGACGCATAATCTCACCGGTTGCTTCGATGCCGCTGATGCCCGGCAGATTGATGTCCATCAGGATCAGTTGGGGACGCAACGACCGGGCCAGGGCAATCGCATCCGTTCCGGTTTCCGCTTCCGCTACCACATCGAACTCACCTGAGTTCTTTAAAATCGCGCGCAAACCGTCGCGCATAATCTTGTGATCGTCCACCAGCAACAGGGTATACATCAATCATGGTTCCTTGCCGGGAGTAACGGAAAGCTCCGTTACCGAGGTATCCCGGTACTCCACCGAAAGGTTAGCGCGAGCAGCCAATCGGCGCGCGGATTCCAGGGCTGCTTCTCCGAGCAGTTCCCCGGCCGGCGCTCGCAGCTGCACTGCGTCATTCTCAAGCACAAGTTGCACTCGCCCGGGATGCCCTTTGGCTTCCCACAAAAGCAGCGCATCCCCAATGATACGGCAAAGTGTTTCCGCCTGCTCCGCCGACCAGATGGGCGCGCCTGGCGCAATTGTCATGTCTACCTGCCGGTCCGCGGTGATCAACTCCATCGCCTTGCGCAAGCCGCACCGCGCAACGATTCCGGGATCGGACTGGTAGCTCAATACCCTCACGGAATCGACGGCAGATTCCAGGGCTTCCTGAACCGTATCGAGCAAATCGCGCGAGTCCTGGTTCAAATCAGGCCAGTTGCTTCGTAACAGGCCCACCATCAACCCCGCGGAACAAAGCGAGGGGCCAATGTCGTCGTGGAGACGCCGGCTGACGCGCCGCCGGTCCTGCTGGCGTATTTCGTCGAGCCCGCTCCAGGCCAGATTGGTTTGAGGCGGAGTCTTGCCGTTGGCATCCATCGGGCTCATGATAAACGAATTCGCCCGCCAATGGATATTGGCGGGCGAATCTTCAGTCAGGCTAAAAAGCGAAACAGCGGCTATTTCTTCCGCGCCAGGACGCGCCGGGCCGCAGCCGCGATGTTTTCCGCCCGCATGCCGTATTTGTCCAGCAGTTCATCGGGCGTGGCCGATTCGGCAAAGTCCGTCAGGCCGACGAATTCAATCGGAGCGGGGTGAGTCTTCGCCGCGGCCTGTGCCACGCGCACACCCAGGCCGCTGTCCACCAGGTGTTCTTCGGCCACGACCAGCGCACCCGTTTCAGCGGCCGCGCGCCCGATCGCCTCTTCGTCGATGGGCTTGATCGTGTGGATGTCCAGCACCCGTGCCGAGATCCCCTCGCCTTCCAGTTGCTCAGCGGCGCGAATGGCCTCCGCCACCACCAGGCCGGTCGCGACCAGCGTCACATCCGTACCGCTGACCAGTTCCACGGCCTTGCCGATCTCAAACTTCGAACCAGCCGGGTAGATCACCGGGACCTTCACTCGGCCGGTGCGGATGAAGACAGGGCCGACATGTTCGGCCGCCCAGCGCACGGCCCATTCGGTGGCGACTTCGTCGGCGGGGCTCAGGACCGTAAAGTTGGGCAGCGCACACGCCAGCGCCAGATCTTCCATGCTCATCTGCGACGGGCCGTCCTCGCCGATGGAGATGCCGCTGTGGGTGCCCACCACTTTGAGGTTCACGTTGGGGTAGGCCACCAGGCAGCGCAGCTGCTCAAAGCCCTTCGTCATCACGAAGGCGGAGAAACTGGAGACGAACGGAACTTTGCCCGCCAGGGCCAGGCCGGCGCCGATGGCAACCATGTTCGCTTCCGCGATGCCGCATTCGAACAGACGCTCGGGAAACTCCTTGGCGAAGTAGGTGGTCATGGTGGACTTCGTCAGGTCGGCGTCGCCCACCACAATGTTCTGATTCTCGTGGCCCAGGGCGGCCAGGGTCTTGCCAAACGCCTCACGCGTGGCTGCGCCCAGTTTGAGTTCGTACTTCACGTTGGCCGGCATATTAGGCAAGCTCCTTCAGTGCGAGTTCCAGTTCTTCCGGCTTCGGGGCAACCCCGTGCCATTTCGGGTTGTTCTCCATGAAGCTGACGCCCTTGCCCTTCACGGTGTGCGCCACGATGCAGGTCGGCTTGCCCTTGGTGGCTGCCGCTTCGGCGAAGGCTTTCTGGATGGCCGGGATATCGTGGCCGTCAATCTCCAGCGTGTGCCAGCCGAACGAACGCCACTTCTCCGCCAGCGGAGAGAGGTCCAGAATGTCCTTCACAAACCCGTCCAGCTGAATGCCGTTGTAGTCCACAATCGCGCACACGTTGTCCACTTTGTGGAACGCACCGAACATCGCGGCTTCCCAGATCTGGCCTTCCTGGATCTCCCCATCGCCCAGTACGACGTAGGCCCGCGAAGGCGACTTGTCGAGCTTCGCAGCGAGGCCCATGCCGAGCGCCAGGCTCAAGCCCTCGCCCAGGGAACCTGTCGAGGCTTCCAGCGCCGGGATGAAGCGCACATCCGGGTGTCCCTGATAAATGGAGCCCAGTTTCCTTAGCGTATTCAGCGTCTCCACCGGGGTGTAGCCGCACTCAGCCATCACCGAATACAGCACCGGAGCGGCATGTCCCTTGGACAGGATGAATCGATCCCGTTCGGGCCATTTCGGATTGGCTGGATCGTGACGGAGCACGTCCCAATACAGGGTGACAAGAAGTTCCACGGCCGACAGCGAACCACCAGGGTGGCCCGACTTGGCAGCGGTGATCATGGTGACGATGTGACGCCTGATTTGGCGCGCTATGGAGGATAGCTCGGAGGGATTCTGCGTACGCTGCATAGGAAAAACCCACTTTAACATAGGTGGGTCAGAGGGCGAGGGGAAGGTGTAGACACAAAAACGCCCGGGACAGAAGTCCCGGGCGCTTGACCAATATACTGCAGTTACTACTTGACTACTTGCGGCGGCGCAGGAAAGCCAGAGCAGCGAGGCCGGCGCCCATGAGGGCGTAGGTGCCCGGCTCGGGAGCCGACACATGGAAGTTGTCAAAGCGGGCATCCTGCTCGAACGGGGTCTGCCAGTAGAAACCAAAGCCGGTGATCTGGCTGAGGTCGGCGCTACCGGAGAACGTGGAGAGCAGGGCGGCGAACGTCTGGGGAGCCGTGCCGGCGGTGACGAACGTCTTCGTGGAGGTGGCCGTACCGGAGTTCAACATCGAGCCGATGTTGCCCGCCGTCGGAGCGCCGATGCTGGTGACGAAGAAGGTCAACGTGCCACCAGGGATGTCGGAGCGAACCCAATCCACCGAAAAGCTCTCGCCAATGCCGGTCAGGTCGGTCGTCGGAACCGAGTAGAAAACACCACCGATACCGTCAACGCCGGTATCCGTGGAGATCAGGAAGTTGCCCAGACCAACCGAAGAGTTCATGTTGAGGAACGGATCGCTGGCAGGGATACCGGTCTTCTTCACGAACACGGTGCGGCTCACGCCGGCAATCGGGGTCGCATTCTGAGTGGTGTTCACGCCAACATTGCCCGTTGTATTTGCCTGGGCTGCGTTGCTGGGGGTACTGAAATCGTCCGTGAGGGCGATTGGTGCACCGAAGGCAGCCACACTCAGTAGTGCGGTTCCCACGGTTGCGAGTAAGAACTTCATTTAGTCTCCTCCTCTAAGCTACAAAAGTCCCGAAAGACTTTCTCTGAGAGAATACTACATCCATAGACTACGCATATAGGCTATCTTTAGATTGACTCGGCTCGAGCGTGCTCTCAGAAGTGATTGATCTGCAACGGCTTGCAGGAACACGCCCGGCGGTGGTTCCAGCCGTTTGGTGGTACTACTCTACCCCCCCAACCGTAGCACAAGCCCTTAGTTTGCCTTATCTTGCCGCTTCCTGTTGATCCAAAGTGAGACACCAGATAGCGAACAAATCACCGGTTTGAGGACCCCCGCTGCTTTCCTGCGCGGCTCGCGCTCCGCGAGGAAAATCCGACCGGACGATAGGGCGAAAGGCCCGCCGCCGGGCAGGCCGCACCCGGACCTCGCGATAGCAGACGGCCAGCTCAGCACTGCTGTGGAGACGCCTGGCGCCGTGGCGCACGAGCCTCCTCGGTTATGGGCTTTTTCAATAGAGCTAATGCTTTATATGATTAGATAATGCTGATATATAAAATTTATAATTGAGATTACAGAATGAGTCTTTGAATCGCGAAAAAATTAGGCGAGAAGATGACTTGAAAGATTAGTACATCTTCACCTGGAGGGTTCCATAGTATGAAGGATTGCTCATCTAAGGTGTTACACTTAGTTTTGACCAAGGAGAGCCTGTTTCCAATTAGGGTTAATTAACACCGCTACATAGTACCAATCGTAGGATAGGTAGGTTGGCGATAGATATGTGCCTCGCTCGCACGATCTCCTTGCAGCAACCCTTGTATCAACTTATGTTTAGGTGTGGTACGAGCCGGGCGCGAGAAGTACTAGGACGCTTGGTATGAGCCACGGAGGAGAAGTCACTTTGAAAAAGTTACTATTACTGTCAATGTTCATGGTCGGGGTTTCGTCCGCCGCGACCCTCAATCTATTTCCGCCAGCGTCTACCTGTGTTGGAAACACTTGTTCGGCCACGATGGGCCTCACCACTCTCGTCTCCGGCGCTTCGGGAAACGTCTATAACCTCAACTGGGATTTTTCCAACGATCCCTTCGTGACCGCCCCTTACCCCATCTCGAAGATTACCTTCTTCCTGGATGTGAACGGGACGAACAGCGGACCGATCAAACTTTTGATGTACACCCAGGCCGCTACCATCGTCGACGTCGTCGTTGCGCAGGGCTCATTCACCCACGCCGCGTCCACCGTCTTCACCCTCAGCGATTTTGAGTTCCCGTCGCTGACCGCCGCCATCGCTCCCAATGGACTCTTCACCACCTCTCTCGATTGGCTCAACCCGATCGCGAACGGCAAGCTCAACAGCGCCTCGGTTACCATCGAGTACGCGCCTGAGCCGTCCACCTGGGGCCTGATGGGCGGAGGGCTCCTGATGTTGCTCGGCGTCGCCCGCCGCCGGCGCCAAGCCTAACCATTCACACAGTTTAAAGACAGAAAGGGCCCCGTCCGCGCCTGCGGACGGGGCCCTTTCTCTGCTCCGGCTCTGCCTAGCCCAGCAGGCGCGCCGCGGGTTTGGCGAAATAGGTTAGGATGAAGTCCGCACCGGCCCGCCGGATCCCTACCAGCGATTCCATCATCGCCCTTTGTTCGTCGATCCACCCGTTCCGCGCCGCAGCCATGATCATGCTGAACTCGCCCGAAACCTGGTATGCGGCCAGGGGAACATCGAATCTATCCTTTGCCATACGGATAATGTCGAGGTAAGGCATGGCCGGCTTGACCATGATCATGTCGGCGCCTTCCTCCAGGTCCAGCGCGATCTCGCGCATCGCCTCCAGGGCGTTCGGCGGATCCATCTGGTAGCTGCGACGGTCGCCAAACTGCGGAGCCGATTCCGCCGCCTCGCGAAACGGTCCATAAAAGACGCTCGCATACTTCGCGGCATAGCTCAGGATCGGAACCTTCGGGAAGCCCGCTTTGTCCAACGCCTGCCGGATCGCGCCCACCCGGCCGTCCATCATATCCGACGGGGCGACGATGTCCGCCCCGGCGCGGGCATGCGACACCGCCGCCGCCGCCAGCCAGCCCAAGGAGATGTCATTATCGACATCGCCGTCCACGATCTTTCCGCAATGCCCGTGGCTGGTGTATTCGCAGTTGCAGACGTCCGTCACCACCAGCAGGTTTGGCACGGACTGCTTGATCGCCCGCACCGTCCGCTGCACGATGCCGTCGTTGTCATAGGCCCCGGAGGCTTCCTCATCCTTATGGTTCGGGATCCCGAACAGGATCACGCCGCCAATGCCGAGCGCCGCGCACTCCTCACACTCCTTGACGATCTCCTCGATCGACAACTGGTAGTTGCCCGGCATCGAGCTGATCTCCTTGCGGATGCCTTCGCCTTCGACGGCGAAGAGGGGCAGGATGAAGTCGGCAGGCTCCAGGATGGTCTCACGAACCAGGCGGCGCATCGATTCGGAGGAACGCAGCCGGCGCGGACGTTGCGTGGGGTAAGGCATAGGCTCAATTGCCATCTTAGCCCAGACTTGGCGTTCTGCCCGCTACATCAGAAGAGCGGCGGCCACACCATAGAGGGTCCCCAGCCACACCAGGCCGAAGACTCCGCCCAGCACCTTGCGATCGTCCTTCCACAGGGCGAAACAGGTGAAGCCGAGAGCCCCCAGAAAGATCGCAAACTTGACCAGCGCGCAGCCGAGGGTCGACAGTACCGTGGAACTCTGCACCGCTCCGTTCATCAGCCGCAGCAGCAGTGTATTCTCGACCGCGTCCAGCAGGGCCGCCAGCCAGATGGCCCAGCCCAGGGCAATACCCAGGGCGGGCAGCCCCGACCTTCTCGCCAGCCAGACGCAGGCCATGCTCAGCGCCGATGCGTATCCCAGCAGGAAGAGAAAGTCGAGCATTGTGAGCTGCAGCGCCAGTTCATCCTTGCCCTTGGGTACCGCCTGGACCATCTTCTCCATGTTGTCTTCCATGGAGATGCCTGGGTGATCGCCCCGCCACTCCTCCAGGATCCGCTCGACCCTGGCCGGCGAGGAGGCAAGTTCCAGGCTGACAATGCCCTGCGGCGCGGACTTGGACTTCAGATCGGAGCCCAGCCAAGTCAAGGCCAATGCCATGCCGCAGGCGAACAGGGCGGCCGGCCACATCAATTTAGGCCGCACGCGGTGTGGAACAAGTTGGAGAGGATGGAACACTCTACGGATAATGAATGTAGCATGGCAAGCAGGACAGACAGACAGGAAGCACAGCGGATCTCCCGCCTCTACGTGGTGAAGGGCCGGGTACAGGGTGTGGGTTACCGCTACTTTGCCCAGACGGCGGCGGCGGAAACCGGAGTCACCGGCTGGGTGCGCAACCGCGACGACGGTGCGGTGGAGACCTACGCCACAGGCACGGCGGCGCAGCTGGCGGCCTACAGCGGACGGCTCCGGATCGGGCCCCGATTCGGCGAGGTCCGCAGCGTCGAGGAGATCGAAGCGCCTCTGCTACAATCGGATGGGTTTTCCATCAAACACTAGTTTCCACGCATATTTATGATCGATTTGAAGTCACTCATCCGCGAAGTGCCCGACTTTCCCAAGCCCGGGATCAATTTCTTCGACATCACCACGCTGCTGAAGGATCCCGAAGGCTGGAAGGCCACCATCGACGCGCTCAAGGCCCGCTACGAGGGTATCCAGGTGGACGTGGTGGTGGGCATCGAGGCGCGCGGCTTCTTCTTCGCTCCGGCGATGGCTTATGCCCTGGGCGCCGGGTTCGTTCCGGTCCGCAAGCCGGGTAAGCTGCCGGCCGAAACCGAGACCGTCGAGTATGCGCTCGAATACGGTACCGACAAGCTGCAGGTCCATAAGGATGCCATCCAGCCCGGCATGAAGGTCCTGATTATCGATGATGTCCTGGCCACGGGTGGCACGGCCTCGGCGGTCGCTCAGCTGATCGAACGGCTGGGCGGGCAGGTGCTGGGACTCGGCTTCCTGATCGAACTCGACTTCCTGAACGGGAAGGCGAAGCTCGAGGGCAGGGAAGTCTATTCGGTGCTGCACTACTAACGTGTCTTCCAGATCAGCCACGGTCCGGGCGTACGCCAAGGTCAACCTCAGCCTGAAGGTACTGCATAAACGCCCGGACGGCTTCCACGAGCTTCGCACGGTCTTCCAGACCATCGGCCTTCACGACACCCTCGATTTCGAGTTCACGCCGGGCAAAGGTTCGGCGGTGGAACTGGACGACGCTCTCGCCATCGACAACAACCTGGTAACCCGTGCCGCCCGCCTTTTCTTCGAGCGCCGCAAGGTGCGGGGCCGGCTGCGCATGCGGTTGAAGAAACAGGTGCCCATGGGCGGCGGCCTGGGCGGCGGGTCCAGTGACGCGGCGGCCGTCCTGCTGGCGCTGCCCGCCTTGACCGGCAGGAATACCAACTTGCCTGATTTGATGGAGATGGGCGCGCAACTGGGCAGCGACGTGCCGTTTTTCCTGGTCGGCGGAGCCGCCCTGGGGCTCGGACGCGGCGAGGAACTCTACCCGTTGCCGGAGCCAAAACCACAGCCGATGATCGTCCTTGCGCCGCCCCTCCATGTGTCGACGCCGGAGGCGTTCAAGGCCCTGGGCCGCCCGTCGTTGACTTCACCGTCCGAGTCACCTAAACTAAATACTTTCCAGTCGTTTGTCTGGCAGGCGTATCTTGCGTCTGACGCGGAGAACGATTTCGAGGTAGCCGTCTTTCAGCTTCATCCGGAGTTGAAACGATGGCGGAGAAAACTCGAACGGCTTGGGGCTCATGTTGCACGGCTCTCCGGCAGCGGGGCAGCACTCTTCGGGGTGTTTCCAAACCAGGCCAAGCTTCAGGGAGCCCTTCCGCAGTTTCACACGGAGCCTCTCAAGGTTTTCTCGACGACGATGTTGACGCGCGTGCAGTATCGCGCGCGTTTGTGGCGGAGCCTGCGAGAACACGCATTAGAAAATACATGGCCTCCCCAAAGCCGGTACGCGTAATGAGATCTGAGAGACTGAAAATACTGACCGGCAATTCGAATCCGGCTCTCGCCGCTGCACTTTGTGCTGACCTGGGCACCGTGCTGGGCGGAGCCAAGGTGAAGACCTTCTCGGACGGCGAGATCTGGGTCCAGATCGAGGAAAACGTGCGCGGCAACGACGTCTTCGTGGTGCAATCCACGTGTACGCCGGCCGACCGTCATCTTCTGGAACTGATCCTGATGATCGACGCGCTGAAGCGCGCCTCGGCCGACCGGATCACCGCCGTGTTGCCCTATTACGGCTACGCCCGCCAGGATCGCAAAGACCGTTCCCGCGTGCCGATCTCGGCGAAGGTCGTGGCCAGCATGCTGGAGCGCGCCGGAGCGGATCGCATTCTCTCCCTCGACCTGCACGCCGCCCAGATCCAGGGCTTCTTCGATATCCCGGTGGACCACCTGTTTGCCGCCCCGGTGATGATCGACCACTTCCGCGCCAGCGCGGACCTCGACCGCCTGACGGTCGTTTCTCCCGACGCCGGCGGCGTGGAGCGCGCCCGCGCCATCGCCAAACGCCTGGAAGTGCCGCTGGCCATCATCGACAAGCGCCGCGAGCAGCCCAACGAAGCCGATGTTATGCACATCATCGGCGACGTCGAGGACCGCGACTGCCTGATTATTGACGATCTCATCGATACGGCCGGGACGCTCGTCAAGGGCACCAAGGCTTTGATCGAACGCGGCGGGGCCGCCAGTGTTTCGGCCTGCGCCACTCATGCCGTGCTCTCCGGGCCGGCTGTGGAGAACATTAAGAATTCTCCGCTGAAAGAAGTCGTTTTTTCGGACTCCATTCCTTTGCGTCCGGAGGCCGCCGCGTGCGGCAAGATCCGGGTGCTCTCGGTGGCCGGCCTGTTGGCCCGCGCCATCCAGAGCATTCACGAGGAAACGTCCGTCAGTTCGTTGTTTGTCTGAATCGATAGGAGCGTAATATGCGAAAGGACATCACCATTGCCGCCGAACCCCGCTCGTCGCGGGGCAAGAACGAGGCCCGGCGGCTGCGGGTCCAGCAGCGAATCCCCGCCGTGGTGTATGGCACCGGCAAAGACGCCGTGGCCGTGACGGTCAGCCCCAAGGAAGTGAACAAAGTTCTCCACTCCGGTTCGGGCGTCAACACGATTTTCAACGTCGATATCACGGGTGTCGAAAGCACTCCGGTGATGGTGGTCGACTGGCAGCACGATCCCGTGAAGAACAACCTGCTTCATGTCGACATGCTGCGCATCGATCTCAACAAGCGGCTCCGGGTGAAGATTCCGGTCCATCCGCTGGGTGACCCCAAGGGTGTCAAAGCCCAGGGCGGCCTGCACGAAGTCGTGTCCCGCGAAATCGAAATCGAGTGCCTGCCGGACGACATCCCCGAGAAGTTCGACGTCGACGTCACCTACCTCATGCTCGGCGATGCCCTGCGCGCCAGCGACCTGCCGCTCAGCGGCTCGATGAAGCTGGTGAACTCGCCCGACCAGGTTGTTTCCCACGTGGTTGCCGCTCGCGGCGCCGCTGAGACCACTGAGGAGGATGCAGCCAAAACTGCCGAGCCCGAAGTGATCAAGAAGGGCAAGAAGGAAGAAGAAGGCGCGGCGGACGACAAGAAGAAGAAGTAAGCCGCCCGGTAGTGTTTTGATGCTCCGGCGTAGGGGGCCGAAAGGCTCCGTTCGCCGGGGCAGCCGCCTTGAGTTGAAAGCAGAATGCCGGATCCGGAGATTTTGGTGGTGGGGCTGGGCAATCCTGGTCCCGAGTACGAACAGACACCCCACAATCTCGGGTTTCTGACGCTGGACCGTTTGGCCGCTCGCCATTCGATCCGCCTCAGCCGGTTGGAATGCCGGGCGGTTGTTGGGTTTGGGACGTTGGAGGGCAAGCCGGCTCTGCTGGCCAAACCCCAGACGTTCATGAATCTGAGCGGACAGTCGGTGAAGGGCCTGCTGGAAAAGTACAGCCTCAAGCCGGACCGCCTGATTCTGGTGTTTGACGAGCTGGATCTGCCGTGGACTCACGTGCGGGTCCGGCCCAAAGGCTCCGCCGGCGGACACAATGGCGTCAAGGACGTCATCCGGTGTCTGGGCACGGACGAATTTACCCGCTTGCGGTTGGGTATCCGTCCGGATCATCCGGTGAGCGATGCTGCCAGGTTCGTGCTCGCTCCGTTTAAGAGCGCGCAGATGAAGGAACTGGATGAACTGCTGGATGCCGCAAGCACGGCAGTGGAGTCCATTATCGCCCAGGGCGTCGATAAGGCCATGGCGGCTTACAACCGCCGCGCCCAGGGGCCCACAAGAGAGGAAGAATGAGGATCTACGAAGAGCTCTTCATCGTTCGTCCCGACGTGACCGAGGAAGAAATTGATGCCTACATTGAGCAAGTCAAGCAGGTAATCACTTCCGCCGGCGGGACCATCGACAAGGTGGACAAGTGGGGCGTGCGCAGGCTCGCCTATCGCGTGAACAAGCGCGCCGAAGGTTTCTACACCCTCATCCAGTTCTCGGCGGAAGCCGCGACGGTGAAGGAAGTGGAACGCCGCATGCGCGTGACCGATCTGGTGATGAAGTGGATCACCGTGCGCATCGACGAGAAGCTGAAGAAGCTGGAAAAGCGGACGAAGCAGCGCGAGAAGCGCGCCAAGCGCCGTCCGGTGGTCGAGCGTCCGGCTCCGACTGCCGCCGCGCCCGCGGCTCCCGCCGCTCCGGCCACCCCGGGTGCGCCCATGCCAGGTGCTCCGGCGCCCGCTGACGCTGCTGCTCCGGCTGAACCCGTCGCCGCCGCGCCCGAAGCCGCTGTTGTGACCGAGACCCAGGAATAGGAACAGGAGGCATTAATCACCATGGCTGAACAAAAGGGTGGACGCCCCATCGCCGCTTCCCAGAGGCCGACCGGTACCGACAAGGCCATCGCCACGGGTAAGCGCCAGTACTTCCGCCGCAAGAAGGTCGATCGCATCTGCATCGAGAAGATCGACTACATCGATTACAAAGACATCCGGCTGCTGCAGCAGTTCATCACGGAGCGCGGCAAGATCGTACCCCGCCGCATCTCCGGCCTGAACGCCCAGAACCAGCGCCGCATCACCGAGGCCATCAAGCTGGCCCGCAACATCGCGCTGCTGCCCTTCGCCGGCGGCATCGAGAGGGAGAGATAACGCCCATGGATGTCATCCTCCGCGAAGACGTAGACAAGCTCGGTCACCGCGGGCAGGTAGTGAAGGTAGCGGCCGGTTACGCCCGCAACTTCCTGCTGCCCAAGAAGCTGGCCGTCACCGCCACCGAATCCAACAAGAAGATCGTCGCCCAGGAACGCGAAGCGGCTCTCCGCCGCGAAGCCAAGGACAAGGCTGCCGCCGAGGAATTGGCCAAGCTGCTGGGCGCGCTCAAGCTCACCTCGGTCCAGAAGGCCGGCGAATCGGACGTCCTGTTCGGTTCCGTCACTGCCAAGGACATCGCGGATCTGCTTGAGAAGCAGGGCTACCAGATCGACCGCAAGAAGATCCAGCTCGACGCTCCCATCAAGACCCTGGGCGAACACAAGATCGCCATCCGGCTCCACCGCGAGGTGACCGCCGAGGTCAGCCTGTCGGTCAACAAGGAAGAAGAAGCTCAGTAGCTTCGCAGTTAGCGGGCCCGCCGCCAGCCATGCCAAGGCATGGAATGCGGCGGGCCCTTTTACTTTTCTCACCGTGCCTACTTTTCCTGAACAGTTCGACGCTACCCCCGTCTCGCAGCTCCTGTTGGAGGCCGAGCAGGGCCTGATCGGTTTCGATCAGCGCCTGTTGAAGTCGCTTCTCGCCCGCCGCGAGGAAACCCTGGCCGCACTCGTCCCCTTTGCCGCCGAACCACGCGAAGAAGTCCTGCTTGACCTCACGGAACAGTGCTTCGACCTCTTCCGCCAGTTCCGCGACCCCGCCGCCATCCCCTTCTACCTCACCCTGCTCGCCAAACGCGGCGACTCCATTCCCGACGAACTCGTCGAAGCCTTCGCTGACCTCGGCGCCCCCGCCGTCGAGCCCCTGCTCGCCTTCCACGAGACCAGCTCCGCCGACGACCGCCCCGACGTCGTCTTCCTGCTGGTCACCCTCGGCGTGCACGACGCCCGCATCCGCGCCCTCGTCGAAGACACCCTTGAACGCGATCCCTACGAAGGCGCCCTCTGCGCCGGTCTCTACGGCGACCCAAGCCTGCGAGACACCGTCAATGCCTGCGCTGAAAAGGCACCGGAGAAGAGTGAGGAGCGCAAGGTTCTCCTCGAGTGCGTCGACGCCCTGAACAACGAGCGCGGCGCCCACGAGCCCGAAGAGTTCGACATCCTCTCCCTTTATCCGGCCGAGGCCATGCCGCTGTTCGACCAGATGGACCCCGAGCACGTCGTCGAATTCTTTGCCTGCGCCGATCCTGCCTACCGCACCCGCGCCGCCTCCAGCTTCACCGACGACGACTACCCCGACGAGATCCGCGACCGCCTGCTCACCCTCGCCTCGGACGATACCGAACCGAAGGTCCGCGGAGCCGCCCTGCGCGCCCTCGGCGAGCGGGTGGCCGAACCCGAAGTCCGCGAAGTCCTCACCAAAGCGCTCGAGACCAGGCGCGAGCACAAGGACGAATGGCTCGGCGCCCTCATCGGGCTGGCCGGCGCCACCGGCGAGCCGGAGGTCCACGATGCGCTGATGGAAGCCTACGCCATCGACGATTGCCGGGCCGCGGCGCTCCACACCATGTGGCGCTCGTTCGACACGCGCTACAAAAAGTACTTCCCGTCCAACCTCAAGAGTGAGGACCTCGACATCCGCCGCCAGGCCATCCAGGGTGTCGGCGCCTTCCCTCTGCCCGATCTCGCCCTCGAACTCGTTCCCATGTTCAAGGACGACGAGGTTCGCGAAGAAGCCCTCTTTGCCTACACCCTCTCCGTGCGCCACAACACGACGCCCAAGAGCGCCGGCAAACTGCTCGACATGATCGGCGAACGCGCCGATGGTCTCAGCGACTCCGAAGAGGAGTCTGTCTGCATCGCCATCGACCGCCGCCTGGAACGCGAGGGCTATCAGCCCGTCTTCTTCCCCGACGACGAAGAGCACGACCACGATCACGCCGGACACGACCACACCCACGCCCACGCCCCGGCCACCACTCCGCTGGAGACCGTGCGCAGTCAGAAGATCGGCCGCAACGACCCCTGCCCCTGCGGCAGCGGGAAGAAGTACAAAAAGTGCTGCGGCGCCGCCGTCTGACCAAACATTTCCCAGCCATCCTGTTTGACTGAGAATTCATAAAGGGTGCATCGGGCTGTCATCCAGCCCGTTCACCCTGGGTGCGACCGCGGAAGAAACCGCCATGCCGCACTCTACGCAGATCATCGCCCGGCCCACCTCCCCCCGGATGCGCGCCTTTCGCGCAGCCGTTTCGCTCCATAGCCACACCGCGCACTCAGTCGAGCGCCTCGACCATGTCCGCGCCATCGCGGGCCTCTTCCGCGGACTCTGGTGGACTCCTCCCCTCGCCGCCGCGCCCGCCCTGCAACTGGAGCGCACCCAGATCGAGAACCTCGGACTGCTGCCCCTCGTCTCCCTCACCGACCACGACAACATCGACGCGCCCCTGCTGCTGCGTGCCCAGCCCGGCAGCCGCGACGTGCCCGTCAGCGTGGAGTGGACCGTGCCCTGGGGGCCCACCTTCTTCCATCTCGGCCTGCACAACCTGCCGCCGCGCCGCGCGCCCGAACGCATGCGAATCCTTGCCCGCTTTACCGCCCGGCCCTGCGAACAGGACCTGCCCGGCATCCTCGACTGGCTGGCCGAAGACCCCTCCGTCCTCATCGTCTTCAATCACCCGCTGTGGGATGAGAAAGGACTCCCGCCGGGCGAGCACCAGCGGGCCGCCCGCGAGTTCCTGCGCCTGCACCGCACCTGGATTCACGCCCTGGAACTGAACGGCCTCCGCCCCTGGAGCGACAACCGCCGCGTCCTGCGCTGGGCCCGCGAAACCGGTCTGCCCGCCGTCGCCGGCGGCGACCGTCACGGCTGCGAGCCCAACGTGCTGCTGAACATCACAAACGCATGTACATTCGGTGAATTCGTCGAAGAGGTGCGGGACCACGGCCTCAGCCGCGTCCTTTGCATGCCCGCTTACCGCAGGCCGCGCGGCCAGCGCATCACCGCCGATGTCCTCTCCGTCTTTCGCCGCCAGCCCGATGGCTCGCGCTGGATCGACCGTGTTCAGGTGCAGCGCCAGGGCTCTCTCGTCTCCCTGCGGACCCTCTGGCGCCGCCCCCGCCCCGCCGCCACGCCAGCCGCCTTCGCGGCCCCGCTACAATCGAGTTAATGAGCCGGTCAGCCATCCGCCTTTCCCTCGCCCTCGCCGCCGTAGCCTCGATGCTGGCCAACGCCCAGCAGGAACGCACTCCGAAAGCCGCCGCGAAGGTCATTCAGGACGCCCTTCAGGCGCTGGGCGGCGACAGGTTCCTCGCCATGCAGGACCGCGTCGAGGAAGGCCGCTTCTACGCCTTCTACCGCGAGAACCTCTCCGGGATGTCCCGCGCCAAGGTCTACACGCGCTACCTGCTCGCGCCCGAGCCCATGAAGCCCAACTTCTTCGGCATCCGCGAACGACGCGCCTTCGGCAAGAAGAACGAGGACTACTTCGTTGTCTACAACGAGCTCGGCGGCTATGAGATCACTTACAAGGGCGCCAAGACGCTCGACAAGGTTGTCTTCGATACCTACCAGGAGACGCTGTTCCACAACGTGCTCTACACCCTGCGCATGCGTCTGAAGGAACCCGGCCTCACCTTCGATCCCGCCGGTGTCGACATCGTCGAGAATCAGCCCTGCAACGTCGTCGACATCGTCGATAGTGACAACCGCGTCACCAAGGTCTGGTTCCACCAGTCCACCAAGCTGCCCGTGAAGCAGTACTGGGACCGCCGCGACCCCAAAACCCGCGACCGCATTGAAGAGGTCACGATCTTCGACAAGTACCGCGATATCGGCGGCGGCGTCATGTGGCCCTACGTCATCCGGCGCGAACGGAATGGGGAGCGGAATTTCGAAATGTACGCCGATTCCATCACCATCAACCAGGGCCTCACCGACGAATTGTTCACCCTCTCCTCCGACGTGAAAATCATCGAGAACAAGGGCAGTAACATCCGCCCCGGCAAGAAGTAAGCCCGCTCCGGCGCCTCCGGGCAAATACGCAGCGAATGGACTCGGGATCGCCCGAATTGCCCCCTCGCGTATGCTGGAATCAATGAAATTTTTCGCCGCGCGTTTCCTACTCCTTTGCGCTATGTTTAGTGCGGCCTGGCCGGTGATGGCCCAGACCCGCATCCAGAAGGTCTCCGGCGACGGGCAACTGGTGCTCCTCTTCTACTCCCCAACACAGCCGCTCGTCGTCCAGGTTGTGGATGGGGCCGGCAAGCCTGTCCCCGGGAAAACCGTGAAGTGGACCGATGTCGGCGGCATCAGTTATGCCAGCCCGAGCACGACCACCACTGATGCCAACGGCCTCGCCTCCCTGCAGTTCGTCGCGGGCGGATCCTTCTCGGCCGGAGTCGGTTTCCTCTCCTACACCGTCACTGCCACCACCGACATCGGCAGTACCAGCTTCTCCATCGTCTCCTATCCCTTTCAGACCGGCTCAGCCAACTACCAGCCCCTGGTCGACTTCCTCAAACCACTACAGGGCGCGCCCATCACGCTGAAGGCTGGTGAACGGGTGGCCGACGCGGCGCGCGTCGTCGTCTCCACCAGCGGAGCCAACGGCGGCTCCGCCGGATTGCCCATGCCCGGCGTCGGGCTCACCGTCCGCACTGTAAACCAGGATCCTCTCGCCGGACCCGTTGCCTCCTGCACCGGCGGCACCGTCCTCACCGGCGCCGATGGCATCGCCTCCTGCGAGATCCAGGCCACCGGCACGCCGGGCACGACCGACCTGGTGATCGATGTCGGCGCCTATCGCACGCAGACCATCCATCTCTCCATGCTGCCTGGTGACCCCACGCCCACCATCAC
>JAFKEE010000024.1 GCA_017307505.1 Acidobacteriota bacterium | reverse complement strand
TTGAACGATCGACAGTCGTTGTTCTTCCACTCGGACCTCTTTCCAGGGCATACCCAATGCTGGACTGCCCTTCACGCTCCCGAGCTCCATTTCCGACTGTTACCTATGTCCTTGGAATGTTTTGTTACCTATGTCCTCGGAACGTACCGTCCGTGGCCCGCTCCCTAACGGTCGCGGTTCGCAGCGCGGAGGGGGCCACTCCCTTGCCGTCGTGGTTCGTTACGGGTTCTTCCGGGTTGGCGGTCTTGGGCTCCGCGGATTCGGGCTAGGGCCGGGGCGAGAGTTTGAGTACCCGGACGGCGTTGGGGTCCAGGCGGACCTGGAATTCGACCGACTGCGGGGCGGATTGTAGGGCTACCGAGCCGGCGGTGATCAGGTCCAGGGCCTGGAAGGCTCCGGACGGCATGGTCAGGCGTACGGTGGACTCTACCGGTTTGCCGGTGTGGTTGAAGACGAAGACGAGGCGGTCCGTTCCCGATTCGAGGGTGTGGGCTTCCAGATTGTCCGCCTGGATGGGCCGGGCGACTCCGCTCCAGGTGAGGAGGCTTTCGAAGAAGTTCGCCGACGTGGGCGACGGAGCGCTCTGGTAGGCGGCGCTGAGGTAGGTGCCCAACATCAGGGTCTTGCCACGGCCGAAGGTGGAGGCGATGGCGGCGGGGTCACCGTTGGCGAAGCGGGCCACGATGCGGGCCGACGGACTTAGCGGCTCCAGCGATTCCTCATACCAGGTGCCGGGCAGTTCGTCTCCGGGCTTGAGTCCGGGGAAGGTGGTGTCGTCCCAGCGGATGACGGTGCGGCCTTTGGCTCCGGTTTGAATGGCCACTTCGCGGCAGCCCATCAACTCCCACAGGCCCATGCCGGGGATGCGATCGGAGGCTTTGCCGGATTCGCTCATCCAGCCGAGACGGGCTTCGGCGACGAGTGTGCCTCCGGCGGCGACGTACTCGCGAAGGAGTTTCGCGGGCGCTTCGGGCATCATCAGCGGGTAAGGGAAGAAGACGAGTTTGTACTGGCGGAGCTTCTCGAGCGAGAGATGGGCGATGTGGATGTAGTCGAGGGGGACGTTGGTGGGGAAGAGGGCGCGGTGGATGCCGAGGAGGGAGTCGCGCTCGATGCCGGCAACTTCGCCCTGGGGTCCGCCATAGACGGCGGCGCGCTGGCGGCCTCCGACGAAGTGCGCGAGCGGGTTGTAGATGATGGCTACTTCGGATCGGGGCGGGCGGGCGTCGAGGAAGAGCTTCTGGTTGCGGTCGACGATGCGGGCAATGGCTCCGGCTTCGCGGGTGCGATCGGTGATGGTGCCGTCGAGCTGATTCAGGCCGAAGCCGCCGGACTCGTAGCCGGAACTCATGGGGTACCAGGCGTAGTAATTGATAGCTTTGGCTCCGCGGGCGAGGGCGGACCAGGTCCAGATGCGGAGGTCGGCCGGAGTGACGGTGGGGCTGACGTTGAGGGCGATGGTGCCGAAGCCGCCCTGGAGTTCGCCGATCCAGAAGCCTTTGCGGCCGGCGTCGAAGCCGAAGGAGCGGGTGAAGTCGAGGAGGGCGGCGCGCCAGGGGACGTCGCGGTCGATGAAGGCGGAGTGCTTGGGGTAAAAGGACGTGCCGTAGTAGTCGACTTGAGGGGCCATGGACCAGTCGTCGGACTGGCCTTCCCAATGGTGGGGCGAGGCAAAGAGGCCGACGCCGGCGGCGTGGCTGGTGGCGAGACGGTCGGGGGCGGCCTGCTTCACGGCGTCGGCGCGGTCGTGGAGATCCTCGCCGAGTTTGTCGACGATGAAGGCTTTCCAGTCGATGTAGTCGGTGAACGAGAGGATGGTGCTCATGCGGCCGGGCTCGACCTGATCCCAGGAGCGGTAGCTGCGGTACCAGGCGGCGTTGAGGCTTTCGAGTGAGCCGTACTTGTGCTGGAGCCAGGCTCGGAAGCGGGCGAGGGAGTTGGGACAGTAGCAGAACTCGGGCTTGTCGATGAAGACGGGGGTAGCCCAGTTGATGACGTGGGGTTCGCTCCAGAGATCGAAGCCGAGGAAGGCGGGGCTGCGCTTGAGGTGGTTGGCGAGGGCGGTGTAGAAGGCGCGGTCGGCTGCGCGGATGCCGGCGTGATCGCGGCAGTAGCCGGGTGAGGTTTCCGGCTGAATGACCTCGCCTCCGGCGGAGACGAAGCGGGCTTGTGGGTATTTGTCTCCGAGCCATTGGGGAGCGGAGTCCATGTAAACCTGGACGAGCAGGTGGAGCCCTTCCTCCTGGGCGAGCTCGAGGAGGACGTCGAGGGTTTCGAAGTTGTACTGCTTTTCCCGGGGCTCGCCGGTGGCCCAGTCGATCCAGGCTCGTAGTGTATTGAAGCCCTGGGCCTTGATCTGGCGAACGTCCTGACGCCAGAGTTCCTTCCTGGCACGGGCTCCGGCTTCGAGCATGGGCGCGCGGGCCTTGCCACCGCCATACCAGACCGACATGGGGAAGACGGGTTGCGGCTGGGCCCGGGCGGCGGCGGCGGTGAAGAGCAGGACGAACGTAAGGATGATCCGGCGCATGGGGACCTCGGGCGCCGCAATGGCCACGGCGGCCCAGATCCAAGTTAGCGTGTGCCGGAGGCGGTTGTCAGAGAGAGGCGCCGCAGCAGGCGGCGAGGGTCACCGTGTTGGACAGGGCGCCCGGTGTGGCTTTGAGCGGCTCGAGCGGCACAGAGACGGAAGCGGCGCGGAGGATCGTGCGCTGGGGCCGTGCTCTGGCTTCGGTCTCGAGGGCGGACTGGAGCTGGAGCAGGACGGACTCGGCCGCGACGGTTTCGGCATGGTCGTCGCCCAGCAGGTTGCGGCGCATCTCCCAGGATTGGCGAGCGGGCGTGAGTCCTTCCTGGTAACGGCCTCGCGACCACTGCAGGATGGCGAGCTGGTAGCACATGGAGGCGGTGAGGACGCTCACTTCGCCGAAGGCCCGGGAGGCGAAGAGGATGGCGAGGCTGTAGAGGCAGGCGGACTGTTCGAGGTTGCCGGCGAGCTTGTAGTTGACGGCCAGGTTATGGCAGGCGGTGACGAGCAGGTCCGGCGCGTTGAGGTCGGCTTCGGCGAGGGTGAAGGCCCGCTGGAAAGCCGTCTCCGCCGGGCGGTAGCGGCCCAGTTGGCGGAGAGCCACGCCCTGGAGGGTGAGGGTGTCGAACAGAAGGCTGTCGCGCTGGGGCCCGGGGATGGACTCGCCGAGCTCGTCCAGGATTTCCTCGGCGCGTTCGGCGCATTCGAGGGCTTCGGTCCATTCCTGGCGGCGGTCGAGGATCCATCCGAGGCGACAAAGGGCGGCGACGACGTCGGTGTGGATGGGGCAGAACTCTTCGAGGATGAGGAGCGATTCGCGGCAGAGTTCCTCGGCCTCGTTCAGCTGGCCTTCGACGAGATGTTCACGGACGGATTGGCGGACAGCATGGTGGATGCTCGTCATGGTCAGCACCTTCCGGCCTCCGGGGCCGCGATTCCGATCCGCACCTGAAATTTGTTGCGCGACGTCATGGTCTAACTCCGATTTACGCCTGGGCCGGCGGAACGGGTTCCGGCCGGCTCCTGATTTAGCTGCCTCCTGGCGCCGAGCGGGTCGAACCCCGGGGCAGCATATTTTTGCTCTCACTCAATAAGTGCGCAAACGAGAGGCGAATCGTACCAATGCGGATGGATATTTTTCACGGCTAGAATGAGCTATGGTCAATTCGCCCGGTGGATCCGCCCGGGAACAGGTGACGAAGCTTCTTGTGGACTGGGGCCAAGGGAACAAGGAAGCGCTGGACCTGCTCACCCCCATTGTTTACAGGGAATTGCACAATCTGGCGGAGCGATATCTCAGGCTGGAGCGCAACGCAGCGACGCTGCAGCCGACGGCGCTGGTGCATGAGGCGTATTTGAAGCTGGTGGCGCAGGACGCTCCGGACTGGCAAAGCCGGTCGCACTTTTTCGGGGTTGCCGCGCATCTGATGCGGCAGATCCTGGTGGATAACGCCAGGAAGCACCGGAGTGAGAAAAGGGGCGGCGGAATCGCGAATGTTCCGCTGGATGAGGCGCTGTCGATGTCTCCGGAGCGGAGCGCCGGGGTGATTGCGCTGGACGATGCGCTGAATCAGCTGGCGGTCGTGGATCAGCGCAAGGCCAAAGTGATTGAGCTGCGGTTTTTCGGGGGGATGACCGTGGAGGAGTCGGCAACCACCCTTGGGGTTTCTGTGGCAACCGTCGGCCGCGAGCAGAGATTGGCCGAAGCGTGGCTGCACAGAGAGATGAGCCGGACGTCCGCGTAATTGACGGATGATGTCACCTGACAACTGGAAGCGCGTAGAAGAGCTGTTCAACGAAGCCGTCGAGCTGCCCAAGGCGGAGCGCGGGCCGTGGCTGAACGCGCAGTGTGCAGGCGACGAGGCACTGCGGTCAGAGGTTCTGGCGCTGCTGGCGAGTGACGAGTCGGGGCGGGGGTTTGTGGAGCAGGAAGTGGCGGGGGCGGTACTGGAGCTCCACTCGCGCCAGGCGGCGGCGGAACCGAGGCGGATCGGGCCGTACCGGCTGGTGCGGGAGTTGGGCCGCGGCGGGATGGGCACGGTCTACCTGGCGGAGCGGGCCGACGACCAGTATCAGGGCGAGGTCGCCATCAAGCTGGTCCGGCAGGGGATGGACACCGAGTTCTTCCTGGCCCGGTTCCGGCGGGAGCGCCAGACGCTGGCGCGACTGCAGCATCCGAACATTGCGCGTCTGCTGGATAGCGGCACGACCGAAGATGGGCTGCCGTTTATCGTGATGGAGCGGGTGGATGGGGTCCCCATCAACACATATTGCGAGGAACACAAGCTGGGGGTGGAGCCGTTGCTGCGGCTCTACCTGCAGGTTTGCGCGGCGGTGGCGCACGCACATCAGAACCTGGTTGTGCACCGGGACCTGAAGCCGGGCAACATCCTGGTTGACCGGTCGGGGACGCCGAAGCTGCTGGATTTCGGCATCTGCAAGCTGCTGCTGCACGAACCGGGAGAAGGCGAGACGGTGACGGGCGCGGCGATGATGACGCCGGATTATGCGAGTCCGGAGCAGGTGCGCGGGGAGCCGATCACGGTCGCCAGCGACATCTACTCCCTGGGTGCGGTGCTGTTCGAGCTGCTGACAGGGTCGCGGCCGCATGTGATCGAGAAGTATTCGCCGCAGATGCTGGAGCGGGCGATTTGCGAGGAGCAGATCCGGCGGCCGAGTACGCTGGTCGGCGACAAGACGAAGGCGAAGCAGCTGGCCGGGGATCTGGACACGATCATTGGCCGGGCGATGCAGAAGGAGCCGGCGCGGCGTTACCAGTCGGTGGAGCAGTTCGCAAGCGACATCCGCCGGCATCTGGAACACCGGCCCATTACGGCGCGGCCCGATACGGTGGGTTACCGGGCTCGAAAGTTCGTCCAGCGGAATGGGGGCGTGATGGCGGCCGGGCTGGCCGTGGCCGCGGCTTTGACCGGCGGTGTCATCGTCTCCGCGCATGAAGCGGCGGTGGCACGGCAGAGATTCGGGCAGACGCGAAAGCTGGCGAATGCACTGATCTTCGACCTGTACGACCGGGTGAAGCCGCTGCCTGGCTCCCTGGGTGCGCGGGAGGCGATTGTCCGGACGGGTCTGGAGTATCTGGACAACCTGTCCGCCTCGGCGCGCGATGACAGCGACCTGCGTGTGGAGCTGGCAGGAGCCTACGAGCGAATGGGTGAGGTGCAGGGCAACATCCTCGGGTCGCATAAGGGCGACACGGCAGGAGCGCAGGCGAGCTTCCAGAAGGCGCTGGCCACGCTGGAGGGCTTGCCGGATAGTGGCCCCGCCGGGCAGGCGCGGCTGAGGGTATACCAGCGCCTGGGCAATCTGGAGAGCTATACGGGCCACAAGGCCGAGGCGCTGCGGCTGTATGGGGAAGCCGTGAGGATCGGCAACGCCCTGGGGAAGAGCGGACTGAGCAACGAGGCGCGGCGCAATCTGGCCGGAATTTACGACTCGATCAGCAGGGTGTACCGGGAGAACGGCAAGCCGAAGGAGTCGCTGGAGGCTGAGAAACTGGCGCTGGACCTGCTGGAAGACGCGCTGAAGGCGAATCCGGAAGACCGGGCTTTGCAGGCCTCGGTGGCGGCGACCAATGCCGGATATGGATCGGCGCTGGCGGGGGTGAACCAACTGGAAGCAGCGGTGAGCCGCTATCAATTGGCTGCGGACGCCTGGGACCGGCTCTGTCAGTCGGAGCCGACCAATATTGATCATCAGCGGCAGCGTATGCTCGCTTACAGTCACCTGGGTGATGTGAAAGGAAATCCGAACTATCCGAACCTGGGCGACAAGGCGGGGGCGCTGGCGGCATTCCGCAAGATGATGGAGATCGCCAGGGAGCTGCACACGAGCAATCCGTCGGATCAGGGGAGCCTGTTCGACTACGGGATGGCTACGATGCGTACGGCGGCGCTGCCGGCGCAGAGCGCGGACGAACAGGTGGTGCTGTTCCGGCAGGCAGCAGAACTGCTAGAGCAGGCATCGAGGAACAGCCCGGCGAACATCAACATCGTGGTGAACCTGGCGGCGCTGCACGAGCAGTTGGGCGATGTGCTGCTGGAGGCGGGCCGGCCCCGGGAGGCCGACCACGAGTTTCTGGTGAGCCACCAACTGGCGGAAGAACACATGGGGGAGATGCTGCCGTTCTATCGGATCTACATCACGACGGGGCGGAAGCTGGCCGAGGCCGCCGCGGGGCGGGGCGAGAGCGAGGCCGCGCTACGGTATGCCAACCAGGCGGTGTCGGTGGCGGAGAAGCTGAGCACTGCGAATGGGGCAGGCGTCCCACAGAGGGCGCTTGCGCCCAGGGCTTACTCCGGCCTGGCGTCGACTTACGACAAGTTGCATCGGGCAGCGGATGCTCGCCGCTGGCGCGAGAAGGCGCTGGCTCAATTTCAGGAATTGCAGGACAAACCAGGATTCACGCGCTATCACAGGGACGAGATGCAGCGCGTGGAAAAGGCATTGAAAGGGAAGTGATGCGGCAGGATGCACAACTGGTCCGCGAGAGTTTTGAGATGATCCGCGGGATGGCGATCCCGACAGCAATGTTGTTTTATGGACGGCTTTTCGATTTGGATCCCTCTCTGCGCGGATTGTTCCACGTCGATTTCAAAGCGCAGTCCGTAAAGCTGATGGACACATTGTCACTGGTGGTGGAGAGTGCCGACCGGTTGGACCAGTTGCGGCCCACGTTGAGAGACCTGGGGCGGAGACATGTCGACTATGGCGTGCAGCCGCAGCACTACCGGACGGTGAGCACAGCCCTGATCTGGGCTCTGGCCCAGGCGATGCAACCTGACTTCCACGACGAGTTGCGGTCGGCCTGGACGCACATTCTGGATGAGGTGTGCCGGGAGATGCTGGCGGGCGCGGAACAGGGCTGAAACCGCGCGGGCGGCGCGTGATAGCATGCTGGGTCAGCGAGGGCCAGGTACGGCTCAAGGTGTCCGCAGCAGGAGGTTTCATGCGATTGCTGGCGATGTTCTGTGCCTGGGCAGCCGTCCTGTCCGCTCAGGAATCACTGGATCTGGCGCGGTTGCACGAGGGGCGGGCGTTCCGGTCGTCCAGCAACAATGCCGACCTCACGAGCAACGACGACAGCAAGCGTCCGATTCCCGGAGAGACGGTGGTGTTGGCGGACCTAGAAGGTCCGGGGGTGGTGCAGCACATCTGGCTGACTATCGCTGCCAACGAGTACGCCTGGCCGCGGCTGCTGCGCTTGCGGGTCTACTACGACCACAGCCCGACGCCGAGCGTGGATGTGCCGGTGGGCGACTTCTTCGGCGTGGGCCTGGGGCACGAGCGGTCCCTGCGGTCGTTGATGGTGGTGAACGGGTCAGAGGGGCGGTCGCGCAATTCTTATTGGGCGATGCCTTTCCGAAAGGCCTGCAAGATCACGATTACCAATGAGGGGCGCAGGCGCGTTTCCAACTTGTACTATCACGTGGATTGGGAGAAGCGGCCTCTGCCGGCGGACATCGGGTACTTCCACGCCTGGTACCGGCAGGAGTTGCCGGCGAAGGCGGGGCAGCCGTATGAAGTGCTGTCGGTCACAGGCCGGGGGCAGTATGTGGGGACGCTGTTGAACGTCATCCAGGTGGCCCCGGGCTGGTTCGGTGAAGGGGACGATCATTTCTTTGTCGACGGCGAGAAGGCTGCGTCGATTCAGGGGACAGGCACGGAAGACTACTTCAACGATGCCTGGAGCTTGCGGGTGAGCGAGAGTCCGTATTGGGGCGTGACCACCGCGGAAGGGACCGGCCGCGGGTCGCGCATGTCAGCGTACCGGTGGCACGTGCGGGATCCGATTCCATTCCAGAAGAGCCTGCGGTTCGTGTTTGAGCACGGCGGCTGGACGTACAACGAGAACGGCACGGTGCGGTCGGCGTTTGAGGAGCGGGCGGATCTGTTTTCCTCCGTGGCGTTCTGGTATCAGCAGGGGGTAGCGCAGGGCCTGCCGGAACCGCCGTATGGTTCGGCGCGGCTGCCGCACGGGAATGCGAAGCAGATTGAAGCAGAGGCGCTGGCTTCAGAGGTTCGAACAGAGAAGGGGCGGATGGAGATCCAGAAAGAAGTCTTCTGGTCACGGGATTTGTTGTACTTCCAGGCGGAGGGGCCGGGCTCGCGTATCGAGCTTCCCCTGGATGTGGCGGAAGACGGCTACTACGAGATTGTGGCGCAGGTGGCGCATGCTCCGGATTACGGAGACTACAGCACACTGCTGGATGGAACTCCGGTGATGGACGAGGGCGACCTGGAGCACGAACCGGGCGCCAACATGGGTGCGCGGGTGGCGTTCAGCGGGTGGGGGCCGGAGTTGTATGTCGCGGAAGACCGAATGCTTGGCTGGCGGAAACTGACGCAGGGACGGCACTGGCTGACGTTCCTCTGCGCCGGCAAGGACATGCGCGCCACGGGGTATCACCTGGGGCTCGACGGCTTGATTGTGGCCAAGGTGGGGCAACCGGTGGTGGTGAGCGCTCCGGTGGCTCCGAAGGGCATCCAGAACCTGATCAGCGCGTTGAAGGATCCGGACACTGTGGAGCGAGGCGTTGCCGCGCTGGCTTTGCGTGATCTGGGGGTTGCCGCCAAGGACGCATTGCCGGCCCTGGCCGAAGCATTGAAGGACCGGGATACGGGGGTCCGCATGACGGCGGCGGACGCGATTGCCAGGCAGGGCCACGGAGCACTGTCGGTGATGGACGCGCTGATCGCGGCCGGTGAGGTAAAAGGCGAAGACGCTCATGTGCAACGCAGTGTGGCGATCGCTTTGGGTGGGATTGGTCCGGATGCGGCGAAGGCTTTGCCAATGCTGGCGGAACTGGAGAAGATCCCGCGCGTGCAGGCCACGGCGACTACGGCCATCGGTCAGATTCGGAAAAAACGTTGATAGCGGGCCGCGCTATCAAATGCGCGGCTCCGCCGTCCAAACGGGTGTGAGACCGGAGCGGACACGCCGGGTTCGTTGCCGCCCTGCCAGGGGTGACAAAGGACTTCCGCTCCGGCCGCCATGCTGGAAGCCTTACGGCTTCCAACGGACAATCGGTTTGCGCGCCGCCGTGACTTCATCCACACGCGATGTGCGGGTCATGTAAGGCGCGTGTTTCACCATCTCGGGGTCGGTGTCGATCTCATTGGCGATGGCGATGAGCGATTCGCAGAAGGCATCGAGCTCCTGCTTCGATTCCGTTTCCGTGGGTTCGATCATGAGCGCGCCGTGCACGATCATGGGGAAGCTCACGGTGTAGGGATGGAAGCCGTAATCGATGAGGCGCTTGGCGATGTCGCCGGTGCGCACGCCCTTGGATTCCTGGCGCGTATCCTCGAACACGCATTCGTGCATGGAGGGTGCGTTGTAGGCGATCTGGAAATAGGGCGCGAGCTTGGCGCGCAGGTAGTTGGCGTTCAGCAGAGCGTCCAGGGTTGCGTTGCGGAGGCCGGGGCCGCCGTGAGCCATGATGTAAGCCAGGGCGCGGACCAGGACGCCGAAGTTGCCGTAGTAGGCGCGGACGCGGCCGATGGATTGGGGACAGTTGTAGTCCCAGGTCCACTGGCCGTTGGCCTGGCGCAGGCGCGGGGTGGGCAGGAAGGGCTCGAGATGGGACTTGACGCCCACGGCTCCCGCACCAGGACCGCCGCCGCCGTGCGGGGTAGAGAAGGTCTTGTGCAGGTTGGAGTGGAGGACGTCGATGCCGAAGTCACCGGGACGGGCAACACCGACCAGCGCGTTGAGGTTCGCGCCGTCCATATAGACCTGCGCTCCCTTGGCATGGAGGATGCCGGCGATTTTGACAATGTTCTCTTCGAAGACACCTACCGTGTTGGGGTTGGTGATCATCATGGCGGCCACGGTGTCGTCGACAGCGGCTTCGAGAACCGCAGGGTCGATCATGCCCTGCTCGTTGGACTTGAGGGTAGCGACTTCGTAGCCGGCGATGATGGCCGTGGCCGGATTGGTGCCGTGGGCAGAGTCCGGAACCAGGACCTTTTTGCGCGGGTTGCCTTGTGATTCGAGATACGCGCGGACCAGCATGATGCCGGTGTACTCGCCGTGCGCGCCAGCGGCGGGCTGAAGCGTGACGGCGTCCATGCCGAAGATTTCGCCGAGGTACTGCTCGAGGACAGCGGCGATCTCCATGGCGCCCTGGGAGAGCGATTCGGGCTGATAGGGGTGCGCCCAGGCGAGACCTTCGATGCGGGCGACCGCCTCGTTGATGCGCGGGTTGTACTTCATCGTGCACGAGCCCAACGGGAAGAGGCCGAGGTCGATGCCGTAGTTCCAGGTGGAGAGGCGCGTGAAGTGGCGGATGACTTCGACTTCGCTGACTTCGGGGAAGTGCTCGATTTCCGTGCGGACGTTTTCGCCGCCCAGGGCCTCTGCAGCGTCCACGGCTGGCACATCCAGTTCGGGCAACTGATAGCCGGTCTTGCCGGGGTGAGAGAGCTCAAAGAGCAGGGATTCGTTCTGCGTGAGATGGGGGCGAATCTTGCCGAGAGTCTTGGGCATTAGAGCAGAACCTCCTTGACGGCATCGATGTCGGCGCGTTTCGACATTTCCGTGGCGCAGAGCAGCAGGGAGTCCTTCAACTCAGGGAAGAAGCGGCCGAGCGGCAGTCCGCCGATGATCTTCTTCTCGAGAAGGGCTGCGTTCGCCTCTTCGGGCGTCCTGCCCTTGGGGCGGGCGACGAACTCGTTGAAGAACGGGCCGCTGAAGGGGAGGTCGAGTCCTTTGGCCAGGTAGTGCGCCTTGGCGAGGTTTTGTTCGGCCAGTTCGCGCAGACCCTGTTTGCCGTAGACGCTCATGAAGACGGTGGCCATGAGGGCGATGAGGGCCTGGTTGGTGCAGATGTTGGACGTGGCCTTCTCGCGGCGGATGTGCTGTTCGCGGGTGGAGAGCGTGAGGCAGAAGGCGCGATTGCCATCCGCATCCTTGGTTTCACCGACGAGGCGGCCTGGGATCTGACGCATGTACTTTTCCTTCGTGGCGATGATGCCGGCGAAGGGGCCGCCGTAGCTGGGCGAGATGGCGAAACTCTGGAGTTCGCCTACGACGATGTCGGCATCGCGCGGAGGTTCGACCAGGCCGAGGGAAACGGCCTCAGAGAAGACAACCACCAGCAGGGCGCCATGCTTATGGGCGAGTTCGGAGGCCTGCTTGATGTTCTCCACGATGCCGAAGAAGTTCGGAGACTGGAGGATGACACAGGCGATGTCCTTGTCGAGCTTCGATTCGAGGCCGGCTATGTCGATAGTGCCGGTCTTGGAGTCGTAGCCGAAGGGTTCCACATGAAGCTGCGCATTGCGGGCGGCGGTGTCGAGCACTTCGCGGTACTCGGGGTGGAGGTTGGAGGCGACCAGGAACTTATGGCGGCCCGTGACTCGGGCGGCCATCATGGCGGCCTCCGGCACGGCGGTGGAGCCGTCGTACATGGACGCGTTGGCGACTTCCATGCCGGTGAGCTGGCAGACCATGGTCTGGAATTCGAAGATCGTCGTCAGGGTACCCTGGGCGATCTCGGCCTGATAGGGCGTATACGAAGTGAGAAACTCACCGCGACTCACGACCACGTCGCAGAGAACGGGCCGGTAATGCGCATAGACACCCGCGCCGAGGAAGCTGGCATAGCCGTTCGCGTTCTTTGCGGCCTGCTGCTTGAAGTAGTCGGAGATTTCGTACTCCGATTTGCCGGCGGGAATGTCCAGGCTCCGAGGGAAGAGGGCTTCCGCGGGGAGGTGAGAGTAGAGGTCATCGAGGGATTTGAGTCCGCAAGCGTCGAGCATGGCACGCCGCTCGGCGTCAGAGTGGGGCAGATATCGCAATTGAGATGGCTCCCGAAGAATGGAGAGCCCAAAAAGGGGCGCTCCACTCTTTTATTGTAGCCTTGCGGCCCGGCTTTCGAGTTTGCCGGGCCGCTTCAGACTGAGGGGGAAGAGGGACGGAGGGAGGTGGAAAACCGGGGACTAGCTGCCAATGAAGGACTTATACTCCTCGGCGGAGAGGAGGCCGGCCACTTCGCCGGGATTGGAGAGCCGGATCTTTACCAGCCAGGCATCGCCGTGAGGGTCTTCGTTGAGCTTCTCGGGAGCCTCGGCGAGGAGGGTATTGATCTCGAGCACTTCCCCGGAGACGGGCGCGTAGATGTCGCTGACGGCCTTGACAGACTCCACGGAGCCGAGGCTCTTGCCTGTTTCGATGGCGCCGCCGACCTTCGGCAAGTCCACATAGACAATGTCGCCGAGTTCATTCTGGGCATGATCGGTGATGCCGATGGTGCCGGTGTCGCCGTCGACGGACACCCACTCATGTTCTTTCGTGTAGCGGAAGGTTTCTGGGTAGTTCATTTCGCTCGCTTGTAGAAAGGGATGGGGATGGTTACTGCTTCGACGGGGGCATTCCGGATCATGATTTCGATGGAGGTACCGGGGACGGCCTTGTCGAGGGGGAGGTAACACATTCCGATGTTCTTGTTGAGCGTCGGGGAGGGGCCGCCGGAGGTCACCCAACCGGCGGGAGCGCCCGCGACGCGGACTTCGTAGCCGTCGCGGCCGATGCCGCGACCACACATCTCAAATCCAATCAGTTTCCGGGTGAGGCCGGCGGCCTTCTGCTCTTCCAGCCTGGCGCGGCCGAGGAAGTCACCCTTGTCGAACTTGACGATCCACTGCAGGCCGGCTTCGAGCGGCGAGATGGAGGCGTCGATCTCATGGCCGTAGAGGGCCATGCCGGCTTCCATGCGAAGCGTATTGCGGGCGCCCAGGCCGGCGGGCTTGATGCCGAACTCCTGGCCGGCGTCCATCAACTCATTCCAACGCTTCGAGGCGAGGCTGGGGTCAACGTAGATTTCGAAGCCGTCTTCGCCGGTGTAGCCGGTGCGGGCGATGCGCGCCCAGTCGCCGGAGACCTCACCGTCAGCGAACCAGTAATACTTGATGTCGCTGAGATCGGTACTGGTGAGCTTCTGGAGGGTGGCCAGCGCTTTCGGTCCCTGGACAGCGATCTGGGCATAGCGCGGGCCGGCGTTCTCGACGGTGCAATCCCAGCGGTTCTGGGCGGCGATGTGCTGGAAGTCTTTGTCCTGGTTGGAGGCGTTGACGCAGAGGAAGTAGGAATCGTCGGCGACTTTGTGAACCAGGATGTCGTCAACGAATCCGCCGTGATCGTAGAGCAGGCCGGCATAATGGACCTGGCCCGTGGCGAGCTTGGCGGCGTTGTTAGTGGAAACGTAATTGACGAGAGAGAGGGCTTCAGGCCCTTTGATCTCGATCTCGCCCATGTGGCTGACGTCAAACAGGCCGACGGCGGTGCGGACGGTGTTGTGTTCGTCGATGATGCCGGAATACTGAACGGGCATGTCCCAGCCGCCGAAGTCCACCATGCGGGCCTTGAGGGCGCGATGGGCTTCATTGAGGGGCGTTTTCAGCAGTTCGGCAGATGGGTCGCTCATAGGATTTCGGCTTACGGTCACCTCAATCTAACATAGGGCACCCCCAGGCGGCGCAGCACGGCGGAGCCGGAATGCTAACGCAGCAGCAGGAGGCGGACGTCCATGACGTTGGTGCCGGTGGGGCCGGTCTTGACGAGGTCGCCCAGGGGGGCGAAGAAGTTGTAGGAATCGTTGCGGCCGAGGGACAGGGCGGCGTTCAGGCCCAGCTTGGCGGCACGCTGGACGGATTCACCGTCGGCCATGGCTCCAGCGGCGTCAGTGGGTCCGTCGGTGCCGTCGGTGCCGCCGCTGAAGGCGAGCACTCCGGGTTGCCCTTCGAGGACGATGGCGGCAGCGAGCGCGAACTCCTGATTGCGGCCCCCGAGCCCGTCGCCGCGGATGGTGACGGTGGTCTCCCCGCCGGAGATGAAGCAGACAGGCGGTTTGGCAGGGCGGCCGGTGGACAGGGCTTCGCGGGCGATCGCCGCGTGCATGAAGGCAACGTCCTTCGTCTCGCCCTCAATGGTGGTGGAAAGCACGACCGGCTTGTAGCCAAGCTCTTTGGCCTTCGAGGCGGCAGCTTTTACGGCGATCAGGTTGCTACCGATGACGAGATTGCGTGTCCGGGCAAAGCACGCATCGCCAGCTTTGGGCGTGTCTTCCACAGTTCCCTGGAGCCCGGCCTGGAGCCGATTGCGGACGGTGGCCGGCAACTGACCGGCGAGTCCGTACTTCTCGATGACGGTCCAGGCGGTCTGGAAGGTGGAGGGGTCCGGCGCGGTGGGGCCGGAGCCGATGACATCGAGCGGGTCTCCAACAACATCGGAGAGCATCAGCGAGATCACCGTGGCCGGCGACGCGAGACGAGCCAGTTGTCCGCCCTTGATGAGGGAGAGATGCTTGCGGACCGCGTTGAGTTCGTGAATGGTGGCGCCGCAGCCGAGCAGCAGCCGGGTGGTGTCCTGCTTTTCGGCCAGCGTGATGGGGGCGGCGGGCAGAGGCAGGAGGGCCGACCCTCCTCCGGAGATGAGGCAGAGGACGAGATCATCGGCGGCGGCTTCGCCGGCGAGATCCGCGATCTGGCGGGCGCCATCGACACCGCGCTGATCGGGGACGGGATGGCTGCACTCGTTGAGCCGGATGTACTTGAGGTCGGCGAGGTGGCCGTCTTTGGTGTTGATGAGCCCGGAGGTGACACAGCTGCCGAGAGATTGCTCTACGGCGTGCGCCATGGCGGCGGAGGCTTTCCCGGCGCCCAGAACAAAGATACGGCGAAAACGATGGGTAGGGATCCTTTTGAGAGCCGCCAGGACAGCGGTTTCCGGCTGAGCGGCATCGACGGCGGCCTGGAAGATGGCCTTGGCGTCGCGGCGGAGGATCCGGGAAAGGGACATGGTTGCTTAGAAGATGGGCAGTTTGAGGATGGAATCGACGGCGCCCTGGGAGCCTTCCGGCCCGACCTGGATGCGGTAGTCCGATTTGTCGTAGAACTCGCGCCGCGACCAGTAGAGGGCTTCGAACTTTTCGGGGTCGCGGGCGAGTGGACGGTGAGTGGAATGGGCGATGCGGGAGCGGATGAGTTCCAGCGGCGCATCGAGCCAGATGGAGAGGCCGTGGTTCTGGATGAGCTCGAAGTTCCGGGGCTGGGCAAAACAGCCGCCGCCGACAGAGATGACCCACGGGACGCCTCGAGCGACATCGGAGACGCGGCGCTTGAGGGCCTCACTCTCGATGCGGCGGAATTCGTCCTCGCCATGCGTATCGAAGATATGGCCGATGGGTTGTTGCTCGCGCGCCTCGATGTCCTCGTCCAGGTCGGCAAATCGCCAGCCGAGGTATTTGGCGAGAGCGCGGCCCACCGTCGTTTTTCCGCTACCCATGAAGCCCACCAGGTAAATGCCCGGTGTGCGCTTCAGCTTAAGAATCATGCTTGCTGCTCCAATTGGCGGTGGAACCGCGCCAAGAACCTTTCAGTCTGCCACGGAAAGAGCCGCGCCGCGAGAAGGAGCAACCGGGCGCTGCCGGGTGTGACAACGGTGCGGGCTCCTTTCTCGATGCCCCGGACGATGGCGCGAGCGCATTCCGGAGCGGCGATTGCGAAGCGAGTTGGGTTGCTGAGCGTCGCGGGCATGGCCTCTCCACGCACGTTCTCCGGGAAGTTCGTCCTGACGTAGCCGGGGCAGACGAGCGTGACTTGAACGCCTGCCGGGGCAAGCTCAGAACGCAGCCCCTCAGAGAGCGCGCACAAGGCAAACTTCGAGGCGGAGTACATGGAGAGCCACGGCAAGGTCAATCTCCCAGCGACAGAGCTGATATTGACGATGATGCCGCTTCCCCGCTCTTTCATCAAGGGCGCGGTGAGCTGGATTAAATGTAGCGGGGCAAACAGGTTCAATTCGAACATGTTGCGGACGTCGTCGAGCGGTGAGCGAGTGGGTGGAGCATAGAGCCCATAGCCGGCATTGTTGATGAGGATGTCGATGCGGCCAAAATGGCCTAGGGCGCGCCGGATGAGGTTTTCGCGAAAGCCGGCATCGCAAAGATCACCAGGCATCACAAAGTCGTCCGGCTGGGCGATGGCAGCCAACCGTTGCGTCGAACGGCCGGTGAGCACCAGACGGGCCCCAAGCCGCCGGAGATCCTCAACGAGGGCTGCACCGATGCCGGAACTGGCTCCAGTGATGAGTGCGATCTGGCCGGAAATCTTCATGTGTGAGGGCGGTTGCCGGCACGGGCAGGACTTAGCTCCGCATGAGCCATAATACAAAGATGCCGGAGGGCTTGCTGCCGCTGTTTCCACTCGAAGTGGTGTTATTTCCGAACACTACATTGCCGCTGCACATCTTCGAGGAGCGGTACAAGGAGATGATCAACGAGTGCATCGCCCAGGAGCGTGCTTTCGGGGTAGTGCTTTCGCGCGGGAACGGAGTGCTGCGGACAGGCAGTACCGCCACCGTGGAGCAGGTATTACAGCGATTCGACGACGGCCGGCTGGACATCCTGACTCTCGGACGGCGGCGGTTTGAGATTCTCTCCATCGACACCGAGCGGAGCTTTTTTCAGGCGGAGGTCCGGTATTTCGAAGACGATGATTCGGAGCCGGCCAGTGCCCAGACCATCCTGAAATCCATTGGGCGATTCGAGGAATTGGTCAAGCTCACAGAAGAGGATACCGAGACGCCGGACGCCGATCACCCGGAATTGAGCTTCCAACTGGCTCAGGTTTCCACGGACCTCAGCTTCCGCCAGACGCTGCTGCAGATGCGTTCCGAGGCGGACCGGATGGAGCAGGTCTGCGAACATTTGGGCGTGTTGCTGGAGCGCCACAAGCTGGGCAAAGAAATCAAAAAGGTGGCCCGGTTGAACGGGCACGGAAAGCACACTCCGGACCTTTCCGGACTCGAGTAGATCGCCACGCATGCGCCTGAATCTGCTAATCGACGCCGACGATACGCTATGGGAGAACAACATCTATTTCGAAGAAGCTTTCGAGCAGTTTGTGGCGTTCCTGGAGCATTCCACTCTGACCGCTGATGAGGTACGCAGCATCCTGGACGAGATCGAACTGGCGAATAGCAAGGTACATGGGTATGGGTCGTTGAACTTCGGCCGGAACCTGCAGGAGTGCTACCGGCGCCTGGCCGGCCGGGCAATCCAACCTGAGGACCTGGAGACAGTGAAAGGCTTCGCGCTGAGAATTCTCGAGCAACCGGTGGAACTGATGGAGGGTGTGGCCGAGACATTGGCCTACCTGGCCGAAAGGCACGCATTGACCATCTGCACGAAGGGCCACGAAGAGGAGCAGAAGCTCAAGATCGACCGGTCCGGCGTGGGTGTCTGGTTCGAGCACACGGCCATCGTGAAGGAGAAAGACCGGGCGTCCTACCAGCGACTGGTGGCCGAGCGGGGCCTGGATCCAGCGATTACGTGGATGATTGGGAACTCTCCGAAGTCCGACATCAATCCGGCGCTGGAGGCTGGGCTGAATGCCGTATTCGTGCCGCACGAGCGGACGTGGACCCTGGAGCGGCAGGAATTGCGGTCACCTGGGCCGGGACGGCTGGAAATCGTGGAGCGGTTCTCAGACCTGCAGCGGCTGTTTTAGGGGCGGACACGGCGTCCCACCAGCGAACAGCGCCGACACAGAGGGTCAACGTCAAGACATTGATCCGACGGGGGTTGGCTTTGGCTCTGTGGGTGCGATGACATACGCGCGATGTTTCCCGACTTCATCTTCGCTTTTCGTTCTCTTCGCAAGAGCCTCGGCTTCACTCTTGTGGCGGTGCTGACCCTGGGCTTGGGGATCGGGGCTTCGACGGCGATGTTCAGCGTGGTGCATTCCGCACTGCTGCGCCCGCTGCCGTACCCGGAGGCGAATCGGATTGTCCATGTGTGGGAAGAGACCTCGGCCATGGGGTTCCCAGAGAACACTCCGGCCCCGGCGAACTATTACGACTGGAAGGCGCAGTCGCAGACGCTGCAGGACATGACGGCTTTCCGCCGCTGGGCCTTTACGTTGACGGGAGAAGGGGAAGCGGTCCGTATCGAGGGCGTGAAGACAACGCCGGAGTTGTTCCCGCTCCTGGGTGTGAAACCGAGGCTGGGGCGGGTGTTTACGGAGGCGGATGACCGGGCCGGAGCGCCCGGGGTGGCGATCGTGAGTTATGCCTTGTGGCGCGATCGCTTCGGCAGCGACGCTTCGCTGGTGGGGAAGACGTTGTCGCTGGATGGCGCTCCGATGACAGTCGTCGGAGTCATGCCACCGACGTTCCGCGTAGCGGGCTATGAAGCGGATATCTGGACGCCGATGGCGTTCAGCCCGGAGGACCGGGCTCGGCGGAATTCCCACTTCCTCCAGGTGATGGCGAAGCTGAAGCCGGGCGCGACGTTGCAGCAGGCGCAGGCCGAGATGAACGGCATTGCGAAGCGGCTGGAGCGGCAGTATCCGGATTCGAATTCGCAGGTGGGCGCGGTGGTGACCAGCCTGCGTCAGACGCTCAGCGGGCGGCAGAAGCCGATGCTGCTGGCGCTGCTGGGGATCGTCGGATTCCTGCTGCTGATCGCGTGCGCGAATGTAGCAGGGTTGCTGGTGGCGCGGGCATCGGCCCGGCAGCGTGAGTTCGCGGTACGGGCTGCGTTGGGCGCCGGGCGAATGAAGCTGCTGAGGCTGCAGTTGGTGGAGAGCTCGCTGTTGGCGGCCATGGCGTGCCTGCTGGGATTGGCCCTGGCGGCCTGGACGAAGGAGGGGGTATCGCGGTTGTTGCCGGAAGCGCTGTATGGAGCCAAGGAGATCGAGTTGAATCCAGTGGTACTGGGCTTCTCGATGCTGGCGGCGGCGCTGACCGCGGTTCTGTCAGGGATGGCGCCGGGCCTGCTAGCGTGGCGCACCGCAGAAGCGGATTCCCTGCGCCAGGGCAGCCGGAACCAGGTGGGCGGGCGTGCCGGCATGCGGCAACTGCTGGTGGGCGCCGAGGTTACACTCTCCGTCCTGATGTTGACGGGCGCCGGGCTATTTCTGCATAGCTTTCTGAAGCTTCAGCGGCAGGAATTGGGTTTCGATCCGGAAGGTGTCGTCACGATGCGGCTGGTGCTGCCGGACCGGGCTTACGAGAAGGACGAACAGCGCATCGCTTTCTACCAGGCGTCGCTGGAGAAGATCAAGGCGATTCCCGGGGTGATCGACGCCGGTTGGACCTATCGAGTCCCGACGAGCATGGCCGGCGGAGCGAGCATGGTGACCTTCGATGGACGCCCTGCGCCGCCTCGCGGGCAGGAGATCGTCGTGCCGCACCGCTATGTGACTCCGTCTTACTTCCCGACGATGCGAATGAGGCTGGTGGAGGGCCGGATGATGGAGCCGCGCGATACGAAGGGTCCGATCTATGGCGTGATGGTGAACGAGACGTTTGCGAAGCGCTTCTTCCCGGGCCGTTCCGCGCTGGACAGCACGTTCGTCGACAGCAACCAGGATGCGAAGTGCCGGATCGTCGGCGTGGTGGCTGACGTGCGCGAGTACAACATCGACGAGCCGGCCCGTCCCGTGATGTACAACCCCCTGCAGGCCGCCCCGATGGTGCGCGACCTGGTGGTGAGGACGGCGATGGAGCCAGGTGTGCTCGCGACGCTGGTACGCGCGGAGATCCGTTCCATAGATGCGAGCCTGGCCGTGTCGCATGTCCAGCTGATGGAGGAGGTGCTTTCCAAGGCGGTAGCGGGGCCGAAGCTCCAGATGGTTCTGGCGGGGGTCTTCGCCACGCTGGCGCTGCTGTTGACAGGGGTCGGACTGGCTGGCGTCATCGCACAAGGCGTGGTGGAGCGGACCCCGGAGATCGGGCTCCGCATGGCCCTGGGCGCCCAGCGCGGTCATGTCCTGTCGCTGGTGTTCCGTCAAGGGATTCTGCCGACCGGAGTGGGCCTGGCCGCGGGTGTTGCCCTGAGCCTGGCGATGGCCCAAACGGTGCAGAGCCTGCTTTACGGGGTGCAGGCGCATGACGCCGGGACTTTTGTCACTGTGCCGCTGGTGCTGGCCGGAGTTTCGTTGCTGGCGATGCTGCTGCCCGCGCTACGCGCCCTGCGGATTGAACCGATGAGCGCGTTGCGCGGCGATTGAGGCGGCTTAGAGTAGCGGAGCCGTGTTGCCCGGCAGGAGGATCTGCCGCATCAGCTTGAGCGGCAGCGGGCCCTGCTTCACAAACTCGTCGTGGAAGCCCTGCAGGCTGTAGGCGGATCCCTTCGCCTGCTGGTAGTCGGCCCGCAGTTTGTAGATCATGAGCTTGCCGAGCGTGTAGTAGAGGTACGTCGGGTTGTAAGCGCCGCGGCGCGCCTCCTCAAACCCGTTGGCCGGTTGCTGGAAGCCCTTTTCGACGAAGAGCTTCTGCCCCTGCTCGACAGTCCAGCCTTCGGTGTGGAGTTTGATGCCGGTGATGTAGCGGCAGTCGCGCAGCAGCGCTTCCGAGAGCTGCGCGAGGTGGATCTTGGGGTCGCCCTCGCCGTAGCCCTGTTCCAGCATCATCTGTTCGGCATAGTGCGCCCAGCCTTCGGCGTTCGAGGCAGCTCCGGCGAGTTTGCGGGTCTTGGTGGGGAACTGCTTGCCATAGAGAAACTGCAGGTAGTGGCCGGGGAACGCCTCATGAATCGTGATCATCTGCATCACGTACTTGTTGTAGAGGCGCAGGTGCTCTTCCTTGTGTTTGGCGTCCCAGTCCTTCTCCGGCGGCGTGACGTAGTAGAAAGCCTCGGTGGCTTTTTCTTCATAGGGACCCGGCGTGTCCATCGAGGCAAAGCTGCCGACCCGGGCGTACACCGGAGTCTCCTCGATGCGCGGGCGAACTTCTGAAGGCACAGTGACGATCTTGTGGTCGATGAGGAAGGAGCGCGTGCCCTCGATGGTACGGCGGGCAGCCGGCAGGAGATCGGTATCGGTGGGATGCTCATTCTCCAGCGACTTCATCACGTCGGCCGGGGAGAGCTTAGGGTTGATCTTTCGGGCGGTTTCGACGAAGTCCTTGTAGTCCTTCTCAAGATTTGCCTGGCCAACGGCCAGCACCCGGTCGAGCGGCAGATCGACCATCTCTTCGTACAGCAGTTTCTTCGAGAAGTTCTCAGCGCCGATCGCATAGGAGCCCTTCGAACGTGGCAGCAAGTCTGTCTTCAGCCAGGCCGCGGCATCTTTCATGGCTGCCACGACGGCCGCATCGGCTTTCTGGAAGTCCTCCAGGGCCTGTGCGTCTCCGCCGGCTGCTTCCTTGGCCCAGACGGCGACTTCCTTCTCGAGGAAACCGATGGAGCCGCCGGCCACGCGGATCGCGAGGTCAGTGAACTCCTTTGGAGGGTTGTCGACATTCGCCTTCATTGCGGCGATCAGGGCGGGCGCGGCGGCCAGTCGGGCCGTGACACCGGCCAGTCGCTCTTTCGCGGGTGCGAAGTTGCGCTTCATGAGCAGATCGACGGCGCCGCCGGGTGAGGCGACATAGTCGATGGGGTTGTGCCGCCAGGTCTGGAGGGTTTCGAGGTCGAGCAACTCGGCCCGGATCGCGTTGTGGATCATCGTGAGGTCGATCTGATCCTGCTCCGCAGGCTTGGCTGCCTGGAGAGTTTCCGCCTGTTTCAACTGCTCCTTCAGAGTGGCGATGCGCCGCTGATAGGCGGCCGCGGAGCGATCTTCCAGTTGTTTGTCGTACTGATGGAATCCGACACTCGTCCCGAAGGAAGGGCTCCAGGTGAAGAGGGCATCGTAATAGGAATCGACAAAGGCGCTGACTTTGGGGGGTTCCGGCTTGGAGGCACACGCGCTGAGCAGCAGGGAAAGGGTGAGGAGGGAGGCCGCACCCGCGGAGGCGAATCGCATGATTTCAGGTTAGCAACAGGCGTGAGGAGATAACCGTCACGCCTGTTGCGGCCAGGAGGCGCCGGCGCGCCTCCTACCCCGGGGCCGGTTAGTTCGCCGGCGCCGGATCTTCGACGACCACAGGCGGTTCCTGCACGACGAGGGTGACCGGGATCTCGAGCACCGGGTGGAATGCATCGTTGACAGTAACCTTGATGACCGTCTTGTATTCACCCGGTGTCAGGCCGTCCGGGTTGACGCTGAGCTTGAGCTTCATCGGGACTGTGCTGCCGTCTTTCTCGAGAATCAGCCAGGGCTCAGTGCTCTCGGGGCCTTCGGCGGGAAAGGCCTGAGGACACCCGGCGTAGACCACGGAATTAATGGGTGCAGGCACTTCGCCGCCCAATACGTAGGTGAAGCGTGCCTCGGAGAGGTCGCCGAACCAGATGCCCAACCAGGGATCGCAGATCTGGCAGACGAAGGCGTCGTTGCCGCTGGCGAGCTTGGTCTGCAGGGCATTGGCCGACAGAGGCAGATCAGAAGAATATGTGATGCCGGCGATGGTGGCTGCCTCTCCGGGGCCCAGCGTGAGCGCCAGCGATTCGTCGTTCTCGACGCCGCCCCAGAACGTGGAAGAGATCAACTGTTTCTGGTCTACATCCAGGCGCAGCAGGAAGGCATCGAACTTGCCGGCGTGGTTCGCCTGCAGGGCGCGGAAGCCCGGGAAGTCCGGCGAATTCGTGTAGCCGGTGACATACACATAGCCCCTGGCATCGATCTTCACGGCAGTAGCGGTCTCGTCGGGATCGGTGGGCCCGGAGGAGCTGCCGCCCAGGTAGGTGAGGTATTCGGCGGCGGTCCCGTCGACGCTTAGGCGTAGGAGAAATGCGTCGCGGAAACCACCGCCGAAGGTTGTTTGCAGTGCGTTCTCAGAGGTAGGCAACTGCTTGGAGGAGGTGTGGCCGACCACGTAGGCGCGTCCATCGCGGTCCACGGTCAGGCCCTGAATCTTCGTGTAGCCACCCTTCCAGCCGACGTAAGTGAAGTACATCAGCCCGTCGCCCTCAGGCTTCACGCGGGCGACGAAGCTGGAATAGCTCTGGGGCTGGGTGATGTAAGCGCCCTCGGTGGCCATGCCGGTAGACATGGTTTCACCAGCCACGTAGAGAGAGTCATCCGGACCGACCGCGATGGCGTAGATATTGTCGGTACCGCTGTTGCCGCCCAGATAGGTGGCATAGGCGAGTTGGAAGTCGGGTGTGATCTTGGCAATGAAGGCATCCTGGCCGCCACCGGAGATCTGCGCCTGGAGGGCATTCTTTACCGGCAACTGGGAGGATGAGGCTCGGCCGGCGAGATAGATGTTCCCGACGGAATCGAGCGCCAGGGCGAGTCCTTCCTCATTCCGCTCGCCACCGAAATAAGTGGAGAACAGCAGGTTCCCGTCTGGATCGAACTTCATCAGGAAGCAGATGTTCAGGCCTCCCTGTTTGTCCTGGATGGGGTGGAGCAGCGGAAGATCGCGAGCTCCGGTGGTGCCGGCCACATAGATGTTGCCGTCGTTGTCGAGCACAACAGCATGAGCGACGGTGTTGGAGGAACCGCCGATCTGGGCACGCCAGAGCACTTCCTTGCCTTCTGCGCTGTACTTCGTGAGATAGGCCTTGAATACGGCCGAGGACAGCGGTTTACCCCCGACCGGCGTCACGGGGATATCCCGGGATTCGCTTTCGCCGGCAACATAGATGAAGCCGTTGGGACCGACAGCCACCGCTGTCGCGTCGTCGTACCGGTCGCCTCCATTGAACGTAGAGAAGACAAGACGCTTATCTTCCGAGGGGGATTGCGCAGCCAGCGTTGCCGCGAAGGCAAAGAATAAGATGATCTTCCGCATACACACAGAACGCGCGGTGACCCGGGAGAAGGGATCACGGCGGGTGCGGTATCCGCGAAACAATTTTTGGTTTTGTGAAATTGGGGCCGGGGCGCAATCAGGCCAGCGTGATGAGTGCCCCCGGCAGGCGCCCGAAGAGCGCACGCAGCGGAATGGATCCGGCGCAGGTCCAGCGTTCGTTTGTCAGAACGTTGACGATGTTTCTACCCGCCAGTTCCTCCGGCACAGGGAGCACGGTCTCGTGCCAGCCCTCGGCCGCCGTTGCATACGGTCCATCGCCCAGCAGATCCGCCATCCAGCGCAGGCCTGCGGCTAGCAGGACCTTTCCATTCCTGACGCGTGCGAACGCCACCGAGTGGTCGGCGATCGGCCCGCTGGCGTGCAGGGGGATATACGAGCCGTCAATCACAAGATCCGGATTGTCACGGCGCAAGTTGAGGCCGATTGTCGTAATCGCTGACTTCAGCTCGCCGGAATCAATGTTGGGGGCAACCTGGGCAAAATCGAAGACACGGTTCTCGTCCAGGGCTCGAGTGTATTCGGGCTGCCAGCCGGCGAGCCACTTCTGCCTGGAATCAAAGTCGATCCGCGTGCGATTGTCCGGATCGACCAGAGTGAGGTCCCAGAACTCCGTGCCCTGGTAGAAGTCAGTCACTCCAGGCGACCCAAGCTTCAGGGTAAGTTGCGAGAGGGAATTCAGAGCGCCCAGGCAGGTGATGCGATCGGCAAACGCAGCAAACGACTCCCGGAAGGCTGATGTGTGCTGTTCATGGAAGAGGGTGTGTATGAAGTGGGCTAACGCCGCGTCGTACTCGTTGGACGGATTGATCCAGCTTGTGTGAGTTTTGGCTTCCTTCACCGCCTTGGACATGTAAGCAAGCATACGGTCGTGGAGGCGTTCATCCTCCCAGCCTTTGGAAGCGGGCCAGATGGCCAGAAGGCTCTGATAGAAGAGGTATTCGTCATTGCGGTCGGGCGCCACCTGGCCACCGGTGCGAGTGCGAGCCGCTGCGACACTGCGGGACCAGTTGCGCAACTGCTTCCGCCACTCATCCGGCAGTTCAGAAAGCACGCTGATGCGGACGCGGGCATCCTCCCCTCGTTTGGTGTCGTGTGTGGATGTGGTGATCATTGACCGCGGGCTTCTGGTCTGCCGGTACGCATTGGCCGCATGGAAGTCGTCCAGCGGCGCGCCCAGCGAGGCCGGCTCTCCACCCACCTCGTTAAGGGAAGCCAGGGGACAGTACCGGTAGAAGGCCGTATCCTCGATGCCCTTCGCCTGAACGGGGCTCGTGTACTGCTGGAACTTCTGAGCAAAGCGTAAGCGCCGGGCATGAACGATCTCGTCGGTTTCCGAGGGGTCCGGACAAACACACTCGCGGATGAAGGCGAAGATCGAGGACTCCATGACGGGGTTGCGGCGGATGGCGTCCCGAATGGCCTGGTCGATCGCGACTCTATCGGCGTACGCCACACCGCGTGAGCTGATGTAGGTCCTATAGACCGGGAAGCAGGCGACAACTTCCCGGAGCGCCTCCTGCAAGCTGTCCAGGGTGAAGTCACGGTAGCGGCGATCCTGCTCCGACATCCGGTTCAGCTCATGCGCCAGCACGTTCAGTTCGCTGACCATGGATGTCGAAATGATCTGCTGTTTGGAGACGTACCGGATCTCTTCGAAATCGGTGCTGCGGCGCGAGTAACTGTGGTAAATGCGGCGAATGGACTCCAGATTCTCCGGACGGACAAACAGGCGGTTGAGCTGGTTCAGGTACTCGTAGCCGGTTGTGCCGTCAACGGGCCATTCCGAGGTGAGGCGTTCCGTCGAGGCCAGAATTTTCTCGACCACGATGTAGCAGGTGCGCTCGGCCGTATCCACGGTTTTGCGGAGTTCATGCAGATAGCCCGAGGGATCGTAGAGTCCGTCGATGTGATCAAGCCGGAGCCCGTGCGCGCGGCCTGTGCGGAAGAGGTCAACGACCTTTGTGTGTGCAGACTCGAATACCTGCGGCGACTCCATGCGCAGGCCGGCCAGTTCATTGATATCGAAGAAGCGGCGGTAGTTGATCTCATGCAGGGCAGTGCGCCAATAGCAAAGCCGGTAGGGCTGTAGCTCGAGCAGACTATGAAGGAGATCGAAGCTGGCCGGGTCGCCCGGACGTCCGTTGAACTCCTGGACGTTGCGGTCGACATGGTCCCGCAGCGCGGCTGAGTGGGACAACAACCGGAAGAGCCTCTGGCTGGCGATGGTCAACTCACGAGCCCTGTCATTGCGGGCGTCCAAGGAGATATCGGTGTAAGAGGGCAGGTGGTCGAGCTGAAACAGAATGCTGAGGAATTCCTGCTGGAGTTCGGGCCCGTCTTTCAGCAGTTCGTCCAATGCCTCTTCGCGGTGCCGCAGGATCAGCCGGCACTGGCGCGGGTTCAGGGGCAGATTATTGTCCCAGTACCTCAAGTGAAACTGACCGCATTCATGGACGACCTGCAGTTCGCCGGCCTCCAGAACCGAGCCATACTGATGGCCCAGGATCGGCAGTAGCACCTTGTTCTCCAGCTCGATCTTCACGGGTTGCCAGTCGATGTCGAAGTATTCGGCGAAGGGCGACGATGGGCCATTGCAGAGCACGTCCCGCCAGGCCGCATTGTGCTGGGGGTCGGTGCACATATGGTTGGCCACATAATCCAGAACGAGCCCGATGGAATGGCCGGCCGCGGCCTCGCACAGCCGGTTGTAACCCTCTTCTCCGCCAAGCTCCGGATTGATCTCGGCCAGGTCGCAGATGTCGTACCCGTGCTGGCTGTGCGGCCGGGCCCGCCAGATGGGCGAGAGATAGAGATGGGTCACACCCAATCCGGCGAAGTACGGCACAAGACGCGTGACGTCATCGAACACAAGACCATCATTCAACTGCAGCCGGTAGGTACTTACGGGAAAGGACGGAATGCCGTTTGCCACTTCAGTCTTCTCCTTTGCCATCGAAAAACACGGCACAACCCGCACGTTCAAAGTGGAGGCACCGGTCGGCCCGCACGCCAGGTTGCGTCACCGGATCGGGTGCGAACTCAGCATCCTCACTTGTGAAGAGCAGGGTACGGGGAGGATTCTCAGTTCGCCACGACCCTCCGCCCAGCAAAGCGACTGCCGCCGTGTATACCTGCCGTTTGTCTCTCCATTCCAGAGTGATCAGTCCCTCCTGTTCCCCCACTGTGCATTGCAGGGACTGTCCGCGGATCCGTCGCCGCAGGGCGATGAGGCGCCTGTACCAGCGAAGAATCGCCTCATGCGCAGGCTGCTCCAACTCCGCCCACTGCAGCTTGCTGCGCAGGAAGGTCTCCTCCGCCTGGGGATCGGCAATGGCTGCCCGAGCCGACTCATCGGAGAATTCCGGGAAATGGGCGAACTCGCGCCGCCGTCCTTCGCTCACCAGAGGACCAAGTTGCTCATTGTGGTCTGTGAAGAATTGAAACGGGGCTGTAGCCGCCCATTCCTGGCCCATGAAGAGCAGCGGTGTCTCCGGAGCCTGCAACAGCAATGCGCTCGCGGCCCTGTGGCTGTGGGCAGGTATCTGGTGGTGGAGCCTTTCGCCACGCGCCCGGTTGCCTATTTGGTCGTGGTTCTGAATGCAGATGACGAAGCGGCTGCGATCCAGGTCTCCGGATGGTGTTCCGCGCGGCGCGTCGTGGTGCACGGAGTGTTGACCCTCATAAAACCAGCCGTTCCGCAGCGTGCGGGCGATGCTGGCGGTGCGGCCATCGTAATCCGCGTAGTACCCGGCGCTATCGCCGGCCAGCGCACGCCGGACCTGGTGATGGAAGTCATCGGCCCACACCGCATCGACGCCATAGCCGCCCTGCTGTGGCGGCCGCAGGATCAGGTTGAGATTCCGGGCATCTTCGGCAATGACCTGGACGCTCCTGCCCAACTCCTCAGCACGGCGGTGTAGCGCCCCGGCGAACTCGGCCAGGAAATGCACGGTGCTGCTGTCCTGAATGGCGTGCGTAGCATCCAGGCGGAAGCCGTCGATGTGATACTCCTCCAGCCAGTGCAGCGCATTGCAGATGAAGAAGGCGCGTGTATTTGCAGAGTGATCTTCATCGAAGTTGAGACTGTCGCCCCAGGGCGTTTTGCGCCTGGTGCTGTAGAAGCCCGAATGAAACAACCGGTGGTACGCGCCATCCGGTCCGAAATGATTGTAGACGACATCCAGGTAGACAGCGAGACCCAGCCTGTGAGCATGGTCCACGAAAGCGCGGAGGTCTTCCGGCCGGCCGTAGTTGCGATTCGGCGCGTAGAGGGAAACACCGTCATACCCCCAGTTGCGGCGGCCGGGGCTATCGGCCAGGGGCATCAGTTCCACTGCCGTTACACCCAGGTCCTGCAGGTGCTTGAGACGGTCCCTGGCAGCGGCGAACGTACCGTCCGAGGTGAACGCGCCGCAGTGCAGCTCATAGAGCACAGCCTCGTTCCACTGCCTGGGAGAGAAGTCCTCATCGGTCCACGGAAACCGTGGATCCAACACTTCCGACCAACCGTGGACACCGTCGGGCTGAAAGCGTGAAGCAGGGTCCGGGAATGGGCCCTGACCGTCGATACGGTAACCGTAGCGGGCTCCGGCGCCCAACCTGGGAACAAACACCGCCCTCATCCCGTCCGGCCGGAGTTGCAGTTGGTGGGTGGAAGGCACCGGCCCATCGACGATAAGTTCAATGCGGCTGGCCGCGCTCCAAACCTGAAACAGGACACCGTCGCCTTCCAGTACGGCCCCAAAGCGGCGACTATCCAGGCCACTCAACTCCCGTACTCCCGGCCATCGAGCCGGGCGTTCAGGTTCAACGCCGCGCTGACCAGGCCCAGATGGGTGAACGCCTGCGGGATGTTGCCCAACGACTCTCCTGTGGGTCCGATCTCTTCCGAATACAAACCAAGGTGGTTGCAGTAAGTAAGCATTTTTTCGAAGATCAAACGGGCTTCCTCCAGACGCCCGGCACGAGTGAGCGCCTCAACCAGCCAGAAGGTGCACATGCTGAAGGTGCCTTCGCCGCCGCTAAGGCCATCGTCGGTGAAGACCTCGCCGTGCAACTGGTAACGGTAGACCAGACTGTCGGACACCAGAGCTTCGATGGTGCGGTCGATCGTACTCAGCATGCGCGGATCGGTCGGAGCCATGAAGTAAACCAGCGGCATGAGAAGATTGGCGGCGTCGAGGGCCTTCGTTCCTGCTGCCTGCACGAAAGACTGCTGGTCCGCGTCCCAGCCGTGGGCCATGATCCACTCGAAGACCTTGTCCCTCTCCTGCTCCAGATGCGCGCGGTTGAGCGGCAGGCTTCTTCGCGCCGCCAGGCGCAAGCCACGATCGAGCGCCACCCAACACTGCAGTTTGGAATAGATGAAGTGCTGGCGCTGGCTGCGCACTTCCCACAGCCCCTCATCGGGCTGCTGCCAGTTGGCGGCCACCCATTCCAGCATGACCCGCACCTGCTTCCAGAAGCTGTAGGAGATGGGGGTGACGTGCTTGTCGTACAGATAGATGGAATCGACAACTTCACCGTAGATATCGAGCTGCAACTGATTGTAGGCGCCGTTGCCGACACGCACGGGCCGCGAGCCGCGATAGCCCTCGAAATGATCGAGCGTGTACTCGGTGAGATCGTGACGTCCGTCGATGGCGTACATCACATTCAGTGGCCCGTTATCGCGCTCCTGCTCGTGGATGCGGCTCTCGAGCCAACCCATGAACGCCTTCGCCTCCTCTGTGAAGCCCATGCGCAGGAAGGCGTACACAGTGAATGCAGCGTCGCGGATCCAGGTGTAGCGGTAATCCCAGTTGCGGGTTCCGCCCACCTCTTCCGGAAGGCTACAGGTGGGCGCGGCGACAATCGCGCCGGTGGGACGGTAGGTGAGAAGCTTCAGGACCAGGGCGGAACGGATGATGCGTTCCCGCCACCGTCCGGTGTAGGTGCAGCGACTGAGCCAGCCGCGCCAGTATTTCACGGCCTGGTCCATGAGGATCTCGCCGTCTATGGAATCATGACCACCCGGCGCCGGCTCTCCGTGCTCCAGGAAGCGAAGAGAGAAGGTGAAGCTCTCCTTCGGGTGGATGTTGAACTCCGCTATGGCGTGCCCATTTTCTTCGGCAATCGGCACTGGGCTGCTCAGCGCGAGGCTGCCCTGCTCGCTACGAAAGATGCAGCCCCAGGGGCGGATCTCCGTATCGTGCGGCGCCAGCGCGTAGCCGAAAGCCGGAGAGCAATCCAGCCGGATCCTCGTGACACCGCGAACGCCGCGCACAATGCGGATGATCTCGCTGGGCGCCTGTGCGCCGGGCCAGACAACCTCTTCCCGCACGGGCATGAAGTCGAGGACCTCGGCCACGCCATCGGGCCGCAGGAATCGCGTCATCAGGACGTTCGTTTCCGGCAGGTACATCTGCCGGTTCACGCCCTCCGTCACGGGCGCGATTCGAAAGTAACCGCCCTTACCCCGATCTAAAATCGCTCCGAAAATGCTTGGCGAATCAAAATTCGGCAAGCAGCACCAATCGATCTCACCCTCCGTAGAGACCAGTGCAACCGACTGCAAATTGCCGATGATTCCACAGGATTCAATCGGCCGGTACATCCTTGGCTTCGAGTCTGAGCCCATTCCCAAGTCGAAGGTACCTCCAGATGTTTGCATCTTCGCATAGGAGGGGCAGCGAGTTCTTTTTTAGGGTTTGGGATCTGCTTGACTGTTTGGAACGCTGTACCTGAAACAAAGAGGGCCGGCATTGGCCGGCCGTCTCTGCGTCAAAGCGGATGTAGTGTCAGAAGTCGGGCTACCGGATCAGAGCAGCGGATTTCCCGGCGAAATCGAGAATGATCGAGGGGAAGATGCCCAGGAATAGCGTAACGATCGCGGTGCAGAAAATCGCGACGCGAATGCCGGCAGTGGGAGCAAGCAGTTCCTCGGCGCTCTCAGCCGGCGGCTCCATGTACATCACGACGATGATCCGCAAATAGTAGTACGCGGCCACGGCGCTGTTCAACATGCCCAGCACCGCCAGCCAGACCAGGTTGGCGTCCAGAGCGGCCTTGAAGATGTAGAACTTGCCGAAGAAGCCCGCGGTCAGCGGAATGCCAGTCAGCGAAAGCAGGAAGATGGTGAGCATGGCGGCCACCAGCGGCTGCGTCTGGCTGAGCCCGGCCAGGTCCTGCGTGGCTACATGCTTCTCGCCGCGGCGCGCAAGATAAGTGACTACGGCGAACGCACCGATGTTCATGAAGGCGTAGGACGCCAGATAGAACATCGCGGCGGCGGTACCAATCTCGCTGTGCGTGGTGAGGGCCACCATGACATAGCCGGCGTGCGCAATAGAACTGTAGGCCAGCAGGCGTTTGATATTTGCCTGGCGCAGGGCGGCGAAGTTGCCAATGAGCATGGTCACCAGAGCGGAGGTCCAGAGGATGGGCTCCCAACGGTCCTTCAACGGCTCGAAGGCCGTCATCAGTATTCGCAGAAACATCGCAAACGCCGCTGCTTTCGGGCCAACGGACATGAACGCGGTAACCGGAGCAGGGGCGCCCTGGTAGACATCCGGCGCCCACATCTGAAACGGAGCGGCCGACACCTTGAAAGCGAGGCCGACAAACAGCAGAGCCGTGGCGGCGCCGAGCATCACCAGGTTGGGGTGATTCGTGGGATCCAGCAGTGTGGCGCGGATTGCGCTGAGGTTCGTGGTGCCGGTCAGGCCGTAGATCCAGGCTACGCCGTACAGCAGGAATGCAGTTGCGAACGAGCCAAGCAGAAAGTACTTCAAGGCCGACTCGTTGTTTCGCTTGTCGTCACGGAGGTATCCGGCCAGAACGTAGCTGGCGATGGACGAGCACTCCAGCCCGATGAACAGCATGATGAGTTCGTTGGCGGAAACCATCAGGCACTGGCCGATGATCGAGAACAGGATCAGCGCGTAGTACTCACCGGACTCGTGCTGCTCCAACTTCAGATAGTTCGTGGAAATCAGTACAATGAGCAGCCCCACGACCATCACGAGAATCCGGAAGAACTCCGCGAAACCGTCCAGCACCAGCATTTTCGAGAAGGCGGTACCCGGATCGCTGGCGCCCATCAAGGTCAGCACGATGCCGGCGACGAGTGTCAGAAACGTGATCACGGCAAACTTGCGCTTGCCTTCGGGCGCGCTCAGGGGCTCCATCACCATGATGAGCGTGGCAATCACAGTCATCAGCATTTCAGGCGCGAACCGGAACAACTCCTGCGGGGAGGGCGGCACGAAACTAGCGGGCATTGGCAAGCTCCTTCCCTGCGACAGGGGCTTTCGATTGGACCACGGAAAGTATCTTGGAATCGCTGGCGCTGATGGCTGGAATGAAACTGCCTGATCCGATACCCATCCAGATCATCATGGCGATGAGCGGCAGGATCACGCCCCATTCGCGAACCGAAAGGTCGCTGAAGTGGTGCTTCACCTCGTCGGGCGTTTCGCCGTAGAAGGTTCGCTGGACCATCCAGAGCATGTAGACCGCGGACAGGATCACGCCGACCGCCGCGAACACAGCGTAGAGGAAGTTGCGCTCCGCCGCACCCTGCAGCACCAGGAATTCACCCACGAAGTTGTTCAACAGCGGCAAACCGACACTGGCCAGCGTAGTAATCACGAACATTGTCGAGAGCCACGGCGCCACCGTGCCCACTCCGCCGTAGTCCGCAATCTCCAGCGAGTGGCGGCGCTCATAGAGCATGCCCACCAGGATGAAGAGTGCGCCGGTGGAGATACCGTGGTTCAGCATCTGGTAGACCGCGCCGTCGAGGCCCACCTGCGTAAAGGTGAAGACGCCGAGGATCACGAAACCCAGGTGGCTGACCGAAGAGTATGCGACCAACCGCTTCATGTTCGGCTGGACCATGGCAACCAGGGCACCGTAGATGATGCCGCCGATGGCCAGGCCGATAATCCACTGCGCATTCTGGTGCGAAGCCTCAGGGAACAGCGGCAGGCAGATGCGGACGATGCCATACGTGCCGAGTTTCAGCAGCACGGAGGCCAGCATCACAGAACCGGCCGTGGGCGCTTCACCGTGAGCATCTGGCAGCCAGGTATGCAGCGGGAAGAGCGGAACCTTGATGGCGAAAGCGACAAAGAAGGCCATGAACAACCAGAAGCCTTCGGTACCTGTCAGCACCAGACGGCCCTTCGCCATCATGTCCATGAGCAGAGGGATGTCGAACGTGCCGCTCTTGTTGTAGAGGTACACCATCGCGATCAGCATCATCGCGGAACCGGCCATCGTATACAGGAAGAACTTGACCGCGGCATAGATCCGCTTGTCGTGGCCCCAGATGCCGACAAGGAAGTACATCGGCACCAGCGACACTTCCCAGAACACGAAGAACAGGAAGAGATCGAGGGAAACGAAGACGCCCAGCACCCCGAACAGCAGGAACAGCAGGAAGGCGTAGTATTCCTTGACGCGCTTCTGAATGTACTTCCAGCTCACCAGGATGACGAGCGGCGTGAGGAAGGTGGAAAGGATCACCAGCCACAGGCTGAGTCCATCCAGGCCGACGTGATAGCGAATGGAAGGATACTCAATCCACTGCGTGTTGGTCTCAAACGAAAGCTGGTGCGGGCTGGCCAGCACCGGACCGATGAGCCCCAGGGACAGCAGGAATGCGATGAGCGAAACAAAGAGCGTGAAATTCCGGACGAGGCCCGGATTGTCCTTCGGCAACAACAGCGTCAGCAGAAAGCCAGCCGCCGGCACAATCAGGAGTATGTTCAAAAGGTTCACCGAACGCCTCCCCAGAAGCTGACGACAGCCACAATAACGATGCTGCCAAGCACGACCCACGCGGCGTATCTTCGTATGTACCCGGATTGCAGGTGCCGCAGGATGCCACCGATCCCCTGCGAGAGCGACCCCACTCCATTCACGGCGGCGTCAATCACGCCGGCGTCGATGCCCTTCCAGAGGATGCTGGTAGAGCCGTCCCGGATAGGATGGACGATCACGGCGTCGTAGGCCTCATCCACGTAGTACTTGTTGTAGAGCACCTTGTAGGGCCACGAGAACGTGCGGGCGATGCCGTCGGCCAATCCGGGTTTCGCCACATAGAAGATGTAGGCGAGAACAATGCCCAGGACACCGGAGGCCACGGAGATAAACACCAGGGTCTCGTCATGCGCGGCGTGTTCGCCTCCAAACATCGGTTCCAGGAAGTGCGGGACATCGAGATACCCGCCGCCCAGGCTGAGCAGCGCCAGAACGCCCAGCGGCAATGTCATGATCAGCGGAGACTCATGCGGATGCGCATGCCCGCGATAGCTGCCGAAGAACGCCATGAACCAGGCGCGAAACACGTAGAAGGCGGTCATCCCGGCGGTCACCACGCCCACCCAGTACATCCAGGGTGCCTTGGCATGAGCGGCCAGCAGGATCGCGTCCTTGCTGTGAAAGCCGGAGAACGGAGGCACACCGGCGATGGCCACGGAGGCGCACAGCAAGAGCGCGCAGGTCACCGGGATCTTGGACCTCAACCCGCCCATCATGCGCAGGTCCTGCTCTCCGTGCACGGCGTGAATCACAGACCCGGCGCCCAGGAAGAGCAGGGCTTTGAAGAACGCATGCGTCATCACGTGAAAGATGCCGGCGGAGTAGGCCCCACTGCCCAGCGCCAGGAACATGTACCCAAGCTGCGAAACCGTGGAGTAAGCGAAGACCTTCTTGATGTCGTACTGCGTGAGGCCGATGGTCGCGGCCATCACAGCCGTGGCCAGTCCGACGTAGGCGACCACATCCAGGGCAGCCGGGGCGTGGTTAAACAGAACGGCCGACCGCGCAATCATATACACACCGGCGGTCACCATCGTGGCCGCGTGGATCAGCGCGCTGACCGGAGTTGGACCTTCCATCGCGTCCGGCAGCCAGACATACAAGGGAAGCTGGGCGCTCTTACCAGCCGCGCCGACCAGCAGCAAAAGGCAGATCAAGGTGAATGTCGAGGTGGTGACACCACCCGCATCCGTCGCGCCGGCCTTGGCGAACACCGTCTGGAAGTCCAGCGACTTGAAGTGGACCAGGATCAGGAACATGGCCAGCGAGAAACCAAAGTCGCCGACGCGGTTGACCACGAATGCCTTCTTGCCTGCATCGCCCGCGCTCTTCTTGATGAAGTAGAAGCCAATCAGCAGGTAGCTGCACAAACCCACACCTTCCCACCCGACAAAGAGCAGCAGGTAGTTGGCGGCCAGCACCAGCACGAGCATGAAGAACATGAACAGGTTCAGGTAGGCAAAGAAGCGGTAGTACCCGCCCTCGTGCTCCATGTAGCCCGCGGCATAGATGTGGATGAGCGTGCCGATGCCGGTGACAATCAGCAGCATGATGGCGCTGAGGCGATCGACCGAGAAGTCGAAACCGATGTTCACGTATCCGCTTTGGATCCAGGTGAAGTAGTGCTCTACATGCGGGGCCTCCATGGCGCCCAGTGCGAGCACGGTCTTCACGACCCATAGGAAGGCGAGTAGAACGCTGCCGATTGCCGCTGCGTTGACGGCCGCTTTGGGCAGCTTGCGGCCGAACAGACCGTTCACCAGAAATCCGGCAAACGGCAATGCGGGAATGAGCCAGAGTTGATGCATCGGATCAGAGCTTCATCGAGGAGACTTCGTCGACTTCCAGCGTCGAACGATTCTTGAACACCGTGAGAATGATGGCGAGACCCACGGCGGCTTCGGCCGCGGCTACAACCATCACGAAGAAACTGTAGATGTGCCCGTCCACCTGCTTCAACTGGTGGCTGAAGGCGATGAACGTCAGATTCACCGCATTCAGCATCAGCTCGATGCACATGAATACGGTGATAATGTTGCGGCGCAGCAGAAATCCGGCAGCGCCGACCACGAACAGGATCACACTGAGAATCAGGTACCAGGACAGCGGTACGTGGGCGGGTAGTGCGATGGGCAGCTCAGGCATGGGGTTTCGTTAGATCTCCTTCCGGGCCAGCACAATCGCCCCGAGGATGGCGATGAGGATCAGGATGGATGTGGCCTCGAAGGGCAGCAGATAAGTGGTGAACAGCGCTCTTCCGATCTCGTGGCCCCCAACGAGGAAACTGCCGAACTTCACTACGTCGGTGGACGGTGTTTGCGAAGCGACCAGGAACGCGCCGATAGCCAGCAGGGTGAACAGCAGAGGCAGAGCCACGGCGGCTCGCAGGATGTTCCTCGTCGGCTTCTTCTCAGCGCCCGCATTCAGCAGCATGATCACAAAGATGAACAGCACCATGATGGCGCCGGCGTAGACGATCAACTGCACCGCGGCGATGAATTCGCCACCCAACAGCAGGTACAGCACAGCCAGCGAACCCATCACGCCAACTAGTGACAAAGCGCTCGAAATCGGGTGCGTCTGCAACACCAGATTGATGGCGCAGCCCACAGCGATCGCGGCGAACAGGAAAAACAACAATGCGTCCATTTCGCGTGCTACCTCATTAGCTCTGCAAGGCCACCAGCAGACCCGTGATCAACAGGTTGACGATGGCTACCGGGAACAGGAACGTCCAGGCAAACCGCATGAGCTGGTCATAACGGAAGCGCGGCAGCGTTCCACGGATCCAGATAAAGATGAACAGCAGGATGCCCACCTTGCCCACGAACCAGAACAGCGGAATCAGAATCGGTTTCAGTACCGGAACCAGGAACAGCGCACCCACCACCAGGAAGATGACACCGAAGGCCGGGAACGAGAAGCGGTCCCAGGTGCGGCTCTTCACCGTCTGGCCGGCGTGATAGAACAGCATGCCGGCCGCGGCAAAGTGGATCAGCGGCGCCACGAAATCGGAGCCCAGCGACGACGGCCACAGCGGCTGCCAGCCGCCGAGATATAGCAGCGTGGCCACCGAGCACACCGTGATCATGTTCGCGTACTCCGCCATGAAGAACGCCGCGAAGCCCAGCGAGCTGTACTCCGTGTGGAAGCCCGACACCAGTTCGCTCTCCGCTTCCGGCAGATCGAACGGCACGCGGTTCGTTTCCGCGAATGCCGCGATGAGGAAGATCAGGAAGCTGAAGAACTGCGGAAACGGTCCGGCGAAGACGTTCCACTTCGGAATCACACCCAGCCAGTAGCCCGACTGCGCGTTGACCATATCGCGGAAGTTCAAGGTGTTCACCAGCAGCAGCGGCGCGGCGATGGCCAGCGACATCGGCAGTTCGTAGCTGATCATCTGGGCCGAACTGCGCAGGCCGCCCATCAGCGAATACTTCGAATTCGAAGCCCAGCCGCCGATGGCAATGCCGTACACACCCAGCGAGGAGAGAGCCAGGATGAACAGGACCCCGATGTTGACGCCCGTCAGCTCCATGTTCGTTTTCACGCCGAACACTTCGATCTCCGGACCAAAGGGAATTACGGAGATCGAGGTTAAGGCCAGAGTGACGGCGAAGAACGGCGCGAACAGGAAGAAGAAGACGTTGGCATTACCCGGAATGACGCCTTCCTTTGTAGCCAGCTTCACGACGTCGGCCAGCGGTTGCAGCAAGCCGTGCGGTCCAACGCGATAGGGACCGGGGCGGAGTTGGATATGGGCGAGCACTTTGCGCTCGATCCATTGCAGGTAAGCCAGCGTGGTGAGCAGAACAAACGCCACCAGGCCGGTCTTGATCAGGCTGAGGAGGAAGAAGTTCATTGCCTTACGGTTTGTACAACTGTCCCGGTGCTTCCATGACTCGATTGAGCATCTTGGAGTAGCGCCCCAAGGTGCCCGATGTGAAAAGCGTATCGCCCGCTGAGCGAATGTATTCCGGCTTACCCTTCGAGGGCACGCCGCCATTCACCGCCGCGGTCTGCGCCGCGCCGCCGGTCGCAATCACCGGCAACGGCACGTTATAACCCGGCACCGTCCGCCGGATCTCTTCAAAAACCTTGTCCGCCGTCCAGATGCCCAGGTTCAGCCCAAGCTCCTTCGCCAGCAGCCCGAAGATCTCGAGGTCCGACTTCGTGCCCATGACCTTCGGTCCCTGCTTCAGGCGCTGCACTTCGCCGCAGACATTCGTGACCGTGCCGTTCTTCTCATACGCGCTCGCCGCGGGCAGCACCACATCGGCGCGCTGCGCGGTCTCGGTAAGGAAGAGGTCCTGCACAACGGTAAACGTCTTGGTGCCCGCCGGCGCAGTGGTTTTGAAGGGGTTCGAACCCACCACCCACAGCACGTCGAGATCGGCAGCGGCCAGCATCTCATCGCGAGACAGGCCAACCGCCGGAGCGGCGTGATAGCCCGGCCCAAGATCGGGCAGCAGGCCCATGTCCATGGCTCCGCGGGAATTCGCGTAGTCCACCAGACACACATACTTCACGGGAATGCCCAGCGACTCGCCAAACGCCACAAGCTGGCTTACCGCCTGCCCGCGAACCGCATCGCCGAACAGGATCACCAGATCGCCATGCTTCTTCAGATCCTCGGCCAGCGACTGCGCCGATGCCAGCTCCTGGCCGGCCTCACAGTGCAGGCTCTTCGCCGCATACTGCTCTTCCCGCACCGTACCGCTGGTCACCGTATAAACCGCAGCCTGATGATGCCGGAAATTCGCACGCAACTGGAAGGCCAGGAACGGATGCTGCTGTGCCAGGTCGCTGCCGATCACCAGAGCGGCCTTGGCGTTGTAAAGATCCGCGGAAGAAGCCAGCTTGCCAGTCTTCCCGCTCAGTGCATCCAGCAGAGCCGGCACATCACCCGACCGGTGATGGTCAATGTTCGCCGTGCCCAGTCCCTGCCGTGCGAACTTCTGCAGGAAGTAATTCTCTTCGTTGGTTGTGTGGGTGGAACCCAGAATGCCGAACTTGCCGTTGCGCGCCTTCACCTCGCCGAAGCGGGCGGCCACCGCGGCCAGCGCCTCACTCCAGCTCACCGGCTCCAGCTTGCCGTCCTTGCGCAGCAGAGGCGACTGCAGCCGCTCCTCACTATGCACGAAGTCGAAACCAAAGCGGCCCTTCACGCACAGGAACTCGCCGTTCACGCCGCTGCGGTCACGATTATTGGCGCGGATCACTTCCCCATTGCGCACGCTCAACGTCGTCTTGCAGCCGTCGGAGCAGTGGGTACAGATCGTCCCCGCATAGCTCATCTCCCAGGGCCGCGACTTATAGCGGTAGGTGCCGGAGGTCAGTGCGCCCACAGGGCAGACATCGATACACCAGCCGCACTCATCGCACTCGAGATGATCGCCGTGGCTCGGCGTGATCTCCGCCGCCACCCCGCGGTAAGTCAGTCCGAGGGCGCCCACGCCGAGGCCCTCGTCGCAAACGCGAATGCAGCGGTAGCAGAGAATGCACCGTGCGGCATCGTAGTACACCGCCGGGCTCCACTGCTTTTCATCGACGTGATGCTTGATCTCGACGAAGCGGCTCTCGCCCGCCCCGTAGCGGAACGTCATGTCCTGCAGTTCGCACTCGCCGCCTTTGTCGCACACCGGGCAATCCAGCGGATGGTTGGACAACAGAAACTCGAGCATGCCCTTGCGCGCCTCGACAACCTTCGGCGATTCGGTGTAGACCACCATGCCTTCCGCCGCGGGCAGCGTACAGCCGGGCTGCAGCTTGGGCATTTTTTCCACTTCCACCAGGCACATGCGGCAGGCGGCCTGCAGCGAGAAGCCTTCGTAGTAGCAGAACGAGGGCACTTCAATACCGACCGTCTTGGCAGCTTCGATGACCAGAGTGCCGGCCGGCACCTTCACCTGTCTACCGTCGATTGTCAGCGTAATGGGATCGGCCATGTCTTCTCCCTACAACACAACCAGAGGTTGCGTCTGAGGCGCTGGCATAAAGACCTGCGCCGACTGAATCTTTGCCTCGAACTCTTCGCGGAACTTCCGCACGTAACTCATGGCCGGCATGGCCGCCGCATCGCCCAGGGCGCAGAAGGTCCGGCCCATCATACCCTGCGCGAGCTGGTCCACCATATCGATGTCCCGCTTCGTGCCTACGCCTTCATCCAGGCGCGCCATGATCTTCTTCAACCACGTCGTACCCTCGCGGCAGGGGATGCACCAGCCGCAGCTTTCATGCGCGTAGAAAGCCATCAGCCGCGCCAGCACTTTCACGATGTCGGCGGTCTCATCCAGCACCACCGTGGCGCCGGAACCCAGCATCGAACCCGCTTTGGCCAGCGAATCGTAGTCGGCCGGAATGTCGCATTCCTCGGCGCGCAGAATCGGACTGGAACTGCCGCCCGGAATCACCGCCTTCAACTTACGGCCCTTCCACACGCCGCCGCCCACCTCGTTGATGAGCGTCATCATGTTCATGCCCAGCGGCACTTCATAGACACCCGGCTTGTTGAGATGGCCCGACAGGCACACCAGGCGCGTGCCGCCATTGCGCGGCGTACCCAGCCCTGCAAACCACTCGCCGCCCTTGAGGATGATCTCCGGAACAGCACTGTAGGTCTCGACGTTGTTCACAATCGTCGGAGCCTGAAACGCTCCGGACGTGGCTGGAAACGGGGGCTTCAATCGCGGATTGCCGCGCTTGCCTTCCAGCGATTCCAGCAGCGCGGACTCTTCGCCGCACTCATACGATCCCGCGCCGGTGTGCGTCGACAGGTGGAACGCCCAGCCGCTGCCCAGCACGTTGTCGCCCAGGTAGCCCTTGTCGTAGGCCTCCTGAATGGCGCGATCCATGATGTCGATGTACTCGCGATATTCACCCCGGATGTACACCCAGCCGCGATTGGAACCGATGGCGCGGCCAGCGATGAGGCAGCCCTCAATCAACCGGTGCGGCTCGTGCCCCATGATGATGCGGTCTTTGCAGGTGCCCGGCTCGCCCTCGTCGCCGTTGACCACGATGTATTTTGGTTTGGGCGATTTGCGGTCGACAAAACTCCACTTGAGACCGGTTGGGAAGCCCGCTCCACCGCGTCCGCGCAGCGAAGACTTCTTCACTTCCTCGATGATCTCTTCCGGCTGCATCGTGAGCGCCTTGCGGATGGCGTCGTAGCCTTCATCCGCCACGTACTGCTCCAGCCAGATCGGATCCTGCTGCGGATACTTGTAGCGCCTTGTAAGGACCTTGACTTCCAGTGGATGCGGTTCGTTCAAAAGCATTTCGTTTTCCCCAGAATGGATCCCCTACTGCGTCTTCTTCAGGCTCTCGATGAGCCCGTCCAGCTTCTCCGGCGTCACGTTGAAATGGAAGTCGTAGTCGACCATCATGGCCGGAGCCCAAGAGCAGGCACCCAGGCATTCCACTTCTTCCAGCGAGAACTGCCCATCCGCCGTCTTCTGCTTGTTGCCGATCCCCAGCTTCTTGCAGGCGTGCTGGTAGAGCTCTTCGCCGCCTGTCAGCATGCAGCTCACGTTCGTGCAGATCTGTACGTGATGCTTACCGCGCGGTTCGCGGGTCAGCATCGTGTAATAGCCGATGACTTCCTCGATCTCTACCCTATTCACCTTGAGCCGCTTGGAAACTTCGTCGATCAGTTCCGGGGTCATCGAGCCCACTTCATCCTGAGCGAACAACAGCATCGGGATCAGCGCGCCCTTCTGGCGGCCCGGCGGGTAGTTCTGGATCATCTTCGCGAACTTGGCTTCGAGTTCGGGTGAAAAGGTCATGACAGTCTCTCTGTTCCTTAGCGGTCCACGTCGCCGAGGACGAAGTCCATGCTGCCGAGCGCGGCGATGGAGTCGGAGATCAACTTGCCCTCAAACAGCGCGGACAGGCACTGCAGGTTGCCAAAGCTCGGGGTCCGCATGAACACACGGTAAGGCTTCGAAGTGCCGTCGCTTACCGCATAGAATCCGATTTCGCCGCGGGGCGATTCCACCGGGACATACGCCTCGCCGGCAGGCACACGGAAACCTTCCGTGACGATCTTGAAGTGGTAGATGAGCGCTTCCATCTGCGTCTTCATCTTTTCGCGGTCAGGCAGCACCACCTTGGGCGCATCGGCCTTCCAGGCGCCTTCCGGCATGCCCTCCATAGCCTGCTTGCAGATCCGCGCGCTCTGCCGCATCTCTTCCAGGCGGACCCGGAAGCGGGCATACACGTCGCTCTCGTTGTAGACCGGGATGTCGAAATCAAACTTCTCGTAGCTCGAGTAGGGCTCCGACTTGCGGATGTCCCACTTGAGACCCGCCGCGCGGATCATCGGGCCGGTCACGCCGATATCCAGCAATTGCTCCAGGCTGAGATAACCAACCTTCTGGGTGCGCTGGAGGAAGATCGGGTTCGTATTGAGCAGGTTCTCGTATTCGTCGATCTTCTCCTGCAGTCCGTCAACGAAGCGCCCCACGGCCTTTTCCCAACCGCGTGGCGGCTCCAGCGCGACCCCGCCGATGCGGATGTAACTCGTCATCAGGCGTTGGCCGCTAAACATCTCGAACAGCCGGAGAATGTCTTCGCGCTCGCGGAAACAGTAGAAGAAGACCGTCATCGCGCCCAGGTCAAGCGCGTGGGTGCCCAGCCACACCGCGTGGCTGTTGATACGCGAGAGTTCCGACAGCAGCACACGCAGCCATTGCGCCTTCGGCGGGATTTCAATGCCCAGCAGTTTTTCCACCGGCAGCACATAGGCCAGGTTGTTGGCCATGTTGGACAGGTAGTCCATGCGGTCGGTCAACGTGACAACCTGCTGCCAGGTGAGGGTTTCGGCCTGCTTCTCGATGCCCGTATGCAGGAACCCGATGTCGGGTTCGGCCTTCTGGATGATTTCGCCGTCCAGTTCCAGCAGGATGCGCAGAACGCCGTGGGTGGACGGGTGCTGGGGCCCCATGTTCAGGACCATCCTGCGGCCACCGCCCGCCAGATTCTCCGTTACTTGTGTTTCGAAGCCGGAGGGCACTGTCGTTTCGTCGATTTCGTTCATGGTTCCCCTCTTCAGAACCGGACGCACACTTCTGGTCCGCTTAGTCGTTCTGGTAGCTGTACTTATGACCGTGAACAGGGAAGTCTTTCCTCAACGGATGGCCTTCCCAGTTTTCGGGCATCATCAGCCGCTTCAGGTTCGGGTGGTTCGTGAAGGTCACCCCGAACAGATCGAACACTTCGCGCTCATACCAGTCGGCGCCGGCCCAGACGGCGGTCACACTCTCCACCTGCGGATTGTCGCTGCCCAGCGCGACTTTGAGCTTCAGCCGCTCATTCCTGGCAATGGAATGAAGCAGATACAGTACCTCGAAGCGTGGTTCGGCAGGGAACCGGTCGATGCAGGTGACGCCCGTCAGGCGTTCAAATTTCAATTGAGTCTTCAGGTACTGGCAGACCGCCACAATGCGCTCCGGTTGCACATAGAGCAGCGTTTCGCCAAACTCGTGGCTTCCGCCCGTCACCACCGCTGAGTCCCAGGCCTCGATCGCGGCAGGCACGGCCATATCCTTCAAATTGTCCGGCAACATTCTGGCGCCCCCTCTAGCGCTGGCTATCCTGCTGGCTCTCCTCAGCGGCCCAATTCAATACCCCCTTCTTCCATATGTAGAAGAAGCCGGCCAGCACAAGGCCGATGAAGAGGAGCATCTCGAAGAACCCAAACAGCTTCAGCTCGCGATACACCACGGCCCAGGGATACAGGAAGATCGCCTCAATATCGAAAAGGATGAAGAGCATCGCCACCAGGTAGAACTTGACACTGAAGCGCTCCTTCGCGGAGCCCGTCGGTGTGATGCCGCATTCGTAGGGTGTGTCTTTAACTTTATTCTTGACGCGTTTACCCAGTAAAACGCCCGCGCCAAGCAATCCCGCGGCCACGGCGGCAGCCAAGATCACCTGGACCAGGACCGGGAAGTAAGCTTCTAAGACAGATGTGGGCATGAGTGCAGTTGTCGAGTCCCCGGGGCGTTAACTTTTAACTATAATGAGCCTCAGAGAAGCGTGTCAAACCAACTTGGTGGTCTCAATATCCCTATCAAAGTCAACGGAGAAGACCGAATCATACCTTCCGGTCTGAATATTCGCCAGCTACTGACCCATCTCGGGCTCGATTCCGGCCGCGTCGCGGTCGAACTCAATCGCGAGATCGTCCGCAAGCCCGACTGGGATACCACCCCCATCGAACCCGGCGCCTCCCTCGAAATCGTCACCTTTGTGGGTGGCGGCCGCCGCTGAAAGTGCCCCCCATCCCCTAGTGGCGCGGTTCGAAATTGCGCCAGATCTTGCGAATTGACTTCCCTTACCCCTCCTATAGACTCGTGTATGAGTTTTGGGCCCAAACAGAAAGGGAGTGAGATGTTCAAAACAAAATCGCGACAGGGCGCACCCGCCCCCGGAGAGCGGACTTTTTCGAGCGCTGACGTGTCGCGTTTGTCCGGAGTCAGCCTCCGGCAACTGCAGTGGTGGGATGAACAAAGGGTGGTTTCCCCCCGTCATGAGGGCCACAAGCGAATTTATCTGACTGAGGAAGTGGTCGAGGTCAGCGTGATCGCCGAGCTGCGCCGCAAAGGCTTCAGCCTCCAGAAGATCCGCCGCGTACTGCGCTTCCTGCAGCGCGAGATGGGCAAGCGCCTTTCCGATATCCTCAACGCCGGCAGTGACTTGCACCTGCTTACTGACGGTAAGTCCATCTATCTCGAGGAGAGTCAGGAGCGGATCATCGATCTGCTCAAAGCCGCCAAGCAGCCGATGTTCCTGGTCTGTGTAACGGACCAGGTTCGTCGGCTGACGGTCACCCCCCGCAAGCCGCCCAAGAGCGAGGCGCCGGCCGCCGCACGCAAGTCCAAGGCTGTCTAGCGGCTCCATTGCGGGAATTTAGACCTTACTTTTACATTTCTCAAACCTACAGGGTCTCTGTGTCGTCTAACGGCTCAGAGGCCCTGCGTTATACTTGGGTCAGGTCTGGGGAGGCCAATACATGCGCCAAATCCGCGCTTTTGTCTTTTCTTTACTGGTGATCGCGTCCTGCGCGATAGTCGCCGGAAACTTCGGCCCAGGCGCATCGGCCCTTGCCGAATCCTCAGCCGCCCCTGCTTCGGCCGACGACGAACTCAGTGCCGGGCTTAAGACCTTTACTTCCATCTACCGGCTCGTCGAAGAGAACGCCGCGGACAAAGTAAATCCTGACAAGGCCATATATAAAGGTGCCGTCCCCGGCATGCTTCGGACCTTGGATCCCCACTCCAGCTTCTTTGACCCGCGCGACTTCCAGCAGCTCCGCGAAGACCAGCGCGGCTCCTACTACGGCGTGGGTATGACCATCCAGCCGAAGGATAGCCGCATTGTGGTCGTGGCGCCATTTACAGGCTCACCCGCCTACAAGGCCGGCATCCGCCCGGGTGACGTCATCGTCGAAGTGAACGACAAGCGCACCGACGGCATGAACACCTCCGAAGTGGCCGACCTGTTGAAGGGCCCCAAGGGCACCAAGGTCCAGGTCCTGATCGCCCGCGAAGGTGTCGACAAACCCATTACTTTCAATCTGGTGCGCGGCGAGATTCCACGCTTTAGCGTCCAGAATGCGTTCTGGCTTAAGCCCGGCATCGCCTACATCGACGTGGAAAGCTTCAACGAGAACACCTCGAAGGAGTTGGAGGACGCGATGCACAAGCTGGGCGAATCTAACATCAAGGGCCTCGTCTTCGACCTGCGCGACAACCCGGGCGGTCTTCTGAATGAAGGCGTCGCCGTCGCCGGCCATTTCCTCCGCAAGGGCCAAACCGTTGTCAGCCACCGTGGCCGTTCCTCCCCAGAGCGCCCCTACACCGCCAGCAACGGCAGCTCCGCCCGTGACTATCCGATCGTCGTAATGGTGAATCGCTACTCCGCCTCGGCCGCTGAAATCGTGGCCGGTGCCCTGCAGGATCACGACCGCGCCTGGATCTTCGGCGACAACACCTTCGGCAAGGGACTCGTGCAGACGGTCTTCCCGCTCTCCGAGAACACCGGCCTTGCCCTGACGACGGCAAAGTACTACACCCCGTCCGGCCGCCTCATCCAGCGCGATTACACGAGCGGATCTTTCTATGAGTACTACTTCAACCGCAAGGACGGCGCGCAGAAAGATTCCACCGATGTCAAAATGACCGACGCCGGCCGGGCAGTCTACGGCGGCAACGGCATCACGCCGGACGAGAAGTTCGTCATCAAATACAACAAGTTCCAGATCGAGCTGGCCCGCCGCAGCGCCTTCCGCGACTTCCTGCCGAAGTACTTCTCCTCGCACAGCACCACGCTGGCTAAGGATTGGACTCCGGACAACGCCATGCTGAACGAATTCCACGACTACGCGCTGAAGAACAACGCGCAGTTCACGGAAGCCGAGTGGGCCGAGAACAACGACTGGATCAAGACCCAATTGAAGCGCGAAGCGCTCATCACGGCAGTATCGCTCGATGAGTCCCTGCGCTATGCCATCGAAACCGACCCGGCCGTGCTGAAAGCGATGGACTCCCTGCCCAAAGCCAAGGCTCTGCTGCTCGACAACTCCAAGAAGCAGATGGTTCAATTGGATAAGAGGGCCCGTCGCGATTGAACCAGTCTCCAGACCAAGGTACACGGCCGCAAATCATCGTACTTGATACGGGTGGACAGTATTGCCACCTGATCACACGCAAAATCCGTGAGCTCGGCGTTTATTCCGAGATTCGCCCCAGTGAAACCCCTGCCGCTGAGCTGGCAGGGGTTTTGGGCATTGTGATCTCAGGTGGACCGGCGAGTGTCTATGAACAAGGCTCCCCCCAGGTAGATCCCGCCATTTTCGATCTGCCCTGCGCGGTCCTTGGCATCTGCTATGGCCAGCAATTGATCGCCTGGCACCTGGGTGGCACCGTAAGTCCAGGGAAAAAAGGCGAGTACGGCATGGCGCACCTCGACCTCGAGTCGAGCGCCGCGCTCTTCCAGGGCGCCACCGGCCGGCAGCAGGTTTGGATGAGCCACCGGGACACCGTGACCGCCGCACCGGCGGGATTTGAGGTCTATGGCGCCACCGAAACCTGCGCCATCGCCTCCATGGGCAGCGCCGCCCGGCGAATCTACGGCGTCCAGTTTCACCCCGAGGTCGTGCACACCGAACGCGGCCGGCAGATCCTTTCGAACTTCCTCTTCGGCGTCTGCGGCTGCGAACCCGACTGGAGCCCGCGCGAGCAGACCAGCCGCATCGAGGAAGAGATCCGGCAGCGGGTCGGCGACCGCAATGTTTTCTTCTTCGTCTCTGGCGGCGTCGACTCCACAGTCGCCTTTACCCTTTGTTTGCGGGCACTTGGCCCGGAGCGCGTCCGCGCTCTGTATGTCGACACCGGGCTGATGCGCGACAGCGAAACTCCGTTCGTCCAGGGCGTCTTTGAATCCCTGGGCAAGGGGATCTTCGCCGTCGAACACGCCCAGGACCGTTTTCTCAGTGCTTTGGCGGGAGTCCGGGAACCTGAGAAGAAGCGCCACATCATCGGCGAGAAGTTTGTGGAAGTCCAGGAACAGATTCTGGCCTCCGGCCAGTTCCTGGAAGGGAATTGGATCCTCGGCCAAGGCACCATCTACCCCGACACCATCGAAAGCGGCGGCACGGCCAAGGCTGATCTGATCAAAACGCACCACAATCGCGTTTCTGGCATCCAGAAGCTGCTGGCCGAGGGGCGCATCGTGGAACCGCTCCACCTGCTCTACAAGGATGAGGTCCGCGAAGTCGGCCGGGAACTGAACCTACCGGAAGAACTCCTTTCGCGTCATCCATTTCCGGGTCCCGGCCTGGCGATCCGCTGCTTGTGCGAGGACGAAGTCCGTCCCGTCGAACGGCTCGACGCCGGCTGGCTCGCTCCGCTGCACTCTGTCGGAGTCCAGGGTGATTCCCGCACCTACCGGCCCGTACTTCTACTGGAAGAATCACCGGCCACCCCGGGCGTGCACGGCCAGGCCACCGATCTGATCAACCGCCTGGCGGGCATCAACCGTGTGGTCGCGGTCACTGGCACTCACACGCCGGTTTCCGAATTGAAGACCAGCGCGGCGTACATCTCGGCGGAACGGCTCGACCGGCTCCGGGCGGCGGACTCCATCGTCCGCTCCCTCTGTCTATCTTCCGGGTTCGAGCACAAGGTCTGGCAGTTTCCGGTGATCATCGTCCCGCTCGGAGCAGGTGACCGGCCGGACTCCATCGTCCTGCGGCCCATCGATTCGGTGGACGGCATGACGGCCCAGTCCGTCGCCATGCCCCAGGAACTGCTTGACGAGATGACCGGGGCCCTTCTCGCGCTGCCGGGAATCTGTGCGGTCCTGTACGACCTGACGCACAAGCCGCCCGGCACCATCGAGTGGGAGTAACTCTCACTCCGCAAACAACTTGTTAGCCGCCGGGTAGCTCAAAGAGCACTCGGTGAAGACGCTGTATTCCCCCGTGGACAGCAACTGATCCGCGACCGCTTGTGCGACACTCAGCGCCGCACGAGAGGGCCCGGATCCTGTACTCACGCGTCTGACACCCAATGCCCGCAAACGCTCTGTCGACGGGACACCCGCATTCGCCAGGATGTTGATCGGCTTGGGCACCGCCTGCACCAGCGCGCGGATTACGTCTTCCTCCTTCACGGCAGGGACAAACAGCGAATCCGCGCCGGCCTCGGCGTACGCCCGAATCCGCTCAATCGTCAGGGCAAGCCGGTCCTCCGGCCGTCCGATCGCAGCCAGGAAGACATCCGTCCGGGCATTCAGAACAACATGGACGCCCGCCGCATCGGCCGCCGCCCGAGCGGCTTTCACCCGTTCCACCTGCTCAGCCAGGGGGATCAGCCCGGCGGAACCGTCGCCCTCGACGTCCTCCAGGTTCATTCCGACCGCGCCGGCCTCCAGCACCCGGTGCACCGTGCCTGCAATGTCGCCATAGCCGGCCTCGACATCCGCCGTCACCGGCACCTTCACCGTCTCAGCGATCCGCTGCACTACCGCGAGCATCTCCGCGGCGTTGATGCGCTGGCCGTCCGGTTTGCCATAGGTGAACGCAACACCGGCGCTCGTCGTGGCGATGGCCGGGAAGCCCGCCTTCTCGAAAATGCGAGCGCTGCCGGCATCCCAGGCGTTGGGCAGCACAAGAATCTTCCCAATACCATGAAGATCAAGCAGAATCCTGGCCTTGTCCTGAAGATCCGAACTCATTAGAGGGCCCCCTGAATCTCGGCACAAGTGGCAACGGTACAGTACTCACCATGCAGGTTTGCCAGGGACATCGCATGCACTTCGTCGGCAGTCCGCGGTACGCCGTTCCAGTCGACCTTGGCGAAAGTAAAGCAGGCGTCTGCGGCCAGCAACACACGGTAGCCCAGGCAGGCGGCATGGCGGACTGTGGATTCCACCGAGTTATTCGTGATGACCCCGAATACCACCAGAACCTCGTGGCATCCGGTGGCCATGCGTTCGCCCAACTCCGTCCCTTCGAACGCGCTGCCCGTGTGCTTCCCGGTCACCGGCTCATCGGCGTGTGGCTCGAACTCGGGTTTAAAGTCGTGGCCAGGCTGCCCGGGCCGGTAGGTGGAATTGGGTTCGACGGAATCATGCCGTACGTGATACACCGCCCGCCCGCTCGCCCTCCAGGCTGCGAGCAGGGAGGAACCCAACCGCTCAGCGTCCGGGTTGTTGCGGACTCCCCAGGACGGATCGTCGATGGCGCGCTGCAGATCGATCAGGATCAGCGCCGCAGTGGCGGGGATACTCTCCATACCCCATTCTAGATGCGGTGGAAACTCCGGAGGATCTCGCGCGTGGAGTATCGCAGTGCCACGGGCCGGCCGTGCGGGCAGCTCATGGGGTACTGCGTCCGGGCCAGTTCCCGCAGCAGGTAGTCCATGCGCGTCTGGTCCAGGCGCATGTTGATCTTGATGGCGGCCCGGCAGGCCACCGACGCGGCAATCCCTCGGCGGAAGTCGTCGACACTCACGCGGCGGAGCTCCGTCTCGGCGATTTCGAGGATTTCAAAGATAGCCCGTTCCAGGTCGCCCGTGGACAGATCGGAGGGCGCCGCTTTCACCGCGATGGTACGCTGGCCGAATGGCTCTGTTTCGAAACCAGCGCGAGCCAGGTCGTCGGCGATCCGCTCGTACTCCACTTGCTGCGACGGCGTCAGTTGCAGCACGATGGGCAGGAGCAGCCGTTGTTGTTCCACGCGGCCTGCCGCCTGCTGCGCCAGTACTTTTTCGAAAAGAATCCGTTCGTGGGCAACATGCTGGTCGATGATCCACAGGCCGTCCCGGCCGGCGGCAATGATGAAGCTATCGTGCAGTTGGCCCATCACCCGCAGGTCGTCGAGTGAGATCATCCCCTGCGGCGCGTCCAGATCGAAGCCAGCCGGGAACCCACCGTGCGTATCTGGGATTTTCAGCCGTAGAGGCTCCGCCCCAGCCGGTTGCGGATCCATCGTGATCGGCTCGCCGCCGCTGAAATCGAAGCGCGCCGGCGGTGGCGCCACAGGCCGCAGGGTGTACTCCGGAATCTGCATCGATTGGGACGGTTGGCCCTCCTCCGGAGGGGGCAGCACCGGCCGGGCTTCGTCGTAGCGGAAGTTCTCGATGGTCTGCGTGAACTCGGAGTAAGGAAGCCGGGTCGCGGATTGTCCCGACGGTCCCTCCAGGAAGGGAGTACCCGGCGGCGGGGCGCTGGGCACGGGGCGCTGCTCGATCAGCGTGGCCCGCAGGGAATCCCGAACATGGTCGTGGACATAGCTGCTGTTCCGGAAGCGGACTTCCGTCTTCGAGGGATGTACGTTGACATCCACTTCCGCCGGATCGCAATCCACGAACAGCAGCGCGAACGGGTAACAGGCCGGCGGCATCAGGTTGTAGTAGGCCGCCGTGATGGCGTGCATCAGCAGCCGGTCGCGGATCAGCCGCCTGTTCACAAACAGGAAGATCGAGTTGCGATTCGTCTTCTGCACCTGGGGCCGGGAGATGAAGCCGGAGAGACGGAAGCGGCCCTCTCCTACTTCACGCTGCGGCAATTCGACCAGATCCTCCAACGCCTCGGCGCCGAAGACCTGGAACACGCGCTCCCGGTCCGTGAGCACCGGGGTCACGCGCAGCAACTCCTTGCCCGCGTGAGTCAGTTCGAACGACTTCTCGGGATGAGCCAAGGAATAATGCGTGACCAGCGAGGCGATGTGCGCCAGTTCCGTCTGGTCGCTGCGCAGGAACTTCTTGCGGGCCGGGACGTTGAAGAACAGGTCGCGAACGGTGATGGCGGTGCCCGCAGGCAGGGCGCTCTCTTCGCAGCTCAGCAGCTTGCCGCCGGAGATCTCAACCCTTGTCCCCGTCGGTTCGTCCGGCGAACGGGTCTCCAGGACAAGCCGGGAAACCGAGGCAATCGACGGCAACGCTTCGCCGCGAAACCCGAGCGTGGCAATCGCTTCCAATTCGTCAACATTGGACAGCTTCGAGGTGGCATGCCGCTCAAAGGCTAGCATGGCATCGTCGCGGAGCATTCCACAGCCGTTGTCGACAATGCGCAACAGGCGGCGGCCGCCGCTTTCGACTTCCACCCGGATGTCGGTCGCCCCGGCGTCCAGCGAGTTCTCCAGCAGCTCCTTAATGACCGAGGCTGGCCGTTCCACCACCTCGCCGGCGGCGATCTTGTTAGCGACGTTGTCGGAGAGAATGCGAATACGGCCCATAAAAAAGAAGAGGGCAGGCCGCAGCCCGCCCTCCCTTCCATGATAGGGGTTTCCGCTACTGCATCACGATGCCTTTGACCTCCAGCAAATTCCCAACCCGCTGTTGCAGGTTGAGAACATTGCGGCGGTAGTTCACCGTGCTGTTGACGAGGGTAGACTGAGCCTGCGTCAGGTCGTTCTGGGACGCGAGCAGGAAGAAGATCGTGATGACGCCCAAGTCGTAGCGTTTCTGGTCGGCGTCGGCACGCTTCTGGGCGAAGTCGAGGGCGACCATGGCCAGCTTGACCGAAGCCCGGCTGTTCTCAACCTGGTTGATGGCGGTCAACACGTCCTGCCGGACAGACTGTTCGAGAGAGCGCTGGCGCAGCGCGGTCAACTTCTTGTTCACCACAGAATCGGCGAGGTTCGCCGAGGCGGCCCGGTCGCGCAGCGGGAAGTTCAACGTGAGGTTGAACGAAAAGGTATTGTAGTCAAAATACTGGCCGAAAGCGTCCGTGATGCCCCCTGGAATTGGCGTCCGGATTCCGGTCACCGGATCGGTGGCGAAAGCGGTGCCGCCGCGGCCGGTCGTGCTGTAGCGGCCGCCCAGGCTGAGGTTCGGCTTCAGCAGGTTGAGAGAGCTCTGGATCTGCAGATCGTTGACATCCAGGGTCTGCTTCACGGCAATCAGGTCCGGCCGCTTCTGAAGGGCCATCTTCACAAGAGCGTCGGCATCGAGCGCAGCTTCATCGGCAGCGGTCTTGGAGTCCTCGGTCAGCACGATGGGCAGCTTTCGCACATCGGGATCCAGATCGGCGCTGATCTGGCGGCGCAGGGCGTCTTCCGCAATCTGGAGCTGATACTTCACCTGCGTCAGGTTGATTTCCGCGGTCGCATAGTTCTGCTGCGGCTGGAAGATTTCCAGCGGCGAGGTGGCGCCCAGCTCAACTTCCTTCTGAGAGCGCTTCAGCGCCTGGTCTGCGAGGAACAGCGCCTGTTCCTGCACCTTCAAGCGTTCCCGGGCACTGATTACGTCCCAATAGGCGTTCTCCGCCGTGACCAGCAGTTGCTGCAGGGTGCTTTCCAGGGACAGTTCGAACGTCTTGCGCTGGGCCCGCGCGATCGTGATGGGCAGCCGGTTCACATAGATGCCGCGGTTTCGCAACAGCGGCTGGCTGAAACTCGAACTCCAGGATGTCGTCAACGCCGGGTTGTACTGGTTGAACTGGTTGTTCGTCGACGTCTTGGACATATTGAGCGTCGTATTCACCTGCGTGCCGGGTGCGAACAGTTGCTGATAGGAAGCCTGAAAGGGTTGATCCAACTGGTTCAGCACGTTGGCGCCCTGCAGGGTGTTGGTGGAGGGCGTCTTGGCGCGGGTGGCCGAGAATGAACTGTTGATGACCGGGTCGAAAACGCCGAAGGCGCGCTGGATCGCGTTTTTCGGGGACTCGAGGGTCAAACGCTGCACGGCGATATCCGTGTTGTTGGCGACTACCAGGTCAAGATAGTTTTTCAACGAAAGCGTCAGCTTGCCGTCGACAACATAGTCTTTCAAACGCACCGGGCCGTCGACGGTGACCGTCAGGTCGTTCGATGCAAAGGTCTTACGCCACCAGTTGCCGGAACCAATCCAGGGTGCGCTCGGTTCGGAAATGGCCGCATTCATGCGTGCGACAGCCCCGGAACTCACTGGCGGTTGGGCGGATGTTGTCTGAGTCGCGGGGGCGGGGGCAGGAGCAGGAGCGGGCGCCGGCGCCGGGCCGGCGGGCGGTTGTTGCGCAGGCGCAATGAGTGTAGTGCAAAGAAGAACAACAAGAAAACGCATGGGTTGGACCTGATGATAGCGATGAAAACTACTCATACCGGATGGCCTCAATCGGATCGAGTCTGGCAGCTTGAACGGCCGGGTAAATGCCGAAAAGCAGCCCGATGCCGACTGAGACGCCGAATGCCACGGCGATGGAAGTGAACGTCACCACGGTGGACCAGCCGGCCGCGGCCGCGATGATCTGCGCCAACGTCACTCCGAACACAATTCCGAGGAACCCGCCAATGATCGAGATCATGACCGCTTCTGTGAGGAACTGACGCACGATGTCGGCCTGGCGTGCACCAATCGCGCGCCGGATACCGATTTCCCGGGTTCGTTCCAACACAGTCGCCAGCATGATGTTCATGATGCCGATGCCGCCTACCAATAGACTGATACCGGCGATACAAATCATGACGATTTTAAAAATGTCACTGGTCCGCTTCTTCTGCTCCAACAGCCCGGCCGGCACGGTCACGTTGTAGTCGCCCGCGTCCTTATGAACCGCGGCCAGAATGGCATTGATGACGGCCGCCGTCTCGATGGAATTCGTGCCCGGCTTGACGCGCAGGTAGATGCCGTCGATCTCATCCTTCAGGTAGCTATTACCGTCCTCGAAGCGAAACATTACGGTGCGGAGCGGGCTGACCACCAGATTATTTCTGGAGAGGATTTCGACGCCTTCCACATCCGTGTCGCCGCCGGACTGGGAAGCCATCACACCCACCACCTGCAGCCAGGTGTCATTGATCTTGACGTACTTGCCCACCGCGGGCTCGTAGCCCAACAGGTTGACCTTCGTCGTCTCACCCAGCACGCAGACCGGAGCCGCGGTGGCGTTTTCTTCATCGTTGAAGAACCGCCCTTCCACGAGTTTCAGGCTTTGGATCTCGCGGTAATCGGGCTCCACACCGATGAGCATCGGCGGCTCGGCCGCAGTCTTGGGCAGCACCTTCAAGGGCTTGAAGCGCTTGCGAGGCGTCGCCTTCTCAATGCCCTGGGTGTTCTCCATGATCGCCCGGTAGTCCCGGAAGGTCATGCCCGGGCTCACCGCCCGGCGCTGCTGGAGTTCGTTGCGGTCAACCGCCTCCTTGGCTTCGATGATGATATTGTTCACGCCAAGCAGATCGATGTAAGAGAGCATCTCCTTTTCGACACCAGCGGTGATGGCCAGCATGGCCACCACGGCGCCCACGCCGAAGATCATGCCCAACATGGTGAGCATGGTGCGGAGTTTATGAACCAGGAGGCTCGAAAGCCCCATGTAGATTTCAGGCAGGACTGCCTGCAGGAACGACGTCATAACTTACTGCCCACCCTTTGAACCGCCAACCGGGAGTGCGCCCGCGGCTCCGCCGGATTTCTTCTCATCCGCTTTCTTCTTGTCGCCGGGCTTTGCATTCGGATCCGCCAGCGAGATGGTGTCGCCTGGATTCACGCCCGAAGTGATCACGGTGACCGATTCAGACCGTTTGTCGACCTTGATGTTCCGGGCCACCCAGTTATCCCCGGATTTTACGTAGACAACTGGCTTGCCGTCCTTCTCGAAGATGCTCTGGTTCGGCACGTAGATGGCGTTCGGCACCTTCTCCACCAGGATTTCCACATCGGCCAGAAGACCCGGCCGCAGAAGCACTTCCATGGTGTCGCCCTCTTCCGGAGGAGGAGGCAATGTAGCGTTCTCAAGATCCTTGGCGGAGAAACCGCCAGCGCCGCCGGAACCCATGCCCATCATGCCGCCACGGTTGCCGCCAGCGGCCGCGCCGGGAGCCTGCGGACCAAACGAAGGAGCTCCGGCTGCCGCGCCACGGCCACCGGCTGCGCCCGGGGCGCCGGTACCACCGGCGGTCTCCGTACCACCGCCGCGATTGCCGCCCCGCTGCGGCATCTCGATGCCAGCCTTTTTGGCCTCTTCCCTGACCTTGGCAAAGACCGCCTGGCGATCTTCGGGCGAGAGGTCGATCATCGACTTGCCGTTCAGCGCCTTCTTGAGGATCTCCTGCATTTTCTTCTGTTGCTCGGGGGTCATGTTGGAATTGGCACCCATGCCAAAGCCACCTGCCCGCCGTTGTCCGCCGCCCTGGCCGCCAGCCTGGTCCGCCCCGGCCATTCCGCCTTGCATGCCGCCACCCTGCATCGCGCCCTGCATGCCGCCGGACTGCATACCACCGCCGGCGCCGCCAGCCTGCATGCCACCGGCCTGCATACCGCCAGCCTGTGCGCCGCCGCCCATCCCGGTCAACCCGGCCATGCCCGGCATTCCGCCAAACATCGAACCCGTGGTCACGCTAAGCGGCTTCTTGCGGTTCTCGTCCGCCAGCGCCAGGATGCGCGCAATGGCGTCCGGCTTCGCGCCGAGCGACGTCAGCAACTGCTTCATGTCGATGGAGAAGACGACGTCGAACTTCTTGCCAGGATCAGAGCTGAATACGTTGGCGCTCGCCGTGCCGCTCATGCTCTTGATCTTTCCGTCAAATACCTTCTCGGCCAGCGCATCCAGCCGGATGACCACTTCCTGGCCTTCCCGCAGATTCGCGCGGTCCAACTCACCAACGCGGGCGATGACTTCCAACTCGGAAAGGTCCAGTACATCCGCGACCGGAGTACCGGGCGGCACCTGATCGCCTTCGCGGATGTCAGGCACCTGCGTGCCGAACATTCCGGAGAATCCGCTGCGGTTCTGCCGGACCGCAACGAGGCCGCCGATGGGAGATAGCAGTTTCACCTGCGAGAGCCGCATCTTTTCGCGGTTGATGTCCAGCAGGCTGCGGTTGCGTTTCTCACGCAAAACGTTCAACTCGGCCAGCGCCTGTTCCTGCTTCGATTTGATGTCGCTTTCCAGCTGCTTCAGGCGGCGGCGTGCTTCGTCCAGATTCAGGAGGTTCTTCTTCTGGTCGATCGCGGCAAGAATCTCGTTGCGCTTCACTTCCAGTTCAGCGCGCCGGACCGCATAGCGGGCCCTCAGGAGATCCACCTGGTCCTGATTGTTGCGAATGGCCAGATCGGCTTGCGACTTCTTGATCTGCTCGTCCACCTGCTCGAGTTCGAGCTGGCGGGACTCCAGGCGGGACAGCACTTCGGAGTCGTCAAACTCTACGATCAGGTTCTTTTCCCGGGCCAACGCTCCAAGAGGAGCCAGCTTCGTGACCTGTACCGTACCGAACAGATTAGGAGCAGCGAGACTCGCCGTGCGCACCGCCCGCAGTTCTCCGCGTGTGAAGCTGCGCACCACTACATCGCCCCTCCTGACTTTGGTGGTGGGGATGCTTTGCTGCCGTGAGGACATGCCCTGGAAAAAGTGGTACACGCCATAGCCGGCCCCAAGGACCACAGCGATCAGGATTAGACGGAAAACGACTTTCTTCATGGATTGCGATCTCGTTACTGCCGTGTCTTTCTGGGTACGACGTTCTGCCCGCTATAATTTCTTTGCGCGTTTCGCTACTTCAGCCGGATCTTCCAGCGCGACACGATCCCCGGCCTGCAGTCCTTTCAGGACGATGATGTCGTTGTCGTTGCGCTTGCCGACTTCGATTTCACGCGATTGGAAACCGGAGCCTTTCTGGATCCAGACGTGCGGTTTTCCGGCCTGCAGGAAGCTGGCCTTGTTCGGGATCAGCAAACTGTCCGGCCGGCTCTCGATCAGGACGATACCTGTTGCGCTCATCCCTGGCCGCAGCCGGGGGTCCACTGATTTCAGCGTGGCCCGGGCGGGGAAGGTCTTTTCATTGGCTGAGCCGTAGCCGCGGAAGTTGAGCGAAGCAATGGGACTGATCCAGTCCAGAGTGGCTTCGAATTCCTTATCCTGGATGGCGTCGATCCGCACCCGGACGCTCTGGCCCAGTTGGATCTTGCCGCGGTCCACTTCCTCCACCTTGAGTTCCAGCCGCATTTCCGAGAGATCAGGAATTTCAGCGATAGCGGCGCCGGTCCAGGCGCGGTCACCTTCCTTGAAGGCCGGTGGCGTCTGGCCCCAGTTGCCCTGGGCGCGGAAGTTGGGCAGGACATTGAGGATGCCGTCCTGCGGAGCGCGGATGGTCATCTTGCCGAGGTAATCCTTGACGCGGGCCATGTCGCGGAGGGTCTTGTTCTTGCGGGTATCCAACCGCTCCAGGTCAGCCTGCTGGCTGACGTCGTGGGCCTTGACGGAGGTCTTCACCTGGTTCAGCGCACCTTCGGACAAGCCGACGTTGATGCGGTTCTTGGCACCCTCGATCTCGGACAGAATCTCGGCCTTCGAGGCCTCCAGACCGGCGCGCTGGACGTCGTACTCCGACGTCATCAGGCTCATCGCGTCCTGCTCGTCCGTGATTTTGTGGGTGGCTTTTGTCTGAACGATTTCGCTGTCGACCGTGCGGGCGTTCGTCACGAAGTTCAGATAAAAATTCTCATACTGCGCGGTATCGAACTCGACGACTACCTGGCCGGCTTTCACCATCTTGCCGGATTCGGCCAGGGTGGTGATGGTCGGATTCGGCACCTGCGGAGCTGAGAGAGTGACCGAGCGGGTGGAGCGGATTTCACCGCGCGCGCTGATCGTGATGGTGAACTCGCCCTTGCGGACGCTGACGGTGGGAACCTCCACCGGCTTGGCGGTGGAGTACCGGTAAGCGGCGAAGCTCCCTCCGGCAAGAGCCAGGAGGATCACTACCCACAAAACGATCCGGCCTTTTCCGCTGCCGGTTTGCCCCAGCTTCTTGCCAGGCTTTAAATCCTTAGAAGGCATTCAATACTCCAAGATAAAAATTCTGTTGGGGCCTCAGACGCGTTCCGATCTGCTGTTCCAAAGGCGGAGGGCCCGCAGCACACGGCGGCGGAATCCAAGCACCGGTACGGCGAGGGCTAGCGCCCAGGGACGGCCCGCGTTCGAAGCCGGCGGCACCTGGCCGGGATGCACTGAGGCAGTGGCCGTGGTTTGTCCGTCGAGCTTTCGCGGCGCGTCGAGTGCGATCACGTCGCCGGCTTTCAGGCCGGAAGACACGATCGTCTTAATATTGTTGCGGTCGCCCAGTTCGATCGTCCGTTTCTCAAATGTCCCGCCTGTCTTTACATAGACATAGGGCTTGCCGGTGGGACCGTCACGGAAGATCGACTCGATGGGCGCCAGCAGTTGATTCTCGTTGGTCTGAATGACAACATCCGCGCTCACAGTGAGATCCGGGATCACCCGCGGGTCCAGCTTGTCGATTTTGAGGTAAAGCGGGATTTCCTTCACATAGGATGCCCGCTGTCCACCCGGTTTCGTGATCGCGGCGATAGAGACGACGTGGGCCGGCAGGGTCATCTCGGGGTAGGCATCGAAGTGCAGCGTAGCCTTGGATCCGACTCGAACGTATTCCACATCAGCCTGGTTGATGGTCGCCGAAACGAGGAATGAGCTTGGGTCCACGATCCGCGCAAAGAGCTGGCCGGGGAAAAGTTGATCGCCCTGCTGAACCTGCGAGAATTCGCTGCCGCGCATCATGTTTTCCATGGCGATCATGCCGTCCATGCTGGCGGTGATCTGCATCAGGCTCACATTGCGCTCAGCCCGCTTCAGCTCCACTCTTGACTGCTCGACATCGATTTCGGAGATGCGGCGCTGGCTCTTGAGACTCGTTTCCTGATAGGGAATCTGCGTCTGCAGCTGCTTGAGATTCGCCTGCGCCTCTTCCAGTGCGAGCTGAAGCTGCTCGGCTTCAATGGCCGAACGCACCGGCGTCGTCTTGATGTCCAGCTTGGCTTTCTCTACCGCTCCCTTGGCCTGCTGGATGTTGTAGTCATACGACTTTCGCTGGACTTCCAGGTTTGAATCGAGGGACCGGAGCGTCCGGTCAGCCTGCTCGACGGTCGACTTGTAGTCATCCAGGCGAAGCAATTGGAACTGTTGGTCGAACTCGGCGACGATCTGGCCCTTGGTGACATGGCTCCCGGGCCGGGCTACCTTCTGCAGAACCTGCATGAAGTCGTCATTGCCGCCGCTCAGCATATTGCCGCCGCCACCACCACCGCCACCTCCACCGCTCCCACCGCTCGAGGAGGATGAGGAACTTGAGGTTGAAGAGGACGTCGACGAAGAGGTGGAGCCGGAAGTACCGGACTTGGAAGTCGAGCTGGAAGTTGAGGAAGTTGAACCGGAACCGAACCGGTTGGTAGTCGCCCGGAACGTCGACGCGGTGCTGGCGCTGCTCGAGGAAGAGGACGAGCCGGTCGCACTGCCCGAAGCCGACGAACTCGTTGAAGCCGTTGAGGAACTGGAAGAGCTGCTGCTGCCGCCTGTGTTGCCTCCCCCACCACCACCGCCACCGCGCATGCCGCGCAATTGCGGAGCGGCCAGCGAGGCGAACTTATCCGCGGATGTCACACCGGTGAGCCGAATGGACCGCTCCAGTGTACCTGCCGCCACGACGGCCGTGCGGACGTCCACAGTGCCTGAACCGGTGCGCGCGGGGTCGGTCGCCTGCCTCCAGGCGAACCAGCCGGCGCCGGCCAGCAAGGCTACAACCAGAAGCGCGATTCCGCCCATGGATCGCGGCCGCTTCGGCTCATGGGAAACCGGAACGACGCCGGGAACACCCGGCGGAGTGGATTGCGGAGATGGATTCATCTGCGGCTGCATACGGTCTAACTCTGGATCCTGAACACGTGGAATGCGTTGGGCCGATTCGGCAGGGCTGTCCCGCATGTTAAGACGACAAGCCTATCGAAAAGGTTATCCTAGGCGCCGGAAAGATGGAGCGTGACGATTCAAAGACATGGATTCCATTGCAGTTAGCTGGCTGAGGCCGTTGGAGTGGAGGAAGGATCCTATCGAACGAAATGGAAACACTGACGATGAAGCCGGGTTCACATAATCTATCCCGTCCGGAGGCAACGGCTTACAGCCGCTGCATCCGCTTCCACTCATTGGACTCCCTCCTATACGGTCGTCACGCAGCGGGCGGCATCCCGAACCTCGTAAACTAGGGTTTCACCCTCGAAGCCGTGCCGCTGGATCTCTCCACCCCGATTAAGTTTGTAAAAGGCGTCGGACCACGCCGTGCCGCCGACCTCGAAGGGCGCGGATTGACCACGGCCGCCGACCTGCTCACCTACGCACCCTTTCGCTACGAAGACCGCTCAAACATCAAGCCGCTGGGGCAATTGGCGCCGGGGGAAATGGCCACGGTGCTGGCGGAGGTTCAGAGCCTGCATGCGCCCCAGTTCCACCGCCGCGACCTGGGCCTGGTCGAGGTGGTCTTTCAGGATTCCAGCAGCCAGCGGCTGACCGGCAAGTGGTTCCATGCGCAGTACTTGAAGAATGTGTTCCTGCCCGGGATCCGGGTTTCGCTGTTCGGCAAGGTGGAGTTCGACGGGTACAAAGGCGAGCTGATGATGCTCCACCCCGATTACGAAATCCTGCGCGACGACGATGAGGAAGACGAGGCAGGACTTCATACCGGACGGATTGTTCCGGTTTACGAAGCGGCGGGCAAGACCAGCACGCGGGTGCTGCGCGGCGTGGTAAAGAGGATCCTCGATAATCTGCCGGAGATGCAGGACGCGTTGCCGGAATTCATCCGGCGCCGTCTGGCGCTGCCTGACCTGACTACCGCATTGAAAGGACTGCACTTCCCGCCAGTCGATTCGGACTTGCGGCTGCTGAACGGGTTCCGTTCGCCGGCCCAGATCCGAATGATCTTTGAGGAGTTCTTCTGGCTGGAAACGGGAATCGCGCTGAAGCGGCGGCAATCCCGGAAGGACCCGGGCATCCGGTTCGAGTTGAACGAACAGGTGAGGGAGCAGATCAAGAAGATCCTGCCATTCAAGCCGACGGGTGCGCAGAAACGCGTTCTTGGCGAGATCGCCAGGGACATGTCCACCGATACGCCGATGTCGCGGTTGCTGCAGGGGGACGTGGGGAGCGGCAAGACGATTGTCGCGGCGCAGGCGGCAGTGATTGCGGTGGAGAACGGGTATCAGGCGGCCCTCCTCGCGCCGACCGAAATCCTGGCGGCGCAGCATCAGGTCAATCTGGAGCGGGTGCTGGCTCCGCTGGGTTACCGCCTGGCACCGCTGATGGGCTCGATGACGAAGAAGGAAAAGGCGGTGGCTAAGCGGGCTTTGGCCAGTGGCTTTGCCCAGCTCGCCGTCGGCACTCACGCATTATTGGAAGAAGACGTAGAGTTTCACCGGTTGGGCCTGGCGATCATCGACGAGCAGCACCGCTTTGGCGTTCTGCAGCGCAAATCCCTGCAGCAGAAGGGGATCTATCCGGACGTTCTGGTGATGACCGCAACCCCCATCCCACGCACCCTGGCCCTGACCATTTACGGCGACCTGGACGTCAGCATCATCGACGAATTGCCGCCCGGCCGGCAGCCGATCAAGACGTTCCACAAGACCAAGTTAGAACTGGAACAGGTGTACAGTTTCATCCTCCGGCAGGTGCAGGCGGGACGGCAGGCGTATGTCGTTTACGCGGCGATTGAAGAGAGCGAGACGCAGGCGGTGAAGGCGGCACAGGCGGCGTACCAGGAGCTTTCCACGCTGATCTTCCCGCAGTTGAAGGTGGGCTTGCTGCACGGCAAGCTTCCAGCAGCGGAGAAGGATGCCGTCATGGACGGCTTCAAGCGCGGAGAGATCCAGGTGCTGGTGTCGACCACGGTGATCGAAGTCGGAGTGGACGTGCCCAATGCCACGGTCATGGTGGTGGAGAACGCCGAGCGGTTCGGATTGGCGCAGATCCACCAGTTGAGGGGCCGTGTGGGGCGCGGGGCGGATCAGAGTTATTGCGTGCTGGTGACCGATAAGCTTAGCGAGAACGGACGGGAACGGATCAGGACGCTGGTGGAGTCCACCGACGGTTTCTATATCGCCGAAATGGACTTGAGGCTGCGCGGGCCCGGCGAGTTCCTGGGCACGAAGCAGAGCGGGCTGCCGGTGTTCCGGATCGGCAATTTATTGAGAGATCAGGAGATTCTGGAATTGGCGCGCGAGGAGGCGCGGTCGTTCGTCGAACAGCCTCCGTCTGAGGATCTGCTGGCGGCCGCGCTACGCTTCGTCCGCGAGCACTGGCAGCGGCGCTACGGATTGGCTTTGATTGGATAGAGGAAAGGCAGAGTTGTCATGCGAGTGATTGGTGGTGAGTTTCGCAGCCGCCGGTTGAAATCTCCGGCGGGAGACGGCGTTCGTCCGACCCCGGACAGGTTGCGGGAGGCTCTTTTCAACATCCTGGCCCCGCGCATCGAAGGGTGTGTCTTTCTGGATGCGTACGCGGGAGCGGGCAGTGTCGGAATCGAGGCTTTGAGCCGCGGCGCCGGGCGCGCGATTTTCCTGGAGAAGAGCCGGCCGGCCCTGCGCACGCTGCAGGAGAACATCTCTCTGCTGGAGATCTCGAAGCGGTGTGAAGTGCACGCGGGCAACGCCGCCGCCATGATCACTAAATTTGACGCAGAGATCGTGTTTCTCGACCCGCCCTACCCTCGCGAGCAGGAGTACGGCCTCTGTCTGGATGCGCTGGGGGAAGCGCCGCGCCCGCTTGTCATCGTCCAGCACGCCTCGAAGTTTACACACCACCTGAAGGAGACCTACGGCAAACTGAAGCGGGTGAGAATCCTGAGCCAAGGGGACAACTCACTGAGTTTCTTCGAACCGAGGTAGAGACATGCGTTGGTTGATTCCGGCTGCCCTGGCGGCCGCGGCCGTATACGGACAGACCGGCCTGACAGGGCCGTTCGAGTTGCGTGGGGTCAAAACAGAATCAGTCACTTACAAGGGGCGGAAAGCAGTAAAGGTCACCGGGGAGCCGGGCGCCAAGGACGCTGAGATGCTGGCCATTCTGAAGGACCAGACCTTCAAGGATGGGGTCATTGAAGCGTGGGTGAGCGGCGAACCGGGATCCGGCTCAGGGACGGGAGCGCGGGGTTTCGTTGGGATTGCATTCCGGACCCGGCCGCAAGCCGCGCGTTACGAGGCCTTCTACCTTCGACCGACCAACGGACGGGCGGACGATCAGGTGCGGCGCAACCACTCCGCGCAGTACATCTCAGAACCCGAACATCCTTGGTATCAGTTGCGCAAGGACTTCCCGGAGAAGTATGAGTCCTATGTCGACCTGGTTCCAGGGGAATGGACGCGGGTGAGGATTGAGGTGAAGGGTAAGCAGGCACGGCTGTTCGTCCATGACGCGCAGCAGCCCACCCTCATTGTGGACGGCCTCTTCCTGGGAGACGAGTCCGGCGGCATAGCTCTCTGGGTGGGGCCAGGAACCCTGGCCCACTTTGCCGATCTGAAGATTACCGCGAACTAGAAGTTCACAGAACTGGGCGCCGAGGTCCCCACACTGTTGGTGAGGGTGACGGTGGCGCTGCCGATGGCAGTCGTGTCGCCGGTGGTGAACGGCAGAACCAGCCGGAACTGGCTGCCGAACGGCGCGGACGCCGAGTCGCTGAAGTACGTCGTGAAGATCTGATTGACAGTGAACGGGAAGTCAGTCGTAGTGAGCGACTTCCCGGTGGCCGCCGTGAGCTTCACGTTGGCGGAACTCACCTGGCGCGGCGTCGCGAAACCGAAGACGATCAATTCGAATCCGCTGGTGGTCTTGTTGAGATCGATCCGGGTGATCACCGGAGCCGACGGCTGAACACGTACCTGCTGAGTAGGCACCGGAGTTGGCGTGACATCCGCCCCCTGGACGTTCAACCCGGCAGTAATGGTGATCAGGCCGGCCACCGTGCCGGTCTGGAAGGCGGAGTTCGGCACCTGGAAGTTGGCACCGGTGGCACCGGCCGGGATGGTGAACGGCAGAGAACGTCCACCGGAGGCGAACACCACAGCGGGGTCGTCGAACCCGGAATCCGGAGTGAACTGCATGGTGAGCAGCCCATTCAGTGCGACGGGATACGGATTTGTCAGCGTCAAGCCGACGGTAATCTGGGATCCGGGGCTGGCGTTGGGCGGAACCGGATTGAAGCTGATGGGCCCGAGCGGAGCCAAGGTGGCGGTGATAGTGAACCCGCTGGTGGCGAACAGGTTATCGGCGTCCTCAACCCGCACGGTAAAGCTGAAGATTCCAGCAATACCCGGGATGCCGGTGATCGCCCCCGTGGAGGCATCCATCGAGAGGCCCGGCGGGAGGTTGCCGGTGAAGGACCAGCGGAACGGCTGGCGTCCACCCGAGGTGGAGAAACTCGCCTGATAGGGAATACCCACCACAGCGGCCGGCGGGGTGCCCTGAATGTTGATGTTCGGGCCGCCGCTGACGGTAATGGTGAACTGTTTCGTCGTGGTGCGCTGACGGGAGTCAGTGACCTTAACACTGAAATCGAAGCTGCCCGTCTTGGTGGGTGCGCCACGGAAGCTGCCCGCATTGAAGAGGATCCCGTCCGGCAGGGTGCCGGACACGAGCTCGAAAATGTAGCTGGGGGCGCCACCGGAGACGCTCAACTGAGCGGTGTACTCCTGCAGCAGGAGTCCGTTCGGCAGGGTATTCGGGGCAATAGTGAGCGCCGCAAAGACCCGGATGCTGTAAGTAGCCACGGAACTGACGTTGTTGCTGTCAGTCACCCTGACATCGACGCTGAAGTCGCCGGAGTTCACGGGCGTACCGGCGATGCTGCCGTCCTGTCCGATGGTCAGGCCGATGGGCAGGGCTCCCTGGACGATGGTGAACGTAAAGGGCGCGGCGCCGCCGGAGGTGCTGATTGTAGCTCCGGGGTAAGTTTCGTTCTGGGTGCCATCGGGGAGAACGGTGCCTGGCTGAGTCACGGTGTTCTGGACCGTGATGCTGAAGCTGCGCACGATCTGCTTCTTATTGACGTCGGTCAGAAGCAGGTCGAAGGTGAATTTGCCGACAACCGAGGGCTTGCCGGTCAGGGTGCCGGCGGCAGTATCCAGGGCGATGCCAAGCGGCAGTGACCCGGTGATGACCGAGAAGGTATAGGGTGCGGTCCCGCCCGAGGGTGTAAGAACCTGGCTGTAAGCCTGACCGATATAAGCGTCCGGGAGCGTGGAAGGCGAGAGGTCGAGCACCGTGGTGTCGACGTAAAGGGTGATGAGCCGTTCGATCACCAGGTTGGAAGAGGTCAGACGGACCACGAACTTGTAAGTGCCGGCCGTGGTGGGCGTACCGGTTACGGAACCGGTGGTCCCGAGGCTGAGCCCAGGGGGCATGGTTCCGCTGACCAGGGTAAAGACGTAGTTACCCGAGCCGCCGGTGGGGGAGAATACCTGACTGTAAGGAACTCCAATGGTGCCGCCCGGCAGGGTGTCTGGCGTGAAATCGAGACCGGGCAGCCCGACCGAGATGCTGAGAGCCTTCGGCCCGGCAACCTGGTTGCCAGCAGTGGCAGTGACCTGGAAGGGATAGGTACCCTCGGCGGTTGGCGTGCCGGTGATGGCGCCGGTGGAGGGATTCAGAGTCAGACCGGTTGGCAGGGATCCCTGGACAACGGCCCAGGTGGGCGTGCCCACAAAGCCCGAGGACGTGAGGCTCGCCTGATAAGCCTGGGTGAGGAATCCGGGTGGCAGCAGCGTGGTGGAAATGCTGGCCGGGGGCGCGACGGTGAGACTGAACGTACGCGAAGCGAAGCCGTTCGCGTTGTCGTTCACGAAGACATCAAAGGTGTAGGTGCCGGCCGCGGTTGGCGTGCCGTTGATGCTGCCATTCGCGCCGCTGGTGAAGGTCAGACCGGGAATCCCCAAAACTTCCAATGAGAAGCTGTAGGGGGGCAGACCACCGGCGGCCTGGAAATCGACATGATACGCCAGGCCGACCTGGGCTCCGGGCAGAGTGGCGGGCGTGACAAACGTGACCGCATTGGCCACCTGGATCTGGTAATCGCGGGTCGTGCTTTGGCCCGAACTTGCTGAGAAAGCGCGGGCGGTAAAGGAGAACAAACCTGTCTGGGTGGGCGTACCCTGCAAGGCACCATTCGAGGCAAGGGTGATTCCAGGCGGCAGCGATCCGGAGCTCACATTGAACGTGACTGAGCCGGTGAAGCCCGTGGCGGAGAGGTTGGCCGCATACGAGCTGCCCAGGTAGCCCGCGGGCAGCGTGGGGGGATTGATCGTCAGGACCGGCGCCGGAGCGACGAAGATCGAGAACGACTGAGTCACCGCGGCTCCATTCACGTCCGTGGCGCGCGCCACAAAGGTGAAGGTTCCGGAACTGGTGGGGGTTCCGGAGATGGTGCCGCCGTTGCCAATGCTCAAACCGGGGGGCAGGTTGCCGGACGAATACGCGTAACTGAAAGGAGCCGTGCCGCCAGTTGCGGCAACGCCGGCGTTGTAGAGCGAGCCCACCATGCCACCGGGCAGAGTCGTGCCGGGGAAAGTGGGGAAGGGATTCACAACAATGGCCAGCACACGGTTGGCGGTGTAGTAAGTGTACGGATCAAACACGCTGAACGTGGCGTTGGTCGTGCCAGCGGTCGTCGTGGTGCCGGTGATGACGCCGGCCGCATCCACCTGAAGATTGGCGGGCAGCCCGCTGCCGCTGTATTGAACGGTGCCGAGATTCCCGGCCACTGCCAGTTGGGTGGAGGGATAGGGCCGGGTGGCCGTGCCCTGAGGCAGAGAGGAAGTGGAAATCCCTAGTATATGGACTGTGTAGGAGCGGGCCGCGGTCCGCCTGGGCGAGAACGAGCCTTCGCAGACTCCTTCTGTCGCGGTGACAGTAAAGGTATAGACGCCCTGGACCGTTGGAGTTCCATTCAGAAAGGCGGAGGAGCCCTCAACCGTGAGGGTGAGCCCGGGGGGGATGGTTCCGCTGGTAATGGCGTAGGTGAAGCAGGACTGGGTGGAAGCCGGGTAGAAACTGGACCCCTCGTAGAAGTTGCCTACGGCGCCATCGCTAAGGGTGGTGGGCTGAAGGGACAATCCATCGATGGTCAGGGTGTAAGCCCTGACGACGGGCGGAACGGGTGGCGGCGCACTGCAGGGGAGGACGGCTGTGGCGGTGATGGTGAAGGAGAAGGTCCCCGTCTGAGTGGGCGTTCCGGTGAGCAGAGCGGAAGGACCGCCGACTTGGGGTGGACTGAGGGTGACGCCGGGCGGCAGGGCGCCAGCGGTGACTGCCCATGTGCGACCGGTACACGAGTCCCCGGACACCTGGAGAGCATAGCCGGATCCGAAATTGAGGGGCTCGCCGATAGTACCGTTGGGAAAGCTGGTGGGCAGCATGGTCGGCGCGCTCGTCTGAGCGCCGAGACCGGCGGCAACCAGAACCAGGAGGGCGGAGAGACGATGGGTAAGGGTGGTTCGGGGGATAAATGACCGTGCCATGAGAACTCAGCTTCCTCTCTGAACTAGCGCGGAGGTGTAACGGAGGGGGTGCCTGGTGTGACGGTGACGGGGGAACCAGCCTGGTTCGAGCCACCGCCGCCACCACCTGAATTCACGCCCAGAGCGATACCGGCTGCTGCGGCGGCGCCCGCGATGAGGACGATCGCCCAGATGGCGGTGGTCCCCAGGGCAGCGGCGGCGGCAACGTTACTCATCGTGATGACCGCGGAGGCAGTGACACCGCCGGCGGCGGAGGCGGTTATGCGCATCTGGTACTGGCCCTTATGATTGTTGGCCTGCAGGCCACGGGCGACCGCGCGGCCATCCGGCCCGGTGACGGCAGTCAGGCTGTTGGCGCCATTCGCGAAGGAGGCGCCCGGTCCGTTGCCGGGCAGAAGGAAGGTCACCACCGCGCCAGCGACTGGCTTATGGTTCTCGTCCTCGACCTGAACAATCGGTTCGCGTGCGACGCGCTGGCGGACGTTGTTGATCACGCCGTCGCCTTCCACGATCACAATATTGAGTTGTTTCGGGGCCGTGGTCCCCTGGCCGCACAGCAGTGCGGAGAGGAACAACGACAAGTAGATTCGAAGTATCGAATTCTGTTTCAACATCCCATCACCCTTGCGGCCAGGTAAACTGTTAGCCCGTAGTATAGCTAAAACCTAGAGCTTGCAGAACCTAAATGATGCTCCTCCCATCAAGAGATTCGGGAGATGCTTGCAAGGGGGAGTACAATGGCCTCAAGTTTGCAGAGGGTTGGTAGAAGAATCTGGAGAGCGACATGACAGAGTCAAGAATTCTCGGTATTGGCGCAGCGCTACTGAGCATGCTTGTGTCCACGATGTGGGCGCAGGCGCCCAAGGGATTGACAGCGAGAGAGCTGTTCTACACGGCTCCGGCGGTGTCCAAATCACCCGCGGCTCCGAAGAAGCCGGTGCAGCCGCCCGTGAAGCAGGTCACGGAGAAGCCGGCGCAAAAGGAACAGGCAGTCGCCAAGCCGGCACCAGAACCGAAGAAGGCGGCGGAGCAGATCCCTGAGCGCAAGCGGCCGGTGGAGATGGAAACCAAGCTGCCTGGAGGAGGCTCTTTGGTGATGGCGTCGACGAGTTCCGTTCCGCTGGGTCTGCGCTACAGCATTCTCAAATACACCGGCGATGACGACTATGTGGAAGTCGACCCGGAACACACGTTCCATTCCGGCGACAAGATCCGGCTGCGTGTGCAGGTGAACGACCCAGGCTATCTGTACGTCGTCATGCAGGGCACAAGCGGTACGTGGCGGGTGATGTTCCCTGCTCCGGAAATCGATTCGGGCTCCAACCGGGTTGTCCCGAACCGGCAGTATGACGTGCCGGGCCGGACGCGCGTCGTGTTCGACGAGCAATCCGGCACTGAGAAGCTGTTTGTGGTTCTGTCCCGGCAGCCCCTCAAGGAGATGGATCAGCTCATCTACGAACTTGACAGCCAGAAGAGAGAGACCGCCGCGCCGGCCTCCTCCACTCCGAAATCTATGATGGCGAGTGCGGCGATCGGTAATTCCATGGTTTCCCAACTGCGGAACGGTGTACTGGCGCGCGACCTGGTGTTTGAAAAAGTAGACGAAAGCAAGCCGGCGCCGTCGGCGTCAGGCAGCCGGAAAGAGACGGCCACTTATGTGGTGAACTCGTCTCTGACTTCAGATTCACGGCTGATCGCAGATATCAGCCTAAAGCATAAATAGACGAGTGAGGGGAGAGAGGGGAGGTCCGCAGTGCGACTGGGACTTGTGTGTTTGTTAGGCGCGGCTTTGTATGGCCAACAGGCCCCGAACCGCATGGAAATCAAGGTGGAGCTGCGCAAGGAAGGCTCCTGGAAGATGGTGGATCCATCCACCGTCTTCGAGAAGGACGCGCAGGTGCGGTTCCGCGTGCGGACCAATTTCCCGGGGTGGCTGTATGTCATGAACCAGGGGACCACCGGGAGCTATAGCCTGCTTTTCCCACGGGAAGACACCGGCAGCCAGAACCGGCTGGAGCCGGATCACGACTACATCGTGCCTGCCGCCGCGGGCGCGTTCAAGGTCACCGGTCCGGCTGGTCACGACGTTGTGTACTGGATGGTGACGCCGGTGGAGATCACCAGCAGCGAGTCGAGACCGCCGGCCTCGTCGTATGTGCCGCTGCCGCCGCCTCCGCCGCCTGGTACCAAGTTGAACACCCTGATGCCTCGATGTGACGATTCCATCTTCAAGGCCCGGGGCGAATGCATCGATTCCACCGCCGGCCCGCGCAAGGTGACAAACGTCGAGGCGTTGCCGGAGAATCTGAAGGACGTCCAGGGCCTGAAATCACGGGAACTGGTGTTTATCAGGGAGAAGGGAGGAGCCGTGGTTTCGACGCCCGGTAACCTGAAGGGGCCGGTGATCTACGAATTCCGGTTGTCGCACAAATGAGAACACTCATTTTCCTCCTGGGACTTGCGCTTGCCGCCGGCGCTCAACAGCAACCGCCCACAAAATCCGATCAGAAGCAGCGCGACCTGAAGTTTGAGACGGAGGTCAACAAGCCTCCGGGGAAGCCGGCCGGAGCTCCGCCGCAGATCCCCCGCAGCTATGCGCTGGTGGTGGGGATTGCCGGCTACAAGAACCTGCCGGAGAACGCGCAACTGTCGTTTCCGGAACGTGACGCCGAGTCTGTGTACTCGATTCTGATCAGTCCGGAGGGCGGCAATTTCCGCGCTGAGAATGTCCACAGGCTGATCGGCCCGAAAGCCACGCTGGCGAACCTGCGCAAGGAGCTTGAGGAGTGGCTACCCAGCGTGACAAAAGACGACGACCGGGTGCTGATCTACTTCGCGGGCCACGGCTTCGTCTTTCAGAACCGCGCCTACCTGGCGCCGTACGATATCACGCAGGACAACATTGCCTCGACGGGGTATCCGATGGACCGGCTGGGCGAGGTATTCGGATCCAAGATCAAGGGCAAATGGAAGGTCATGCTGACGGACTCCTGCCATAGCGGCGCCATCACGCCCGCGGCGGATGCCGCCGTCATCAACGGCAAACTGCTGGACCTCAACAAGAACGTATTTTCGCTGACAGCCAGCCGCGACCGGGAACGCAGCTACGAGAGCAAGGAATGGGGCGGTGGGCACGGCATCTTCACCTACTACGTGGTGAAAGGGCTGGAAGGGCTGGCCGACGAGTCGCAGGACGGCATCGTAACGGCCGACGAATTGGCGGAGTATGTCCGCCGCAACGTGCGTGAGGCGAGCGGTGGGCAGCAGAATCCCACCTCGGATCGAGGCAGCTTCGACAGTGACATGCTGCTGTCGTACCTGCCGTCTGGAGTGACGCCCGGCGCGCCGCCGCCGCCGAAGGACGGCACTCTGGTGCTGGAAGCGAACATGGACGGGGTGGAGATCTTCGTCAATGGCCGCAGCGTCGGCGTGGTCGACAAAGGCAAATCGCTGCGGCTGCCGGGCCTGCCGCCGGGCACCATTACGGTGAAGGGCGTCAAGATGGGCTACGAGCCGGATGGACCGCGCGAGGAGATCATCTACCCCGGCACGGAATCGACCGTGTCGATCAAGATCGTCATTCCTCGCCGCAGGCCGAAGGCCGCGGTCGACAAGTTCGACGACGGCCTGAACCACTACAACAAGGGCAGCCAGGAAGAGTACAAGAAGGCGGCGGCGCTATTCGAACAGGCGCTTGCCGCCGACCCCACTTATAGCCAGGCGGCTCTCTATCTGGGCCGCACGTACGATGCCCTCTTCCAACAGGAGACGGCGGCCACGTACTACAAGAAAGCGATCGAGATTGATCCGGACTACCTGGAAGCGCGCGCCAGCTATGGCGGCATGCTGCTGGGCATCGGCAGCGTCGACGAGGCCATCCGCCAGTTCAATGTCGTCACACTGCGCGACAAGAAGAATCAGCTCGCGTTTTATCTGCAGGCCCAGGCCTACCGCATGAAGGACATGTATCCGGAGTCGATCGAGTCGGCGCGCAGGGCTATTCAATTGACACCGTCCAATGCCGAAGCTCATTTCTGGCTGGCCGAGAGCCTGCGCATGAGCAAGAAGCCGGCCGAGTCGACGGCGGAGTATGAAGCTTATCTGCGCCTGAGCGACTACGACTCCAAGATCGGCGGAAAGCTGAACTACTATGTCGCCGGATTTGTCTTCGGCATGGGCCGGAAGAAGCGCGCGGCGCAGCGCGACATCTGGAAAGACCTGCGCAGCATGGCTTACTTCGGGCTGTGCGAAAATTCGAAGAATTCCAAGCAGTATGAAGCGGCGATCGGTTACTGCCAGAAGGCAATCACCTACGATCCCGGCGATGCGTTCAACTACTACCTGCTGGCCCTGAATTACAGCTACGAAGCGCAGAAGACCGGCTCGCTGGAGATGTTGGCCGCGGCCCGCAAGAGCTTCGTCCGTATGCTGGACCTGAATGCCGATCTGGACGAAGCGAAGTTCGCCCGGCAGAACATTGCCGCCATCGACAAAGCCCTCCAAGCCCAGTAATCCCCCGCCGGAACCTGACAGAATAGCTGCATGTCAGTCCGTAGTGTGTCCCCTCGTCTGAGCCGCCGCCTGATGCTGGCCGGCGCCGCTGCCACTGCACTCTCCTCCGCCGCTCCTGTCAGTCTGGGCCGCAAGGTTCGTCTCGCGATGTGGGGACTGGACGGGCATCCGGGCGACATCACGAAGCCGCTACCGCAATATCCGGACGTCGAACTGGTGGGCGTGCAGGATTGGAACCAGGCAGCAGCGCGCAAGACGGCGGGCGGCAAAGCGCCGGTGTTCACGGACGCCCGCAAGATGCTGGACGAGGTGAAGCCGGACGTCGTCGCCATCAACAACAATAACGGGGAGCGCGCTGCGGCCATCCTCGAATGCGCGAATCGCAAGCTGCACGTGATGGCCGAGAAGCCGCTGGCATTGACAAGGGCGGACCTCGATCGGGTCAAAAAGGCCGTGGCCGATAGCGGAATCAAACTGGGCATGCTGCTGCCGATGAGGCTCGACTCGGAGTTCCTGGCCCTGAAACAAATTGTCGAATCCGGCGAGATCGGCGAAGTGATTCAGATCTCGTCGCAGAAGTCCTATCAATTGGGCACGCGGCCGGAGTGGATGCGAAAGCGCGCCACGTACGGCAGTACGATCCTATGGATCGGGATTCACATGTTCGACCTGATGCGCTGGACCAGTGGCCGGGAGATGAAAGCGGTGAGCTCGTTCATGGGCATTGCGGGGGATCTGCGGCAGGGCGACATGGAGAATTCCACTGCCTCGAGTTTTCGGCTGGACAACGGCGGAACCGCCACACTTCACATGGACTACTGCCGGCCGGCCATGGCCGGATCCCACGGCGACGACCGGGTGCGACTGGCTGGCACGAAAGGCGTGGCCGAGTATATGGCCGCCACCGGGGTCACCGTCATGTCGAATACGCGGAAACCGGAAAAACTGGCGCAATTGCCTCCGGCGGGTGCGGTGTTCGGCGAGTTTCTGGAGCACGTCTACCTGGGCAAACCCACAGCCCTGCCGCTTTCTGAGATCTACCGCCTTTGCGAGATCACCCTGGGCGCCCATGAGGCCGCCGTCAGCGGCAAAGTTATTCCGCTATGAAGATCAACAGCACTCTTACCGCTCATTCGCTGGAGAAGAAGATCCAGCATCTGTTCGAACTCTCCGCGCAGAAGCTTCATTCCCTCGAAGCCGGATGGAGCCCGGAACAGGGTTCCCCAGTATTCACGGTCGACGGCCGGTACACCAGCCGCGGCTGGACCGAATGGACGCAGGGCTTCCAGTTTGGAGCCGCCATTCTGCAGTTCGATGCCACTGGCGATGCGGCCGCCCTGGAATCGGGCCGGAAGGCCACCGTGGCATATATGGCGCCTCACGTTTCCCATGTGGGTGTCCACGACCACGGCTTCAACAACGTGAGCACCTACGGCAACCTGTTGCGCCTGATGAATGAAGGCCGGATTCCGGCCGGCGAGTGGGAGAAGAACTTCTACGAACTCGCGCTCAAATGCTCCGGTGCGGTGCAGGCGGCTCGCTGGTCGAGGACGGCCAGCGGCGGCGGGTACATTTACTCGTTCAACGGGCCACATTCGCTGTTCGTGGACACGATCCGGTCGTTGCGCGCGCTGGCAGTGGGCCACCGACTGGGTCATGCCTTGATGGGTGAGAACGACCGGAAGATCTCCTTGCTGGGACGACTGGTGGACCACGCGCGAGCCACGGCCCAGTATTCGGTTTACTACGGCGAAGGCCGTGATCATTACGACGTACGCGGGCGCACGGCGCATGAGAGCGTCTTCAACGTCAACGACGGCAATTACCGCTGCCCGAACTCGCAGCAAGGCTATGCCCCGTTCAGCACCTGGACCCGCGGCTTAGCCTGGGCCATGTGCGGCTTCGCGGAACAACTGGAGTTCCTGCAGACCTTGACCGACGAGGACCTCGCGCCCTTCGGAGGGCGGACGGCGATCGAGGCCATGATGCGCAAGGCAGCCGAGGCGACGTGCGACTTCTACATCGCGTATACGCCCGTGGACGGCATCCCCTATTGGGATACCGGAGCCCCGGGGCTTTCGAGGATGGAAAGCTGGGTGGACCGTGTTTCGGATCCCTTCAACCCTCATGAACCGGTGGACAGCTCGGCCGCGGCGATCGGTGCTCAGGGCCTGCTGCGGCTGGGCCGCTATCTGGGCAACAGCAGCTACTGGCAGGCGGGCCTGACGGTCTGCGACAGTCTGTTCGACGAGCCTTACCTGAGCAGTGATCCGAGCCACCAGGGGCTGGTCCTGCACTCGGTATACCACCGGCCCAATGGCTGGGACCGGATGCCCGGAGGCGATGGCGTGCCGCGCGGCGAGTCGTCGATGTGGGGTGATTACCATGCGCGCGAGGCCGCCCTGTACCTGCAGCGGGAGATCGCCGGAAAGCCGTATCTGACTTTCTGGAGCTGAGGATCGAAGCGGTCAGCGGTCAGCCCAAACATGGAAGCTGATTGCTGACCGCTGATCGCCACTTAGTTCTTCGGCTGGCTGACGACGCAGCGGAAGCCGACGTTGGGAGCAGTGAAACGCGCAGGCAGAGTGATGAACTCGGCGGACGCGGCATCCTGGACAGGGCGATCGAAGGCGCCGCCCTTCGCTGCGTACCAGGGCTCGTTTGCGGTGGGAGGCGGATTCAGGATGGTGGAAAACGCCTGAATCGCGCCTTCACTGGGGGTCCGCTGCTCATCGACCCATTCCCAGACATTGCCTGCCATATTCAGGGCGCCGAACGGGCTGGCCCCGCTCGCCATCGAGTCGGCCGGCGCCAGCGGTTTGTTGTCGACCACGGCCTTGGAGGGGTCGGGGTCGTTCCCCCAGGGATAGATTCGGCCGTCCTTGCCGCGCGCGGCCTTCTCCCATTCCAGGGGCGTGGGCAGGCGCTTCTCGACCCAGGAGCAATAATCCTTCGCCTGCAGCACGCTGACGTAGGTCACCGGATAGTTGGGCCGGGTGTCATCCAGATCCTTCAGCAGGGGGATGTTCTTGGCCCGGCAGAATTTGACGAAGTCGCCGCGCGTCACCTCAGTGCGATCGACAAAGAAAGTGGGCAGCTCGTGCGAGGCGTTGTTGGTACCGGACCCGGCCACGAAGGCTCCGGCTTCCACCAGGGCCATGCCGGGCGGCGGGCCCATGCGGCGATTCCGGTCCACTGCCTTATAGATCAGATCCTTTTTGAACAGAACGATGGCAATAAAGCCGACGCTGATCAGAGCCGCGATCAGCAGGACCACTACAGTGACCCGTTTGCCGGAAACGGGGGAAGCTGCGGGTTCCTGGGACAGGGGCTCCTGGACCGGGATGGAGGACGAAGACGGCGGCCGTTGCACCGGAGGCGGCGGTGGCGGCGCGGCCTTGGGGTGCAGCACCTCATCCAGGACGGCGATCACGTCTGTGAAAGTCCCTGGCCGTTCCATGGGGTTCTTGGCCGTCATGCGCCCGACCAGATTGATCACCGCCTCCGGCACGCCCCGTTCGTGCAAGGCGTCGAGTTTCAGCGGCTCGTTCAGGATCTGGTAGAACAGCCTTTCGATCGTGTCCCCGCTCACGGGACGGACCCCGGTGAAAAGCTCGTACATCAGCACGCCATAGGCATAGATATCCACGCGCTCGGTCGCCGGGTCGCCCATGATCTGCTCGGGCGACATGTAATAGGGTGTCCCCACCTGGAAGCCGGTTTTGGTGAGGTGCAGGTCCTGCGACTTGGCGATGCCGAAGTCCATCAGGCGCACGCGGCCCTGGGGGTCGACATGCAGGTTGTCGGGCTTGATGTCGCGATGGATCAGCTTCTGCTGATGGACGTACTCCAGCGCTTTCGCGCCCTGCAGGGCGATGCCGATCTGGGTACGGACATCGCCGGAGGAGCCGTCCTTGATGGCGGTGCGCAGGTCAGCTCCCGTGAGAAACTCCATCACGATATACGGCTTGCCCTGCTCCTCGCCATAGTCGAAGATGCGGATCACGTTGTCGTGCATCAGCGACGCCGACATTTTGGCCTCCGCCAGGAACCGGGCGCGAGTTTCCGGGTCCGCCGCTCCTTCGGGTGTGAGGATCTTCACGCAGACCACGCGGTTCAGTACTGTGTCGCGAGCCTTGAAGACGTGCGACATGCCGCCGCCGAGAAACTGGTCGAGCTGGTATTTGCCAAACTGCGCGGGGAGTTGCATGGGCCTTGTAGAACGATAGCGCGGAGTGGGCCGTCCTGCCAAAAACAAAAAGGGAATCGGGCCGGCAGATCGGCCCCACAAGGTGCGCCAGACTCCCCCGCCGGCGGCTACTTTTTGAAGTGCATCAGCAGGATGCCGTAGCCGACGCCGGCCTCGTCCGAGCTCTTGGCCACCTGGAATGCCATCATCCTGCCATCGGTGGACACCACCGGATTGGAGGACTTCCAGCCCTCGTAGTCGTTGAAGTGGGTCAAGCGCTCAAAGCTGCTGCCGGTTCCGTCCAGCTTCAGCTTCCAGATGTCCACATCGCGGAACAGTTTGGTGGAGCCCATCTGGACGGCCTGGCGGTCGGATTCGACGCAGGTGTACGTGCCGCCGGGGAAGATGCCTTCCACCTCGTTGTAACTGCCGATCGCCTTGGTGTGGTTGACCACCTGTTTCGTCGCGAGATCAATGGTCCAGACCGACCCCATACCTTTGGGCTCGTAACAGGTGAACGTCATCTTGCGGTCGTTGTCGAAAAAGTCCTGGGCTTCGAGCGTGCAGGAGTTGTCCGGGCTGGAATGCACGACGTGCTTGTTCTTCAGCTGGGGTTGCGGACCGCTCAGGTCGACTTCGGCGACGATCAGGTTGGAAGCACCGCGCGGCAGCGCCGGGTTCTGGCCGCTGGTCTCGGAGAAGGAGATCAGCATCGACTGCTTCGAGAGGGCCGCCCCCTCGCTCATCTTCTGGCCCAGCCGGACGGGCTTGGAACCGGGCTTCTTTGACAGGAACCAAAGCTCGTTGTCGCGGCCGCGGCTGGTGTGGATGTCGGTGAAGTGCTCGGCGCCGATCAGAATATAGTCGCCGGACGACAGGTGCATCACACGCAGGAAGGCGGCGCCGGGGATGTTGCAGGTGAGGCAGCGGATCTGGCGCGTCTTCAGATCGATGGTGAAGGCGTCGCCGAAGCTCTTGGCCATGAAGGCGACGGAGTCGTTGGAGGGCGAGAAGTCGGCCCGCTCCCCGAAATGCGTCAGCACTTCGATGTTCTTCGGCAGGTTCTCCAGTGGGCTGGCTTGCTTGCGGGGCGACTGCGCAAGGAGGGAAAGGGCGATGAGTGAGGCGAGGATGAGCTTCATGGCTGCGACGTTGAGTCGAAACCAATGTACTGCACCTCTTCCTCCAGGTCGATGCCATAGCGCTCGCGGACGCGCCGCTTGAGCTCAGCCACCAGGCGGCGGACCTCGGCGGCCGTGCCATCACCGGCGTTGAAAATCGTGTTGGCGTGATAGTCGGCCACGCGGATCCCGCCTTCGAACAGGCCGCGCGCGCCCACCTGATCGAGGAACCAGGCGGATGGCACCTTGCCGCCTTTGACCACCTCCGCCGGCACCTCAGCACGGGTGGCGGCTGGCAGTTCCGCCAGGATCAGGTTCTTGAAGATGCTGCCGGCGCACTTCATCTCGGGTGGGAACTTGCGATTGCGGACAGCCAGGATTTCGGCCGATGTCTTCTGGAGTTCGGCCGCGTCGCCGGTGCCCAGGCGAAGCTCCGCGGACAGGATCAGCCACGGCTCGCCCTGCAGACGGCTGCGTTTGAAAATACTGCCGCGATAGCGGAACTCGCAGCCCGCCTTGTCCAACTCGCGAACAGTTTCGCCGTCGAAGTAGCGGACCCGCTCGACCACATCCGAGATCGACGCGCCATAGGCTCCGGCGTTGCCGTAGATGGCCGCCCCCACATTGCCGGGAATGCCGGTCATCGGCTCGATGCCCTTCAGTCCTCGCGCGGTTGTATAGTCGACCAGATCCTGGAGGGCCGCTCCGGCCTGTACGCGAACCAGTGTTCCGTCTGAGCCGATCGCGCCGCCGCGATAGCGCAGCACAATGCCCTCGTACCCTTCGTCCGCAACCACCAGGTTCGTCCCGAGGCCGATAACCAGGCGCGGCAACCCGGTCGCTTTCGCGATGCGTAGCGCCTGCAGGAACGCCGTTTCATCCTCGGTATCGGCAAATAGGGAAGCCGGACCGCCCAGGGCAAATCGGGTGTGACGCGCCAGCGGTTCGTTGCGGCTAATCTGAAGAGACGGGACCGAACTGAGGCGCTCGTGCGCCTCTTGCACAGACAGCATTGTCCCAATTGTAGGGGAGGCAGCCGAATGCGTGCCAGCTTTGCCGGAATGCCCAAGGAATCCATCAAGTTCCTGAGGGATCTGGAGAAGAACAACAATCGTGACTGGTTTGAAGCGAACAAGACTACCTATCTGGAAAAAGTGAAGGCGCCCCTGGAGGCGTTGGTGACGGCGGTGGGCGCGGAAATGACGAAGTTTGCTCCGGAGGCGGCGACCGCGCCGGGCAAAGCGATTTACCGCATTTACCGTGATACGAGATTCAGCGCGGACAAGACGCCCTATAAGACCCACCTGGCCGCGTCTTTCTACCGGAACGACCTGGGCAAGCACATCGCCGGCGGGTTTTACTTTGAGCTTTCGCACAAGTACGTGGGGTTCGCCGGCGGGGTATACATGCCGGAGGCCGAGAATCTGCGGCTGATCCGCGTGCACATCATGGACAATTTCAAGCGCTTCCAGAAGCTGCTGGCGGATAAGAAACTGGCGGACATGGAGCCGATGAAGGGCGATTCGCTCAGCCGGCCGCCCAAGGGCTTCCCGGCCGACCATCCCGCCATCGAGTGGTTGAAGCGGAAGCAGTTTTTCTACTGGCGTGAACTGCCGGCCGAACTGGCCACCAGTCCCGAACTACTGGGGGAAATCTGCTCGCGGTTTAAGGCCATGGCGCCTATGATCAGCTTTCTGAACGAGCCGCTGCTGACCATGAAGCAGAAGCGTGCTCCGCTGGAGAGCGGCTGGATTTAGGGGAACTAGCGTCCGGGGTGCGAGTATTCGTTCACGTGGGGGATCAGTTCCTGGTACGTCTCGTTGGAAAGCGGGGTGTGCCAGTGGCCGGTGAGTTTGGCCGCCCCCACCAGACCGAAGAACAGGACCGCCACCCCGGCCGCCATCACCCAGGCGGGCACCGGCTTCCTGGACGGAACCACCAGCGCCATGTGCAGCGTGTCCTCAACGGGACAGACGGCCACACACTCCATACAGCCCAGGCATTCGGCCGACTGGATCTGAACCAGCTTGTCGACCGGGAGCCGCGACGGGCAGACCTTGGCGCATTTGCCGCAGTCGATGCAGGACTCGGCCTTCCGCTGGATCTTCATCGGACTCAGCATCGACACCAGGCCCATCAATGCGCCGTAAGGGCAGAGGTAGCGGCACCAGAAGTTCTGCACGAACACGGAGGCCAGCATGAGGATGCCGACCGTGATCGCCGCAGCCATGCCCATGTGCCGGAAGAAGTTCAGCATCTTCACGTCCGCCACCAGGCCGTAGGGGGACTCCAGAAACTCCTTCAAGGCGATGGGCGGCATGGAGAACACCGCATAGAAGAACAGGCCAAAGAGGATGTACTTGAGGCTTCGCAGCCCGATGTCGAGCCAGCGCGGCAGGTAGAAGTTGCGCTTGAAGGTGTCACGGCCCAGTTTCCAGAGGTACTCAGACAGCGTGCCGACCGGGCAGAGCCATCCGCAGAAGGCTTTCCGGAAGAAGATCGAAGCCGCCAGAAAGACCACGAAGAGCACCATCGCCGCCGGGTGAACCACCGGCACTTGCCCGGTGAGGACGAAGTAGCGGGTATTCATCATGCCCGCGATGGGCAACCAGCCCTCAACTCCGGGCGGGCGGGTGTAGCCAGCCATACCCGAGCCTTCGAACTGCCGCACGAACAGGTAGAACTGGAATCCGATCCACAGATTCAGGGCCAGGAACGAGAACTGGACGATGCGCCGCAACAGCTGCGAGCGGTCCACCCCAATGCGGCGGACAAACGGTTTTTTGGGCTTGCGGCCGGAAGCGGCGGGCGGTTGGGCAACTACTGGCGCTGCACTCATGGCCTCATTGTGGACTTATGCCACAGGAAAGGCTGTGACTCTGGTCACTTGCCCAGGGTTTGCCGGGCCATGCCCACCACAGCATTCACGAAGATCGCACCTAAAGCGGTTGGGATCATGATCTTCCAGCCGATATTCATAAGCTGGTCATAGCGGTAGCGCGGGAAGGTGCCGCGCAGCCAGATGAAGAGGTAGAGGACGATAAACAACTTCAACGCCCACCAGAACACGGGGGCCGAAGGGCCGTTCACCGCCGGCACCATGAACAGCGCCGCCACGCCAAGGAAGACCACACCAAGTCCTGCCATACCAATGGCATAGCCCTGAATGGGCTGTCGGCGGGAGAGATACAGGCAGCCAAGCCCCGTGCCGCCGAAGACCAGCAGTGGCGTGCCGTAATTCAAGGGAAGAGCCAGCCAGGAGATGCTCGGGAAAGGCCGCAACCAGCCACCCCAGAACAGAGTCACCAACACGCTGCCGACGGCAAACATGTTGATGTACTCGGAGAGCATGTAGATACCCCAGCGGAAGCCGCTGTATTCCGTGTGATAGCCGGCCACGAGTTCCGATTCGGCTTCCGGCAGGTCGAAGGGCGCGCGGTTGGTTTCGGCGACCGAGCTGATGAAGTAGATCACCATCGGCACCAGCATCAGGCCGTAGTTGTCGAAGGCGAACCAGATGCCCTGCGACTGCTGGGCCCGCACGATGCCCGTCAGCGAGAGCGTGCCTGCGCACATCACACCGCTCATCAGAGCCAGGCCGAGAGCCACTTCGTAGCTGACCAGCTGGGCCGCCGAGCGGAGCCCGCCCAGCAGCGAGTAGTGGGAGTTCGAGGACCACCCGCCGAGGATCAGGCCCAGAATCCCGACCGCCGACATGGCGGAGATCACCAGCAAGCCGACATTCACGTCAGCCACTTTGATGGTGTCGGAGAAGGGGACCACCGTCAGGCAGGTCGCACCGGTGAAGAAACTGATCGCGGGAGCAAAGCGGAAGATCCACTGGTTGGCGTCCTTCGGGACGATGTCTTCCTTCAGCAGCAGTTTGACGGCGTCGGCCAGGGTTTGCAGAACGCCATTCGGACCCACCCGCATCGGCCCCAGACGGGCCTGCATGTCCGCCAGCACCTTGCGTTCCAGCAAGACGGTAAACGCCACCGCCAACGGAGCCAACGCGATGATGATGATCCCTGTAACCAGCGGGATGAACCAGGGTTGTGTGAAAACGGTGCTCATCGAATAGGGCCTCTCATCGTTGGAAACTCTGCTGTGCCAGGCGGACGAATGGCTCGGGGTAGACGCCGATGACCAGGGTCATTACGCCGGTCACCACCAAGGCAACCTGAGTGCCGAAACTGGTGCTCAACGCCGGCGTCTCTTCCTCCTCCGTCTCGATGAACATCGCCTTAACCATCCGCATGTAGTAGTAGATGGCGACAGCGGCATACAGACAGCCAAGGACGGCCAGCACATAGTGGCCGGTTTCGATCAGGGACAGGAAGATAAAGTACTTGCCGAAGAAGCCGGCCGTCGGCGGAATGCCGGCCAGAGACAGCAGGAAGATCAGCATCCACAGCGCGTGTCCGGGCGACTTCTTCATCAGGCCGCGCAGGTCGTTGATGTCTTCCCCCGCTAAGCCCTTGCGCGTGAGCGAGGTGAGCACCAGGAACGCGCCGAGGTTCATGAAGGTGTAGACCAGCAGGTAGATCAGAACTCCCTTGTAGCCGGTGTTGTTGCCGGCGATGACGCCCAACAGGACGTAGCCGGCATGATTCACCGAACTGTAGGCCAGCAGCCGTTTCGTATTGGTCTGTGTGATCGCCGCCAGATTGCCGATGGTCATCGAAAGCACGGCGGCAGCGATCAGCAACGGCTCCCACGTGGAACGGGCCGAACCAAGGGTGCTGGCGAACACCCGCATCAGCAGGGCAAATGAAGCAGCCTTGGATCCGACGGCCAGGAAAGCCGTAATCGTTGTTGGCGCGCCCTCATACACGTCCGGAGCCCACATATGGAAGGGAGCCGCGGCGATCTTGAAGAGCAGGCCGACGGTGGTTGTGGCGATGGCCAGGAAGAGGATCGTATCTGAGTGCCCGCGGCTCGCCACTGCCTTGGAAATGTCGTTGAGCAGGGTGGAACCGGCGATCCCGTACAGAATCGAGAAGCCGTAGGCGAGAAAGCCCGACGAGAGCCCGCCGAGAAGCAGATACTTCAGCGCCGCTTCATTCGAGCGCTGCTCGGCGCGCAGAAAGCCCACAAGGACATAGAACGAGACGGCCATCGTCTCTAAGCCGACAAAAATCGTAACCAGGTCGTTGCCGCTGGCCAGGAAAAACATGCCGCACTGCGCCAGCATCAGGATGCCGTAATACTCGCCGTGATGCTCGTCCCGGACTTCGAGATAGCGATAGGAGATCAAACCCACCACCAGCGTTGTAATCAGGAAGATCCAGTGGAAGAACAGGGCGAAGTGATCGACCACCACCGCCCCATGGAACGCTGAGATTTCACCGCCGTTGATGGCCAGCGCCGCCCCCTGCCGCCAGTAGGCCCAACCGGCGAATGCTTCGCCCAGGCCGAGAAAGATCAGCAGATACTTGCGCTGATGCGCTTCGGGGAAAACCCAGAAATCGAACAGCAGCGTGGCACAACCAAACAGCGCCAGCAGAAGAACCGGCAGCAGCACGAAGTGGTCGAGCGAGGTGTAGTACACGCTCATCGGGAGGCAACCTCCGGAGTGGGAGTGGCAGGCACAGCGGCGGCGTTGGCCGTGTCATGTACACGGTGCACGATCTGCGCTACCGGCTTTTCCAGAATGTCGAAGTACGGTTTGGGATAAACGCCGATGGAGATGGCCCAGATGATGAGCGGGACGAAGACCGCCCATTCGCGCCACTTCAGGTCCGGCAAGCCCTTGTTCTTCTCGTTGGTCACTTCGCCCAGCATGGTGCGCTGGTAAAGCCAGAGCAGGTAAGCGGCACCAAAGATGACGCCGAGCACCGCGAACGCCGCCCAAATCCGGTTGGCGTCGAACGCGCCCTGCAGGATGGTGAACTCGCCGACAAACCCATTCAGCAGAGGCAGGCCCGCGCTGCTGAGCATGGCGATGGCGAAGACGATGGCGTAGTTCGGCATGATGTGCGCCAGGCCGCCATATTCCTTAATCTCGCGCGTATGTCGGCGCTCGTAAATCACGCCCACCACAAGGAACAACATGCCGGTGGAGATGCCGTGATTGATCTGCTGGATCACTGAGCCGGCGATGCCGCTCTGATTCAGAGCAAAGATGCCCAATGTGCAGAATCCGAGGTGACTGACGGAGGAGTAGGCCACCAGTTTCTTCCAGTCCTGCTGCATCAGACTGACCAGCGCTCCGTAGAGTATGCCGATGATCGACAGGACCGCGACGATGGTGACAATCGTCTGATCGGAACTGGCTTTGGGCAGCAGCGGCAGCGAAAACCGGATGAATCCGTATGTGCCCATCTTCAGCAGTACGGCCGCCAGGATGACGGAGCCCGCGGTCGGCGCCTCGGTATGAGCGTCGGGCAGCCAGGTGTGGAACGGGAACATCGGGACCTTGATGGCGAAGCCGACGAAGAAGGCCCAGAACACCCACTGCTGCGTGGCCAGCGGCAGATTGATCTTCATCAGTTCCGCAATCTCAAACGTGTAGCGCCCGAACTGCGAAGCGTAGTTGAAGTAGAGCAGCAGGATGCCCAGCAGCATCAGGACGCCGCCGGTCAGGGTATAGAGGAAGAACTTGATGGCCGCGTACAGCTTTCTGGGCCCGCCCCACACGCCGATGATGAAGTACATCGGGACAAGGACCATCTCCCAGAACACGTAGAACAGGAGAAAGTCCATCGAGATGAAGACGCCCAGCATGCCGGTCTGCTGGAGCAGGAACATCGAGTAGTATTCCTTCTCCCGGTCTTTGATCGAATCCCACGAGGAGAAGATCGCCAGGAAGCCCATGATCGTCGTGAGCATCACCATCAGCACGCTGATGCCATCGACGCCGATCAGATACTGCACGCCGAGGGATGGAATCCATTCCGCTCGTTCGACGAACTGATAACCGCCATTGGAACGGTCGAAGCCAATAATCAGAGGCAGTGAGACCAGAAAGCCAACCGCGGCGGTGATGTTGGCCCAAAGCCGGATGAACGTCTTCTGCGACTTGGGAATGAACAGCAGAAGGAAGAGTCCGGCCAGCGGCGTGAACAGGATGACCGAAAGTAGGTGTCCTTGCATATCTCTATAGCTCCGCTAGCGAACCCACCAGAAGTATCCGAACATGGCGAAGACTCCGGCGATGAAGACGAGTGCGTATGACTGGAGGAAACCCGTCTGGAAGAAGCGCACCGGGAACGACAGCGCCCGGACCGTGTAGGCACTCAAGTTGACGAGCCCGTCAACGATCCAGGTGTCGTACCACATGGAGATGCGGGAGACCATCTTGGTCAGCCAGGCGGTTCCGTTGACACCGCCGTCGACCACCGTGCGGTCGAAGGCAGCCATGAGCGACCCGCCGCGCATCGAGAAGCCGTGAACGAAGAGGAAGTCGTAGATCTCGTCCACATACCACTTGTTGTACAGAATGGGGTGGAGCGCGCCGCCGGTCGGGCGGTCGGATTCCTTCATTTTCAGGTAGATATGGCGAGCCAGGAAGATACCGGAGAGCGCCGCGCCGATCGACAGGCCCATAAGGACCCACTCCATGCTGGTGTCGTGATGCTCGGCTCCATGCTCAGCAACTTCTTTACCGGTCTCGAAGACCGGCGCGAGCCAGTGCTCCAGCCCCTGGAAGAAACCGTTCTCCCCGAAAACTTTCGGCATCCCGATCCAGCCGGCGCAGACGGACCCGGCGGCTAGAACCATCAACGGGACGGTCATGGACTTGGGCGACTCGTGAATGTGGTGCTTCGTGTGTTCGTCCATGCGCCCTTCGCCGTAGAAGGTCATGAACATCAGCCGCCACATGTAGAAGGCGGTCATGAGGGCAGTGCAGAAGCCCACGGCCCACAACACTTTGGAGCCAAGCGGCGAAGACCACGCCTGCCACAGGATCTCGTCTTTCGAGAAGAATCCGGCCAGACCAGGGATGCCCGCAATGGCCAGGGAAGCGATGAACATGGTGCCGAATGTGACCGGGATCTTATCCTTCAGTCCGCCCATCTTGCGCATATCCTGCTCACCGCTCACGGCATGGATCACCGATCCGGCGCCGAGGAAGAGCAGGGCCTTGAAGAAGGCGTGCGTATAAAGGTGGAAGACGCCTACCCAGTAGGCGCCAACGCCCACCGCAACAAACATGTACCCAAGCTGGGAAACCGTGGAGTAAGCGAGGACGCGCTTGATGTCGTTCTGAACCAAGCCGATGGAGGCGGCGAAGATGGCCGTCGCAGCTCCGACCGCAGCCACGATGTGGGAAGTCTCGGGGGTCAGGGCGAACAGCGCATTCGACCGGGCGCACATGTAGACGCCGGCGGTCACCATGGTGGCGGCGTGGATCAGGGCGCTGACCGGTGTCGGGCCCTCCATCGCGTCGGGAAGCCAAACGTACAGCGGAATCTGCGCGCTCTTGCCGGTGGCGCCGACGAAGAGGAGCAGCGCGGTCAGGCTCAGCACACCGAAAACGCCGACCTCGGGCGAGAACCGGGCAGACCGCAGCGCCTCGTTCACATCGACAAAGGTGAGCGAGCCGGTAATCTGGAACAGGAAGAACATGCCCAGAATGAAGCCGGCATCACCGATCCGGTTGACGATAAAGGCCTTCTTGCCCGCATCCCCGGCGCTCTTCTTATTGAAGTAGAAGCCGATCAGCAGGTAGCTGCACAGGCCCACACCTTCCCAGCCGACGAACAACAGCGGGTAGTTGTTGGCCAGCACCAGAGTCAGCATGAAGAAGACGAACAGATTGAGGTATCCGAAAAAGCGGTAAAAGCCGCCGTGCCGGGGTCCGTGCTCATGAGCCATGTAGCCGGTGGCATACACATGGATCAGGAAGCCGATGCCGGTGACGACCAGGATCATGACGCTCGACAGCGGGTCCAGCATGTAGCCCATATCGGCATGGAGCAACGGGAGCCACTGGAACAGGATGACCTGGTGCACTTTCTCGGGCAGAGAGGCGAGTTGCAGCACCGCTCCGAGAGACAGCAGGAATGAGAGCCCAACCGCGCCGGGGCTGATCACCCGGATCGCCGCTTTGGGTAGATTGCGGCCAAAGAACAGCATGATCGCCGCGCCGCAGAGCGGCAGGATGGGGATCAGCCAGATGAGATCGAGGAAGTTCATCGTGCCGGCTCCTCCTACCACTTCAACAGGTCGATTTCGTCGACCAGCACCGTTTCCTTGTTCCGGAAGACGGCGATCAGGATGCCAAGGCCAACCGCGGCTTCCGCCACGGCAACAGTGATGATAAAGATGGCGAAAACCTGGCCATTGAGCTGCTGCAGATGCTTGCCGAAGGCGACCAGATTGATGTTGACCGCATTCAGGATCAACTCGAGGGACATCATGACGACTACCGCATTGCGGCGCAGCAGGATTCCCACGGTGCCGATGAGCAGCAACGCGGCGCTCAGGACGAGATAGTGTTCCGTGGTGATGGGGTGCAGCATGGGTCAGATCCTCTTTTTCGCCATGATGACGCTGCCTACAACGGCCACCAGCAGCAGCACAGAGGCCAGTTCGAAGGGCACCAGATACTGTTTGAAGAGCACATCGGAGAGCGCTTCGACATTACCCGCCGATGGAAGCTCGGGCGCCGACTGGCCCAGGTGCATGGTGCCGGAACCCTGGCGCAGGAACCAGGTAATCAGGGCGCCGGAGCCGACGGTACAGATGACGGCGGCCAGCCAGTGGCGGTGGTACTGCCTCTCCCGTGCGGCGGCGTCCAGATTCACCAGCATGATCACAAAAAGGAAGAGCACCATGATGCCGCCGATATACAGCACGATCTGGACGGCAAAGAGAAACTCAGCCTTCTGCAGCAGGTAGAGTCCGGCGACGCCGGCCAGCGACCCGATGAGCGAGATGGCGCAATGGATGGCGTTGCGTAAAGTGACGGTAAGAATCGCGCCGATGAGTGTCAGCGCGGCGAACGCATAGAAAAATCCTGTTTCTAGCATGGGCACACGTCGGGTTTCAGAACCCGCTCCCTGTCGATCGGGCGGCGATCAGAACTTGTACTTAGTTGGCTTGATGCCCTCTTCGAGGATCTGCCGGTCAAAGATCGCCCCTTCCCGCGAGTAACTCGCCAATTCAAAGTCCTGCGTCAGTTCCAGAGCGTCTACCGGACAGGCATCTTCGCACAGGCCGCAGAACATGCAGCGCGAGGTGTCGTAAGTGAAGTTGATCAGGTCTTTGCGCTTGGTCTCGGGATTGCGCTCCCAACCAACAACAATGAGATTCTCGGGGCACGCCAGGGCACAAAGGTCACAGGCGATGCAGAGGGTTTGTCCATTCTCCGGGTTGATGTTCAGCCGCGGAGCGCCACGGTAACGCTCGGCGATCTTGGGGCGTTGGGCCGGATACTGCTCGGTGACGATGTTCTTCGGATTCTGGGTCCGGAAGGTCACCATCAGGCCCTGCACAAGGTCGACGAGAAAAATAGTTCTCAGAAGCTTACGCATGGTCGTTTAGATCCGCCGGGGGTTAGCGGTCCACCTCCCCAAGCACAATGTCGATGGTGCCGATGATGGCCACCAGATCCGCCACCAGTGAACCGCGCGCCATCTTGTCGAGCGATTGTAGATTGACGAAGGACGGCGGCCGCACCCGGCAGCGGTAAGGCTGCGTGGAACCGTCGCTGACAATGTAGTAACCGAGTTCGCCCTTGGGCGCTTCGATCGAGACGTAAGCCTCGCCCACGGGCGGCTTCAGCACCTTGGGCACCTTGGCCATGATGGGGCCGGCCGGGATGTCGGCCACGGCCTGGCGGACAATGCGCACGCTCTGGCGCATCTCCTGCATTCTCACCATGTACCGGTCGTACGTGTCGCCGTTCTGACCGGTCGGGATGTCGAACTCGTATTTCTCGTAGCCGGAGTACGGCAGCGCCTTGCGGATGTCCCAGGCGCAGCCGGCGGCGCGCAGCATAGGACCCGTCACGCCGTACGCTTTGCAGTCCTCGGTGTTCAGGATGCCGACGCCGATCATGCGCTCGCGCCAGATGCGGTTGCCGGTGAGCAGCTCTTCGTACTCATCGATCTTCGGCAGCATCATGTCGCAGAAGTCGTTTGTATCCTTCTCGAAACCTTCGTAGGTCTCGTACTGCAGACCGCCGATGCGGAAAGCGTGGGTGGTCAGGCGGGCCCCGCAGTACTTCTCGAAGATGTTCAGCGCGTATTCACGTTCGCGCATGCAGTAGAACAGCGGGGTGATGGCGCCAATGTCCAGGGCGTGCGTGCCCAGCCACAGAAGGTGGCTCGCGATCCGGTTGAGTTCCGTGAGGATGACGCGAACCGCCTGTGCACGCGGAGTGGCTTCGGCATTGAGGAGCTTCTCCACCGCCAGGCAGTACCCTAACCCGTTGGAAATCGCGGCTACGTAGTCCATGCGGTCCACGTAGGGCGCGAACATCGTGTAGGTGCGGTTTTCAGCGATCTTTTCAACGCCGCGGTGCAGGTAGCCGATCACCGACTCGGTACCCAACACGCGCTCGCCGTCCAGCTTGACGATCACGCGCAGAACACCGTGCGTGGAGGGGTGCTGGGGCCCCATGTTCAGAACTAGTTCTGTGGAATCGAGGAAGGTTCCCGCCATGGCTATTGTCCGCTCTCGATGCCCAGGTTCTCCTGGACCCACTTCTGATCCATGTTCAGGATCCCGTTTTCCTTACGCAGAGGGAAGGTGGACCATTCGTCCGGCAGCAGGATGCGCCGCATGTTGGGATGCCCGTCGAACTCGATGCCGAACATATCGTAGACTTCACGCTCCAGCCAGTCTGCCGTGATGTGCACGGTGGTCGCCGTGGCGATCTGCTCTCCATCCTTCAGCAGGACTTTGATTCGGATCCGCTCGTTCCTCCGGAAGCTGTAGAGAACGTAGATGATGTCGAATTGCTCATCACGTTTTGGCCAGTGGACCGCGGTAATGTCCACCAGGTAGTCAAATCCGTGATTGTCCTTTAGGGACTGCAGGATAGGAATCACAGAGGCCGGTTTCGCCACCAGGAAATTCTGGCCCAGGTAACTGAGAAAGGCAGGGATCTGGTCGGAAAACTCAGCAGCCAGAGCGGATGGTAACTCGCCTTCCCACGGGGCTGTAACCATGACGGCCGGAGGTTTGGGCGCAGGAGGAGCAGCCGGCTTTGCGGCGGCGGCCGGAGGCTTGGGCGCCGCTGCTGCTGCAGGTTTCGGCGCAGCGGCCGGGGTTACCGGTGCGGCATCGGGAGTTTGTGGAGCGGCGGCAGGCGTTTGAGCTGGCGGAACAGGCTCCGGCGCGGGGGCGCCTTCCGGCTTTAGGTCGTCAGGCATGGAAGAATCCTAACTGAACATTCAGGGTTATCACAACCGGAAATTCGGTGTCAAATGTCCGAAGTTCCCCGAGCGCTGTGAGCCCTTTGCAGGACAGGGTTTCGCGGCCCTCTAGCGACAAAAATACCTCAAAAGCCGAAGCAGGGACCGGGTCTGGAGGCGGGAATCGGGCATCGGGGGCCCCTGGTGCCCCAAATTCGACCGCACATTAACGTCAAGTTAAACTTCGGACTCGAGGTGCGGATCGGGTGGGCAGGAGGCCGGAAACAGGCCGGGTGGCCCTGGTGTTCCGCGACCGCGACGGCTGTGTCCAAGAGATTGTAAAATGGAGTTAATCACTGTTCTCCTAAGGAGCTCCCGTAACAATGCTGAAGCGAGTTCTGGCGACTGCCGCCATTACCTTGAATCTGGTTTCCGGTCTGGCGCTGGCGCAGAAGAAGGGCGACGCGGATAAGGGTAAGGAAGTTTTCGAGCAATGCGGCGTGTGCCACAATGCCACGACCGATGAGAAGAAGATGGGGCCCAGCCTGAAGGGGCTGTATAAGAAGCCGAAGCTGGCCAACGGGCAGAAGCCGACGGACGCGGCCATCCTGGGCATCATCAACAAGGGCAAGGGCGCGATGCCGGCATTTGATGAAGTGCTGAGCGCCGACGAGAAGGCCGACCTGATGGCCTATCTCAAGACTATCTAAATCAATTACTTAGAGGGAACACCGGTCTCGGTGACCTCGGCGGTCCATTGAAGGGCCCGCACGTAGATATCGGCGACAACTGCCTGCGGAAGCTTTAGTTGCGCGCAGTATGGAGCCAGTTCCTGAGGGGTCGCGCGTTCATAGGATTCGGCAATCCGGACGAGCGTCCCCAGGGGGCCTCGATTCCGCCCGAGCAAAGCGCCCGCCAGTTCTTCCCCCAGTCCCAGTTGCTGGACCACTTCGAGCATCGGCGCACCCAGCAGCGCGTCCATCAACGTGAACATCCCGGCCATGAAGGCCAGAGACTTCGCCATCCTCAGACCAGCCTCTTCTGCCAGCAGTTCGCACATTCTGGCTCGGGTCAGAGCTGCGTCGACGATCTCGGTGCTGCGGCCCGCGCCGAGCGAGGGGAGAAGGACAAACGTCATCCAGCGGCGGGTTTCATTTTCGCCTAAGCGCATCAGGCACTGGCGCAGGCTGGAGATCTCGCGCGGTGCCCCGAAGCGCGCTGAGTTGGAATATTGAATCAGCCGGTAGCACAGGCCAACATCGGGTGCGATGGCGGATTCCACCTTTTCCAGGGTGAACTGGTCGGCACCCAGCAGCGAAAGCAGTTTGAGTTTCGTGTTGTGGCGGGCATTGAGCGTCCGGCCGCTGACCACCCTGGGCCGGTGCAGAAAATAGCCCTGGAAGAAGTCGTAGCCGGCGGTCAACGCCGCGTCCCGCTCCTCAACCGTCTCGACTTTCTCGGCGAGAAGCCGGAGTTTGCGGCGCTTGAGTTGACGGGCCAGCCTGGCCGAATCGCTGGCTGAAATCGCGCGAAAATCCACCTTTATCCAGTCGACAACATCCAGAAACGGCTCAAACTCAGGCAGTCCCGTATAGTCGTCCAGAAGCAGTAGATAACCCAGGCGGCGCAGTTCCCGGCAGGCCGCCAGAACCTCGCCGTCCGGCTCAACGCTCTCCAGGATCTCCAGTCCGATAACATCCGGCGGTAAGGAGCGGAGGCGGTCGTCCAGGAGCATGCTGCGCGGCACATTGATGAGCGCCCGCCTGCCTTTCAGAAGGGAATCCAGACCAATATCGAGGAAACTGGCCGAGAGGACCTGCCAACTCGCCAGTTCGTCGTTGCGGCTTGTGGAGACGGAGTCGGGCAGTGGGCGAAACAGCAGCTCGTAGGCGACCACGTTGTTCGTGCGGTCGAAGATTGCCTGACGAGCTACGTGAACTTCGAGTGACATCTGCTTGATTTCGACCGTAAAATGAGCCCAGAACGGCAAAGGCCAGCCCCGAGTCTGGAATTGCCGTGAATCCGTACTATGTTATATCAGCCCAACTGTCAGCGGCTGAACACATCCTCAGGCCTTCTAAAGAGTGTGGAATGAAGATCGAACCCGGCCGGGACCCAGCCCGGATTTGACCTCAGTGGCTACAGCCAGCTAGACTGAGAAGGTCAGCGGCATTGAGCCGCTGTGTGCGTCCCCATCGTCTAGCCCGGCCTAGGACACCGCCCTTTCACGGCGATAACGCGGGTTCGAATCCCGCTGGGGACGCCATTCTTTTGTCCCCTTCCCGCCTTCTCTACCCAACGCATACTTACGGCCCAACGCTGTAGATCTGGAAGCCACCGTGTTTTGTGAGCGGCTCCAACGATCGCCCGGACCGTTTCAGGTAGAGGATCAGCCAGTCCAGTTCACCGCCGGCAGAAAACAGCAGGAAGCGGTGATGAGCCGCCTGGAATGCGCCGCGATCCATCACCCGCAGAGGAACGAACCGAGCCAGGATGGTATTGGATCGATCGGGCGTGTCCGTCCCCGTGAAACGAACGGCGGATTCAGGGTCTGCCAGATAAATGAACCGGCTGCTCAGCTCGCGCGGGGCATACTGAACCAGTTCCAGGTAGAGCGCGCCGGGGGTGACCGCGATCGGCAAGCCGGGCTCCTGCCGAGTCAGTTCGATGACCTTCGCCCAGTTCTGTTCGGGCGACGCAGGTAGGGGCGTCAGGGCCCATCCTACTTCCAGGCCCGCGCGGACCATCACAAAGCTCAGCAACGCGCCCGTCAGGACAACAGAATGTCCGTATCGCCAGATGCCGCGAAACAGATACGACGCGCCGAGGGCAAGACCGATGACGGCAGGCAAACCGTAGCGCGGAACGTAGCCTGAGCCGGACAAGAGGGCGAGGACCACCAATATGGCGGGGTAGATCAGGAATCCGGTGATGAGGACCAATTCGGGCAACGAGAAGCAGGGCTCGGTCTGCTCTTCCCGGTGCCGCCGGAGCATGCCCGGCAGCGAAACCAGCGCCGCAGCCACGAACGCCACAGTGAGGATCAATGCCAGGTTGATGTCTTCGCGCAGATACGGCTTGTAGGTTGTAACGACGGTGGACCAATCCGTGCGGGACCAGAAATGCTGATTGAAGACCGAGCGGACATGAAGTGCGATGGGTAGTCCGATCAGGAAAGGGATGAGGGCCACGGCGCAACTCCCCCAGACACTCCAGCGGAGTCGGCGGTGCATTGCTGCCCAGACTGCTTCCGCCAGCCCGAAGATCCCCAATGCGGCCACCGCAACATGGTGAGAGGCCACAGCCAGCGAGAGGCATGCACACAAGAGGACCGCGAATACCCGCTTCTCCTCGACTCGCTGCCAGAGCACGGCGGCAACGGCAAGGAAACCCACTAACAGCGCGTAAGAACGCGCCTCCAGGGCGTAGCCGCGAAGCGGAGAAAGCGCCACCATCAGCGCCGCGGCCAGTGCGGCCGAGCCTGGGAGCCGCTTCCGCACGAACCAGAAAGTGCCGAACAAAGCCAGCGCGTATCCGGCAATCGAAGGCAGCCGCAGGGTGACTTCCGGGCCAAATGGCAAGTATCCGGCCAGCCTCACGACGGCGTAATAGGCTGGCGGCATTCCATCGGCGCCGGCATACAGGGCCTGCCACAAACGCGCAGCGGGCTGAAGCAGCGAAAGGTGGAGGGTCAGCAGTTCGTCGTACCAGAGTTGGGTGCGATGCGCAGCCACAGGCAGGATGCAAAGTTCCCAGGCAATGAGAGCCAGCAGGATAGAAGGCGCCAGGCGCGGAGAGACGGCTATCTGGGCAAGGGCATGCGAGATCCGGTTCGCTTTCACCGGCGGATGGGAAACTTCAGACATCCTGCACCAGTATGCGACGGCGAAGCCTCACACTGTGAAGATTGAGCCCCGAGCGCTGGAGGCCCCGGTGTTCTGTCCCTCTCCGTTATTCCCAGGGATCGGGCTTCTTTTCCACCTTCGGAGGAGCGCCCTTGAAGATCAGCAGGACATCCACCATCTGATTCTTGTCATCGATCGTCTGCTCAGCCTTCGTCTCTCCGAGATTGTCGAAGATGCCTCGTTCCCGCACGCGTTCCAGAAACGCATCAGGGTATTTGCCCCGGAACGGGTCTCCGGGCTTAAGGATCCACAGCTTGCGGATGACGGGTTCCGTCTCGATATCGAGACCTTTGATGGTGAGACGGCCGAACTTGTATTCGGGTCCCGGATCGACATTGATGAAGATGTCGACGGTTTTCTTTTCGTCGTTCAGCGCCCGCTCTGCCTTGTAGGTGGCACGCATGTAGCCGGTCTGCTTAATCTCGTCGATGACGCGCTGCATGCCGGCGCCGATATTGGAGTAGCTGACGGTTTCTCCCGTCTTGAACTGTGCAAGATTCTGTATCTCGTCCGGTGACAGAGGTGCGCCGCGCACCTCAATCTTGTCGAGCTTGTACACGGGCCCCTCGTCCACCTGCACTGTGACGACGACACCTTTCGCGGTCTTCGAAGGCTCCGCTGTGAATTTGGGGAAGGATGCTTTGAGGTGGCCCACGGCTTCGTACATGGGCCGGATCTGATTTTCCAGGAACAGCCGGAAGTTTGTGTCGACAAACGGCATGCCGACGGCGACCTGAGACAGGGACTTGACCAGATAACGCGAGTCCAGTACCCGGGCGCCTGTGAAAGCGACCTCGGTGACAGTGGGAGGGGCTGAATTCGGGCCAAACAGGATGGTGACCTGGTCATGGCCCAGCAGCAACACCCTACCCTGGACAGTCCCCTTGACTCCCTTCTCGGCCAGCATTGCCTGGAGGATCACGGCAACTTTATCGATAAGGATGTCCGAAGGCGGAATCTTCTTCCCGAAGAGCGGCAGCGTGCGGCGGACACGCTCTTCGACGGCCGCATGCTCCAGCGGCAACCGGTCGAGCGACCACTCCATAAAGGTAGTCGGCTCCGTGACTTCCAGTGTGGCCAGCACGCCCTTCACATCAGGCAATCCTTCATACTTCCAGCCGAAACTTTCAAAGAAACCAGCGGCCAGCACGCGATCGCGAGCCCTTTCGAAGTTCTGCTTTGTGGCGAGATCGCCCAGACGGAGGCCGGAAGTAGCGATCACCTGCTCGACGGTGTAGAACTTGTTGCCTGTCACGCGGATCTCGCGGATCGGCCAGATTTCGTTGGGTGCGGACTGCGCTGAGGCAGGATTTCGCGCCGGAACCGGGCGGCGGGCGGGCGCCTGTCCCCACCCCAAACAGGCGGTGACGAGGACGATGACGGCGAGTCTCATTGCATCCATTATGTGAAAATTTGCCAATGCTAGACTGAAAGTGATGTCCTACGATCTGATCGTGATCGGGAGCGGACCTGGGGGGTACTCCGCTGCGATTCGCGCAGGCCAGTACGGCCTCAAGACTGCGCTCATTGAAAAAAGCCCTCTCCTCGGTGGGACGTGTCTGCACGTCGGCTGCGTTCCCACAAAAGCCCTGCTCCACACTGCAGAAGTGTGGGACTACTTCCTGAACCCCGGACCCCAAGGGATTTCGTGCCAGGACCCCAGGCTCGACTATCTCAAAGTTCTGGAACGGAAGAACAAGATCGTCACCAGCCACGCCAAAGGCATCGAGTTTCTGATGAAGAAACAGAAAGTCGAAGTCATTCGCGGCTACGGCCGGCTGAAGGGCCGCGGCCAGGTGGAAGTGCTCACCGACGGCGGCACTAAAACGCTGGAAGCAAAGAACATTATCATCGCCACCGGTTCCGAGGCGAGGATGATTCCGGGTCTGACCGCCGACGAGAAAACCATCGTCACGAATATTGAAATCCTGAGCCGCCCTCAGGTACCCAAGAGCCTGCTGGTGATCGGCGCCGGCGCCGTGGGCGTCGAGTTTGCCTCCATCTTCAAGCGCTTCGGCAGCCAGGTGACCATCTTTGAGATGTTGCCACGCCTGGTGCCGGTGGAAGACGAGGAAGTCAGCAAGGAGCTGGAACGCCAGTTCAAGAAGCAGGGAATCAACCTGGAAACCGGTGCCAAGGTGCTGGAAGTGCAGCGCACGGCCGAAGGCGTCAGCCTGCAGGTACAGCTCGCCAGCGGCAAGGTGCAGCAGTTCGACGGCGAGATGCTTCTAGTGGCTGTAGGCCGCAAGCCGCTCACGGAAAACTGCGGCATCGAGAACACCCGTGTGGAACTCGACCGCGGCTTCATCAAGGTCAACCAGTACCAGCAGACCGCCGAGCCCGGCGTCTACGCCATCGGCGACGTCGTGGCAGGCACACCCCAACTTGCGCACGTCGCGACCATGGAAGGCATGGTAGCTGTCGCCCACATGGCCGGCAAGACTGCCACGCCGATCAACAAGAACCGCATTCCCGGCTGCACGTACACGGAGCCCGGAATCGGCAGCGCCGGTCTCACCGAGAAGCAGGCGCGGGAAAAGGGATACGACGTCAAGGTGGGCAAGTTCCCCTTCGCCGGGAACTCGAAGGCCTCGATCCTCGGCAACCACGGCGGTTTTGTCAAAGTCGTGGCCGATGCCAAGTACGGTGAGATCCTGGGCGTCCACATCATTGGACCGCACGCCTATGAGCTCATTGCCGAAGCCGTCGCGGCCATGGAAGCGGAAGCGACCGTGGAGACCATGATGTCGACAATTCACGCTCACCCGACGCTTTACGAGGCTGTCGGGGAGGCGTTCAACAGCGTCTACGGCCTGGCCATTAACGCCTGATCCAAATGCGAAAACTGCAAGTGCGCGAGCTCGGCCGCCTGGCCTATGGCGAGGCATGGGATTTGCAGAAATCCCTGGCCGAGCAGCGCAAGCAGGGACTCATCCCGGACCAGTTCCTGCTAGTGGAGCACCCCCACGTGCTCACCCTCGGACGGAACGGCCATGCGGAGAATATCCTCTTAAGCCGCGACCGCCTGACAGAACTGGGCATCGAATACTTTGAGATCAATCGCGGGGGCGACATCACCTATCATGGGCCGGGTCAGATCGTCGGATACCCGATCCTTGATCTGAGAGAATGGAAGCGGGATGTTGTCGCCTATATCCGGGCACTGGAAGAAGTAATCATCCGGACCCTGCGGCGCTATGGGATTGAGGGAGTTCGCGATCCGGGCGCAGCCGGCGTCTGGGTAAACGGAGCAAAGGTCTGCGCAGTCGGCGTGCACATCAGCCGCTGGGTAACGACGCATGGCTTCGCCTTGAATTGGACTACGGATATGAAGTACTTCCAGTACATCGTGCCCTGCGGGCTGACGAAGCCTGTCACCTCGATGGAAGAGCTGGGAGTCCGAGTGGATCGCGCGGAGCTGCACCAGGCGATTCTGGAAGAGTTCGCGCAGGTATACGAATACGAACCGGCGCTTGTGAGCGCCTGAGCCTGACAGACTGGAGAAAGTCGAAATGTCCGATGTCGTCATGCCCCAGATGGGCGAGAGCATTGTCGAAGGCACACTAACCAAGTGGCTCAAGAAGGTGGGCGATCGCGTGGAGCGCGACGAGCCACTCTTCGAGATTTCCACGGATAAAGTGGACACCGAGATTCCGTCGCCGACGGCCGGCACCCTCACCGAGATTCTGGTGCAGGAAGGCTCCGTGGTGGCTATCAATACCGTGGTGGCCCGCGTGGGCGATGGTGCCGCTGCACCGGCTCCCGCTCCGGCCCCCGCTCCAGCAGCCGAGGCGCCCAAGCCGGCTCCTGCCCCGGTGGCCGCGGCACCTGCCCCTGCGCCGGCGCCCGCACCTGCGGCGGTCCCGGTGGTGGAAGCCGTCCCGGTGCCTGCCGAGGAGGAAGAGCAGGGCGGGCCTGTCAGTCCGCTGGTGCGCCGCATGGCGCGCGAGAACAATATCGACCTGAAGGCCATCAAGGGCAGCGGGGCCGGTGGCCGCGTGACCAAGCAGGATGTGGAGAACTATCTGGCCAGCCGCCAGGCCCCGCCTCCGGTTGCCGCAGCGCCGGCCGCTCCTGCCGCCGCCCCACCCGCCTGGGCCGCACCAGTGGCACCGCCTCCCGCACCCGCCTCGGTGGCGCCCCTTTCCCGGGTTGAACCCGCCAAGGTTCGCGTGGAACCCATGTCCACCATGCGGCAGAAGATCGCCGAACACATGGTGATGTCGAAGCAGACCTCCGCGCATGTCACGACGGTGCACCGCGTCGATATGACGAAGATCGCCAAGGTCCGCGCAAAGTCGAAGGACGAGTTCCAGCAGCGCTACGGCTTCGGCCTGACGTTCCTGCCCTTCATCATGCGCGCCACCGCCGAGGCGCTGCGCGTGTTCCCCTTGTTCAACTCGTCGATCGAGGGGACAAACATCCTCTATCACAACGAGATCAACATCGGCGTTGCCGTGGCCCTGGAGAATGGGCTCATCGTGCCCGTCGTCCACCAGGCGGACGAGAAGAACATCGTCGGTCTGCAGCGCTCCATCGTCGACCTGGCCGCCCGCGCCCGCTCCAAGCAACTGAAGCCGGCGGAAGTTCAGGGTGGTACGTTCTCCATCACCAACTTCGGCAGTTTTGGTTCGCTCTTTGCGACGCCGGTCATCAACCAGCCGCAGGTGGCCATCCTCGGGGTCGGCGCCGTGGAGAAGGTACCCGTGGTGATCGACGACGCCATCGCCATTCGTTCGATGGCATACCTGGCCCTGACCTTCGATCACCGCCTCATCGACGGCGCCCTGGCCGATCAGTTCTGCCAGAAGGTGAAGTCGGTGCTCGAGAACTGGAACGACCAGGTTCTGTAACCACCATTCATTGACGAAAACACGCCGCTCATCGGATCTCCGGTGGGCGGCGTTTTTAGTTATGGCAAACTCTACAGCGTGAAAACGTCGCTCGCCCTGCTCGTGGTTCTCACAGGATTTGCTGCGCAGGCGCAGCCGGACCCCCTCCAGGGCCTGCTGGAGCACATCCAGGCGATCGCTGTCTCCGAACCACCTGTCCTCGGCATCGACACGCAGATCCGCACCGCCAAGGCCATCGCCGGCAAACGCCCGGAAACAGCCAAAGAATGGCTTCGGGCAGCTAGCTCCCGCTCACTATCTCTCGCCGACTTGCATACCCGTGGCGACTTCCTCACGGCCATCGCCGAGCTCTTTGTCGTCCTCGACGCCGCCGAGGCTGAGCAGATCTGTGCCCTGCTGCCGCTCCGCGCCGCTGGCGAGAAGGAGGACCCGCTGGCGCGGTGTTATCACAAGCTCTTCTCGCCGCAGCGCTCCTGGGAAGAGGAGAAGGCCCTGGTCCGCCGGGCTCTTTCGGCCGGTGCCTTCCGGGCACCCGCGATTCAGGACCATCTCGACCGCGCCTTGAAACAGCATGCCGAGGAGATTGCGGCTGAATTCAGCCAGGTGTTGGAGGGCTTTCCTTCCTCCGACGCATCCCTCGAGGAGCGGAGGTACTTGCAGTCCATGGCCAGACAGGTAGAGAAGCAGGTCCCCGGCCTCGCCGTGCGCGCTATGAAACTGGCGGCGGAATCGCCCAGAAACGCGCCGAAAGAGGCGAAGGACGACACAGGAAAAAAGAAAGAGGACGACTTCGAGCCGCCCGCCGGGCTCGCGAGTTCCGAACTTGTCTCCATCGCCCGGAATCAGCGGCCTGTGATCCACGCAGCGATGCTGATAGACCTGATCGATAAAGACAAGGAGATGGGCCTGCCTCAGCGTATGGCTCTTGCCTACGAGGCGCTGGAGCAGACTCCGAAGATCGAGGCCGGCGACGAGCGGCTCGTCTGCCAGTCGATGCTGACGCGGCGACTCTACGAGTTCGGCGATCGCGCCAAAGCAGCCGTCGCGGCGCAGATGCTCGCCGAGTCATTCGAGAAGATCTACGACTGCGAAACCGCCGCCTGCGTCTCATACCGCAGTGAGACGAGCCCCGGCGAGGCAATCAACGACTTTGCCGAATACCTCCGTGAGAACAAGATCAGGCCCGAGGAACTTGGCCTGCGGCACAAGTCGCTGGAGGCGCGCCTCCTCATCCTCGACCTCTACACCAGCCTGGGCATCAAACGCAGCCTTTTTTCGATCTTCTAGGACTGGTGACTCCCTTTCGCGCGCCGGCTGGAATCGCTGAAGGACCGCCGCGGAGCCGCTCCATTCAAGCCAAAGGGACGGCAGACCCGTTGCCCGGAAGCACCGAGCCGAGGCTACCTGTCCATTGCGAATGGTCTTCTTTGCTTCGCGATAAAATCGGAAGCAGGGGGAATGCCGCCGGTGTCCGCCAGCGACCAGCTCTTTATCGAGTTTTCCGCAAAGAAACTGCGCCAGTTCCTCAACCGGATCCACGTCTGCCTGGAGAGGCTCAGCGACGACCAGATCTGGATGCGAACCGGCGAGACCTCCAATTCAACCGGCAATCTCTGTCTGCACCTTGCGGGAAATGTCCGCCAGTGGATCCTGCATGGCATCGCCGGCCAGGAGGATCACCGCCAGCGGGACGCGGAGTTTGCGGCGCGTGGCGGCATCTCTAAGGAAGAACTCTGGCAGCGTCTGAACAGCACCGTGCAGGAAGCCTGCTCCGTCATCGAGCAGATTCCTGCAGAACGCCTCACCAGCATCGTCCGGCCTCAGAACTACGACGTGACCGTCCTGGAAGCCGTTTATCACGTCGTCGAGCACTTCGCGCAGCACACCGGCCAGATCCTGTTCTCCACCAAAGCGGCGACAGGGGAGGATCTTGGCTTCTACCGGCACCTCACCGGAACCGTTCAACCACCGCCGCCGCCGGCGGGTCAGGAGACACCCTAACCATGGCAACCGTTGAGCAGGCTTTCCTCGTATTCTCAACCTCCAAACTTCGTATGCTGATGGGCCAGATCGAGACATGCGTGGGCAAACTGGAGGAGTCCCAGGTCTGGGGCCGCACAGGCGACAACGCCAACTCTGCCGGCAATCTGTGCCTCCACCTGGAGGGCAATCTGCGGCAGTTCATCATCCACTCCATCGGCGGGCAACCCGATGTCCGGGTCCGCGACGCCGAGTTTGGCGCGCGCGGAGGGCTCACCAAACAGGAGCTGCTCACAAAGCTCTCAGCCTGTCTGGAAGAAGCGTGCGCTGTGCTGGAGAAGTTGGCCCCGGAACGGCTATTAGAGACAGTCGCTCCCATGGGACGCACCATGCTTACCCTGGATGCCATCTATCAGGTCGTGCAGCACTTTGCGCTTCATACAGGCCAGATCATCTTCCTCACCAAGGCCTTCACCGGTGAGGATTTGAATCTCCCGCGGTTTGCGACGAAATGATCTCCCTGCGCGAGTGGGAAGCCGAAGACCAGCCCGCTACCCGGCGGCTACTCATTCGCGCCTTCGGGCAGCCTGACGAAGCGGATCTCGTGGAGGCGCTGCGAGCGGAAGGTGCCGTCATTCTCGAACTCGTCGCCGAGGCGGAACAACAGGTGGCGGGTCACATCCTCTATAGCCGGCTGACGATAGACCCAAGCGAGGGGTCCGCACAGGTGGCCGCGCTGGCGCCGCTGGCGGTCGATCCGGATTTCCAGCGCCGCGGCGTCGGCGGGGCACTGATCCACATGAGCCTGCCCATGCTCGCGCATGCCGGGGTGGACGCCGTGTTCGTGCTCGGTGATGCCGCCTACTACAGCCGCTTCGGATTCTCCTCCGAACTGGCCGCCACGCTGCAATCACCCTTCCCACCCGGCGATCACTTTATGGCGATGGAACTCTCCCCGGGCTCCATCGAAGGCTGCCACGGCAAGGTCTGTTATGCCCGCGCCTTTGATCTCTGATCGACGCCGCTGATCCCCCGCCAACCGCCGTTCATCGTCCTTCGGTAGGACTTGGCAGCGTTCCGCCCTAGCCTGAATCAGGAGATCAGGAACGTTATGCTGCCGAGGGATCTCGAACGCCAGTCCACTCTCATTGAGAAAATCGGCTCCTTCCCAACCGGTGTGCCAGTAGAACTCACAACGACGGCACGCCGCAGGATCCAGGGCCGGCTCGGATTCACCACCGACGACACCGTTCATATCACCACCGGCAACGGAGAAACGGTCTGGATGTTTGACGAGATCCGCTCTGTGCGACGGCTGGACCGCCGAGGCTTCGGTGTCGTCCACCGGTTGCTGGCGCTGTTGCTGGCAACGGTCTGCGGGCTGCCTGCCGCAGACCTGCGGTCGAAGGCGCTGGACATTCCGAACGGTGCCAAGGTCGAAGTCCAGACCAGGTCCGGCGAAAAGCTCAAGGGCCTGCTACGCGCCGTCGCCGAGGAGGGCATCACGGTGGAACTTGTCTCCAGCCAGCCAGGCGCTCAACGCGTGTTCGCCTTCGACGAGATGAAGTCGCTGAAGTATCCGCGCAACGGACTTCATCCGGGCATCGTTGCAGCCCTGACGATAGGCGCGCTCATGGGCATTAGTGGATTGATCGGTGGAGGTTAAAAACGCATGCTGTTCCGGTGTGTTTCATTGCTGCTTTTCTTCGCGATGCTGCTACCGGGAAAGGACCTGCGATCAATGGCGCTCCAACTGCCGCCAGGCTCGCCGCTCCGCGTTCGAACCCAATCCCAGATCATTGAGAAGGCCCGGCTCCAGTCCGTCACCGACGAAGGAATCTCCATTTTGGTACTAGACGGGGGCTCTCTCAAAGAACAGACCTACCGCTACTCGGAACTGCGGCACCTGGAGAGCCGTGGACGCATGACCGGAGGCAGGGCCATCCTCACCACGCTTGGCGTCGTCTACGGCATCTCACTGGTGCTCACAGTGGTCCTTGTTGCCGCAAGCAGATAGCAGTCGTACCATCCTGATTGACGTGTACCGCACGATCTCAGTTCTGGTCTACACCTTCGGGCTGGCTGCCTTCATCGGACTGTTCGCACTCTGGACCCGCCAGCTGCGCCTGGGCCGCACGGAACTGCGCAGCTGGCTCTATCCCGCCATCTTCATCACGTCCTCGGCCTGGTTCGGCCTGAATATCCTTGTACCGAGCCACTACTTCGTGTTGCTCGCCGGAGCCTGCGTCTTTCCGGCCTTGCTCGGCAAGCTCTTCGGATCCCGCGGCATCCCATTCGTCGCGCTCGCCAGCGCCATCATCGCCGCTCTTTCGCTGCTCCATACGGTGAACGTCATCACCCTCACGCACGCGCAGCGCGACCTCAGCATCGCCTACTGCGCCGTCTTCGCCTGGACCTGCGCCACCGCGGCCCGAGCCCCGGGCAGTGGCCGCACAAGCATCATTCTGCTGGTCATCATCATGGTGCTGATCCCGCTGGCCATGTTCACCTTCGGCGACTGGCTGAGCCTGCTGATGCGCTCGCTCCCTCTGCCGGTGCTGATGGTCCACAGCTACTCCCGCAGGCGCTTTCTGTTCCTCGACCTGTTCGCCAAGTGGGGCTCGAACTTCGCGGTCGCTCTCATCGCGCTCACCGTCTGGTTCAGCCTCCTGCCCGCCGGCCTGGATCCCATCTACTCCGCGCTCCTGATGCTGCCGGTCCTCTGGGGCGTCTTCCGCCTCTGCCGCTCCCTGGGTGAGCTATTGGACCGCCGCGTCCTGGGCCGTCCCTACTCGCCCGCCGAGGCCCAGCGCGTCTTCCTGGAGAAGCTCCAGGGCAGTGAGGACGAAGCCGTGCTTCTTCGCGAAGCGCACATCCTGGCCGAGCACATCTTCCACACACGAGCCTCTATCAATTCCGACGGAGTCATCAGCCTGGAAGACCGTCCTGATGGGCGGCCGTTGTTCAGCGAAGACCTGGCGCTGGTGAAGACGTTGTCCGAGATGCTCCACTTCCTGCTGGAAAACCGCCGCCTGGAAGCGAAACGGCGGGCGCTGCTCCTCGACGCGAGCCGGTCAGAACTCAAGGCACTGCGCGCCCAGATCAACCCGCACTTCCTGTTCAACGCCTTGAACACCGTGGCCGGGCTCATCCCCTCGAACCCCGAACTCGCCGAAGAGACCGTGGAGAAGCTGGCCGAGGTCTTTCGTTACACCCTCCAACGGTCCGAAGCCGAGATGGAGCCCCTTTCTCAGGAGCTGGATTTCATCCGTGCCTGGCTGGACGTTCAGCAGGCTCGCTTCGGCCAGCGATTGCGCGTCGAGATTGACGCCGGGAGCGATACTCTCGCCGCCCGCGTGCCCGCGATGACGCTGCAGCCTCTCGTTGAAAATGCCCTCAAGCACGGCGTCGCCGTCACCAGCCAGCCCTGCCTGGTCACCATCCGCGCCAGCCTGCGGGGCGACACGCTGGTCCTCACGGTGACCGACACCGGCCCCGGTCCGAAGGAACCGGCTACCGAAACTGGACATGGTCTGAAAAACGTCCGCGAACGCCTGGCCGGCTACTATGGTGATCGCGGCCGCCTCACCCTCAGCCGTGACCACACCCACCACGTCACGACCGCTACAATCGAGTTGCCTGTATGACCAGAGTGCTCATCGTGGATGATGAACGGCCCGCGCGGGAAAGGCTCCAGCGGCTGTTGGGAGGTCTGGAGGGCGTAACCGTCTGCGGTGAGGCCGGCGACGGCATCGCTGCGATTCAACAGATCCGCGAACTCCGTCCGGATGTCGTCCTGCTCGACGTCGAGATGCCCGGCTGCCGCGGCACTGAGGTCGCCGCTTCACTGCCCGAACCCCGGCCGAACATCATCTTCTGCACGGCCTACGATCACTATGCGGTGGAAGCGTTCGAACTGCGCGCCGTCGATTACCTGCTCAAACCGGTCTCACGGGCGCGCCTTGAGCAGGCCCTGGCCAAGACCCGGGAGGCTGAGCCCAAGCTCCCCGCTCCGCAGCGCTTCCTGGCCCGCGCCGGAGAACGCTATGTCGTCATCCCCGTGGCCGACATCGTCGCGTTCCTTTCTGAATCGGGCCTGACCAAGCTCTGCACACGCGATCGCGAATACTGGATGGATCCGACACTGAACGATCTGGAAGCACGGCTCGATGCCGCGCATTTCTTCCGCATCTCGCGGGCCGCGCTGGTGCGCCTGGATGAGATCAAGGAGGTCGCCCCGCTGCCCGGAGGATCCGGCCAGGTCACCCTGAAGAGCGGCCGCCGCGAAGAAGTCTCGCGCCGTCGCTTTCGAGAACTGCTCGATCGCCTCGCGACTTAGACAATCTCCGTCTCGCTGCCGTACGACATCGCCCCGAAAGCCAACACGATCCAAACACTCACGGCAAGAGCCAGGTGGAGGATCTGCATCCAGACCGGAGCCAGCAGCACGACATTCAGTCCGCCCGCCGCCAGTTGCACCATCGTCAACCCGAGCAGCCAGGCCTTCATCCGGCCGCGGAAGCGCAACAGCGCGGCCAGGATGAGGAACACACCCGATGCGGAAGCAATCACGGGGTGGACTAACCTCAGTTGCAGCAGCAGCGGAGCTTCCTTCGAGAACTCCTGCCGCATGCCTTCCTGCAACGAGACTGCGGGCCAGATCGTATCCCCTAACGCGGCCACGACCCCGGTAATACTGGCGCACAACGCGACACCCATCGCCGCCCAAACCAGGGTGGGCACTCGTGCCGTGACCCAGCGGTCGTAACGCGCAAACCACCCGCACGATCCAATGGCGGCCAGCAGCAGCAGGGTATTCGTCAGGTGGGCGCAAAGATACAGAGCCCGCCCGGCCGAAGCGTTCTTCTCGACATACGCGAGCAGCACCAGTCCTGCGCCCAACAACGCTTCGACGATGATGAAGATCAGGGAAGCCCAGGCCGCTTTGCGCGCCAGATGCCCCTTGGGGAACAGCATCCGGCTCCATACCACCAGCGCGGCGACACCAATCAGCGCCACGCCGCTGGTGAGCCGGTGCGTGAATTCGATGATCGTGCTCATCGTCGGCGAGGGCGGCATCACTTCGCCATTGCACAACGGCCAGTGACTGCCACAGCCCGCGCCGGATCCGGACGCCCGCACAAACGCGCCCCACAACACCACAAACACATTCCACCCCAGCATGGCCCACGCCAGCCGGACGAACGCCTGCACTCGATTGTTCATGACTTTCTACAATGAAACCGTATGCCTTCCACTTTACGGGATGCGTGGACCTCAAAAGTACAAGTGGGGGATTACGAAGCCCACATGGCCGCCATTGGCCAAGCTCAAGCGAATGCCGCCCATGTGGCGGACTTCCTCGCGCGTGTCGGAGAACCCGGAGCCCGCCTCCTCATTGCGGGCGCCGGCACGGGCCAGATGTTCGACTACCTCCCGCCCGGCGTCTTCGACGGCTATCGCAGCTTTTTCGCGGACATCAATCCGCGCTTTCTGGCCGCACTCCGCCGGCGTAGTCCGGGTTCGCTCTGTGTCGCCGACGACCTGGAACACTCCGCGCTGAAGGGCCCGTTCCACGCCGCCGCCGCGGTGCTCGTCCTGGAGCACATCCGCTGGCGGAAGGGCCTCGACACCCTGGCCGCCCTGAATCCCCGCTATCTCTTCCTCGTCCTGCAGCGCAACCCGGAAGGCATGACCACAGCCGTCAGCCCGACGCGCGTCCTGCCCGCCAGCATGCAGAATCTCGGCGGCCAGCACCCGGAACTGGTCGACAAAAGCAAAGCGGCCACCCATCTCCAGCGCCTTGGGTATGCGCTGATCGAAGAGTGGCCGCGAAATGTACCGGACTCGAAGGTGATGCTGGGACTCTTGTTCGAACGCGTGCCTTAGCCCGCGCCGCCGCCCGACGTCTCTTCCCGGAAGGTGGCCGACGCCTTGATGTAATCCCGGTGCATCCGCGCGATGTTCTCAATCTTGATGCCCTTCGGACACACGGCTTCGCACTCGCCCGTATTTGTGCAGTAGCCAAAGCCTTCGTCGGTCATCTTGAGAACCATCCGCGAGGCGCGCCGGTCGCGCTCCGCCTGCCCTTGCGGCAGTTGGCCAAGATGCGAAATCTTTGCCGAGACAAAGAGTGACGCCGAGGCATTCGGGCAGGAGGCCACACAGGCACCGCAGCCGATACACGCCGCCGCATCCATCGCCATATCCGAGCACTTCTTGATCACAGGCAGCGCATTGCCGTCCGGTGCAGACCCGGTATTTACGGAAATGAATCCGCCTGACGCGATAATGCGGTCGAACGCACTGCGATCCACCATCAGGTCTTTGATGACGGGAAACGCCTTGGCCCGGAACGGCTCCAACCACAACTCGTCGCCGTCGTGGAAATGGCGCATGTGCAGCTGGCATACCGTTGTCCCTCGCTGGGGACCGTGCGGCACGCCGTCGATCATGAAACCGCAGCAGCCGCAGATGCCTTCCCGGCAGTCGTGCTCGAACGTGACGGGATCCTCACCCTTGCGGGTAAGCTCTTCGTTCAGGACGTCGAGCATCTCCAGAAACGACATATGCTCGTTGGCGTTGGGCACCTCGTAGCGCACCATCCTGCCCGCGGATGTGGCGTTCTGTTGACGCCAGATGTTCAGAATGATCTTCATCTTCGGATGCCTCTATTTGTAGTTCCGCTGAGCCAGGTGGACGTGTTCGAACTCCAGCGGCTCTGTATTGCGCGCCGGAACTTTGTTGTCACCCAGGTATTCCCACACGGCCGCGTGGCAGAAGTTCACGTCGTCGCGCTTCGCCTCGCCGTCCTCCGTCTGGTACTCCTCACGGAAGTGGCCGCCACAGCTCTCCTCACGGATGCGTGCGTCGCGGCACAGCAATTCACCCAGCTCCAGGAAGTCCGCCACACGCCCCGCGCGTTCCAGGCTCTGGTTGAGCTCGGCGCCGCTGCCCGGGACATTCACGTTCTCCCAGAACTCGGCCCGCAGTTCGGGGATCCGGGCAATCGCGTGGTCGAGGCCAGCGGCGTTGCGAGCCATGCCGCAGTACTCCCACATCACCTTGCCCAGTTCGCGGTGGAAGTCGTCCACCGTCTTCTTACCCTTGATCGAGAGGAACTTCTTCGTCCGCGCGTCGACCGCTTCCTTCGCTGCCTTGAACTCCTGGTGCGTCGCATCCACACCGCCCGGCTTCACGCCGGCCAGATAGTTGCCCATCGTGTACGGGATCACGAAGTAGCCATCCGCCAGACCCTGCATCAGCGCGCTGGCGCCCAGCCGGTTGGCCCCGTGATCGGAGAAGTTCGCCTCACCTAGCACGAACAGGCCGGGGATGGTCGACTGCAACTGATAGTCCACCCACAGCCCGCCCATCGTATAGTGGACGGCCGGGTAGATGCGCATCGGCATCTTGTACGGATCATCGCCCGTGATGCGCTCGTAGATCTCGAACAGGTTGCCGTAACGCTCTTCGATCACATTCCGGCCCAGCCGGTTGATCGACTCGCTGAAGTCCAGATACACACCGCGCCCGCCGGGGCCCACACCATAGCCCTCGTCGCACGCCACCTTCGCCGCGCGCGAAGCGATGTCACGGGGACACAGGTTGCCGAATGCCGGATAGCGCCGCTCCAGGTAGTAGTCGCGCTCCGTCTCCGGAATAGTATTCGGATCGCGCGTGTCCGCCTTCTTTGTCGGCACCCAGATACGCCCGTCATTGCGCAGCGACTCGCTCATCAGCGTCAGCTTCGACTGGTAGTCGCCGCTCTGCGGAATGCACGTCGGGTGGATCTGCGTGTAGCAGGGATTCGCGAAGCCCGCGCCCTTCTTGTAGGCGCGCCAGATGGCCGTTGCGTTGGAACCCTTGGCGTTCGTCGACAGATAGAACACGTTGCCGTAGCCGCCGGTGCCCAGCACCACGGCGTCCGCTACATGGCTCTCGATTTCGCCCGTCACCATGTTCCGCGTGATGATGCCGCGGGCCCGGCCGTCGATCACGACCAGTTCCAGCATCTCGTAGCGGTACAGCATCTTCACACGCCCGGCATCTACCTGGCGTTCCAGTGCCTGGTAGCAGCCCAGCAGCAGCTGCTGGCCCGTCTGCCCTCGTGCGTAGAACGTTCTCGATACCTGCGCGCCGCCGAAACTTCGGTTGGCCAGCACGCCACCGTACTCCCGGGCGAATGGCACACCCTGCGCCACGCACTGGTCAATGATGTCGACGCTGACTTCCGCCAGCCGGTAGACATTCGCCTCACGAGCGCGGAAATCGCCGCCCTTCACCGTGTCGTAGAACAGCCGGTAGACGCTATCGCCGTCGTTTTGATAATTCTTAGCGGCATTGATGCCGCCCTGGGCCGCAATCGAGTGGGCACGCCGGGGGGAGTCCTGAAAACAGAAGCACTTCACGTTGTAGCCCAGTTCGCCCAGGCTGGCCGCCGCCGCACCGCCTGCCAGGCCGCTGCCGACCACAATCACGTTGTACTTCCGCTTGTTGGCCGGATTGACCAACTTCATCTCGAACTTGGCCTTCTGCCACTTCTGCTCAATCGGTCCGGAAGGGATCTTCGAATCCAGATTCAGTGCCATGTCTATATGCCCTCCTTACTTCACGAGCCCAACCAGCACCGCCAGGGGCATGGAAACGTTCCCGATCCCGATGACCCAGCCGTAGACCTTTGCCAGCGTCTTCAGCTTCGGGGTGTACTTCGGGTGGTTCACGCCCAAACTCTGGAACATGCTCCAGACTCCGTGGTAGAGGTGGATCGCCAGCAGGATGTTGGCAATGATGTAGAAGAAGGACGCTGCGGGGTTTTGGAAGCCGACGATGACGTTGTGGTACACGTCACCCTTAATGAATTGATCGCCCAGGGCTTGGCCTGTCGTGAAATGTAGGATGTGATAGACGAGGAACGCACCAACGATGGGCCCGCTCCAGATCATGGTGCGCGCCGCGTAACTGGTGGCGATATGTGCCTTCTTGACGTAAGCCTGGGGCCTGGCTTCGTTCTTGAGCCGCCATAACTGAAACGCAGCCGTTATATGCAGTACGGCAGCCGAAAGCAGGACAAATCGGGCGAACCACAGCAGGCCGCCCAGGCTTTGCAGCATCTCGGCATAGTGGTTCAGCTTCTCCCGCCCTTGGAACAACTGCAGATTGCCGAACATGTGGCCAAGGACGAAACCGCTAAGCACGAAGCCTGAAACGGCCATCACCACTTTCTTGCCGACGACTGAATGGTAGAAGGTTGCTGTTCTGTTTAGGCCGCTGTTAACAGCGATTGAGCTCATCGAGGCACTCCGTTTTCCCCGTAGGTATGGTGTGGGGTGTGAGGGGCCATCCCATCTCGTTACCTAGGATGCCCGGAACCCACTATTGTATGCGAAATTTCGGAGTGCGGGGTACGTTGACAAAGCGGGCCCGCTCGAAAGGCGGGCCCGCTCAGAGGAGGAGGAGAAGTGGTCTTTCGTTCAGTTCAATCAACGTTTACTTACGATTGAGAGCCAGTTCGATGCGCTCTGCCGGCTGATCCTTGGCCATCAGCAATTGGGCATGAGTAGCGGGGATCCGCATCACCGAGATCGCACCAATCACCTGCGCCTGCGCCAGGCGATAGGTCGAACCTACATGCTCGAACACCAGTTTGCCTTCAAACCGCGACTTCGCTTCCCCGGCCGGCGCTACGATGATGGCATTCTTGCCCGCTTCTTTGCCGGTCAGGAAAAGCACGGTGCCGCTATCCGATGTCTCCAGCAGATACTCACCTGCCGGCAGTGAAACCGTCGAGGCCTCGAACGCGAAGGGGATGCTCACCCGGGCCGTTGCCCCGAACGCGGGCAGCGCCATTGTCAGACACATCACCATCGCGATCGCACCAAATATCGTGAATCTCTTCCCAGTAGTCATGGTCACGTCTCTCCGTTCTTCTTCCGTTACTTTTCCTGGCTGGGCCGCTTTCCCAGCGGCCCGCCTCTAGTCTCAAGAACGCATCCGCCGTGAATTCGTTCGCTCAACGGTGCGCAATTTACACCCGCGTCATTTGTTTCACTTGGAACGCTGCACGCCTTCCCTGATCTGCTTCAGGTAATGGATCCCGTTCTTCTTCTCGAACACGAGGTTGACCTTCTTCTGGTCCGTAGCGATGGCCATCGATCCCGCGTTGTAGCTCACCAGCGCCATTGCCACCGGTCCATTCGAAGAACGCAGCGTCAGTACGGGCGCCGACGGTTCGTTCACGAAGCTGTACTGCCCCGCCGGCATCTTCTGCCCCGAAGCAACGAAGTCGAACGGGATGTTCACTCGGACCTCCGGCGCGGCCGCGGAAGCCACCATCGAAGTCATCATCATCGCGGCCGTGGCCGCGTAAACACACATCGAGCGCAGCGATTTCATCGTCTGTTTCTCCAGTTTGTTCAGTGTGAGCCGGACGCTTGTTTCTGCGTCGCGTCCGCCTTCAATTGATTAAACGGATCAAACCTACGAATAGTTCGCTGCGCTCGAAATGTGTTCGAAGTGTAAAACTCCTTACGCCATGACCCGGGCGAAGGCCGTTTTGAATTTCGCCATCTCTTCTCTGGTGCCTACCGTCACACGAACATGCGTCGGCCAGATGGGCCATGCACGGCCTACATACACGTTCTGCTTCGCCATCGCCGCGATCACATCCCGGGCCGGCCGCTTTACATCCACCATGAACTTGTTGCTCACGGAAGGCACAAACGAGTAGCCCTTCTGCGTCATCCACGAGAACACATCTTCCCGTACGTCCTGCGTGTACTTCTTCCTCTGCGGCACCAGATCCTTCACGGAAAGACTGACAGAAGCCCCTACCATACCCGTGGAAGGTGTGTAGCCCGTCCCGAAGCCCATCATCTTGCCCAACAGGTCGGGTCGCCCGAACGCCGCCCCGGCGCGCAGTCCGGCCATTCCATAGATCTTCGAGAACGTGCGCAACACAATCACGTCCTTGCCGGCCAACACCATGTCCGTGCAGGGCTTCGCATCGCTGAAGTGAATGTACGCTTCGTCGATCATCACAATGCTGCCGGCCGGCTTGTTCTTCACCAGATACTCGATGTCCTCGCGCCCGGTCAGCGTGCCCGTGGGATTGTTCGGATTGCAGAGGTAGAAGACGCCCGCATTGCTGCCGCCCGCCGCCAGCATGGCCTTCACATCGTGCGCATAGCTCTTCGTCAACGGCACCCGGTGCACCGGAGCCCCGATGAACTCCGCCGCCCGCTCGCCCGCTTCATAGCCCGGGTTCGCCACCACGAAACTCCGCGCCGGCGAGCAGAATGCCAGCACCGTCCGGTGCAGCGGATCGCTCGAGCCTGCGAACGCCCGCGCACAGTCTTCCGGCAGCCCTTCCTGGTGCGCCAGCGTGCGCGACAACTTAACCGTCTCGCCGAACAGGTACCGCCCGCCGCGCTTCAGGATGCCATTCATGGCCTCCAACGCTTCAGGACACGGCCCCAGCGGATTCTCATTCGCGTTCAGCATCACCGCGTCGGCCGCGGGTTCTCCCACGAAGCTCAACTGCGCCAGAGCGGATTCGGAAAGGATCGTCAGCGCGGAGGCAACGCCCCCGAACGTGCGTCTTGATAGAGCCCAGCTTTGTCCCATTTTTCGATAATCCCTTTGACCAAGTCTGCCATCCGTTCTACCACCGCCTGGAAATAAACGGAAGCCTTGGCCTTGTCGAACCGGACCGAGCCCTGCCCGGGCTGATACAGGATCACTGGGGTTGGGAATGGATACGCAGCCCATGTTCCAGCCGCCGGACGCGGTGTCTCCAGGTCTTTTGAGTACAGTTCCGGATGCACCAGTTTCTCGTCGATGGCCTGGATAAATGCCGTCTCGTTCCAGCCCGCATGCCCGCCATCTTCTCCGAAGACCTTCAACGTGACGTCGCTACAGATTGCCCACCAGTTCGTCACCAGCATCCTTACCCGCTGCTCGCGGCCCACCTTCTCTGCGACGTCGTTCAGAATCGCCGTCTGTGGTCCGCCATGCCCGTTGATCACGATGATGTTGCGGAACCCGTTGCGGGCCAGGCCGGTGAGGATATCGGCCACGAACGCGCGGTAAGCCGCCTCGGAGATCTGGAACGTCCCGGCATACCCATCCAGGCTGCCCGTCACTCCGTAGTTCAGCGGCGGCGCCACCAGCGCGTTGAGCTTCGGAGCCATCGCCCGCGCCAGGGCCAGTGGAGCCGTATTGTCGGCCCCATTGTTGACCACACCGTGAGCCTCCACCGTACCGGTGGGCAGCAATACGGTCTGGATTTGCGCCGGAACCAGCCGGCGGTACTCCATCCAGTTCAGGTCGTTCAGTTCACGGGTGGACTGGGCCGGCAGGGTCAGCGCGGCCAGAAAGACAATTGCGGCGAGTCTGTGTACCATGGCAATCGCCTTCCATGGTACATGCCCGCCTTACTCTTCAATCGAGAACGAAGGTGCCTTCCTGAGCGGGCCCGCGCTGCACCGCTCAATCACCTTCCTGGCAATCGCATAGAACCCTTCGGCCTGCGGATCCTGCTCGCCCAGCAAAGCAATCGGCCGCCCCGTGTCGCCGCCGATCCGCACCTGCGGGTTCAACGGGAGTTCACCCAGGAACGGAATGTCCATCGCTTCCGCGGTCCGCCGCCCGCCGCCTTGGCCAAAGATGTCCACCTTCTGGCCTGTTTCCGGGACAATCAGGTAGCTCATATTCTCCACCAGGCCGAGCAGCTCGACCTTCACCTGGCGGAACATCAGCACCGCTTTCCGGCCATCCTCCAGCGCGACCTCCGACGGCGTGCTCACGACAATGGAGCCCGTGATCGGCGCGGTCTGGATCAGGCTCAACGCGACATCGCCCGTACCAGGCGGCAGGTCGATCAACAGAAAGTCCAGCTCGCCCCAGTCCACCTGGCGCATGAACTGCTGCATGACGCTGTGCAGCATCGGTCCACGCCAGATCAGGGGCTTGTCGCCGGGATTCAGGAACCCCATCGACATCAGCTTCACACCATGCTGATCCAGCGGCTGGATCCGGTTCTCCACGGCGTAGGGCGTGTCATGGATCCCCATCATCAGCGGCACATTGGGGCCGTACACGTCGGCGTCCAACAGGCCCACCTTTTGGCCCAGGCGTGCCAGCGCAATGGCCAGATTCACTGAGACCGTGGTTTTGCCCACGCCTCCTTTGCCGGAGCCGATCGTGATCAGATTCCTGACGCCTTCGATAGGCATCTTAGGAGCTTCATTCTGCGGAGGCATACCCATAAACTTTTAGTGTACCGTCCCGGCTACTTTTCGACGAACGCCCAAAGCGCCGCCGCATGCTCGACAACCCGCTGGCGATCCCTCTCCAGCAAAAAGCGCGACTTCACCAGCTTGTCCGCCTCCGCTCCAACCCTCTTCAGGTATTCGTCCTTACTCCCATACCGCCGTCTGATCGCCTCCTTGTCGAACGCAAAGAACGACCCCAGTGTCGGCGCCATCTCTTTCGGAGCCCCCGCGGCCGCCGTCCTCATGTTCCACCCGGTAAATACCCCCAGCGGCACTGCCACCTCCGGCATCCGGATTCCGCCCAGCTCATTGCCGTCCGCATCCACCTGGGGCACCAGTACGGGGAAGGGCTTTCCCACTTTCGGCGGTTCTGTCGTGATCACGCCCGTCGTCTCCCAGTCCGGCCCATAGGAGACGTTGTAGGCCACCTTCGGATGCTCCGGCAGTGCCGCCTTCATCGACTTCGGCCAGGCCACCTTGTCCGGCCGCACCAGTTGCCCTTCCGTGATGAGCGGATACTGCGAAGCCGGAGGCTGCTTGCCATCCTTGATCCAGGCTTGCATCGCGTCCAGCAGCGCCCGCTGCAGCGGCCGGTGGTCGTTCGGGTTTAAGGGATACTGCGCACCCGCAGCCGCCGTCGGCAGCCGCCCCGGACCGTGCTGGGAACCGGAAACCACGTACAGCCGCGTATCCGGCGACATGGGAGCGTCCATCTTCCCGTCCACGCTCACGTGAATCAGGGCGGCGCACCTGTTCCAGTACTCCCACGAGCCATTCGTGTAGAAGATCTTCGGCATCGTCGCCGCGCTCACACCCATCAGCAGCCCATTCGGTTTGTTTGTCTCAGGATCGACCTGCGGCACGTCCGTGAACGGGAAGACATCGGTTGGATACAGCGTATTGAAGTGCGCGTACCCATCTCGCGACGCCTGGCCGAACCGGAAGTTGAAGCTGCCCCGGCCTGCGCCCCCCACATCCGCCCAGACCCCGTCAAAGACTTTCCGCCCCTTCTCGTCCTCATTGAGGCCGAAGTAGAGGAAGGTCCGCAGAAAGCGCCCGCTTTGCGAGATGCCGAATCCGATGGACCGCTTGATAAACCGCCGCTGGTCGGCCAGCAGCGTCTCCGGGCCGCCATACTTCATGAACGAAATCGCGTCCCGTACCGCCGCCAGCCCCAACCCCTCAATCCGCGGATTCTCTGCCTGGTACACCACCTCGTAGATCTGGCCCGGCTGGAAGCCGGACTCCATCTCGATCGCCGTGCGGTCCCCATTGAACTTCCATTCCGAGACCGGAATCGTTCTCCGGGCGCCCAACACCGTGGGCCGGACCGTCAACGTCACCGCGGGGCTTACCGCCGGATACGTCGCGTGCCTGCGATCGGACAATGCCATCATGTTGGTCCGGGAGTCCGGGATGAACTCTGACCGCACCACACCGCGGATCACCTGTCCGTTCTCCAGGGCAATGGGACTATCCAGCCGCAGCAGATGCTCGCCCGGCGGCGTATCCCACTGCCAGCCCAGCCACATCAGCGTGTAGCCTTGCTCCAGAAGATTCCTGTCCCCAAACTCTTCTTCGGTGCGCGGATCCGACGAGCCCTTGGCGTAGTTGAAGCGCGACAGCATCCCCTTGCCGCCTCGATTCGCCACCTCGAACAGCACCGTACCGTTGCCCTTGGCCGGATCGCGCGGCTTCAGGACGTAAAGGTCCGCCGTGAACTCCACCAGCCCCTGCTCGTTCCGTGGAGCCAGGTTCAGGTCATGCACGGCCTTGTTCTGTGGCAGCTTGGGATCCAGTGCGAACTGAACCTTGGCGATGATCCGTTCATAGGGCCCGGCCGGCCCTGTCGATTGCCCGCCGAGAACGTCGCTTCTCTCGACGACACTGACGCTCGTAACGCCGGCGCATAGCGGCAATGCACAAAACAGGACAAGTCCGGGTAGTCGCAAGTGTGGGCTCCTCAGCCCTCGATTCTATCCGACCCTTGCCACCCGCACTTAGGCGAGCGTGAGGTTAGCTTGCGCCTTTAAGGTGAGATCGTCGAACTCGCCGCGCAGCAACCTCGGCACGGCCGCCGCCGCGATCATCGCCGCGTTGTCCGTCGACAGATGCGGAGCCGGAAAATACACCGGGCACATCAATCGTCCGGATTGCGCCGACGCCCGCAGGCCCGCGTTGCAGGCCACGCCGCCCGAAATAATCACAGACCGCGCGGCTGTCTCTTCCACGGCACGTCCCACACGGCGCAGCAACTCCTCGACCACAACCCGTTGGAACGCCGCCACCGCATCCAGCGTGGTCTGCGGGGTCACGGCCAGCCACTGCTCCACCGTCGGATGCGGGTGCAGTTTCAGCAGCGCGCGCCTTGCCACAATCTCGCCTTCCATTTCTTGCGCCTGAGCCCAACGCAGCATCGCGGTCTTCAATCCGCTAAAGCTGAAGTCCAGGGCATTGCCCTTCATCTTCGAGAGGGGCAGCGCCAGCGCATCGGCATCGCCATACGGAGCTAATTTATCCAGTACAGGACCGCCCGGATAGCCGAAGCCAAGCAGCTTCGCGACCTTGTCGTACGCCTCACCCGCTGCGTCGTCGCGCGTCTTGCCCAACAGCCGGTAGGTCATCCGCTCGCTGACCTCGAACAAATGCGTGTGGCCGCCGCTGGCTACCAGTGCAAGCGCGGGCAATTCCACTTCAGCGCCGCACTGCCGAACCTCCAGCAGCACCGCGTGAATGTGGCCTTCGATGTGATTCACGCCAATCAGCGGCAACCCGCGCACCAGGCATACGGCCTTCGCATAGGTGAGCCCCACCAGCAGCGACCCCACCAACCCCGGGCCGGCCGTCACTGCGATGGCATCGATATCCTGCCAGCCCAGCCGGGCCTGCTCCAGAGCGCCTCGCACCACCGGCCCGATCGACCGTAAATGCTCGCGCGAAGCCAGCTCCGGCACCACTCCGCCGTACTTGCCATGCGTGTCGATTTGCGACGCAATGACACTCGCCGTCAGCTCTCCTTCCGACGTCACGATGGCCGCCGCCGTCTCGTCACACGAACTTTCGATTCCCAGGATTCGCACAATGGCTCCGCAAATGGGTATATTATTCGCAGCGAGGTTTATTTTTTTCGCTCGCCTTTTTATGCAGTTATCAGAATTCGACTATCAATTGCCCGACGAACTGGTGGCGCAGGAGCCGCTTGCCGATCGCTCCGCCGCCAGGATGCTCGTCGTCGACCGGCAAGCCGGAACGTTTCATGACGCTTCATTTCGCGACCTGCCGGCACACCTGGGCCCCGGCGATTGCTTAATTCTCAATGATACCCGCGTTTTCCCGTCCCGCATCTTCGGCAAGAAGATCGGCTACGACCGCCAGGTCGAACTGTTTCTTCTCCGGCCCGAGTCCTCTGACCGCCTCGTCTGGTCCGCCCTCGCCCGCCCCGGCCGCCACCTCCACATCGGCACACGCGTCTACATCACGCCCCGTTTGTTCGCGGAAATCCTCGAAACTCGCGATCGGGGCGAACGCCTGCTGAAATTCACCTGCAACGGGAATCTCGACGCGGAACTCGAAGCCAACGGCCACGTGCCCCTGCCGCCGTATATTCACCGGGCCGACCAGCCGGCTGACCGGGATCGCTACCAGACCGTATTCGCGGAAAAGCCCGGATCCGTCGCTGCCCCCACCGCCGGTTTGCACTTCACTCCGGAAGTTCTAGATGCCTGCCGTGCGGCCGGCGCCGAAATCGCCAAAGTGACCCTCCATGTGGGCCTTGGCACCTTCCAGCCCCTCACGTTCGACGAGGTGGAGCAGAACCGCCTTCATACGGAACAATACGAAATCAGTCCACCCAATGCGGAGGTCATCGCCAGGGCCACCCGCCGGATCGCCGTCGGGACCACCGCCGTGCGCACCATCGAAACCGCCAGCCGCAACGGAGGCTTCCACCCCCAGTCCGGTGAAACGAACATATTCCTCTATCCAGGCAGCGAGTTCCTCGGTGTGGATGCCATGCTCACGAATTTCCACCTGCCAAAATCCAGCCTCATCCTGCTCGTGGCCGCGTTTGGAGGCAAGGATTTAATGCTGGCCGCTTACCGTCACGCCGTCGAACAGCGCTACCGCTTCTTCTCCTACGGCGACTGCATGCTGATACTCTAATTAGCCATGCGGCTTTTAGTTTTGTGTCTGTTGGCTGCTTCTTCGCTGCTCTTCGCGCAGGACGACGTCACCGCCGCCCTGCAGAAGCAGTCCGAAGCCTGGAATCGCGGCAATCTCGAGGAATTCATGACCACCTACCTGGATTCCCCGGACATCACCTTCACCGGCCGCGCTGGCGTCACCCGCGGCTACAAGCCCGTCCTGGAGCGCTACCGCAAGAGCTACGGCACACCCGAAGCCATGGGTACCCTGCGCTACAGCGAGTTGGAGGTGCGGTTGCTCAGCCCCGAAGCCGCTCTGGTCCTCGGCCGTTTCGATCTCACGCGAACCCAGGCCGGTGGCGGCAACGCATCCGGGCATTTCACGCTGGTGCTGCGCAAAACCGCCGCCGGCTGGAAAATCATCCACGATCACACAAGCTAAGCGGCCAGGCTGCGCGCCAGGATCTCTTCCACCGTCTTGGGCGTAATGTCCTGACGTTCGCCCAACTTGACCGCCCCGTTGCTTTCCAGTTGCTTCGCCACCAGGGCGGGCGTCTCGGGCTTCACATCCGGATACTGCGACAGCCGCGTCGGCAGTCCCAGCGACTCGAAGAAATCTTCCGTCTTCCGGATCGCCGCCTCACAGCGCTCCTCGTCCGATCCCTTCCGAATCCCCCAAACCCGCTCGGCAAACTGCAGTAGCTTTTCGCGTTTGCCGTTCGCCTGCACCCGGAAAAGGTGGGGGACCACCGTTGCCAGAGTCCGCGCATGGTCGATTCCGTACAGCGCGGTCAACTCGTGCCCGATCATGTGTGTCGCCCAGTCCTGCGGCACTCCGCTGCCAATCAGCCCGTTCAAAGCCATCGTCGCCGACCACACGAACGTAGCCCGAAGATCGTAGTTCGCCGGCTCGGCCAGCGTTTTCGGACCCACCTCGATCAGCGTCTGAAGAATCGCTTCCGCAAACCGGTCGTTCAGTTCCGCATGCACCGGGAAGGTCATGTACTGTTCCAGCGTGTGGACGAAAGCGTCAACAACCCCGTTCGCCACCTGCCGCTGGGGCAAAGAAAATGTGGTCTCCGGATCCAATACCGCGAATTTCGGATAACAGTGCACGGAGCCGAACGCGAGTTTTTGCCCGGTGGAACGACGGCTGATCACCGCAAACGTATTCGATTCCGAGCCCGTCGCCGGCAGCGTCAGCACCGACGCCAGCGGCACCGCCGACTCGACCACCGCGCCTTTCGTCAGGATGTCCCAGGGTTCGCCGACGAACGGCACCGCCGCGGCAATGAACTTCGTACCATCCAGCACCGATCCGCCGCCCACAGCCAGCAGCAGATCGACCTTCTCCCGCCGCGCCAGGTCTACGGCGCCCATCAGCGTGTCGTACTCCGGATTCGGCTCGATGCCGCCGAACTCAAGCACCGTCCGCCCTTCCAGGGCCTGCATCACCTGCTCATAAACGCCGTTCTTGTGGATGCTGCCGCCTCCATAGGTGATCAGCACCTTGGCCGTGGCCGGGATCTCCTTGGAAATGGAGGCAATCTGACCCTTGCCGAACAGAATCTTGGTGGGATTGTAAAAGGCGAAATTATACATGGGAGGCTCGCTCCCATTATCTTAGGCGACCGGCGTCTAGTGGCGGGACCAGGCGAACCAGACCACGGAGCCGGCCGTAGCGCTCAGCACGATGAGCCCGATCGCGGCCACCGCGGCTTCCGCGCTCATCCACGCGATGCCGCCCAGCAGTCCCAGACCCACCGCAGCCATCGCCGCCCGTTCGGCCAGCACGACCGGACGCGCCGCCCGCGCCGCATCGTCCCGCCGGGCCCTCAACTGCATCTTCCACCAGACGAGCCCTGCTTCCTGCACGGGTGCCTCGGCCGTCGCCGCCGCTTCCTGCAGGAATCCGGCCACCATCAGGGTCTCCGCGCAGTCGTCGCAATCCGCCAGGTGGTGGCGCAGTTCATCGGTCCACATACCGCTGCGCTGCGCAGCCAGAACGTCCTGTTCGTGGGAACACATCGTCTTCATCGTCCAGTCTCCTGCCGGAAGCCCCGTTCGCGCAAGAGGGCAGCCAGCTTCTGCTTCACCCGGAACAGCAGCGGCCGTACACTGGCTTCCTTTAATCCAGTGACGGCCGCAATCTCCCGGTGCGTCGCTCCCTCCACATAGGCCATCCACATCAGCGCCCGCTCATTCGGCTTGATGCCGTTCAATACCTTTTGGATATCCGCGGACAATTGGATCTCCGCCCCGCTCTGCCCTTCCTGGGCGCGCGTCGCAATCCGCTCATCCAGCGGCGCCGGTTCGAACTTCTTGCCCCGGAAATGATCCCGCGCCAGATTCGTGGCTGTCCTGTACAGGTAGCTCTTGCGCTGCGCCTCGTCCATCGCTGGCAGTTCGGACCGCATCAGCCGGTAGAAGGCCTCCTGCATCAGGTCCTCGGCCAGCACCGCATTGCCCGTCATCCGGGCGAGGTAAGACTTCAGCGGCCGCGCATGCTGCGCGTACAGGTCGCGGAAGCCCGCCTCGGTCATTCGTAGCGCCTCCACCGGCGTGCCGCTGGCCGCGACCATGTTCGCGAGTGGAATCGCCGGATTCATCTCAGGTTCTATCACAGCAGCAGCCTTGCCGTTCTAGTTCTGCTCGTTCGTCTTCCCGTTGATCAGACCCAAAGTCTTGGAGAGCAGGTAGCTCGCCCCCGCTGCCAGCAACAAGCCGACACCCAGGGTCAGGATGAGGGTGCCAACCACCGCCACATCCCGCTGGGCGTACTTATCCACAACATTCTGCAGGAAGAGCACGCCGATTCCGATCACAGTACAGACAACGCCGTATTGCACCGAGTTCAGAATCCTTCCAAAGGTTGCCGGTTTCTCCTGAGGCGCACCGCGCATCAGGCTCTGCCCTGCTTCAGATTGCAGATAAGCAAGCACTTCCGCTCCGTTCCCAAGCTTGTCCATCAGCTTGTTGAAGATCTCTGCCTGAGCCCGCTCCGCCTTCGTCCGCCGCAGGTGGTCGAACAGGGCCCGCGTGATGATCACCACTGCCAGCGCGACCGTTCCGAAGACCATGATGATCGCAATTGCTTCCGTACCCATCGCTGTACTCCTTGTTTCCGCTGCGCCTTTGCGCTTCCTTCAGTCATTCCAACGCGCTGGCGGGGAGGGTTGTTAACTCTCTTGGAAAACTATTTCCCACCACCGGAATTTCGAGCTATTTGTATGACCAGAGAGAACATGTCCGACGTAGGCGAACCAGTATACTGACAGGAGCATATGATGATCGAACGCTGCGCTTACGCGCGAGCCGGCCTGATCGGGAACCCGTCGGACGGCTACTTCGGCAAGACCATCGCAGTTATCGTCAGGAACTACCAGGCGCGGGTCACCATGTACGAAGCCCCCCGCATCACCATCCGGAGTGGGCACCGTGACCGTCTGGAGTTCTCCAGCTTTTCGGAGTTTCTGGAAGACGTCCATCTCAACGGCTACTACGGCGGCGTCCGCCTGATTAAGGCCGCCATCAAGAAATTCAACGACTGGTGCGCCGCCAAGGATATCCGTCTGGACCGCAACTTCGCTATCGAATACGACACCAACGTCCCCGTGCGCGTTGGACTGGCTGGCTCCAGCGCCATCGTCACAGCCACGATCCGTGCGCTGATGGCCTTTTTCCACATCGAGATACCGAAGCCCGTCCTCCCCGGTCTCATCCTCAGCGTGGAACTCGAAGAGCTCGGGATCGGCGCCGGTCTGCAGGATCGCGTGATCCAGGTATATGAAAACGCGGTCTTTATGGACTTTGATAAGGCGCGGATGGAGCGCGACGGCTACGGCCTCTACGAGCCCCTCGATCCCGCCCTGCTGCCACCCCTCTTCGTCGCCTTCCACGACAATCTGGCTGAGGGTACAGAGCTGACCCACAACGACTTACGCAGCCGCTTCAACCGCGGCGAGCAGGCCGTCCTGGATGCCATCCAACACTGGGCCGACCTGGCCGAGCGCTCCCGCATCCTCCTCCAGGAAGGAAGAGGCATGGAAATCGGCCCGCTCATGAACGAGGCGTTCGACCTGCGGGCCAGCCTCATTCGCATCAGCCCCGGCAACATGGAACTCATCCGCCGCGGCCGCGAACAGGGTGCGTTCACCCAGTTCTGCGGTTCCGGCGGCGCCATCATCGGGTGTTATGACGGCGATCCGGCGCGTCTCCGCCGGTTGCGCATTTCCTACGCCGAGATGGGGGCCGAGCTCATCGTTCCTCAGATCCAGGCCACGGCCAAGCCGAATGGCGAAGTAGTTGGGGCAATCCGTCTATGAAGGTACGCAAAGCAGTCATCCCCGCGGCTGGCATGGGCACGCGATTCCTGCCCGCCACGAAGAGCATGCCCAAGGAGATGCTCCCCATCGTCGACAAACCGGTGCTCCAGTTTGTCATCGAAGAGGCGGCGCAAAGCGGCATTGAAGATGTCCTGATCATCACCGGCCGCGGCAAGCAGGCCATCGAGAATCACTTCGACTTTAATCCGGACCTGGAGATCTTTCTGCGGAGCGCCGGCAAGCAGAATTTGGTCGATCAGGTGCGGGATATCGGTGATCGCGTCCAGATCCACTACATCCGTCAGAAGGAACAGTTGGGCCTGGGCGACGCCATCCGCCTCGCCCGCGCCCATGTCGGCCGCGAACCGTTCGCGGTCCTGCTGGGCGACACCATCATCGAGCCCCCGCCGGGACAGAAACCCGGCCTCCGCCAGCTTCTGGATTCCTTCGAAGAGACGGCCGCCAGCGTCGTGGCAGTGCATCACGTGCCCAAAGAATGGGTTACGCGGTACGGCATTGTAGACGGAGAGGCGGAAGGCGACAACCCGGACCTGCTCCGCCTGCGGAAGCTGGTGGAAAAGCCAGCCGTGAATCTGGCGCCCAGCGACCTGGCCATCGCCGGCCGCTATGTCTTCAGCGCCGACATCTTCGATTGCATCGATGCCACACAACGCGGGGTCGGAGGGGAGATTCAGCTCACCGATGCCATGAATCTGCTGGCCCAACTGCAGCCCGTCTATGCCCTCGCCTGGCAGGCCAAGCGCTTCGACATCGGCAATCGCGTCGAGTACGCCAAGTGTTTTCTTGAACTTGCCTTGAAACGGGAAGACACTGGCCCGGCCATTCGCGCCCACCTGGCACAACTACTCGCCGAGGAGTGAGTCCCGTTGCTATACTGGATGGTGCTGCCTTGGGCAGTCGTGTGTCACTACGCGTGTCCAGTGGGACGGCAACGTGCCGAACCCTACCGGTAGGTCGCACCCCAAACAGTCAGGTGATGGCGTAAAGGAAACCGTCCGCGCGCGTGCGGGCGATCGAGAAGATGTTCGATTCGTTAAGCGACAAGCTGCAACGGGTATTCAAGAATATCCGCGGCGAAGGCAAGCTGACGGCCGAGAACATGGAAGTGGCCCTGAAGGAGATCCGCGTGGCTCTCCTCGAGGCGGACGTCCATTTCAAGGTTGTAAAAGCCTTCATGGAAGGGGTGCGCACAAAGGCACTCGGCCAGGAAGTTCTGTCGTCCTTCTCCCCCGCCCAGCAGGTGATCAAGATCGTCCGGGATGAGCTCATCGCCGTCCTGGGAACGCATACCGCCCGCCTTCGCACCGCCAATCAGCCGCCCACCGTGGTGATGATTGTCGGCCTCCAGGGCTCCGGTAAAACCACTTCCAGCGGCAAACTGGCCCGTTATCTGTCGAAAAACGGCCACCGTCCGCTCCTCGTTTCTGTCGACGTCTACCGCCCCGCCGCCCGCCAGCAACTCACCGTTCTCGCCAAAGACCTCGGCATTCCGATCTACGAAGGCACCCCCGAAGAGACCAAACCAGTCGATCTGGCCCGTTCCGCGCGGCGCGAAGCCGAGATCAGCGGCCGCGATCTGGTTCTGGTCGACACCGCCGGCCGCCTGCACATCGACGAAGAGTTGATGACCGAGCTTACCCAGCTCAAGGACGCCCTGAACCCCACCGAGATCCTGTTCGTGGCCGACGCCATGACCGGCCAGGACGCCGTCAAGAGTGCTGAGGAATTCCATAAGCGCCTTGGAATCACGGGTGTAGTGCTCACCAAGATGGACGGCGACGCCCGCGGAGGCGCAGCCCTCTCCATCCGCCACATCACCGGGCAGCCGCTTAAGTTTGTGGGTACCGGCGAAAAGACCGATGCCCTGGAAGCCTTCCATCCGGATCGCGCCGCCTCGCGCATCCTGGGCATGGGCGACGTGCTCAGCTTCATCGAGAAGGTGGAGTCCGCCGTCGACCAGAAGAAGGCCGAGCAGATGCAGCGCAAGCTGCTCGAGGACGATTTCACGCTCGAGGACTTCCGCGACCAGCTGAAGCAGCTGCGCAAGCTGGGCTCGCTGGAATCGTTGCTGGGTATGATGCCGCAGGTCGGCATGTTGAAGGAATTGAAGAACGTGAAGGTCGATGAGAAGGAGTTCACCCGCGTGGTGGCCATCATCGACTCCATGACGCCCAAAGAGCGGGACAACCATATGCTGATCAACGGTTCCCGCCGCCGCCGCATCGCCAAAGGGAGCGGCACTAGCGTCCAGGACGTCAACAACCTTTTGAAACAGTATGGGCAGGCACGCAAGATGATGAAATCCGTATCCGGCGGCCTGCTGGGCAAGAAGATGGGAAAACTGAAGCTGCCGTTTCCGAACCCCTTCGGGTGAGGTACGGCGGTTCACGCAAGATTTGCTAGGAGAGTAGAACGCATGTTGATGATTCGGTTGGCGCGTTTCGGCGCCAAGAAGAAGCCCACTTACCGTGTGGTCGTGATCGAAAAGGATCGCGCCCGCGACTCCAAGGCCATTGAGGTTTTGGGTCATTACAACCCCATCGCCGACCCGGCCGTGGTCCAGCTGGATCATGCCCGCATCGAGCACTGGACCAAGAGCGGCGCGCAGTTGTCCGACACCGTGGCCCGCCTGGTCAAGGCCAACCCGGCTCCGGTGGAACAGCCCGCGGCCTGATAGGCCTGAGCTTTCCACCCTGCGTGGGACGTGTTTGTTACGTGTCCTCAGCATGTTAGGATCGGAGGCAGGACGGGAGGTCCTCGCAATGTCTGGAATGAAAGATCTCGTTGAGGAAATTGCGAAGGCGCTCGTGGACACGCCCGAGGAAGTCCAGGTGCGTGAAGTGCCGGGCGAGCAGGTCACCGTGCTCGAACTGCGCGTTGCGGCCAGCGATCTTGGCAAGGTGATCGGCAAACAGGGACGCACGGCGCGTTCCGTCCGCACTCTGCTGGGCGCCGCCGGTATGAAGGTCAATCGGCGTTTCACGCTGGAAATCCTTGAGTAATGGGGAGTTCCACGCCGATGTCACCTCCGCAGGACGGGGTGATGATTGGGCAATTGACCCGCACGCACGGCCTGAGAGGCGAGATTCTCGTCGAGGGCTGGAATGACGTCGAGCGCTACAGGGCATTGCCGCTGGTCTGGTTGAGAAACCGGGCAGGCGCCTGGGCCCGAGGCGGCGAGCCGCTGCAGGTGGAAAGCATCCGTCCCCACAAGGGCGGTCTGCTGGTAGCTTTTGAGGGGCTTCCGTCGGTGGACGATGTCCAACCTCTGCAAGGGTGTGAGATGGTGATTCGCAGAACGGATCGGCCGCCCCTCGATGAGGGTGAGTTTTACATGGCCGACCTGGTCGGCTGTGAGGTGTTTGACCGTGCCACAGGGCGCAAGCTCGGGACGGTGACCGGCTGGCAGGAGTTCGGCGGGCCGGCGTTGTTGGAAGTTTTGGCCGAGGGTGCGAGTCCCGGAGATCCCGGCGACAGCTTTTCGATCCCCTTCGCCCGTTCGATCTGTGTGGAGATTAATCCCGCAGAGCGGCGGCTGGGAGTGGATCTGCCCGAAGGCTTGCTGGAGTTGAACAAGACCGTGCCGAAAGAGCCCGGTGACGCCTGATGATCTTCCATGTGCTCAGCATCTTCCCGGAGTTCTTCCAGGGACCGTTTGGGCATGGGGTGGTAGCCCGGGCGGATAAGTCCGGCCTGCTGCAGATCAAGATTCACGATCTGCGGACATGGACCTACGACTTTCACCGGACTGTCGACGACCGGCCCTTTGGCGGCGGCGAAGGCATGGTGCTGAAGCCGCAACCGCTCTTCGAAGCGGTGGAGGCGATTCTGCCCAACCGGAATCCGGAGAAGCAGAAGGTGGCGCTGCTTTCGGCGCAGGGCCCCGTGTTCCATCAGGGCACAGCCCGGCGGTTTGTGGAATTGGATGAGCTTTTGCTGATCTGCGGGCGCTATGAAGGCGTCGACGAACGGGTCAGTGAGCATTTGGCCGACGAGGAGATCTCGATCGGTGATTTTGTGTTGAGCGGCGGAGAGTTAGCCGCCGCGGTAGTAGTGGACGCAGTCGCCCGGTTGATTCCGGGTGTACTGGGCAACGAGGAATCTTCCCGCCAGGAGTCGTTTTCGGCTCTGGAGGACGGGGAGGAATCTGGCATCCTCGACTGTCCGCACTATACGCGGCCGGCCACATTTCGCGGCTGGAGCGTGCCGGAAGTACTGCTGGGCGGAAATCATGCCGAGATCCGCAAGTGGCGCCGGCAGGCGGCATTGGAGAAAACGAAACGGCTCCGGCCGGATCTGCTGTCCTCGCGGGCGGCGGTCCTGGACCCGGATGGAGTAGTGAAGAAAGGTTAGAAGGAAGAAGACCATGATCAGCCCCTACGTGAACAAGATCCTCAACAAGAACAAGCGCACCGATATCCCCGTGCTTCACATCGGCGACACCATCAAAGTCCACGTGAAGATCAAGGAAGGTGACAAAGAGCGGCTGCAGGTGTTCGAGGGTGTGCTGATCGCGCGCAAGAACAGCGGTCTGGGCGAGACCATCACGGTCCGCAAGATCAGCTTCGGCCAGGGTGTCGAGCGCATCTTCCCCATCCACGCGCCTGTCATCGACCATATTGAAGTGATGCGCTCCGGCAAGGTGCGCCGCTCCAAGCTCTACTATCTCCGTGCCTTGCGTGGCAAGGCCGCCCGCCTCAAAGAGCGCGATCAGACCAAGGGCTAGTTCAGGATACACGTCCCGTGCGTTGCACCAACCAGTTGGAAGACGAGGTGCGGCGCACGGGCTACGTGAGAATCGCGGGTGTCGACGAGGCCGGCCGGGGTTGCCTGTTCGGTCCTGTGTTCGCCGCTGCCGTGATTCTGGATCCTGACCGGCCGCTGCGCGGTCTTGCCGACAGCAAGACTCTGGCGTGTGAACGCCGCGCGGAACTGGCGATGCTGATCCGGGAACGGGCTCTGGCTTGGGCCGTCGCCGCGGCCACTGCCGCGGAGATCGATCAGATCAACATCCTCCAGGCCTCGCGGTTGGCCATGCGCCGTGCCGTGGAAGCATTGAATCCGCCCTGCGACTATCTTCTTGTGGACGCCATTACCGTCGACTGGCCGGTCCCCCAACAAGCGCTCATCAAGGGCGACGCCCGGGTGCGTGCCATTGCCGCCGCCTCGATTCTGGCCAAAGTCGGCAGGGACGAATGCATCGATCAACTCGATGAGCGGTACCCCGGCTATGGATTGATCCGCCACAAGGGCTATCCCACTCCTGAGCATAGAGAGGCGCTCTTGCGCCTGGGCCCCTCCGACCTCCACCGCCGTTCGTATGCGCCCGTGCTCCTGGCCCTCCAACGTACGCTATGAATCCAGAGTTGCCCAATCGCGAAGACGCCACGCCATCCGGGCTGCCGCCGGACACAGAAGAAACCGGGCAGCCCACCCCACGGCGGGCCACCTGGATGGAGAAAACAGCCGCCGTTCTGTTCTGCGTGTTCTGTATTGAATTGGGCCTGTTCCTGCTCGTCTATCCCTGGCTGGACAACTACTGGAGCCGAAATTGGCTCATCCAATGGCGGCCGGAATGGACGCCCACGCTGCTCAGCCAGCAGTTTCGCGGAGCAGTCAGCGGATTAGGGATCCTCAATATTTTCTTAGGTTTCCTGGAAGTTCTCCGTCTTTCCCGCTTTGCTCGCCCTTGAGTTTTTGCAAAGAAAAAGCGAAAACAGACTCTACCCCAAGGAAAACCACCTATCCCCCGGCCAGGTTTTGTACGCAGTACAAAATGGGCTCATGTACCCCATCCGTAGATCCGATATCTAAGCGTGGTGGTACGCATGGAGACCCGTGCCGGTCGCAACTGGCGCCGCCTGGCGCTCATATGCCTGTGCTGCCTCCCCTGGAGTTGCAACCGGAATCCGCTCACCTCCAGCCCCGTCGTCCAGTCCGTTCGGGAACTGCGCAAGCTCGACCAGTCGGCCCTGCAAGGACAGGTCACGGTGAAGGTCCAGGGCACCGTCACTTTTGTTGACCCGGCCTGGAAGATTCTTTTCCTGCAAGATGAAACCGGCGGAGTGAGGGTGGAGAACGCCGAGCTACCTCAGGGCCTGCATCCCGGACAGCGCGTCGCCGTCACCGGCATAGCGGGCGCCGGCAGCCCCAGCCCACTCATTATTCAGCCAACCATCCGGGTTCTGGAAGGCGCCGGGGTCGTCGAAGCAGTCCAGCTCGGACCGGAGCAGTCGACCCGGCCAGACCTGGAATACAGCCTGGTGGAAATGCACGGCGTCATCCGGTCCATCGGCCTGGAGGGTACCGGGCGAATCAAGGCTGTACTGTACTCGTCCAAGGGACCTGTGAACGCGTTTGTGGTCGATCACGCGGGCGCCGACTACACAGGCCTCGTGGACAATGAAGTTGCCGTCCGCGGCGTGCTCAGCCTGAGTTTCGATGCCGAAGGCGAGCCTAGCCGCGCCAGATTGCGGGTCGCCCGGCTCTCCAACATCAGGGTAGTGAAACTGCCTACGCCCATCGAAGCCCAGCCCGTGCAGACGATTGCCTCCATCCTGGCGAAAGGCCTGGATCACCTGCCGGCTCACCGCGTACGATTGCGTGGGCGAGCCGATGGCGACCAGTTCTCTGACTCCTCCGGCCGGCTGCACCTGCGAGCCGGCTTTGCCGCGCCATCCGGTCCGACTGACCTGGCGGAGGCACGCGGTTTTCTCGAAGTAGAAGAGGGCCGCCTGGTGCTGACTGACGCCCAGTTGATCCCGGCCGGCGACGTCCACAATGCCTCCAGTTCAGAGAACCAGAACCACCTGCGGCTGTTGACAACCGTCGCGGACATCCACCGCATGAAATCCTCCGAGGCCGCTCTCGGGTATCCGGTCCGGATGAATGCCGTTGTCACTGCCCACGAGATTTCGCGCCACTCCCTGTTCGTGCAGGACGCAACCGGCGGCATCTATGTAGCTGGACATTCCCTGGACAACAGCAATCTGGTCACTGGAGACCTGATTGCGCTGGAGGGGATAACCGGACCGGGTGAGTTCGCACCCATCATCCTCGCGCCCAGGATCCGCAGCCTCGGCAAGGCGCCCCTGCCTCAGCCCCGCCAACCGGAAATCGACGACCTGCTCTCCGGACAGGAAGACAGCAACTGGGTGGAGGCTCGCGGAGTTGTGCAGGCGATCAGGGTTTCGAGCACGGATACCACGCTGGACCTGAACTGGGGCTCGCACCGCTTTGAGGCGCGCATCCCGGACCTGGTGAAACCGCCTCACAGCCTGTTGGACGCCACCATCCGTCTGCGCGGAGTCTGCGGTTCGCGCTTCAATTTCCGCCGTCAACTGGTTGGCGTCTCTCTGCTGGTCCCGTCGCTCAGTTTCATCCAAGTGGATCAGCCTTCCTCCGACCCGTTCCTGCAACCGGCCCGGCCATTCTCCGACCTGATGAGCTACTCTCCGGATGGCAACTCGGCCCACCGAGTCAGGGTGTATGGCAAGGTGGTCATGTCCAAGCCGGAAGGGCCTACCTACCTCAGCGACGGCTCGGCGGGTCTGCTTGTGGAGAAGCACCCCCACACCGAACTGCATGCGGGAGACGTGGTGGACGTGGCCGGAGTACCGCGGCCCGGCGAGTTCAGCCCCCTCATGGGGTATGCCGAACTCAGGCTGATTCGCTCGAGCCAGCCGCCGGTACCGCTGCATGTCACGGCGGACCAGGCACTGGAGGATGCTCACGACCTGCAACTGGTCGAGCTCGATGCGGTTCTGGTCGACCGGGTGGCCACGCAGATGGACCAGACCCTGGTGATGCAGGCCGGCCGGGTGCTGTTTGCCGCCAAACTGGATCTTGGCACGCGCCTGCCGCCCCTGGAACGCGGCAGCCTGCTGCGATTGCGGGGCATCTGTTCCATTCGTGCGGACGGCAGCGACGACCTCAGACCGGTGTCTTTCTCCCTGTTGCTGGGTGACGCCGGGGATATCCATCTCCTGCGGACCGCACCCTGGTGGACGGTCCGGCGCACTTTTGAAGGGTTGGGACTGATCGCGCTGGTGGCTCTGATGGCGCTGGCCTGGGTCTTCATCCTGCGGCGGCGGGTGCGGCAACAGACGGAGATTATCCAGGTCAAACTGACTCAGGAAGAGGCGCTGAAGAAGGCCGCCGAGGCCGCCAGCCGGGCCAAGAGTGAGTTCCTGGCCAGCATGAGCCACGAGATCCGCACCCCCATGAACGGAGTGCTGGGCATGACCGAACTGGTGCTCGACACGAACCTGGCAAAGGAACAACGCGAATACCTGGAGCTGGTAAAAGACTCGGCCGACGGCCTGTTGACCGTCATCAACGACATCCTGGACTTTTCGAAGATCGAAGCCGGCAAGATCGAGATCGATCGCGTGGAGTTCGACCTCCACGAGAGCATCCACACCGTCCTGCGTACGTTCGCTCTTAGAGCGCATGCCAAGGATCTCGAGCTGATCAGCGACTTCGAGTCGGGCCTGCCGAACGTGATTATCGGCGACGCGGCACGGCTGCGGCAGGTGCTCGTCAACCTGTTGGGTAATGCGCTGAAGTTCACTGCCCAGGGCGAAGTGGAACTGAAGGCGATGGTGGACGCCCGGAAGGAAGAGACGGGCGAATGCGTGCTGCACTTCGCCGTGCGGGACACCGGCATCGGTATCCCGGAGGACAAGCAGAAGGTCATCTTCGAGGCGTTCGCACAAGCCGACAACTCCACTACTCGCATGTTCGGCGGCACAGGGCTGGGCCTGGCCATCTCCGCGAGGCTGGTCAGCATGATGGGCGGCAAGCTCTGGGTGGAAAGCCAGCCCGAGGAAGGCAGCACCTTCCATTTCACGGCAACCGTTCAGGAGTCCCGGACTTCCGCGGTACCCGAACCGGAAGTGGCCTACCCGCTGTCCGGCGTCCGTGTGTTGGTGGTCGACGACAACTCCACCAACCGGCGGATCCTGGACCTCACCTTGACCAGCTGGAATATGAACCCGACGCTGATGCCGGATGCCGAATCGGCCCTGGCGGAGTTGCGCCGCGCCCATCAGTGTGGGGAACCGTACCCGCTGCTGCTGACAGACGGCCACATGCCGCACATGGACGGCTTCACTTTGGCCGGCTGCGTCCGTCAGGATGAACGGCTGAAGGACACGTCCATCGTCCTGCTTACTTCTGCGGGCAAGGCGGGCGACGCCGCGCGCTGCCGGGAATTGGATGTGTCTTCCTACCTGACAAAACCAGTGAGGCGTTCGGAGCTACGTGCCGTGGTGGGTCGGGTACTGTCCGGACGCCTCGCGGCCCGTACGGCCCATCCGGCTGCGGCGCCTGCACCCTTGCTACCGGCGCGGGCAGAGGACGCAAAGCAGCAGCGATTCTCCCGGTCGCTGGCCGGACTGAGGATTCTGCTGGCCGAGGACAACGCCATCAACCAGCGGCTCGCCGTGCAGTTCCTGGAGAAGCGGGGCTGCCAGGTAACCGTTGCCGGCAATGGGAAGATCGCCGTGGAAGCGGTGCGGAAAGAAGAGTTCTCGCTGGTCCTGATGGACGCGGAAATGCCCGAAATGGACGGGTTGCAGGCCACTGCGGCGATCCGGAATTGGGAACGGGAGACCGGAGGCCACATTCCCATCGTGGCCATGACGGCCAGCGCGATGGAAGGCGATCGGGAACGCTGTCTGAATGCGGGGATGGACGGCTATATCGCCAAGCCCATTCGCCTTACGGAGTTCCAGGCGGTGGTGGAATCTTTCGCGCACGGAGTGCCCGCCCGCACCAGCTCGCCTGTGATTTTGGATTCGAAGTGAGCGGCCGGGACCGCTCACTTCCTCGCTTCACTTGATCGTCACCAGGTTGGTCAACAGACCGGTCAGACCGTCAGAGACGGTGACGCGGTCCACCTTCTCAACCACCCGCTCCAGGGTCTCCAGTTCCTTGAGCCGGACCAGCAGCGGGTTCTCTTCCATCAGCCGGGCGGTGTTCAACAGGGACCGGGTGGCCGCAGTCTCTTCCCGGCGGCGGATGAGGTTGGCCTGAGCCTGCTTTTCAGCCGTGACCACCTGGTTGAGGATATCCCTCACCTCTCCGGGCAGGATGATGTCCTTCAACGCGATGGCGCCCACGCGCAGGCCACAGGCGGACAGCTCTTCGCGCACCTCCTGCGCCACAGTCTCGTCAACGTCGGTCTTATCGGCCAAGACCTCGTCGAGGGTCCGGTGGCCCAGCGTGCGGCGTACCGCCAGCTGCAGGGCGCGGTAGAGCAGCGAAGCCGGATCCTTGGCGGTGCGCGCCGCCACGACCGGATCGGCCACCTGGTATTCGGCTGAGATGTTCACCCGCAGCGATACCTTGTCGCGGGTAAGGATCTCCTGGCCGGCAATTTCCATGGTCTGGCGCCGCAGATCGACCGTGTCGATGCGCGGGCCCGCGGCGTTCCAGAAGGCGTGCTTTCCGGCTTCCAGAGTGCGGGTGAACCTGTTGTCGAGGTACAGCAAACCGGCCTGGCCCTCCGCCACCCGTGCCATCGTCACGGGGGCGGCGGAGCCCAGGCGCTCGAGAGCCGGCAGCCTGGCAGCCGGAACCTCGGGTTCGTCAATCACGACAACGAGTTCGGCCGTGACCTCGGCTTCGCCCTTCCAGTACAGCGCCCGGCGGGCGGGCGGCAGCACCTGGAACAGGCGGCCGTCGGCCGAAACCATCGCCACCTCCACGTCGCTGGTCTCCACCAGGACGAAGAAGGTCTCGATCAGGTCCTGCCGCTGCTTCAGCAGAAACCGGTTCCACTCGCTCTCGAAAATCAGACCGTCCGTGCGGCAGACCACGGTCTCCAGCCGCGTCAGCGGGGAGACGAACAGGTTGTGCTCGCCGGGGCCGAGGATGGTGTCGAAGCGGCCGTCGCGGATCACCAGAACCCGCTCACGGTCGCCGACGGTAATGCGCTTCCAAAACATACGTACCTCCTAAAAAAACAGCCCCAGACGCGGCTCCGCGATCACCTCGCGGGCGAAAATCCAGCGCCGGATTGTCCGAATAATTCGACCGGAATTTCGACGAAAATTCAGAACTTCCGTCTGCCTTGCCGGCCGGCCGAAACGGCCTGGTCAGGCAGCCATTGTCCCCGCTCGAAGCGAGGCGGCCGCTGCCATCGCCGCTTCAGGTCCGCCCGGAGGAGGAATGAAAACGGCTCAGGCTGGAACCAGCGCCTGGGGTCAGTGTTGTGTGCTTAATGGGCTTGGGAGCCCGGTTGGCTGGGATAACGGGAGTCGAACCCGCGACCTACGGATGATGAGTCCGCTGCTCTACCTCTGAGCTATATCCAGATCGGATAGACGGACCATGCCGGTATGCGGTACTTCAGGGAAGCCGCACCAGAGAGGATTTTTGAACCTCGACTTGTGGCAGTGATTCGTCATAGGCGTGTGCCCCTATCCTTTGCAAGGATAAAAGACCAACCGGCATAAGTCAACAAGCGTGTGTAAATAATTCTGATTTATGCCGCTGGGACCTGACGGGATTTCGGTGCAAAGTCGAGCATTGCTCCGCCGCTCCCCACGCCTACGTCGACGACATCTCCCGCATCGATGGCCTTGTCCAGGACTAGCCTTGCCAAGGGCTGGATGAGGTGCCGGTGAATGGCCCGCTTCAGCTCGCGGGCGCCATACTCTGCGCTGGTGCCTCGTTCGATCAGGAAGTTGCGAGCGCCGAGGGTCAAGTCCAACTGGAAAGCGGACGCGCCCAGCCGCAGGGCGATGTGCCGCTCCAGCGCCTCCAGTTGCAGGTCAAGAATCCGCTCAGTCGCCGCCCGGTCGAGCGGCTGATAGGTGAGCATCGCATCCACGCGATTGACGAACTCCGGCGAGAACTGTCTGCGTACGGCTCCGGTGCTAATGCCGCGGAGCACTTTCGCATCGGCCTGTGAAGGCAGCGCCGATGCCAGGCCGAAACGGTCGTGCAGTTCCGACATCATCTCGCGCGCACCCAGGTTGGAGGTCATGAAGATCAGGCTCCGTTCGAAGTTGACGGTGGTGTTGTCGCCCAGCTTCAACGTCGCCTTGTCCAGCACACCCAGCAGCAGGCGCCGCATCGACGGAGCCGCTTTTTCGATCTCGTCCAGCAGCACGATGGACAGGCCGCTGCGTTCGCTCGCAACCGCATTCAGCTTCTGCTGGCTGATCATCGGCTGGGTCTCGCGATGCCCCAGGTAGCCGGGCGGCGCTCCAATCAACTTCGCCACTTCGTGTTCCAGTTGGAACTCGCCGCAGTCAATGCGCAGCACGTTCCGCTCACTGCCGTGCAGCGCGTCGGCCAGCGCCTCCACCGTCCTGGTCTTGCCGGTGCCGGTGGGCCCCAGCAGGAGAAACACCCCTGCCGGCCGGCCCGCCGGGGCCAGCCCCGCCTCGAAGAGCTCGACGTAAGGCACAATCGCCTCGATCGCCTCGCTCTGTCCCACCACCCGCCGCCGTAAACCGGCGGCCAATTCATTCAGGCCCGCCGCGTTCATCCCGCGGGGCCGTATCGCCTCAATCGAAGTGCGCATGAGAATTTCCTCTTTCTCCGGGCGCATTGTAAGCGGGCCCCACCAAATTCCATGCCTGGCGGCAGGCTTTTTTGACTCACATTCACGAAAATTAACGGGACAGACTAAGTCTTGAAGAATGAGGAAATTGCGTCGGCGATCCGGCCGCAGGCGTGGCCATCCCCGAAGGGATTTTGAAATCGTGTGAACGGTTCGCGGGCCTCGGCAGAATTCAGCAGAAGTGCCACTTCGGAAGCAATTCTGTCGGGGTTCGTCCCCACCAGCAGGGCGGTCCCGGATTCCACGGCCTCCTGCCGTTCTGTCTTGTCCCGCATCACCAGGACGGGCTTGCCCAGGGACGGCCCCTCTTCCTGAACTCCGCCGGAATCGGTGAGCAGGATGTCGGCGCGCCGCATCAGGTCGACAAATGGCACGTAGTCCAACGGCTCGATCAGCCGGATGCCCGGCACGCCGTTCAACTTCCGCTCCACCACGCCACGGACATTCGGGTTGGGATGGACTGGATAGATGATCTCGGTGTCGCCGCGCGTGGCGATGCGCGCCAAGCCCTCACAGATGCCCTCAAACCCTTCGCCGAAGCTCTCGCGGCGGTGGGCAGTGACCAGCACGAGGTGCTTGCCGGGAGGCGGCAGGGGCCCGGCATAGCCTGTCCAGGCGCCGGAGAGCAGCTTTTCGCGCGTGTACAGCAACGCGTCGATGCCGGTATTCCCCGTAAGGAAGACCCGTTCCGGCGGGACACCTTCCTGCAGCAGATTGGCGGCCGCGCGCGGCGTGGGTGCGAAGTGCAGGTCCGTCATCCGCCCGGTAAGGACTCGGTTGAGTTCTTCGGGGAACGGCTGGCTGAGATCGCCCGTACGGAGCCCCGCCTCGACGTGCCCGATGGCCACCCGGTGATAGAACGCGGCCAGGGAGGCGGCGAAGGTCGTGGTCGTATCGCCCTGTGCAATCAACAGATCGGGCTTCTCAGACTGCAAGACTGGCTCCAGTCCTTCCAGGATCCGGGCCGTCAACCCGGACAGGGTCTGGTTCGGCCGCATGACGTTCAGGTCATGGTCGGGAGAAATGCCGAAACGCTGCAGCATCGCATCGAGAATCGCCCGGTGCTGCGCGGTAATGCAGACTTTGGTTTGGAATTCCGCCGGACGGCTCAACAGATGCAAAACGAGCGGGCACAACTTAATGGCTTCGGGCCTTGTGCCAAAAACAACAAGTACCTTGGGAGGCTGCATGGCAACTCCTTAAGGCGGTGAGGCAATACCGCCCCCGCGCCTGAACAGGCGATCAGGCGGCGCGGTTGAAATGGGATGGGAAATGAACTGAGGACTATTTGTGGCGGTAGGTGATGCGGCCCTTGGTGAGGTCGTAGGGGGACATCTCCAGAGTGACGCGATCGCCAGCCAGAACACGAATCCGGTTGCGGCGCAGCTTGCCGGCCAGGTGGGCCAGCACGAGACGCTCCGCATCCAGCTGAACGCTAAACAGGCCGCTGGGAAACTTTTCCACCACCGTGCCAGTCACTTCAATGCAATCTTCTTTGCTCATCTTCCTCCAAACACGCGAATTGCGCACACTTCCCCCATGACAGGGACCGTGCATCCATCAGTATAGCCCAGAACGCGGCCGGGCCAGTCGGAACAGCTGCCGCATTTATAGGTCACGTCCGGCAGAATCAGGCCGATACGGACCCTGATGAGGCAAGCGAACAAATGGCCAGAACCCTGGTAAGTATACGCCGAAGCATGGAATCACTGGAAGGCGCCGATGTTCGTTTCCGTCAGACGCTGGGCTGTTATCTGTCCGCCCTGTGTGGTGTGCAGGAGCATGTTTTTGAGCTACTTGCCGCCAAATCCAGCGGCCCGGCGTTGTCGGTAAAAGAGCAGGCAGACGCCTTGAGGGTGAATCCGGACAGCCAGGCATTAGAGGCCGCCCAAACACGGCTGGCGGAGCTGCTCGAGCGCTCAGCCGGACAGATCCGCAGCCACCTGGCGGGCCGAGCCGACCTGGAGGAGGTGCTGGCTCTGCTCAGCTCAGCCCGGGCATCGCTGACCGGCAGCAGCGAGAGCAGCGTGATCGATCTGAGCCACATCGCTTCGAACCTCGATGCAGCCACGAAACTGGGCGGGATCGAGGAGTTGCGCGCCCTGATCCGGTTGGAGGCGCAGCACGTTAACGAATTGGTGGCCAGGATGCGCCTCGAGAACCAGCGGATGTTGCTGGAACTGGACGAGGAGATGAATCTCTACCGGCGCCGATTGCGGGATGTCGCCGACAGTGCCAACCGGGACCTGCTCACCGGACTCGCCAACCGGCGCCTGCTCTACGATCGCCTGGCGGAGATCACAAGCCCCGGAGGGCCGGTGTGCCTGCTGCTGATTGACTTCAACCGCTTCAAGCGGATCAACGACACCCACGGCCATCTGGCCGGAGACGAACTTCTGCGCGCGTTTTCAGCCCGCCTTTTGAAGCAGTTGAGGCAGGACGACACCGCGGCACGCTGGGGCGGTGATGAATTCGTCATAGTACTGCCCTGCAGGCTGGAGGATGCCATCCCGCGCTCGAAGGGCCTCGAGCAGAGCCTGGAGGGAGACTACCGTATCCGGATTGGCGGCAAGGACTTGCGGATCCGGCTGACGCTCTCCATCGGCATCGCGGAATACCGTCCCGGGGAAACAGTCGACCAGCTTTTGGCCCGGGCAGACCAAGCCCTCTATTCCCATAAACACAGGTAGTACCCCTGCCCGTCGCAATCGGAAGCGAGTCTGCTAGGATCTGGATGGGAAGTTTGATCGGTGCGCCAATTTAAAGAAAAGTCTATTCTCATCATCGGCGCGGGGCGCGGCATTGGAAAGCGGCTGGCAATCGGATTTGCCCACGCTGGTGCGCGTGTCGGGCTGATGGCTCGCAGCAAGGCAGAGTTGGACCTGGCCAATCTGGAGATTGAGCACGCCGGAGGAGTCTCCCTCCGCCTGCGGGCCGATATTCGGGAGTACGAGCAGGTCGCGGCCGCGGTAGACCGCATGACCGTTCAGTTCGGAGGCGTCGATCTCCTCATCTGCGCTCACGCAGTCTTTGGCGCCATCGGACCGCTGTCGGAATGCCTCCCTGCCCAATGGGCGGAGGCTACCACCACAAATATCGTGGGCACCATGAACGCCTGCCGGGCCGTCCTGCCCTCGATGATTGAGCGCCGGGGCGGCAAGATCATCCTGCTGGTCGGGCCGGGCAGCGAAGGTCCCCGGCCCAATTTCAGCGCCTACAGCGCCACCCAGGCAGCCCTGGTGCGTTTCGCCGAGACACTGGCCGAAGAGGTCAGGGAAGCCAACGTCCAGGTCAACTGCATGAACCCGGGCCAAACCTACACCAGCCTGACGGACGAGATTCTCGAAGCCGGCGACCGTGCGGGCTGGAAAGAGACCAAGGACGCGACCCACATCCGGACGACAGGCGGCACCTCTCCGGACAAACAAATCCAACTCGCACAGTTTCTTGCCTCGGAACGCTCCAACCACATCAGCGGCAAACTGATTTCCATCAACGACGACTGGAAGAAACTCGAGCACGCCAACGCGCACGCCGAGATGTTTACGCTGCGCCGACTGCAGAAGGTATAACGTCAAGGCAGTGCGCTCGCTCTTTCTGATCCTGGCCGTGGCGGCAGCGCTTCCGGCGCAAGCCGCTGAGATCCGCATCTCCTTCCCGGCGGTCCGCAAGATGATGGCGGACCAGGTTTTTACGGTGGAAGGCAAAAAGTATGTGCGGGGCGACAAGTCGACGCGTTGCGACTACGCCTATCTCGAAGACCCGCAGGTCGGCGAGTGGAACGGGCAATTGATCATCAAGGCGAAATTCTCCGGCCGGACGGCCTGGGACGTCTTCAACCGCTGCGTCGGAGTCGGCGATGCCTTCGATCTCACCATCGTTGCTACCCCATTGGTCAAGCGTGGCGTCCTTGTGCTGGCTGACGTCAAGGTGGACACGGGCGGCAAGGATTCCTACTACATCCGCAAGGTTCGCAAGGCCTTAGGAACCAGCCTGGAGAAGGAGTTCGGCCTGGACATCACAGGCCGCGCTCGTGAACTGCTGGAACAGAAAGACCCCAAGGCCGGGTACCTGCGCGACCTTTCAGGCTTCGATTTCCGTCAGGTGAAGCTGTCGAAGGACGCTGTCATCCTGGATGTCGATTTTGTGGTCACAATCCGGTAGCCGGACCTAAGCCATCGCGCTGAGAATCGCGTAGGCCACCGCCTCGTTGTCGATGCCCGAGTGGCCGTTCACAAAAGCCGTCGATTCCAGATTCAGCACTCCTCCGGCCGCTGGGAAAGTGTACCCGGCCGTCCCGGAAGCCAGAAGCGTTTTGGAGACAGCCTGCGGGGTCTTCTGCGCGCCGTTCCGTCCCATTCCGCCATACGGATCGTTAGGGCCGCCGTCGATCGACGAAGCGATGATGCTCTTCAGACGTGCCGCGATGGGATACGCCCAGCCCACGGCTTGGTCGTTCGGCGTATGGGTGATCAGGATCGGCCCCTCAATCCGCTGATTCAGCAGCACCTGCTGGAAGGCGCCATTGCTGTGGCCGTCATAGAGCGTCGAGAAGCCGTAGTGAGAGAAAGCGGCCTGCAGCAGGGTCATCGACTTGGGGTGGAACTGGCCGCCCGCGGCCGATGCGGCAGTCACCAGGCGAGCCCCGAAGCTGTGGCCCGCAAGATGGATGCGGGCGTTGGCATGCGCCGCGAGGCGGGCCAGCAGCGGATTCAGCGCATTCAGGCCCACCTGCCCGGCGCGCTCACGCATCGTATAGAAAGTAAAGAGATTCAGCCCCGTACGGACGGCATTGGTGAGATCACCGAAGGGGTTCGAAAACAGCCCGGCCGCTCCGCCGGAGTCCGGGCCGGCAGCGGCTGCGTCCGCCTCCCCGGTCAACTGTTGCAGGAAGACCTCGTTGCTGAATGTGCCTCCGTCCGCGGCCGCGGCCTGGACGTTGGCCGAACCCTCTTCCGCGCTGGGCGGCACGGTGGCCAGCAGTTGCCGCAGCAATCCGACAACCTCATCGCGCTCCGGCAGGCTCAGGCTATCCTGCGCCATCAGTTCCTGCAGGCGGCCCAGGACTGCGGGATCGGCAGCAGCCTCCGCCCCTGCAAAGGCGCCGGCCAGGGGATCCACCACCTCGGCGCTGGCTGCGCCGCCAGGAATGTTCGCCTCCTCAGCAAACTTCTTCGATGGCCAGAAGACCCCGGCCACGGCGATGGTACGGCCCTGCAAGGCCGGCACGTGATTCTTGTCCAGTACGGAGCGGAACTTCGCGAACATGCGGCTGTAGAGATCCAGCGCGTCCTGCTCGTCGTTGTTCCAGCCGTGGGAGAGGACGAGCAACTCCACCGGACCCTGACCCTGCAGCCAGTTGGAGAGCGCCTGCTCCTCACTGGCATCCACGGCCTGGGCGTCCTTGTTGAACTGCAAGGGAAAGAACGGGAAGTTAGACAGATTCCCGGGAAAAGCCATAACGAACACCTCCGAAAAACTTCAGACAGATCAGACCGACTGGATTACCCGCATCAGGTCGAGCAGTCCGCGGCCCTGAAAATAGCGTTCCCGGCCGAGATCGGTGGCCGAGTCGAGAAAGATGTTCTTGACCACCGAGGGCTGGCCAATGAACTCGCGGCGAATGGAAAGAAATGCGGCTACGGCGCCGGAGACATGGGGCGCGGCCATACTGGTGCCGCTGTTCTCCAGGTAGGCGCGCGGCTGCTCGGCCGGCGTGATGGGCACTCCGGTCTGCACCAGCAACTTGCCCGCGGCGCAGGATTGAATCTTCTCACCCGGAGCCACAATGTCGGGCTTCAGGCGGCCGTCGCCCGTCGGCCCCTTGGAGGAGAAGTAGGAAACCCCATAGACATGGGGCGAATCCCGGTGCGTGGAGCCGACCGTGATCGCATCCTGCGCATTGCCCGGATCGTTGATGCTCACCATCAGGCCGGCGGATCCGGGCCCGGCAAACTGGGTTCGATTCAGCCCATAGCCGGTATTTCCGGCCGCCACCACAACCACGACGCCAGATCGGACCAGCCGGTTTACGGCCACGCACAGCGGGCTCTGGCCGCAGGCAAACCATTCCGGCTCAAACGCATAGCCAACACTGAGATTGGCTCCGTGAATGAGCAGGTAGCGGCCATAGTCGTTGATCTCCAGAATCTTCTCAATGGCGGCAATGATGGAGCTGGCCCGGCCCTTGCCGGAATCATCCAGGACACGCAGGCTCACCAGCCGGGCGGCGGGCGCGATGCCGGTATAGGGCGTCTGGCCCATATCGCTCTTGGTGTACTTCACGCCTGGCGCTCCGATCCCGCCAGGGCTCTCCTCTCGCTTGGCCGCCAGGCTGAGCGCCGCCTGATCCGGCCCCGGCGGAGTGTAGCTTCCGGCAATGATCCCAGCCACATGGGAGCCGTGGCCGTAGGGGTCTACCGGTTGATCGACAGGCGCCGGACTGAGCCCGGTGAAGTCCCAATGCGACAGCGGCAGCTCCAGTTTCAGGTTCTGGTAGTCGGAGCTGAAGTGCCTGTGCGAAGCGTCGATGCCGGAGTCCAGCACTGCCCAGGTAATGCCCTGACCCCGGGCGCCAAACGCGACCCGGGCGGCGTCGGCCTTCACGGTCCTCACCGATTCCACGATCATCGAAGACACTTCGTGGTCGTCCCAAATGTGGTAAATCGGCCGGCGCCTGCGATCGTCGCCTGCTTTTTCATTGAGCTCCACTAGAGCGAAGATCTGCCACCCCATGAGCTGGGCAAACAGGAAAGGCAAGGTGGGCGAAGGCGTGGCCAGATGGGAGCCGGGCGCCGGCAGCGGGTCAGCACCGCCGGCCGGCGGCGCCACGGGAGGCACCAGGACCTTGGCCACCAGGTCCGCTGTCGCCTGCACAGCGGCCTGCCGACCCGCCGCGAATTCGAGGTTCACTTCAATGATTACCCGGTGCCCCTGTGGCGGCGCAGTGGCCTGGCCGGAGGCCTCGCGGCGAATCTTGCCGTACAGCGGCTCCGTGATGATCGACTTCGCCAGCGACTCGTTCAGGCGGGTGTTGTCGTCCGAGAACCCGGACGTTGGGAGATCAGGCATGTTGCATCCAGTGAGACGGTTATATCCCTTCCTAGCGCAAAATGCCAGCAAATCAGACCAAAGGAGAGCGCGTTGGGACGCAAAAAAGCCCCGCTGGGCGAACAGCGGGGCTTTCCTTTACTTTCTAACGATTTAGGCGGCGGAGTACTTGTCGTTCTTCGCGTCCCAAAGCATCTTCTTGCCGGTGCGGTAGCTCATCACCGACAGGAAACCGGGAATGGCGGCTTCGTAGCCCGCCTGCGGCGGCGCGATCGGCTTCTCCACACCCAGGATCGAGTTGAAGAAGTTGCGGAGGTGCGCTTCGACCGCCAGGTGGTCGTTGTTCGGGATGGTGATGGAAAGCTCCTTGCGAGCCTTCACGATATCGGAGACGCCGTTGTAGTTCTCGGGGTAGAAGTTCAGCGTCTGGCGCTTGCTGATCTCGATAGTCCCTTCGTTGCCGCAGAACTGCTCGCCGTAGCCGAAGTGGTCGCTGCCCAGGTAGCTCGAGTAGTTCACATGGAACTTGCTTTCGGGGTAGTCCAGCAGGACGCTCCAGGTATCCGGCACGTCCCGGTCGTCGCCATCCACCCAGCGATTAATTCCGCCGGTAGCCACAACAGATGACGGGAAGTGACGATCCATCACATAGGCGATGATGTCGGTCTGATGGACCATGAGATCCGTGGCGATGCCGCTGGAGTAATCCCAATACAGGCGCCACTGGAAGTAGCGGGGCTTGTAGAATTCGCGTTTCGGCGCTGGACCAAGGAACCGGTTCCAGTCGGTGTTCTGCGGCGTGGCATCGGGTGGCATGGGGTAGCGCCAGGCGGCGCCGCCATTGGGCAGGGCGTTGCGATACCAGAAGGCCCGCACATAGTGGCAGTCCCCGATGAGGCCCTGGGCGATCATCGTCTTGGCCATCTGGTACAGGCTGTTCGAGCGGTTCTGGGTGCCTACCTGCACAACACTCTTCGACTTGGCCACCGTGCGCATGATCTCCTGCGCCTCTTCCACGGTGTGGGCGAGCGGCTTCTCCACGTAGACGTTCTTGCCGGCGGCCAGGGCGTCCAGCAGCATCGTCTTGTGGAGATGCTCCGGGGTCGCGATGATGACAGCGTCGATCGACTTGTCGGCCAGCAGTTCCTTGTAGTCGATAAACGTCTTGGCGGTATTCTTGCCTTGGGTTTGGACGAGGTCCTTGGCGCGGTTCAGATTGCCCGAAAACGTGTCGCAGACAGCATTGATCTGGAAGCGGCCCGCGTTGCCGGCATAGGCGCGTTGGGATAGATAGTAGCCGCGGCCTCCCGTGCCGATCACGCCCAGCGAGATCTTGTCGTTGGCGCCCAGCGCCGGCAGCACGGCCGGAGCAGCGGCCAGCGCGGCTGCTTTCGCTACAAAGTTACGTCTCGAGAGTTCCTGGCTCATCTATTTCGTCTCCTTACTCAACTCAGAAAAGGCCCGTTTGTCCCCAACGCACCAGCATACAGGAACCGGAGCCGGGTTCGGCAACGCAAATCCCCCGGGAAGCATCTGAGATGATAGAAGCGAGAGTATTATGAACGGCTTGAAAACGGCACTCCTCCTCGGTCTGATGAGCGGCGTCCTGCTGGCAGGCGGCCAGATGCTGGGCGGGCGGAGCGGTTTGCAGATTGGCCTGATCCTGGCCATCGGCATGAATTTCTTCAGCTACTTCTTCTCTGAGAAGATGGCGCTCATGTCGAGCGGCGCCATCCCGGTGAGCGAAACGCAAAACCAGGAAGTCTACTGGCGGCTGGAGCCCATGGTTCGCCGCCTGACGGAACGCATGGGGCTGCCCATGCCGCGCCTGTGGGTGATCCCCGAACAGGCCCCCAACGCCTTTGCCACCGGGCGCAATCCCAGTCATTCCTCCGTCGCCGTGACGGCCGGCCTGCTGCAGCTGATGAACGATACGGAACTGGAAGGCGTGATCGCCCATGAACTGGGCCACGTCCGGCACCGCGATATCCTCATCAGTTCAATTGCCGCCACGCTCGCCTCGGCCATTACCTACCTGGCCCACTTCGCCATGTTCTTCGGCGGACGGCGGGACGACGACGATGATGCCCCAAACCCGCTGGTGGCCATCCTCATGATGCTGCTGGCGCCCATGGCCGCGGGCCTCATCCAGATGGCGATCTCCCGCTCGCGCGAGTATGGCGCCGATGCGGCGGCGGCGAAATTCACCGGGTCGCCCAATGGTCTGATCTCGGCCCTGCGCAAACTGGAGACCTGGTCGCAGCGTATCCCGATGGACGTCTCCCCGGCTATGTCGCACATGTACATCATTAAGCCGTTCACGGGTCAGACCCTGGCCCGGCTGTTCTCGACCCACCCGGCCACGGAAGAACGCATCGCCCGGCTGGAAGGGTTGCGCGCCCAGTGAGCGGCGTCAAGGTCACCCGCAAGGCTGAATCCCGGATTGAGTCCGGTCACCCCTGGATCTTCTCCAGCGACGTCGCTGAGCGTGGCCAGGCGCAGCCCGGCGATGTCGTACGGGTGCTGAACATGCGCGGCCAGTGCCTGGGCGTGGCGCATTACAGCAGCACGTCCCAGATCGTACTGCGCATGTTGTCGCGCAAGGACCAACCGGTGGATCGCGCGTTCTACCTGGCCCGGCTGCAGGCAGCGCTGAAGCACCGGCAGCATGTGGTGCGCGAGAGCGACAGTTACCGTCTGGTTCACGCCGAAGGCGACCTGCTGCCCGGCCTGATCGTCGACCGCTATGGGGATTACCTGTCGGTCCAGTTGTTGGACCAGGGCATGGATGCCGCCAGCGAGGTGCTGGCCAGTTGCCTGGAAGAAGTAGTCCAGCCCAAAGGCATCCTGGCGCGCAACGACGTGCCGGTGCGCAAGCTGGAGTCGCTGCCGCTGGTGCCCAAGGTCTTATCGGGCGAGCTGCCGGAGCGGGTTCCGGTTCGGATGAACGGCCTCTCTCTGGAGGCGGACCTGCTGCACGGCCAGAAGACCGGTGTCTATCTGGACCAGCGCGAAAACTATCTGGCGGCGGCCCATTGGGCGCGCGGCCGGGCGCTGGATTGCTTCACCTCGACGGGCGGCTTTGCGCTGCACATGGCGCCGAAGTGTGACTCAGTGGAAGGTATCGATTCCAGCGCGGAGGCGCTGAAGACCGCGACGGCCAACCGGGACGCCAACGGAATCAAGAACGTGACGTTCCGCGAGGCGAATGCCTTCGACTATCTGGCGGGCCTGGCGGCGGCGCGGCGTCATTTCGACACGGTGGTGCTGGATCCGCCGGCGTTTGCGAAATCGAAGTCGAACATGGACGCGGCGCTGAGCGGGTACAAAGAGATCAACTTCAAAGCTCTGAAGCTGTTGCAGCCGGGCGGGGTACTGGTGACGTGTTCCTGTTCGCATCATGTGAACGAGGGGACACTGTTGCAACTGGTAGCGGAGGCGGCGTTGGACGCAGGCAAGACGCTACGGGTGCTGGAGCGCCGGGCGCAGGCGCAGGACCATCCGATCCTGCTGACGGTGCCGGAGACGCTGTACCTCAAGTGTTTGATCTTTGAGGTGTTGTAAGTGAAGGTGTTGTGAGCAATTTCGCCGCCAAATGTTGCCCGTAAGGGGCGCAGCGTTTATACTGGAGGTTGTTCGCATGTGCGCCCGTAGCTCAGCTGGATAGAGCAACTGGCTACGAACCAGTAGGTCGGGTGTTCGAATCACTCCGGGCGCACCATTCCCCTCTTCTTGCCGCGTGCCGGCACATCCATCGCATCCCCAAAGCCAGTCGTGTTTGACAACGTCGAACCGCAAGAGTAATTTGAAAATGTATCCGCCACGCTCGTAGGCGAGCACGTATCCGACAGCCCTCTCGGTATCACCGGGAGGGCTTTTCCTTTATGCAGGCTCCGATGAAGGCGGCGATTCTGATCGACGGAGGGTATCTCCGAGTACGTACCCGAAAGGCCGGCCTGGTTTACGATCCCGAATTGATTGAGAAGGTGGCAATCGCCTGCCTCGATGCGACCACAGAGACGCTCCACAGGGTTCTTTACTACGACTGCGCTCCCTATACTGGGAGCCACCGTCAACCGGTGTCCGGAACTCTCACCAGCTGGACAGGCAATGATCAGTGGCTGGTGGATTTGTCGTGTAAAGACTATTTTGCAGTGAGGCGGGGCGTTCTGAAGTTCCGTGGCTACAAATTGAAGCGAATTCCCTACCAGCCCATGCGGGCGCTGGTCGACAGCGACTTCGAACCCGTTTTCGAGCAGAAAGGCGTAGACATGAGGATTGGTTTGGACATCGCTACCATGTCCGACGAGGGCATCGTAGACAGAGTGATTCTGGTCACTGGGGACACCGACTGCATTCCGGCCATGAAGCACGCCCGGAAGGCGGGGCTCCAGGTGGTATTGGTGGATTTCCTGAATTCGAATCTCGCACAGGAACTACTGCCCCATACTGACGTGAGGAGAGCTGTGGCTTGGCCCACTCCGTAGCGAATGTAACGTCGTCTCCGTGCTGCCGGTTCGAATCAATTCGCGATCCAGGCAGTGGGAGCGGCTTTTGGGGAGACCTAACAGGAACTACAGACGAAGGCTCGCCGACTCAAGAACGATCAGCCGAGAAGGTCCGCGTCTTCGGCCGAAGGAACCGCCGCCTCAGCCTGGGCCGCCAGTTCGTCCTCGGAAAGTGTGCATGCCCCCAGCAACTCCAGCGCTTCCTTGGCTCGCGACTCCGGCACCATCAGGCGCATCCCGCCGGAGGCTGCCACTACCAAGGGCCGGCCCGCCAGCATATGCTCGTCGTACAGCTCGCACGGCACACCTTCTGCCAATAAGATCGATTCCGCAAGCTTCGCCTCGTCGTACCACTGGTAGCTGCGGACCACCACCAACTCTTCATCCGGCATGGCCCCAGCGTAGCAGGAGCACCGGTGCCGTCAGCGATAATAGGAACTGGCCCTCTACCTTGCGACGCCCCCTCCCATTCCTGGGCCGGCTCCCCGACTTCCGCCGAGATCCCATCGGCTTTCTCGCCCGCATGTCCGCGGAGCAAGGCGACGTCGCCCGTTTCCGCCTGGGTCCGCAGAACGTCGTCCTGCTGCGCCACCCGGACGACATCCGCGACGTCCTCGTCACCTACAACCAGCGCTTTGTGAAGAGCCGCATGCTGCAGCGGACGCGCGTCCTGCTCGGCGATGGGCTACTCACCAGCGAGGAGCCGTTCCACACGCGCCAGCGCAAGCTCGTCCAGCCGGCGTTCTATCGAGACAGGCTCGTCCGCTATGCCACCACCATGGCCGAAAAGGCTCGCGACGCGGGTGGTCGGTGGTCGGACGGACAGACCGTCGACCTCGACCAGGAGATGATGCGCCTCACCCTCTCCATTGTCACGGCGACGCTGTTCAGCGCGAACGTCGAGGAGGAGACGGCCGAGATCGGCGCCGCCATGTCGTCGATCCTCAACATGTTCAACCTGCTCATGCTGCCGATGAGTGAGTGGCTGATCCGCATTCCGGTTCTTCCCTCGGCCAGGCGGTTTCGTGAGGCGCGCGGCCGGCTCGATTCCGTCATCTATCGCATCATCCGCGAACATCGCGAGGCGCATGCGGATCTGGGCGACCTGCTCAGCATGCTGATGGAAGTCCGCGACGAGGCCGGCTCCGGTATGAGCGACAAGGAATTGCGCGACGAGGCCCTGACCCTGTTCATCGCCGGTCACGAGACGACGGCCATGGCGCTGAACTGGACGTGGTACCTGCTGGCACGAAATCCGGAGGTCGAACAGCGGTTTCACGAGGAGCTCGACACAGTGCTGCAGGGCCGGCTGCCCGGGTACGACGATTTCGCCCGGCTCCCAGTCACGGAGAGTATTTTCGCCGAATCCATGCGGCTCTTCCCGCCCGCCTGGGGCATCGGACGGCGGGCCATCGCGGCCCACACCGTGCGCGGCATCGAGTATCCGGCCGGCACGATCTTCGCGGTTAGTCCGTGGGTGACGCACCGGAGCCCAACCCTGTGGCCGGATCCCGAACGCTTCGATCCCGATCGGTTTCGAGGAGAAGCTCGCGCGGCGCAACCGAAGTTCGCTTACTTCCCCTTTGGCGGCGGACCGCGCGTCTGCATCGGCGAACGCTTCGCCTGGCTGGAGGGAGTGCTGGTACTGGCAGCGATCGGTCAGCGCTGGCGGTTTGAACTTGATCCGGCGCATCGGGTGGAGCCGCAGCCCTTACTTACGCTGCGGCCCAAACATGGCATTACAGTAACGATTCACCGGCGCTAGGCCGGGCTATTTGGCGTCGACACGGGACGGAATCTTCTCCAGGTTCGCGATCTCGATGCCCAGCGCCAGCCCGAAACGGGCGAACTGTTCCATCCCGCTGAAGTCCCAGGCGGCTTTGTACTCATCGCTCGGCTGGTGGTAGGTGGAGCCCTCCTCCCTCGCCTTCTGCGCGGCATAGTCGGAAGGCCTGCCTTCGTAATCGCCCCCCATATTGATGGAGAAGGCGGGAATGCCAACGCGGGCGAATGAGTAGTGGTCGGAGCGATAGTAACCGCCGGACTCGGGATGTCCGTCGGGTTTGATGCTCAGACGGTGGCGCTCGGCGACGGACTGGACCAGCGGGAAGAACGAGGTGCGGTCGGCGCCGGTCATGATGGCGTCCTTAACCCGTCCGTACGGGGAGTAAGAATCGAAGTTCAGGTTGGCGGCGATCTGGGCGGCCGGCAGCATCGGATGGTCGGCGAAGTAGCGCGACCCGAGCAACCCGCTTTCCTCTGCGGCGACGGCGACGAACCAGGCGCTGCGCAAAGGTTTAGGCTCCATCGAGGACCAGGCACGGGCCATTTCGATGAGCAGACCGCAGCCGGTGGCGTTGTCGATGGCGCCGTTGTAGATAGGGTCCCCTTTGACCGGCTGGCCAATGCCGAGGTGGTCCCAGTGAGCGGAATAAAGAACAGCTTCCGACGACAGTCTGGGATCGCTACCCGGGACGATGCCCGCAACATTCACCGTCTCGATGTCCTGCAGTTTGAAGTTGAACTTGCCCGACACATGAATCCTGCCCAGCGGCATGGCTTTGAAGCCCCGCTTGTCGGCGGCCTGCAGCATCTCGTCCACGGTCTTGCCGGCGAGGGCCAGCAGTTGGGCTCCGGCGTCGGTGGTCACCCACGCGGCAAGGGTCAGGGCCGGCTCACCCGCGGCGCGGCGCACCTGGGGCTGGGCCCGGCCATTGGCGCGCAGCACCTGCCAGCCGTAGCTGGCAGTGGGGGTGGTGTGGATGATGATGGCCGCGACGGCGCCCTGGCGGGCCGCTTCCTCATACTTGTAGGTCCACCGGCCGTAATAGGTGAGCGCTTTTCCTTTGAAGAAGTTGGCATCGGTGGAAGGCGGCTCGTTGGTGAACAGGACAACCACCTTGCCCTTAACGTCTACGCCCTTGTAGTCGTCCCACTGGTACTCGGGAGCGACGATCCCGTGGCCGACAAAGACCGCTTCGGCGTCGAACTGCCCCGTCGGCTCCTGGGTATGGGAGGTCGCCACGAAATCATCCAGCCAGCGGAAACTGACGGACTTTCCATTGGCGGTGGCGGTGAGCGCGCCGCCGGGCTCTACCTCGACGCTTCGCAGGGGTACCCGCTGGAAATAGGTGCCGTTCTCGCCACCGGGCTTCAGGCCGGCGGCGGCAAACTGGGCGGCAATGTACTCGGCGGCGAGCTGCCCGCCGCGGGCGCCGACGCCACGCCCCTCCAGCAGGTCACTGGAAAGGAACTTCACATGGGGACGGATGCGTTCGCCCTCAATCCGGTCGATTTGGGCGGATAATGCGGCGGCGGTAGCCAGCAGCAGAATAGCGGATTTCATTCGATCATGTCCTTTTGGTAGCAAGACGGGCGATGAATTTGGGGATGTTGATGACGAAGCGCTCGTGAGTTCCCTCACCCACCAGCTCCTTCTCATCCCTGGCTTCGACCCGGAAAACCACCCGGCGGTCGACGACTTCGATGACAGTGGCGGTGAATGTTACAGACATGCCAACAGGCGTGGCGCCCAGGTGGCGGATGTTCACTGTGGTGCCGACGCTGTCTTCGTCTTCGTCCAGCAAGTGCTTGATAGTATTCCGGGAAGCCCATTCCATGTAGGCGATCATGTGGGGCGTGGAAAGAACCCGGGCTTCTTCGTGGCCGAGGAAGTCGATGGCCACTTCCGGTGTCACCAGCAGCGGCAGTTGGCCTGTGGTTCCAACCGGGATGTCATTCATGAGATTATGGTAGCGCGGTGCGGAGCGGACCTGATTCCCCGAATCCCGTAACGTTCACCCCACAAACCGCATCCAACGGTTAGAACGTACCTGACGATTGAGGACTTGATTATTTGCCCGTGCTTTGTGCGCTGATAGTTATGGGATTGCTGTCACCCGCCACCGAGGTAGCGGTAGATAGACCGGAGACCCTCACCATCTCGGGCCTGGCGGATACCCAGGCAGAACGGGAAAGTGAGCAGGCGCTCACCCGCTATCTGCAGGCGAGCCGGCGCAACCTAATCCGGGGCGTGAGCATGATGGCCCACTTCGCCGGACGTTTGCCCAAGATGCAGAAGTCGGCCACACTGGACGCGCGGCGCCGCATCACCAAGGAAGGCACGATTATCTACGAGCCGACGGAACGCCAGGGCGACAGCACGGTTCAGAAGGAGCTCATCGTCCGCTTCATCAACGGCGAGATGGAGAACTCCGGCAAAGAAAATACAAAAGTCGCCATCAGCAACGAGAACTACAAGTTCAAGTACAAAGGCATCCGGGATCGCGAGGGCAGGCAGGCGTACGTCTTTGAGGTGAATCCTCGGAAGAAGCGGGAAGGCCTGTTCAAAGGTGAGATCTGGATCGACACCGATACCGCCCTGCCGGTACGCGAGGTTGGACGCTTTGTGAAGAGCCCCTCGGTATTCCTTAAGAAGGTAGACTTCACCCGGGAGTACTCGATCAAAGAGGGCGTGGCCGTGCCGCAGACGATGGAAATCAACAGCCAGACCAGGTTCTGGGGGATGGCGGAACTCGCCATCCAGTACAGCGAATTCCGTTGGGAAGATCTGCACGTGATGGCCAACTAGGCCGCCTGCCTGTTTCGCAACTCCCTCTCCCAGGAGCCTCAACCCATTTCAGTGCAAGCGGTTAGTGTGTCCATTGGCACCGCCGTAAGGCAGTGCACACTAGTCCCTTAAATGCACAACGGGCCGCCTGAGCAGGCGGCCCGAAGCATGATCTGGGTTGGTAGTTACCAGCGGGGTTCGCGCCGCCGGCCGCCGAAGCCGCCGCCGCCACCGCCACGATCGCCACCGCGACCGCCGCCACCGCCACCACCGAAGGGGCGCTCCTCACGAGGACGAGCTTCATTCACATTCAGCTTGCGGCCTCCGAAGTCAGCGCCATTCAGCGCGTTGATAGCGCGCTCGGCCTCTTCGTCGTTGGGCATTTCAACGAACGAAAAGCCGCGCGAGCGGCCGGTTTCACGGTCCGTGATGATGCTGACGCGGTCCACGGTTCCATATGCTTCAAACAAGCCCCGCACTGAGTCTTCGCTCGAGCTGAAGCTCAAATTACCTACAAAAATATTCTTCAAGCAGACGCTCCTTCGTATTCGGACAGCTGGGCTAGTTCGGGGGAGTTCAGACAGGCGGGAACAAACGCGGGTCGGACTCTAACCTACCTTCACACAGGCAATCTAAATACCGATTCAGAATAGCAGACCTTGTCAACCATTAAAAGTTAAATATCCTTAATCTATAGATAGTTCAATGTAGCTATCTTCGCCTTCACCCATTTTGGGACATGTGGCGGCCGGCCACCCTAGAAATTCCTGCGCACGGCGGCCCGGCGGGCACTACAATGATCCCCAATGAGACGCTTTGTCCTGCCCTTCACCCTGACTGTGCTTGCTACAGGCTTCGTCGCCGCCCAGCCGCCCAATGGCTATCCGACCATCGGCAAGATCCACCGCGAGAGTCCGGCGCTGGATGCCCTGATCCCGCCTAACGCGACGATTGAAGTGCTCGCCTCCGGATTCGAGTGGGCGGAAGGTCCGGTGTGGGATAAGCGCCATGGATTCCTGCTCTTCTCCGATATCCCCAACAACTCGATCATGAAATGGACCCGGGAGAAGGGCGTCGAGTTGTACATGAAACCGTCCGGCTATACCGGGGTGTCCCAGTGGGGGGCTGAGCCGGGTAGCAACGGGCTGATTCTTGATCCGCAGGGGCGGTTAATCTTGATGGAGCACGGCGACCGGCGTGTCGCCCGGATGGACACGAATGGCGGCAAGAACACGCTGGTTGACGGGTATGAGGGGAAGCGCCTGAACAGCCCCAACGATGGCGTGCTCAAATCGAACGGCGACGTCTACTTTACGGATCCGCCGTACGGACTGCCGAACCGGGCCGAGGATCCGCGCCGTGAGATGGACTACTGTGGCGTGTTCCGGTGGTCGAACGGCAAGGTCACCCTGCTGACCAAAGAGATGACGCTGCCGAACGGGATCGCCTTCTCGCCGGATGAAAAGATCCTGTATGTTGCCCAGAGTGATCCGGCGCATGCACTGTGGAAGGCGTTTCCGGTGAAAGGCGACGGGACGCTGGGCGCCGGGCGGGTCTTTGCGGATGTCACCTCGATGGTGGCTCAGTATCCGGGGCTGCCGGACGGTATGAAGGTGGACAAGAACGGCAACCTCTTCGCGACAGGACCGGGCGGAGTCCACATCTTCGCGCCCGACGGGACACGCTTGGGCCGCATCGAGACCGGCGAAGCCACCGCCAATGTCGCCTGGGGCGATGATGGCTCGACCCTCTACATCACGGCGGACATGTACCTGTGCCGCGTCAAGACGACCACGAAGGGCGCAGGCTGGTAGCGGTCTTCAGACGAAGTGCCGGCGGCGGCGCTTCCGCAGTTCGTCCAAACCGGCCTCGAAATCAGAGGGTTGCGGGGCCGCATTGCCCTGGTACCCAGCCCCCAGCACGCGCAGCAGCGCCAAGCGGGATGCGCGGTTGCAGAGACCGAGCAGGTCCTCACCGGTGAAGTCCTGTGTGGACCGCGCCAGGTAGTCCAGATCCGCCTGAACCCCGGGGGTCCGGCTGGCCAGCAGCAACTCGAGGATGTCCCGGCGCTCCCGCTCAGTGGGCAGGGGCACCTCGATGATTTCGTCAAAGAAGCCGGGCCCCAGGAGGGCCGGGTCCAACCGGTCGATGCAACTGGTCGCACCGAGTACGACCATACCCCGCAATCCGGCCAGGGCGCTCATTTCGGCCAGCAGGTGCTGGGCAAGGAATGACTGCATCAGGTCCTCGATATGGTCCAGAAAAAGGATGCAGGGGGCCGACTGGCGGACCCGCCGGAACGCCTCGCGGAGGGTGGCGGCAGGGTCGTCGTGCTGGGCGTGAAAGATCCGGCCATGAAGGGCCAGGAATCCTGCGCCGCTTTCACTGGCCACGGCGCGGGCGAGGAGTGTCTTTCCAACTCCAGGCGGCCCGCTGAGCAGGACGCCCCGGCTACCCGACACACCGGCGCGAACATAGGCCTCCGCATGCCGGATGGGCCACTCGATCAGCTCTCGCAGACGCTGCTTCTGCGGCTCCAGCCCGCCGATGCCGCTCCAGCGGGCGTTGGGAGTTTCGAGGAAGACTTCGCCCCGGGCAGTGCCTTCCACCACACGCAGAGCCATCAGGAAATCGTCCATTCTCAACCGCGGCTGCTGCCGCTGGTGGCGGCAGGCGGAGAGCACAGCCTCCTCGCAGATGCTGGAGAGGTCGGCGCCAGTGAAACCGGAGGTAATCCGGGCAAGACTATCCAGATCCAAGACCCCCTCCACGGGCAGGTTGCGGACGCAGGTCTCGAGGATCTCCTTACGGGCGAGCCGGTCCGGAACGGGCACCACGATTTCACGATCGAGGCGGCCCCGGCTGCATAACTCCTGCGCGATCGCATTGGGCGCGGAACTGGCGGCCACCAGGAAGACGCGACTGCCGGCTTCCGTGCAGTCGAGCTGCTTCAGGAGATGCGCGACCAGAGGGATCTCGGGCCGGCCCTGCTCGAAGGCCAGGCGCGGGGCAAGCATTTCGATATCCGCCAGATAGAGGATGCTGGGCGGATGAGCCCTGGCCTCGTCAAAGGCCCTGGCCAGGCTGTCCGCCCCATCCCGGTGGAATGCATCCAGCAGGTGACCGCACTTGTGCGGGAAGAATCGGGCTCCACATTCCATCGCCGCTGTTCGAACCAGACGGGTCTTGCCGCAGCCCGGCGGACCGGAGAGGAGGATCCCACGGGGCGCCTGGAGGCCCAGGAATGGGCCCGACGACTCCGAGAGGACCCAACGGGTGAGTTCCTGAAGGCGCAGTTCGTGCGGTTTCGAGACCCGGTCTGGTGAAGGTAGATTTGTTTCCGCCATGGTGGTGCCTGGGTGATTCAAATCGCCCACAGACCTCTTCGGCAGCTAGAAGGCTTTCTTGATGCGAATGCGCGCTGTCCAGGAGGGTGGCGGGCTGGGATGCTCCGGCTGGGGTGGCGGACCGGGGCTCCTGGTGGAAGGCTCCAGCGACCGGACACGCTTATCAAGATCCAGCAATTGACGCGTCTGCCGGTTCAGCACCGCGTGCAGTTCGTTGAGGTAAAGTTGCCGCAGGTCCAACTCGGTCCGCAGCCGCCGGACTTCGGCATCCTTTTGAGCAAGGATGGATTCCAGACGGTCGAGATGTCCAGCCAGGATCTCTTCCGGCTCGTCGCGGTCAAATCGGTCCACATCCTGCTAGTGGCGGCAGGTCCGCAGAATTCTCTACTCCGGCTCCGCCCATTGCAGCCCGCCGGCAAACTCGATGCCGGCCACGAACCGGATGCCCTTGGGTACGCAATGTCTGACGTAGGCAACCCCCGCGATGCGGAAGTTTGGACTCTCCACATGAACCATGGTGCCGACGGGAATGGCGCGATCCAGTTCCAACCGGAGCCCGCTGCGGGAGATGTTCACGCATTTGGCCGGCGAATGGAATGAATGACCTTCGGGTGTGCGCCAATGTACCTTGACCTTGCCCGGCAGGGGGTGGCGGACATGGCGCCGATCTTCTTTGTTCAGTGGCATCCCTGGATACACCCAAATGAGTGAAGCATCCCACTCCTGATTCTTGTTTAGGCGACCTGCTGGTGGAATGCAAGGGGGGGTAATCCATTTCCGGGAACCGTCGTCATGAGAGATGAAGACGTTGCGGCGCTTCGGATGGCGCCGTACAGAAGCCCGGAAGAAGTTGAAGGAATCGATTTATGAATCGCCTCACGGTCATGTTGTTCATGCTGGCAGGCAGCCTGCTGGCTCAGGGGCCTGGCGGCCCCGGATTTCGGCGCAATGGAATGGGCCCGCGGATGCAGCAGATGCAGCCTGCCGGGAACGCCGATGCTTTGAAACAGTACCTTGGCTTAACCGATGCGCAAGTCCAGCAGTTGAAGGACTTGAGGAAACAGCAGGCTGAATCGCAGCGGCCGGTGCTGGAACAGATCCGCGATAAGCGGCAGCAGTTGCGGGACGCGGTACGAGCGGCGAACCCGGATGCAGCGCTGATCGGCCAACTGACGGTGGACATCAAGAAGCTCACAGAGTCGATGCAGGCCAACCGCACCGATCTGCAGGCGAAAGCGCAGGCCCTGCTTACTCCGGACCAGAAAACCAAGATGGCCGCGTTGGAGCAGGCGCAGAAACTGATGCCGGCCGCCGGCCAGGCGACGGCGCTGGGCCTGCTGGCACCCCCGGCCGGAGCGGCGGGACAAGCGGGCATGGGTCCGGGCGCAGGGATGATGGGCCGGCCGCGAGCGGGCCGGATGATGCGTCCCAACGGTCCTCCACCGCCGGCGGCCAATCAGCAGTAGGTTCAGCGGGATAGAGGAGGGGCGGGGCCGTGCCAACGCGCGGCTCCGCCCTTTTTCTTTTAGCGGGGCGCCCAGGCAGGCATGACGTAGGCGTAGAACAGGACCACTAGGCCAATCACCGACGCCAGGAAGATGCTGTGGCGCAGGGTGAAGCGGAAGAGCCGGGACTCGTCTGAGAGCGGCATGCCGGTGGCGGCGGCTGCGACCGCAATGCTTTGCAGGCTGATCATCTTCCCCATGACGCCGCCGCTGGAATTGGACGCCGCCATCAGGATTGGATTCAATCCCAACCGGTTGGCGGTCACCACCTGAAGGTTGCCGAACAGGGCGTTGGCGCTGGTATCGCTGCCGGTGAGGAACACGCCCAGCCAGCCGAGAAGGGCACTGAAGAAGGGGAAGGCGGCTCCGGTGGCGGAGAAAGCGAGGCCGAGCGTGCCGGTAGCGCCCGAGTAGTTCATCAGAAAGGCAAGGCCCAGAACGGAGCCGACCGTGAGCACGGGTTTCCCCAACTGGCTGCAGGTCGTGCGGAAGGCGAGCGCCACTTTGGCGGCGGGCGGCCGCAGCACCAGGATGGAGAGCAGGCAGGAGACGAGGCAGGCCGTGCCCGAAGCGGAGAGCCAGTTGAAGGTATACTTCGCCGCATAGGGCACCACCTTTGTGGTCACCGGCGGAGCCTGAAGAATCTGATTGTGGAGCCCCGGCCAGTCGAGGACAACGGTGAAGCTGTTGAGGAAAGCCTTGATCTCCACGCGGCCCCACAGTAGGACGCACACGACCAGCAGGCCGTACGGGGCCCAGGCCCGGATGACCTCGCCCAGAGGGTGGTGGGGCGGCAGCTTGGTGACGGCTTCGGCGCCATCGAAGACGAAGTGATCCTTCGGTTTCCAGATCAGCGTCAGCAGGATGCAGGAGCCGATGGCGGCCAGCGAGCCGAGGATGTCGGTCAGTTCCGGGCCCAGGTAATTGGAAGCGTAGAACTGGGATCCGGCGAAGGCAACGCCGCAGGCGATGGTGGCCGGCAGGACTCCGCGGAGAGCGCGCCAGCCGCCCATCACGAGCACCAGGTAGCTTGGCACAAAGACGGAAACCGGCGCGCAGATCCGGCCAACGGCTGCACTCAATTGCGCCAGGGGCAGGCCGGTAATTCCGGCCAGCGTGATGACGGGGATTCCGATGGAGCCGAAGGCAACCGGCGCCGTGTTGGCCAGCAGGCAGATGCCAGCGGAGTAGAAGGGGGAGAAGCCGAGCCCGGTGAGCATGGCCGCGGCCACCGCGACGGGGGCCCCGAAGCCGGCCGCGCCTTCGACGAAGGCACCGAATGCGAAGGCGATGAGCAGGGCCTGGAGGCGGCGATCCTGGGTGAGGCCGCCGATGGAGTCCTTCACCACCTCAAACTGGCCGGTTTCGACGCTCAACCGGTAGAGGAAGATGGCCCAGAAGATGATCCAGCAGATGGGGAAGAGTCCGAAGGCGGCTCCGTAGGCGGCGGCACTGATGGTCAGGGTCGCCGGCATCCGATAGATTCCCATGGAAACCACCGCCGCGGCGGCCAGCCCCCAAAGTCCGGCAACCCACGCCGCTTTTCGCTTCGCGCCGAGTAGATAAAGGAGCGTGAACAGTGGCAGCGCAGCCACCAGAGCGGATAGAGCCAGACTGCCGGCCACCGGAGTATAGTGCTGCTGCCACATGGCAGGTCATTCTATGACATTCGGCCCATGGAGCGTGCGAAGTGCCGGTCAGCCTGGTTTGGTGGAGACGAGAACGCTGCGGGCAGACCCGGTTACCGAGTGGAATTCCGGTTCCAGAAATCCGGCTTCGCGAAGGAGTCCGGCATACTCGGATGTAGTGTAGGCATCGCCGGATGGGGTGGTGGCCAGCATCATGGTGGCGAACCAAGCCGGGGCCGAGGGGGAGACTCGGTCGTCGTTCGGGATGGGCGCAATGACGAATAGCCGGCCGCCCGGAACCATGGCGTCCGCCAGACGACGCAGCAACCGAACGCAGGCGGCGGGTTGGAAGTGATGGAGGAAGTTGGGCAGCAGGACCGTGTCGTAGCCGGTTCCGAGTTCCACTTCAAAGGCGCTGCCGGCAAGGGTCTGGAACCGGTCCTCTACTCCGGCGGCCCGGGCGTTCTCCACCGCATTCGGTAGAACGTTCTCCCAATCGACAGCCAGGCAGGTGGCCTGGGGATGCGCCTGGAGCAGCAGGATACCGAACAGTCCATGTCCGGTGGCGATATCGAGGATGCGGTTGGCGGCCGGCGCGAGTTCGACCACCTTGCGGGCCTGAGGCCGGGCGAGTGCCATCATCCCTCGTGCGTATTGAATCCAGACGGGGTGGCTGTCGCTCACTGTACCTTCCGCCTCGACAGCCGCGCCGCCCAGGCGCACGGCTTCTGTGAAACTCTGAAAGGCGCGCTGGACAAAATCGGAGTGAGTGAAGAGGATGCTGTCGGCCATGAACTCCGGCGAGTCGCGGTTCAGGAAGACAGCCGAGTCTGGCGTAAGCCGGTAGGCGCCGTTCTGCTTCTCCAGCATTTCCAGGACGGTGAGGGCGTCCATCAGGACGCGGATGCCTCTGGGCGCGCAGCCAGTTGCGGTGGCCAGGGATTCTACGGTTTCGTGGCCCCGGGCAACCAGCGTAAAGACGTCCAGTTCGACGGCGGCACGAGCCACGGCAGCCTTTTGGATGCCGTTGATGGCTTCCATGAACTTCAGCGGAGAAGGTGGTTTCATGGGATGGTTTGAGAATAACCCCTTATCCCACAGTTCATGCCCGGGAGTGGCCCATCCTTTGATTGCGTGGGCGACCGTCCGCTTCAGTTCACGAAGGGAACCTGCAGAGACAAATCGATCGTTGAGGATCCGGCCAACTGGCAGGCCAAACTGATCTGCCACGGCGTGCCTTTGTCGCCCTCGATCGGCATACGCACAGAGACGCGGTACACACCCAGCGCACCAGGCTCCAAGCCGGCATAGATCAGCTCCGTCGTCGGGCCTGGGATTGAGCCTCCCTGATAGCACGCCAAGGGGCGAGCCAGCACCGGCGACGGTTCGGACGGTTGCGGGACACCTGTTTGCACAGGAACGGCCACCGGGCCGAGACCCGCCAGAAGGAAGTGGACGATCTCGTTGGGCTGTGCGGGGTCGTCGTGTGTCACCGGCCGGTCCCGATTCTCGTGCAGCGGCGCTCCCAGGCGGTAGGGAATCCACTGCCTCGGCGCTCCTGTTTTTTCGAGCACGGCGGTGAACTCCGACTTAGCCGATGAGATGATGCTGACCGTTGTAGATACGTCCACAGGCACTTCCCACGGAACCTGGACCATCAACTGGCCGGGTATCGCCTCGATGATAGGTGCATTCAAACCGCCGATGGTGACCGTGAGGCCCGGCTGATCCATGGCGGAGCCGGAAATCAGAAGCGCAGAGCCCGGGGACGGATAGTTCAGCCAGGCATGGGGACTCAGTGTGCGGCCGAGGAGTTCGCTCACTTTCGCCGTCTCCACATCGACGCGCACGAGCCGTCCACCATTCGTCATTGCGTAGGCCACGCGCCCATCGCCCGAAAGGATCGAATAGTCGATGCCGTCTGTCTCGTCGGTCAGCTTGCGCAGGCCGGAACCGTCGCTCTGGATGACAAAGAGCTGGCGCCCGCTCTGGAAGGTGATCACAGTTCCATCGTTGGAGAGCCGGGGCTGGGCGTAAGAGGGGAACCCTTCATGGACTGTGACGAGTGCCCCGGTGACCAAGTCCACGCGACGCAAGCGGGGATACGTGTCGTAGGGTACGGGCCAGCGAGACACAAAAAGGACGGACTTGCCCACGGCGTCGATGGTGGCGTTCTCGATGGCCTCACTGCCGAACGTCAACTGCCGCGGTTCGCCGCGCTCCCAGACAGCGAGATCGCCAGTGTAAATCAGACCGGCCACCAAGCCGTTGTCGGCGACAAGCCGGGCAGTGGTCACAACGTGCGGCGCGTTTGGTTTGGTGTCGATGAGAGTCCAGGACTCGCCGGTCGTGATATCTAGCTGAACCAGGGGATCCCACCGGTCCGGCGCGGGGGTAGAGTAATTCACCAGATACCGGCCGTTCGAGCTCATGGTGGCCGGTCCGGTGAAGTCGACGTTGATTCCGCCGCCGAAGGCCGAAGTTTCCTTGTTGGAAATGTGTTCGCACCCCATGGCATTGCAGTCGCGGCGGGCTGCCGTGGCGACAACCGAACCGTCGCCGGAGACGGTCACCCGTTCAATGTCGTAGTAATTCGTGATCCGGGAACCTTCCGCCGTGGGCGTGACCGTGCGGATCTCCACCATTTCCAGGCCGTTCGCCCCAATGCGGAAGGTCTTGCCGTGGGCCGGTTGATCGGTGCCGGTGCGAACCAACGGGGTTGTGAAATACAGCACGCTGCCATCATTCGTGGTGCTCAGGCTGGCGAACTGCGCCGACACATGGGATACGAATAGCAAGGCGAGAATGAACAGAATTTTAAGGGAATTTCGCACCGTTTACTCCATTTAGCATCCCTATAATACGCCCAATCTATTGCCGGTGGTGCAAGGCCGGTCGATCCGGAGCTACTGGGCCTGGCGCCGTGACGGCCGCTTCCTCGGCGCAGCGGACGGCTTGGATTCGACCAGGTGAGGGGCTGCAGGACGGCGGGCAAAGTAGCGCAGCCAGAGAAGGCACTGGCCTTGCGCATCGAACGTGGTGCGCCAGTATTCCCGGAATTCCGTCTCCAGTTTCCGGGCCCGGGCCTCGACCTCCGCCAGGGCCGGCAGGACGAGAGGATCAGCGGCTGAGAGCGGCTTGAGCCGTTCCGCGGCGACGGCGCAATCCTGCCGTTTTCCCAGCAGCGACTGAATCTCGCGAACCCGTTCCAGCCGCTGCAGGAAGACAGGCCCGTAGAAGGGGCGAAAGAGCTCGAGGGTGTAGCGAAAGCGTTTCGCCGAAAGGCGGAAGGCGTGCAACTTCTTCGCGGAGCCGGCCTGCAGGGCGACTTTGCGCCCGGATTCAAAGAATTCGGAAGCCAGGGGCGGCAAAGCCTCGCGCGCCTGCAGAGCCGCATCATTCTCCGGCCCCGAGATGGCGGCGATGCGTTGATGCCAGGCAGCCGGTGCACCGGTGGAGAGCAGGAGATAGACCTGCCCCAGCAGGGCCAGGGCGGCGCTATCCCGCTCCGCCTTCATGGTGGCCAGCAGCGGGTGCCCTTCGGGCAGGCCGCATTTCACGAGGAGCGCTTCGCAGACATCGTGATCGCGTGCGATGGCGGCGGCATCCAGCGCGGGCTTGAGAGCCTTGCGCATGTTCTTCGCCGACTTGCCCGGCAGCAGATCCGCAAACGTACGAAGGGCCTGGGATACGCGGCGGATGGAGACACGCAGGTCGTGGACAGGATCCTCACCTGTGTCCTTCAACGTGACCGCGATCTGCGCCTCGAGCTTACCAATCGATTGGCGGAGCATTTCGCGGGCGTGTTCAGCCGATGTCATTCCGGGCTCACAAGCGGACGGAGGCCACGGTGAGCGGTTTCTGGTAGACCTGACGGAATTGCGCCGCTGCGCGCTCTACCGCCCACTGCTCCAGGCCCGTGTCCTCGCTTGCTTCTATTGTGAGGCAGAACATACCGGGTCGGAGTTCGCACTGGATGGCGGCCACGCGCTGGTCGCGGCTGCGGTCGAGTGCATCGGCGATGCGCAGCAGCGGGGCCAGCAGGAGAACGACGCGCTGGCGATCGGCCGGCAGTTGCAGGAAATCAGCGTGCCGGGCACCGGGCATGGCCTTGCGGTGGTAGCGGCAGAGCATGGCCACCTGAATGCGCTCCAGATCAGTAAAACCGGCGATATCCGAGTTAGCCACGATATATTGCGAATGCTTGTGATGGCTCATGTCGTTGATGGCATGGCCAACATCGCGCAGGTACGCGGAGGCTTCCAGTAGGCGGCATTGTTCCGGCGAGAGACGGTGCCAGGGTTCCAGTGCCTGGAAGAGTTCGCGGGCGAAGATACAGACACGACGGGCGTGGCGGAGGTCGACACCGAAGCGGCGGGCGAACTGCTCCACCTGCAGGCGCTGCTCGTTGTCGAGGCGGGTGCGCTCTCGGCCGACTCCGCGTTCGGCCAGATCGCGCAGGATCCCGTCTCGGACTCCGGCGGAACAGTAGGCCAGTTGCGAGATCTGGAAGTGCTCCATCACCGCAGACAGAACAGCCGCACCGGGCAGGATGATCTCGGCACGGCGCGGGCCGATGCCGACGACCTTGCGGCGTTCCTCCAGCTTCATGGTGGCCAGTGTCTTGCACAACCGTCGGATCTGGACGAGCGTGGCGCGGCGGCGGTCGGCCTCGGGGCGACGGGCCCGGGGGATCCGATTGGCTGCACAGACGATGGCGGAGGCAGAAGCGGAGGTCCCAATGGCACGTACGAAGCCGCCTTTCTCGATACGGCGAGCCACGACGGCGAGCTTCTCCTCAATGAACTCGCTCATGCGGCGCAGGTCCTCCGCGGCCGGCGGATCGCTTTGGAGGAAGACGGAATGGAGCCGGACGGCACCCAGGGGGCGCGAGAAGGCGGCTTTCATCAGGCCATGCTCGGCTTCGATGATCTCGGCGCTGCCGCCGCCGATGTCGACGATGAGAATGCGCTCGTCGGGATGCGGCCAGCGCGTCTCGACGCCCAGGTGGATGAGACGGGCCTCTTCCTGGCCGGAGATCACCTCGACCGGCTGGCCGAGGACGGAGCTCACGCGCTCTACGAACTCCTCACCATTGGAGGCATCGCGGACGGCGGCGGTGGCGACGGCCCGGACCGCCAGGACGCCCAAGGGCCGGTAGGCGGCGACCATACGCGTGAGGATGCCGCAGAGGTATTCCAGGGCGGCCGGATCGATGCTGCCGGTGCGGAAGACGCTTTCGCCGAGGCGCGTCACCTGACGATCCTCGGCCAGCACCTTGAGGGGCCCACCGCGCTCTGTCTCCGCTGCCATCATGCGGACCGAGTTACTACCGATATCTATCGCCGCGTAGCGTGGCATGGTGCAAAATGAATGAGTTCCCGCGAGACTTCGATTATGACCCAATGGACCACCGCACTGGGATTGTTGGCGCTGGCCGCCCTCAGTTCCGCCCAGACTCCAGACACGCAGAAACTGCTGCAGCAGGTGGAGGCGCGGTCCGGCCCGTACAAGGCGTTGTCCAGGCAGATCTGGGAGAACCCGGAGTTGGGCTGGTCGGAGTTTAAGAGTTCGGCGTTGTTGAAAGAGCAATTGCGCTCGGCAGGATTCCGGATCCAGGAGAACATCGGCGGACTGCCGACGGCCTTCGTAGCGGAGTGGGGCAGCGGCAAGCCGGTGATCGGGATCATCGGAGAGTATGACGCCCTGCCTGGCCTCTCACAGGATGCGGAGCCGGCACGTAGCCCGCGAGTCTCCGGCGGACCCGGACATGGGTGCGGCCACAACCTGTTCGGCACAGCGTCTGCGCTGGCGGCGGTGAGCGTGAAAGAGCACCTGATCGAGGCGAAGCTGCCGGGCACCATCCGGTTCTACGGCACTCCGAATGAGGAAGGCGGCGCGGGTAAGGTGTACATGATCCGGGCGGGCGCGTTCAAGGATGCGGATGTTGTGCTGGCCTGGCATCCCGGCGACACCAACCAGGCGGACGACAACTCGTATCTGGCGAACATCAGCGCGAAGGTGCGGTTCTACGGAAAGGCAGCTCACGCGGCGGGCGCCCCGGATGCGGGACGGTCTGCGCTGGACGGCCTGGAGATCATGACGCACGCCGTGAACATGCTGCGCGAGCACATCCCGCAGGAGTCCCGCATGCACTACATCATCACCAGCGGAGGAGCGGCTGCGAACATCGTGCCGGATTTCGCGGAGTTGTCGATGATTGTGCGGCACCCCGACTTGAAGACGCTGGATGGGATCTGGGAGCGGGTGAAGAACTGCGCCGAGGCGGGTGCCTTGGCCAGCGGCACGCGCGTGGAGATTGAGATTGTCTCTGCCTATGCGAATTTCGTGACGAATCCGGTGCTGCGCGACCTGCTGGATAAGAACCTGCGCATCACGGGCGGGTTCAGCTACACGCCGGACGAGGCTGCTTTCGCGGAGAAGATCCGGCAGTCGCTGAACAACCCGAATCTGCCGCCACTGGACACGATCTCAAAGATCCTGCCGCCCCAGACGGCGGTGAGCTCGGTCTCTACCGATGTGGGCGATGTGAGCTGGGTGGTGCCGGTGGGCCACATGCGGGCGGGCACGTTCCCGCCGGGCACACCGCTGCATTCGTGGCAGTCGACGGCCTGCGCCGGAACGGAACTCGGGCGCAAGGGCATGATGGTGGCGGCGAAGGCGCTCACTTTGAGCGCGACGGAGCTGTTCCACAATCCGGAGCTGGTGAAGTCGGCGCGGACCGCGTTCGACCAGAAGATGGCCGGGCGGCAGTACCATTCGCTGATCCCGGAAGGGAAACAGCCGGCCTTGCCGACTCGGCCGTAACCGTCAGACCGAGGGCAGCGATTTGCGCCAGTCGAGCAGCTTCCCTGAGAGTTGCCTGGCGATACCCGGATTCGCTGCCGCGACATTCGCCTCCTCTTTATCCGACTGCCGGAAATCGTACAGCTCCAGGTTCGAACCGTCGCCATTGACGAGGAGTTTCCAGGGTCCGCTGCGAATGGCGAGGTTCGGGCTCTGATCGTGCGGCAGGCCGGGACGGATCATGGAAGGCGAGCGTCCGTAGTCCCAGAGCAGGTCTTTGCGGCGCTCCACCGGCTGTCCCAGGAAGGCCTTGCTGAGGTTCACGCCATCCAGACTGGCTCCTGAGGGCGGTGCCACACCGGCGAGGGCACAGCAGGTGGGGAAGAGGTCGACAGAACTGGCCACGGTGGTTGAGTCAGTCTTGCCGGCGGGGATGCGATTGTCCCAGCGGACGATGAGGGGTGTGCGAATGCCACCTTCGTAGAGGCTCCATTTGCGGCCGCGCAGGCCCGCCGTGCTGCCCGGGGGATCGAGTTTTTCCTTGTAGTAGTGGGGCCAGGCCGTGGGTCCGTTGTCGCTCAGGACGATGAACAGGGTGTTGCCGGCCTGTCCCGAGCGCTCGATGGTGTCGACCAGGCGTCCGACCTGCTGATCGAGGTTGTCCAGCATGGCGTAGTATTGCTGGACATACTTATTCGCGGCGAAGCGTTCGTATTTCTTCAGCAGTTCCGTCTTGGGTTCGAACGGATCGTGTACTTCGTTCGGCCAGAGATGGAGATAGAACGGCTTGCGGGCGGCCACACTGCGCTGGATGAAGTCGACCGAGCGATCCACATAGATCCCGGTGAGTTCGCTCTGCGGAGCATGGGCAATTTTGCCGCGGCCCAGCTTCTCGTTCAGCTCCGACAGCTTACCGGGCGGCAGGACGCGGTCTCCAAGGCCTTCGAACGAGGTGTAAGACTCGTCGAAACCGTACTCCGTGGGGAGGGGTGCGTCGCCGACATCGCGGCCGCCGCCCATATGCCACTTGCCGAAGTGGCCGGTTGCATAGCCCGCCTGCTGAAAGGCGCGTGCGATGCAGGGCGCCTTGGCGTCTAGGAAGTCCCGTTGCCCCAACTCCCGCTGCCGCTGGCGCGTGTCGAGATAGGAATGGATGCCTTGGCGGGCAGGGAACTGGCCCGTGGTGATGCCGACGCGCGATGGCGAGCAGACGGGCGAGGCCACATAGGCCTGGGTGAACCGCACTCCCTTGGCGGCGATGCGGTCGATGTTCGGAGTCTTGATCTCACCGCCGAAGCAACCCAGGTCTGCGTAACCCATGTCGTCGATCAGGATCTGGACGATATTCAGCCGGGACCCGGGCGCGGCCAGTGCGCTGGTGGCGAATCCGGCGCTTGCACTCTTCAGAAAATCCCTACGATGTATCACTGGCTCGATGCTCCTCGGCGGCATGTTCGTCGGCGCGCTCACTGAAATCATACCGGGTGAGGGACGAGGAGAGTGGCACTTGCGGCGTTAGGTGAGGATCTCGAAGACTGCTTCCACTTCCACGGCGGCACCCACCGGAAGAGATACGAAGCCCAGGGCGGAGCGGGCATGGTAGCCGTTGCCGGTCTTGCCGAAAACCTCGTGGAACAGGTCGGAGGCTCCGTTGATGACAAGGTGTTGCTCAATGAAGTCCGGGTGCGAGTTCACGCAACCGAGAACCTTGATGACGCGCAGGCCGTCGAGAGTACCGTGGGCGTTCCAGACGGAGTTGAGGATCTTGGCCGCGCAGTCGCGGGCCGCGGCGTAGCCTTCCTGGGTGGATACACCGGCTCCCAGTTTTCCTTTAGCCGTACTGACGTGGCCGGAGGAGATGAGCTGGTTGCCGGAGCGGATGCAGAGGTTCAGGTAGCCGGGCTCCTGCCTGGTGAATTCGATACCGAGAGATTCGGCGATTTGTTGCGGAGTCATGCGAGGGTCCTCCGCTATTATCGCGGATCGTGCGCGGGCAGAACCGGGCTCCGGGCCCGCGTTGCTTTGACAGCGCCGCGTGGGCTAGAATTCTGCGAGCCCGCAGTATCCTTGTGGCCGCAAAGGCGTGCGGGCCGCAACAGCGAACCTCCGCTCAATGATAGAGAGATTCACGCCCGCTCGACAATTTCTGCTCCGATGCGCGGCCGTTCTGGCACTGAGTGCGATCCCGGGGATCCTCGATTCGGGCGCCATCGCCGAAGCCGCGCGGCTGTTCCCCATCGCTTCGGGTCAGCACCCCTATTTCGTCCCGGAACGTGGCCTTCTCCTCTACCTGCGCGCTCCGATGGTCGCGCTCAGTTCCTTTCTGATCTGTCTCACGCCGGGCTTGTTCCTCGCCTATGCAGCCGGCGCCGCCACCCGCCTGGAGCGCTGGGTTCTTTCCGGTTTCGGTGCGAGCCTGGCGGTAGTCAGCCTGGGCGCGGGCATCGTGCAGGCTACCATGCCCCAACCCCTGGCAGGCATGGATTTCCTTGTGCTTCTGGGCGGGCTCTCCCTTGTATCATTTGGCATCGCCTGGCTGCGCGCGGGCCGTCAGGACACGAGTCCCGAGTGGGAGCGCAGCGACTTCGAAGCCGTGCTCATGACCGTCCTGGTGCTCTGGTGCTGCATGGTGGCCCTGGTGCCGAAGATCTACTGGGAGTCGTTCCATCCGGACGGGCATCAGGTGCTCGAAACCAGCCGCAGACTGCTGCTTCAGGCCCTGCCGTTCTGGCCGCCCGAATCCGGCGACGCCAGTTTCCCGGGCTTCACGACGATGCTGTTCGCCTTCCCGGGTTCCTGGTTTGTGCGCCTCTTCGGAGACAGTGAGGCCGCGGCACGCCTGCCGCTGTTCTTCTACCTTGGCGTTCTCTACTTCGCGATTCGTGCGGCGATTTCCCGGCGGATCGAACGTCCAGCGCAGATCCTCATCTGGCTGTCGCTGATCACTTACCTGCTGGTTGTAGGGTACAGCGTCACCTACAACCCTTATCACGCCGACCTCTCTTCACCAGCGACGCAGGATACGTTGTTCGTGGTGTGTTTCCTGGGTTTCGCGCTCGCTTTCTTTCAGCGTACGTATGGCTGGCTCGTCCTTTGGACGTTGGCCGTGTACATCTGCTGGCCCAGTGGCGTGATGCTGGCTGGGCTGTGGTGCATCGCCACGCTGGCTGCCTGGAAAGAACGGCCCAGGCAGCAGGTGCTGGTCACTCTCGGCGCACTCGCGGCCTGCATGATTGCCGCGCGCGTACTGGGCCACTTTTTGCCCTCGCTGGGCATCCCCCGGCCGGGTGGCGAGCACGGCTGGACCTCCCTGCTGGAGGAGCGGCTAAACGTCTACCAGATTGGGGCGTTGCTGCGGTTGCGGTTTGTGTGGGACCCCATCTTCCTCAAACGCTGGTTGTGGGTGGCTGTGCCCGCGGGCATTCTGCCGTTCGGCTGTCTTGCCTTGTGGCGCAGGCAGGATGAGTTCAGCCGAGCCGTCACGCTGACCTGCGCGGGCTACTTCCTGTTCTTCTATACCCAGGCCCTGGTCCACTTGCACTACTTCGTGCCGGTGATGCTGTTGCCGCTGGTGGTCTACTGGCGCATGGAGCCCGCCAGCACGCCAGGGCGGCGCAGGTTCCATCTGGCCACAGCCGTGGCAGGGTTAGCCGCCTTGGCCCTCTCATGGCCGGCCAACTCAAGGCCATTCCTGACGACTCGCGCCATCGGCTCCACCATCGAGTGCCGGTTGCCCGGCTACGACCGGCAGGAGCCTCGCGTGTACAACGCTTTCCGGTTGTTCCTCCACGCGATTCCAGGCGGCTGGGAAGAAGGAGTGCCGGAACGGCGATTTGGGGTGCTGCCCGATGTCTGGGTCTATTACGCACACCGGAGCAGGCTGCCCGGCGTTCCGATTAACTACATCCTGGCCGGCAAGCAGGAACCATCGCCGCCAGGGGCCACACTGCTCGCCTCGAATGAGGATGCAGCCCTCTATACGTTGAATCCCGAAGTGATGGAGGCGCAACGCGGACTGCGACTGCCGGATCGCCCGGGGAGTTGGGTCTACCAGGCTCCTCGCTGGACCATGTTGAAGAAACAGCAGCCGCTTTCCGAGACTCTGGCCGAGATCCGTAAACGCCTTGGATTATAGGGTCCTCAGCGCTACCGGTGAGAGCCTAAGGATCGACCCACTCTGAGTGCCCAGTGGCCGGCACGGTGAGAGGGAGCGCATCATAGAGTGCCTTGCGAGCCGCAGCCTCATACAGCTGCGAAATCTCGATCGGCTCCGTGTCCTCCTCCGCGCAGGAGGAGAAATAGGCTTCTGCAGAACTGGGCAGGCTCGGTCGGGATCAGGCCGGCTTGTAAAGCAGCACCGCGGCCTGCGCCTCGCCGGACTTGCCCTCCCCGACAGGCCCGACCTTCTCGGCCGTCTTGAACTTCACCGAGACCCGGTCGACCGGAAGTTCCATGGCCGCGGCCAGGCTCTCCCGGATGGGCTGGCGGAAGTCCTTCAGCCGCGGGCGCTGGAGGATGACCGTGGAATCCACGTTCGAGATGGTGAAGCCCAATTCGCGCGCCAGCCCAACGGCATGGCGCAGGAACACGAGCGAGTCGCAGCCCTTCCAGCGCGGATCGGTATCCGGAAAATGCATGCCGATATCACCCAGCGCCAAAGCACCCAGCAGCGCGTCGGTGATCGCGTGCGAGAGCACGTCCGCGTCGGAATGGCCGTCGAGTCCGAATTCACAGGGGATCGTCACGCCGCCCAGGATCAGCGGCCGCCCTACGGTGATGCGGTGGTTGTCCCAGCCCAGGCCAGTTCGGATATCCATCAGTTCTGGACCTTCCGCTTTTCCTCGGCCAGGAACAGGCGGGCGAGCTCGATATCGGACGGCCGCGTGATCTTGATGTTCCGGTCGCTGCCCGGAACTACGGTCACTTCCACGCTTTCCAGCCGCTCTACCAGGCTGGATTCGTCTGTCCCGACAAACTGATCTTCCCGTGCTTTGCGGAACGCCTCGCGGAGGAGTCCGGCGCGGAAGACCTGCGGAGTCTGGGCCAGAACCAGGCGGTCCCGGTTGAGCGTGCCGCGAACCACATGGCGCTGGACCTGCTTTACGGTGTCGACGGGCACAATTCCGACGATGGCCGCCCCGGTCTCGGCAGCCTGCAGGATCACCTGGACGATGGTTTCGGAGTCAATGAACGGACGAACCGCGTCGTGCACCGCGATGATATCGACATCGGCATCCAGGGCGGCCAAGGCGTTTTCGACAGAGTTCTGCCTGGTATCTCCGCCCTCGACGCACCGCACCGGCTTGGCGAAGGTCTCCTGGCTCAACAACTCCGCCGCCAGTTCGAGGTCGGCACCCCGCAGCGCAATCAGGACCTCTGTCACCAGCGGACAGGCGACGAACTTTCGCACCGTGTGCAACAAAATCGGCGCGCCTTCCAGCGACATGAACTGCTTCTTACTGGTGCCCGTATGTTCGGCGGACTGGCTCTTCATGCGAGTGCCGAGTCCGGCGGCGGGTAGAATCACGGAGACTTTCATCTTGTCTGGCTCTTGGTCGTATCGATCTCAAATGGCGGCCACGAGGCTGGCCGGCTCAGGGTTGCGGATGAGCAGGGAGGGCCGACTTCTCCTGACCCGTCTCACTGGCGCGGCCGCGGTCCGATGGCATGCTCTTCTCGTGTACGTGGTGCACCCGCTCATCGAAGCGGCCAAAAATCATCTTGCCGGCCTGCGTCTGCAGGACGCTGGTGACGGAGATGTCGATGGTCTTCGAGATCAGGCGTTTGGCGTTATCCACCACCACCATCGTACCGTCATCCAGATACGCGACGCCCTGGTTATATTCCTTGCCCTCTTTGAGGATGAAGACGCGCATGATCTCACCCGGCAGGACGATGGGCTTCAGGGCGTTCGCCAGTTCGTTGATATTGAGCACCTCGACCCCGTGCAACTGGGCCACTTTGTTGAGGTTAAAGTCGTTCGTGATGATTTTGCAGTCGTAGATTTTGCCCAACTCGATCAGCTTGAGGTCGACCTCGCGAATGTGGGGAAAATCGTCTTCCAGAAGCTGGACGTTCAGATTAGCCATCTTCTGGACACGTTGCAGGACATCCAGGCCGCGGCGGCCGCGGTTGCGCTTCATGGAGTCGGCCGAATCCGCCACCAGTTGCAGTTCCCGCAGCACAAACTGCGGAACGACGAGCGTCCCATCGAGGAACCCGGTTTCGGCGATATCGGCGATGCGGCCGTCAATGATCACACTGGTATCGAGAATCTTGAAAGATTGCTTTTGAGCCTTCTCACCACCGAAGAGTCCGCCGAGGGCTGACAGGTTGAGCATGTCGCCCTTGGTGGCCCCGACAATGAGGCCCACATATGACATCAGCAGAAGAATAAGTAGCTGAAGGAACGGAACCGTTCCTTTGCTGCCGGGCAGCGCCCAGGCAATGATGAGAGAAACAAGGAACGCACCGACGATGCCCAGAACCGAGCCGACGGCTGCCCCAATCAACCGTTTCAGACTAACCTGCTTGAGCCGCACCTCGAAGAGAACAATCAGGATCCCTAGGATAATGCCGACGCCTGCGGCGAGTGGAGAGGTTAGACCAAAGGGTTGAAGGAACCAGGCCGCGGCTGTCAGGATGAGCACGAACAGCGCCCTGATCAGCAACAAGTCATTCACCGGATTCTCCTCAACTCAGACAGAATTTGAGCACGGGAATCCGGACATGACAGAGCGGACCCCCATCGCGGAATGAGTATACCACCAGCCCACCCCATTGTTAGTCCCTAGGTCCATGACTTGGGGAGGGCAAGGGTGGAGAAAAACAGAACGGGCGCGCCAGACCAGCCGGCGCGCCCATTGGTGTTCGATTTAGAAAGATGAAGCTTAGAGGGCCTTTGCCAGCTCTTCGGCAAAAGCGCTTTGGGGACCATTCGGACGCCGGTGCTTCTTGCCACCGCGACGATTCCGATCGCGCTCGCCGCCAGGGGCCGGAGCGGACGCGGAAGGTGCGGGAGCCGAGGCAGAGGCGGTATGCCCGACAGGCCCACCGGGGCGCACAGCGCCCTTCGGGCGCGGCGGTTGAGCGGGATTGGCCCGCAAAAGGCGGTCTTCAAGAGGTGCGCGATCGAAACGCCGGATGATTGAATTCATCTCTTCGTCGTTCGGCGCTTCAATGAACGCAAAGCCTTTGGATTCCTGAGTCTCCGGATTGCGGATGACTTTCACGGAATCGGCCACCAGGTTGTCCGCTGTCAGCCACGCCTTGATGTCATCGGCAGTGACCCACACCGGAAGGTTACCGAGAAAAACGGTCGAACTCATCGAGTTGGGAAGTTAGCTCCGTCGGGGATTGGGACTGATTCGAGAGGAAGCGCAGTCCATGAGGCACTTACATGTTATCACGCACGAAAATGGGCGGCAATGTGAGCCGCCCATTTTTTTGAAACGAATTGTACGGAAGTGGCGTCCCGGGCCAAATGGCCTAGTCGCCGGGCTGCACTGTGACCGCCAGCCGCACTGCGGGGTTGGCGCGCAGTTCGTCCAGCACCGCTTCTCCAGGCGCGGAGTCCACTTCCACTAGCGCCACCGCGATCAGCGGCTGCCCCGGTGAGGCCGGCCGGTCCTGGCGGCCCAGCGAGAAGTTGGCGATGTTCACGGAGTTACGGCCAAGAACCGTGCCGACATGGCCGATCACGCCCGGCACGTCTTCGTTCCGCATGTAGATGAGCTGCCCGGCCAGCGTGCTCTCTACTCGGATCCCATCCACAGAAAGCAGACGCGGTTTGTCCAGGATGATGCTGCCCGACACGGAGGTCACACCCTGATCTGTATCGATTTCGATCAGAACCGAGTCCTCCCCGACAGAGCGCGGCTGGTGCGACTCGCTCACCGTCAGGTTCCTCTGCGCCGCGACCTGCATGGAGTTCACGAGATTGACGCGGTTCGACAGCCCGCGGCTAAGCACTCCGGCCAGCGCAGCGTTGCGAACCAGGTTGGTGTTCATCTCCGCGATGCGGCCGAAGTATGTGACGCGCACCCCTTTGGGGTGGCCCGAGGAGACGTAGGAGGCGAACTTGCCAAGGCGCTCGGCCAGGGTGATGGAGCTGCCGATCGCCTGATACTGCTCCGGCGTGACGGCAGGCATGTTCACCGCGTTGATCGCCACGCCGTTCTGAAGGTACTCCACCAGCTGTTCGACGATGCGGATGCCAACGATCTCCTGTGCTTCCTCCGTCGAACCGGCAATGTGCGGCGTTGCGATCAGGTTCTCGCACTGCAGCAGAGGATGATCGGCGGGCAACGGCTCCGGCTCGAAAACGTCCAAACCGGCTCCGGCCACCTTCTTCGACTGCAGCGCCTCGTACAGGGCCGTCTGGTCGACGAGTTCCCCGCGAGCGCAATTGATGATCCGCACCCCATCCTTCATCCGGGCGATGTTGGCGGAGTTGATCATGCCGCGCGTTTCCGGAGTGACGGCCAGGTGCAGGCTGATGTAATCGGAGCCGGCGAGCAGGTCGTCCAGGCTCACCAGTTCGACGCCCAGGTGGGCCGCCGTGGCAGGGTTTACATACGGATCGGAAGCGAGGATGCGCATTTCGAAACCGCGCGCGCGCCGCACCACCTCCTGCCCGATATTGCCCAGACCCACCACACCCAGGGTCTTGCCCCGTAACTCGTTGCCCAGGAACTTCTTCTTTTCCCACTTGCCGGCGCGGGTGGACGCAGTGGCCTCGGGCACCATGCGAGCCAGCCCCAGCATCATGGCGAGGGTATGTTCGGCCACCGAGACGGCATTGCCGCCCGGCGTATTCATGACGAGGACGCCGGCGGCCGTGGCGGCCGGCAGATCCACGTTGTCGACTCCGACGCCGGCGCGCGCAATGACGCGCAGCTTCGGAGCCTTCGCCAGAGTGTCCCCCTTCACCTTGACTGCGCTGCGCACCAGAAGTGCGTCGCAATCCGCCAGGTGGGGTTCGTATTCTTTCGGGTTCGAGACGACGATGTCCCAGCCGGCCTGCTTCTGGAGCAGGGCAATCGCTGCGGGCGACAGAGGTTCAGCGACAAGGATCTTCATCGACTACTTCACCGCCGCGACTTCTTTGGCGGACACTGCTTCGGCGTACACGCGCTGGACAGCCGCCACGCCCTTGCCGAACTCGACGGGAATCCCCTTCGAGTGCAGGATGATTTCCAACTCCGCCACCATGGCGAACAGGTCGGGGAAGTCAAAGTAGCCCAGATGCGCGATGCGGAAGATCTGGCCCTTCATTGTGCCCTGGCCGTTGGCGATGACGGAGCCGAACTGGTTGCGGAAGCCCTTGACGATATCGCTGGAGTCCATCCCCTTCGGAGCCTTGATGGCCGTCACCGAGGAGGACGGGGCGTCCGGCGCGAACAATTCGAGCCCAAGTTCAACGGCAGCCGCGCGGGTCGCCTTGGCCAGCAACTGGGCGTTGTCCACCAGTTTGTCCATGCCGAGCTCTTTGATGTACTTCAGGGCTTCGGCCAGTGCCAGGATGTGGCTGACGTTCGGAGTCCAGGCGCTTTCGCCCTTGTCCGCCATCTTCTTTTCCTTCTTCAGGTCAAAGTACAGGCGCGGGAGCTTGGCGGAGGCATTCTGTGCCCAGGCCTTGGCGCTGACGCTAATGAAGGCCAGGCCGGGCGGGATCATGAACGCCTTCTGCGAGCCGCCCACCACGATATCCAGACCCCAGCCATCGATATCCAGCGGCATCGTGCCCAGGCCGGTGATGGCGTCGACGATGCACAAGGCACCGGTCTTCTTGGTGATCTCACCAATCGCCTTCACATCGTGAGCCGCGCCGGTGGAGGTTTCCGACGCCTGGAAGAGCACGCCTTTGGTGTCCGGATTCTCATTCAGGGCCGCTTCTACGGCCGCGGGAGAGACCACGGAGCCATATTCCGCCATGAGGACGACCGCGTTGAGTTTGAACGCCTTGGCGAGTTCCACCCAGCGTTCGCCGAACTTGCCGGCGCAGCAGATGACAACCTTGTCGCCTTCGCTGAAGAAGTTGGTGATGGAGGCTTCCAGGGCGCCCGTGCCGGAGGAAACGGTGATGAGAACATCACCCTGGGTCCCGAAGACTTCCTTCAAATCTCGCAGCACTGTGGGGTACAGCTTGATGAAGTCCTGGGTACGATGGTGAATGTCGGACGCCATCATAGCGTGCAAAGCGCGCGGCAACAAGGGCGTCGGGCCTGGCGTCAGGAGTCGCTGTTTCTTGATATACATGGCTGTGGGAAAATAAACGGGAAGTAGGACTTAGGATATCAAATATGCCGCTCCTCGATCAGTTGCAGAAGGACATGGTGACTGCCATGAAAGCCAAGGAGGAAGCGCGGCTCAGCGCGATCCGGATGGTGAAGGCGGCCCTGATGAAGGAGAAAGTCGACTCCATGAAGGAGCTCGACGAGGCCGCTGAAATGAAGGTCCTGAACTCCCTCATCAAGCAGCGGCGCGATTCCGCGGACATGTACCGCAAGGGCGGACGCCCCGAACAGGCCGAGAAGGAAGAGGTCGAACTCCGGCTGATTGAAAGCTACATGCCGGCCGGCGCCACTGAGGAAGAGGTGGATGCCGCCATCGCCGCCGCCATCGCGGAAACCGGGGCCACCACCCCGAAACAGATGGGGCAGGTGATGACGGCCGCCAAGGCCAAACTGGCCGGCAAGCGCGTCGACGGCAAGGTGATGAGCGACAAGATCCGCGCCAAACTCAGCTGAGCGGAATCACCCAACGCGGAGCTCTCCACCGAAAAAGAGCCCGGCGCGGACTAGCCGTGCCGGGCTTTTCGGAGTAACACACACACTGGGCGCCCGTCACGCGGGCAAATCTCTCACGCCGGCGGCTTAGTTGTAGTACGCCGCGTTCGCATCCGCGAAGGCAGCCAGTTCAGCCGGCAGCTCTTCCAGAACGTAGATCGAGGTGGTGGGGCAGACGGGCACGCAGGCGCCGCAGTCGATGCACTCACCAGGATTCACGAACAGGTGGGCCGCTTCCTCGTAGCCCGGCTCGTCGGGCGTCGGATGGATGCAGTTCACGGGGCAGGCGTCGATGCAGTGATTGTCTTTCGTGCAGGTATCGGTGATCACATATGCCATAAGAGTAGGGGCTCCGTTTATACGTTATGCATGCGGCATGCCATTCTCACTCCCGCCGGAAACTGCACAACTTCCAACACTTAGCCCTTGCCCCAACTGCTCCCAACTTGGGGCAAATCACGCACTAGCGGGAACTCGCCCTAAACCAGTATCATGATCTCCGGTTCAGGGAGTTTACACCCGAATGGCTAACCCGCATAACCAACACAAGCCTTTTGTCCCACCGGACATGAAAATGGCGGAGTTCACACTCCGCGCAGTCCTCCTCGGTCTCGTTATGACCGTCATCCTCGGCGCCGCCAATGCCTACCTGGGTTTGCGCGCCGGCCAGACCATCGCCGCCACTTACCCGGCGGCCGTGATCGGCATGGCAGTTTTGCGACTCTTCAAGGGATCCATCCTGGAAGAGAACATCGCCCGCACCGTCGGCAGCATCGGCGAATCCGTCGCCGCTGGCGCGATTTTTACCATTCCCGCATTCGTCATCGTCAAGGCTTGGACCCGCTTCGACTCCGTGGAAGCCTACTGGCAATCCAGCGTCCTCATGCTGGTGGGCGGCACACTCGGCATTCTGTTCGTCACGCTGCTGCGGCGCGTCATGGTGGAAGACCCTGAACTGCCCTACCCCGAGTCGTCCGCCGCGGCAGAGATCCACAAGGCCGGCCAGCGCGGTTCCGATGCCGCCGCCACCCTCTTCCAGTCAATGGGCATCGGCGGATTCATCTACCTGCTGGGCGAATTGAAGCTTTTCTCCGCCAGCAAGGATTTCCTGCTCAACGTCGGCGAGATCGGCAAGAGCACCGTCAAGCTCAGCGCCGACCGCATCCTGAATGTGGGTGGCGTCTCCAAATTCTCCCTGCCCGCCGTCAGCCCGGCTTACCTGGGCGTCGGCTACATCATCGGACCCCGTCTGGGTGCCCTGAACTTCGCGGGCGGCCTGCTGGCCTGGGGCCTGATGGTGCCGCTGCTGGCCTACTTCCTGGGCCCCGAGATCTCCAAGACGCTTCCGCCCGGCTCTGGCATCGAAGCGTGGGATGCCATCTCAAACTCCATCTGGCGCAACATCGTCCGCCCGATCGCCGTCGGCGGCATGCTGGTAGGCGCCAGCTACACGATGTTCAAGATGCGGAAGGCCCTCGCCAGCGGCATCGGCCGTGCTGTCGCCGACCTGAAGAAGGCCGGAGGCCAGACCGAAGCGCAGGACCGCACCCAGGTCGACCTCAATTTCCGGACCGTCTTCCTCGGCCTGGGCGCCACCTTCGCCGCCATGATCGCCCTGTACAATTTCTTCGCCGGCTCGATTGTCGCCGCCGTGGTCGCCGCGGTCGTCATGATCGTCCTTGGGTTCTTCTTCGCGGCCGTCTCCGGCAACCTCGTGGGCATCATCGGATCCTCGAATAACCCCATCAGCGGCCTCACCCTATCCACTTTGATCATCGCTGCCCTGATGATGGTCGCTATCGGCGTCAAGGGCATCACGGGCGTCGCCGCCGTACTCGGTGTGGCCGCCGTGGTCTGCGTGTCTTCGGCCGTCGCGGGCGAGATGCTGCAGGATCTCAAGGTCGGACACATCCTGGGCGGCACCCCGAAATCGATGCAGATCGGCGACTTCATCGGTGTCGCCGTGGCCAGCCTGGTGCTCTACTTCCCGCTGCTGCTGCTCCACATGGGCAACATCAAGGAAGGCGGCATCGGCTTTGGCGATGCGAAACTGTCCGCCCCGCAGGCCGGACTGATGGCCATGCTCAGCCAGGGCATCGTCGGCGGCGACATGGCGTGGCCGCTCGTCGTGGTCGGCATCTGCATGGGCCTGGCGCTGATCCTGCTCCAGGTGAAGAGCCCCATGCTCTTCAGCGTCGGCATGTACCTGCCGCTCGAAACCACCTTCGCGATCTTCACCGGCGGCGTCATCCGCTGGCTCATGGATCAGGCGCGGGACAAGAAGGGCTTCAACGATGCCCAGAAAGCCCGCGTCGAGAACGCCTCCGTGCTTATCGCCTCCGGCCTCATCGCCGGAGAGGCTCTGATGGGCCTGGTCAAGGCCGGCTTCAACATCGCCGACAAGCCGCTGGCCACGCTCTTCAGCTTCTTCAACGATCCACCCACGGTGGCGGGCCTCATCGTCCTGGTGCTGCTCTCCCTCCTCATGATCCGCTGGCCGCTCACCAAAGCCGGCGATCCCAATGAGCCCGCGCCGCCCACGGCGATCATGTAGCATCAACTGGTATGAATCTCATGCGCGATATCCGAGCCTTTCCCGTCGAGAAAGGCTCGGTCGCGCTGTGGTGGCTAGGCCAGAACAGCTTCCTCTTCAAGAGCCCGGAAGGCACCCTCGCCGGGGTCGATCTCTACCTCACCGACTCCTGCGCCGCCCTGGGCCATGCCTCCGGGATCAATCTCTCCCGCGCCGTACCCATCCTGATCCAGCCCGATGAACTGGATATCGACCTGTTCACCTGCACCCACAACCACCAGGACCACACGGACCCTGAAACCATCCGGAACCTTCGCCACAAAGACGTCTTTACATTCCTGGGCCCGCACCCCAGTTGCGAGGTCTTCCGCCAGGAGGGGGTCGAATCCGGCAGGATCCAGGCCGCCTGGCCGCAGTGCGAGTTCGAATTCCGCGATCTGAAGCTGCGTGGCACCTTTGCCCTGCCCACGGACACCACGGACCTGAACCATATGGGCTTCCTGCTGCAATTCGGCAGCGGGCCAAAGATCTACATCACCGGCGACACCGATTACACCGAACTGCTGCACGAGGCCGCCGCCCACAAACCCGATCTGCTCATCACCTGCATCAACGGAGGCTTCAACAACCTGTCGTTCTGGGAGGCTGCCCAACTGGCGGAAGCTGTCAAACCGAAGGCAGCCGTCCCGTGCCACTACGACATGTTCCCCGACAACTCGGTGAATCCGCGCATGTTTGAGGCCGCGATGAAGCTCAGATGCCCCGACGTCCGGTACGCCCAGCCGGAACACGGAAAACCCTTTGTTTTTGATATCGGGTAATCGCCCGAGCCAGCGAGTATCATAGAAGTTTGTCGATCGTCTCTTCTTCTCTGTCAGGGAAATTTACCGCCTGGCCCATCCTCTACGGCGCTGTCGCACTGACGACAGGGGCGACGCTCATCCTTGAGCTGGCGTTGACGCGTATTTTCTCGGTCGTCTTCTACTACCACTTCGCGTTTCTGGCCATCTCCATCGCCCTTTTTGGACTGGGCTGCGGCGGCGTCCTGTCCTACTACATCGTGGCGCGCGGCGAAAAACTGTTTCACCGCCTGGGCGTTCTCTCGGCCCTCAACTCCGGCGCGGTCGTCTTCTCACTCGCACTCATCCTCAATCTGGCCGGGAAGCCGTCGGGCTTCCAGACCCTGGCCATGGTCTACTTCGCCGCCGCCCTGCCGTTCCTCCTTTCCGGCATGATCGTTTCGCTGGCGATTGCCGAGACGATCAACCGGGTGGACCGCGTCTATTTCTACGACCTCGTCGGCGCCGCCGGAGGGTGTCTTCTGGTCATTCCGCTGCTCAACATCGTGGGCGGCCCCGGAGCCCTGCTTTCCGCCGCGGTTCTCTTCGCCGCCGCCGCGGCCGTCTGGTTCGGTCTGGCCCGCGCTACTACCGGGCGCGTCCTGGGCGTCGCCCTGGCACTCTTCCTGGTCGCCCTGATCATCGTCAACAAGCGCAAACCGATCCTCGACATCAGCAGCGCCAAAGGCAGCAAGCTCGCCGCCGAAATCTTCGTCCAGTGGAACAGCTTCTCGCGCATCTCCGTCCGGCAGGACGCGAAAGATCAGAGCCTGCTTGTCGTCATAGACGCAGACGCCACCACCGGCATTCCTCAGTTCGATCTCGACCACCTAACGGATAAGGACCGCGCTGAGCTCACCGCCCACGGCCCTGGCTTCCCCTACCAGCTCCGTCCGGGCGCCAAGACGCTCATCATCGGCGCCGGCGGCGGTTGGGACGTGGCGCGCGCCATTGCCTCCGGTTCCAAGGACGTTACCGGCGTCGAGATCAATCCGATCATCGCCGAGACCATCATGCGCGGCCGCTTCCAGGCACAGAGCCGTGGCCTCTATGCACGTCCCGAAGCGCACATCGTCGTGGAGGACGGCCGCAGCTTCGTGCGCAGGTCGAAAGACAAATACCAACTCCTGCAGGCCACCCTGGTCGACACCTGGGCCTCCACCGCCGCCGGAGCGTTCGCTCTCTCCGAGAACAATCTTTACACCTCTGAGGCATTTGAGGACTATCTCTCCCACCTGACGGACGACGGCGTCCTGGCGTTCACCCGCTGGGGCTTTGATCCGCCCCGTGAATCGCTGCGCCTCCTGTCCCTGGCCCGCCAGGCCATGAACAAACTGGGGGAACACGACTTCGCCCGCCACGTCATCGTCGTCCGTGAGGACGTCCAGAGACTCAACACCTGGGGCGCCACGGACACCGTACTCATCTCGCGCAAGCCCTTCCGGGTCGAGGATCTGGAGAAGGCCGCGCTGGCCGCCGCCAAAGGCGGCTTCGAGATTCTCTATCTTCCCGGCCAGAGCCCCGACAACCAGTTCACCTCGTTCCTCACCGCGAAAGACCAGGCAGCCTGGTTTCGTGACTATCCCTACGACGTCACTCCGGTGCCGGACGACCGCCCGTTCTTCTTCTATACCGTCCAGCCGCGCGATATCTGGAACTTCAAGACCACCGCGACCCACGAGAATGCCGACTTCAAGGTGAACCTGGCGGTCCCGACTCTCTTCTCGCTGCTGGGAGTGAGCCTGCTGGCCACGTTCATCACGCTGGCCCTGCCGCCCTTCCTGTTAAAGGCGCGTCTGCCGCGCGAACCCGGCGTCCCTACGTTCCTGCTCTATTTCCTATGCCTGGGCGCCGGCTACATTCTCGTGCAGGTGGGCCTCATCCAGAAACTGGTCCTATTCCTGGGCCACCCCACGTATGCCCTGACCGTCGTGATCTTTTCGATGCTCGTCTCCAGCGGACTGGGCAGCTACGCCAGCCGCCGGCTGGTCCGCGCCAGTGATGACCGCTTGACCTACGCCCTCTGCTCGGTCACCGCCATCGTCACGATCCTGGCCTTCAGCGTCAAACCGATCATCGACGCCGGCGAGGGCCTGCCTTTGCCGGTGAAGATGCTCATCACGGTACTACTGATTGCGCCGGCCGGCTTCGCCATGGGCATCCCCTTTCCCAGCGGCCTGACCCGCCTGGAGCACTGGCACTCGCCCTCTGTGCGCTGGGCCTGGTCCCTCAACGCCGCAGCCAGCGTGCTGGGCTCCTGCGGAGCCATCTTCCTGGCGATCTACCTGGGCCTGCGGATGACACTGCTGATCGGAGCAGCCCTCTACCTGGTAGCGCTGGTGACGCTAAAGCTCACCAGCAAGCACGCCGTGGCGCACTAGCGCGGCAGCGCGCGAGCTATCAGCTATCGGCTATCAGCTCCGGACAGACGCCAGCCGAGCCATCCACGTTCCCCAACAGCAACTTCGTTTGCAACAACAACGGGGCCCCGAAGGGCCCCGAAAGTCCGCAATCCCTGTCTGTCAGCTGACAGCTGAAGGCTGACCGCTGAAAGCTTCTCTTACAACTTCCCCGTCCCGTTCGGCTTCTTCTGGGCCAGATTGTGCCGCAGCGCGGCCTCCAGGGCTTCGCAGAAGAAGTACTCGCCCCACATGACGCTCTCGTTCACACCCAGATCCTTGTGGATGTGATACACGCCGCCCTGTAGGATCCCCTCCCACGTGCCGCCGTCCTGCTGGGTGTGCTTTTCGCACAGCGTCTTCAGGATACGCAGCGCACTGGACCAGTAGTAGAAACCCTTCACCGGATCGGGCAGCATCCGGCATAGCCGCAGCAGACCGCTCGCCGCGATCGCCGCAGCGGAGGTATCCAGCAGCTTACGCGTCTCCTCGGGTGCATTGAAATCCCACGACGGCACGCCGTCCGCGTTTGTGTGCGTCAGGAAATAATCCGCGCAGCGTTCCGCCGTCTCCAGGAATCTCGGATCCCGCGTGTACTCGTAGCAACTGCCGAAGCCATACAGCGCCCAGGACAGCCCGCGCGACCAGCAGGAGTCGCCACGATAGCCCTGATGCGTCGTCTGCTTCAGGAACTCGCCGCTCTCCAGGTCGAACAATCCTTCGTGCGCCGTCGAGCCGTCACCCCGCACCAGGTAGCGCCGCGTTGTCAGCGCGTGGCGGATGGCAATGTCGCGCAGCCGCCGGTCGTTCGTCTCGCGAGCCGCATAGAAGATCACCCCCACATTCATCATGATGTCGATGAAAATGGAGTCCTCACTCACGAACGACCGCAAATACTGACCCTTCTCCTGGAAGCGCAAGGCCATCGTCTTGCCGGCCTGCACCAGAATGTCGTTCAGCCGCGGCTCCCGCGTGATCTGGTACCAGCGGTAGTAGGTGGAGAGGAAAATGAAACCAAGGTCGTGAACGTCGCGATCGAATTGCCTGGGCTCCAACGGCCGGCTGTATTCAATGGCCTTGTCCATCCAATACTGCTTGTTTTCGCCATTCTCCAGCGCACGCCGGTGGAAGATCCACATCATCCCCGGCAGAAAACCATCACACCAGTGTGTCCATGCGGGGCCCTCGTGCTTCCACTTGCCACTCTTGGTGTAGATCGGATAGAAACCTGGGTGCTTCTCGATGAGATTTGTGACCTGACGCTCCGCGAACCGCAGCGTATCCTCGAGCAAAGTACGATCAATCTCTGGACCAAACTGAATCACGGCTTATCATCTCCCCGTCCTTCCAGGGTACGCCAAGTAGTATTGAACCCGCTCGACAGCTTGGCGCGGGCGCCGCGCAGGAGGAGGATCGAAGCCCCGGGAGACGCCATGGCCATCTCCGCGGGCGCCATCCGCATCTCCGGCCGCAGGTTCACGAACGCCATCTCCAACTGTTTGTCCAGGGCCGGATACAGTAGTTTGGCGTGGAAGATTCCAGTGGCGTTTTCATAGCTCACCTGCCCTGGCACCAATGCCAGAAAGCAGTGGCCGGTAGGGAAATCCCGGCAGACCGCCATGTCGATCCGCATCTGCACCGTGGCACCCTTGGGCAGCAGCACCGTGCCCTGCCTCTCGACATTCTTCGCTACTTCAAACTTCAGGGAGTCGCCCACGACGGACTTGCTCAGGTCCACCGCCGTCATCAGCTTCAATTGCACCGTGACCCCCTCCGGCAGGTTGATCACCGTCGGGGCCGGCTTCGGCGCGGCCGTGTCCGGAGGCGGATCCTCAAAGATCAGCGTCGATTCGCCCGCATACTGGCGGCAACTGGAAAACAGGGTCCGGTTTCGGCTCTCCGTGCCGTCCATCGCCGTCAGACTCATGTCCATGCCTACAGGCAGCGTATATGTCTCCGCGCCAATCTTCACCGGAGCGTAATCCAGCAGCTTGTGCCCTTCCTTCAAAGGCACCTGCTGCGGGATCTCGTCGATGTTCATCTCGATCCGCGTAATCTCCAGCGTCTCGACGTCATTCCAAACCCAGCCGGAGTAACCCACCTCCCCCTCGGCCGACCCCACTCGCATGATGTAATAGCTGCCCGTCTGCGGTACCCGGAAGTAGAATTTGTGCGCCGGACGCCCGTTGATCGTCTCCTGGCCTTTGTACTCGAACTTCGCATTGCCGCTGAAGTAGATACTTTTGGCATGCAGCGCGAAGTCTCCGGTCCCGATGGCCCCTTGTCCACCCACTAGCGCCCGCACATCGCTCTCTTCGAACTTGTTGGCGCCAGGCCAGGCGTACAGCTCCTTACCATCCACCAGGGCTACCTCCAGACGGACGGTATCCAGCAGTTGGAATTTTTTCGACGTTTGTTCCCTGCGGCTTCTCTCAATGGTCTCCACACAGGTGAAATTGGGCATGCGGGCCATCATGTTCGAGACAACGCTGCGGATGCGGGCCATCAGGATTGTATCGGCGGTCAGCGGCGCCTTCGGGTCGTACTGCGCAGGCAACGCCTGGACGCTCAAAAGCATCAGATACAAAGGAGCCAGACGCATGCCAAGATTATAGTCTTGGCCTCATCTGGTATTCTCGCCCTTATGGCTGTCAAGGTTACAGTATTCAACAACGGGCCCCTTCGCATCGAAGGCGACCCGGCAGACTTCACCATCTACGACGCACAGGGCAATGCCTTCGGGCTCGGCGGGCGAGCGGCTATTGGCCTCTGCCGCTGTGGCCTTTCAGCGAATAAGCCGTTCTGTGACGGATCGCACGGCAGACAAGGCTTCGAATCGGTATGCGAAGCACGCGAGCTTCCGCCGCCGAAGCCGAAAGTCTAGCTCTTTCTTTTGAGGAGGATCGATGAGACTAAACGCAGGCCATCTGGCCCTCGCAGGCCTATTGACAACGACGCTGGTTTTCTCCGGATGTTCGAAAAAGGACGAACTCCCAACGCAACAGCAAGCGCAACAGCCTGCCACCTCCACTCCTGGTAACGCACCCGATGGGCAGCCTCCCGCTGCCCAGCCGGCGGGTGCGAATGCTCTGGCGGACCAGCCAGGTTCGCCGAATCGTGGTCCTTCGGGGTCCGGCGGGCAGGCAGGCCAACCGCGGCCGGCCGGCGGAGGAGCAGGCGCACCAACTGCCTCCTCGAATGCCTGGGGATCCACACCCGGCAGATCTCAGCCCAGCGCACCCCTGCCGCCCCGCCAGTTCACCCTCGCTGCGGGCACCAGCATCCCCGTCCGCACGATTACCACTCTTTCGACGAAGACCGCCGCGCCCGGCGATGCCTTTGAAGCGACCCTCAACCGCGACCTCGTTGTCGACGACTACCTGGTCGCGCCCAGGGGCTCCACCGTCACTGGCCGGGTCACTAACTCGGACCCCGGCGGCAAGGTCAAAGGACTGGCCTCCATCAGCGTGGCCCTCTCCTCCATTTCCACCCCGAATGGCCCCATCGCCATTCAGACGTCGGCCGTGGGCCAGCAGGCCAAAACCACCAAACGCAAGGATGCCGCTAAAATCGGTATTGGTGCGGGCATCGGTGCGGCCATCGGCGCAATCGCCGGCGGCGGCAAGGGTGCTGCCATCGGAGCCGGCATCGGCGGAGCCGGCGGCACCGGTATGGTCCTGGCCACCAAAGGCGATGCGGCCGTGATTCCTAGTGAATCGCTGCTGACTTTCCGCCTCTCCGCGCCAGTGACCGTGACTGAGAAGAGGTAGGACCCAGAACGAGTGAGACCGAGCGGGACAAAGTTAGGACACCTTCGATCCAGATTATTCACAATTCCCGTAGCGGTCCTGGCGACGGCAGTGCTGGTAACCACTGCCGTCGTCACTTCGGTCTTTGCTCCGGAAGGACGCTGGCAGCGATTTCTCTACCGCCTCTGGGGCGGCACCGTGCTGGCGATCTTTGGCGCCCGGGGCCGCGTCGTGGGAGCTGAAAAGCTCAAACCCGGCGCCAATTACGTCATCGTCTCCAACCACCTCAGCCTTGTGGACACCCCCATGATGTTCCGCTGGCTGCCCATCCCCTTCAAGTTTCTGGCCAAGCGCGAACTCCTCAAAGTCCCCTTCATCGGCTGGTATCTCAACCGCGCCCGCCACCTCACCGTCGACCGCGCCAGCCTGCGCTCCTCCATCGAGAGCATGAACGAGTGCGCGCGCCTCATCCGCGAGCGCCATCTCTCCGTCATCATCTTTGCCGAAGGCACGCGCAGCCTCACCGGAGAGATGCAAAGCTTCAAGGACGGCGCCGCCTATCTGGCCATCCAGTCCGGCACGCCCGTTGCTCCTGTCGCCATGGTCGGCACCTGGGATATCCTGCCCGCCAAGTCTTCTTACTTCATGCCTGGCAACGTCGAACTCCGCATCGGAGAGCCCGTCAGCCCGGAAGGCTACACGCTCAAACAGCGCGCCGCCTTCACCGCCTTGCTCGAAGATCGGGTCCGCGAATTACTCGCCGCCCCAACGGCCTGAGCAGCCCTCCAGCACTCCTGCCGTTTTTCCGCCGAAAAGTCGTGCTGCGGCGCCCAGCAGGCACTCCTCAAGTTGATAGAATGGTCGCGAGCCGGAAGACCGGCAAGTGGAGGTTGTTAAAGGTGATCGCCATGGTGCTACGTTTCTATAGCTGCCTGTTCGCCCTGGTGGCGGGTCTGTTCATGACGGGAGTCTCTTGCCTGCTGCTGCTCAGCGACGCCAAGAACTTCAAGCTGGACATGCTGCCGTTCTGGAAGGGCGAGTCCGCGCTGTATGGAATGCTTGTTTTGGGATTGCTCGGTATCGCCGCAGCGCTCCTCGGCCTCGTGAAGAAAGTGAAGCCGCTCCTGGTGCTCTACACGGTCATTCTCTTCGCAATTATGATGTACGGTTTCTTCCTCAGCCCCGTCTACCGCTTCTCGGGTGCGCCGGAAGCCAGAAGCGTGGCCTGGATCGCGTGTGCCGCCCTCATCGCCGTTGTCGGTGCTTTCATGCAGTATCGCGAACCGCGCCGGGCCTAAATCCGCCCCTCATCAAGCTTCCAATCGGGCCCGCCCCTCCCGGGGTGGGCCCTTTCTATTTCGGTCCTAAGCCCACAGTTCGTGCACCGGCGCATACTGCTCAGACTGGTTCGTCGGCACCAGCGAGAATCCACGGTTCAAAGGATCGTCGTGATACACCTTCGTCCAGTCGATTCCCAGCGCCGAATACAACGTCGCTTCCAGATCTTCTGGCCGAACCTCCCGCTGCAGTGACCAGCCCGGTTCCACCAGCCCGTTGCCCTGCGCGTCCGTTTTCCCAATCACCCGTCCGCCCTTGATCTTCGCGCCGGCCAGCATCACGGCCTGCGTCATGAAATGATCCCGGCCCGATCCCGTATTGGGTGCCCCCACAGTGCGGCCGAATTCACCCATACAAAGGATCAGCGTCTCGTCCAGCAGTCCGTCGCTCTTCAGGTCCGCAATCAAGGTCCCAACCGCCACGTCGAAGGTTCGTCCAACTGAGGCCGGATTCGTCGGATTCAGCCCGTTCGCCGTGTAGATGTTCGTGTGCATATCCCAGCCGCTGGTCGTAATCTGGATGAACCGTGCACCCAGCTTGCCTCGCAGCAGGTTGCGTGCCGTGATACACGCATTGCCCAGACCCGTCGTCCCATACCGGGCCCGTTCTGCGGCATCGAACTTGAAGACTGCATCCACCGCCGAGTTGTACATCAGCGAACGCGCCGTCAGGTTGAACTGCTCCATCTCCTTCACGGCCGACCCGATCGCCGCTTCCGCCCGCGTCTCCGCATCCAGTTCCAGCAACAGCCCGTACCGCCGGTCGAAACCCGCCGCCCCAATCGGCGACGTCGTGTTCCCTAACCCGTTCCCGCCCGGACTCACATAGAATGGAGCCGTCGTCGGAGCCAAGTACCCCTGCCCCGGACCGCTGCCCGTATTCAGCGAAACGAAGGCGGGCATGATCGCTGTCGGATCGCCCAGCTCGCGCGCCACCACGGACCCGATATGCGGGGCAATCTTCGACAACCCCGACAGCGGATTCCGCCCGATCTGCACCCACGTCTGCATGATCCCGTGCACCAGCGCCCACGCCTTCGCCGACCGCACCAGCGCAATCGAGTCCATCTGTTCAGCGAGTGTCGGGAACAGCCCGCGCGGCCAGCGGATGTCTCCATAGGACGTCGGCTCCATCGCCGGCAGCGTCCAGGCCCCTTCCTTCAAATCGAAGGTATCCGTGTGGCTGGGCCCGCCGGACATCATCAGGAAGATGACGTTCTTTGCCGTGCCCTTGGGCGTGCTCTGCCCCTTCGCAATCGTCTCCAGGGACCGGCCCGGCAGGAAGAAACTACCGGCTACTGCTGCGCCCGCATGCTTGAAAAAGACCCTGCGGTCGAGAGCCGGACGCCGCCAGAAGTTTGTGCCCTGTACCTTCGACCAGTCCACGCCAAAGCGGTTCTTCATGCTGTGCGCCCTCTCTAATAGCTAAACAGAAAATCGGTCTTGTTGATCAGAGCCCAAGCCAGATCCTCCACTGCGGCAGCACGCGGATACGCCTTAGTCCCCGACTTCGACAGTGCCTTCAGGGCAACCATCTTTTCATATTCGCTCGGACGGCGCGAGAGGAAAGTGACGAACAGATCCTCCACCACTGCCGCATCCTCCGGGTTCTTCACCTGCTCCGCCAGATAGGGCGACGTCCTCGAGTTCACCCGGTTGATGATCACCGGCGAGTTCATCAGTTGCAGCGACATCATCACTGAGCCCGAGGTCCCCCGCGGAATCATGTCACGGTTCCCTCTGTCGAACGAGTCCAGGAACTCTCGCGCCCGCCCGTCCTTCTGCGGCTCCGTCGGCTCCGGCAGTTGCATCGCCCAGTTCACTTTGTCCGTCCATCCGCCCACGTAGTATTCCGGGAGCACATCCGTCGCCTTCACCACCGCGTCCAGCACCTCTTCCGCCTCAAGCCGCCGGGGCAGGTGGCGCGCGTACAGCCGCGCCTTCGCCGCATCCCAGGGGGCGCTGTACTCCGAGCTCAACTGATACGTCGTGCTCTCCGCGATCACCCGCAGCATCTCCCGCAGGCTGAAATCATTCTTCCGGGCCAGTTGTGCCAGGTCTTCCAGCAACTGCGGATGCGAGGCCTGATAAGTCCAGCCTGCCGGCGGCTTGACCGCCGGATCCAACCGGTCCGGATCCAGGTTGTCCACCGGCTCCGCCAGGCCCACGGTGAACATCGCCTTCCACACCCGGTTCGCAAAATTCCGCGCGAACATCGGATCCTCGACGATCTTGTTGGCAAATGACGCCCGCCACTCGCCCTGCGCCGGGGTCCCGTCCCGATAGACCGGCGTCAGTTCCTTCACCTCTTTCCCGTCCACCTGAATCGGATAACGGTTCGGCCGGTTGCCCCATTTGGTGTCGATGACATAAGCGCCCGCCGGCTTGTCCAGAATCACGTGCGACTGCGTGTAGAAGTTCGCTTTGTCGTTGCCTGGATACCCGGCAAAGTTGACCCTCGAGAAGTGGGCCGACATCCGCTCCGCCTCCAGGCGCGTTGTCCGGGTCGCCCACGCCGAGACCGCTTCCAGGTGCCCGCGTCCGTCATGGCACATCAGGCAGTCATACGAACCCATCCCCAGGAAGATCGTTGCGGCCCGCACTGTCACCGAATCCCAAGTGTCCTGGTACGGACCCATCGGAGCGAACCCGCGCACAATGAAATTCACGCCCGCCGACGCGTCGTCATAGCTGTTCCCCGTCGCCGTCAGCATGTAGGTAGCGATCTCCCGCCACGACCGCCCCTCCGCAATCGAGGTCTTCAGGTACTTGTGCACCGCATTCCGCCCATACATGCCCTCGTCGCGGTTCGTCGCCTTCATGGCGTTCTGGAACACGTCGCCCATCCAGAGCGTCCATTTGTCCACGAACTCCGGGCTGTGCAGCAGACGGTCGATCACGGCGTCGCGCTTCTTGGGACTCTTATCCGCAAGAAATGCCCTGACTTCCTTCGCCGTCGGAATCCGTCCCGTCAGGTCCAGGTTGATCCGCCGGAAAAACTCTTCATCGGTCGAGAGCGGTGCCACGGGAATCTTCCCTGCCTGCAGGCGCTGCATCACGGCCCGGTCAATCAGGTTGCGCCGGGCCACTTGGGCAGCGGGCACTGCCTTGCGCGTCGCCTGCCGGCGCGGCACCGCCTTGGCGAAGGCCAGGGCCTGTTCGTAGATCTCACTCCGGACCTGCGATCCCGGCGAATAAGGGGATCCGTTGAACGAGCAATCGGCCGGGCGCTCCACTCCTCGGGGCGGTACTTCTCCACCCATCGCCAGCCCCGCCACGCCGCCCGCCACCACCGTCACCCTCAGAATAATTCGGTACAGCTGTTGAACCGTCATTCTGTACTCCGGCATAGTGAATTATAGCCGCCGCCGTGAGTTTTACCCAGACCGTCTTGTGATTCCAGACGTCTGCCAGATGGCAAAAGTGTACTTATTTATTGCCGTGAATTACTTCGGATCGATGTTCGATTTTCGTTCCGCGGCTTTCTGGATTCCAGGGCTGGCCAGGCCGTGGAACTGTAATCCAGTTGTCTGTCAGCCGCCATACTTAACCAGACCGAAGTAGGCCCGTTTTCAATAGGAAGTGGCGGCGGTGCGGCACGGATGGCCCCTTGCCCGGAGTCTCGCTAATAACTGAATAGAAAATCGGTTTTATTGATCAAAGCCCAGGCCAGGTCTTCGACAGCCGCGGCCCGCGAATACGCTGCCGTGCCCGACTTGGCCAGCGTCTTCAAGGCAACCGATTTCTCGTACTCGCTGGGACTGCGCGACAGGAATGTCAGGAATAGATCCTGCACCACCGCATCGTCCGCTTTATTCTTCACCAGTTCGGTCAAATAAGGCGACGCGTTCGTGCCCGTCGCTCTTACGCGGTTGGTGACAACCGTCGAGTTCATCATGTTTAACCACATGAGAACCGAACCCGACGAACTGCGCGGCTGCGTATCCCGATTGCCCCGGCTGAACGAGTTCATAAAGCCATTCGCAGCGGCGTCGCTGCGCGGCTCGGTCGGCTCAGGCAGTTGCATCGCCCAGCTGACCTTATCCACCCATCCGCCCACGGAATAGGACGGCAGTAGCCCGGTCGCCTTCGTAATGGCGTCGTGCGCCTCTTCCGCTTCCAACCGGCGCGGCAAATGCCTGGCAAAGGTCGAGACCTTCGTCAGATCCCAGTCGCCGTCATACCGCGAACTTAACTGGTAGGCCGTACTCTGGGCAATCAACCTCAGGGTCTCTCGCAAATTGAAATCGTTGTCCCGCGCCACTTGGGCCAGCTTCTCCAGCAGAACCGGGTGCGACGCCTGATAGTCCCAACCCGCCGGGGGCGGCACGTTTGGATTCAACCGGTCCGGATCCAGATTATCGACAGGCTCGGCCAGCGCCAGGTTGAACATCGCTTTCCACAGCCGGTTCGCATAGTTGCGGGCAAACATTGGATCCATCGTCAGCCGCTGCGCGAACGAATCGCGCCAGTCGCCACTGGCTGGCGTACCATCGCGATAGACCGGCGTCAGGCTCGTCACCGCGACGCCGTTCACATTGCTCGCCACACGGTTGGGGCGATTCCCGTAAGTCGTATTCAGGCCATAGTTCCCCGTCGGCCGGTCCAGCACGATGGTGGAGTTCAGGTAATAATCCGCCGTGTCTCTTCCCGGGTACGTCGACAGGCTGATCCGCGCAAAGTGGGCCGACATCCGCTGCGCATCCACCCGCAGAGTCTTCGCACCCCAGGCCGACACCGCATCCAGATGTCCGCGGCCGTTGTGGCACAACAGGCAGTCATAATGCCCCAATCCCAGGAACATCGAGGCCGCCCGCACCGTCACCAGATCATAGGTGTCCTGCGCCGGCCCCATCGGGGCAAACCCGCGCAGCATGAAGTTCACGCCGGCCGTGTCGCGGTCATAGTTGTTGCCGGTCGCCGTCACCAACTGATACGCCATCTCGCGCCACGATTGCCCGGAATCGATCGACTTCCTGATGTACTCGTAGAACCGGTTGCGCCCTTCCTGGTTCTGGTTCCGGTTGCTGGCCGTCATCGAGTTCTGCAGCAGGTCGCCCAGCCACATCGTCCACTTGTCGGTGAACTCAGGACTGAACAGCAACTTGTCGATCACGAGGTCGCGCTTCGACGGGTTCGTATCCGCCACAAACGCCCGGATCTCCTCCGCCGTGGGAATCCGGCCCGTCAGATCCAGCTTGATCCTCCGGAAGAACTCCTCATCCGACGAGAGTGCCGCCGGTTCCATCCCGTCCGCCTGCAGCTTCCGGAAAACCTCTTCGTCGATGAAGCTGCGCCAGGGCAGATCCGCTGCGGAGGCCGGCTTGAGCGCCGGAGCGGCCTTCGGCATGGCCTTGGCAAACGCCAGGGTCCGTTCGTACGCCTCACGCCGGATGCGGCCCTCCCGGGAAAGCACCTTCTCTGGAGCGGCAATGAAGGAACAGTTCTCACCGGATGGGCTAAGTACTTGCTGGTCTTCCGTTTCCGGCGACACTTGGGCATTCGCCACACATCCGCAGCCGGCGCAGGCCGCCAGCACCAGTGAAAAAGAGAGGGAAGTTTGGATCCGCCGAGCAGTCATGGTCACCCTGGATGCGTTGGATTATAGCAGGTCGTCTGACATTTGTCGGGCATCGAACCCCGGCCCGGTCTCCGGCACGCGGGCCTGCGCCACCCTGGAAGTCGAAACCCGGCTTCCCGCAAAAATACTCAATCGGCTGTTAAATATCAGAACTATACTGAGCCCGGGTGCGGTCCTTAATTCTCTTGCTGTTACCCGGTCTCCTCTCCGCGGCGGATCCGGACACGCTGCTCCCTCTCGTTCGTCAGCGCATCACGGACTGGCGCCACCACCTCCCCGATTTTGTGTGCATCCAGGAGTCCACACTCGATGAGGGCATCAGAGGCCGGGGCGTGCGAGTTTCCGATTCAGCGATCTATGAGATCCAGGTGCTCAAGGGCCGCGAATCGTACTTTCTCAAACAGATCGCCGGCATCGACACCAGCGAACGGGAGCCGATCGATTTTCCGGCGATGAACAATCGCGGAGAATTCGCCTCAGCCCTGCTCCTGCTCTTCGACGCCGCAACCCAGACCCGCTTCCGTCGTGCAGACCGGGAGACCGTCGAGGGCCGTCGCCTGCGCCGCTACGGCTTCCGGGTCCGGCAGGAGAATTCCCGGTGGTTCGTCGGACCAGGAGCAGGCTTCTGTCCCGCCTACGACGGCTCATTCTGGGCAGATGAGGCGGATGGCCGCATCTACCGCCTCCACATGGAAGCCCATCACTTTCCCAGGCGGTATGTCGTGCAGGACGCAACCCTCACCGTCACATTCAAAGACGTCACCATTCAAGGTGAGCCGTTCCTGATGCCGGCTCAGGCGGCGGTGGTCGCCTGCCGCAGTGCAATGGACTGTCGCCGTGCCTATATGGCGTTCACAAACTACCGTCTCTTCACGGCCAAATCCGCACTGGCGTTCAAAGACCAGGAATGAAAGCCAGTTGGCGCTTTAGTACGCCTTGGCGATCACCACGCGGCGATCCACAGTCTCGCCGGTCAGGATGCACTTGCCCGGACCGTCGTACAGATCCACTGACGGGATATTCCGGACGCTCGCTTTGAACTCCTTGATCCGCGCGTCGTTGGCCGGATCGTCTTTCAGGTGCGCCATCACGAACTTGCCGCCGCCCTTTTCGGCCGTGACCGAGCTCAGGATCTCCTCCACCTCTCCGATGGAGTTCGCCAGGACGGTATTGTCCTGCATCCGCTGCCGGGCTCGCGCCAGCAGGTCGCGCTGCATCGCTTCCAGGATCTCCGCCTGCTTCGCCACTGCCTCGGTCTGCGGAATCACTTCCTTCGTCCCCGTGTCGCGGCGCTTGATCACCATGTTCCCGCTGGCCACATCGCGCGGACCCAGTTCGAACACCACCGGCACGCCCAACCTCTCCCAATGGAAGAACTTGGCGCCCGGCGTCATACCGTCGCGCAGGTCGATGTGCGCGCCCAGGTCCTTGGCCAGCTTGGCCGCCGCTTCCAGCACCACCGCCTTCTCTTCCTCTTTGCGATAGATGGGCACCAGCACGCTCTTCCGCGGAGCCACCTTGGGCGGCAGCACCAGACCCTTATCGTCCGAATGGGTCATGATCAGCCCGCCGATCAGTCGCGTACTCACACCCCAGCTCGTCTGCCAAACGTAGTCCAGTTTGCCTTCCTTGCTCTGGAACTGGACATCGAACGCCTTGCCGAAGTTCTGGCCCAGATCGTGGCTGGTGCCGGCCTGCAAAGCCAGGCCGTTCTGCATCATCGCCTCGATCGAGTACGACCGCAGAGCGCCCGCGAACTTCTCCGCCCGCGTCTTCACACCCTTGATCACCGGCACCGCCATGACCTCTTCAGAGACCTCGGCGTACAGATCCAGGATCCGCAGTACTTCCTCGATCGCCTCCTCGTGGGTGGAGTGCGCTGTATGGCCTTCCTGCCACAGGAACTCCGTCGTCCTCAGGAACATGCGCGTACGCAATTCCCAGCGGATGACGTTCGCCCACTGGTTCACCAGCACCGGCAGATCGCGATAGCTCTGGATCCACTTCGAGAAGAAATGTCCGACGATGGTCTCCGACGTGGGCCGGATCACGTAAGGCTCTTCGAGTTCCTTGCCGCCGGCGATCGTCACCACAGCCAGTTCCGGCGAGAACCCCTCAACGTGCTCCGCTTCCTTTTGCAGGAAGCTCTGCGGAATCAGCAGCGGCAGGTAGATGTTCTGGTGGTTGGTCGCCTTGAACCGGTCGTCCAGTTCGCGCTGCAGACGCTCCCAAACGGCATAGCCGTTCGGCTTGATCACCATGCAACCCTTGACGATCTCGGCCGGCTCGGCCATATCGCCATGCAGCACCACATCCTGATACCAGGAGGCAAAATCTTTCCCGCGAGGGGTAATAGGAGACTCGGACATCGTAAGGAACCATTCTAGCGTGCCGGTCCCGGGCCAAACGTGAGGATTTGCTACATCTTGCCTGCGAACCGCCCGCCGAGCGTCCATACTGTGTAGACAAGGCCCATGGTCGCGCCAGGGAAAATCCGCTTCGGTCCTTACCTCTTCGATCTGAGGGAGCAACGCCTTTCCGGGCCCGCTGGCGAAATCCCGCTCAACCTGAAATCGGCCGCTGTCCTCGCTTACCTCGCCCAGCGTCCCGGCCAGATCGTGCCCAAAGACGAACTGCTCCATGCCGTCTGGGCCGACACCGCCGTCACCGATGACGCCCTGGTTCAACGCGTGCTCGACGTGCGCAAGGCCCTGGGCGATAACTCAAAGACTCCACAGTACATACGCACCCATCCCAAGCGTGGCTACGAGTTCGTCGCCGCACCGGACACCCCTCCGGTCCAACCGGCTCCCACCCGCTGGTGGAAGCCCATCCTCGCCTTTGCGCTGACAGTGGCCGCGGTGGCCGTGTTCTGGTTCGGCCGCAAGCCGCCCGCCACCCCCGTCGAGCTCAAGATCGCTCAACTCACGTTCCTGCCCGGCATGGAGGACTACCCCGCGTTCGACGCCACCGGCCGCCGCATCCTGTATGGTTCCGACGAGAATGGCATCGCCAACCTTTGGATCCTCGAGGAATCCAGCGGCGACCGCCGCCAGGTGACTCAATCCAAAGCCAATCTCTCCGAACCCGACTGGTCCCCGGACTCCGACTGGATCGCCTTCCGCTCCGAGGAGGGCAAAGGAGGCCTCTTCGCGAAATCGCTGGTCACCGGCGAAACCGCCCCCATCGCCGAGTTCGGTCACCATCCGCGCTGGTCGCCCGATGGCCGCCTCATCGCTTTCCACACCGCCGGCGCCCAAAGCGACCTCTACATATGGAAGAAAGAGGACCGCTCCTTACGGCGCGTCATCGTCTCCACACCCACGCTGAATAGCCTCTCGTGGCCCGCTTGGAGCCAGGACGGCCAGTTCCTCTATTTCATTGCAACGGCTCAATTTCGCAGCGAACCCGCGCAGAAGCGGTCACCCGATTGGGTCTATCTGGGCCATCAGATCTGGCGCGTCAACGCCGCCGGCGGCGAAGCCAGCGTCGTCACCCCGGGCACCGGAGTCCTCAAGGACGGAGGGTTCGATTACGACCGGACCCGCTCGCAACTGGTGTTTGTCGGTCTGGACCGTGGCCTTTGGCGCTCTGAAATCGACCGCCGCACCGGGGCCGAAACCGCCAAACCGGTCCGCCTGACTTTGACTACCCAGGGCCACCAGCATCCGCGTTTCAGTCCCGGCGGCGAGATCGCCTTCTCGGCCATCGCCGCCCCCGAAGCCCTTTGGCTGGTTCCCTTTAAGTCCGACGGCAGGCTGGACGAGGCGGCTATGACCCGCCTCACCACAGGCGCCGCCTCGGTCCGCGCCCCGGTGCTCTCACCCGACGGCCGGCGCATCGCCTACTTCCTCTGGCAGGGCGAGCGCTTTGAACTCTGGCTGCTCGACCTGGAGACCCGCAGCGTCCGCCCCATCGGTCCCAACGACCAGCTATCCCGCACTTCTCCGTCATGGATCGAAGACGGCCGCGGCCTGGCCTACGACATCATGGACGGCCGCAACCGCGAACGCCGCCAGTCCCTGTTCAATCAGGACTTCTCCAAGCTGATCGGGGAAAAGAGCCTCGACGGAGCACCCAACGGCCGGGCCCCCTCCAACTGGGACCCCACCGGCCGCTTCCGGCCCTACGTCGAGTCCCGGGACGGCCAGCAGAACCTCTGGCTGGAACGCAAGGACGGTCCGCCGCTGCGGCTCGCAGGACCTGGCCATTACCAGAGCGCCTCGTGGTCGGCCGGCGGCCGCCGCATCTATTACCAGTCCGACGAAGACGGCTGGTTCAATATCTGGCTGCTGGATTTCGACCCGGCCCGCGGCACACCCACCGGCCCACCTCGCCAGAGCAGTTACTTTCGCGGCAGCCCCTACCTGCTGTCGGACAGTAACCTCGGTTTCGCCATGCAGCCAAAGGGCTTAGTTGTGCCGTTGCGGGAAAACCGGGGCGACCTCTGGCTTATCCGCAGCCATTAACCCTCCAACCGCTTAACCTCGCCATCGTCGATTTGTCGTGACAATTTCGCCCGGCTGTCAGTACTCGGATCCGGTTTCCGGCGCAGCATGGTTCACCGTAGCGCAGCAAACAAAGGAGTTCCCGTCTATGTTGACCTGGGGTCTGAGAATCGCCACGTGCCTGCTTCTCACCGGTCTGGTACACGCCCAATCCATCACCGGCAGCATCGTCGGCACCGTCAGCGACACCACCGGCGCACCAGTCCCGGCGGCCAATGTCCAAGTCCAGAATCAGGATACCGGCGCCGCCCGCACCGTGGTCACGAATGAGCAGGGCAACTACGCCGCCACCCTGTTGCCGCCCGGCCGTTATACCGTCTCCATCGCCCAGCAGGGCTTCAAGCCCAGCCGGATTGTCGACCTGGAAGTACGCGTCGATCGGAGCATCCGCGCCGACCTCTCTCTCCAACTGGGCGAAGTCAGCGAGACCATCACCGTTTCTGACGCCGCCGCCACCAAAGTGGAGACCGATACCTCCACCCTGAACCAGACCCTCGGCCAGAAAACGATCGTCGACATGCCCATCTCGCGCAGCTTCGTCTCCCTCGCCGGCCTGACCGCGGGCGTGGTGCCCGTCACCGGTGAGAATGGCCAAAGCCTCCAGACCAGCTTCACCAACCGGGGCAACCTCAGCGCCTTCGTCAGCGGCCAGCGCGAATCGTCCGTTTCGTTCCTGATTGACGGCGTCGAGTCGCGCGGCGAACGGCTGGGCAACGCCAGCATGCCCGTGTCCGTCGATGCCATTCAGCAATTCGGCATGCTGCGCAACACGATGTCCGCGGAATACGGCAACGCCGCGGCGGTGATGAACGTGTCCATCAAGTCGGGCACCAACCAGATTCACGGGACGGCTTTCGAGTTCCTGCAGAACTCCGTCATGAATGCCCGCAACTACTTCGACACCAACGCCAAAGCCCAGACCAAGCTCAACGACTTCGGCTTCAGCCTCGGCGGCCCGCTGGTCAAGGACAAGACCTTCTTCTTCACCAACTTCGAGGGAATCCGCAGCCGCCGCACCACCCCACTGCTCGGCCGTGAACCCACGCAGGCCCAACTGGGGGGCGACCTGTCGTCTATCGCCAGCGTGATCTACGACCCGCTCACCACCGACGCCGCCGGCGTGCGTACCGCCTTCCCGGGCAACATCATCCCGGTCAACCGGTTAGACCCGGCCACCAGGAAATTCAGCAACTACATCCCCGTGGCCAACCTGGCCCAGCCCATCAACAACAGCAACCTCTCGGTCTCGCCCAGCGCCATCGCTGACAGCAACCAGGTACACTTCCGAGTCGATCATGCCCTCAGCAGTACAGATCAGCTCTTCGGCCGGTGGTCGTATTACGATGCGCCAAACACCGCTCCTTCGCTCCACCCTCTGTGGAGCAAGGAATACCCCTGGACTACGTACAACGGCGCGCTCCAGGAGACGCACGTCTTCGGCCCCCGCACGGTGAACGAGTTCCGCTTCGGCTACAGCCGCGACAACATCTTCCAGAAGGCGATCGGCATCCCGGGCACGAACCTCGCCCAAGCGATCGGGTTGAAGAACACGGTCCCCAACGAGCCCGACGGAGGAGCCCTGCCCGGCCTCACCGTCACCGGCTACAACATCTCCGGGGGCAGCCGTCCAACCGGCTATATTTCCAATCGTTTCCAGTACTCCGACGTGCTCAGCCTGACGCGCGGCAACCACGTTCTGAAGCTGGGTGCCGACATCCGCCGGCTGCAGTACAACGTCTACAGCTCCAACTCGCCCAACGGCGACATCTCCTTCGCCAAGATCTTCACGACCTCGACGGCGGGCGGCAGTACGGGCGGCGATCCACTGGCCGACTATCTGCTCGGCGCGTTCAACACGGCCAGCGGGGCGCGCACCGTGAACAGCCCGGCGTTCCGCAATACCACCTACAACTTCTTCGCCCAGGATGAATGGAAGGTGACCTCGCGCCTGCACCTGTCCCTGGGTTTGAGGTACGAGTACGCGCAGCGTGCCTACGATGTTCACAACAAGATCGCCATCGTCGACTTCTCCACCGGCAATCTCATCTTTGCCCGCAAGAACCCCTTCGATCCCAACGACTTGAGCCTCAACCCGAACACCTCGCGCGCGCTGCTCGACGAAGACTACAACAACTTTGCCCCGCGCTTCGGCTTCAGCTACGATGCCGGCCGGGACACGGTGATCCGCGGCGGCTACGGCATCTTCTACGACGTCACCCAGGCCAACGAACTGAATTTCCTGGGCTTCGTGCCGCCTTTTCAAACGCTGATTTCGGTCACGAACAATCCGAAAGCCGGGACGCCGGGCACCCTCTTCCAGAACCTATTCCCGAATCCGGGCCCGCCGGACCGCATTGATCCCGGCACGTCGACATTCTCCCATCTGAAAACGGACCGGACGCCCTACGTCCAGCAGTTCAACTTCAACATTCAAAAGCGGATCTTCGGTGACTACCTGGTGGAAGCCTCCTACGTCGGCACCCTGGGCCGCAAGCAGTCGAAACGCCGCAACTACAACCAGAAACGGATCACCGCGCCGGTCCCTTACCTCCCGCTGCCCAACCTGGGGCCAATCCTGACCTCCGAGAAAAACTCGAATTCCAGCTACAACGCGCTGCAACTGCGTCTCGAACGGCAGTTCAAGACGGGCTGGTCGCTGCTGGCCAACTATACCTACTCGAAGTCGATCGACATGGATTCGGCGAATGCCTCGGCCGCCGCCAACCAGGATGCCACCAACCTCGGCGCCGATCGCGGCCTGAGCGACTTCGATGTGCGCCATCGCTTCACCGCCGTGGCCACCTATGAGCTGCCGTTTGCCCGCAACACCAAGGGCATCACCCGTGTGCTTGCGGCGGGCTGGCAGGCCAGCGCGATCGCCACCATGCAGGGCGGCTTCCCGCTCACCATCACGGCCGCGGATACCTCCGGCGCCGGTTCGTTTACCGCGCTGCGCGCCAATCGCCTCGGGGCGGGGAATCTGGACTCCGGCGACCGCAATATCCTGCGCTGGTTCGACACGGCGGCGTTTGTGGCTCCGCCGGCCGGGACGTTCGGCACCGCGGGCCGGAACATCATCATCGGCCCCGGCACGAACAGCTGGAACCTGGCGGCCATGAAGAACACGCCTTTCCTGGAGCGCTACAACCTCCAGTTCCGGGCTGAGTTCTTCAATGCTTTCAATCACACCCAGTGGTTTGCCCCGGCCACGAACGTGAGCGCTCCGCTGCAGTTCGGCCGCATCACTTCGGCCCGCGCTCCGCGCAACATCCAACTGGCACTGAAGCTCTATTTCTAGATAAACAACACCTGTCGTTTTGGCTCTGAGCATGAAAACCCTGAAAACAACACTTGTCGTTTTAGCCTCCTGCTGCGCCCTGCTGCCCGCTCAACGGCTCGATTCGTACGATGTGGTGGTGATTGGCGCGACCCCGGCCGGCATCGCCGCAGCCATCCAGGCCGGCCGGGCCAAACTCAGCGTCGCCCTGGTGGAAGAGATGCCCGTCCCGGGTGGGCTTCTGACCAGCGGAGTCTCGCGCGCGGATGACGCGATGGTCCAATCGGTGAGCGGCGTGTTCGAGGGTTTCCGCCAGCGGATCGCGCACTATCACCGGACCGAACTGGCCAATGACCCGGTGGTGAAAGCTCAGCTGGCGGCGCCGCGCATCCGCCACAGCGTCCCCATGGGTCAGGCTTGGGAGCCCAAGGTCGGGGTGATGGTCTACCGCCAGATGCTGGCCGAGCACCCGAACATCCAGACCTACTACCGGGAGGTTCCCGTAGCTGCCAAGGTGGAAGGCAACCGCGTGGTCGCCGTAGTCACCAGGGACGCCCAGGGAACGCAGCACACCTACCGCGGCCGGGCCGTCATCGACGCAACGTATGAAGGCGATGTCGCGGCGTTTGCAGGAGTTCCGTACGACCTGGGACGGGAGCCGCGCTCGGCCGAGGAGCCCCATGCGGGCGAAATCTACACGGATGCGTTCTGTGAAGGGTTCTATCAGCTGCCGGGGACCATCCTGCCCGGCGGCAGCGGCCAGGGCGACAAGAAGATCATGGCCTACAACTACCGTTTCCTGGTGAAGGATTACGGCAAAGCGGACGGCCCGCATCGCATCAAGACGCCCCCGCCGGGCTATGACCCCAGCCGTTATAAGTGGTCACCCCTCAAGGCTTACCTGCCAAACGGCAAGGTGGACGTTCTCGGGATCAACTGGGGTAACGACTGGTCGGGTCCACAGTGGGCCTACCCCGAGGCAAGCTGGCCGGAGCGGGCCGAGATCGCGAAGAAGTACAGGGATTACGCCCTAGGGTTTCTCTACTACATCCAGACCGAGGGCAAGCAGCCCAACTTTGGCCTGGCTGACGACGAATTCACCGACAATGGCAACTTCCCCTACAAGCTCTATGTGCGCGAAGCCCGCCGCATCCACGGGCTCTACAAGCTGACCGAGAGCGACATCCATAAGGACTTGCGAGGTAATGGGTTACGCGGACCGCTGCACCCGGACAGCGTGGCCATCGGGCTGTACGAGATGGACTCGCACAACGTCCAGAATCCGACCAACCGCGACTCGCGGTGCTCCGGCGAAGGGGCAATCAATCTGGTGGACGTCACAGGTCCGTACCAGATCCCGTATGGGGTGTTGGTGCCTGTGAACCGGGAAGGCCTGCTGGTGCCGGTGGCGATTTCCTCGTCGCACGTGGCAATGACGTCGGTTCGCATGGAACCGGTCTGGTCGGCCTTGGGGGAGGCGGCGGGAGCGGCGGCTGTGCTCGCGTTGAAGAAGGGCATCGCGTTTCGGGAGGTGCCGGTGCCCGAGTTGCAGAACCGGCTGCTCGCCTCCGGCGCCAAGTTGTTCTTTTACCAGGATGTGGACGCATCCATGGCGCATTTTGCAGAGATTCAGAAGCTGAGCCTGCTGGGGGCGGTGGACGGCGACGAAAATTACCGGTTTCATCCGGAAAGACCAATCACGGTGGGCGAGCTGGCCCGCCTGCTGGTGAAGGGGCTGGGTCTGCCGCTGAGCATCACCGGTGCGCACTTCCGCGACGCCCCGCGCGGTCATGAGGCATTCAAGTATATAGAAACGCTGTACGATGCCAGCACTTCGTCGGGCCAGCCGTTCCTGCCTTTCGAGGTCCGGCAATACCTGACCTATGCGTCGTATAAAGACTCAATGGCCTTCGTTTACCCGGCGGCCCCGGTGACTCCGGAGGTCTTCCGCAAAGTGACCGAAGGGGCGTTGCGGCGTGTCGGCAAGCCCTTGAAAAACAGGAAGTTCGAATTCGAATCGAAGACCACGGTGCGGCGCGATGAAGCCTGTGCAGTGATCGCCTCGCTGGACTGAGATCAGGGGTTCCGGCGGCGCCAGTCGAACAGGACGATACCAGCGGCCACGGAAACATTCAGCGAAGCGATCTGGCCAGCCATGGGGATGCGGATGAGAAAGTCGCAATGATGGCGGGTCTGTTCATGCAGGCCGCGTCCCTCACCGCCCAGAACGATGGCCGCCGGGTTGGTGAATTCGGTGTCGGAGTAATTCTGCTTGCCGCGTTCATCGACACCGTAGATCCAGAAGCCGTGCTGCTTGAGGGTCTCCAGGGCACGGTTGATGTTGTTTACCTTGACGACGGGCAGCAGGGCGAGGGCTCCTGCTGCGGCTTTCGCCACAGTTTCGGTCAGACCGACGGCTCGGCGCTCTGGGATTACTACAGCCGTCGCGCCTGCAGCATGGGCGGTGCGGACGATGGCCCCCAGGTTGTGGGGGTCCTCCACTCCGTCGAGAACCACCAGCAGGCCCGGTTTGTCGAGGACCGATTCGAGCGTGTGCGTGACCTGGGTAGACGGAACGGCCACAACTCCCTGATGCGGCAGGCCTTTGACGAGGCGGTCGAGGGCCTCGCGGGTATCAAAACGGACGGGCAGTTTGGCGGCGCGGCAGAGTTCAATGATCTCCTGCAGGCGGGGCCCGGCGGCTCCTTTGACGATGTGGACCCGGTCGAGCGACTGTCCGGCGCGCAACGCTTCTCGTACAGGATGGATGCCGGCAATGAAGGCCATGACGTTTTCATGGTAACGGAGCGGGGTGGTTCCCGCATCAAACAAAAAGAGCCGGAAATGGTTGACGCCGGGTTAGTCTTTCTCTAGGATGACGGTAGACTCCCACAACCCGATGGCCACCGCAGCAACCCGGCCCCAGCCGGTAGAGATTCCGAACAAACTGTACTTCCGGATCGGCGATGTAAGCCGCATCACGGGAATCAAATCGTACGTTCTGCGGTATTGGGAAACGGAGTTCAACCAGCTTTCGCCGAAGAAGTCGGGCACGAACCAGCGCCTCTACCGCCGCAAGGACGTGGAGATGGTGCTGGAGATCAAGCACCTGCTGTATGAGAAGCGCTTCACGATCGAAGGCGCCCGGACGTTTCTTCACCAGCGCAAGTCTTCGCCTCGTGCCGCGGCAGCTACCCCGGCCGCCCCTCCGCCGGCACCCACGCAAAGCAGCCTGTTTGGACCGGATCCTGTGCAGATGGCGGCTCGCGCTTCTGAGAAGATGGCCGGCGTGAAGGCCGAGCTCAAGGCGATCCTCGAACTGCTCCGCTAGCTGCCCGCCAGTCCGTTCCCACCTTTGCCATCTCAACGTTGGATCGTCCTTCGCTCCTGCTTCGCCTGAAAAGAGGTGAAGGACGAAGATGCGCGGCCGATATGGGCATTTGAGGTCAAATGCATGGTCCGTCTGACGCGAATCAATCAGACCCCGTTCTATCTGAACTCGGACTTGATTGAATTCATTGACTCAACTCCCGACACGTTGATCACCACGGTAAACGGCACGAAGATCCTGGTGGTGGAGGACCCGCAGGAGGTGTTGCGAAGAGTGGTGGAGTTCCGGCGCAGCATCTATCCCATTGCACGCGCACCGGTTGGAGCGCCAGAGCCGGTACAGGGGATGAGCCGGGTATGAGCAAGGTCGCGGAGGTGAAGGAGCAACCGGCAAAGCGGAGACAGGCGAGGCAGACGGAGGAAACGAAGGGGCGGGGCAAGCTGGATCTCAGCACCGTCGGCGGACTCGGACTGGCCCTGCTTGGCATCCTGGGGGGCTATGCGCTGGAGCATGGTCGGGCCGGGGACCTGTGGGGCGCCTCGGCGGCGCTGATCGTCCTGGGCGGCAGCATCGGGGCGACGCTGGTGGCCAATCCCGTGAGCCTGGTGAAGAGGGCCGCGCGGCGTGCCTCTGGCCTCGTTTTTGAATACTCCGACAACAGCCAGGAGACGCTGGAGCTGATGGTGAGCTACGCCATGCGCGCCCGCAAGAACGGCGTGGTGTCGCTGGAGCAGGAAGCCTCTGAGATCCAGGATCCATTCCTACGCAAGAGCATGATGCTGGCGGTGGATGGGATGGACCTGCATGAGATCCGGGCCGCCATGGAACTGGAGATGGACGTCGCAGAGCGGCGCCTGGAAGAAGAGGCAAAAGTATTTGAGATTGCCGGCGGGTTTGCTCCAACGATCGGGATTATTGGCGCTGTTCTGGGGCTGATCATTGTAATGGGCGAGCTGTCGGACATGACGAAGGTGGGGAAGGGGATCGCGGCGGCTTTTGTTGCCACGATTTACGGCGTCGGCTCGGCCAATCTGCTGTTTCTGCCGGCGGCCCTCAAGATCAAACTGCGAGGTGCGGCCGAGCGGGAGAAGCGGGAGATGATGCTGGAGGGGGTCTGCGCCATCGTGGAGGGTATGAATCCGAAGATGCTGCGTGGAAAGCTGGAGGCCTTTACGTCGGGGGCTCCGGAGCGGATCGTCGAGGCAGCGGCGGATCCGCAGCGGTCGGCAGCATAAGGGCCGGCGATGGCAAAGAAGAAGAAGGCGGGCGATCACCCGAACCACGAACGGTGGCTGGTGTCCTATGCGGACTTCATGACCCTGCTGTTTGCCTTCTTCGTGATGATGTACGCCAATTCGCAGACGAATAAAGAAAAGGCGACGATGATCTCGCACGCCTTTCGTGAGGCGTTGACGGAAGGGACGTTTGGGCCAGCGTTGTCGCGGCTGCTGGACAACAATCCGCCCAAGCCGGGACAGATGCCCCCTGTCAATGTCGCTGTGCTGCCGCAGGCGGATAAGAAGCCGCGTCCTGTGGAACTGCTGCCTTCCCTGCACCAGTTGAACGACACGCTCAAAAAGGAGATCGCGTCGGGGCGGCTGGAGGTGCGCATGGAGCGGCGGGGGCTGGTGATCAGCCTGAAGGAAGCCACGTTCTTCCCGTCGGGCGGCGACATCCTGGAACCGACGACGCTACCGATGCTCGAGGTGATTGCCACGGAGATCAAGCGCTATCCAAACCCAATCCGGCTGGAAGGGCACACGGATTCCATCCCGATCAAGACATCGAGATTCCGCAGCAACTGGGATCTGTCGGCCGCCCGCGGCATCGCGATGCTGGAGCTATTTGCGGAGCACTACGGTGTGGATCGCGGCCGCATGGCCATCTCTGGCTTCGCCGACACCGCTCCGGTGGCCAGCAACGAGACGGATGAAGGACGGCGGAGGAACCGGAGGGTGGACATTGTGGTTCTGAATGAGTTGGCGGCGGCGCAGGAGCCGGTGCAGGCCTCGGGCAGGTAGGGGCGGGGTTACTTGGATTGGAGCGACTGGAGGTGTTGCAGCAGGAGTTCGGCGGCCTTTTGGCCGGCGGCCTTCTTCGATGTGCCTTCCGACTGGGCCGTGAATTCACGGCCGACGCGGGCTTCCACGAGGAAGGTTTTGGCGTGTTCCGGACCGGTTTCCTGCACAATCACATAACGCGGCACGGGTAACTTGAGCGACTGGGCCAGTTCCTGGAGGGCGCTCTTTGCGTCCACGGGCACTTCGGCTTCGCCAAGCTGTTCGACACGAATGCCGCCCCAAACGTACTTTTCCAGGAAACGGCGGCAGACCTCGAGCCCGGCCACAGGGCCGGCGTCCAGATAGAGTGCCGCAATAAGCGCTTCGACGGCGTTGGCGAGCAGAGCCTTTTTGCCGCGGCCGCCGCTCATCTCTTCGCCCCGGCCCAGCAGAAGATAATCGCCCAGGTCGATGGCTTGGGCGGTACTGAGCAGGTGGGCGGCGCTGACGAGGTGCGCTTTGAGTTTGGAGAGTTTACCTTCCGGATAAGCCGGGCAGAGGGTGAGGACGTATTCACTGGCGAGGAAGCCGAGGATGGCGTCGCCCAGGAACTCCAGCTGTTCGTTGTCGCGGATGACTGACTCGGGGAGGTAAGACTCCGGAGAGGCGTCCGCCAGGAGGGACTTATGAGTCAGCGCGCGGAGGAGCAGTTCCCGGTCGGCAAATGTATGACCGAGCCGGCGTTCCAGCTCCTCCAACGGCGCGCGCATCACTGTTAACTTTACTTTGCTGCAGCCTTCGCTTTGTTGATATCCATCTTGAGCTGGGTCGCCGCGCTCTTCACCTGAGGATGAGCATTGGGATCGGCCAAAGCTTTGTCCACCATGGCAAGGGCGTCGTCCAGCTTATTGATCTTGATCTCGCAGCTGGCGAGGCGGAGCATGACGGCCGGATCCGGCGTGGCGGAGTTATCGACGGAGAACTTGAACTCCTCGGCGCACGAATCATACTTCTTGCGCACCAGGGCGGCGAGCCCCAGAGCTTCGTGAGCCTGAGCCATGAAGTCCTTCTTCATGCCGTTCCACTGTTCGTCCGGAATCTGCGGATTGGGCTTGGTGGCGGAGGGAATGAGTTCCAACGCCGCCTTCGCCATCTTCTCCGAACGGCCCAGCTTTTCTTCCTTATCGAGGTCGAACTCTTTGGTCCTGGATGCCAGGCTGCTGGCGATCATGATCTGGGCGCCGAAGAACTTGGGATCGGCTTCGAGGCACTTCTCGGCGAAGACGATCGTGTTTTCGGCATCATTCTTCTGCTGGTAGGAGAACGCCGCGAGATAGAGGGCCGTGGCCTTGAACTCGGTTTCCGAGAACTTGGTGATCAGGTTGTTGGCCGCCGCGATCCGCGCATCGGGGTCCTGCGCCTGGAACATGGCCATAATGGCTTCCTGTTCCTTCTGGCCCTTGGGAACCGGAACTTTAGGATTTGCGGTCTGGGCCAGGAGAAGGCCCAGGGACATGGACAGAGCCAGGAGTGCTTTGGTGATGATGGAACGAGTCATAGAGTATAACCTCAGGGTTTAGCTTGCTTGATAGCGGCGGTCACGGTATTCAATTCCTGCCGTGCCGCTTTGGTGGCACCCTCGCTGGCCCCGTGAACGGCGAGGGCGGCCTGGTAGTATTTGAGCGCGGCCTCGGTATCCGGCTCTTCAGCGGCAAGGACCAGTCGGGCCAGATATACATAGGCCCATGCGCGCTCAAACGGTTCTGGATCCAACTCGAGCGTGCGCTCGAGCATTTGTACGGCGAGTTCTGGGTGCTTTTCGAGCGCGGCGATCCGGCCCAGGCCAAAGAAGGCCTTGGCTTGCAATGGTTTTTCGGAAGACTGCTCGATCACCTTCCTGTAGGCGTTGCGGGCGGCGGAGAAGTTATGAGCGGCGTAGAGTTGTCCGGCGGTAGCCAGGTCCGCGGCGGCGCCGGTGAGTGGTGGCTCCACGGGCTTGGGGGCACTCTTGGCCACCCGGGTCGCGCGCTGGGCGACGAACTCCACCTGAGCAATGCGCTTATCTTCTTTAGCGACATCGAGATGGTCGATCATCTCGGGCAAGTACATCCGAAACGCGAGGTCCTGCTTCTCGTAGGCAGGCAACGCCTCGTAGAAGTAGGCCGTGAGGATAAAACCCTCTTTCATTGACTGGTCGACGTAGGCGCTACCGCTGGCCCCATCCAGGCGGGCTTCGATAGCGCGCACCATGCACATGCTAGCCAGTCTAACGAAATCATTCTTATAATCCTCGGCAAGAATAGGCGAAGCCTGGGCGAGGTCGCCAAGTCCTTTCTTCTTGTCGAAGAACTTGGAGTTGCGGATAGCCAGGGGGTCCACCAGGTAGTCGAGGTAGGCATGGCGGATGTCGCGAATCCTGGGCTCCACGGAGGGCGTCACGACCACGAAATAGTAGTCGCCGTAAACTCTTGTATGGACTTGATTTGGCGCGGCAAGGAGATCGACAAACAGCTGGAAGCGGTGGCCTCTCGTCCCGCTGGTGGGGTTGCGCAGGTAGGCGTTCGATTGCAGCACCGCCTGGGTGACGGGCTCGTGGTAGCGCGCGATGGCCTGTTCGTACAGCGGCTGGGCCTGCTTCCAGGCCGACTCCAGATCCGCCTCCCGGTAGAACTCGATAAGAATCTCTCTAAACCCTTCCAGCGCAGCTACATCCGGAGGCTGCTGGTTATCGGGGAGCAGCGGTTTGAAATCGGGCGGGCCGTAGGTAGCCAGGCCGAAACTGATGTACTGGCTGAGGTCGGCATTCGGGTCGGACTGATGGTGGTCCGCAAAGAACTGCTTCAGCCGGCGCAGGGACGGCGGTTGTTTGGCCTCCACCCACTTCCGCACAGCGGCGCGGAGGGGACTGTTGGTGGGGGAGTCGAGGTTCGCGTCGTAGCCGGCGGCGTTGATCGCGGTGAGAACGGCAAAGAGGGAAGGGCTGGCGTCCAGTTGGCCCTGCCCCTCGACAGGCTGAGGTGCGGCAGGACGCGCAGGCGGGGCAGTCGGCGTGGCGGGCTTCTGAGCAAGGGACAGGCAGGGCGACAGGGAAGCCACCAGCAGTAGCGCCGTGAAAGAGTTAGCGCGGCTCATCCACCCGAAGCCTTTAGTGTAACGGATTCTATCGACAGGGTCAGTCGAAAGGTGGTTGCAGAGGATTTAGCGAGGCTGGGGCGAAGAGAACGCAAGTCTAAAGTAAGGAAATATCGGGGGTGATCCGATACTATGATGGGATGACGGGCGTGCAGGACGCGCAGCGGCAATCGGTGTAAGCCAGCTGTATTCAAACGATTTAACGAAAGACCACCAGGCAGTAGGCGCAAGAGGTGGCGGAGGAAGAGGAACTCAATGAAGCTGATTCTCCTTTTGGGTATCGCGGCCCTGGCCTGCGGGCCCATGCAGGCACAATTCGGCGATTCGGGGGGCGTAGGTGGTTTTGGCAGCGGGCCCGTGGGCCAGTCGCAGATGGACCAGTCTGGTAATAACCTCTCTCAGGGCATCGGGTTTCTACCGTGGCTTTCCGTGAATGGTAACTACTCGCGAACGCTGAATGCTGACCAGCTCGGCATTCAGGGGGACCGCTTTATGGGTTCGGCCGCTGGCGGCATCGGCGGCACGAAGTCCTGGGAGAACAGCAGCCTGACGGCGGGCTATCTGGGGTCGGGCACTTACAACAACCTGTCTTTTGCGCGCAGCGCGGAGCGGTGGCGCCAGTCGCATGTGGTGAACCTTGGCTACGGACGCCAGCTGAACCAGCGCTGGCAGTTCCGCGTCAGCAGCTTTGGCGGCTTGTCGGACGGCGGATTTGGCATCGGTTCGGCGTACGGCTCCACGGGCATTCCCGGCCTGGGCGGCGGCTTTGGCCTGGATACAGGCAGTGGTGGTCTGGAAGATCCGAACCAGAACGGCCTGGTCGACAACGAGCTGCTGAGCAGCCGTGTGAAGTTCTATGCGGGCCGTGGCGCGGTGAGTTACCGGGTCTCGGAACGCCTCTCTGTCGGGGCATACGGCGGCGCCAGCTTCGCGCGCCGGACCAACGGCCTGAACGGGCTCAACTCCTACAACGGCGGCACCGGTGCGACCTATCAGCTGACACGCACCACTCAGGTGGGCGCCAACTATACGCGCACGAATCTCGACTACGTGGGTTTCTTCGGCGGCGTGCATTTTGACTCAGCCGCTGTGGGCGTGCAGAAGGAACTGAGCCAGCGGATGAGGATCATGCTCCAGGGCGGAGCGTCCCGGCTGTCTTCGACCTTCATCGGCAGCACTCCCCTGGCGCCCGACCTGGCCGCGCTGCTGGGCGTTTCCAACGTGCTGGAGGTCAAGCAGACCAAGCGGATTACCGCGTCCGGCCGGGCCGTCCTTACTTACAACACGCCATCCAGCCACTTCAACGTGGGTTACGACCACGGCCTGGCGCCCGGCAACGGGCTGTTGTACGCCTCCATTCGCGACGTCGTCAACTTCGGCTACGGATTCCCGGTTGGGCAGAAGATCGGCATCAACTTCGTCGCCAACTACTACCGCATGTCGGGCCAGGTGGCCGTGTTGCGGAACAGCCAGTCGGCGCAAGGCGGCGCGATGGCGAGCTACCGCCTGTTCCGCTCTGTGAGCGCGACCATGCAGGGCGGTTACCGCTACATTTCGATCTCCGGATCGAAGCAGCAGCGCGATGCCTATGTCGGCATCGGTCTGGCCTGGCGTCCGGCGGACGGACCGTTCATCTTCTAGGTTCCAGGCGGTCGAATGAGGGGGCCGAAACCGGCCTCTCATTCGGGGAACAACAGGAGCTGGCGCTTGCTGAAGTAGAGGCGCGCCACAGAACGCCCGCGGGTAGGCACATGCGAGAGCAGCTTACCGCGATAACGCCGGGCCATCTCGCGGGCCACCTCGAACTCGGGATCGTTGGCGCTCAACGCGGGTCCGCCGGTCTCGCGGATCCACGACTCCGTCACACGTGTGAGTTCGGTCTCCAGCACGGTATCGGCGCAGCGCCAATAGCCCTTGCGAAGGAAGACCTTCTGGCCGCGAATTCTCAGTAAGGCACCCATAGCTTGGAACGGGTCCGGTTAGTTCGATTATGACACCAGACCCGCCTGCGGCACACGAAAATGCTGTAGACACGGGACTTTGCTGAAGGAGAGAAGCCGGAAACGAGTCTCGTGCGGCAGGAGCCCGGGCCATTCCACTTAGTGACCCAATCAGGTGTAAGCGGAAAAAACCCTAATTCCTTCTGAAGTACATCGGGTGTTCAGCCGATGACCTTAGCTAGGAGTAACCACGATGGCGCACGTTCTTGACACCAATCCGAGCCGGCTTGCCGCGCAGGAGTATCATCGCATTGGCGTTCAGGCGCTGGAGGATCAGAGGCTGGAGGACGCGGTCATCGCGTTGCGCCATGCCGTGGATCTGAATCCGCTGATGGGCAGGACCTGGAACGATCTGGGTGTGGTCATGGAGGCCCTGGGCAACCCGAGAGAGGCGGTCCGCTGTTATCGCCAGGCGCTGGCGGTGCAGGCCGACAACGAAGATGCCCAATCAAACCTCAGCATGCTGATGCTGCAGATGAACATGGCGCACACGCTGCGCTACCAGGCAATGTCTGCCGGCGCGTCTTCCTGACCAGACCGCACGAACCCGCTTCGCAGCGAATCGGGCCAGACGATATCAATCCGCGCCCAGCCGGCGCTCCAGTTCCAGGCACCGAATCCACCAACTCTCCTCATTGGCAATGGCGCGCCGCCGGAGCGCCAGGTTCGGATCCTTTTCAGCCAGGGCCGCCTCGATCTGCCGCACGAAGGACTGCGGGTCATCGGCCAGATAGACCAGGTCGGAGTACCGCTCCACCTCGGGCAAACTCGCGCTCACGACGGGGAGACCACAGGCGAAGTACTCGTACAGCTTGATGGGATTTGTGGACAGGGTCAGCTCGTTGCGGACAAAGGGGATGATGCCCACATCGAATGAGAGGAAGTGGCGGGCCAGATCGCAGTAGGGTACCTCGCCCACGAGTGTGACGTTAGGCAGCTGCCGCAGGGACTCGATGCGAGGATTCTCAATCCTGCCGACCAGCACGAAGTTCCACTCAGGCCGGGAAGTCGCGGCAGAGCGAATGTACTCGACATCGAACCAGGAACTGAGAGAGCCGATATAGCCGATGACAGGCGCCGCCGCTGCTTGTTTGGCAGGAGGTCCGGCCTCCTGGAAATCGGAAACACTGACGGCATTCCGCAGCAGGATCGAACGGTGCTGAATCCCTTCGTGCGTGGCGGCACAGTGATCCAGCAGGGCCTGGGCGGAGAAGATGACCAGGTCAGCGGAGTCGATGAGGCCGGACTCCGCATTCAGCAGGTCCTGGGAGATATTCCCGAAACCGGCCATCAGGTCGTGGCAGTCGTAGACGATCCGGCTGCCCCATTGGCGGCGGAGCGCATGGGCAACTTCGGCCCAGAGAGGGAAGCTGGTGATGATCAGCGGCGCGCCGTTGTCCAGGTTGAACGGCAGGCGGCTGATGGTTTCGATCAGGGTTCCTACTTCATCGGAGGTGAGGCAGCGATGGTGGAAAACCGGTTCCCTGGGTAGGTGGACGTGCAATTCCTGAATGCACGGCGAAATGGTGGAAACGAGCCGCTTCGGGCTGGCGGGATAGACGGTGGGAAACTCACGGCCGAGGTGCGGATTCACGTAGAAGCAGCGATAGCCCATCGAGGCGAAGGTGAGTGCCAGGTGCTGCGTGCGCTGGATGCGGGTGTGCCAGTCTGCCAGGGGAAGGAAAAGAATGTCGCCCTTGGCGGCGGGCATGCCTGGGCCGTTGGGAGCCACTTGGCGGGGCATCGGACGATCGAGCGACGCGGAGGGGTAACTCCAGCAGTCCCTAAAGTAAGTGGGGCAGTTTTGCGACTGTAGCCGAAAGTAGAACCACTTTAAATAGTAGGGGCGGACATACTCCTTGGCACTTTGGAGCCAGTGGTTGGGCATTGTCCAATCGAGGGAAGGAGGTACAGCGAACTGACCACCCACCCGATCTTATGGCAGGATAGCATCCCACCTTCAGCGGTGCAGCAAACGGGCGAAGCGCGGTCAGCCGGGATCGGACAATTCCGGTTCCGCGGGCAGCGGGCCTGTGTCGTAGTTATGACAAGGAAGGGCAACTGAGTGCTTAGCCGGCGGCGCCGGCCTGGAGTGGGCGCAGTTGGGCGCACAGCCCAGAGGCGTCTTGCGGAGCGAAGCGTACAATCTTAGCGGTGACCGGCGGGCGGATCGAATTAGCGCCATGGAGGAGGTCCGTTCCCAACCCATCAGTGCCCTGTTTTTCCGGTGGAGTGCTCTATGCGTTTGTTCACTCAAAGCAACAGATTCTGCTGGCTGCTGGCGTCCGTCTGGATGGCCGCCAGCGCCCAACAGGCCCCTTCGATTCGAGTCAGCGGTCTGCCCGCGCGAGGAATGCTGGAAACGGCCGGGCACAGCGTCACGCTGGAAGGGGTCGTCACGGCACCTACCGGGCTGGCGAGCCTGATCTGGACGGATCAATCCGGGCGTCGGGTTCCGGCGCAGTTCCAGGCTCCGGCGGACGGCTCCGCGGAATACAGATTCTCGCTGGGACCGATCGGGCTGCGCAGCGGCCTGAATGGAATCCACCTGACGGCAGTCGATCCCGAGGGGGCGGCCGCGTCCGTGTACGTTCCGGTGTACTCGCAATCGGAGCCCGAAGCCGAACCGGAGCGCCGGGTGGGCCGGTGGCGGAATCAGACGGTCCCCTATGAAGTGGTGAACGGGTCGGCGGTGGTGGAGGGGGACATCCTGCCGGGTCCGGAGGACCAGCCCGAGCGCAATCCCGGGCAGGGCAAAACCACCGAGAGCAAGCGGGAAGGGATGACGATTCTGCATGCCAGCAGCCTCTGGCCAGCGGACGCGATCACGCACGTCGCGAAGGTTCCTTACGTCGTCCTGAGCGGCACGGCGAACATGACCACGGCGATCAGCCAGTTCAACACGGTCTTCTCCGGGCTGATCCAGTTTGTGCCGCGCGCGGCCGAAGCCGACTACGTGGCCATCGACCTGAATTCCGCGGACCACAGCCGGTCGTGCTTTGCCACGCTGGGAAGAGCGGGCGGACAGCAGGCTCTGCAGGGCTCGATCGATTGCGATGTGTCGACCCTGCTGCACGAGATGGGGCACTCGATCGGCCTCTACCATGAACATCAGCGCGGCGACAACGCGACGTTCCTCACCTTCAACCAGGCCAATCTGGATATCCCTCTGATGTTTGGAAACTTTGGAGCGCAGGCCAGGAACGCCCAGCAGGTGGGACTGTACGATTACGCGTCGATCATGCACTACGGCGCAAGCGGCTTCTCGAAGAACAACCAGGTGGTGCTGGAGACGATACCGGCCGGGATGCCGATTGGCGAGGCGACGACCTTCTCACCGGGAGACATCGATACGGTGAAGCGTCTGTATGGAGCCGCGCCCACCAGCATCACCATCACGACGAACCCGGCCAATCTGCCCATCGTGGTGGATGGCGTGACGCTGACGGCTCCACAGACTTTCGCCTGGGCGTTCGGATCTGTCCACACGATTGCGGCACCGGCCGGATCGCAGAAGACCACGCCGGCCGACGGCTCGCGCTACTTCTTTGGAAACTGGAATGACGGCGGAGCGCAGTCGCACCAGATCACGGTCACGTCTGGCAGCGGTTCCCCAACCTCGCCGGCCTCCAGCCCGGCCATCACCGTCTACCAGGCCAGTTATCAGCGCTACAACCAGATCAACCCCAGCAACAACGGTCTGACGGGATTGGGCGGAGGTACGCTGAACCTGAATCCGCCGCCGCAGTCGATCAGCGGCGTCGCTCATTACCTGCTGCGGCAGAAGGTGACGGGACAGGCGGTGCCCAACGCCAGTTCGGTCTTTGTGGGCTGGTTCGGCAACGACTACCTGCCGCGGGGCGCCAATCCGCGGGAGTGGATCGTTCTGTCCACACCGTGGAATATTCAGGCGGATCTCGAACCGGCGACGCCACAGTATACAGTTGCTTCCTCGTTCACGAATCCGGCTCCGCCGACCAGCCCGCTGAATCCGGCGGTCACAGCCGTCGTCGATGGATTCACTTATGTCATCCCCGAGATCTTCACCACCGCCGACGGTTGGACAGCAGGCTCGGCGCACACTCTGAATATCACCAACCTGCAGACGCCGGTGACAAGCAACGTGGCGTACAAGTTCAACAGTTGGAGCCTGGGCGGAGTCAACAATTCGACGGCCGCGCAGAACATCACGCTGCCTGCTTCCTCGACCAGTTACACCGCCTCGCTGACTCCGTCCTATCGCGGTTATTCGCTGGTGAATCCTTCCTGCGCGGCGAACGCCCCGAATCCTCCGGTGGCCGACCAGAAGTATCTCGACGGGACAGTGGTGAACTTCCAGGTGAATCCTATCGCCCAATGGTTCTTCACGGGCTTCTCGGGAACATTGAACACTTCCGCCAATCCGCAGTCGCTGACGGTGCACGATGAGTTCGCGGTGACGGCAAACCTGAACACGGTGGCTGCCCCTTTGACGGTGAGTGGCTTCACGCCGCCGTCGATGAATCAGGGTTCGGCCGGCGGCATGGTCACGATCGGCGGCTCCGGGTTCACCGCGTCCACGGTGGTGTACGTGAACGGGTTCTACTCGTCCCTGCGTACCGTGGTGTTCGTGGATGCCCAGCATCTCCAGGTACAGCTCAGCGCATCGGACCTGACGGCGCCGGGCGGCTTCGCGATTGGCGTGCAGAATGCGGCCAACAGTTGCAGCCTGTACGTGGAAGGTTCGTTCGTGGTGAACCCGGCCACGCCCCACTGGCAGATCACGAAGACTCACACGGGGAACTTCACGCAGGGCGGCACCGGGCAGTACACGATCACGGTGACGAACAACGGCGGCGCCACCACTTCGGGCCTGGTGACGGTCACAGAGACCGTGCCGGCCGGGATGACCCTGACCGGCCTGAGCGGATCCGGCTGGTCGTGCACGACCAATGTATGCACCACCAGCACGGCGCTGGCGGCCAGCGCGTCCTACCCGGTGATCCTGGCCAATGTGTCGATCGGCAGTAGCGCGGCCACCACGCTGACCAACCAGGTTTCAGTGACAGGCGGCGGCGCGGGCAGCGGTCTCGCCTCCGATCCGACGACGATCCTCCAGGTACCGGCCAACATCACCGTGTCAGGCGGCAGCGGGCAGAGCGGACCGATCCTCACGGCCTTCGGCCAGGCCTTGCAGGCGTCGGTACTGGACGCAGGGGGCGCGGGGATCCCGGGCAAGCTGGTGACTTTCACAGCCCCCGGTTCGGGAGCCAGTGCGGTCTTCACTTCCGCCAATCCGGCGACCACCAATGCAGCCGGTATCGCCGCGGTGACGGTGAGCGCCAATGCCGTGGCCGGTGGTCCTTATGTGGTGAATGCGAGTGTGAGCGGGGTGGTTGCGACCGCGCACTTCTCACTCACCAATATCGTGGGCACGAATGTGATCAGCTTCGCACCCATCGCAAGCCAGCCCTTCGGAGCCGCGCCAGTCGGCATCACGGCGACGGCCAGTTCCGGGCTTCCGGTCAGCTTCACGTCCAACAGCCTGGGGGTGTGCACGGTTTCAGGATCTACGGTCACACTGGCGGCGCCGGGCAGTTGCTCCATCACCGCCCGCCAGCCTGGCAATGCCAACTACGCGGCCGCCACACCGGTTACACAGGTGTTCCTGATTACGGAGCCGAGCCTGATCTCGGTGACGCCGGGGTCCGGCTCGGGCGCCCTGCAGACCTTCACAGCCACCTACATGGCGTCCAAAGGCTACACGGACCTGCTGTGGGTCCAACTACTGTTCGCCGTGGCGCCGGATGGAGGCGGACAGACCTTCTGCTTCGTCCATTACGACGTAGTGGGCAACGCATTCTGGCTGTACGGCGATGGGGGCTTCTTCGTGGGTCCGATTGCGCCAGGGACGTCGTCCAACGTGCTGCAGAACTCCTTTTGCGCGGTGAACACTTCGGGCTCATCGGCTGCCGGCAGTGCCAAGACACTGTCGGCGAACGTCAGCGTGGTGTTCAAGGCGGCCGGGGCGCGGAATGTCTACATGCGGGCCATGAACAAAGCGCAGACCGACAGCGGCTGGGTACAGAAAGGAACCTGGACCACGGTGGCGGCGCCCCTGGGTGTCATGACCACATCGCCCGCCGCCGGCAGTGGGGCCTCGCAGACGTTCACCCTCATTTATCCGGATCCGCCCGGCTTCGCGGGCGCTCCCTTCGGCTGGACCCAGTTCCTGGTGGCATCGGCCGCGGATGGTGGCGGGAAGCCGTTCTGCTATGTCCACTATGACCGGGCGGGCAACGGGTTGTGGATGTATTCCGGCGATGTCGGATTCTTTCTCGGGCCGGTGGCTCCGGGTACGCCCTCCAATGCGCTGACGAGTTCCGCCTGTTCAGTCAATCCGGCCGGGGTCACGGTCGCGAACCTATCCGGAAATCTCGTGCTGAATGTGCCCATCGTATTCAATGCGCCGATGTCGGGCGGCAAGAAGCAGTTTCAGCGCACGATGGACGTTCTGTTCCGGGATACGGGGATGCAATTGACGGGCAACTGGAACATCCCTTAATCAGGACGGGCTAAAGAACAAGGCCGCCGGATTCCGGGAGTTGCCCGGGATCCGGCGGCCTTTGCCGTATTCTGGCGTCTGATTCAGGTTATGGAATGTTCCAGGTTCCGGTCTGGACCATGCCTGTGTCGCGCTGCAGGACATCCAACGTGCGTTCGAAGAGTTTCTTCGCGCCGCTCATCGGAGGCTTGAAGGTGAGAGGCACCGTCACGATCAGATTGCCGGATACGTTCTGGATGGTTGTGCCGCCGGGATTGACCGTGCAGGCAGAGCTGTCCAGTGCGTTGGAAGCCGTGCCCGGGGCCACCGGCCCGAGGAAGAACCCGACGTCGCTCGAGTACATCCAGAGACCGTTGCCGGCGCGATCGTAGTGGACGAAGCAGAACGGCAGGCCGCCGCCGTCACCGGCCGCCGCGACCAGGAACTGGACCCAGCCAAACGGCGCGCCGAAGAAGCCGGGAGGATCGGGGTAAGTCAGCGTAAAGGTCTGGCTGGAACCCGTTCCGGTATTCGGGCTGACAGTCGGCGTGGCGGGCGTGGAAGCAACGGTGTTCCATTCACCCTGCTGGAACATGCCCGTATCAAAGCCGAAGGTGTCGTGCAACCGCAGATAGGCCTTGCGGGGTGTGGACGACTTGAAGACGATATTCGCCGAAACGGTGAGATTCGCACCGTTCATGGCGACCGTCGTCGATTGGGTATTGATGGCGCAGAGCGAGTTCTGCAGCACCTGGGACGAGACGCCCGGGGCGATGGGCCCCACGAAGAACCCGCCGTCGCCGTAGAGCCACAGGCCGTTGCCCACGACGTCGTAGTGCAGGAAGCAGAAGCTCTGGCCGCCCCCGTCAGGCCCAACCGCGAAGAGCAGTTGTACCCACAGGAAGGAAGCGAAGCCGTTCACCGAGCGGTAGACGGCGCTGAACGTGGGCGATGCGCCGGCGCCGGTCTCCGGCGTGATGGCGAACGTGGTGACCGGCATCACGATACCGGGCTGCAGGAAGCCCTGGATGCCGATGTTGCTGCTCGTGGGTGCCGCCAGGCCGAACTGGCCGAACTGGTTGCTGCCCCACCCGCGAACGTAGCCGTCCGTCTTGAGTCCGGCACTGTGTGTGGCACCGGCCGCGACGGCCAGGCCGCCATACATGCCGACGGTGGCGGTGGGCACGAAGCGGCTGAACAAGGTTCCATCGCCAACCTGGCCGCTGGTGTTCAGACCCCAGGCGTAAACCCCGCCGTCCGCACGGACCGCGACACTGTGGGAGGTGCCCGCGGCAATGGCCACAACGTTGCTCATGCCGTCAGCGCGGGAAATGGTGACCCGCATAGTGGTCGTCCCGTCGCCAACCTGGCCGAATGTGTTCAGGCCCCAGGCCCAAACCGTGCCATCGCTGCGGAGCGCCAGGCTGTGGGCGCCGCCCGCCGCGACCGAGATGATGCCCGACAGGCCAGGCACCTGGACGGGAGTCGTGCGTTGGCTCAACGTTCCGTCACCCAGCTGGCCGCTGGTGTTCAGACCCCAGGCCCAGACTGTGCCATCGCTCTTCACGGCCAGGCTGAACGAATCACCGGCCGCGATGCTGACTACGTTGGTGAGTCCTGAAACCTGGACCGGAGCAAGGCGGGTCGTGGTGCTACCGTCGCCGACGGCGCCGTTGGTGTTCAGACCCCATGCCCAGACCGTACCGTCACTCTTGCGGGCGAGACTGTGCGTCTTGCCGCCGGCGACCATGGTCACGTTGGTCAGCCCGGTGACCACAACAGGCGTCAGCCGCATCGAGGTCGTCCCGTCACCCAGCTGGCCGCTGGTGTTGAGGCCGAAGCTTCTCACTGTGCCATCCTTGAGAACCACCAGCGTGTGCGAGCCGCCGGCGGATACGCCGAGGGCATTCGTCAGTCCGCTGACGGCCACGGGCGCCGTGCGATTCGTGGTCGACCCGTCGCCGAGTTCGCCGTTCCCGTTGCTGCCGCTGCCCCAGACGGTGCCATCGTTATAGATGGCCATTGTACGATCCTGGCCGGCAGTCAGGCGCTGGCCCAGCGTGCTGGGCGCGGGCGCCGGGAGCAGGCAGGGCGTCTCTGCCGCGATCGCGGCAAAGGTGGTGAAATTCAACGTGGCGGAACCGCGTCCGGCTTCCCCGTTTTCGTTGTCGCCCGCGCTGAGCACGGTGCCGTTCGCGAGGCGAACCAGGCTGTGGAACGCGCCGGCCCCCACAGCGGCGGCGGTGGTGATGCCGTTCACGGCCAGGGGCACGAGGGAATCGGTCTGATTGCCCAGGCCCAGCTGTCCAAAGGAATTGTAGCCCCAGGACCAGAGAGTGCCATCGCTCTTGACCGCCAGCGAATGATATCCGCCGGCCGCGACTTCCACTACGTTGACCAGCGTGCCGGAGCGGACAGGGGCGGTGCGATTCACCGTAGTGCCGTCGCCGAGCTGGCCGAGGTTGTTGGCACCCCAGGCCCAGACGGAACCATCCGCCTTGATGGCCAGGATGTGATAGGTGCCCGACGTGATGGTTTGCGCCACGAGGCCGGTGACAACAACGGGCGAAAGCCGGGTGGTGGTGGTGCCGTCACCCAACTGGCCGACATTGTTCAGGCCCCAGGTATAAACCGTGCCGTCGCTCTTGCGCGCCACGCTGTGGCTGTCGCCGGCAGAGATGGCTGTGATGCCGGTAAGTCCGGGGACTTGCACCGGGCTCTGCTTGTTCGTGGTCGTACCGTCGCCCAACTGGCCGAGGGTGTTGTTGCCCCAAGCCCAGACCGTGCCGTCCTGCTTCAGAGCCAGCGTGTGGTACCGGCCGGCCGCGATGGCAATCACGCCGGTGAGGCCGGGCACAGCAATCGGCACCGTGCGGCCGGTATTGATGGTCGTGCCGTTACCCAGCTGTCCAAAGTTGTCGTCGCCCCAGGTCCAGACCGTCAGGTCGGACCGCAGCGCAACGCTGTGGTCGTTGCCGGTCGCCACCATGAGCACACCGGAGATCGGCACGCAGACGGGAGCGTTCCGTTGGTGTACGGTCCCATCGCCCAACTGACCGTAGGAGTTCTCGCCCCAGGAGATGACGCTATTGTCCGCCTTGACGGCGAGACTGTGATGCGAGTAACCGCGCAGGGTGCCGATCGCGGATCCAATCGCCTGCAGCTGGATGCCGCTGGCCGAAAGGCCGGACGTCGACAGCAGGCCTTTCGCGGCGAGCGCGCGGTTCGCTTTCATCGTCGCGGCAGCTGCATTCTGCGCTTCGATCGTGGCCGGATCCGCGGAGATCACCGCCACGGCCCAACCGGCCTTGGCGTCGAGAACGACGCCATCAAACTGATATTCGCTGCGAGCGGAGTCCTGCGTCAGGGTCAGGGTGTTGTCCACGACGCTCACCGTGCGGGCAGTCAACTGGTTGCCCAGCCATTGAGCATCCACCAGGGGAGCAGGCTCTTCCTGGTCGAAGCGCCGCTTCAGTTCCGCGCTCTTGGTCGCAAGATCTTCGCCCGTGACGATGCGGGCGGAGGCCGATGCGGTTTTGCTGTCTGTGCCCCAGGCCCAGACCTGTCCCTGGCTATCACGTGCATAGCCGATGTTGCCGTAGACGGCGACAGCTTCGATCCCAGCCAAGCCCTTGACCTGCATGGGAGAAGCGACTAACTTGCGGGACTCGCCGGGGAGGATCCCATTCCAGTTCGAGCCGAAGGCCCAAACCGACCCGTCAGCCCGCAAGGCGACCGTGAACAGCTGCCCGGCGGCGATCATGACGACATCCCGCAGCCCGGGCACGACACCCGGCTGTGTGCGGCTGGCCAGCGTGCCGTTGCCCAGCTGACCTTCTGTATTGGCGCCCCATGCCCAGATGGTGCCATCACCGCGCAGCGCCAGCGAGTGTTGCGCGCCAGCGGCGATACCGGTGACGGAATCGAGCCCGGGTACCTGGCTCCAGGCGGCACGATCCTTCTCGTCGCCCACACCCAGCTGCCCCTGCGCATTGCTCCCCCAGGACCATACAGCACCGTCCACCGTCCTGACCAGAATATGGCCGCCGGTTTCGGGCAGGGCCAGGTTTCTAGCCCCGGTGACCGAACCGATGGAACGAAACGTGACAGGCCCAGCCTGGCCGGGAGTTTCCTGCAGCAATTGAATCCGCTCAGCACTCCATCCCGGCGTCATAAAGAGAGTCAAAGCAAGCACACTTGCCGATAAGTGTCCGCCGATTGGTAATCGTTTGATTTGTCCTGATTTTTGTAGAAGCACTTTCACTTTCCTCCGCCCTCACCCTTCGTGCAGGCACACCTGGAGGTTGCACCCCCCGTCCAGGCGATCAGTCTAAGGGTAATCGCTATGCTCGGGCCTGTCAATTGAAGACCTTACCAACACTGGCCGTCCTGGGGCAGCTCGGGCAGCACGCGCCCGGAGGATTCCCGGCCTCCGGCAGGCGTCCTGGCTGCCGGCTGATAATGCAACTCCCAATGGCCGCCGTTCGAAATATCAAATTATATAAATCAACGCATTTTGCCGGGACGGCGTTTTAACTCCGGATCTGGCACAAATCCATTTACGATCCAGAAAGAACATCCATCTGCATTTATGGCGCCTTGTCCGTAAAGATAGTGAATAGGCAACAGGGGCTTCCAGTTTGAGTTTCCGTAGAGAAACGCAGCCAGCATGTACTGTTCGTTGTAGTAGCGAATATCAAAGTCCTCGGGGTACTCTTCCGGCAGGAAGATGTCGTGCACATGCACCAGCACTCCGCGAGGTACGGCCGGCAGCACCCGCAGGAAGAAGTGCGTCACATCGGAATCGTGGAAGCACAGATGACTGCCGTCGAAGAAAAGGATGTCGCCCGGCTGGAGGCTGGAGAAGTAGTCCAGCGGCGTGGAGATGATACTTTCCGTCCGGACCTCGTCGGCCACGGCGTGGACGGCCAGGCGCGGCGCGGGGTCGATGCACGTGATCCTGGTAGCCAGCTTGCCATCACGGACGGCCTTTCTGAGAAATCGAGTGCTGTTCCCGCTGCCGATTTCCACAACGCGGGCCGGAGTGAGGCTGCGCACCAGCGCATACGCGGCCCGGGCATCCATACCCGTAAAGAAAGTGTTATTCCAGAACGGAGAAACTTCGTCGGCCGGATCCGCCAAATCGAACTGCACATCGACCAGGTTCAAATGCGGCTGCAGGCGGTCGCATAATGTGCGAAATGCCCACATGCGCTGTTCCAGCATGGCCGTGATGGCCGCGAACGGCTCTCGTGATTTTTCCCTCGGAACGACACTCTCGTAATCGATGGGGACGATCAGAGCGGCCGTGGTGGAACGCGGCATGATCGTCCGGTTCTGGTAATCGACGAAGCAGTAGTGGTTGAGAACGAGCTCCCGGATGTAGGCCAGTTCCTCCTCGCACGGTGGACCGGCAGGAACCGGCGACGGTGCGGGCTCTTCGCTGGGCGTCTCCGCGGGCACGAGATCCAGTTCCTGCTGTCCGGACTCTCCGCTGCCTGCGGATTCGCTCTCCTCTACGTTGGTTGGGGCCGTCTCCAGGATGAAGGGCACAGCTTCTGCGGAATCTTCCGTCACCGCCGGCGGCTCGGAAACGGGTGGTTGTTCCGGCGGCGCTTCCGCGGGACCGTCCTCGACCCCTTCGGGTTCGGTCACAGGCGGTTCAGGCTCTTGCTGCGGCCCAGGCACCGTCTCTTCGCCCGCAACGGGACCAGGCTCCGGCTCAATGACCTGAACGGGCCTCAGGTTCAGGCCGCCCTCGTAGGCGGCAATCACCTCGTCGATGGGACCGTCCATGCGCAGGACGCCCTCTTCCAGCCACAGGGCCCGGCTGCACAGTTCTCGCACTGTGGCCGAGGCATGCGACACACAGAGGATGGTCTTGCCCGCCTGATGGAGCTGGTAGATGCGCTCCACGCACTTCTCCTGGAAGGCACGGTCGCCGACGGCCAGGACTTCATCAATGATGAGGAAATCCGGATCCACGCAGACGGCGACTGAGAACGCCAGCCGCATCACCATGCCGGAGGAGTAAGACCGTACCGGCTCGTGGACAAAGTCGCCGATGCCGGAGAACTCGATGATCTCGTCCATCAGCTCATCGGTCCGCTGGCGGGAGACCCCCAGCACGGAGGCGTTCAGATGGACGTTCTCGATTCCTGTCAGATCCGCGTGAAAGCCGGATCCCAACTGGAGCAGAGCCGCGCCGCGCCCGTTCACCTCGATGGTGCCGGAATCCGCGTTAACCAGCCCGGCCACCAAACCGAGCAGGGTGCTTTTCCCCGCTCCGTTCCGGCCGATGATCGCAACGCTCTCGCCATGGTTCACCTCAAACGACACATCCCGCAGGGCCTGAAACCGTTCTGGCCGGTGCCGGGTCATCATCTCCTTGAGATGGCTGCGCAAAAGCCTCCTGGGCTTGTGCATGACAAAGCTCTTGGAGACGTTCCGGACTGTGACGATGGGTGAAGTACTCACGTTGGTTACAGATAATCGTAAAACCGGCTTTTCCAGCGCCGGAAAGCGAACAGCCCCACGCCCAGCGTCGCGAAGGAGACCAGGGCGAGCTTGACCATCAGCTCACCAGCCGGCGCCGAGCCCTCCAACAGGATATTCCTGGAAGCTAGCACAAGGGCGGCCACCGGGTTGTACTGGTAGAACTCCCGGTATTGGGCCGGGATGGCGCTGAACGGATAGAAGATCGGCACCAGCCAGAACAGGACCAGGTTCACAGACTCCACCACGTAGCGGGTATCCCGGATGAAGACGGCCAGCGTGGCCGTAATGAGGCCCAATCCGCAGACGAAGACGATCTCGAGGCCCCAGACCACCGGCAGCAGCAGCCAGTACCAGTTCACACCGTAGCCGAAGAACAGCACGAGCCCCAGCAGCAGCGCCACCTGGGCGGCCATATTCAGCGCCGTGGAAAGCACCGCTGTCAGAGGAATCATCTCGCGCGGAACGTTGACGCGCTTAATGAAGTCCGAACTTTCCACTACCGACGAGCTGGCGGCGCCCCAGGCCAGACTGAAGAAATTGTAGGGGACCATCCCCGTAAGAACGAAGACCGCAAAGTGATCCACGCTCCGGTTGGGGAAGATCACGGTGAAGATGAAGGTGAGAATCCCCATCATCACCAGCGGATTCAGCAGCGACCACAACATGCCGAGAGACATGTTGCGGTATCTGATCTTGAAATCCTTCAGGACCAGGTTGCGGACGAGATAGAGAAGATCGCCTCGCCACATAGGCTAGCTGGAACCCATCCCCCGGCCCGAAGCCCCGCATACTGCCCGGCAGCTGGCGAGCCCAACCTGGGCCGGAGCCCGGCGGGACGGCTGCACAGCAAGCTCAGACATTCGAGTATCTCCTGGCCCTGAGGATCGTGAAAGCCTTTTTCAGTTCATTGATCCCATCGGGCAGGGAAACGACCGGCCGGAAGCCCGTGGCTTCGATCTTCGCGTTGGACACGATGTAGTCGCGCTTGTCGGGATCCTCACCGATGGGCGCTTCCAGGTAGGAGAACCCGGGAATCAGCTTTTTGATCTCGGCGCACAGCTCCAGTTTCGAGAGGTTCGCGTCACTCAGTCCAACGTTGTAGGGCTGCTCCTTCATCGCGTCGAAGCGCGCCATCACATGCTGGAAGGCCCGGGCCACGTCGCGGATGTGGATGTAGTTGCGCTTGAAGTGGCCCTCGAAGATGACCAGAGAGCGGTCAGTCACCGCGCGGTGGACGAAGTCGTTCACCAGCAGGTCGATCCTCATGCGCGGCGAAACGCCGAAGACGGTCGCCAGGCGCAGAGAGACGCCATTGCCGGCCTCGAGCACCTGCCGCTCGGCTTCCACCTTGTCGCGCGCGTACTGCGAGATCGGCTTGAGCGGAGACTCCTCCGTACAGTAATTGGACGCCTCCCCCACCCCGTAGCCGCTGTTGGTGCACGGATACAGCAGCCACTGCTGCCTGGACTTCAGCTTGAGGAGTGTCTGAATGGCCTCCAGGTTCGTCGTTCTGGCCGCGATCCTGTCCTCGTCGCAAACCGGCGCGCCCACAAGGGCCGCCAGGGCGATGATGATGTCGGCTGAAGCTGTCGCTTCCCGCAACACCCGCTCATCCCGGCAATCCCCGCGGATGATCTGGAAATCGGGATGCCAGCAGTTTTCCAGCAGGCTGGGCTGTCCGTAGAGAAAGTTGTCCAGGACAGTAACGGCAAAACCGGCATTCAGGAGTTGGGGCGTCAATACCGAGCCGATATAGCCCGCACCGCCGGTGATCAGTACTTTTGCTTGAGCCATGGTTGGATGTCATCCGGGGGTCAGATCGAGCGGGGCAGAAGCCTGCGCACCCGCTCGAACTGCCGGTCCCAGTTCAACTCTTCTTTCATTGCGATATTGCAGTTCTGCACCATCTCGTCATATTCAGGCGTGCCATACAGCTGCATGGCCCGGGTGAACGCGTCCAGCATGTCCTGGAAACCCCAACCCTTCATGACGATGCCGCATTTGTAGCGCTCCACAATCTGCTTGGGCTGAGGATGAGGCGCCGTGACAGGCGGCACGCCGGACGCAATGGACTCGAAGAACTTGCACGGGCAGGCATACGTCTGGTTCTCGTTGGAGGTCTTCCAGATGGTCAGGCTGTACGCGTAGTTCGGCCGCGCGGCCTCCAGATATTTGGTGTCGACGAAGCCTTTGTAGCGGATCTGGCCGCCGGCATTCACCAGCACCTTCCTCGTTCGTTCGGGCTCCGATCCGCCGATGTACCCATAAATGTCAATGGGAAACGCCTGCATCCGCGTGTCGCCGTAGTAGTCCACAAAGGTCGCATTCACGTCCAGAGCGCCGGAATAATAGATGCGGCCGTTACGATCCGCCGGCGGAATCGGGTCCTCCAGGTCGGCCAGGCGGGTGGGCGAATTGTAGGCCAGGGCGACAGGAATCTTCTCGAATCCGCAACGGCGGATGTCGATCGCGGCCCGGTTTTCTTCCGGAAACACCACGACGTCAATCCACTGCCTGGCGTGGCGGTTGAACTCCGGATCGAAGTTCCCGTAATAGGTGGTGGACTCGGTGGCGTGGTAGATCACCAGGGGCGGCTTCTTCGCCAACCGGTACAAAACAGGGATGTTCCAGGAACAGCGGATGATCAGGATGCGCGGCCGTAACTGGTTGATCTTCGCGGCCACGCTGGAGACGAACTCAATGCGGCCAGTAGTGCTGCGGAAGTGCGTCGAGGTCGGAATGCGGACGACATCCAAGCCGCCCTCCAGTTGCGAGATGGCTTTGTCCTGCTGGTCGGGCTCGAGAATCGTGGCAGGCAGGCCGTAAAGATCGACCAGCGACCGGAGCAACGACAGCGAGTCGAAATTGCCGGACCCGACGCTGATATCGGAAACCTGGACGATGCCTCCGGTCGACATTATGCGCTCACCCGGGCGGCCACTGTCTTTGCCATGCCCGTTTCCTGTTTCGCGCCCGTGGATTCCCGGGTCGACGCCTGGGTGCTGAGCATGGAAACCAGGCGGCCGGCATTGTGGAAATCGTAAGCGGCTGGCGCATTGTCCATCGCCGTGTCCCGGTAGTGATCGTAGTGGGCCAGCACCTCACGGACTGCGGCGGAGAGGTTGCCCACATCCGTATAGCCGGCTCCCACCGCACTCAACGGAAGAGGAGCATCTCCTTCATTCTGAAGGAGGAAGCCGATTTCAAAGTTCGTCACAGTCAGCTCCACGTCGGCAAATGCGTGACGCAGGCTCACCAGCACCTTGGTCGTCTGCGGACCAACCGGCACCAACCCCACGACCTGCGTCGAGGCATACCCAGGCGCCAGAATGTCTGAACTCTCCTCGCATTTCCGGCCTGACCGGTCGTGTCCCGTGACATTGAGGAGCACCGCGTGGCCTTCCTCGGCACTGTCTAAATCCATCCGGATCCACAGGTAACCCGTGTCGCGGGGCACATTGATCCACGACTGCGCCGAGCGGTCTTCTCCGCCAAAATGCATCTCCCGGCTGGCTCCGAGATACCACGATTTTCCAGTGCCCGACTGCTGCCACAACTGGTGGCGGCGGGCTGGTACCACGTCCTCTTCCCGGGTTTGCAGCAGGCGGTTGCGGTACTCGTAAACACTGTCGGCAAACTGCCGGCCCAGCCAGGAGGCGGCGGGCGCAACCACCGGGATGCCGGCTGTAAGTGCTTCAATCAAAACACCAGAGCTTCTGGCGTAGTAGTTGTCGCGGTCATACGGGAGGATGAGCAGGTCCGCCTCCCTCAGCACCGAGCGGTACTGCTCAGAGGGCAGCGGTTCCAGGAACAGCGTCACCCCGTCGCCGCCCACGCCTTGCAGCAGGCAACGCGCCACCACGGCTTCCGATTCGCCCTTCGGGATATTGTAATTCGACTGAATCTTGAACTCCACGCGCCCAGTCGCCAGGAAATCCCGGCGGAGGTCTTCCACCAATGCAGGGAAATAGTGGTATCCCTTTTCAGCGCGAGCATCGCCTAAATAGACAAGCTGTAGCGGCTTAGCCGGCGAGGCCACCCGCAGGGAAGGGGACTCGGTGTGGGGGATCGGACACGTGTGGAAGGGCAGGGAGGACACCCGCTCGTGCTGCTTCGTCAGTTCCTCGGTATCCGTATAGAAGAATACGCGGGCAGAGGACAAGCGGCTCCGGAACGCGAGGAAGGCGTTGCGGAGTGGAGTCATCAACTCGTCCTGGTCACCATACTGCCACTCCCGCCCATCGTACAAGTTCCGCCGGAACAGCAGGTGGTAACTGGGACGCATGGAATCCTGGTAACGATCCCAAACCTCTGTCAATCCAACCATTTCCGGGACGCCCAGGGTGGGGATAAAGATCAGGTCGCCCGCCTCCGGCTTCAGTGCGCGCAGCAGATCCAGCGTATCGGCGGCAAACATCTTGGCCTTACGGCGCTGGAACCGCCAGTCGTGGAGAGTGCCTCCACTCGAGAGGGATTCAAACAGCAGCCCCAGCGCGCCGCGCATCGTAGTCCAGGCCGTTTCCCAAATCTGCCGGAAGAAGCCGCGAAAGGGTACGATGGCCGCAAGTATTCGAAATAACGCGCGGATCGGCAGAAAAATAACAGCCAGCGCCGCGGCATATCCGATTTTAAATGCTGAATCAAAAGGGTGCCAGCGCAGGTATTCAATTGCGTTGTTCCGCACGACCCAAAGAAAACCCAATTGAGAGAAAAACAACCGCGTCTTCAGAACAAAAAACCGGTGGTAGAGATTGGTGTAGGTCTTCGCCAGCCGCTCGCCCACGGTCGCCTTGGACATCCGTTTCCAGAACCCTAGCCGATAGGCAGGAAACACTTTCCAGGGCGCGCCGGTGTCCTTGAACTCCCGGTGGGCCGCCAGGACCGGAGTATACCCGGCCGCCTTCGCAGCGGAAAGAACGTGCTGTGCATATTCATAATGATGACCGCCGATATCGACAATTGATTGGTCTATCAATATGAATCTGGACATTGAGCTGATCTTTTACCTTTTCAATTAAGCTCTGGACAGGCACCCGCCATGCCTGTGGTGAGACGGTAGAAGGATCACCATGATATCATAAATGACTGTTGCTACCCCACCGCCACCCGTGGCGGCAAAGCCCTATGCGAATACTTGTCACAGGCAGTGCGGGTTTCCTCGGCCGACACACCATGCCTGCGCTTCGTGCTCATTTTAGCGGAGTAGAAGTCATAGGGACAACACATTCCGATTTTGACCTGACGCACCCCGACGCCGTCGAAAACATGTTCCGGCAGCATAAACCGGACGTTGTTGTGCACCTTGCAGGCTACGTCGGAGGCATCGGGGCAAACCGCGCCTATCCGGCCGACTTCTACTACCGCAACACCCTCATCACCGCCCTTGTCTTCCACCAGGCGGCCACATCCGGTGTCCGGAAACTCATCTATCCGTTTGGCGGCTGCAGCTATCCTGCGAAGGCGGCCTCTCCCATCGCCGAAGACCAGCTCTGGCAGGGCTATCCCCAGCCCGAGAGTGCGCCGTACTCCACCGCCAAAATGATGGGCGTGGTAGCCAGCGAATCTTACCGCAAGCAGTATGGCCTGAACTCCATCCCCTTGATTCCAGGCAACATGTACGGCGAGTACGACAACTTCCGCCAGCATGAGTCGCATGTGGTGCCGGCGCTGGTGCGTCGCGTCCATGAGGCCCGTGAATCCGGAGCAGAACAGATCGTGGCCTGGGGTTCCGGAAAGCCGGTGCGGGACTTCGTTTACGCCGGCGATGTCGCCAGGCTGATCCCGTGGTTCATCGAGAATTACGACTCCAGCCAGCCCGTCAACCTCTCCTCCGGCGTGGCTACCCCCATCCGAACGCTGACCGAATCTGTCTGCCGCCTGTCTGATTTCAAGGGCAGCCTGGAATGGGACTCGTCCAAGCCGGATGGCCAGATGGTGAAAGTCTTTGATGTCAGCCGGATGCGGTCGCTCGGGCTCGATTGTCCGACACCGCTGGAAGAAGGATTGCGCAGGACGATTTCGTGGTTCCGCGAGCATAGCGCCGCGGGGACGGACGGAATCCGCCTATGACAGGCAGGGAGGGCTCCCGATGATCTTTGTGATTGGCGGACGCGGTTTGGTGGGCTCCGGCTTCGTCCGGCTCCTGGAAGCCCGTGGGGAAGAGTTCCAGGTGATCGACCGGGCCAACTATGACTCCCTGCGTGGCCAGAAGTGCAACCTGCTGATCAATGCGAACGGCAACTCCAGAAAACCACTGGCCAAGCAAGCACCCCTTGAGGAGTTCGACGCCTCGGTCCGCTCCGTCCGGTCCTCCCTCATCGACTTTCCCTGCGAAACCTACGTCCACATCTCCTCCTGCGACGTCTACCCGGATTGCACCAGCCCCGAGGTGAGCCGCGAAGACCAGGTCCTGGATCCTGCCAAACAGAGTCCTTACGGTTTTCATAAGTATCTGGCGGAACAGTGCGTCATGCACGCCGCTCCACGCTGGATCGTGGCCCGTTGCGGTGGCTTCGTCGGTCCCGGTTTGCGCAAAAATGCGATCTTCGACGCCCTGCACGGCGGTCCGCTGTGGCTGGACCCGGGCAGCAGCCTGCAATTCCTCCACACGGACCAGGCGGCCGAGGTGATCCTCCGATTGGCGGCTCAGGCCCCGGCCAACCGGGTGTATAACGTGTGTGGGAAGGGTGTGATCTCCATCGCGGAAGTCATAGAGGCCGTGGGAACGCCGGTGCCGGTGCAGCCGGGCAGCCCCAAGGTCCGCTACGAAGTCAATATCGAGTCAGCCCAACGGTTTACGGAGATTCCCGAAACCCGGAAGACGGTCCTGGATTTCGTTCGCTCCCAACTGGAGACCAGGTAATTCCATGCACACGCGGAGCCTCCTGATTCTGGCCGGCGGCAGGGGGACGAGGCTCCAGAATCTGCATCCGGACCTGCCAAAACCCATGGTGCCGGTCGCCGGACGGCCGTTTCTCGAGTGGATGCTCGAGCACTGGGAAGAGCAGGGTGCCAACGACGTCGTGGTCTCCACCGGCTATCTGGCTGAAGTAATTGAGGATTTCCTCGCAGCGAGAGGTAGCGGTGAGGCCGTGCGGGAGCTCCAGGCTCTGGGCACGGGCGGCGCCGTGCGGTATGCCGTGGAACGCCGGCCGCTCAGCGATCCTTTTGTTGTGACCAACGGTGATTCCCTCGTCGCCGCCGACCTGAGCGGCATGTGGTCCCTGCCTCCCGGAGCAGAGGCTGCCATCGCGGCCATCGAAGTAGACGACGCGAGCAGGTTTGGGACTTTGGCGATCGACGAGGCGGGTTTCCTGCAACGGTTCGAGGAAAAACGGCCTGGCGCGGGTTGGATCAATGCCGGGATATACTGTTTCCGCCGTCACCTGATCGATATGTTTCCGCAAGGCGCATCGAGCATTGAAACCGACGTGTTTCCTTCCCTGCTGGCGGCCGGCGTCCCGATTCACGCGGTTCGGGTGAAGGGCCGGTTTCTGGATATCGGCACGCCGGACAGCCTGGGGCAAGGCGACGCTTTCGTTCGGGAGCTCAAGGGGGAGTTGCCGGCATGATCATCACGAGAACTCCATTTCGCATCAGTTTCTTTGGCGGCGGATCCGACTACCCGGACTATTTTCGTCAGTATGGCGGCGCGGTGCTGGCGACGGCCATCGACAAGTCGGCCTACCACTCGGTGACCCACTTTCACTCCCAGCTCTTCGACTATTCGATCCGCATCGCTTACCGCCAGGTGGAGTGCGTCTCTCATCTGGACGATCTCAAGCACGCACCCTTCCGCGAATGTCTCCGCAGCTGCGGTATTACTCGCGACGTCGAAGTGAACTACACGGGCGAATTACCCTCCTTCACCGGACTGGGTACATCGTCCTCCTTCGTCGTGGGCCTGCTGAACGCCCTGCACAGCTTCCAGGGCAGAAAGCTCGAACCCTTGGATCTGGCCTACGAGGCAATTCGCATCGAGCGCGACGTCCTGGGCGAATGCGTCGGCTGCCAGGATCAGGCACTAGCCGCAATCGGCGGCCTGGCCGTGGTCGAATTCCTGCCGGATGGGGAGATCCGCCCTCATCCGGTCATCCTGCGGGGCGATCGGAAGGAAGAACTGCAACAGCACATGATGCTGTTCCACACCGGGATCCACCGGCGCGCGGCGGAGATGGCGCGCCGCCAGATGAGCCGGCTTAGCGAGAACACCGAGCGGATCCGCGCTCTCCGGAATCAGGTAGACCAAGGCTACGGGATCCTCACCGGGCAGGGTCCGATCTCGGCGTTTGGCGAATTGCTGCACGAGGCGTGGCAATTGAAACAGGAGCTCGACACGCAGGTGGGCCCGCCGGTGGTTTGCGGCATGTACCATCGGGCCCGCACGGCGGGAGCGCTGGGCGGCAAACTGCTGGGTGCGGGCGGTGGTGGATTCCTGCTGCTCTTCGTTCCGCCGGAGCGCCAGGACCAGGTGCGGGACGCCCTGCAGGGGCACCACGAGATCCCGGTGCAGATCGAAGCGCCCGGCAGCCATGTGCTTTACGCCACGGAGGGCATCGTGGCGGAAGAAGAGATACTGCCGCCCCTGCGCGCCAGAACGCAGTTCGCCGATTGAATCCCGGGACCGCGCGTTAGCGCTTGGCGGCCGGTTCGCGGAAAGTCAGCGCCATCACCGCAAACGAGGTTGCCGCATCGCGCATGAAAAGCCCCGGCATGGCGCCCGCCGGATAGACTTTGTTCATCGAAGTGGATTCCCAGAAACCTGCCTGTGGATCCTGATGGGCGCGGAGCCAGGCCAGCGCCGCCGACATCCGGCGGTCCGAAGCAGGCACCCCGCCGGTCTGCAGCAGGTATGCCGCCACAGCCGTCGCATAGCTGTTCGCTCCGGGAACGGGCTTCGCATCCGGATGCTGCTTCCACGGCCCCAGTGACTCCGTGGACCAGCTCCCATCTTCGTTCTGCTTGCTGAGCGTCTCTTCGACAATCGACTTCATCGCCGCCTTCGGAAGCAACCCCGGCAGCTTCTGTGCAGCCCACAGCAGCATCAGCCGGTTGTGCAATGGCTGTGAGGCAGACGCTGCCGCGAAATACGCCTTCAGCGCAGCGGTGCCGGCCTTCACCTGTTCCTGTTCGCGATAAGACGCCGGAGTGCTGCCTACGGCCAGCGCCGCCAGGGTGGCTCCGAAGAAGGGCGAATCCGGCGTTTCGTAGGGATCGGAATTGAACACATACCACTGCCACGCCCCCTGCAGCGGCCCCGACTTCTGCTGCAGCCGCCAAAGCCGGTCAAAGGCTTGTTTCGTGGCAGGACTCATGCTGCCCGACGCTTCATCCGCGCGCGCCAGGAAGAGCGCAGCAAAGATCGCTTCCACCCCAATCGCCTGCGAAGCCATGGGCTCCTTGGTGATTCCGGGCGCATACTCCTTCGCCTCGTTCTTGTCGACCCGCGCCCGCAGTGCGTTCAACAGTCCGGTTTCGTGCTCCGCGGGCTGATTCTCTCCGAGCACCTGACGCAGCGACGGCCGCGCCATGAGGTAGGTGACCCCGGTGTGACACGATAAACAGGGCCCGCCTAGCGATTTCGACGGACCCCAGGCGAACCACTCCTTCTGCCGGTTGTCGAGATAGTCGGCCGCCAGCTTCGGACTCCAATCCGCCGCGAAGGCGCAGGCTGGTAGCAAGGCCGCGGATACAGCCAGGGGGAGGAGAATTCTCATTGTTGTTCCTTCCGCATCATCGTCTACGGGCGTAACTCGCTAAACACAAAATCGTGGTCGCTGCGATTCCGGTGACAGACTGCGCAACCCTGCCGGCCCTTCTCGTCCAAAATCCCCTTTGTCAGGTCGGAGGCCAGGTACCGCTCAAAACCCCAACCGCCGGAAGCAGGGAATCGGGCGGCGCTCTTGACCATCACGTCGACCCGCACTCGAGCACCCTCCACCGTGACACCCGCCTTCTCCTGGGCCTCCACCAGGTCGAACACCAGCACGGACCCGTCGGCATACCGGCCCGACTTCAACCCCTCCAGCGCCTTGTCATTGGCGTACACATGGTGAATCCCGCCCGATCCGGCGAAGAACGGGCTCTTTTCGCCGATCAGCTGCGTCTTCACATGCGTCCAGCTGCGGAATTGCGAGGGGTAGGAGATCACCGCCGGAGGCGACGCCCAAAGGTAGAAACAACTGGCCGTCAAGGCCGCCAGTTCCGCCGATCGCCGCCCTGGGATACGCCGGGCCCCCAGCCAACATCCTTTGCTCCAGGTCCACATATTGGACCCAGTGTGCCAGTCGAACCGCCTCCTGGTCGCTCAAAAATGGATGGTCGGATGCAAAAACGGATGGAAATAGAACAGCGGTGCTACAGGCGGCGCTGGCGCACCACCAGCCCGGGCGAGAACCCCAGCGACCGTTTCATGTGAAAGGAAAGATGGCTGGCGTGGGTGAAGCCGCACTCCTGCGCGGCCTGGCTGATGGAACTCGTCCCCTTGAGCAGCAGCGTCCGCGCGCGGTCCACCCGCCTTTCAATCACATACTGATGCAGCGGCCGGCCCATCGACTGCCGGAATGCCGCCTTGCAATGCGACACGCTCAGCCCGACGAAGTTAGCAATCTCTTCCAGGGACAAATCGCCCCCGAGATTCTCCTCGATATAGCAGAGCACCTGCTTCAACCGGTAGCCCGACAGGCCGCCTTTCGTCGGCCGGGGCGTCCCGGACAGACTCGAGTGATGCTGCAGCACGTGCCCGCTCAGCGCCACGGCCAGACTCTCGACATAGAGCCGGCCGTTCGGATACCCGGCCTCCAGCTCTTCCCGCAAGGCCCAACCCAGGTGCTCAATCCGCCCGTCGCGAATCTGAAAACGATTGGCGATCTCGATGGCGCCTCCGCGCAAACCGGAGTCCTCGGCCACAGCTTGCAGCAGTCCGGTGGAAAGCCCCATGATCAGCGCCGTATCCGCTTCCTTCAGGTCCCAGCGGCTGGGCTCGCCTACGGGAATGATGTCGACGTCGCCGTGCACGCTGCGGCCCCTGTGCCGCCGGCCCACGCGGTCGCAGCCAATCATCACCGGGGCTCCGATATGCACAACCAGCCCGGCCCGCGGCCGGCCCGGCGCCTGCAGCACACCGGCCGGATCGGTTTGTACCCGGGCGTGAAACCGCTCCCCAGTCAGCGAATCGGCTGTCACCACTTTCGGGCGCTCCACTTTGCCAGTATCCCCGAGATGTGGCTTTTTGTTTGTCACAATTTGTCCGCCTCACGCCTCACAGGTAGCGCAGCCACCACGACTTTTGCGTGCTCTTCAGGCGCCAATACCAGACGCAGACGGGATACAACGCCGTCACCAGCCCGATCCACACCAGGTAAACCACCCACAGCGAATACCCGTAGCCCGCCGGGTACAACGACGCCGGCCCACCCATTGACGGCAGCGGGTGAAACAGGAACGAGGCCGAGCCGTAGCGAACCATCGCCAGCACCACCGCAATCGTGTGGATCAGGTAGAGGTGCAGAAGAAAATAGAAAAGCGGCACCCGGCCGAACACCAGCAGCGGATTCAATGGCCGCCAGTGCATGCGGTCCAGCATGCTCAACACCAGCAGCGCAGGTCCCAGCGTCATTAAAAGAAAGTCGAGCGAAGGCGGGTACTTCAACACGTTCAGAAACGAGACCACCGTCATCGCGGCCGAACTCTGGCTGGACCAGGGAGCGGGATTTCCATAGATGTTCACCCCTCGCAGAACCAGGAACGCCACCGTGGCGGCGGCCCCCATTCTAACCATCCACCGCTGCCGGGTTTCCGGATCCTGCACCATCACTGAGCCGAAGCAGAAGCCGGCCGACATCACGGCAAACCACGGAATCAGCGGGTAGGCCAGCAGGAAAATGGGTGCCTGCGGCGGAATCACTCCCGGCTGGTGCAGGACATTCCACATCCACCCGAACGATTGCAGCAGCGCACCCTGCACCGGATCCAGCGCATTGTGCAGCACGATCACGGCGGCACTGAAGATCGCCAGTGTCCGCACGGGCAGCCGCGCCAGTCCGCCCAGGATGATCATCGACCATCCCAGCGCCCACAGGACCTCCAGCACCACCAGCCCCTCAGTCAGGCTGAATGCAAATGCCAGCCGGACCGCGATCAGTTCCAGCACAATCAGCCATAGCCCGCGCTTCAAGAGGTATCTCGACAGCGCTGCCTTGTCGCCCAGTCGCTGGTAAACCAGGAAAGCGCTCATGCCGGCCGAGAACATGAACACCGGCGCGCAGAAGTGCGTGATCCAGCGCGTGAAGAAAAGGATCGGAGTGGTGCGCGCCAGATTCTCAGGGCTGAAGAGGAACGCATCGGCGTGAATGAAATCGCGGAGATGGTCCAGCGCCATGATGATCATGACGGCGCCGCGCAGCGCGTCAATCGAATCGAGTCGATTCCTGGCAGTAGTCGGGGCAGGCATAGGTTCGGTAGGCTTGCAGGTCCGGCGGAAGCGGGTCGGTGCGGCCAGGCAGAAGCCCCAGCCCGCCGCCTCAACTCGATGAGGATATTCTAGCGGCACTCCGGCCACCCGCGAACCATTCCCTGCAGAAAAGGACGGTGTTTTTACAGCCCTCCGTAAATGCCCGGATCGGGGCCTGGTGGTAGACTCAATGCTTCCTCATGCGGTTCCTGGTTGGGTTGATCGGCAGCAATATCGCCGCGTCCGGGTCTCCGGCAATTCACGAAGAAGAAGCTCGAGCGCTCGGCCATCATCTTCTCTACCAGTTGGTGGATCTTCACCCGCAAGGACTCTCCGCCGCCAGCCTGCCCCACCTGCTGGAGGCGGCGGAATTGCTCGGCTTCGCCGGCCTGAACATCACCCACCCCTGCAAACAGGCGGTGATCCCCCACCTGCACGAACTCTCCGGGCACGCCGCCGCAGTGGGCGCCGTGAACACAGTCGTCTTCCGGAACGGACGGCGCATCGGCCACAACACAGACTGGCTGGGATTCTATGCGGCCTACGAGCAAGGCTTGCCGGACGCCCGCCGCGATTCGGTCCTGCTGCTCGGCGCGGGCGGCGGCGGCAGCGCAATCTGTTATGCCGCCCTGCAATTGGGCATCCGGCGCCTGTTCGTCTTCGACCAGAACCAGGGCCGCGCCGAAGCCCTGGCCCGCCAGTTCGGGGACGGCCGCGTCTCCGCCGTTTCCGACCCGCTCCCCGCGCTCCGATCTGTCAGTGGGCTCATCCACGCCACGCCCACCGGCATGACCGGACAACCTGGCATCGCCATCCCGCCGGAATACCTGCGGCCGGATCTGTGGGTCGCCGACATCGTCTATTTCCCGCTCGAGACCCAACTCCTCCGCGAGGCCCGTCAGCATGGCTGCCGTACCCTCGACGGCGGCGGCATGGCCGTTTTCCAGGCCGCCGAAGCCTTCCGGCTGTTTACCGGTCTCGAACCTGATACCGAACGCATGCTTGCCCGCTTTCGCGAGACCTATCGCGGCTAGCTCGCGCCGGATCAGCGCCCCGCGTTCCGCGTCCTGACTGCGTAAATGCTCGATCGCGCAGCAATGAACAGGGTCTTCCCATCCTTGCCCCCGAAAGACAACTGAACCGGCCGCTCCGGCACCTCGATGGTGTCGATCAGTTTGCCTGCGGGCGAATACACGTAGATTTGGCCCGCCGCCAGGTACACGTTGCCCTGCGCATCCACCGCCACGCCTTCGGCTGCCTGATCCACAAACAGTTTCAGATTCGTCAGAGTGCCTTCTGCGTCTACCGTAGCGGAGTACGTCTGGTGCTGCTCTTCGTTGCTCACGTAAAACGGCTTCCCGGCAGCCGCCGGCGCCAGCCCGAAACCGCGGATTACATCCACCAGCTTCGAGCCGTAGTACAGCCGTCCGGTCACGAAGTCTTCGCCCGCCGGCAGAAACGTGGAGCCATCCGGCGTGACATACTGCGACGGCTTCCGCACCGGCACGTTCTCCAGGAAATCGTTCTCCAATCGCCAGTGGCCCACTGGCAGCACCGCCGTCATACCGGCTCGTGGTGCGGAGGCCTGCGGCTCCAGCATCTTCAGCGCCGCGCCCGGCTTGTCCGGCTGCAGGCAATACACGACGCCCTTGCCGCCGTAGGAAACCACACACAGATCGCCGGCCTTGTCGAAGAAAAGATTCACCGGCTCCAGCGGAGCATCACTCACCGTGGACAGCTTCCTCGAAGCCGCATCCCAACGATGAATCCTCTGCCACTTCGCATCGACGAAGTAATAGTCACCGGCTGCCGAAACGGCGCCGCCTGACGCGTTGAAGAACCCGGTGGCCAGCCGCTCTACCCGGGCTCCGGGCTCCACCACCACACTCGCGGCCTTCACCCGGGCGGCCGGCGCCTGCCCGGATATGTTCATCCAGGCGAACTCACGCTGCCGCATCTGCACGTCGTGCGTCTCGTCGTACACCGCACTCTCGAAGGACGCCTTCGCGTCGGTGTAGCAGTGAACGTTGCGCAATCGGATGTCCCTGGAACCAGCGACGCGAATCGCATATGGGAAAGGCTGGAACGAACTCACCACGCGGTAGAGATGGAAATTCGCCACCGTGATGTTGGAAGAGTCCTCGATCTCCATCGGGATCGCGGATCCGCTCTCCCCACGCTCCTCTTCCGTCTGTGGAGCATACACCGCCCAGTTCGACACTCTGTGGAACTGCAGTTCATAACGGACATGGTGCTCGCTCGACATGTGATACACACGCCCCGGCGTCGTCGTGTCCGACACCAGCAGGCCCGCCCGTGCAAACGTGCTCGGAGTCCAGATGTCGGCAAACGTGCCGCCTCCGCCATTTGTCACCCACAGGCTTGGATACTGGCTGTCCCACTTCCGGTTCAGGTTCGGATCTGCGGTATGCGTGTTGTTGTAGATGTCCTCGCGTGTCCCATCGATCTTCGACGTGCCGTGCCCGCCCAGGAATCGCACATCGTTCATCATCGATTCCTGGCCCGCCATCCAGAGCGCGGCCACAGCCCGAGGGTTCACGCCGTTCGTGTAAATGCCGAGCCCGGCCACCAGGTTCGTCCCGCCCCTCGGAGCCTCCAGCACCGCCACTGGCCCGCCCAGTCCCTGGAATGCAGGCGTTCCGTCCGCCAGCACCAGCGCGGTCCGGCTCGGATGCAACCCCACCAGCACCGTATCCGGGCGCATCCTGATCGTGTCCGTGACACGATACATGCCCATCGGGAAATACAGGGCCCGGTGAGCCGCGATCGCGCTCCGCAGTGCGGCCGTATCGTCCGTGGTCCCATCGCCCTTCACACCCAGCGTCTGGACATTCACCCAGGTCCCCTGCGCCGGAAGAGCCGGCAGGTCGGCGTGATCTGCAGGCAGGGCAGGAATCGGTGTGGCCTGCAGGTCGGTCCGGAAAGCGCTTGCCGCGCCGATATCGGGATAGTGCAGCCCGTGCGAGAACGCCTTCACGTGATACTGCGCCGCCGGCCCCGCCAGGCGCTTTCCGCTCTCCCGGAACAATGCCAGCACCGGCACCCTGGCGCAGGAAACATCCTCGAGATTGATCTCTGTCCGCGGGCTGTTCTCCCGGCTGATCACAATCGCTGGGGTGCTGACGTTCTCAAACCGGCCGCTCTTGACCCACAACTCTTCGATATACCCATCGTCGATGTCGATGGCAGTGGGCACATTCCGGATCACCGGATGAATCAGTGTCAACCCCGCTTCGTGCGTCCGGATCGCCGCCTTCGTCTGCCCTTCGAACACGGTATCCACCAGCGTGAATTGCCACCCCGGCGACGGCTTGCGGGTGAACACTCCATACTGCCCTCCAACGAAATGCAGATCCTCGCCATAGTTCCCGCCATCGTGGATCCCAGCCAGCGCACTCCCCAGCCGGAATTCGACATGCGCCAGGTAGCAATGCTGCGCATAGCGGGCACGCACGGCGACCGCACCGGCATTCCCCGCCCCGATCTCAAAATCGATGTTGCTCAGCGCCGAATAGAAAGTGCCCGGATTGGCGTCCAGCGGTTGGCTGAGATTCGCCTGGTGCAGTCCGCTGCGGCGCGGACCCTGTGCCGGTTGTGCGCCGCTACCGCCCGGTCTCAGCACACGTCCCGCCGCTGGCCGGTTCCCCGTGAAAAAAACCATGTAGTTTTCCTGGGTTGGATCCTGGTAACCCGGCGTCGCCTCGGACAACACCAGTACGGGCCGCTGCGCTCCATATCCGATCAGCCGGATCCCGGGCCATACATGCAGCGTCCTGCTGATCCGGTACCGCCCCTGCGGCACGAACACGATACCCTGCCCGGTACTCTCCTGCACCTTGTCGATGGCGTTCTGAAGGGCATCCGTATCATCGGCCACCCCGTCCGCCTTTACCGGGAAACTCCCACTGGTCACATAGATTGCCTTCGGATCCTCAGGCTTCACTGGGTAATACGATGCCGCCAGCCCAGGCACAGCGGATGACAGGCAGGCCAATACACACCAGATACGCTTCATGACGGCGCAAGACTCCTTCTTCGGCCGCCGCGCCATCGCGCGCGGGCGTGGCCGCGGGCCGGCCGTGAGGTCTGGGGAGCGACCGTCTCTAATCAGGAATTACCGGCCCGTTACACCCAATTAATAGCCAACGCCGCCATTGAACACAAGCGCCTCCGTGTCCAACCCTGGCTTGCCAGTGCTGTTGGGAATTGTCTGCCCGTTAATTCTCGATATTCCCAGTCACGATTGCTATACTAATCGCATAGGCGATTCTTTTGCTTATGCCTCGGATCTGTTCGGCTTTTCCTTGAGGGGGGAAAGGCTGGGCTTGAAGGAATCTTCCGCCCGCGGAGACGCAGATGAATCGAGCAGGCCTATCATCGGACTATTCACCATTCGCCTCCGAAACGCGTGATTTCGCCCGCTTTTCCGGCGCCTGGTATGCTCTCACGGTGCGCCCCCAGCACGAGAAAACAGTAGAACTCGCGCTGGTCGCCAAAGGGCTCACCACTTACCTGCCGGTCTTCGAAACTGTCAGGAAATGGTCTGACCGTTTCAAAAAATTAGTTGTTCCTTTATTTCCCGGATATATCTTCTGCCGTTTCGATACTTCTTCGCGCGTGCAGGTATTACGAACACCAGGAGTCATCTCTATCGTGTCAGCAGGACAGAATCCCACCCCCGTACCCGACGCTCAGGTCGAAGCGGTTCAGAAGATGCTGGCCTCCGGCTCACCCGTCGAGCCGTGCCGCTACCTGCAGGAGGGCGAGCGTGTACGCATCGAAGAAGGACCCATGGCAGGCATCGAGGGCATCCTGCTGGAAGTCCGCGACGCCTGCCGCCTGGTCGTCTCAATTGAACTCTTTCAACGCTCGGTGTCCGTTCAGATCCACCGCGAAAGCGTTGTCCCCGTCCGGGGCTGATTCCCGCCGCCCGCCGCGGCCGCCGCGGCTGCCTTCTGAACATGCGCGGGTCGCGCATGATCGCCCCCCGCGGGCATCACCCGCCGGCCCCGCATGTCGATCGCAACCTGGAACTGCCGCATCTTGTCACTCATCCCGCGAGTGATCGCATCGGCCAGTTCATCCGCTCCGCTGCACGGAATACGGCTCTCGCTCGTCCGGTAGAATTCCACGAAATCCGACGCGCCCAGGGGAATCGACAACCGCCACATGCCCTGCGAGCCCGACTCCACGCCATCGCTGAAGCGCTCTCCGCCCAGGGACGCCCGCACCGCGACAAAGCCGAAGCCGCGATACACACTCAGAACCGCAAGCCAGCAAGCCTCCACCGAAGGAGCCATGGCCAGCTGCCGCCGGAAGCCCTGCAGGCTCAACTGGCGGTTCAGCAGACGACGGAAAATCCCCTGCCGCAGCATCCGCCCCGCCTCGCCAAACTCGACATAGTCCAGCTTGTGTACGCCGATCCAGGCAGCCACACAGAACAACAGCAGTACCAGCCCGCTGTAGTTCTCCCAGGTGCTGCCCGCCAGGGATAGCGCGGCGCCGAACGTGCACACGCCGTAAAGAATCAGCGTCACCGCCCTCGGACCCAGCCCCCGGGCCAGCAGCCGGTGATGCACATGACCTCGATCCGCGCCGAAGATTGGCTGCTGCCTCAGAAAGCGCCGCGCGATCGCCAGCGTTGTATCCAGCAGCGGAACCGCCAGCGCCATCAGCGGCGCCGTCATGCCCAGGAACGTCGCCGACATCTGACCCCACAGAATCGCCAGAATCCCCAGCAGAAACCCGAGAGTGAGGCTGCCGCAATCACCCAGAAAGATGGACGCCGGATTGAAGTTGTACCGCAGGAACCCCAGCAGCGCCCCGGCCAGCGGGATCGTCGCAAACATCAGGGGCTCGTTCCCCCTCAACATCGCCGCCGCCAGCGTCGTGCAGGTCGCAAAGAACCCAATGCCCGAAGCCAGACCGTCCACCCCGTCGATCAGATTGACGGCGTTCGTACATGCCAGCAGCCACACCACCGTAATCACGACGCTCAGCCAGCTTGGGAAATGACTCCCGCGCACCCCGTTGATGGCTACATGGGCGAAGCCGATCACCCACACCGACGCCACCAGTTGCCCCAGCAGCTTCTGCCACGGCCGCAGCCCCCGGATGTCATCCAGCAGCCCCACCAGGAACACCAGCGCCACGCCGGGGACAATCCGCAGGATGCCCGGCATCCACTCCGGCAGCATCGCCCGGTAGTGCGGAGCCATCAGCAGGATCAGGCTCGACGAAACCACATACGTGAGGGCAATCGCGATCCCGCCCACACGCGAGATCGGTAGTCGATGTATCTTCCTTCGGCCATCCGGATGATCCACCAGGCCGGCACGTCTCGACCAGGTGGCCACAATCGGCGTCAGCGCCAAAGAAAGCAGAACGGAAATCAGCGCCAGAAAGAATAAAGAGTGCATGTGCAGTCGCTCCAAATTGGACCGTGCCCGGGCGGCCACTCGCCGCGCCTGAGCCGGTCCTGCAGGGAATTAGGATGGGCGGAACAGGAGCTTTACTGTTGGGAACAACTCAGCGAGCCCGCTCCAGCCGGTCACGCCACGCCAGGAATGGCTGCTCCACAAATCGATAGGAAACCACCGCGAGGGTGAAGGCACACAGCAGGTTCAAGGGGAATTGCGCCACCGTCAGATTCGATGTGCGATCCAGAAACAGCTCCTGCCAGATGTACAACGAATAGCTAAGCACGCCGATGCGCACCAGAATCGCCGAGTTCAACACCCCTCCGCCAAAACTGCGCGGATACCGCACGAAGCGGTCGATCAGCACCGCCGTACTCAGATGGGCAAGCTGCATGAAGCCGAAGGAAATCCCCTGCCGCCTGGCCAGGTAGATCCCCGCCACGGGGATGGCCATCAACAATAGCGGCACCGGCGATCGCAGCATCCGCAGATAGCTCTCCGATTGCCCCAACCGGTCGCGGAAGCACGCCAGCAGGCAGCCGATAGCGATCGCATCCGCATCCGTAGGCGCCCACCATGCGCTATGTCCGAAGGCCACCTTCGTTCCGACCCTCAGCAGCGGAGCCACAATCGCAAACACCAGACACGCCACGCTTGCCTTCCGCCAACCCAGCAACACCAGGATCACCGGCCACAGGATGTAGAACTGCTCTTCTACGGAAAGCGACCACAGGTGCCCAACGGCCCAGCTCGGCGCATCCACAAAATTCATGGTGTACGTGGCCGCATGCGCGAAGTCGCCCCAGTTCAGGGGAATTGTGCCCAGCCCGGCCAGCACGGCCACTACACTCAGGTACACGATCGCCACCGGCAGAATCCGGAAGGCCCGCCGCCGGTAGAACTTCCCCACGCGGATCGAACCGTTCTTGCGCCATTCTGCCTGCAGGATCCTCGTGATCAGGTACCCCGAGATGACGAAAAACACGTGTACACCGAACTTCGCCAGCACGCGCACCGGATCCGTCACCTCGGCAAACCAGAATCCTCGTGTGCCCACCAGGTGGCCGAACAGCACCAGCATGATCGAAAGGGCCCTCATCCCATCCAGGCTGGGAATGCGGGCTGAGGCCGTCCTTAAGGGGAGCGGCTTGATTGGAACTGCGGGTGATGTGGTTGCTTGCATGTCGGAATTCGCGATGGCGTCAAGCGCCGGTTAGCCGGACAACGGATCTCAGGCGCTGGCCCGTAACGCCGGACTCAGGCCCTGCATCGCGGCACGCACACTCTCGTACGTCCGCTCCCACGAATACTCGGTCGCCACCAACCGGCGGCCTGCAAAGGCCAGAGACCGCCGCAGCCCTACGTCATGGAACAGCCGCACAATCTGGTCGGCCGCATGCTTCGGCGAATGGTAGACCAACAGATCCCGGCCTGGCTTGGCGGCGATCCCTTCCAACCCGATCGCCGATGTCACGCACGGCAGGCCCAGCGACAGGTACTCGAGCACCTTGTTCTGCATGCCCGCGCCGGCCCGCACCGGACATACGGCACAGATTGCGCCGTCCACGGCGTCCGCGATGCTGTCCACGCGCCCCGTCACTTCCACCCCCTCCAGGCGCCGGAACGAAGCCGCCGCCCCCTCGGGGATATTGCCGACAATCCGGAATACCGCGTTCACCCGCTGCCGCACCAGGGGCAGAATCTCGTGAATGAAGTAGTGGCAGGCGTCCATGTTCTGCGCACTCACCAGATTGCCGATGAAGGCGATGACGTTGCCCTCCTCGGGGAGCCGGAACCGTAACTGGTGCGTATCCACGCCATTCGGGATCACTTCGACCCTCGGCGAATCGCTCTCCGTCAGATACTCCTTGTCCACCTCGGAGATCAGCCACGTCGAATCGAATTGCGAGATGACCGCCTGCTCATACTGCTTGAGCCGCTGCTGCTCCAGCCCATAGATGTACCGCCTGGGGCCGCGCGCCCCGGTCAGCTTACTGAAGCGTTCGTAGTTCAGCGAGACCGCGTCCGTCATCTCCAGGATCCGGCGGATCCCCGTGGCATTCTCGATGTATTGCCCGGTTCGAATCAGGTGCGCCCAGACCTGCCCGTGCGTCGGCAGCAATGCCTCCACCCGCTCACGGTATTCGGCCGACTCGTAATAAGCCAGCTGGAACGGCCGTGAGGTCGGCAAAGCCATCAGCGTGTTCCAATACGATTTCCACTTCGGCAGGTACACCTTGTGGATCGCATCAAACAGGGGTTCCGGCTGCTCGCCATCCATCTCCTCCTGGCTCTGGCAGATGGTCAGCAGGGTCAGCCGCGACTCCTGCGCCAATGCCTTGCAGACGTGGTACACCCGCAGCCGGTCGCCTCCGATCACGGGAAACGGGAATCGTGAGGTCAAGACCAGGGTCCTATTGCTCTTCATTCAGATCTCTCCAAAAAGCTTGAATCGGACCGGCCACCAGGGCCGGGTGATACTTGCGGGCCTGCTCCAGGCCCAGCCTCGACATCTCCTGGCGCAGCGACGGATCGGTCATCGCCGAATGCAGCGCGCTCGCCATGTCCTCCACACTTCGCGGATTGAAATACAGCGCGGCGCTGCCGCACACCTCCGGTAGCGACGTGCTTTGGCTCGCGACCACCGGCGTACCGGACGCCATCGCCTCCAGCGCCGGAATTCCAAATCCCTCCGAAATCGACGGAAACAGGAACAACGCCGCCTCTCGGTACAGGCGCATCAGCGCCGCATCACTCACCCGGGGCAGCAACTCCACCAGCCCCCCGATCCCAAGCTGTCGCGCCAGTTCCTGGTAGTAGCCATGGAATTGCGGGGAAACTCCAACCACCTTCAGACCATGGCAACCCGGTCGCCCGGGCTGATTGCACTCCGCGAATGCCTCGATGCCCGCCGCCAGGTTCTTATGCGGAGCCTCGCCCGAAACACACAACACATACGGCTCCCGGCTCGTCACCGGCGCGGGCGCCTCATACCAATCCACGCTGAGCGTATTGGGAATGACTCGGACCCGGCCAGGCCGGATCTGGAAATGCTCCTGAATCCGGTCCGCCGTGTACTCCGACACCGCGATGATCTCGTCCGCGCGCTCAATCACGCGCGGCACCACCGCCCGGCGGTACATCCGCCCCAGCCTCTGGTACAGCGACACTTCTCGCGACCCGCCTCCCTGGCCATCCAGGAAGATCAGGTCGTGTACCACAAGCACCAGACGGATTCCTGCCGGCAGCCGCAGCGGAGCCGTATTGTACGGGCAGATCAACACCTGCAGATTGAGCTTCCGCGCCAGGGCCGGCAGCGAAAACTGCTCCCACAGCGGGTAAAGTTGGAATCCCCCGGCTTCCAGCCGGAAATCCGCATCCGACTCGCCCGGCGCGCACAGGCCAATCAGTTCCTGCTCCCGTCCGGCAATGAGATTCCTCAGGAAACGCCCCATGCCGCGGGTCGAACCCATCGCCAGCCGCCCGTCAAAGCCGACGCGCAGGCCGCGCGATCGGCGCCGCATCGCCGGGACAGCGTGTGGTGAAACCAACGTTGGTGAAGATTGAGACATGAATTCCTGCGTCGAAACAAGGTTTGGGCAGTGAGCATGGATGCATGCGGGAACGCGCCTCTTCGCCGCACGCGATGTTTGCGCTATGAACTGGTCTTCGCCACCGGGGCCGTCCGCCGGCTAGGGCAGTTGGAATACGGCCCGGTACAGGGGAGCTACTCGCTCCGCCGTGAAGTGCTCATCGACAATCTGGATGGCCGCTCGCCCCAGCGATTCGGCCGCCTGCGGATTGTTCCTCAGGTATTGGATCTTCGATCGCAGGTCCAGCGCGTCTCCGCACCGGAACAGCATCGCGCCCGCACCGTCGTTTGAGAGTTCCCGATGCGCCGGCAGGTCGCTGACCAATGCCGGCAAGCCATGGGACATCGCCTCCATCAACACCAGGGAAAACCCATCGGAGTGAGAGGGAGAGATGAAGAGATTTGCCTGTTGATAGAACTGCTCGGGATTGTCCTGAAAACCCCAGAATGTCGTATTCGTGCCTGTCGCCATCTGCTCGGCTTCCTCACGGAAGGGTCCGTCCCCTACAACCCACAACTCCACGCCTTCCATCCCGTCGATCGCCGTCAGAAGATCCGCCAGGCCCTTCTCCGGCACCAGACGCCCCACGAAGATCAGCCGGTACGGAGCACGATCCTCCCGGCGCCCTTCGGTCCGCCGCTTCTCCGGAATCCAGTTCGGAACCACTGCCAGCCTCGTCTTTCGCACAAACGGCTTGTGCTGCTGGGCCAGATACGACGATACGCACACGATCTCGGTCGCAAACCGCGCATTGAGGCGGTACAGCCAGCGCTTCACCTCGCTCTGTTCCAGCGTCAGCGCCGAATGCCGCGTGACAATCACCCTCTGCAGCAGCAACCGCAGTGGCAGTGCATAAATCGCTTCCGCCTGTCCGTTGAGATGAACCCGCCGGATCCGCCGCGTCGCGATGCACCACAGCATGGTCAGCCACACAAAGAGCATCCGCAGCACCAACAGGTCGCGGGCCCACGCGGGCATCTCATACACCGCAACACCGGCCCCCCGCAGCATTCTTGCCAGCACCGGCGAACAGACCACCGCCGCCAGGTCCGCCTCGCCTTCCAGCAGACGCGCCAGACGGGTGTAGTGAATCTCTCCGCCGCCGTAGATCCGGCCGAGACTCACCAGCAGCAGCTTTGTTCTTTCATTGTTCACGCCGGATCATCTCCATACCCCGCTGGACTGCATGCGCCGCCACCAGAGTGGCCGCCAGGGAGATCCAGCTCTTGAATGTCGCCGCGAACGGCTCAATCATGCCCGATCGCGGCATGTAGATCACGTTTGTCATCGCCACCATCGCGAAAGCGCACGACGCGCCGCGCAGCGCCAGGTGCAGCCGGCTCAACAGCATGCCAATCAGGACCGAAGCAATCCCCACACCCGGGATCCCGCCCAGGACATACGCCTCCGCCAGGTAGGTGGAGCCGGTGCCGAAGCCCAGGCGCATCGCCTCCGCATTCAGGAAGTTGCTCAGATCGATCCCGAACAATTGCCCCTCGCCGAAACGGTCCTGGGGCACAAACACCAGCGGAATCTGGTTCAGGATGTAATCCAGCCCGTGCGGCGAAAACAGATGCCGGAAGCCCACGGCCACCGCGGTCACCTGGAACGACACGCCCTGCGCCCAGAGGAATACGGCCGGAGACGCCGCCGCGCTTTCCCTCATCTCCCGGAATCCCGCCACCAGTTGCGCCACCGCCCCCAGTGCGGTCACCAGGATCACCAGCGGCACACCCTTGAAGTGCGAGCCCTGCTTCTTCTTGTAGAGAAATAGGAACGTGAACAGCAGCAGGAACGCCTTGCCGCGCAGTCCAATCAACAGTTCCACAACCGTCACCGCGAAGTAGGCGGCACACACGGCCAGCAGCCGCCGCTTGCGCTGCTCATAGACGAAGTACAGCAGGAACGCCGACGAGCACACCTGCGACAACACTCGCGCCAGGCTGCCCGCCGCCTCCAGGTGCGCGCCGCCATCCGTATAGATGGCCAGATACCCGCCATGCGAACGGATGTACGACAGGTATTGCACATTCTTGTAAATGTGAAACGGAAACGTGGCCAGGAACAGCATCAGCAGCGCCAGGGTCACATCCCTGCCGGCTGGAGCCTCGAAGCTCGATTCCTGGTACGACAGGCTGCACGGGATGTAGATTGCCACCCCTGACAGCAGCAACAGCCATGTCGCCGTCAGGTTCGCCTCTGTCGTCAGGGTGAACGGTATGGGGGATTGCAGATCGATGAGGTACGGATCTCCGTCGATCCCCATCATCATCGCCACCATCCGCCCGCCTTGGAACAGCAGCAGCATGCCCAGGAACAGCCACACCGGATGCATCCCGCGATGAAATCGCAGCCACGTCATCATCAGCAGGCCCATCAGGCATACGGTCACGACCGCCGCGTGCTGCTCCGTCGTCAGCCACCCCGCCCGGATCGCCAGAAAATCCAGGCTCACCAGCGCCGCCAGGGCAAAACTCTCCATCCAGGCCAGCGGAACGGAGTTACCCATCGGGATGGCTGCTGTCACTGCGCCACCTCTGCCGGCTCCACCGCCGGAACCGTCTGGGGCGCCACCGCAAAGCCCCGCTGCACAATCGCCAGCGACACCGGCAGCACATAGCTCACCGCCACCGCATTGATCAGTACAAACTTCAGCGTCGGATTCAGCGCCAGTCCATCGATCCGCGAGAACACAAAGTACACCGGAACAGACAGCAGCGCGGCCGCCACCAGGTTGACGCCCTTCCGCACCAGGAAGAGCGCGGCCGGAGTATCGGCCACCGCCTGCGCCACCACAATCGACTTCGCCAGCACGGCAAACATCAGGTTTGTCGCAATGCCGGCCCACAGAATGCCCTCGCTGCCCATCCAGCGCACCATCACCACGCCCTGCAGGATGTATCCGCCTGCCTCCATCAGCGGCAGATAGTACCCCGGCCGGAACGCGCCGCGCGCCGAGATGAACACGTCATCCACCGTCTTGCTCAGGTTCAGGAACAGCAGCACGGCAAACAGGGCCACCACTCCGCTGCTCAATCCGCGCTCCCCATGAAACAGCGCCGATACAAACGAACCCGCGCTATACCGGAACGCCCCCGCCAGGCAGAACGCCGCAAAATAGGCCGCCAGGCACACCGTGCCGTACTGCCGCCGTCGCTCCTCGGCGGTCGCTCCGATCATTCGCGCCGCAATGGTCGACGTCAGCGACGCAAAGGCCGCATTGAACAACCCGATCACCCCGGCCGCCAGGTACTGATACTGCGCGTACGTCTTCACCGCCAGCAGGGAAGCCGCCAGCGAGAGAATGATGAAGTCGGACTGGTAGTAGATCAACCCGCCCACTTTGTGGAACAGAACGTACTTCGCCTGCGCGCGCAGCTTTAACGAGTGCTCCGCCAGGTGGAATCCGCGAAACGCCGGAAACACCGAATAGAACGTACGCCGCAGAAGGTAGACTTCCCCCAGCGTCAGCAGCGCCACCGCCGCAGGCACCGCCAGGTAGGAATGCAGCACCACCGCCGCACTCAGCCCCACGACCGTTTTCAGCAGCGTGCCCCCGCCCAGAATCACGTTCGTCCGGAAGATCTGCCCCGACGCATTCAGATACGCCTGGCAGTGCACCGTCACCAGCGTCGTCAGCGTGGATGCCGCCACCAGCACCATGCAGGTGAATGCAATCGCCCAGGGGATCTCGGAATGCACTGATCGCGAGTACACATAGATCAGAGGAAGCGACAAAGGCGCCGCCACCCAGATCAGCCGCCGGATGTCCCCGCGCAATGCCGCCAGCAGGCCCGAGGTCTCTTCCACATCGCCCCGCTCCACCGGCTCGTACAGCATCGAGATCGCTGCCGTCGACAACCCCAGCTCCGCCAGCATGACGTAGTAGATCACCTGGTTGAGCACGGCGTTCAACCCGCCATACTCAGCGCCGATGTACTGCGTCACCACCCGCAACTGGATCACCGCACACACCGCCCGCGCCGCGAAGTAGAACACTCCGGACGCCAGGTTCAGCGTGTGCCGCGATTCCATCAACCGCCGGAATGTCCGCGACTCAGGCCGCTGGTTCATCAGGACGAGGCCACCCCAGTTTGAAATTCAACATCGATCGGAACACCACCCACGCACAGGCGCAGAAGAACGCCACCAGCCCCGCCGCCACACTCAGCAGCGCCCGCGGCGGCCACGACTTCCGGTCCGGTACCACCGCGCTATCCACCACCTGCAGCACCGGAGCGCTCTTCGCTTCATCCAGCCGCGCCGCCTCCGACTGCTTCGCCAGCAGCTCAAACAGGGCCTCGTGATACTTCACGTCCCTCAGCCGCCGCATGTACTCCAGCCCCGCCGTCGGCAGGTTGCCCGACGCGATCAGCGCCGAACCCTCTCCGGCCGCCCGCCCTTCCAGTTGCCGCAACTGCTCCCGCACCGCGGCCTGCTCACTCCTCAGCACTTTGAGCTGCGGATTCTGGTCCGTCGCAAACGTGCTCATCGCCTGCGCCTGCACTTCGAGCCCGGCCAGCTCCGCCCTTGCCTGCGCCTGCGCCCGGATAATCGCCTCCGCCTGGCCCGCCGGCTGGATCATGCCGCTCTTCTCCTGGGCCGACTTCAACGCCGTTTCCGCCTTTGCCAGCGCCGACTTCTGCGCCTCCAGTTCCCGCTCGAAGAACAGCCGCCGCTGCGACGCATCCGTTACCGCCAGCCGCCCGTTCTGCTTCTGCAGCTCTTCCACATAGGCGTTCGCCATCGCCGCCGCCCGCTTCGGATCCGTGTCTTCCACCGAGATCTCGATCAGCCCGCTCTTCCGCGCCCCAATCGCCGTATGATCAGCTAGCACCTTGCGAGTCTCGATCATCGTGCTTCGGCCGTAGATCTCTTTCATCCGGAAGCGCTCAATCACGGCGTCCGCAATCGTGCGGCCCTCCAGGATGCCGATATACAGATCACTCGGCGATTTCATGCCCATCAGCGCCGAGGAGCCACCGAGCCCGGTCAATGCCCCCAGTTGCCCCATCAGCGCCGCCGATAGCGATTGCGCCTGCTGCGGCGGCATGATCACCGCCGTCGCCGTATACCGGTTCGGCACCAGGCTCAGCGCACCAAAGGCCGCCGCCGCCGTCAGCACCACGACGCCCCCAATCAGAAGCCGGTGCGCCGCCAGCTCCATCAGCACGTCCCGGTGCCGGCCAGGCAGCACCGGCTGCTCGGGTCCATGCTCCGCCTTGAGTGCGCGCCCGGCACGCTTCGAAGTGAGAGGATTGCTTCGCGTGGGTGTCATAGTCCTACCGCAGAATATTGATCGCAGCCGCACCCAGCGCCAGTTGGCCGAAGACCTGCGACCAGTCCCTCAACCCGCGCAGAAACGGCGTCTTGAACATCTGTTGAGGAATCACCAGCGAATCCCCGGGATTCAGCCGCGTCGCGTCGAACGCTTTCGTGAACGGGCTGCTCGACCCCTGTTTCGGCACCACGCTGCCATCCGCCCGAATGATGAAGATCCGGCCCTTGTCCGCATTGCGCGTGCACCCGCCGGCCTGCCGCAGGTAGTCGGCCACCCGCAGATTCGCCTCGTGGATGAAGGAATTCGGGTTATATACGGCGCCCAGCACGTTCACCGTCGCCGGACGCGGCGGTACTACAAACCGGTCGCCCCCTTCCAGCACCAGTCCCATCAGCTTGGAGACGTCGCTGCCGGCGGGATCCAGGCGCAGCACAATCCGGCCCGTCGCCTGCGTCTGCCGGAAGGACTCCACCATGCGCCGCTCGGTCTCCATCCTCGTCGTCAGGGCCGCCGAATCCTGTGGGGTCGTGGCGCCGCCCAACAAAGCGGAGCCGGTCTGCTCCACCTCCCGCTCCAGCTCCCGTGTCAGCTCATCCAGCCGCCGCTGCTGCTCCTTGCGGGTCGATTCCCGCAGGAACTCAGAGCCGAACAGATACGCCTCCGGCATCAGCCCGCCCGCCCTCTCAATGAGCTGGCCCAGCGTCTCACCTGGCCGCAGGCTGTAAACGCCGGCCGCACGGATCTCACCCTCCAGCCGCACCGTCCGGTTCTGCTGCGACACCGGCACCCGGATGTCGTCCTGCGAGAATATCGTCACCCCATCGCCGGGCCGCAACTCCAGGTTCTGGCTCTCGTCCCGCTCCAGCAGCATCCGGCCCAGATTGAACGGCAGCAGCTCCGGCTTCAGATCCTTCTCGTTCTGCCGCTCCACCACGGCATAGGTCCAGTTGATCGAAGGAGCCGTGACGTCAAGCTTCGTCTCACTGCGTTTCTTCAGCGCTTCCGCTGTCGGCTCGCCCGCCACTGAGTCCTCCGGAGCCACGTAACCCTGCAGATTCCTCTGGTTCCAGTAATCCCTCGTGATCAACGACGCCTCATTCGGAATCAGGTCCCGCAGCCGCATGCCCGGCTTCCACGAGAACCGCCCCGGGCTGGCTACGTGCCCGCGCAGCGTCACGGCATTCGCGAACTGTGGCAACACGGTCTGGATCCGCAAGAGATCGCCATCCCGCATCGGTGTCGACAGCCCGCCGCTATCCAACCCCAGGTCCGTCGTCTCCCGGGCCGCGCGATCCTTGATCCGCTCCAGCACCGCCCGGTGCCCTTCCGCGATCGACGACAGCCCGCCCGCCAGCTTGATCGCCTCGCCCGCGTTCGTATCACCCTTCAACTCGTAGATCGCCGGATGCTTGACGCTGCCCGCAATCGCCACCTGAGGCCCGACAGTCGGGATGTAAATCACGTCCCCCGGCAGCAGCCGCGCATCCTTCGACTGATCCCCGTTCAGCAGCAGGTCGTACAGATCCAGCTCTGTCACCAGCGCCCCGCGCCGCTTCAATTGGATGTGCCGCAGCGAACCCAGAGCGGTCGGCCCGCCCGACGCAAATACCGCGTTCAACAGCGTGCTCAGCGAGTTCACGGTATAGTTGCCGGGCCTTCGCGCCTGCCCCACCACCAGCACTTGAATCGACCGCAACTGCCCCAGCGTCACGCTGAACTCGAAATTGCGGAATACCCTCGACAGCTCCTCGCGCAGGTGCGCCTGCATCTGCTGGTAGCTCATGCCCGCGACACTGATGTTCCCCGCCTGCGGGACGTAGATCTGCCCCGCCCGGTCCACCGTCAGATTCAGGTTCTGGTTGATCTGGCCCCACATCCTCAGCACCAGCTCATCACCCGGCCCAATCACGTAATCCATCGTGATCGGCGACTGCTGGATCGGCGTGATCGGACTCGCCTCCCCCGCAAACAGCTCCATCCCGAAAATCGGCAGTGTTTGCCCGAACGACGACGCCACAAACCGCTGGAACTCGCTCGGCGGTGCAGGCTTCAATTCCTTCTTCTCGGCAGAAAGAGTCACCGGAGCCTTCTCGTCCTTCGTCTCCGGTTTGCTCGCCGCGGCCTGCCCCGACGCCGCATCCTGCTGCGCCTTCATCCGTTGCAGCGCCGATTTGGCCGCCTGGCACTCCGGTAGATTCTCACTGCCCGGAGCCGCGCACTTCTGCGCCAGCGCCTGGGCATTGTCCTCCTGCGACGGGCGCGACAGGTCACCGGGAATCGGAATCCCCTGCGCCTGCGCCGCTGCTGCCATCGCAATCGTCAATGCCGCCACCTTCCAGATACCACTGACCGTCTCTCTCCTCGGTTCCAACGACAACTTCATGCTTCCTCTTCCTTCTCACTCACCGGCTCACCGGAACAGCTTCAACCGCGGCTCCCACCGCAGTTCCACGCGCCCGCTCAGGTTCCGCTGCGGGCCGCCCAGCACCGGCAGCCAGAACCGCTCGTACTGCAGCATCACGTCCGCATAGCAGTGCCCCGGCAGCTCCAGCGATCCCCGCATCGTGGCGTCGCTCTGCGTCCCTCCGCCCGGTAGAAATTGCCCGCTGACCTTCCGCTGCCGGTAACCGGCTTCCACCTTCGTCCGCGCGTTGAACCAGTAAGTCGACCACGCCTGAATCGCCCGTCCGTCCCGGCCCACTGAACTCCCCAGCAGGTTGCCGTAGTTCGTATTTCCGCTGCGGTACTGGCCGTTGAAGTAAACGAACTGGCCGCCCCGGTCAATCGCAAACGGCGTCGTCGACGATGTCTCCACCCGCAGGTCCAGCTTCGGAATGCCCGGAATCCGCGTCAAGTGGATCCCCGGGCTGATCGCCGCATGCCGCGGTGCCGCCAGTGGCGACGGATCGTCATCACTGTACGAATCGCTGTAGATCGTCACCCAGTCGCGCAGTCCCGGAATCCTGTACTTGAAATCGAAGCCCGCCTTCCGGTCGCCCGGATCGCTCGGATCCGTCGGCCCAATCGCCACCTCGCTCGACGTCGCCGTGAAGTTCCGCGCAAAGCTCCTGAACGTGATCGGATGCCCTTCACCCCAGAACATCGACCAGCGCGTGAACCCCATCTCGAGGTTGTCCGTCAGCTTGAACGACAGCTTCTGCGCGTTGAACCACGGCCGCCAGGTATACGAGTGCCCGCCCAGCTTCCCGATCACGAACTCTCCACGGATCTCGCCCAGATGCCCCAGAAATCCGGGCAACCGGTACGGATGCAACATCGAGATCTTCGCGTTCTTCGTCGGTTCCGCATTCGTGCTGAACGAGAGAGGCCCATCCGCCCCCGGCCCCCACCACAGCGCCTGCTTTCCTACCGACAATTCAAGGTTCGCCAGCCGTACACCCGCATACCCTTCCACCACTCGATAACGGTTGGTATCGTCCTCCGCCCGCTCAGGCGGCAGGGGAATCGTGTCCAGCCTCGAGATCAGTTGCCGCGTCGCCAGCGATTCTGGCGCCGCCGCCGGAGCATGCTGAAACTCGCTCCTCACATACCCGAAAAACCGCCCCGATTCCGCCCGAACCGTAAACCCCGTATTCATGTTCCAGCCGCGTCCAAACGGACGCCCGAAATCGTTCACCCAGGTCTGCCCGAAGTGATACCCGTCGGTCAACACCGGACCGGCGATCCCGCCGTTCCGCATGTACACCGAATCCAGCACCAGTGCGCCACCAACCTGGTCGCCTTCATCAAACTCCCGGTGTAGCGCTTCCAGCAACGGCTTCGCCTCCGCTGCCGCGCGCCAGCCGCGGTCCTTGTCCAGCATCGCGTCATCGGCCTCCGCCAGCTGGCGCCGGCACTCCGCCCGCGTCCAGGGCCGCAGACCCGCAATCTGCGAAGGAATCAACCCCAACCCGGCCAGCCGGTCCAGGGCGGGATAAACCCAGCTGTCCATCGGCACGTAGACAAATCCGTAGCTCGCCCCGGTATCGGCCGCACTGCTGCGTCCGGCATCCTTTGGAGGATCGAGGAACAGCCGCTGCGATTTCGGCTCAGCCGCACGGGCGAGAGCATGCCCCACCATCCACCCCAGAGAACTGCCAATCAGCACATCAGAAGGAAAATGCTGTTGCCCGGCCACCCTGCTCAGGCTCACCGCGCTCGCCAGCCCGTAAACAGCCACCTTCGTCAGCCATCCGGGATAGCGTTCCGCCACCACCGGAGCCACCGCCCAAACCATCGCGGAATGCACGGACGGAAACGATGAATTGACCCCGGATCCCTTCAGGAATCGCCCCGACCCGTCTCCATCCAGCGGCCGCTCCCGCCGCGCAATCAGCTTCACCACCTCGGTCGCGATGACACTCGCCGCCACCGCCCGCGCACTCACCGTCGCCGTCGTCGTCGCGTACTCGTCCGAGTGCCGCCACCCATACCAGGCCAGGTAAGCCGGAATCGACAGCATCACCCCCGCGCCCGCGTTCGCAAACAGCGAACTTCGGTCCTGCGTGAGTGGCCCGCCATGGAATCGATCCCTCATATTTCGTTCGTCAGTGGCAATCAAAAACGACGTTGCGCCCGCCATCGGAATCAGCCACGCCCAGTCCTTCTTGCGAATATGCGCCGGGCTCGTGACTATTTTTTTCTGATCCAGAAATAAGTCCTTTGGCAATGCCGCCAGCGGCCGGATGTACGCCGGGGAATTGCGCCCCGCCGGCGCCTCCTGGCCCGCGGCCGGAGGCTCTTGCCCACTCTGCGCCAGGGCTTGCTTTGGCCCGAGGACGACTGCCACCGCCAGCGCCAGTTGGAGCCAGGGACTCGGTGGCTTCCTCGCCACGGCCTCACCCCGTCCGCGCCCTTCTCCTGCCCTCAAATACCGCTCTCCGCCCGGCCTGTGCCGCTCGTCCGATTCGAAATATAAGTTCTCATTTATCAGTCATTTAGGAGCCACTCAACATCGTGTCGGCCAGTGGGTCCGGACATAGCTCACGCTCTGTGAGCCCCGTACTTCCGGCCCGGAACTCTTGGACCGTTGGGTGGAACCCGTTACGCCTCTCTGGCTCAAGCTTGCAAGTGATGGGCCATGTCCAACCTGGACACACAACCCTTCCGTTTCTTGAAAGCTGGATGGCGCCCGCGTCTGACACCCCGGACCTCGTCATACTTTGCCGTGGTCCGCCACTCGTCCGCGTGGCAATGCTCCTCCAGGCATTATGCATTTCTCAAACAAATTGCTGCAACCAAACACTTGTCACTTTTTTATTAATCCATTGAATACAATCGCCCAATTCGTGTCATGCAATTGTAGCCGGAGTCCCGCTCCGCCCGGCCGCGTGGGTGCCCTCCGACGCCTTCCATCCAGCGCCGGCGATGCTCGTAACTCACCCTTCTACGGCGCTTTGGCGTTTGCCGTGCACTACGCTGCTCAAGGAGAATGCCAAGGAATGACAACACTGCGGATACTCGGACACGGTTACCGTATCCAGAGCCGTAAACCCTTGAATTAATTCCATTCCTCTGCCCTACATCCCGCTGTCCGCCTGCACGGCAAGCGGGTTACTGGAATACTATGCGTTTGGTAAATTTTACTTAATTATGAATTAACGAGAAGGATTTTCCACATTCGGAATCGGCCGCGGCACCATTGTTCCGCCACCCGCCGGAGCCGTCTCTCTGCCCCCTCTTCCCTCCACCCGCCGGCGGCTTGTCATACAAACCGCACTGGACGTGGATTCTTCGCCGGCTCTACCCCTCCTTCCCGCCTCGAACCGCCCGGTTCGGTAACCTACTTTGGGATAACTGCGCCCGTAATAGATTCAGTCCCATGCTCCGGGCATGGGCTGTGGCATTACGCTGTCCCCATAGGCAGGCAGTTTTTCACGTACGGAAAGGACTAATATGCAGTTCACAAGGCGAGACCTGGCAAGGTTCGCACTCGCGTCGGCTCCGTTGGCCGGCGCCCTGGCCGCCAAGAGGATCAACTCCAGGTTCGGCGGCGTCCAGATCGGCGCAATCACCTACAGCTTCAATCGCATCGCCACTCCGGACCCCGAGGCCATCATCAAGGCCTACATCGAGATCGGCCTCGGCGAAGCCGAACTCATGTCGAATCATTGCGAAGCGCTCGCCGGCGCCCCGCCCATGCCCAATTTCTTCCGCCCGGCTCCCCCGCCACGCCCGCCCGCCGGAGCCCCGCCCGCCGCAGGCGCCACCAAAGGCCCCGGTGGCCGCCCGCAACTCACCCCGGAGCAGATCGCCGAACGCAAAGCAGCCCAGGAGAAGCTCGTCGCCTGGCGCGGCACCACCTCTCCAGCCACCTGGAAAGCCGTCGCCAAAAAGTTCAATGATGCCGGCATCGACCTCGCCCTCCTCTGCTACAACATGCAGGACTCCATGAAGGACGAGGACATCGAGTACGGTTTCCAGATGGCCAAAGCCCTCGGCGTCAAAGGCATCACCACCAGCACGACGCTCACCATGGCCAAGCGCATCGCGCCCTTCGCCGACAAACACAAGCTCCTCGTTGGCTACCACGGCCACGACGCCACAAACGACCCCAACCAGACCGCGACCCTCGAGAGCTATCAGACCCTGATGGCCTACGGCAAATACAACGGCGTCAACCTCGACATCGGCCACTTCACCGCCGCCGGCTACGACGCCGTGGCGTTCATCAAGGAACACCACGCCAAAATCACCAACCTCCACATCAAGGACCGCAAGAAGAACCACGGCCCCAATGTCGCGGTCTGGGGCACCGGCGACACGCCCATGAAGGAAGTTCTCCAGCTCCTCAAGGCCGAGAAGTATCCCATACCAGCTAATCTGGAATTGGAATACCCGATCCCGGAAGGCTCTGATATCATCGCGGAGGCCAAGAAGTGCCTCGCCTACGTCAAGAGTTGCCTGGCGTAGCCGGCGGCTCGAACAGTTTGATTGCGAAATTCCACGGAGAATAAGAATGGCTCACACAAGACGGCATTTCTTCTACGGCGCACTGCTGGCCGGCGCGGTCCCCACGGCCGGATACGGCAGCGTTGCTTCTATGAAGTTCGCGGGCTACAAGTCCCCTAACGAGAAACTGAACTTCGCCGCCATCGGTTCCGGTGGCCAGGGCGCATCCAACCTGGGCGCCGCCGCCCCCACCGAGAATATCGTTGCCCTCTGCGACGTCGACGACCGCCGCGCCGCCCCCAGCTTCAACCGCTACCCCACTGCCACGAAGTACAAAGACTTCCGGCAGATGCTTGACAAGGAAAGCAAGAACATCGACTCCGTGATCGTGGCCACCCCCGATCACATGCACGCCACCGCCGCCATCTGGTGTATGGAGCGCGGCAAGAACGTCTACGTTCAAAAGCCCCTCGTCCGTACCATCTGGGAAGCCCGCCAGCTCCGCGCCGCCGCCGCCAAGTACGGTGTCGCCACGCAGATGGGCAACCAGGGCTACTCCAATGAAGGCACCCGCCAGTGCGCGGAAATCGTGTGGAACGGCGACATCGGCGCCGTCACCGAAGTCCATGCCTGGAGCGATCGCCCCCTCTGGCCCCAGGGCCTCACCGAAATCCCCAAGGAAGAACCCGTACCCGCCACCCTCGACTGGGACCTCTGGCTCGGACCGGCCGAAAAGCGCCCCTTCACCGCCGGTGGCGCCACCGAACCCGACCGCTGGGGCGGCTTCTTCTACCAGCCCTTCAACTGGCGCGGCTTCTATGACTTCGGCTGCGGCGCCCTCGGCGATATGGCCTGCCACATCCTCGGCGCGCCCAACATGGCCCTCCACCTCTCCAAGCGCAAGATCGTCGGCGTCGAGTGCATCAAGAAGGAAGGCACCAGCCCCTTCATGTTCCCGAAGGTCTCCGTCATCCGCTACGACTTCGCGCCCTACGGCAACATGCCGGCTCTCAAGATCTTCTGGTACGACGGCCTGAAGCAGAACCCCACCATCGCCGGCGTGCCCGAGGGTGAGTGGATCGGCGATCCCCCGTTCCTCATGCGCAATCCGGCACCCGGCAGCCCCGCCGCCGGTGGCCCCGGTGCCCGTCGCCAGGGCGGTGGCCCCGGCATGATGCGCCCCGCCGGCAATGACTTCCACTCCCCCGGCCGTGTCTTCAACTATGACGATTTCAAGGCCATGAAGGATCCCGAAGCCAAGCTCCGCTTCCCCACCCCGGACGGCAGCGTCTTCCTCGGCGACAAGGGCATCCTCACCACCGGCACCTACGGCGAAGTCACCCGTCTCCTCCCCGTGGAGAAGATGAAGGACTACCAGATGCCCGCCCCGCTCCTCACCCGTTCGCCCGGCCACATGCGCGACTTCATCCGCGCCTGCAAGGGCGGCGACCCGGCCTGCTCCAACTTCGACGTCGCCGCGCCGTTCGTCGAATGGATGCTCCTCGGCGTCATCGCACTCCGCCACGAAGGCAAACTCGAATACGATCCCGAAAAGATGCGTATCACCAACAACGCGGAAGCCAACAAACTCCTCAAGCCCGTCTTCCGCAAGGGCTGGGAATTCCACACCGTCAAGGCCTAGGCCGAGACCGTTCTGAATAAAATGCCGGGTTCCGGACCGGCGGAGAGCCCCGAAAGGGCACCACAATCTCCGCCATTCGGACCCGGCATTTTCTGTCTCCAGGACGCCCCCAATTGGCACCTGCTCCGCTCCCTGCGCCTCCCGCCTATAACACCGCAAGACAGAGCCCTTCCCAAAATCGCTGTCAAAATCCCCCTAAGCTGAGAAATGAAAAGAAGTATAGGATCTTATTGTGCTATATCAATGGATGCGCCTTGGAGTCGTGGTCGTCCATGAAATCGGTCAACGTTCGTCGTGTCGCACTCAGTGTGCTTTTTCCGTGTGCCGGTGCTTTCCTGTTTGCCCAATGGTCCGCCACCCAGCCCTCGCCGGCTGACCTGAGCCACGTCCCCCTGCACCTGCCGCCCACCCAGGCCTTCCGCGATCAGGCGTCAGCCCTCCTCACACCCCAGGCGACCACCACTGTCACCTCCGCCGTCAACGCCGCTTCTTTTCAGAACACTCACGCCCCCGGCAGTCTCTCGATTCTCTACGGGACAGACCTCGCCCTCCCTGAGCCAACCACCATCGTCACCTCGGTCCGGGCGAACGGCGTGGATGCCCCCATCCTGCGGTCCAGCCCCACGCAGATGACCATCCAGATCCCCCGGGAATTGCCCACCGGCTCCATCGAGCTCACGCTCCGCCGCCAGGGCCAGACCGTCGCCTCGCATTCCGTCAACCTTGCCCAATACGCGCCCGGACTCTTCTCCGTCAGCGGCACCGGCCAGGGCAGAGCCGTCGCCGAGGATGCCTCCGGAGTCGCAATCACCGATTCCCACCTCGCCGTGCCCGGCTCCATGGTCACCCTCTATGCCACCGGACTCGGACCCACGACGCCCCCTTCCTACACCGGCGAGATCCCCACCTATCCGCTACCCACAGCCGTCACACCCGTCGTCAATATCGGAGGCCGGCAGGCCACCGGGGTGCTTGCTCAACTCACCAACACGTCGCTCGGCCTCTACAAAGTCGCTTTCATGCTCCCTGCCGCCACCGCCCCGGGCGAGCAGCCCGTATTCCTCCAGCTCGGCGCCTTCGCCAGCAACGCCGTCTCCATTCCCGTCCAGGGCGGGCTTGGCCCCATGCCGCCCTCATCGGACTCCGTCACCATCTCCTCCAGCAGCGGGGCAAGCCATACCTTTACCGCAATCGTCTCCGATCCGAATGGCGTGAACGACCTCTCCTGGGCCCAACTCCTCATCGCCTCTGCATCCAACGGAGGAACCAATCCCTTCTGCTTCATTCACTACGACCGCTCCGGCAATGGGCTATGGCTCTTCAGCGAGGAAGGCTTTTTCCGCGGTCCCGTCACCCCCGGGACGCTTTCGGCTGCGCTCAGGAATAAATTCTGCGCCGTGCAGACCAGCGGAGTGTCGTTTACCGCCCTCGGCTCCCAGCTCACCCTGAACTTACCGGTAACCTTCAAGACGGATTATCCTCACCCCGAAAATATGTACCTGCGCGCTTACGACCGGTCGGAGCTGGATACCGGCATGGTGCAGCACGGCTCGGTTTCTATCGCCACGAAAATCGTGCCACCCCTCTCGATGACCCCTTCCGACGGCACGGGCGCAGCCCAAACCTTTACGGCGATCTTCCCGGATGCCCCCGGCTTTACCGGCCTCCAACTCGGCTGGGCTCAGATGCTCTTCGCCAATACCATGGGGCCCCACCCGGCCAACTGCCTGGTCCACTACGACCGCGCCGGCAACGGGCTCTGGCTCTACGGCGACAGTGGCTTCTTCCTCGGACCCGTCACGCCGGGAACCCCTGGCAGCACACTCCAAAACAAGGCATGCACTGTCGACACCGCGGGGACAACGGCCATCAGCATGGGCGGCTATCTGGAGTGGAAACTCCCCGTCTTTTTCACCTACTATCTGGCGGGCTACGGCTACCTCAACCTGCGCACTCTCGACCCCATCGGAGTGGACACCGGCTTCCGCTGGGCCGGCAGTTGGAACTACGACACCTCACCTGCCCCATTCGATGTCACCCCCGCCTCCGGCACAGGCGGCCAGCAGGTGTTCACTGCCAGATTCTGGGATCCCGACCCCACATCGCCCATCAAGACGGAGCAGATCCTCCTTGCCACCGCCCCGGACATGGGCGGCCAACCCGGCTGCCTGATCCACTACGACCGCGCCGGCAATATGCTGTGGCTGTCGAATGACAGCATCAACTTCGTCGGCCCGGGTGCACCCGGTTCCGCGGGCACTCTTCACATCGGGCAATGCACGCTGGACCTCGCCTCCGCTTCTGCCTCCGATTCGGGCAACCTCCGTTTCCTGTCCGCCGCGGTGTCGTTCCACGACGGCATCCCGTCTGCCTTGAAATCGTATCTGCGCGCCACGGAAGTCATGGGCCCTTACTCGTACGACACGGGTTATGTGGAACGCGGCTCCTGGAATCCCCTTGCCATCGGCACGGCCAATTTACCCGCCACGGCAGTCCCGGCCCGCCAGGGCTCCAACGGCCCCACTCCAAGGATGCAGGAATAGAACACTCACCCGGCCCGCGGGACCCCTCTGTTCAGTGGCGGCGCCTGGCAACGGCTACCCGCCCACCTGGCAAGTGTCATGACACTCATCACCACCTCCAGCCCGGTTGAAGACTCCATCGCCCACCCGGCCGCCGGGTCTGGCCTCACCCACGACGCCTGCTTCCTCACCGCCTTCGTCGCCCTCGTCCCCCTCGCCTGGGCACCCACTCTCTCCTTCCACTTCGACGCCGCCCCCAAAGCCGTAGCCATCCAACTGCTCGCCGCCGTCCTCCTCTGCCAGCCCCGGCGCCTTTTTCATCGCCTCAGTACTCTGCACGCCCGGCCCGCCGGCCGGCTCCTCCTCGTCCTCTGCGCTGCCTACGCACTCACCCTCCTCACCTCCACAGCCCTGTCCAGCAACCCCGCCCTCTCGCTCTTCGGCAGCGGGTGGCGCCGCATGGGGACCCTCTCCCAGCTCTCTGTCCTCCTCGCCGGCCTCTACGCCGCTTCCTGCTTCTCTGCCGAGCCACACTCCCTGCGCGTCGCCCTGCGCGCCCTCTGCCTCGCGGGCCTCTGCGCCGGAGCCTACGCGCTCTGCCAGTCCATGGGCCTCGACCCCTTCCTCGACGCCGCCCTCTACGCTGCACCGCCGCCCGCCACCACCATCCGCCCGCCCTCCACCCTGGGTCATGCCGCCTACCTCGGCAGCTTCCTCGTGGTTGTGTTCTTCCTGGGCCTGGCCGCCCAATCGCTCGAATCCAGTAAGCCCTGGCGCATCCTCGCCCTCACCGCGATGGCCGTCAGCGCCGCGGGCCTCGCTGTCAGTGGCACTCGCGCCGTCCTCGCCGGACTCTTCCTCGGAGCCCTCCTCCTGGCCCTCTCCACTCGAGGCAGCGCTGCTTTCCTCTACCGCAGACGGACACTTCTCTGCACCGCCGCCACAGCTGCCGCTCTCGCCCTGGCGCTCCGCCTCTCCCCGGCCTGGGCCCCCATGGTCTCGCGAGCCAGCGAGTGGACCCTCGATGCATCCGGCGGTACACGCCTGCCCCTCTGGCTCGAGAGCCTGAACCTCGCCGGCAGCCGCTGGTTCCTCGGCTGGGGCCCGGAAACCTTCTCCGTCGTCTTTCCGCGCTTCCAATCGCTCCGCCTCGCCCAGCTTTATCCGGACTTCTACCATGAGTCGCCCCATAGCGCCTGGCTCGACGCGGCTATCTCCTCAGGCCTCCCCGGCCTGCTCTGCCTCCTCGCCATCTTCGCCGCTGGCTCCTATTGGGGCTTCCGGGCCCGCCGCACCGGCATCCTTCCTGCCTGCCTCGTCGCCGCCCTCGCAGCCGTCGCCATCACCCACACGTTCTTTGTTTTCACCCTGCCCTCTTTCTGTTGCCTGCTTCTGATCCTCGCCGCCCTCGCCTCCGCCAACCCGCAGCCCTCCACCCAGCCCGCGCCCGCGAGCCGCCCTCTCTGGGAGCCCGCGCCCATTCTGGCTGGACTGGTTTTGGCAGTCTGCGCCCTCTCCGTCGCCTGGTCGGACTTCGCCTACCAGCAGATCCAGTCAGCCCTCGATTCCGGCAACTGGCAGGCCGCCCTCCGATGGCACGCAACCGCCCGGCCCCGCTCTGCAGGCCCCACCCCGGAGCTCTGGTACGCGCAGCGCATGACCAAACTGGCCTCCGTTCCGAACCTCGATTCCACCCGCATCGCCATCTGGAGAGAGGCCGTCGAATCGAGCCATGCCGCAATCCGTTACCCCGGCGAGGACCTCAACCTGGCCCACTACAACGCGGGCGTCATCGAAATCCTCGCGCAGAACCCCCAGCAGGCTGAAGCAAACCTCCGCACGGCCATTCAGCGCGCGCCCAACTGGTACCAGCCGCATTGGCTCCTCTGCCGCCTTCTCAGTCAGACCGGACGTCGTGGCGAAGCTCACAGTCAATGCGCCCTGGCGCTCCACCAGTTGGGAAGCCAACACCAGGACCTGCGCCGGTTGATCGAGAAAACTCAGGCAAGCCTGGAATAGGCGCCGCTGCCTCTTCAAACTGGACTGTCACGTTCGTCCGGGAAGTGTATCTTCTCCCCCAGCGCCGGGAGGCACTCTTCACATGGCTCGTATCGTCGTTCTGGGAGCGGGCGTAGCCGGACACACTGCGGCCGCATTCCTGCGGAAATGGCTGGGCAAGCAGGACGAAATCGTCGTCATCTCTCCTCAGCCCAAATACAACTGGATCCCCTCCAACATCTGGGTCGGCGTCGGTCTCCTGAAAAAGGAGCAGGTCACCTTCCCCCTCGCGCCTGTCTACAGCCGGGCCGGCATCGACTTCAAACAGGCCCGCGCCCTCGCCCTTCATCCCGAAGGCACGTCCGGCAACCCGCGTCCCTTTGTCGAGATCGAATACACCGCTGAAGGCAAAGCCGGTCAGCGCGAAACCGTCACCTACGACTTCCTGCTCAACGCCACCGGCCCCAAACTCAACTTCGAAGCCACTCCAGGCCTCGGACCGGGACACAACAGCCTCTCCGTCTGCACCGCCTCACACGCCGAGGAAACCTCGGGCGTCTTTCTCGAAAAAGTTCAGCGCATGAAACGCGGCGAGAAACAGCGCTTCCTCATCGGCACGGGCCACGGAGCCTGCACCTGCCAGGGCGCGGCTTTCGAGTACGTCGTCAATCTCGAATTCGAGCTCCGCAATCGCGGCGTTCGAGACAAAGCCGAGGTCGTCTACCTCTCCAATGAGTACGAAATCGGCGACTTCGGCATGGACGGGGTCCACATCCGCAGCGGTGGCTACATCACGCCCAGCAAGATCTTCCAGGAATCGCTCTTCGCCGAGCGCGGCATCGACTGGATCACCCGTGCCCATGTCCGCGAAGTGGAGCCCGGCGCCGCCAACATCGAGACCCTTGATGGCGAAGAGCGCTCTGTCCCCTTCGACATGGCCATGCTCCTGCCGCCGTTCACGGGCGTCGGCCTCAAAGCCTTCAATGCCGCGGGCGAGGACATCTCTTCTACCCTCTTCGCGCCCAACGGCTTCATGAAAGTCGATGCCGACTATGCGAAGAAACCCTACGAGGAATGGAAGCCGCGCGACTGGCCGCGGACCTATCAGAACCCGTCTTACTCGAACCTCTTTGCGGCCGGCATCGCCTTCGCCCCGCCGCATGCCATCTCAAGACCCCGCGCCACCGCCGCCGGCCAGATCATCGCTCCGGCGCCGCCCCGCACCGGCATGCCCTCCGCCATGATCGCCAAAGCCGTGGCCCACAGCATCACGGACATGGTGCATGGCCAGCCCGGCCCTACGCACACCGCCTCCATGGCCGAAATGGGGGCCGCCTGTGTCGCCTCTGCCGGAGCCAATCCCTTCTCCGGAACCGCCGCTTCCATTACGGTCTTCCCCATCGTGCCCGACTACGAACGCTATCCCGAGTACGGCCGCGATATCGACTACACGTTCGGAGAAATCGGCCTCGCCGGCCACTGGATCAAGATCCTTCTCCATCACCTGTTTCTCTACAAGGCCCGCATGTTCCCCGGTTGGGCGATGATCCCGGAGTAGCCATGAATCCGCAACAGAAGAACCTCACGGCCATCGAAAAGGCCCATCTGAAACCCTGGTTCTATGCCACCAAACCCACGCGAGGGACCGTCTTCCTACGAACGTTCCTGCCCTGGCAGCTCTGGCGCTTCGTAAGGATCAACCTCAAAATGTTCACCATCATCGGGCGCAGCCACCACTCGCACTAACGGCCCCTGGACGGAGGCGGAAAGAGCCAGAAACCGCGCCCAGGCGTGAGCATGTTCGCGCCCGTCAGCCGACTCCACCACCGCCTCCGTCTCGATCAGCCGTTTGCTGCGCTTCACAATCCAGCCCTCGATCCGGAATCGCCCACTCGACGGCACCGGTTGCCGGAACCGAATCGTCAGCTCCGCTGTCAGCGCCTCACAGCCGGTCGCCGACACCGCCTTCGACATCGCCTCATCCAGCACCGTGCTCACGACGCCGCCATGCACGATCCCCTGAAACCCCTCCCAACGCGGGCCGGGCGACCACCACGCCCTCATCCGCCCGTCGTCCCGGCTCTCGAATACAAGACCTAATCCGGCCGGATTCTCCTTTCCACAAACAAAGCACGCGGAATTTGGACTGGCATGGAACTGCCTGGCCGCGGTCGCACTCCCTGGCATTGCCGGCATTTTCGGCGCCTCCCTGTTTCGATGCGCTTCAATGATGACAGGTGTGCGGCCGGCTCACCAGGGTGCCTTGCAGGTACTGTCGCACCAGGGCCAGAGGCGGCTCCTGCGGAGCGCCAGTGATCACTTCGATGGCCACTTCCTGAAACAGTGCCTGCGCTCGAGAGCCCATCCCGCCCGCAATCACCAGATCCACCTTCCGCTCCTTCAACCACGGCGGCAGCAGCCCCGGCTGATGCTCCGGAGCCGGCATTTCCGTCGTGCCCGTAATCTCGTTCGTGGCCCGGTCCACATCGATCAGCGCAAAACGGGCACAGTGTCCGAAATGCTGGTCAAGGTTTCCGTCCGAAGTAGGAATCGCAATACGCACGTTCTTCTGGGTCCTCTCTGTGAGTCATTACCACCTAGGTGTAACTCGCACCTAGGTTACAATAGCCCTGAGATGAGGGTCAAGGGAGGCTGATCTGTCCAAGCGGATGTGCGAACGGCACGGCAAGGAGCATCCTTGCACGTGTGCAATGGGCAATCTCTCTCGATTCGTCGAGCCGGTGTTGCTCCTGCTTCTGAAACAGAAAGGGCGGTCGTACGGCTACGACCTCGCGGGCGAGTTGCCTCAGCATGCGCTCACCGATGCCGAGATCGAGCGGGCTGCCCTCTACCGGACCTTGCGTCAGTTGGAGGAGAACGGAAACGTCGCCTCGGAATGGGAAACCGACCAGGGCGGCCCGGCCCGCCGGGTCTACCGCCTCACCCCCCAGGGCGAAGCGCACCTCGAAGAATGGGCCACCGTCCTGGACCACGTCTCCAAATCCATGGCCCAATTCGTGGTCAAAGCCCGGGCCGCCGGTTCCGCACGGTCTGCGCGCCGCAAACCACGGTGAACCTGCGGTGTTTTGACCGCAAATTGTCACCGTGTTTTTGAGGATGTGCTGCCGTTTATTCGGCAGGTGCCGATATGTCGCCGATCCTATGCCAGGACGTCATGTAAGACGTTGCCGGCCACATCCGTCAACCGGAAGTCGCGGCCACTGTACCTGTACGTCAGCTTTGTGTGATCGATACCCAAAAGGTGCAGTATGGTCGCGTGGATGTCGTGAACATGTACGGGTTTGTCCACGACCTTGAACCCAAAGTCGTCGGTCGCCCCGTAGATCGTTCCGCCCTTCACCGCTCCACCGGCCAGCCACATCGTGAAGCCGAACGGATTGTGGTCGCGCCCCTTCTTGGCGTTCCCGCCGCCACCACCCACTTCCCTCACCGGGGTCCGGCCGAACTCGGACCCGCACACCACCAGCGTGTCTTTCCACAATCCCCGCGCTTTTAGATCTTTGACCACCGCGGTGAACGCCTGGTCGGAGTTCTTGGCATTCACCTTGTGGGCCATGATGTCGCCATGCGCATCCCACGGGTCGCCCTTCGAGTAGTAGAGCTGCACCATCCGCACGCCTTTTTCCAGTAAGCGAACGCCCGTCAGCGCGCCGCGCGCCACCGGTCCGGGGCCATACAAATCCAGCGTCGCCTGCGACTCCTTCCGCACATCGAAGACTTCCGGCGCTTCGGTCTGCATGCGGTAGGCGATCTCCATCGACTTGATCACCGCCTCGACCTGCGGATCCGTGCCCTGCTCCGCGCTACGGATTTTCTCCAGCTTTTCAACAAGATCCAGCTCTCGGCGCTGCTCGGTCAGTTCAAACTTGGGATTGTTGACGTAGCTGACAAGTTTCTTCGGGTCGAAGTTCTTTTCGACCACGACCTTCTTCATCTTCTCGTCCGGCTTGCCGTCGGCCGTCATCGGCTCCATCGGCGGCGCCTCCCCCTCAGGCACCTGAACCTTGTTGGAAATATAGGTCCCCTGATGGATCGCCGGCAGGAAACCGTTGCTCCACAGGGGCGGACCGACTGTCGTCGGCACGTCCGGACAAAGCACGACGAAGCCGGGCAGATTCTGGTTCTCCGAACCCAGCCCATATGTAATCCACGCGCCGAGCGAAGGCCGTCCGGCCTGGTTCGCGCCCGTGTTCATCATCAGGCACGACGGTTCATGATTCGGGATCTCGGTGTAAACCGAACGGATCCAACAGATATCGTCGACCACAGTGGACAGATGGGGCCACAGGTCGCTCACGTCCATGCCGCACTGGCCATGTTTCTTGAACGTGTACGGTGATTTCATCAGTTCACCGGTGCGGCGCTCGGTTTTCACCTGATTTCCAGGCAGTGGCTGACCGTCGTACTTGTCCAAAGCGGGCTTCGGATCGAAACTGTCGATGGTGGACAGGCCGCCGTTCATGAACAGGAAGATGACCCGTTTCACTTTCTGCGGGTGATCGAGCTTATAGCTGGCCATCGACCCATCGGGTCCCAGGACGGCCCCTGCGCGCGCCATGGACTCGCCGAGCATCCCGGCGAAAGCCATCATTCCAAAGCCATTCCCTACACGGCGCAATGCCTCGCGACGCGTAGTTGGATTGCGGGACTTATGATCTGACATGCGGAAACCGGGGCTCCTTCAATTAACAAACAGGAATTCGTTCGAGCTCAGCAGGACCTTCACATAACGGCCCCAGGCGCTCGGCTGGTACTTCGGCTCATTGGACCCCGCTCCGCCCGGACCTCGCCGGGCCCCGGGCATCACGCCGCCCATCATGCCCATGCCCATCATCTCGGGGGCGGGCATCGCCTCGGCGCCGGCCGCGGGCGCGGGCATCTGGTCTGCCCCAGCGCCGCCGGTCTGTCCCTCAGGCATATCGCTGGCCGTCTCCGAAGGCGCAGGTTCCTTCTTCTCAGGTTCTTTCTTTTCAGTCTCTTTGGCGTCGCCACCCGCCTTGGCCGGATCACCCCGCTTGGGCTTTTCCTTGGCCTTCTCGGCCTCGCGCTTCTTGGCCTCTTCGTACTCCGTCAGCGGTTCCTTCTTGAGGTAATCGAGTGCGAGCGTGATCTCTTCCAGCTTCGGTTCCCGGCCATAGACAATCTGGTACGCTTTGCGAACCCGAGCCTTGTTATCGGCTTCGTTGGCGACCTTCTTGACCACCTCTTCCGATTCCAGTTGAACAAAGTCGCTATTCATCATGAACAGGCGCTGGAGCGGCACTGTTGTCGTGAACCGCTTCTCGGCGCTGATCGCTGGAGTCGGAAAATCAAAGAGCTGCAGATACTGGTCGAGCTTATAACGGCTCACCTTGCCATAAACGGTGCGCCGCGTGACCGCCGGGGTCAGTTCCACCGATGGTCCGCCGAGAGAGTCGTCTAAGTTCCCGGCGACGGCCAGAATGGAATCGCGAAGCTGCTCCGAGTCGAGCCGCTTCTTGTTGGCGCGCCAGTAAAGCCGGTTGCCGGAGTCCTTTGCGGAGGCCACCGGATCGTTTTCGGTGCTCAATTGATACACCGAACTCAGCATGATCTGGCGGTGCAACTTCTTGATGGACAAGCCGTTCTTCACGAACGAATCGGCCAGATACTCAAGCAGTTCGGGATTGGTGGGCCGCTCGCCGGTGATGCCAAAGTTACTCGGGCTGTCGACCAGGCCGGTATCGAAATGGGCCTTCCAGATGCGGTTCGTGATCACGCGCATCGCAATGGGCTGCTTGACGATATCTTCTGCCAGCTCCAGCCGTCCGCTGCCCTTGGAATAGGCCTTCGGTTCGGCCGAACTCAGGACCGAGAGGAAGTGCCGGGGCACCTTGTCGCCCAGATTGAACGGGTCGCCGCGCATGGCGACCTGCAGGTCAGCGGGGCTCTCGGAGTCTTTGACTCCATGCAGATACGGGTAATGCGGCTCGAGCTTCTTGCGTTCGGCGGTAAGGTCGTTGCGCAACAGTTCGAGCCGGGCCCGCGCATCGGCGCCGATGCGCGATTCGAGGCCCCAGCCCCGGAACAGCAGCACGCCGGGCTTGCCAAAGCGGCCGGAGGCGGCCATGGCGGCCGGATCGTCCGCTTCACTCAGCTCGCGCTGGAAGATCTCGGTCCAGAAGGCGTTCGCCTCTTCCGGCAGTGACTTCAACTGCAGGGAGCAACCGGGACAGAAGTCTTCGTTGGTGACGAAGTTGGACGGTTTGTTGGTCCGCTTTTTCGGCTTGGTGCCTTCCATCGCCTTGTTGGCAATGACTTTGTTCTCGTCGTTGATCTCGTTGCGGGCCAGCATGACGGAGACCACATCCTGCTGGAACTTCTCGGCGGCGGCCTTGGCGGTCTGCGGAGTGCCGCCCTTCTTCATCATTTCCTGCCAGGCCACTTTGTATTTGTACTTGTCGCTGACGCGGCCCATGTAGGTGATCCAGCGCTCCAGCAGCTCGTAATCCAGCTTCCGGGCGTCGACAACCTGAGCCTTTTCTTTCTTTTGCGGACCAGTGACCTCCCACACGCCCTGCAGGTAGTTGGCCGTCTGAAGCGCCAGGGTCTGGGAGAGTTGAGTGCTCTGGTCCGTCTGGAACTCGCCCAGCATCTTCTGCTTCCTGTCGATCTCCTCCTCGAGCTTGGTGTACTTGTCGACGACCGACTTGGGCGCCCGGGGGTACTCTTCGTAGATCGTGTTCTGGAAGATGCCGGCCAGGGAATAGTAGTCGGTGGTCGGGATGGGATCGTACTTGTGATCGTGGCAGCGGGCACAGGCAACGGTCATGCCCAGGAAGCCGCGGGTGACGACGTCGACACGATCGTGGCGCTCGTCGGCGCGGGTCACTTCGGTGGAGCCGTTGTCGTAGTACCACGGGCCGAGGCCCAGGAATCCGGTGGCGGGGAGTGTCTTGTGGCGGACCGACGGGTCCATGAGGTCGCCGGCGAGTTGCGCCTTAACGAACTGATCATACGGGAGATCGTCGTTAAAGGCCTGAATCACCCAATCCCTGTAGACATGCGCATTCGGGTAGGGATTGAGGCCACGGCGCATGGGATCGAGGCTGCGGTAGTCGTCTTCGCCGTAGCGGGCGACATCGAGCCAGATGCGGCCCCAGCGTTCGCCGTAAGCGGGCGAGGCGAGCAGGCGATCGACGACCTTGGCGAAGGCATCGGACGACGTATCCTTCTCAAAGGCCTGGATTTCCTCGTATTTCGGGGGCAGGCCGGTGAGGTCGAGATAAGCGCGGCGGATGAGGTCGCGCTTCGAAGCGGCCTTGACCGGCTTCAGGCCTTCGCGCTCGAGGTGGGCGAGGATGAAGCGGTCGATGTCGGTTTTGGCCCACTTTGTGTCCTTGACGGCCGGCGCCGGGGTGGGGTGGATGGGCTGGAACGACCAGAAAGCGCGCTGCTCGGCACGGATGTGGTACTTGCCGGATTCGGATTTGGAAGTGGTGGTCGGGGCGGCCGACTTCGGCCAGACCGCGCCTTCCTTGACCCAGGCGACCAGCGCATTGATCTCGGCGTCTTTGAGTTTGCCGCCCATTGGCATTTTGTAGGCGGCATCTTCGTGGCGGATGGCCTTAATCAGGAGACTTTTGTCGGGATCACCGGGCACGACGGCGGGTCCGCGTTTACCGCCCTTCTGCAGGGCCTCGGCGCTGTCGACACGAAGTCCGCCGAGCTGCGACTGGGTATGGCAACTGAAGCAGTTATTGGCCAGGATGGGGCGGATGGTGGACTCGAAGAACTCAGGGGAGTTAGCTCGAGTAGATTGGGCAAGGGACGGGTAGGCGGCGAGAAGTACGCCGGGCAGAAGTAGCTTGTAGGGCCGTGTCGAACAGCGCATAGGAATAATTCCGAGTGAAAAGAGCGGGCAGTATGGCCGCCGACGGGGCTAAGCGTTGTTCGACTGGGAGCGGGTCAGCTAAGAGACCGAAAGATGTATACGGCTTGAGATCAGTTGTATCTGTTCCAGTATTGGTTTGTCAACGAATATTGAGGCCTCCCTCAAGGCGGCGCGCTTTCCGGGTTATACTGGGGATCCACACGGCCATGCCAGCCGCCCGCCCCGCCGCTCTAAATCCAATCCCACGAGAGAGCTATAGCGCGATGCACCTGTCCGTATCCCTTTCCATTGTTCTGCTGATGTGGCCCGCGGCCGGCGCTGCCACAAAGGAGAAACCCGCGGCTCCGCCGAAGGCGGGCGTGAAGACGCCGGGCGTGCAGATCCCCTTCGCGAATCTGAAGAGCGAAGCGCAGATCGCGGTGGCCGGCCTGTCGGGCGCTCCAGTGATGACGATGATGGCCTTCGCACCGCAGAAGGGCACGGGCGCATTGCAGCGTATCGACGCCAAGACCAACAAGCCGGGTGAGGCGATCAGCGGCCTGGACCAGCCTTGCGGGCAGATGATTTCGGCGTTCCGGAGCCTGTGGGTGCCGGGCTGCGGCAAGAAGGGTCTGCAGCGGGTGGATGCGCGAGCGGGCAAGGTGAGCGCGACGGTGCAGACGGGATTGGCGGGCGAAGGCGCGGTTGTTGCGGCTAATGAGGACAGCCTCTGGGTGCTGGCGGATGCACGGACAAACCTGATGCGGATCGATCCGGAGGGTAACCAGGTGGTGTCGGAAGTGCGGCTGCCGGCGGGCTGCTCGGCTGTGCTTTCCGCGGAGAGCGCTGTCTGGATTGCGTGCCCGCAGCAGGGGAAAGTGCTGAGGCTGGATCCGAAGACGGAAGTGATCACGAACCGGATTGAGACAGCGGCCGGGCCGGTGGCGCTGGCTTCCGGGGCGGGCTCGATCTGGGTACTGTGCAAGAACGAAGGGAAGATTTCGCGGATTGATCCGAAGACGAACAAGGTCTCGGCGACAGTCGAAACGGGCGTGCCTAACGCGGAAGGTAGTTTGGAGTTTGGCGAGGGATCGGTCTGGGCCAGCGTGCCCGGCTTTCCTGTAATGCGGATCAATCCGGAGACCGATAAGGTTGTCCAGCAGTTTACGGGCGAGGGCGGCGGATTGATGAGGTTCGGCCTGGGGTCGATCTGGCTGGCGGACGTGAAGGGCGGGCAGTTGCTGCGCTTCGATCCGAAGCGGATCGTGGCGACGCTGGCGGAGTGAGAGACGGGGTGGGGGGGACGTTCGCGCCCTGTCCACCTGCGGCTGCCGTTAGAACTTCGACAGCCTGCGTTGCGGGACAGGGGACGAACGTCCCCGCCGGGTTTGGGACAGGGGACGAACGTCCCCTCCGTGGTTATTCGCTGAGGGCGGCGATCAGGGCGCCTCGGGCGGTGGTTTCCAGGGGCGACTTGGCCATGCGGATCTCCGAGATGGCTACGGGGAGGCTGGTGGCTCCGATGGCCTTGGCGAACCGGTCGCGGAAGCCTTCGGGCAGAACGCCGCCGCCGCTGAGGACCAGCGGCACGGGCCGGCCGAACTTGGGCACGTTGCGCGAGGCCTGGAAGGATTCCTTCAAGCCCTGCACCACAGCCTGGATCATGTCGTCGTAGTAGACCGTGAGGGCCTGCTGCACCTTGTCGGAGAAGTGTCCGTTGAAGTGGAACGCCTCTTCCTTGACGATGCGGACGCGGTTGACGAGCTCGCCGGTGACGCCGGCGGCGCTGGAGTCGATGAAGTCGCCGCCCTTGGGTACGCTGAAGCTCAGCACAGGAACGGACATGTAGGAGAGAGCGACGTTGCAGAGGCCGCCGCCGCAGCTGATGCCGATGCCGGTGTAGTTGGAGTCTTCGAGTTCGCTGTAGATGACAGCGAGACCCTCGTTGACGCTGCGGACATCGAGGAAGCCGAGCTGGGTGAGGATCTGCTTGATGGTGGCCTCGTGGTAAGTGAGGTTGCTCTCCTGGCCGAGGGGCGGAGCCGGAACGCTGAAGCAGACTTTGGCGCCGCTTTCGGGGCGATCGCCGAGAACGGAGTTGACGATCTCCTCCATCTGATGGAGGCTCTCCGGCTCGTTGGAATTGAGGATGCCGCGCGTCATGGGGCGGCGGATTTCGCGGCCCAGCAGATCTGCCAGGCGGGCGCTCTCATTGCCGAAGACGACCAACTGACCATCACCGACGGAGTGCGGAACGTTTTCCCGTTTCAAGCTATTTTCGGTGAGCTTGGAATAGGGGATCGTGACGAAGGCGTTCAACTGCGCTTCGACCGTTTCCTGCTCTTTGATCTGCTTGATTGCGACAACGCGGCTCGTACCAATGTCGAGTCCGATCATGGCCGGCTGTTGTTGCTCGGTTTTCATCCTTTATTCTCCTTGGACAGTTCTGTTTTAGTTTTCATCCGGGAGAGCACCTGCCTGTAGCGCTTCTCCAGTGCCTTGCGATAGGCGGGAACGTCGAGGCCATGGGCCGTGGCGTTCTGCCGCAATTGATCCTCACCAAGTAGCAGGCCTCGCCAAAAGGCCTGACCAGTCACCTGTACCAATGCCGGGTCGTAAGTAAAGCCGAACAGCCAAAGGCCCGGCGAGGGCACGGCGTAATTATCGGGCAGTCCCACGGCCACATAGGGGAAGTTGGATGCCCAGTCGTAGTGGTAGCCCACCTGCATATTGTCGGGGTTCACGGACACCTGCGCGTGGGTGGCGCAGTCGGCCGTACTGATTTTGTATTTCGCGCGCAGCATTTCGGTCAGCACGCGCAGGGCATGAATCTGAGCGGGTGTGGCCTGTGCCTTGGCCTCGCCCGGCTGGGTGATGGTTTCGACGGAGATTCCGAGGAACGCGCGATTGATGTTGACGTAGGTGAACTGATTGTCGGCCCAGATGGAGTAGCCGGCGTGGTTGGCGGAATCGGATTCGCGAACGACGCGCCAGACGCTGCCGAAGCGGTCGACCATGTAGTGGTAGGCGTGTTCGCGTTGGAGGAACTCGAGAAGCTGGGCGCCGACGCGGCGGATGGCTTTCGTTTTGTCTTCCGCGAATTCAAGCTGATTGCTTTCGGTGGTATGGAAGACGATCCCGGCGGGCGCGGTGCGCTCTTCGACGGGGCCCGCGTCCTCGTCGCCGCGGCGGAAGACCGGGTAAGTGCGGGGCTCGTTGGCGATTTCGTAGCGGCGTTCGATACGCAGGCCGTTGGAGTAAGTTTCGAAGCCGGGGTTCGCTTCGACGCGCCAGACGTTGGGGAAGGTCTCGGGGCCGGAATCGCTGGCCTGGACGGAGACGATGGGCCCTCGTTTCCAGAGGCGGCTGGCACTGGTCATGGTGCCGGCGGGCAGCAGGAGCAGGGCGGCGAGGGCGATGATCATGTGGTTGCGGCGACGGCGAAAGAAGGCACGTCCGGCTTCCGAGCGAGGGTCCCAGACGCAGCGATCGCCGATGGTGTGGCGTAGGAAGCGCAGTCGCTCGACGGGATCGGCGATGCGATTGGCCTGCCAACCCGCGGCGGTTCGCAGAAGGACGTTAGGCACTTTTCGCATCGCGCTCATGATCCTGGCGTGGGGCGGCGCGTGCGGGCGCACCTTTCCCCTTTGTAGAAGACATCGTCGAAAGTGCTGTAAAACCTTAGCGCCATGGGTGTTTTACCCTAGCATTTCTTCAGTGAAACTACTAAGTCCAAATAAATGAATAGCTTGAATCCGGCAAAGAACTGAGGATTCCGGCGGCGCCGGGCTAAGGCCGGCGGCTGACGGGTGGGGCCGGCTGCCCCGAAGGATGCAGTTCGGCCTGCGAACTAACTTACCACTGAGTGTTCCCGAAAAGCGCGTAGTCCAGGACGAGGGAGAGGCCCTGGACTACTTAGTACACAGTCCGTCATGGTCCGGTTCCCCGTGATGAACTGGGGATCGAACTCAGCCGATTCCCCGATTCAGGCGTTGCCGTGCGGCCTCATACAATGCCATCAGAGGCGGATTCCGAATTTATGACAATCCCCCGGCCCGGCAAGGGTTACTACAGCGAGACTGAGGCTGCTCAGGCGCTTGGGCTTACTATTGACAGTTTGCGCGCATTGGTCCGCCAGCACATCCTGCAGAGTGAGGACGAGCTGGCGAATCTGCCCATGACTACGTTTCAACCTTCCGATCTCCTTCTGTTGCGCTTGTTATCGGCGACCCAGGCGGAGCAGCCGGCCGTCGACGTCCGCTGAACTTGCGGCCTGCTGCAGCCCCTTGAGCCCCCAGGTTGTTTCCGTCATGATGGATCTCCGTAAGGAGACCCGCATCATCATGAAAGAGATGCTTGCCGGCCAGATGGCCGCGATGAAGGAGTACTTCGACCGTTCGACCCGCGTGCTGGACGAAGCCGATTCCGGTTTTGCGCCGCAGGCCGGGATGTTCACGACAGCCCAGGTGGTGGCCCACGTGGCTCAGACGGTGGAATGGTTTGTGAAGGGCGCTTTCGCCGCCGAGGGATTCAGCCTCGACTTCGAGAAGATGGACAAGGAAGTGCGCGGTGTGACGTCGCTGGCTGCCGCGCGGACCTGGATGGAGAAGTCCTGCGCCACCCTGCAGGAGACCATCGAAGCCAGGACGGAAGCGGAGTGGATGGCCGGCCTGCCTCCGGGGCCCATCATGGGCGAGCTGCCGCGGATCGCCATCTTCAACGCCCTGACGGACCATACGGCACACCACCGCGGCGCGCTGACGGTTTACGCGCGTCTGCTGGGCAAGGTTTCGCCGATGCCGTACATGGATATGTAGAATAAATCGCATGCAGCCGGTAAACCTCCGCGACAAATTCGCGCAGTTCCAGGAGCATTGGAATCCGAAGACTGTGGGCGAACTGAACGGGCAGGCGGTCCGGCTGGTGAAGTTCCAGGGCGAGTTTGTGTGGCACCAGCACGAACACGAGGACGAGATGTTCCTGGTGGTGCAGGGCCGGTTCCGGATGGAGTTCCGCGACCGCTCGTGCTGGCTGTCGGAAGGTGAATTCCTCATCGTGCCACGGGGGGTGGAACACCGTCCCGTGGCCGACGAGGAGGTTCACGTGCTGTTGTTCGAGCCGGTGACCACTGTCAATACCGGCAATGCGGGCGGGCCGATGACCGCGCCCACGGCGCACCTCTGAGGCAGGGCGCACTGCCGCGCCCCTCTCCGTGCGGGCTTACAGCGTTATGGACTTGAGATACTCGCGGAACGGACCGCCGAGGTCTTCGCGCTGGAGCGCAAACTCCACGGTTGCCTTGAGGAAGCCCAGCTTGTCGCCGGCATCAAAGCGCGTGCCTTCGAACTTATAGCCGTAGACGGGCCGGCTGGCGAGCAGATGCTTCAAGGCGTCGGTGAGTTGGATTTCTCCGCCGCGGCCGGGTTCGATGGATTCGATGGAGGTGAAGATCTCGGGCGTGAGGATGTAGCGCCCGATGATGGCGAGATTGGAAGGGGCGTCCTCGGCCTTGGGCTTTTCCACGAGGTTGTGAATGCGGAACAGGCGTCCGCTTTCTCCATTGTGGGTAATGGGTTCGGCGTCGACGACGCCGTAGGCCGAGATGTGCTCGGTGGGGACTTCCATCAGAGCCAGGACGGAACAGCCGAAGAAGCCGTAGACGTTGAGAAGCTGCTGGAGGCAGGGCGTGGGCGCGTCGATGACGTCGTCGGAGAGGACGACGGCAAAGGGTTCAGGGCCCACGAGATCCTTGGCGCGCAGAACGGCATGCCCGAGGCCGAGGGCCTCTTTCTGGCGGACGTAGGCGACATCGATCATGTCGGAGATGCCGCGGATGGCGGCGAGGACGTCGGTTTTTTTGCGGGTTTCGAGGAGATGCTCCAGCTCGAAACTGACGTCGAAATGATCTTCAATCGCGGTTTTCCCGCGACCGGTGACGATCACAATATTGTGGATGCCTGAGTGGATCGCCTCTTCGATGCCGTACTGGATGAGGGGCTTGTCCACCAGGGGCAACATCTCCTTCGGCATCGCCTTAGTGGCTGGCAGGAAGCGGGTCCCCAGGCCTGCGGCCGGGTAGACGGCTTTGCGCACTTTCGGTATCATGAAGTCCATTGTAAGCCGCCCGCGTAAGTTAAAGAGGCGGCGATGCTTGTAAGGTTCTTTGGAAGCCTCGATGCCGCGCCCCGAAGACAACCTGGACAGCGAAATCAAGCCAAGTGCGGAGCTGCGGGACCTCGCCTTTGAGCTCTTCCAGCGCGCCTGCCAACTCCAACAGCAATCCGAATACGAACTGGCCGCCGAACTGTATCGCAAGTCGATCGCGGTGCATCCTACGGCCGAAGCGCACTGTTTCCTGGGCTGGACTTACCACGAACAGGGGCGGCTGCACGATGCGATTGCAGAGTGCCGGAAGGCGATTGAGGTGGATCCTGAGTTCGGCAATCCGTATAACGATACGGGGGCGTATCTGATTGAGCTGGGGCGGCCGCAGGAGGCGATCGAGTGGCTGGAGCGCGCCACGACGTGCAAGCGGTACCAGACTTATCACTATCCCTGGTACAACCTCGGGCGTGCGTATGTGCAGCTGGAACTGTTCTCGCGGGCGCGCGAGTGCTTCCAGAATGCGTTGGATATCGAGCCTGGATATACGCTGGCGGAAGAGGCGCTGGGGCGGGTCAGAGTGTTGATTCAATAAGCGAAAGACCCCCAAAACACCGAAATTGTGGGACTTCGGGGGGTGTGCTATATTTTGCTCAACGGCACATAGCTGGAGAATTTTCAGAGAGGGACCTTCATGGCGTACGTAATCGCGGAACCTTGCGTCGGAACGAAAGATACTGCCTGTGTGGATGCGTGTCCGGTCGACTGTATCCACCCGAAGAAAGACGAGCCGGCGTTTGAGACCAGCGAACTGCTCTACATCGACCCGGTTGAGTGCATCGACTGCGGCGCGTGCGTACCTGTCTGCCCTGTGTCCGCGATCTTCGCCCTGGATGATCTGCCGGAGAAGTGGGCGGAGTATACGGCTAAGAACGCTGCTTACTACGGGCAGTAACACGATCCGCTAGTTTGGATGAGATTCGAGGGGCGCGGCTGAAGCCGCGCCCTTTTCGCGTTTGGGGGGATCGGTGGACGAGGTTGGGGGTTGGTGGGGTATTTGGACGTAGGGACGGGTTGGAGTTTGGCTGCGGCGGATGCGTTGGGGTTCGGGCTTGAGGCCTGGAATGTCAGGTTGGTGGGTGTGTCAACTCCGATTGAAAATTCCCCAAAGTACCGGTCGAGAATTCCCCACCCCAATTCCTCTCAGAACCCGCTTTCGGGGGGGGCGGCTGGAGCGGAGCCCAGCGTCGCCTTTAGGCGGCGCGCTTTGGGCGTAGCGGAAGACGGGGCC
>JAFKEE010000071.1 GCA_017307505.1 Acidobacteriota bacterium | reverse complement strand
GTCCGCAGCCGGTCCCCTGACCGGCTCAACCACTTCGTCGGTAAGGCGGACGCCCTCGTCCGCAGCCGGTCCCCTGACCGGCTCAACCACCTCGTCGGGACGGCGGACGCCCTCGTCCGCAGCCGGTCCCCTGACCGGCTCTTGGGGATTGTCAGGCCTCACCCTTCCGGGCAAACCCTTCGAGCTCTCAACCTAGCTCAGGATCGGAAATGCGGACTGCATGGGCCCTGCTTCCACCGGAAGCACACACCCCTCCTCACGCAAGCCGGCCCCGGTCACCCCACCAATGATCAGTTCAACGATCTGGTTCGGCTCGCGAGGCACAGCCATCTCCACCGGCAGGTAGTTCTCGGTGAGCGCTTTACCGTTATCCAGTGTCACCGTGGACAGCACGCGCCCCTGCTGGGCCGTCCGGAACGCGAGATTCTTTCGGGCAGCTAGGTCGCGCAGCCGCCGCGTCCGTTCTTTGCGAACCGGATGCGGCACGGGCTCGGCATGCGACACGGCCGGCGTCCCGGGCCGCTCCGAATACGTGAACACATGCAGATACGTGAAGGGCAGTCGCTCGATGAAGTCGTAGGTCTGCTGGAACTCCTCGGCCGTTTCGCCCGGAAAACCCGTCATCACGTCAGCCCCGAACGCCGCATTCGGCATCAGCGCATAGGCCCGCCGCAGGCGGTCTTCATAGTGCCGCGACCGGTAGCGCCGCTTCATCCGCTTCAGCACCGGATCGGAAGCCGACTGCAGCGGCGCATGCACATGCTTGGCGATCCGCGAAGACGAGGCCATCAACTCGAGCAGTTCGTCGGTAAAGTCCATCGGCTCAACCGAGCTAATGCGCAACCGCTCCACGGAAGTCTCCGCCAGCACGACCCGCAGCAGGTCCGAAAGCCGCATTCGGTCGGCCGGGCGAAAGCCCGCTTCCCTGCCCCAGCGGCCCAGGTTGATGCCCGTCAGGACGATCTCCCGGTAATTGGCGGCCAGCCCGCGAAGCTCAGCCAGCACCTGCTCCAGCGGCATGCTGCGCGACCGGCCACGCACGGAGGGAATGATGCAGAACGTGCAGACGTTGTTGCAGCCCTCCTGGATCTTCAGGTTTGGGCGCGTGCGGTCGCCAAAGGCGTCGTCCACCGGGGACGACAGGAAGCCGGTCGCGGCCGAGATGTCGCCCACCAGGATCTGCCCGTGGTACTCGGCCTGGTTGATCCTCGGGATCAGCACCGGGATCTCGGTCTTGTGCGAGTTGCCCACCACCCAGGTGACCCCGGGAATCCGGCTCAACTCCTCCGGAGCGCGCTGGGCATAGCATCCCGTAACGAGGATGCGCGCCTCCGGGTTCTCGCGGTGCACACGGTGAATGCTCTTACGCACGTCATCGTCGGCCGACGAGGTGACGGTGCAGGTATTGAGGATCACCAGGTCCGCGGCCTGGGCCCCGTCGGCAGCCGCCAGTCCCTGCTTCTCCAGCAACCCTTCCAGAGCGGCGCCGTCGGCCTGCGTGGCGCGGCAGCCGAAATTCTGGATGTAGAACTTCTTCACAACATCCAGTTTAACTGGTGAGGGCCCGCGGGCACGAATGCGGGCCCGGACGCGGAAAGACCCCAGCCTCCGCCGGAGCGGCTGCCAGGGTCTCTCGGTTCGATCAGGAGTCGCGGCGAACTAGGGCCGGCGGGTCAGTACGAAGCGGACACGGACGTCCTTCGAAGCGCTGATACCCTTGCTGTTCGTCACGGTGACGCGGAAGATGTAGTCGCCAAACTGCCCGCCGAGCTGAACCCGGGTGGCAGGCGAGGTCGACGACAGGATCGCCGCGGCAGAGTTGTTGTTCACCTGGCCGACCTGCTCCCACCGGTAGGTGAGGGGCAGGCCCTGCGGATCGGTCGAGCCCGAGGCATCCAGGTAGATGTCCCGGTACAGGGTCTCGATGTAATCCGGCGTGTTCAGGTGGATCACCGGCGGATCGACCACCGGCGGCGGAGGCTGCGTGACCTTCACCGTCACCGTCTGCGTCGTCGAGAACTTGTTGTTCGACGCCGTGATCGTATAGGTGGTGTCGGCCTGCGGATTGACGTCGACTGACCCGTTCAGGGCCACGGCGCCTACTCCGCTGATGGTGACCGTCGTTGCCCCGGTCGTGGTCCAGGTCAGCCTGGAAGGATCACCGGGCTTGGCGGTGGTCGCCGGGCTGGCCGTGAAGGTGACCGTCGGTTTCGGGATCACCGTGATGGTGACGCTGGCGGTCGCTTCACCCCCGGCATTCTTCGCGGTCAGGATGTAGGTAGTCGTGGCCGCGGGCGTCACCGGCGTGGAGCCCTTCAGCGTCTGGGAGCCGACATGGCTGATGTCGACTTCCGTCGCGCCCTGCACATCCCAGGTCAGCGTGGAGCTCTCGCCCTGCCCGATCTCCAGCGGGTTGCCGCTGAAGCTCAGGATGCGCGGAGCGTTCGGCTTGTTCACCGTCACGGTGGCCGTCGCGTTCACCGTGCCGAACTTGTTGGTCGCGGTCAGGGTGTAGGTCGTGGTCTCCTTCGGGCTGACCGAAGTGGTGCCTGTCACCTGCACGGTCCCGATGCTCGAGATCGACACGGAGTCGGCGTTCTCGGTCTCCCACACCAGGTTGGAGGCGTCGCCCAGGTTGATGGTCGCCGGAGCCGCGCGGAAGCTGACGATGCGGATGGTGGGTTTCTCCACCGTCACGGTCACCGTTTCACTCACCTCGCTGTCCTTGTTCTTGGCGGTCAGGGTGTAGGTGGTGGTGTCGGCGGGCGAGACCTGCGTCGTGCCGGCCTGCGCGTTCACTTTGCCCACGGAAGAGATCGTGACCTCATCCGCGTTCAGCACCTGCCAGGCCAGCGTCGAAGAGGCGCCGGACTTGATGGTGCCGGGCGTGGCCGTGAACTTCTGGATGATCACCTTCGACGCGGTGCGCGTGGTGATCGAGACACGGGCCAGCGAAGCGAGTCCGAAGCTGTCCTTGACCGTCAGGCGGAAGCTGTACGTCTGGCCTTCCACCGCGGTGAACGACGGCTTGGCGGTGGTTGCGCCGCTGAGGCCGACGGAAGGACCGGCCACCTGGACCCACTGGAAGGTGATCGGGTCGCCGTCCGGATCGAAGGACGCCGAACCATCCAGGTTGATGATGCCCGCCGGAGCGCCGATCTGGTCGGGGCCTGCGTCGGCGATAGGAGCGTCGTTCCCTGTCCGCACGCGCCGCGTCAGCATCTCATAGCGGACGCGCGGCACGTCGACCGGAATCGGCTTGTCCATCTCCAGGTATTCCTTCGGCTGGACGTAGTTGCCGAACTGGATACCGGCTACGACGCGGCCGTTGGCGTTGTTGCCCACGTACGTTTCGTTGAACCCGCCTTCCAGGGTGAGGGCGACCTTGTTGTTGAGAGGCTGGATGAAGCGGACCGTGCCGCCCGGCTTGTTGGAGCCGCCGTGCACCGACAGCATGCCCATGTTGGCTTCCAGCATCGTCTTGCCGAACAGCGTCATCGCCGTGGAGACGCCGGCCTGGTCGACGATCTTGAGGTAAGCCTCCTCCCACACGTTGCGGGAGATCATGGTGCGGTTCACCACCGAGTTATCCATGAAGCCCTTCGAACCGAAGAAGCCTACGCGGCCCCGGCTGAAGATGTAGTCGAGAGTCATGGACGCCTGGCCCAGATTGCCGCCGTTCTGCATGCCTTCCAGACCAACGTGCTTGAAGCTGCTGAACAGGCCGGCCTGGCCGCGCCGGGCGAAGCGGTTGACCAGACCGAGGTCAAACTGCGCTTCCTGGCGCTCCTTGAAGTACATGTACTCGCCCTGCGCCTGGATGGCGAAGTTCTCTTTGAACGGCGCGAAGTAGCGGCCGCGGCCGGAGAACGTCACATGGCGGTTGTTGTCCGCGCCCACATTCATACCGAGAATGGAGAAGCGCGGATCATGAGCCTTGGCGACCGCTTCATCGGCCGTCTTGGTGGCAATGCGCTGGACATCGTCCGGAGTGGCTGCTTTCGAGGCGCGTTCAATCTGCGCGGCCTGAGCGGGCGTGCCCGCGCCGCCGGCCTTCAGAGCATCCACATCGGAGCGCAGCTTGCCGTTCTCAGCCTTGAGATCGGCCAGCATCTTCGCGATGTCGTCCAACTTGTCGAGCTTCTTCAGGATCTCGGCCAGCGTCTGCGAATAGTCCGGACACTGCGCCTGCATCGCCCGGATCGCGTCGCCCACACCGCCCGCGCCGATGATCTTGCCGTCTTTGTCGGTGACCGTCAACTGCACACGGCGATTGATCCAGCGGCCTTCCTTGGTGTTGTTCTCCGTCCTGGGATTGCGCTTGCCGCGGGGCATTATTTCCATTTGGCCTGCCCGCGCACCGTATTTTTCCAGGAATCCTTTGACCGCTTCCGCGCGTCTCTGAGATAGCTTCTCGTTGTACTTCTCAGACCCGATGGAATCGGTATGCCCGTCAAGCTTCACCTTGTATTCGGGGTTTTTATTCAGCAGTTCGGCCAGACGCAGCAAGCTGGGGAAGCCGTCCGTCAGAACCGCAGAATTGAACTCAAAGTTGATCTCCTCCCAATCATCCTTGGTGACTCCCGTAACCATCTGGCCGTAGCCCAACGTGGTTAGCAGAAGAGCCGCTAGCACTGTTTTGAACATCGTGGCTTTCACGTCACTTCTCCTCAAGCGAGATTCCTATTCCTCTCAATGGCTTGCAGACACACCCCGGTCAAGTGTTCAGTATACCCGAGGAACGTGAACGAATGGAAATGTACTAGAACCACCCTGGAGATGACCGGGGTTCGACATCTTTTCCCCCAGACCGCCCCGCAAGATCCACGTCTTTGGATATTACCCCTAGTACGAGGAGAAAGCCATGCGGATGTGAAACAATGGGGGCGGAGTCCTGCCGGATGGGCAGTCGCGTCCTGACGAGGTCCCCGGATAGGGGAAACCGGTCACGGCCGAGGCAAAGTCCGGTCTCCATAGAGCAGCGTGCCGGTTAACGACCGGGGGGGTGGGCTCAAAGCCCACTTTACGGAAAGTGCCACAGAAAATATACCGCCCACGGCAACGTGGGTAAGGGTGAAAAGGTGCGGTAAAAGCGCACCGCGCTCCGGGCAACTGGAGTGGCAGGGCAAACCCCACGTGGAGCAAGACCAAATAGGGGAGGAGGGGCGGCTCGTCCCGTTCTACTTCCGGGTAGGTCGCTGGAGCCTGTCAGCAATGGCAGGCCTAGAGGAATGACTGCCACCTCGTCTTCGGGCGGGGTCCAGAAACCGGCTTACAATCCGGCAGGCTCCATAGTTTCGATCCAATAGCCCGGCCTGTGACGCAGGGTGTACTCGGGGTGATTCTTCACCAGAATCGTCAGCTTGCGGTACTCGCCGGCCTGGGCCAGATCGGATTTGAACTCCAGCACATATTGCAGATGCAGCTCGTCGCCCACCCGCTGCAGCGCGTCTTCCAGCCCCTTCGCTTTTGTGAACGAGTTCGTCCAGCCGCCCGTGAAGCGCGCGACCTCGGCGGCCGTATTGGCCTGACCCAGGCGCCCCAACTCACGCAGCCCGCCCAGGATATCGAGACCCATGGAATTGCCGGTGAGCGGTTCGCGACTGGTGAAGGGCGTGGCGGTGCGCGAGTAGGTCACCGGGTAGATGGTGACGTTGGCCTGTTGCGCCATGCCGACCGCCTGGTCCAGTTTGGCCTTGCTGCCCAGGTCCTTCGACTCACCCACGATCACAAGGATGCGGCGGCGTCCGCCCGGACGCGCCTTCAGGATCTCGACGGCCTTCACAATGGCGTCGAGTTGTTTGCCCTGCCCGCCCGAGACGCTGATGCCCTTCAGGGCCGAGTCAAAGGCGGCGGAGTCCCGCTGCAGCTCCGCCAGGACGCGCACCTCATCCGCGTAGGAGAGCAGGCCGATCTCGCCATCATGGCCCGCCAGTAGAGGTTGGAAGAGCCCGGACGTCCTGCGGAGCTTGTCGAGAGCGGCGGCGCTGGTAGACGCGGTCTCGACCGCCAGCAACAGCGATACCGGACCTCCGATGTCCTCCAGGGTAAACTCGCGCGGCTGCCCGTTATCGGACAGCAGGAAGTCCGCCGCCGTGAGGCCGGCCACACGGCGGCCCTTGGAGTTGGTGACGGTCACGGGCACGACCACAATCTGGGCCGAAGCGCGGAACGTGGGCTGCTGTTGCAGCAGCGCGGCGGCGAGCCATTCGCGGCGGTTGAGGGTCACGGTTTCCGGTCTTGAATCAGCATTTCGATGGTCCCTGATACTTCCTGCGGCGGGCGCGTGCCGATGACCGTCCAGATGTCGCCCTGCGGATAGTAGCTGCGAATCAGATCCATCTCCTTGTGGTAGTCCGACAGACGCTTCTCCAGAGCCTCGGGTTTCTCTTTCCCGGCCAGGCGCTGCCGCACAACATCGTCGGGGACATCGAGTTGGATGATGATGGGCGACGGCAGATTCATCTGCTTCACGACGACGGCCAAATGCTGTGCCTGGGCATGCGTGGCGGGGTAGCCGTCGATGATGAAGCCTTTGCCGGTGTTCAGCACCTTCAGACGGACGTCGAACTGCTCGTTGGACATCCCGCTGCCGGCGGTGAGGACGGGCAGCCGGTACTTCTTTGTCAGGAAGTCGGCCTGCGTGGTCTTGCCACTGCCGGGCGGGCCGATCAGCACGAGGACCAGGCCCCTGCCGGGCGTCTGCGCCAGAACGCTCATCACCAGTACCAGAAACAGGCACCCAAACCGCAACATGTCCCGATCCCTCCGTCAACCTCGATCGTACCCCACCCTTGGCTTGTGGCGGACAGGCCATTGAGGCATGTTGGATGCCATGGCACCCAATAAAGGCTCGGAGGAGCGCGAACGCCTGGCGGAGGCGCGGTCAAACGCCGCCCCCTGGAAAAAGTGGGGTCCTTACCTCAGCGAACGGCAGTGGGGTACGGTGCGCGAGGACTACAGCGACAACGGCAATGCGTGGGACTACTTTACACACGACCAGGCGCGGTCGCGCGCCTATCGCTGGGGCGAGGACGGGCTGGCCGGCATCTCGGACGACAAGCAGCGGCTGTGCTTCGCCCTCGCTTTGTGGAATGGCAAAGACCCGATTCTGAAGGAGCGTCTGTTCGGCCTGACCAACTCGGAGGGCAACCACGGCGAGGACGTGAAGGAGTATTACTTCTATCTCGACTCGACGCCGACACACTCCTACATGAAGTACTTGTACAAGTACCCGCAGGCGGAGTTTCCTTATTCGGACCTGGTGTTGACGAACCGCCGGCGGACCAGGCACGACTTCGAATACGAGTTGCTGGATACAGGCATCTTTGACGATCAGCGCTACTTCGATGTCTTCGTCGAATATGCCAAGGCCGATGTGGAGGACATCGCCATCCGCATCACGGTCGCCAACCGCGGACCGGACGCCGCGACGCTGCACCTGCTGCCCACGCTGTGGTTCCGCAACACGTGGTCGTATGGAGCGCGCACCCAGCGCCCGTCGTTGAAGGGCGTTCCAGGAATGATTACCGCGGAGCACTCCGATCTGGGCCACTTCCACCTGCATTGCCCCGAGGCGCAGGCCCTACTGTTCACGGGCAATGAGACGAACACCCAGCGGCTGTGGCGGCTGGCCAACCAGACTCCCTATGTGAAGGACGCCTTCCACCATTACCTGATCGATGGCGAACGGGCCGCGGTGAACCCGGATCTGGAAGGCACGAAGGCGGCCGCACTGCATGTGGTCACGGTGGCCGGCGGAGCCGAGACGGTGATCCACTTGAGGCTGACGCGGGCAGAGTCGGCGGCGGCTCGTGCCGATGGCGTCTTTGCCGCCCGCATCGCCGAGGCCGACAGCTTCTACGACAACATCACGCCGGACGGGCTCAGCGAGGATCAGGGCCGCGTCATGCGCCAGGCACTGGCCGGCATGCTGTGGACGAAGCAGTATTACCATTTCGACCTGGACGTTTGGCTGGAGGAGCACAACGCCCATCCTTCCGCCCGGCCGCGCCGCCACCTGGTGCGCAACTCCAACTGGTTCCACATGGTGAACGACGACATCATCTCGATGCCGGACAAGTGGGAGTATCCGTGGTATGCGGCGTGGGACCTGGCGTTCCACACGACGGCGCTGGCGATGGTCGACCTCGACTTCGCCAAGGATCAGCTCGACCTCATGCTGCGCGAGCTGTACCTGCATCCCAACGGGCAGATGCCGGCCTATGAATGGAACTTCGGCGATGTGAACCCGCCCGTGCACGCCTGGGCCACGTTGTTCATCTACAGCCTGGAGAAGCAACGCACCGGCCAGGGCGATTACGAGTTCCTGAAGCGCTCGTTCCACAAGCTGATGCTGAACTTCACCTGGTGGGTGAACCGGAAGGATCCCGGCGGCCGGAATGTCTTCGAAGGTGGGTTCCTGGGGCTCGACAACATTGGCGTTTTCGACCGGTCGTCGGCGCTGCCGACAGGCGGCTTCCTGGAGCAGGCGGACGGCACGGCCTGGATGGCGCTCTTTGCGCAGAACCTGTTTGAGATCGCGCTGGAGCTGGCCGATCATGACGTGCTGTACGAAGACTTCGCCGCCAAGTTCGTGGAGCATTTCCTGTGGATCGCCTCGGCGATGGACCGGATTGGCGACAACTTCGACGAGATGTGGGACGAGACGGACGGGTTCTTTTACGACTTGCTGCGCTTGCCCGACGGCTCGGCGCAGCGGCTGAAGGTGCGTTCGCTGGTGGGGCTGCTGCCGCTGTGTGCGTCCACGGTGGTGAGTCCGTCGCAGGCCAATCGCTACACGGTGATGACGGACCGCATCCACAAGTTCCTGAAGCGGCACCCGGAGGTGCTGGCCAACATCGCTCCCATTGACCGCGATGGGGTGGACGGGCGGCGACTGCTGTCGATTCTCGATGAGAAGAAGCTGCGGCGTGTGCTGGCCACGATGCTTGATGAGAAGGAGTTCTTCGGTCCGTACGGGATCCGGTCGCTGTCGTTGTATCACAAGGAGAATCCCTTCCAGATCGATGTGCATGGGGAGGCGTATAAAGTCGCTTATCTGCCGGCGGAGTCCGATAACGGAATGTTTGGCGGGAACTCGAACTGGCGCGGTCCGGTGTGGATGCCGGTGAATCTGCTGATTGTGCGGGCGCTGCTGCAGTATTACCTGTATTACGGCGATGAGTTCGTGGTGGAATGCCCGACGGGTTCGGGGCGGATGATGAACCTGTTCGAAGTGACGCGGGAGTTGTCGAACCGGCTGGCGGGCATTTTTCTGCGAGGCAAGGACGGGCAGCGGCCTGTTTACGGGGGCAGCCAGCTGTTCCAGAACGATCCGCACTGGCGGGATCTGATCCTGTTCTACGAGTATTTCCATGGGGACAATGGAGCGGGCTTGGGGGCCAGCCATCAGACGGGGTGGACGGGGACCGTGGCCCGGCTGATCCAGATGTTCGGACATTTGCGAGCGGAGGAGTTGCTGGAGGGAGAGAATGTCAGGCCGGTGACGGTGGATTATGAGGATCCGGCGTAGGGGGGGTGCCTGGTTTAGAGGGCGCGGCGGAGATGGGGGCGGCTGGCTGACTTGCGCGGTATGTGGCTGGGGACCGCTCCGTTGAAGATGCGCTTCGGGGCTGTCCGTGGCCCGCTTACTTACGTGCGCGGTTCGTAGCGGGGAGCACTCGTTTGTTGGGTTTCGTTCAATTTGTGGATACGGGCCGCGCGGGTTCACGGGCGGCCCGCCTTCGTTTAGATGCGGGCGAAGCCTTCGGCCGTTTGGGCCGCGCGGCGGTTGGCCGCCAGGTGCTCCAGGATCAGGAAGACCGTTTCGACACTCTCCGTGCCGGCTTCGGCGGCGACGGTTTCCACGGATTTGGCTGTGGGGGTTAGCGCCGCCAGGATCTTCTTCTGCAGATCCAGGACTGCCGCGGCTGCCTTCTTGCCGGCTTCGACTCCGGGCTGGTGATAGGCGTTGATGTTGACCAGGGAAGCGTAGAAGCCGACCGCCCGTTCGAAGAGCGCGATGAGGGCTCCGACGCGGGTGGCGTCGACCCGCGGGATGGTGATGGTGATGGACTGGCGGTCGTTGCCATCCAGCGCTTCGCGTGTGCCCAGCAGGAAACCGTCGAGGTAGTCGCCGGCGCGGACGCCGGGCTCGAACTCATGCGGGTCGCCACCGTCTTCCAGCACGCGCAGGAAGGTCATGAAGAAGTTGTTGACGCCGTCGCGGAGCTGCTGGACATAGGCATGCTGGTCTGTGGAGCCTTTGTTGCCATAGACGCTGATTCCCTGGTCGACGCGGTTGCCGTCGAGGTCCAGGCGCTTGCCCAGCGATTCCATGACGAGCTGCTGCAGGTAGCGGCTGAAGAGCAGCAGGCGGTCCTTGTAGGGCAGGACCACCATGTCCTTGAGTCCCTTGCCGCCGGTGGCGGAGTGCCACATGAGGGCGAGGAGCGCCGCCGGATTCTGGGCGGTCACGGTGGAGCGGGTCTGGGCGTCCACGGCGGAGGCTCCGGCCAACATGGCGTCGATATCGAGGCCTTGCAGGGCGGCTGCCAGCAGGCCGACGGCCGAGAGTTCCGAAGTGCGTCCGCCCACCCAATCGAACATGGGGAAGCGCTGCAGCCATTTGTGGTCCTGCGCGTGGCGGTCGAGCTTCGAGCCCGGCATGGTGATGGCCACCGCGTGGTCCGCGAAATTCAGGCCCGCGCGGCGGAAGGCGGCTTCGGCGAGCACCATGCCGTTGTAGGTTTCCGGCGTCCCGCCCGACTTCGAAATGACCAGCACGAGCGTCTTCTCGAGACGGCCGGCCAGGTTGCTGAGGACACGTTCGATGCCGTCGGGATCGGTGTTGTCGAAGAAGTGGACCCGCATCTTGTCGGTGGCGGGGTGGCCCAGGGCGTCGGCGACGAACATGGGCCCCAGGGCGGAGCCGCCGATGCCGATGGAGAGCACGTCTGTATGGGCGCCAAGCTGGTGGACGCGGGCGGCGAATTCCCGGATGGCGTTGAGTGTGGATTCAATCTCGGCGCGCAGTTCCGGCGTCGGAGCGAGAGCGGGCGTCCGCAGCCAGTAGTGGCCCACCATGCGCTGTTCATCCGGGTTCGCGATAGCGCCCGATTCCAGAGCGGCCATCGCGGCATAGGCTTTCTGCATGGCCGGCTCCATCTGAGCGAGCCAGGCGTCGTCAAAACGGATGCGGCTGATGTCGAGTTTGAGGTCCACGGCCGGGACGCCGCTGAGATACTTCCGGTACCGTTGCCAGTGTTCTAGTTGAGTCACGTTCCTATTTTCTCCCAGCGGTCTAGACAAGCCCCTTCAGCGAATCCCGCAAGATCTTCCTGTTGACGCTATAGTACGCCGTCTGCGCCTCTTTGCGCTTGCCGACGACGCCGGCTTCTACCAGGATGCGGGCATGGTGACAGAGGAGAGCGAGGCTGACGCCAAGGGTTTCAGCCGCCGCCGAACTCGACATCTCCTCTTCGGCGAGCAGCGCCTGGACAAACCGCAGCCTGACGGGATCGCCGACCGCGGCGAGGACCTTCGCCGTTCGTTCCGTATCGAGTGTCGCCTTCACGACCCCAGCATACTGCTTGCGCGGCGGCAGTTCAAGTATTCACTTATTCAAATGAGTACTTGACTACAAACCCCACACCCCTTACACTGCGGTCATGAGCGAACCAGTTCTCTTTTCACCTCTGCAGTTGAGGGGCTTGAAGCTGCCCAACCGGGTGGTAGTGTCGCCCATGTGCCAGTATTCGGCTGTGGATGGGGTGGCCAACGATTGGCATCTGGTGAATGCGGGCTCGCGCGCCGTGGGCGGAGCGGGGCTGTTCATCGTGGAGGCATCGGGCGTGGAAGCGCGGGGGCGCATCAGCCCTGGTGATCTGGGCCTATATGATGATGGCCAGATCGCGCCGCTGCGGCGCATCGTCGATTTCCTGCACTCGCAGGGGACGGCCGCCGGGATCCAGTTGGCGCATGCCGGCCGGAAGGCGAGCTGCAACCTGCCGTGGCTGGGCGGTAAACAACTGAGCCTGGAGGAAGGCGGCTGGCAGACGGTGGCGCCGAGTGCGATCCCGTTTGCGGAGGGCGAGCGTCCTCCGTCTGAACTGTCGAAAACCGAGCTGGCCGAACTGGTCACGAAGTTCGCCGAATCCACTCGCCGAGCCCTCGAAGCCGGGTTCGACGTGGTGGAGATCCACGGCGCCCACGGCTATCTTCTGAGCGAGTTCCTCTCGCCACTGGCGAACCACCGCGCGGACGAATACGGCGGCTCCTTTGAGAACCGCACCCGCTTCCCGCTGGAAGTGACGGACGCCGTGCGTGCCGCCTGGCCGGCCGACAAGCCGCTTTTTTACCGCATCACCTCCACCGACTGGGCGGAAGGTGGCTGGACCGCCGATGACACGGTTCGTTTCGCGGCCATCCTCAAACAGCACGGCGTCGACCTGCTGGATTGCTCCTCCGGAGGCACAGTCGCCCACGCCAAGATCCCCGTCGCGCCGGGTTACCAGGTTCAGTTCGCCGAGCGCGTGCGCAACGAAGCCGGCCTGGCCAGCGGAGCCGTGGGTTTCATCACAGAGGCCGCCCAGGCGGAAGCGATTCTGGCCGAAGGCAAGGCCGATCTCGTCCTGCTGGCTCGTGAAATGCTGCGCGAGCCCTACTGGGCGATCCTGGCCGCGAAGCAACTGGGCGCGACGCCTCACGTACCGCCGCAATATCAGCGCGCGCTGTAACCGCTCGTCCACCTGCGAAACCGTTCGTCACAAACACGGCGGCCTCACCGCAATCCGCTGGCATGCTGGCATCACGATGATGCTCACCACACTAGCCGTTGCGATGCTGGCCGCCGCGCCGGCTTTCCATGTTGACGTTGTGGCTCCTGCGCCCGAGAAGCCCAAGATGATCCTCATCCCGGGCCTGCAGTCCGCCGGAGCCGTCTGGGACACAACCGTCGCCCACTACAAAGACCGCTACGAGTGCCACGTCCTGACGCTGGCCGGGTTTGCCGGACAGCCTCCCCTGCCGGCGTCCGAGCCGCTGCTCAAGACGGTCCGCGACCAGCTCGCGGCCTACATCCGGGCAAAGAAGCTGGTCAAGCCGGTGATCGTGGGTCACAGCCTGGGGGGCTTCCTGGCCTTATGGCTGGCCGAAACCGAGCCGGCGCTCACCGGCCCCATCGTGATTGTCGATTCCCTGCCCTTCCTGCCCGCCGCCTGGATGCCCGGAGCGACGGTCGAATCCATGAAGCCCCAGGCGGATCAGATGAAGGGTATGATCGCCGGCATGAACAGCGAGGCCTGGACCAACTACCAGAGGCACAATCCCGCCCTCGATACCATGATCAGCGGCGAGGAGGGCAAGGCCAAGGCCACGGAGTGGGGCCTGAAATCCGACCCCGGCACAGTCGCACGCGGCATGGCCGAACTGTTTCAAACGGACCTGCGCGCCGACGTTTCAAAAGTCAAAGCACCCACGCTCGTCCTGGCCGCCCTCAAGGGTTACCCGGAAGCGGCCGCCAACAATTACTCAACACAGTACTCGGCGCTCTCCGGCGTGAAAATCGTGCCGTTTCCGGACGCGAAGCATTTCATCATGTTCGACCAGCCTGCGAAGATGATGGAGGCGATGGACGAATTCCTGAAAGGCACGAAGTAAGCAATGTACTCGGCGCGCACCTACTGGCTGTGCCAGGTACTGGGCTGGACCGCGTGGACCATCGCCAACGGGATGGTCTACGGCGCCTACACGGGCAACCGCCAGCCGTCGCAGATGTTTGCCACGGTCTGGTTTGGCGTGGCCGGATTTTTGGGCTCGCACTGCCTGCGGCTTTGGATCCGGCGGGCCGGCTGGGTAGCGCTGCCGATTCTGCCGGGGGCCGCGCGCGCCCTGGGGGCGGCCATCGTCACATCGACGGGCGTCACCGTGGCCAGCCTGCTGGTGATGATTTATGGCTTCCACTTCCTCACGTGGAACAGCACGCGGCTGTCGGGGTATGTCGTCAACATCCTGTTCTGGACCGCCGTTTTCTCACTGTGGCTCGCGCTCTACTTCGGAGCCCATTACTTCGCCCGCTCGAGGCGCGCGGAACTGCAGGCCCTGCAACTGGATCTGACGGCGCGCGAAGCGAGCTTCCTGGCCCTGCGGGCGCAGCTGAACCCCCACTTCCTGTTCAACTGCCTGAACTCGATCCGGGCGCTGATCTCGGAGGATCCGCCGCGCGCGCAGCACGCCGTCACCATGCTCTCTTCCCTGCTCCGTTACACGCTGCAATCCGGCGAGCGGACGGACGTCCCGCTGTCGGAAGAGGTCGATATGGTCGAGGAGTACCTGGCGCTGGAGCTGATCCGCTTCGAGGACCGTCTTCAAATCGAGCGCGACCTTCCTGCGGCCACCCTCCCGGCCCGCCTGCCGCCGATGCTGCTGCAAACCCTGGTCGAGAATGCCCTGAAACACGGCATCGCGCGCCAGACTTCCGGCGGCACGGTGCGCCTCTCTTCCGCGCTGGAAAATGGCTGCCTGATGTTGCGCGTGTCCAACCCGGGCAGCCTGGCGCCCCCGGCCGGGGCTCCGGGCATCGGCCTCGACAACGCCCGGCGGCGCCTGCAACTGCGCTACGGCGACCGGGCGGCCCTGGAGCTTGTGCAGCAATCCTCCCCGGAAGGGCCCGTGGTGCTGGCCACGGTGAGCATCCCCCAATGAAAGCCATCCTCATCGACGACGAACGCCTGGCGCGCATGGAGCTGCGGCGCCTGCTGGCGGCCCACCCCGAGATCGAGATCGTGGCCGAGGCGGCCAATGCGGAGGAGGCGGAGATCCTCATCGGCAGCCTGGAACCCGAGGTGCTTTTTCTCGACGTCCAGATGCCGGGGCGCTCCGGTTTCGATCTGCTGGCCTCGCTCGAGCGGGCTCCGCGCACCATCTTTGTCACGGCGTACGACGAATACGCGCTGCGCGCCTTCGAGATCAGCGCGGTCGACTACCTGCTGAAACCGGTCGCGCCGGAGCGGCTGGCGGCCGCCCTGCAACGGCTGCAAACGGCCGGGCCCCCGGTGGAAGCCGCCGCCACGCGCATCCCCGCCACGCAGCAGATCTTTGTGCGGGACGGCGAGCGCTGCTGGTTTGTGCGGCTGTCCGACATCGCTCTCTTCGAAAGCGAAGGCAACTACACACGGCTCTACTTCGCCTCGGACCGGCCGCTGATTCTGCGTTCGCTCTCTTATCTGGAAGCGCGGCTCGATCCGGAGATTTTCTTCCGCGCCTCGCGGCGGCACATCGTGAACCTGCGCCTGATCGACACGATTACGCCCAGCGTCGAGGGCGGGTACGACCTGAAGCTCGTCACCGGACAGCGGGTGGAGATGTCGCGCCGCCGGGCCCAGGAATTCCGGGAGAAGATGTCTATTTAGGCGGAGGCGGCCGGCCGGGCGCGATTCGTCGCCCGAAACCGACGGCTCGTCCCGCCGAAACCCGTCAAAGCGCCCAGGGTGCGCTACATTGACGGCAGATTCTCATGTTGAAGTGGCTGCTGCGCCGATCGATGACACCGAACGACATTCTCCCCACCTGTCTGCGTAGCGCCCTGGCTGGAGCCCTTTTTGGCCCGGTGGCGGGCGTCTTTCTGCATTGGGTGATGGGACGGCCGTGGGCGCCGATCCTGGCGGAGCCCCTGCCCTGGATCCTGCGCACGGTTCTCGCGGGCCTGCTGTATTCGCTGAGCTTCTACATCATGTCGGGCATGCCCTGGGTCTTCCTGCGGACCTGGGTGCGCAGCCTCTCCTTCGGCCTGGGCAGGGTCATCGGTATCACGATCTCCGCCTCCAGCGGCGCCCTTTTCGCGCTGGTCTCCATCGCCATTACGCGCCTGCTGTGGGGCGTCCAGCTCGTGCCGAACGAGTGGATCACGCGGCTGCTGGCGCTGGAGGCGTTCGCGGTCGTCATCATCGGACTGTTCATGGGCACCTATCACGAAATGCGAATCCAGGCGGAATTGAGGGAGCGCAAACTGGCCGAGGCGGCCGCCCGCGCGCAGGTCTACGCTCTGCAGGCGCAGATCGCTCCGCACTTCTTTTTCAACGCGCTGAACTCGATCTCCTCGCTGGTCTCCTCGGACCCGGCCGCCGCGCAGCAGATGATCGGCCGGCTGGCGGAGATCTTTCGGTACACCTTCACCTCGGGCCGTGCGCCGATGGTGACGTTGGAAAAGGAGCTCGCCTTTGTCCGCGAGTACCTGCTGCTGGAGAAATTCCGCTACCGCAACCGCCTGCGATTCACGCTGGACCCGGCCGGAGAGGCGGCGGCGCAGCGCCTGCCGGCGCTCACGCTGCAGCCGCTGGTGGAGAATGCGATCCGGCACGGGATCGCCCGGCGGATGGACGGCGGCGAGATCCGGATGGAGATCAAGGCGGCGCCCGAGTCGGTCCGAATCGAAGTCTGGAACCAGTTTGACCCGGGCGACGGCCCGCCGGACCTGCGGACGGAGACGATCTTCCGGGAGAATCACGCCCTGGCCAATATCCGGCAGCGCCTGCAGCTCTCTTACGGGGAGCAGGCGGCCATCGCCCTGGAGCAAGCGCGGGTGGACTGGACACTGGTGACGCTGACCCTGCCGCGCCACGTAGAGGGGGCCGATGCGCATCCTGGTAGTTGACGACGAACCCCTGGCGCGCGAGATCGTCATCCGCCACCTGGCGGCGGAGGCCGATGTCGAAGTGGCGGGCGAGGCGGCCAACGGGCTGGAGGCGCTGGAGCAGATTGCGGCGCTGGAGCCCGACGCCGTGTTCCTGGACATCGAGATGCCTGGACTGAACGGGTTTGAGGTGGTCGCCAGCCTGACAAAACCGCCGTGGATCGTGTTCGTCACCGCTTTTGACGAGTACGCCATCCAGGCGTTCGAGGCGCATGCGGTGGACTATCTGCTGAAGCCCGTGCAAGCCGAACGCGTGGCGCGCTGCATCGCTCGGCTGAGGACGTTTATCGGCCGGGATCAGACGCTGCCCAATGAGGTGCTGAAGCAGCTGATGCGGGAAGTCCGGCCGGCCGGACCGCGACGGATTGCCGTGAAGCAGGGCAACCGCATTGCCCTGGTGAGCCCGCGCGAGATCATCCACATTTCGGCGGAAGAGAAGCAGGTGTATGTGCAGACGGCGCGCCAGCGCTACTCCGTGGACAAGACGGTGACCGAGTTGGAGGAGTGCCTGGGTGGCAGCGGTTTTTTCCGGATCAATCGCGGGGACCTGGTCAACCTGGAGCACGTGCGGGAGCTGATGCCCTGGTTCTCAGGATCGTGGCGGGTGGTGATGTCGAACGGGACGGAACTGGATGTCAGCCGGGATCGCGCCCGGCATTTGAAGCGGGAACTGCAGCTGTAAAACAGGCGCCGCGGCTTAGCCGTTCATCTGGGCTTCGACGTCTTCGGCCGGAGCTTCGTAGTAGAGGATGCGGCGGCAGTTTTCGCAGAAGCTGATGGTGCTGCTGAGCTTCACTTCCTGGAAGAACTGGGGCCGCAGGGCCATCATGCACTTCATGCAGAGGCCGTCCTTGGCCTCGGCGATGACGTCGCCGTCTTTGTAGTAGCGCGTGCGCAGCCGTTCGTAGACGGTGAGGATATTGGCCGGCAGGCCTTTGGCCACCTCGGCACGGTCGCCCTCGAGCTTCTTCAACTCCTGCTGGTCGGCTTCGGTGCGGGTCTTGGCCTTGGCTTTCTGGGCTTCGACGACCTTGCGTTCCTGGGCGAGCGCGGCCTCGGCCTTCTTGACGTTCTGGTCCAGCGACTCGGAAGCGCCCATCAGTTCGAGGATCTGGTCCTCGCACTTGCGGATGGAGGCCTCGGCATACTCGATCTCGTTCTGGAACGCGCGGTATTGGTCGTTCGTCTTGGCGCCCAGCATCTGGTCGCGCAGCTTGGAGATCTTCTGCTGGTGGGCGCCGATGTCGGCGTCCAACTTCTTGCGATCGCGCTGGTTGGCGGCCAGGGCGGCCTTGTCGAGTTCCAGGCGCCGGTTATGGGCCTCGAGAGCCTTCTCGATCTGCGCTATCTGCTTGGGCAGTGTCGCGATCTCGCGCCGCAATTCCGACATCCGCAGGTCTAATTCCTGCAATCGCAGCGCCGAACCCAGATCCTTGTTCATCAGTTAGATAGTTTAGCATTCAGCGCCGAGAACCGACGCAGAATGGGTCCGCCGAGGGCGCGGGTGGCGATTTCCAGCTCTTCCACCTTCATCGACCGGCAGGCCCAGAAGAGGACTCCGAGGCCCAAGGGTATGGAGACTGCCAGATCCACCAGGTGGCCAAAAACGTGGGTGCCAAACGCGCCGGCAATCACCGTGCTGGACACCCAGACGACGCTGGCCATCAGCAGCGAAGCCGTGCTCACCTTGACGATCACGGTGCGCAATCGCCGGCCATGGATGCCACCGATGCGGACCATGAGTACCCAGAAGAGGACGAGGAAGCTGATAAGAGCCACGGAGGAGGTGGACAGAGCGAGGCCGGCATGACCGAGGTGGGCGCCGCGGATTAGCGTGGAGGCCACGACGGCGTTCACGGCGATGGATCCGACGCTGACCAGCATGGGCGTCCGGGCATCCTTGAGGGCATAGAACGCGGGCGTCAGGATCTTCACCGCCGAATAGCCGGCCAGCCCCAGGGCATAGCAGGACAAGGCGACGGCGGTCTGGTGGGTATCGTACGGCTCGAAGCGGCGGCCCTCGTAGATGGCGCCCACGATGGAGTGTCCAAGAAGCATCAGTCCGACGGAAGACGGGACGGTGAGCAGGAACACCAGGCCCAGGGAGCGGGCCAGGGTTTCCCGGAATTCGTCCATATCGCCCGAGGCGGCGCTGCGGCCGATGGCGGGCAGAGTGGCGGTGGCAATGGCTACTCCGAAGAGGCCCAGAGGCAGCTGCATGAACCGGAAGGCGCAGCTGAGCCAGGTGGTGGCGCCGTTCACGCCGCGGACGGGATCGACGATGCTGGCGGCGAAGAAGCTGTTGACCAGCACGTTCACCTGGACGCTGGCGTTGCCGATGATGGCGGGTCCCATCAGTTTGAGGATGTGGCGCAGGCCGGGATGGTTGAAATCGAAGGCGAAACGGAAGGAGAAGCCTGAGCGGATGAGGCTGGGCACCTGCCAGAAGAGCTGCAGGGCTCCGCCGATGACTACGCCGTAGGCCATGCCTTCAATCTTGGTGATGCCCAGGCGCGGCCCGGCCCAGAAGCCCAGCAGGAGTCCGGAAACGACGCTGCCCACGTTAAACCAAGTGGAGGAGAGGGCCGGCACGGCAAATTGATTGCAGGAGTTGAGCACGCCCATCGCCTGGGCGGCCAGGGCCACCAGCATCAGGAACGGAAACATGATCTGGGTGAGCTTGATGGCTTCGGCGGTTTTTTCCGGAGCGGTGGCAGCCCAGTTCTGGGTCAGGGTGGTGATCAGCCAGGGGCTGATGAAGATCCCGAAGACGCAGAATGCCCCCACGAACAGAATGATGGCGCTGGCGACAAGATTGGCGAGGTGGGCCGCTTCCTTGCGGTCGCCTTTCTGCAGGTAGTCGACGAAAGTCGGCACGAAGGCAGAGGAGAGCGCCCCCTCGGCGAACAAGTCGCGCGTGAGGTTGGGGATGCGAAAACCGATGACGAATGCATCGGCGGCTGGACCCGCGCCAAACAGGCGCGCCATGACGCCTTCGCGCACCAACCCGGCTACCCGGCTCAGGAGGACAGCGAAGGAGGCGATCCCAGCACTTTTGAAGACCTTTTCTGACTGCGATGACAAGACTTTCATTGTATCTGGTACTGTCGGAGTTCTGAGTCCCAGGTGGACAGAAACGGAATCGACGGGGGGACCGTCTTCCTGAAGAGCTTAGCCCCAAGGAGTCCCATGCAGGACCTACTCTTCTCTCTGCGCGCCCTGCGGCGTAATCCGGCGCCCGCCCTGGTCGCCATCCTGGTGTTGGCGTTGGGGATGGGCGCCAATACGGCGATGTTCAGCGTCGTCAATGCGGTGCTGCTGAATTCGGCTCCGCTGAAGAGCCTGCGGGATCCGGACCGTCTCGTCATGCTTTGGGAAAAGAACCCCGCCATGATGGAGATGATCGCCAACCGGATGCCGCCTGCGCTGGCGAATGTGCGGGCCTGGAAGGAAGGGGCGCAGTCGTTTGAAGAGATCCGCGCTTTCCTGCCGATGGAGTGCGCGATTGGCGCGCCCGGCGCCCAGGCGCGCCCGACCCGGGTGGAATGCGGCGCCGTCGAGCAGGGCTTCTTCCAGTTGCTGGGCGTGCAGCCGGCGATGGGGCGGATGTTTACCCAGGCGGAGGTGAAGACGACTGTCCTGATGAGCGGCGCGGCGTACCGGGCCCGCTTCGGGGACGATCGGAACCTGACCGGCAAGAGCCTGCAGATCGATGGCGTCGACCGGGCGGTGATCGGGGTGATGCCGGATTCGTTTGCGCTGCCCGGCACTTACGAAGGCTCAGACCAGAAGAAGCCGGAGGTCTGGCTGCCGCTGGACTTGGCCGCGGCGCAGGGCGAGCAGGCGCTGTGGGGCCGCAGCTACAGTGTGTATGCCCGGTTGAAGCCAGGTGTCGGGCTGGCCCAGGCACGGGCGGAGATGGACGTCATCGCGGCCCGCCTGGAGAAGGAATATCCCGATACGAATCATGGGTTTGGGGTGAATGTCTTTCCCGTCACTCAAGAAGATGTGGGGCCGGAGCTGCGGCAGGGAATCCTGGTGCTGCAGGCGGCGGTGGGGTTCGTTCTGCTGATTGCGTGCGCGAACATGGCGAATCTGCTGCTGGCGCGGGCCATCGCGCGAGAACGGGAGATCGGCATCCGGCTGGCGCTGGGTGCGCAGCGGGGCCGCATCGTCCGGCTGATGCTGACAGAGAGCCTGATGTTGAGTTTGCTGGGCGGACTGCTGGGTCTGCTGCTGGCCTACTGGAGTCTGGATCTGATCTCGGCGCTGGCTCCGAAGGATACGCACGGGTTTCATGAGCTGCGGCTCGATCCGTCGGTGCTGCTGTTCACCATCGCAATCTCCATTGGGACCGGGGTGTTGTTCGGGCTAGTGCCGGCCTGGCATGCGGCGCGACGGGATCTGACTGAACCGATGGGCCGGGGCGGGCGCACGGCGGGGACAGGTCCGCAATGGCTCAGGAATGCGATGGTGGTGGGCGAGGTCGCCCTGGCGCTGGTGCTGCTGATCGGCGCGGGGCTGATGATCCGGACCCTGAGCCACCTGATGCATGTCGATCCAGGTTTCCAGCCGGCGCAGCTGCTGACGCTGAAGATCGAGGGCGCCACCGTGAAGGACTTCGGCAGCCGGTTGTTGGAGCAGGTGCGGCAGATTCCCGGTGTGGCGTCGGCGAGTATCTCCAGTTCCATGCCCATGCAGCGTGTAGAGCAGACCAACTACCGGTTGGAGGGGGACGATCCGAAGTCGAGGAAGCTGCGGATGGCGTGCCGGAGCGCGGTCAGCGAGACGTTCTTCGAAACGCTGGGGATCCCGATGCATTACGGTCGGGCGTTTACCCGGCAGGAGACCGAGGCCAAGACGCCGGCCGCGATCATCATCAGCGAGTCGTTCGCAGCATTGCACTGGCCGCGCCAAGATCCACTGGGGCGGACAGTGCTGCTGCCGGCCGGAGGGAAAGAGGATGCCCGGCTGATGGTGGTGGGCGTCGTCGGCGATACCCACCAGATGGGTCCAGATTCGACGGTCCTGCCGGAGATGTACCTGCCGTCGCGGCAGTTCACTGATCTGATCCTGGCGGTCAGAACGCGGTCCGATATCGGCACGATGCGGGCGTCGATGGAGAGGGCGGTTTGGGGGATCGATCCGCGGCAGCCGCTACAGCCGGCCCGGTCGATGGAGAAAACACTTTATGAATGGCCTGCAAATCGCAGATTCTATATGGCTATTCTGGTCGTTTTCGCGGGGCTGGCCCTGGTGCTGGCGGCGTTGGGGCTGTATGGGGTTCTGTCGTATGTCGTGAACCTGCGGACGAGTGAACTCGGGGTCCGGATCGCGCTGGGCGCCACGACCCGGGACATCGTGACGCTGGTGTTGCGGCAGGGTCTGGGGCTGACCCTAGTCGGAACCGCGGCGGGGCTTGCGATCGCTTTGGCGATTACCCGGCTGATGCAGAGCCTGCTCTATGGAGTGAAGCCGCTGGATCCCCAGACCTTCGCCGCAGTGCCGCTGGCTTTGATCCTGGTGGCGCTGCTCGCCTGCTATCTTCCGGCGCGGCGGGCGTCCCGGGTGGATCCGGTGCTGGCATTGCGCAGTGAATAACGCGGGAAGTCGGCGTAAGATGTGTAAGACGAATGCTTACGCCGATTCTGATCCCTGCCTACGAAGCAGAACCAGCACTGGCGGAGACCGTGGATGCCCTGCGCCGGATGGGGTTCGAGCGGATCGTTGTGGTCGATGACGGCAGCCGCCAGCCGGACTCCTTACACATTTTGAATCAGCTGGATGGCGTTCATCTCCTCAAGCATGCGGTGAACCTGGGCAAGGGCGCGGCGCTGAAGACCGGACTCAACCATATCCTGCTCACGTGGCCCGATGCCTGCGGCGCGGTGACAGCCGATGCGGACGGGCAGCACTCCCCGGAAGACATTGCCGCCGTGGCGGCCAAACTGGCGGGCATGCCCGGACACCTGATTCTGGGCAGCCGGCAGTTCCGCGGCGAAGTCCCCTGGCGGAGCAAAGTCGGCAACCGGATCAGCTCGAAACTGGTGAAACTGCTGGTGGGCACGCGCCTCTCCGACACCCAGACCGGGCTGCGCGGGATTCCGTCGACGCTCGCCCGGCAGCTGCTGAAGCTACCCTCGAACGGGTATGAATTCGAGCTGGATATGCTGCTGGCCGCCAAGCACTTAGGTGTTGCGGCCGTGGAACTGCCGATCCGTACCATCTACCTGAACTGCAACGCCTCGTCGCACTTCCACCCGCTGTGGGACTCGATGCGGATCTACCTGGTGCTGATGCGGTTCACGCTGGCCTCAGTACTTACCGCGGTCATTGATAATGCAGTGTTTGCTATCGCTTACCACAGTTCACCGAACATATTGGTTTCACAATTGACCGGCCGGTCCGTGGCGGTGATTTTCAATTACGCGGCGGCGCGGAAGGCGGTCTTTCTCTCGCGCGGCCCGCACAGGGACACGCTGCCCAAGTATCTGCTGCTGGTGACCGCAAACGCGGCCATTTCGTACTTACTGATTACGCTGATTCACGACCGGCTGCAGGCGGGCGTGGTTGCGATCAAAGTGGCGGTGGAGGCCGGGCTATTCCTGGCCAGCTTCCTCATTCAGCGGGACCTGATCTTCAGCCGAAAGCAGGGGGAGGCGACGGACTGGACCAGTTATTACGAGTCGGTGCCACCGACGGCCAAGTTGACTCGCAAGTACAGTGCGTCCGCCCTGGTGCGGATGATGCGCGCGGCAGGGCTGATGCCGGGCGCGCACATGGTGGAGATCGGGGGCGCGAACAGCTGCTTCTACGACCGATTGACCCGCGAGTTCAAGCCGTCGCGTTACGAGGTCATCGATACCAACCGGCACGGATTGGACCTGCTCGCCCGGCGTGCCTCGTCGGAGGTGGAGTTGCGGCAGGAGAGCGTGCTGGAACTTCCGGTGGATCCGCGGGCCGATGTGGTGTTCAGCGCCGGGCTGGTGGAGCATTTTGACCGGAGAGGGACGCGTCAGGCGATTGAAGCGCACTTCGATCAGGCGAAGCCGGGCGGGACGGTGGTGGTGACCTTCCCTACTCCGACTTTACTTTACAGGATGACGCGCAAGCTACTGGAAGCAGTCGGTTTGTGGAAATTTCCAGATGAGCGGCCCCTGTTACAGGACGAGGTGCGGCAGGTGGTGGAGGAACGGGGCGAGATTCTGGAAGAACGGATCCTGTGGCCGCTGATTCTTACCCAGGGCGTGGTCGTCGTACGAAAGAGTCCGGTGACTGCGGAAGCACCGCAGAGGGTGAACATCTCGGTCGCGGCCACCACCGGAGTGGAGCCGCGACCGTAGACCTTGGACTCAGGCTCCGTACTTTTCGAAGAAATGGGCGACGGTGCGAATGCCCAGGTAGAAGTTGTCGAGCTTGAACTTCTCGTTGGGTGAGTGGAGCCCGTCGTCCGGCAGGCCTAACCCCATCATCACGGTGGGGATGCCCAGGTGGTGGGCAAAGTCGCCGACGATGGGCACGGAGCCGCCGGAGCGGATGAACACGGTTTCGGCGTTCATGATGTCCTTGAACGCGGCCGCCGCCTCATGGATGGCGGGGTGTTCCGGGTTCACGATCACAGCCGGCCCGCCGCTGAGCTTACGGACTTTCGTCTGGATGCCGGCGGGTGTATTGGCGGCGACCCACTGCTCGAAGGCGGCATACATCCGGTCAGGATCCTGATCCGGCACCATGCGCATGCTGACCTTGGCCGTGGCGGTGGCGGGAATGACGGTTTTGGCGCCGGCTCCGGTGAAGCCGCCGGCGATGCCGTGGACTTCGAGAGTGGGGCGCGACCAGACGCGCTCGAGCACCATGCGGTCGGGCTCGCCGGTGAGGCGGCTGGAGCCGACTTCCTTTTTGAGGAACTCCGCCTCGGAGAACGGCAGGGACTTCCAGCTGGCGATTTCGGCGGGGGCGGGCTCGGCCACCTGGTCGTAGAAGCCCGGGATCTGAATCCTGCCGTCGGCATCCTTGACCTTGGCGAGCAGTTCGATGAGGCCGAAGACCGCATTCGGGGCGGCCCCGCCGTAGAGGCCGGAGTGGAGGTCGCGCATCGGGCCGGTGGCTTCGACTTCCATGTAGATGAGGCCGCGCAAGCCGATGCACAGCGTCGGGATGCCCTCGGCGTAGAGGGAGGTGTCGGAGACCAGGGCGACATCCGCCTTGAGCTTCCCGGGATTGGCCGCAACGTATTTGGTGATGCTGGCTCCGCCGACCTCTTCCTCGCCCTCGATCAGGAACTTCACGTTGACGGGCAGTTTGCCATAGACCGCGAAGAGCGCTTCCACGGCCTTGACGTGCATGTACATCTGGCCCTTGTCGTCGGCGGAGCCGCGAGCGTAGAGGTTGCCGTCACGGACCGTGGGTTCGAAGGGCGGGGTGTGCCAGAGTTCCAGGGGATCGGGCGGCTGGACGTCGTAGTGGCCGTAGCAGAGCACGGTGGGCTTGCCGGGGGCGTGCAGCCAGTCGGCGTAGACCAGAGGGTGGCGTTCCGTGGGGATGATCTCGATGTTCTCGAGCCCGGCGGTTTTGAGGCTGTCCGCCACGAACTGGGCGGCGGCCGCCACGTCGGCGACATGCTCGGGCGAGGTGGAGATCGAAGGGATGCGAAGGAACTGCTTGAGTTCCTCAAGGAAGCGGCTGGAGTGTGCGCTGACGAAGGAGTCAATTGCCTGGGACATGAATTTCCTCTGCGGACCCCTCCATTATTGTCCGGAGCAGGACGCGGATGAAGACACGGCAGGCAGGGCGGCTGCCCGGCCGGGGCCAGGCAGCCGCGATTCCGCGATCAGGGCCGGATGGCCACGGGGATCGAAGTGAAGCTCAGCGTGGGGCTGAACCGCAGACCGAGGGCCGTGAGGCCAGCGGTCTGGTCGGTCTGGAACTCCACGACACCGCGGCGTCCGGCGAGCGCCGGATAGCGATCTGTGACCGCGAAGGACATGTGGCCGTTCGCGGGCAACAGGATGACATCGCGCGAGAGTTCAGCTCCGGCGTCGTCCCGCTGGATGGCGGTGACGGAGGCCTGAGCCGCCGACAGGTTGACCAGGGCGATGCCGGTGGCAAAGCCGATGGAGTTGTCGTAGGTCACCAGCACCGCGGCCCGGCCGCTGGTTTCGAGCGGCGAAGTGCCTTCCGAGTCGCGTCCATCCCCCCCGTGCTGGCGGAAGATGGCGTAGCCGGCGAGGGTGCCGGTGCTCTGGACGTCCGCCCAACCGACGGTCGTGGTGGAGACGGGGGCCTCGGTTTCGATCAGCAGCGTGGCATTGGGGGCGAGCGAGGTATTGACGGGTCCGCTGGCCTGCGTGACGGAGGCGCCGGCCTGAGTGATGGTCACGGGCAGGTCGAGCAGGCTGCCGTCTTCAGCCATGAACTGAACCTTCACGGGCGCACTGGCCGCTCCGACATTCAGCAGGCTGATGGTGGTCTTCCAACCGCCGCCGGAGGCGACCTGCGAGATGATGCCCGCGCGCGGGGGCGCGCTGGCCACGCCGACGGTGAGCGTCATGGAGGCGGTGGCGAACACCCCGGCTGAGTCGCTGACCCGCACGGAGAAGAAGAAGTTCCCGGTGGTGGTGGGTTGGCCGGAGAGCACACCCGCCGTGGAGAGGATGAGGCCGGGCGGCAGGGCTCCGGAGTTCAGGGCCCAGGTCAGCGGCGCAGTGCCGCCCTGGACGATGAACTGAGTGGAGTAGGGGGCACCAACTGAGCCGCCGGGCAGGATGGATGGCGTGGTGATCTGCATCGCCGCGCCGATGGTGATGCTGTAGTTGGCCGTGGCGCTGCCTCCGGCGGCATCGGTGACGCGGACGCTGAAGGTGGAGGTGCCCGCGGTGGAGGGAACTCCGGTGATGGCGCCGGCCGCGGAGAGTTGGAGACCGGGGGTGAGGGTGCCGGAAGCGAGCGACCATGTGTAGGGCATGGTGCCGCCGGTGGCCGCGAGGTTCTGGGAATACTGCGTGCCCGGCGTGCCGTTGGGGAGCGAGGCGGTGGTGATGGTGAGGGCCGCACCGCTGACGACGATTGAGAAGGCCTTGGAGTTGGAAGCCGAGAGCGCGTCGGCCACACGCAGGGTGAAGTTGAAGACTCCGTTCACGGTGGGGGCGCCGCTGATGACTCCGGCGGGCGTGATGGTCAGACCTGGCGGCAGCGTGCCGGACAGCAGGCTCCAAAGATAAGGAGCGGTTCCGCCGACGGCGGCCAGCGTCTGGGAGTAGGCCGCGCCCACTGCGCCATTCGGCAGCGACGGGGTGGAAACCACGATGCCGGTCACCACGGAGAAAGTGTAAGTCTGATAGGCTTCGTGGCCGGCGGCATCGACGACACGCACGGTGGGGCCAAAGCTGCCGGCCGCGGTGGGCGTGCCGGAGATGACTCCGGTGGGGCTGAGGGAGAGGCCCGGCGGCAGGACACTGGCGACGATGGAACCGGAGTAGAGGTTCCAGGTGTAGGGCGGGGCGCCCCCGGTGGCGGTCAGGTTGAGCGAATAGGCAGCTCCGACCGAGGCGGCGGGCAGCGTGGTGGTAGTGATGGCCAGGCCGGAGGAGGTGGAAATCGTGAAGCTGCGGGTGGTCTGGAGTCCGGCTGCATCCGTGGCGCGCACGGTAAAGGTGTAAGTGCCGGCGGCGGTGATGGTGCCGGTGATGGTGCCATTGGAGTTCACGGCCAGGCCCGGCGGCAGTCCGGCGGAAGCGAGGCTCCAGATGTAAGGCGCGGTTCCGCCGGTGGCGGCCAGGGTCTGATTGTAAGCGCCGCCGACCACACCATTGGGCAGGGTGGCCGTGGTGATGGTGAAGGCGGGCACGGTGCCCTGTACGACGAAATTGAACAGCACCGTGTTGGTGCCGACGGCCAGCTGAATCTGGAACGATCCGGGGGTCGTGCCCAACAGGACGTTGGCCGAAACGTAGCCGGAAACGTCGGAGGTGGAAACAGTGTTCGTGATGGTGGCCGAACCTGGAGTGACGACGGACCATTGGACGGCCTTGCCCACGACGGGGGTGTTCAGCGAATCCAGGATGCGGGCGACCACGTGGGCGGGCTGGTGGCATCCGCCGTCCAGAAGGGTGCTCAGGTCAACGTGGACCGGAGGGTCGCGACGAGGATGTACGCGCGGGTGTCGGGCGAACTCCACCCGCAGCTGACGATCGGCAGCATCGACGCGAGCTACGACGGCGCCTGGTGGAATCTGCTGTCGGGCAGCGTCACGCTGCGGTACACGGTCGACAACACGGGCAACATCGCGCTCGCGAGCAACGTGACCTCGGGAGTGAAGACGTGGTTCGGCATCCCCGCTGCGGGCGCCAAGGGCGGATCGATCCAGGAGGTGCTGCCCGGCGACTCCGCGGCGTACGAGTTCACCGTGCCCGCCATCGCCCAGCTCCTGTACGTGAACCCGTACCTGACGCTCAACCCCTTCGTCGACGACCCCGATACGGCCAAGCAGCTTCCCGTGCAGCCGACGACCCGCGACGCCGTCGTCTGGGCCGTCCCGTGGTCGATCGTGATCGTCCTCCTCGTGGCGGGTGCGGTCGCGCTGGGGCTGTGGTGGCGCAAGCGACGGGATGCCGCCCGCCTGAGCGCATGGCTCGACTACACGCAGGCGCAGGCCC
>JAFKEE010000070.1 GCA_017307505.1 Acidobacteriota bacterium | reverse complement strand
CAGTGTCGCCATGCAGAACGACGTCAACGGCATGCCCCGCGCGGGCGCGATGCTGCTGCTGGACCGCAATATCCGCCACCTGCTGATGGGCATCAACGCGGATATGGGCGGTCCGCCGTTCCGCCGGCCCTCAGCCTTTTTCTGGAAGATGCCGGACGGCCGGAAGATGTTCGTGTGGCTGGGGGACCACTACGGGACGGCGTACTCCTATTTCGAACCGAAGAACTGGCAGCACGGGCAGGCCAAGGGCGCGACGACGACGCTGCGGCCGCCGTATGCCGGGGATCACCTCAAAGTCGATGAGGATTCCCTGCGTGCGGCCCATGCGCAATTGACCAAACGGCTGGACAAGTTGGCGGCAGACGGGTACTCGTATCCGCGGCTGCTGCTTTCCTATACAAACCAATGGCGTTACGACAACGACCCGCCATTTCCGCCGCTGGCGCCATTCATTGATGCCTGGAACAAGCTCGGGCTGCAGCCAACGCTGCGGCTCACCACGGCAACCCAGGCAGTGAAGGACATGGAAGCGGAATTGGGTTCGAACGTTCCAATTCACGAGGGCGAGTGGACGGACTGGTGGGCCAACGGCGATGCCTCCGGGCCGCGCGAAGTGGCGGCGTCCCGCGTGGCGAAACGGCAACTCGACGCGGTTTTCTCGCCGGTCTGGGGCGAGCCGACGAAGCGGATCCTGCGGCGCTCGGCCGAGATGTATAAGGATCTGTGCCTGTTCGATGAGCATACGTGGGGGGCGAACATTTCGGTCTCGCAGCCGGACGCGTTGGATACGCTTGCGCAATTTACCGAGAAAGCCCTGCTCGCCTATCGGCCCATGGGCCATTCGGAATGGCTGCTGGGCCAGCGGGCCCGGACGCATTTCTGCGGCAAGCCGGCCGGACTGTACGCCGTGAACACTGCGCCGTTGCCCTACACTGGGTGGGTCCGATTCCCGGGTACGGACCGGCCTCCGGCGTGGGTGAACAACCTGCCGGCGCGGGCGGCCACGGTGATTGGCGGAGCAGCGCCGGCAGCTTCGGAAAAGGTTGAGCTGCCATTGGATGCCGGGGGTTGGCCGAAGTCGGCCCGCTGGCCCGGGATGACGGAACCGCTGTTTGCCGCCGGGTTGGGCGACATTCAGACCGTGTTCATCAAGCCGCAGTTCAAGCGATCGTCCTCCATGCATCCGGAACGTTTGGACCGCCGGGCCGCAACGTACGGGCAAACAAAAGAGGAAAAGACCGCTTACACGCGAATTTTTACTCAACCGGTTGTCCATCCGTCCTTTGCCAGCGCTTCGCGACGGTTGGAGGTGTTCCAGGATCAGCCCCGCGCTACTTTGACCGTGCGGTTTGACAGAATCTCGAACAACTCGGCGGAAGCGATCTACACGTTGACGGAGTTCCCCTTGAAGGGAGTGCTGCCAACGTTTTCCACAGGCGGGCTCCCATATACGCCGTTCACAGATCAGCTGCCGGGTTCGTGCCGCGATTACTTCGCGATCGATTCCTGGGCGCACTACCAGTCACCGGCCGGCCACTGGCTTTGGGTGACACGCGATGCTCCGCTGGTGTCGGTGGGGGGCCCCCACACCTGGCAGCGGATCCAGGAGAAGCCGGCCGATCCGGAGCGTCTGTGGACCATGCTTCTGGACAGCTTCTGGCACACGAACTTCGTCGCCAACAGCCACGGAGTCATGGAGTTCCAGTTCGAACTGGCCTGGTCGCAACAGGCGCCCGACGCGGCCGCGATGGCGGAGACTCTGCTCTCCACGCCCATCGTGGTCGACCATCCGGCCGTGGAGGCATGCCCTGAATTGATGAAGACCCTTTTCACCACATAGCGGAACATTCCTAGGGGCTTCCTCGTAGTACAGACAGTCGAGGTGTGTCCCTGATGCCGTATGTGTCATCTGACCAGAGTTCATCGTCGTCATCGGCCAGCCGGCCGATGGTGATCGCGCTGTTCGTTTCCACCTGCCTGCTGTCGATCGTGTCGTGGTACACGACTCAGCAGGGCATGGCGCTGTACCTCTCGCCATGGTTTGCGTTCCTGGCCTCGCTGGGAATCCAGTCGGCGCTGGTGCTGGTGGCCTGGCTTGTCGGTTTCACCAACTCGCGGCGCGGATTGCTGATCACCGTCTATGCGATGACGGCTGCGGTCTCCGTGGCGTTCTCGTATGTCAGTCTGTACACCTGGTTCTCAGAGAAGGAGCGGCCTGCGCTGGTGGAGCGTAAGTTGTACGACACCATCCAGGACTCTTCGGGTAAGACGGACCAGCTTCTCTCCAGTGCGATCGCCGAGGCGCGCAAACACGTGCTGGCGCTCGACGAGATGACCGCAGCCGAGAAGACTCACGGCTACATCGCCCGGGCACAGGACTCCGATCCGTACCTGGCCAATGTTCGGGAGTCGGTAGCGCGGGAGGCGGCCAGTCTTGGCGTTGCGTTCAAGGAAGGTTCGGGCGATGGGGTCCGTTATACCGCGTTTGACCGGTATGCGAAACTCGCCCGCCAGTCCCTGGAGCAGCTGCAGGCGTCGCAACGGTCGTTGGCCGATTACCGCGCACAGATGAAGCCGCTCGACCCCTCGGAGCAGCAGATTCGAAAATATCGTGAAGTCTACGATGCCGTTCCGTGGACGGACGTTCAAACCCAATTGCACGTAGCGCGGGTGGAGCGGCCGCCGGTGCCCTCGCTGAACGACAACCTCGACAAAACCGCGACCAATCAGGAAGATATGCTGCTGGCGTTCACGGAATTGGTGAGCGCTCCGACGGGGCGCCATGTCTTCGCTTTCGTTCTGGCGGCGTTCATTGACCTGATTGTGTTCTTTCTCGCCTTCGCCTCCGGGCCGTACTTCCATGGTTCGCCGGAGCAGCGGTGGTATGCGGGATCGGCCGCAGTGGACGGCAGCGACAACCAGGTGTTTGTCCGTGATCTGTTGCGGAAGCTGGAGCCAGGTCCGGGCGGGCTGCCGAGGGTGGACGTAGCTGGCCTGACGGCGGGGGAGCGGCAACTGTGCCTGCTGCTGGCCTCGAAGGGGGCGGCGACGCTGACCGAAGAGGATGGGAAGCGGTACTACGTCCTGAACGAGAATGTGCACGAGCAACTGGTGGACTCGCTGAGTACACGAGGTATGCCATTGCGTGGGTCGCCGAAGGTAGCGCAGGCGCTTTAGCTTCCAAACTGTTTACTTGACTGGTCCGGCGGCTGTCGTGATAATTGCCGTAGTTTAACTATGGCAGACCAGAAACGCGACGAAATCCCGCCGGGCACTCTCTACATGCTCATCCTGCGCACGCTCGCTCGGGGCGGGGAGATGCACGGCTATGAGATCGCGAATGCCATCCAGCGCGGGTCTGAAGATGTGTTGCAGGTGGAAGAAGGGTCACTCTATCCCGCGCTGCAGCGTATGCTGATCAAGGGCTGGGTGGAAGCGGAATGGGGCGTGACGGCCGGCAACCGCCGGGCGCGGTACTACCACCTGACCAGGCTGGGCCGGGAGCAATTGGAACAGGAACTCTCGCAGTACCGGCGCGTCAACATCGCGATCGAAAAGATCCTGCAGTCCGCCTGACTGCGGAGGAGCGCGTAAACTGGCGCCGGGTGAAGTTCCTTTAATATCGCTCTCAGGCGGATGACAATCTGGCGGAGGAGATGCGCCTGCACCTGGATCTTCGAGCCCAGGAGCATACCGGTGGCGGGCGGCTCAAACGGCGTCCCCGGCACCGAGCCCGGGAGGCTCGCTTCCGCGCCGGTTTCCGCAAAGGGTTATAACGGTCTCATGCCGACGGACCGCCGCCGTGTGCTCCAGTGGATCGCCTCCGCGGCGCTGCCGTCTCTCGCCCAGGAGACAGGCACGCTCCATGTACGTGTCGTTTCTGACGACACCGCTGCGCGGCTGCCCTGTTCCGTGGCGCTGGTGGATTCATCGGGCGCTCTCGCCGTTGAGAATCGCAGTTATCTCGACGGTTTCCGTTCCGGCGGAGAGTTCCGCAAGACACTGCCGGCCGGGCCCGCCAAACTGACCATCACGCGAGGGTTCGATTTCATCGCCGAAAGCCGCGAGGTCACCATCCGCCCTGGAGCGACGGCCGAACTCGAGGTCCGCCTGCGGCGGCGCAGTCCTTTGTTTGGGCTCGGCTGGCGCTGCGGGGATCATCACATCCACATGACGCATGGCGAGAGCCGGATCCGGGTGGACTTCGACTACATCGCCCTGGCGGCCCGCGCCGAAGGCCTGGACCAGATCTCGGTGGGACAGGCGTGGAACATCCCCAACCCGACGGCGACGGCGGCGGAGCGCGAGTGCCGCCGGGTGTCAACGCCCGATTGCACGCTGTCCTGGAATCTCGAGGCGCCCAAGAACTACTATCGCGGCGACGCATCGAAGACGCTGGGGCATTGCTGGTTCGTCGGCGCCCGCGCGAGTGACACGATTGCGGAAGAACTGCTCGCGCTGAGTGCCCACGACTATGAGAGCGAGAAGGAGCCGACCGCGAATTTCGAGAGCCATGCGCTGATTCACGCCCACGGCGGTGTGATCGCCTACACGCATCCCTGCCGGTGGTGGTGGGGGCAGTGGGGCGGCCGGGGCGGCTTCCCGGTGGAGGAGCGCAAGTTCATTTCGAATCTGGCGGCCGAACTGCCGTTCGACACGGTGGCCGGGCCGACTTACGACGCGCTCGACATCCTGATGCAGACGCACGAGAAGGTGGTCAACGCCAACGGCCAGAAGCTCTGGTTCCTCTTGCTGAACCACGGGTATCGCATCCCGGCGACAGCCTCATCGGATGCTACGTTCGACAACGAAAACCGGGGTACGCCGGGCAAGGTGCGCATCTACACAAAGATCGATGGACCGCCGGGTATCGCTGCTGCTGCCGGCGCGATCCGGGCCGGGCGCAGCTTCGTGACCAGTGGTCCCTTGCTACTGCTGGAGGTGGATGGTCATGGGCCGGGTTCGACTCTGGTAGCGCCCGGAGCGCAGCGCCGTGTCGCACGTCTTCGCGCCTGGCCTTCCGGCGCACCGGGTGAGCGACTCACTGCCGTCGAACTTCTGCGGAATGGCGAAGTAATCAGGACCTTTACGCCACCAGATAGTGACGGAGCGTTTGAAGCTGAGCACACCTGGTTGGAAGAAGGCGACGCCTGGATCATTGCCCGCTGTTTCGGGCGGAATCGTGACACACAGGTGGCGATCACGAATGCGGTCTTTCTTGACCGTTCCGCCTGGATTCCGCCAAGTCCTGCGAAGGCGAAGGTGCAGGTGCGGGTCACGGATCGCGATTCCGGAGCGCCAGTGGGGGCTCTGTGCGAGGCCGTGGAGATGGTGGGCCGGAGTCCTCGGATACTCTGGAGCGGGGAGGCGCGGGAAGGTGCTGTCGATCTGGAGATTCCGGCGACTGCACGCGTGAGAGTTACCGCGCCTGGGTACCGCCCAATGACCCGAAGTGTCTTCCTCGATGTACCGGCGATCCTGCGATCCACGCTGGAGACCCGGGTCGAGCAGCTGCTGGACTGGTCGACTTATGAGCGCACGCGCCGCCTGCTGTCGGAAGCGCAGTTGGAGTTTCCGCTAATCAAGGGTTGACCCGGGAGAAAACAAGCCGAAGATTCCGGCGCAATCGTCGCATTCCGGCTTGATTGGGTTCCCCATTTGCCCACAGTGTGAGTGCAGATCGCCATTGACCTTGAGGCTGAATGAGCGTAGGGTTCAGAACGGCAGAACAGGATAAAGGGAGGAGAAATGCCGTATCTGCGTTCGCTCCTATTTCTGTTGATGGCCGTGCCTGCGCTGGCCGGCACGGTCTCCACCTACTTTGAATCTTTTGGTTCCATGTACCTTGGGCCGCCAGGCTTCTCAGGTACTCTGACGAAAACGTCCTACTTCCAGGGTTTTGATTCCTTTGGTGTGACCGGGAGTTTGAGAACCGTCCGAATCGAGGTATCGGGCGGCGCCGGAATATCGGCTTCGCAGTTCGTTTGTCAGGATATGGATGTAGCGGTCGCCGGCAGATTGACCATCTTTTCTGCATTTGACTGCGGCGCACAATCGGATTCCGGGTCGATTGACGGACACATGGAGTTCACGGACCCCAGGTTGCTCGCTTTGTTTCAGCCTGCCCGGGTAGGCCTGGTAAGGACTTGGAACATTAGCGCCGACCTATGGGAAGAAGGGTATGCCGATCTTCATGCCGGTTTCACAGGGACCGTTGAGTATGAGTACGGCCCCGTTCCGGAGCCTGCGCAACGCTGGCTTCTCGGCCCGGCGCTGACCGCGTTCTGGTTCTGGCGGCGCAGAGGCTTCTCCTCTCGATGACGAGTGTGCACCTCAGGTGACGCTCGTGATCGTGCCCCACTCCGGCCACCAGATTCGGGGGTGGTTGCTCTTGACGAAGCGGGCAGGGGATTGACATGATCGTATCGCTTCGTGAAGAGATATTCGGTCCTGTTATTCCTCTTTGGCCTGTCGCTACTTGCCCAGGAGCAGGGGGGCGGAGTACCGTCGATCCACATCCCGCGGGTGAGCCGCGCACCCAAGCTGACTGATTTCCTCGAAGGCGTTCCGCGAGAGGCGGAGTGCGTCGTCACCGACTTCCGCCAGATGGATCCCGGCGACGGGACGACGGTGTCGCAGCCTACCACGGCGTTCCTGTCCTATGACGACAAGAACCTGTATGTGGCCTTCATTGCCAAAGACGATCCCAAGCTGATCCGGGCGCGTGTGGCCAAGCGCAAGCAGATCCTCACCGACGACCGGATCACAATCAATATAGATACTTTCCACGACCACCTGCACGCGTACTGGTTTGATGTGAACCCCTATGCAATCCAGTTCGACGGCATCACCACGGACGGGTATGGGGACGACTTCAGTTGGGAGGGGTTGTGGCATACGGAGGCGAAGATCGTCTCCGACGGCTACGTGGTGTTGATCACGGTTCCGTTCAAGACACTGCGATTTCCGGACGCGGAGTCGCAGACGTGGGGCGTGGTGCTGGGGCGGTTTATCAGCCGCAACAACGAGTTCTCGATGTGGCCTTTCGTGACGAGACGGAAGCTGCCACAGTTTGTGGCGCAGTTCGGCCACATGGAGGGCCTGCGCGGCATCTCGCCGGGGCGCAATGTTTACTTCACGCCCTATGGGTTGCTGTCCAAGTCGCGGTATCTGGATCAAACGGTGGCGGGGCCTCCGAGGATGGCCCGGTCGACCGATCCGCGTGCCGGGCTCGACGCGAAGATGGTGATCAAAGACGCGCTGACGCTGGATATGACATTGAATCCCGATTTCAGCCAGGTGGAGTCGGATGAGCCGCAGGTGACGGTGAACCAGCGGTTTGAGGTGGTGTATCCGGAGAAACGGCCGTTCTTCATGGAGAATGCCTCGTACTTCAACACGCCGCAGAACCTGTTTTTCACGCGGCGCATTGTTGATCCCGAGTATGGGATCCGGCTGACGGGCAAGCTGGGCCGGTGGGGGCTTGGCGTGCTGGCCGCGGATGATCGGGCTCCCGGCAAGAGTGTTGCCGCGACTGACCCGCTGCATGGGAAGCGGGCGACTGACGCGGTGCTGAGCCTGCAGCGCGATCTGTTCCACGATTCCCACGTGCGTCTGTTTGTCACTGATCGCGAATTCTCGACGGGCTTCAACCGGCTGGCGTCGGTGGATACGCGGCTCCATTTCCGCAACAAGTGGTTTCTGACAGCGCAGGGCGCCTCGTCGCGGACGCGGCTGCTGGATGGCACGCAGCAATCGGGCAGCACGTATTACGCGAAGCTGAACCGGCAGGATCGGAAACTGCAGTACTACACGACGTATACAGATCGCAGTCCGGGTTTCCGGGCGGAGCTAGGCTACATCCCCCGGGTCGATATCCGGGAAGTGAAGAGCCGCATCGGGTACAAGTGGTGGCGAGAGGGCGGTGCGCTGGTGAACTTCGGGCCGGCGCTGATTGTGCTGGGCAACTGGAACCGGCGCGGGCAGACCCAGGATTGGGAAGCCGACCTGGAATGGAGCATGGAGTTCAAGCGGCTGACCACGCTGATCGCCACTCGCGGCGAGTCGATGGAACTGTACATGGGGCGGGAATTCAGGAAGAGTTCGAACTTCGTGCAGTTCAAGACGGAGTGGCTGAAGTGGCTGGCCTGGAGCAGTTCGTACACGCAGGGAGCGGGCGTGAATTACTATCCGGCGTCGGGGCTGGCTCCGGAGCTGGGCGACAGCCAGAATGCCACTGTCGAGCTGACGCTGCGGCCGACGAACCGCATCCGCCTGGACGAGACCTATATCTATAGCCAGCTGAAGACGCAGACGGGCTGGAGCGGATCGCCGGGTGTGGTGAGTGTGTACAACAACCACATCGCGCGATCGAAGCTGAACTACCAGTTCACTCGAGAGTTCTCGTTCCGCGCGATTGTGGATTACAACACCGTGCTGCCGAATACGTCCCTGGTGTCGCTGGAGCCGGCGCGGCGGGCGGGCTACGACCTGCTGTTTACTTATCTGCTGCATCCCGGCACCGCGCTGTATGCAGGGTATACGGATATCTACCAGAACCTGGCGCTGGATCCCTCGCGGCCGCCATATCTGCGCTACACGAACTACCCGGATTTCAATACGGGCCGGCAGGCGTTCGTGAAACTCAGCTATCAATTCCGGTTCTGAAATGCGGAAGGCCGGGCCGCCGGCGAATGGCGGACCCGGCCTTGGCTCCCGAGGGACGGCGTCTATCTCGGCTTGAGCCGCGGCCACTCGATCTCGATGCCCTGGGTCCCCAGGCTCGCCTGGAATTCGTGCAGGCGTTTGGGATCGTTCCTCACCTGGCGGGCGGCCAGCTTCTCCTTGAGGCAGTGGGCGGCGAGGGCTCCGGCGCTTTCGCCGATATTCCACTCGACGGGATGCAGGCGGTAGCAGCCGTTGGTGATGTGGGTGACCCCGAGGTTCTTGGAGGCGGGGAAGAGGTTCTCGATGCGCTTCGGGATCAGGGCGCCGAGGGGGATCTGGAAGGGCAGGGAACTGACGTCGATGTAGTTGTCGGCCCCGCTGGAGGGATGGAGGTCGATGCGGTAGCTGCCGACGCCGACGGAGTCGGGAAAGACTTCCGCTGTGACATCGGCTGCGGATTTGCCGGTCAGCTTCATGCGGGCATCGGTGCCGACGTGATGTTCGAGGACGGTGAACTCGGCCTGGATGCGCCGCGACTCGCGAATGTAAGGGTACTTGGCGAGGCCATCCTCGCTGCCGGTGATGTCGGGGCGGAGGTAGAGGCCGGGCCAACCGGCGCCGCCGTCGGGCCGCGGAGCCTCGGTCTGCATCCAGTAGACGAGCGAGAGGCTCAACTGCTTGCCGCGGGCGAGGTGGTGTTTTGCTTCCTGGTCGGTGCCGCCGTAGAGATTGCCGAGCCAGTAGTCGTTCTGCGGCCAGTTGACGAGGGTGACATCGCTCTGGCAGAAGCCCGGTTGGTAGTTGGCCTTGTTGACGATGCGGCGGTAGAGCCAGAGATTGAGGCCGCCCTGCTTGGATTGCAGAGTCGGGTCGAAGAAGACGTCGCGGCGTTTGAGGGAGATGGGATCGGACATCGACCAGGAAAGCAGCTTGTCGGGCCAGGGCGGTGTCAGTTTGGGGAAGTAGTCGCGCCAAAAGGCGTACTCAGAAGGTTTATCGATGACCCGGTTGGAGCCGGGGTCGTGTCCGAGAGAGAAACAGACGGTGAAGGCCTGGTGGTTGTTGGGCTGAGCCTGGTCTGGCGCGTGCAGTTCGCCGGTCTGCTTCTTTGATTCGAAGCCCATGACGAACTCGGTTTTCGTGAGGGGCAGCAGTTCGCCGGTTTCTGTGGCGTCGATGAAGTAAGGCGCCTGGATGACCTTGCGGGCCCCGTGGCCTTCGACGGTAACGGAGAGAACGCGGTCACCGGAGGCCTCGGCGGCGACGGGCCGGTTCTGCAGGAGAATGACCAGCAGGCCCGCGCTGACATAGGGCGCGAGCATGGCTTCCAGGACGGCGAGCGAAACCTTGGGCTCGTGGGTGATGACGGAGACGCTGCCGCCGCCGGGATTCAGCTTGGGGTTTTGGCGCGCCTCGGCGGTCAAGGGGTAGTGATCCCGATAGTACTGGCGGACCGCGGTCCGATAGGATCGATAGGCCAGGGTGCCGCCAAAGCCTTCGATCCAGGGGTGCTCGTCGGGCGGCACGCTTTGGGAGGTTAGCTGGCCGCCGATCCAGTCGGTTTCCTCCGTCATCACGACCCGGAAGCCGTTGCGGCAGGCGGCGAGAGCGGCCGCGCAGCCGCCGGTCCCACCGCCGATGACGGCGATGTCGCAGCGGATTTCCCGGCCGGCCGCCCAGGCAGCCGTGCTCATAACACTCAAGGTAGAAAATGTTTTAATGAAGGATCTTCTGGATTGCTGCATGATCGATTCGTACCTACGCTATCATGAGCATGAGATCGGGGCTGACTCACTCTTTCCATGGCGGTCGTGACGGTATCCGGCGAGCCTGGTTGCAGGACGCGTGAAGTCGCACAACTGGCCGCACAGCGGCTGGCCTTCACACATCTGAGCGCGCAGCGTGTCGATGCCCTGCTGGCTGAAGAATTCGGTCCCATCATCGAAGCCAACAGCAAGGCCTGGCCGGACATGGCGGCATCGATTCTGCTGCGTCTGGGCACGGAGTCGCACCTGGTGATCGGCGTGGATGGAGCGGAACTGATGTTTCGCAACTTCCCGGCGCTGCTGCGCGTACGGGTGGTGGCTCCGGAGAACCGGCGCATCGGGAACCTGATGCTGGACGACCGGTTGGACCGGGCGACGGCGCGGATCCAACTCAGGGCGCGGGAAGCGGAGCTGCGGGCGACCCGGAAGGCTCGCTTTGGCCGGGCGACCGCCGCTCCGGAGACGTTTGACCTGACACTAAACGCCGAGTCTCTCGACGCTGCCCATATGGCTGCGTTGATTGAAGCGGCTGTACATACGCGTGAGCTGACTGTCCATGGATTCCTGTCGCATGCGGCCGAAGCGCAGTTGCAGTTCCAGATCCGGCTGCGGCTGGCGCGTCATGGGATCCAGCCCCAGGCGCGCGCGAGCCTCAAGAATGTCCAGTTCGGGCACCCGAGCGAAGAGATCTTCGCCAACCTGCTGGATTTCTACCGGATTGCCTGGGAGTACGAGCCTCGCAGTTTCCCCATTGCGTGGGACGTCAGCGGGCGCGTACTGGAGAGTTTCACGCCTGATTTCTTCCTGCCCGAGTCCGATATGTACGTGGAGCTCACGACGATGAAGCAGTCGCTCGTCACGCGAAAGAACCGCAAGATCAGGCTGCTGCGTGAGATCTATCCGCATATCAACATCCAGGTGTTTTACCAGAAGGATCTGCAGGATCTGGTGCTGAAGTATGGCATCATCCCGGAGACCGCCGAGTCGAAATAGTTCACTATGCGCACTCCCGCCATGCCGATGATTGAAAAGGTCCTCTTCTCGGAGGACCAGATCCGCGAACGCATCCAGGAGGTAGCCACCGAGATTTCCCAGCGGTATGAGAACGGCAACCTGCGGATGGTCGGGGTGCTGAAGGGATCAGTTTTCTTCCTGACGGCGCTGGCCCGGGCGATGACCATTCCGGTCAAGGTGGATTTCCTGGCGATCTCGTCGTTTTCGAACCATTCGAGCGCGCCTGGTGTGGTGCGGATTGCGAAGGATCTGGACGACTCCATTGAAGGAGAAGACGTACTGCTGGTGGAGGATATCGTGGATACCGGTTTCACGGCGCGGTACCTGCTGCAGAACCTGGCCGGCCGGGGTCCGAATTCCATCGCGCTTTGTACCATGCTGGACCGCAGCGCTCGGCGGATAGTACCTTTGCAGATCGATTTCCGGTGCTTCGAGATTCCCGATCGCTTTGTGATCGGCTATGGGCTGGACTACAAGCAGCTCTACCGGAACCTGAACTTTATCGCAGTACTGAAGCCCGACCGCTCCTGAGCCGCTTGCGGTTCTGATGGGTTTTCAATGACTTGGCGAACAGTTGTTCAAGCATTCACTCCGGCGTGAATGTTGAATAGTCCCATTGGGGGGGTGCCAAAAGTTCTGGTACCTAGGTTCGCCTGAGTTTGGGACCATTCCGCTATTCCGGCATCCGCGCCAGCGTGGCTCAATGGATGCAGGTCAGTTTAGTGGTCTCCGGCGACTGCCGGAGTGGAGGGCGAATGGATCCAGATCGTGCCATCATCATCAGCCGCGATGCCGAGTGTGTGAGTGAAATCCGGCTGGCATTGCGGACCTTCAATCCGTTTCTGACCATTACCGAAATCGACCCCTCGCAGCAGATGGAGGAGCTGGCGGAGATCCTGGATGCCGGCGAACCGCTGGCCATCTTCATGCAGGCTGACGACCCGGAGGAGTCGGAGTACTGTGCCGCCGAGATCCACAGGGCCGGCCGCCAGACCCGCACGATTGCCGCATTCCATCAGATCGACAACACCTCGTACCTGGCGCTGCGCCGGCAGGGTTTGCGGGAGTGCGTGCAACTGCCCAGGGACCGCGCGCGGCTGCAGGAGATCCTCCGGACCTTCTCTTCGGAATGCCAGGGATCGCAGGCTCCTTCTGAGAAGCAGGCGGCGCCATCGTTTGGGCGGTTCCTGAGCTTTGTTCCTTCGAAACCAGGGGCGGGGACATCGACCGCGGCGGCTCACTTCGCGCACTTCGCCGCGGAAATCCTCGGAGCCCGGGTGGCGCTGGTGGACCTGGACATGAACTGCGGGGTGCAGGGCCTGATTGCGCGATCGGAAAAGAACGCCTCGATCATCCAGGCCGCGCAGTATGCGGGCCGGATGGAGGATTCCATCTGGGAGAGGCTGATCACCCAGGCCGGGTCCGTGGACGTGCTGCCCTCGACGCACCGCTCGTTGAATACCAGGATCGAGGCCGTCCGCTTCGAGAACCTGCTGTCGTACCTGCAGAACAAGTATCCGCTGGTCATCTTCGATCACTCCGGGAATCTGGAGCGGTACTCGGTGACCGTCCTGGAGCGTTCCGCCCACATCTTCAGTGTTTGTGCGCCGGACCTTTCCACGGTGCACCAGGCGCGGCGCAGTATGGAGCTGTTCGAGGATCTGCATCTGCGATCGAAGACCAGCATCGTGATGACCCGGGATACGGCTGCTACCGGGTTGAGCCGGGAGAAGGTCGTGTCGATGCTCGGCACACAGCCGGTGGCCAGCCTGCCGAACGCATTCTCCAGCCTTCAGAGCGCTTTGCTCGCGGGCGGCCTGGCCGGCCGCAACTCCCCTTACGGGCGTGCTGTGCGGACGTTCACGGACAAGGTGCTGGCGGACTTGCGGATCGTGACACCCATTTCTGGCTTGAGCCGGGTCGCCAACTGGGGCGGCCTGCGGTCTGCGTTCTCCCGGTTGAGGTCCAACGCGGCAGTGGCGCGGTAAAACCGTCCTCACGAGAGCCAGGCGCCGGCGACGCGGCCTAAGCCGCCGCGCAGGCGGAACTCGTCCTGGCGATTGTGGAAATAGCGTTCATTCAACTCGTCACGGCCCAGATCCTCGATGCGCTGAAAGCCGAGCAGTCGAAGTTGGCGGGCAAGCGCCGGCGGCTCGAAGAAGAGGCGGAAGGGTTCTCCGGCCGCCGCGACCCGTTGGGAGAGCGCATCCAGCGCCAGTTTCTCCATCGGATTCAGGCATGAGCGTGCCACCGCATAGTCAAAGGCGATACCGGAGCCCTGCGGCATGGAGGCGACGAACTCTAAGGTCGAGCCGAACGCCTCGCCGGTGAGATAGGGGACTACGCCCAGGCAGGCAAAGAACGCGGGTTGATCCAGATGGAAACCCGCCGCCTCCAGCCCGGAGGGCAGCGTCTGGTGTTCAAAGTCCAGAGGGACAAAGGTGGCGGTTGCAGGGACTGCAATGCCCGCGGACTCCAGCATGTCCCGCTTCCAGTGCTGCGTCGAGGGGAAGTCGACCTCATAGACCTGCAAGCCAGCCGATGCGTGGGGGTTTCGATAGGCGAAGGTGTCGAGTCCCGCACCCAGCAGGACGTACTGGCGGATGCCGGCATTGACGGCGCGGGCAAGTTCCTCTTCGGCGTAGCGGCTGCGCGCGGCCAGGAACGCACGCAAGGCGCGACCGGCGGACTGGTCCTTTCTCGCCTCTTCTTCCGCCAGCCACGCGGGACCGTCAGGCCCCAGGATGGCCACAGCGAGAGGATCCGGGAAGACCGGTGGAAGCTCCAAGATCTGATGCGCCGCGCGTCTGACCGCCACACGCAGGGCCGTGCGGCTCGGTTTAGATTCGAGCATGATGGTCTTTGTCTGTCCCGGCCTCTTCAGTCTAGCTGGCGGGGCCGGCTGGACGTTGTCAGCAGAGAGGTCCTCACGCGAGAATTGAACAACCAGCATGATTCACTACGATCCACACAACTGGTTGGACCACTTCTTCGACGTGCGCGGCACGCTGGTGAAGGAGATTGGCCTGCGTGTCGCGGTGTGCGTGATCTGGGCCGCGGGCGTTGTGTATTTCCACCGGACGTACATGCCGGTGGACATTCCCATCACGCTGCACTCGCTGGTGGGCGTGGCCCTGGGCCTGCTGCTGGTATTCCGGACGAACGCATCCTACGACCGTTTCTGGGAGGGTCGGCGTCTGTGGGGCGGCATTGTGAACGAGACCAGGAACCTGGTGCGCGGCGCGGCGGTTCATCTGGACGACAATCCGAGATTGCTGCAGGAGCTGGCAAAGTGGACCGCCCTGTTCCCGTTTGCGACCATGAACTCGCTGCGGGACGAGTTTGACCTGGGTCCCCTGGCGTCGGAGCTGACGGCTGAGGAGCTTTCGGGCATTCGCACAGCCCAGCACCGGGCCCTGCACGTGGCGCAGCGGATGAGTTCGCTGGTGGGCACGATGAAGGCGCAGGGCTACATTACCGATATCGTGTATGTTGCCCTGGATCAGAATATCCAGTTGCTGGTGGACTACCTGGGCGGCTGCGAGCGGATCAGGAAGACGCCGCTGCCATTCGCCTATGTGGTGCACCTGCGGCGCGCGCTGGTGGTGTATTGCTTCACGCTGCCGTTCGCGCTGGTTGGTACGTTCGGCTGGTTCACGCTGCTGGATGTCCTGCTGATCTCCTACACCTTTTTCGGAATCGAAGAGATTGGTGTGGAAATTGAAGGTCCATTCGGAGACGACGCCAACGACCTGCCGATGCGGGACATCAGCGAGACGATCCACAGGAATCTGGCCTCCATGTCCGGTGCGAAAAAACTGGAGCGCGAGAAGATGCCGGAGGGCCTCTAGAACCCGCTGGACTCGGCTATGGCCGGGCGTGGTATCCTGCGGCCAACGGCGGGGCGCAGGGGCAGCAGGGGAACTAGCAATCATGCCGAGCCAAGTGGTGGATCTGGATATATCCAGCGCTAAATCTTACATCAGTTCCATGGGGGTATTGCGGCAGGCCATCACGCTGGGCCGCGAGAAGGCGCCGGGCCTCATACTGATTCTGCGCGTACAACTTCTGTATGGCGGACGAGTGACGCTGTATATGAAGGTCTCAAACCTATACATCATCGCGTTCGGGACCAGCCCGGTGTTTGCGCTGGCGGATGCTTCGGAGGACGTGCCAGCCACGCTGCGCACGTCGGGCGCCGTGCCCAAGGAAGTGAAGATCCAGAAGCTGGCCCTCGGCTCGGATCACGGAGCCCTTGGAACAGAGGGCTCGGAGTTTGGCCTGGGCGACCTGGCGCAATGCTCCTCTCTGGCCCTCTTCGATGGTTCGCAGAGCTTCAACATGATCCGCAAACCGCTCTCGCTGCTGGTGTGCCTGCTGGCGGAAGGGGCGCGATTCCTCGAAGTGCAGAACACTTTCGCCGGAATTTCCAGGAAATCCGGTGAGTACTGGCCGAGGGTGCAACCCAATGAAGGTCTGTACGCTTCGATGAGCGTAGGCGGCCAGGCGGGCACCGACAACATCAGCATCAGCGGCGTGGTGTGGGTATGGCAGAAGGCCTCGCGATTGAGGCGGTATTGCGTGACGGCCGGAGTGGGTCCTGAGGGCGGCAGGCGCCTGGCGGAGCAGTTGAATGCGCTGGTGGCCCAGATCATCGCCCTGCTGAAGCCGAGCGAAGGGGACGTCAAGCCGGAGATGGTGCTGCTGCGGATTGCGGAGTCGCCATCCCGGCTGGGCACTGCCGCTTCGCCCGTTTCCACCAAGCTGTTGGAAGCGAAACAGCTGGCTGCCCGTTTTGGCGCCGCGACGAAAGAGCAGATCTCGGATGTTCTGCTTCTTTTCGCGGATGAGATGGTGATGAAAGCAACACAGGGACTCCTGGTGACCGCGCTTTGAGCCCCATCCGCGTTGCTTCCTGACAATACTTTACGTTCGCCTGACAATACTTTTCCACCGCTGAATCCTGCCCACGGCATGATCAGTGTGTAGGCGAACCGAATCCCGATTTTGAAAGGAGGTAGTTCATGTCCAGTCGACGCATTGTAGCTGCTGGATGGAGGCTCTGCCTCTGTCTCATGGCCGGCAGCGCGCTCCTGGCCGGTCAGACGATTGTTGTACGGGCCGGGCGGCCGAGGTCCGTTGTGGTGGCCGCGCCGGTGATGCGGCCAGTGGTGGTGAGCGGCGCCTATCGCTGGCATGGCCGGACCTATGTGTGGGTATCGCGGCGGCGTGTTGTGCCGCCGAGTGCCGTCTGGGTGACTCCGGGCTGGGGCTATGTGCCGGTGCGGCGTCCTCGTGTGATCGTTTCGGCCACGTGGTGAATTCAGGGAGTTCCGCTTGCAGGCGTCTTTTAGCGAATGGGAAGATCAGGGGAGCCGCGGCGGGTATCGGCTTTCGGGTGGCCGGCCGGTGGTATCACAACTCCCCCAGGTGCAGGATTCGATGCTTCGCTTAGACCGTCCAGCGATCCTTGTCGTCGACGACGATGTGGAGATGACGGAGATGTTGTGCGAATACCTGGAGCCGGAGGGCTTTGTCATTGAGGTCTGCCACGACGGCGATGCAGGGCTGAAACTGGCGCTGCAGCCGCAGTGGCAGCTGATTGTGCTCGACGTGATGCTGCCCCGGTTGAACGGCTTCGAAGTCCTGCGGCGGCTGCGTGAGACCTCGCAGGTGCCCGTGATCATGCTGACCGCGCGCGGCGACGCAATCGATCGCGTGGTGGGCCTGCAAAGCGGCGCAGACGACTACCTGCCGAAGCCGTTCGATCCCCAGGAGTTTGTGGCGCGCGTCAAGGCGATTCTGCGCCGCACGGCGCCGGCCGCTCTGCGGCCGCCCGAGGTCGAGGATGTCGTGATCCTGGCGGATGTCACGCTGGACAGCAGGGCGCGCACGGTGCGCCGCGGCGGCGCGCATGTCGAATTGACCTCCGCTGAGTTTGCCCTGCTGCGCGTCTTTCTGCGGGCGGCGGGGCGGGTGCTGAGCCGGGAAGAACTCTTTCGCGAAGTTCTGGACCGTGAGTTCTCCGTGTTCGACCGGAGCATCGACAACCACGTCAGCAGCCTGCGGAAGAAGCTGGGGCCCCGTCCGGACGGACGGGAGCGCATCCGCTCTATCCGCAATGCCGGCTACATTTATCCGATCGACGAAGCGGGTCCGGCCGGAGCATGAAAAGCCTCTTCCTCAGGATTTTCCTGTGGTTCTGCGGCGGGACTCTGGTGTTGCTGCTGGTGGTAGGCACAGGCTTTCTGCTGGATTCGCCGGGCGCGGCGGCCACCCCGTGGTGGCGGCTGGGGCAGGGCGCGATGATCTCCGCCGGCCGGGTGAGCGTGGAGAAGTACGAGCGAGGCGGCCGGGCCGAGTTGGACCGGTATCTCGAAGCGCTGGAACAGGACACGGGCGTCCGCGGCGCCTTGTACGACGGCTCCGGCCAGAGTTTGGGCGGCAGCACGATGGCCCCTTCCGGCAACCAGTTGTCCGACGTGCTCGCCGGACCTGAGGGGGAACTCACGCTGTTGCCCCTTCGCGGAGTGGGCGGCGTGCGGCTGCGCGGCGCGAGCGGCAGGTTGTATGGCTTCGCCACTGTTTTGCCTCGCCGCGATCGTGCCGGCGGCTGGTCGCGCACTTTCCTCCTCTCCTTCCTGATCACGAGCGGGTTGTTATGTTTTCTGCTGGCGCGGCATCTCACGGCTCCGGTGGCTGAATTGCGCGCCGTCGCTTCGCGATTCTCGAAAGGCGATCTGAGTGCGCGGGTGACCCAGCCGAAATTACTGGAGCGGAAGGATGAAGTAGGCAGCCTCGCCCGGGACTTCAACCAGATGGCGGCGCGCATCGAGAGCCTGCTGAACGCACAGAAGCGGCTGATCGCCGATGTTTCGCACGAGTTGAGATCCCCGCTCACGCGCCTGAGCCTGGCCTTGGGACTGATCCGTCGGCGCGGTGACACGGTCTCGTCCACCTCGATGGCGCGCATGGAGCGCGAGGTGCATCGCCTGAACCACCTCATCGGCCAGTTGCTGACACTCTCGCGCCTGGAGGCGCTCGACCAGCCGCCGGCCCGGGAAGCCATTGACCTGGCAGCACTGGTGCAGGAGGTCGTGATTGACGCGGGCTTCGAGACCACCAGTACGGATCGAGGGGTCCGCCTGGTGGAGTGCGCGGCCTGTACGTTGACCGGGGCGCGGGACCTGCTGCGCAGTGCCATCGAAAACGTGGTTCGCAATGCGTTGAAATACACGGGCCCGGGGACGGTCGTGCAGATCCGGCTGATGCGGCCGTGCGGCGCGAAGATGGCGACAATTCTGGTGGAAGACGAAGGGCCTGGTGTGCCGCCCCACGAACTGGCTCGGATCTTCGAACCCTTCTACCGCGTGGAGCAGGCCCGCGAACGACAGACCGGGGGCGCCGGATTGGGGCTGGCCATCGCACAGCATGTCATCGGGATGCATGGCGGCACAATCACGGCGAAGAACCGGGAATCCGGCGGACTGGCGCTGCAGATCAGCCTGCCGGTGGACGCCATTTTCTGAAAAGCGGCGGCCTTTTCGCAGAATCTTCCGGCTGAACGACAAATCTTTACAGGACTGGGACATTTCCAGCACGAACTCGAGGCGGTTGCGATCCAAGATGGACGTGTGGAGGGGAGAGAAACTCCATCAGCAAGCTGCAGAAAGGATCGAACCAAATGAACAAGAGAATAACAATGAACAGAGTTGTCCTGGGCGTGGCGGTGATGAGTGCAGTTGTGTCGTTCAGCGCCTCGGCTCAGTCGTCTCGGACAACGAGGACCCGCACCCCTGGGCACGTCTCGCGGAACACCGTGGTGACCGGCGTGAACGGAAAATCGGCCAGCTACAACCGCAATGCGGCCTGGGGCAACGGGACTTACACGGGAAGCCGCTCGGCCACAGGCTTCCATGGCCGGACCGCGACTTCCAGCACGACGGCGTCGGTCGCGCCGGGCAGCGCCACGCGGACGACTACGGCTACCGGGCCGAACGGGCGTAGCGCCACTTACCAGAACCACGCGACCTGGGGCAATGGGAGCTATTCCGACACCAAGACGATTACAGGCGCCAACGGGAAATCTGCGTCTTCGACAGTTCAGCGCCAGGACGGCACCGTTACCAAGACGGTCACCGGGCCTAACGGCCAGGGTTGGACAGCGAGCCGTACCAGGGTTCAGAACTGATCGATCATCCAGGGCAGGGACGGGCGGCGGGGTGTGGGCGGACCTCCGACCGCGCGTGCTCCACCGCCAGTCCGGCCTGGGTGCTGAAGGAAAGGAATGAGCGATGAGACGAGTCAAGACAATTTGTGCGCGGCTGATGGTGGCAATGCTGCTCGGCTCCACGGCCATGACGGCCTCCGCGCAGAGCTACGACTTCACGCAATTGGACCGCCTGTTGCGGCGTGCTGCCGCGAACCTGCCCAGCGGCCTGGAGGTCGCCATCGTCCAGAACGGGCACGAGATCTATAGAAAGCGCTTCGGCCGGTGGAGGCAGGATCGCCAGGGCGCAATTGCGTCGTCGACGAAGTGGCTCTCCGGTGCGGTCATCCTGTCTCTGGTGGACGATGGCACGCTGTCCCTGGACGACAAGGCCAGCCAGTATCTGCCCTACATGACGGGCGAGAAGGCATCCATCACCATAAGGCAGTTGATGAGCCACACTGCCGGCTTCGGCGGCGAGTTTCCCCTGGTGAACCGGTGCCTGGGGGACCCGTCCACTACGTTGGACTTATGTGCCCAGGCGTTGGCGGCGACGCCGCTGCAGATTCCGCCCGGGACGGGCTTACTCTACTCAGGCGCAGGCATGCAGGTAGCCGGGCGGGTGGCAGAGGTTGCGTCGGGCAAGGACTGGCAGACGCTTTTCCGCGAACGCATTGCCATTCCGCTGGGCCTGGAGTCGACCGATTACGAATACAAGGGACCCACGCAGAATCCGCGGATCTCCGGCGGAGGCCGTTCGACGGCCAGCGACTACATGAAGTTCCTGAGAATGATCGCGGGTCAGGGACTGTTTGAAGGGCGCCGCGTGCTCTCAGCCCAAGCGGTGGAGACTATGCTGAAGGACCAGACGCGGGGCGTGCCCATCGTGGAATCTCCCTTCCAGCGGGCCTCCCAGCATGATCCCAACGCGGCGTCGAATCGATACGGGATCGGCAACTGGCTGGAGGATTTGGACCAGAACGGCGAGACCACCTGGAACAGCAGCCCCGGTGTGACGGGCTGGACTCCTTTCATTGACCGGAGCCGCGATCTGCAGGTCGTTGTCGCGACGGAGAGTTTCCGCGGGTTCCTGCCGTATTACTACCCGATGAAGGAGATTCTCAAGAATCTGATTCCGCAAACCGGGCCGGCGCCGGTTGGTCAAAGCGGCGGACACGCCGGGCAGCCACCGGTTGACGCGCCGCACCCGGCAAACCACTTTCAAGGAGAGCAACGATGATTTGGAGATTGGCCGCGGTGATGCTGATAGGTTCGCTCGGACGGTTGACTACCCCACTGCTTGCGCAGCAGGATTCCACGGCGCAGCAGCAGAAGATGGAGAGGGCGCAGGAGCGGCTGCAGCAGATCAAGGACCGGTTGAAGCTGACACCAGAGCAGTCTGAGCAGGTGCGTCCCATCGTTACCGAGGAGTTCCAGAAGTTAAAAGCGATTCGGGACAAACACAGCGGAGATTCGAACCGCAGGGGCAAGCTGAAAATGGCTCGCGAAATGCGTGACGTTCAGTCGGACGCGGACGGCAAGCTCAGCAAAGTCCTCTCCAAGACGCAGATGGAGGAGTTGAAGAAGATGCGCGAGGAGTGGCGGCAGCAGATGCGCGAGCGTGCTGGCAAACAATGAGGGACGGGCTGGGGTGCGAGCCCCAGCCCTGATTCTTTCCTGGAGAGAAGGAACGCGCCGGCTATTTTTCCGCGGCCGCCTTCAGGTTGGCCAGTCCGGTCTCGAAGTCAGGGCCGATCATCTTGTCCATGCTGACAAAGACGCACATCAGCTTGGTTATGTAGGTCTGAGGACCCGACATGCTCCAGGTGACGCGGGTGGCTCCGCCGTTGTTCGCCAGGTCGAATTCGGCGAGGTTCTTCGACTCGAATGGCTTGGTGAACTCCAGTTGGATGCTGACCTTGGACCCGGGCACCACCTGCAGGACTTCCATCCGGCCGCTGCCGGCCTTCCGGTTCCCGTCCCACTCATAGACAGCGCCTTTTCCTTTTTCCGGCCCGCTGAGCGTCCGCTTCATGGCCGGGTCCAGCTTCTCGAAGGGCGACCAGGCGGGCCATTGATGGAAGTCTTCCAGGAAAGGAATGATCTTCTCAGGAGGCGCCTGGATGGTTGTCGTGCGCTCGACGCGAAACGTGTCCGGGCGTGTGGTGGCATAGGCGAGTATCCCTGCGACGGCAACTGCCAGTACGATGAGTATCGTCTTCATGTGGTCCCCAGTTCAATGCAACGCAGAGTCGATCCGGCCCGCCGCATGGTATGGGCGGGCCAGAGCATGTACGTCGCACTTTATCACAGGGGCGATTCTACGCCTGTAAACTGATGCGGAACGACGGGCGTCCTGGCCAATGAAAAGCGAAGGAACAGGAGCGCCCTGCCACGCGTTCGCGGGATGCCCAACCGTCTTCAGCGCAACTTACTTGACGGGTGAGCCGATCCACCACGTGATGCCGCAAGTATCCATCACGCCCGCATTCCTGTGGCCGTAGGGCTTGTCTTCGGGCGCGCTCAGTGAGGTGGCGCCTGCGGACAGCGCCTTCGCGTAGACTTCGTCCACGTCGGGCACCCAGAGGTACAACGCGCCGGATTGCGCCTTCCATTGCTCGTTGGCCTGACCGAGCATGACCAGCGAATCTCCGATCTTCAATTCGGCGTGCATCACCGTGTTGTCCGCGTTGCGGGCACAGTTCTCCTCCACGGCGCCAAACGCCGCCGTGAGAAACTTCAGCTCGGCCTCTGCGTCAGGCACCACAAGGTAGGGTGTGACGGTGCGATAGGTTCCCAGATTGTCTGCCATGGCCGAATGATCTCATGCTGTCTGGCCGGTGGCTTGTAGAAATTTGACGTGGTTGCGAAATTGCGTCCGGTCCGACTGATAACCGGTAGGCGTAATTCCGGCAAAGGAGCGGAAATCGTGGATGAAGTGGGCCTGGTCGAAGTAGCCGCAATCCAGTGCAATCCGGGTCCACTCCACGCGGCGCCCCTGTTCCGCCAGGGCCAGGGCGCCCTGGAAGCGCAGAATCCGGCAGAATTGCTTGGGGGAGAGCCCCACTGCGGATTTGAACCGCTCGATGAAGCGCTTGGGGCTGAGACCCACCTGCTGGGTGAGGTCTCCAATGCTGGCCGCGTAAGGCCGCCGGATCAGGCTGGTGAGGGCGAAATCCACCGCGGCGTGCAGACCTTGTGGCCGCCAGTGTTCGCGCAGTGCCTGCTCCATGGCATCAAGCTTCATTTCTGGGTTGGAGGCTTCCAGCAACCGCTCTCGCAGTTCCCTGGCGCAGCGGCCCCAGGCGAATTCCAGGGGAAGATCGGCATCGCAAAGTTCGTGCGCCGGAAGGCGGAAGAAGGGCAGCGTGCCGCCAGGCCGGAACGTGACACCCAGGACGCATTGCTGCTCCAGGGTGTCGATGATCGAGAAGCGCGACTGGACGCCCGCCAGTAACGTGCCGGACGTCTTCACGACGAGAAGCTCGTCCCCATTGGGCACGTAGCCGCGCGTCTGGTCCTCGGTCAGGTTGATAATCAGCTGCGCACGTCCAGAGGGCAGGACACGCTCCAGGGCATGAGGCCGAGGTTCGTTGCGGCAGTACCAGATAGCCTCGATCGACTCGTCAAGCGGCGGTGCCGGAATGCGCTGGATAAAAAGCATGAAGCCAGATCAAGGCGGAGCCCCTCAGCTCCTCTGATTCCCAGTCTAGCTCCCTGTCTGCATCGTCGCCTGCGGGCAGCATTGTCAGACGGTGACCACCACTTTGCCTTTGGCGCTGCCGCCATTTGCCAGTTGGTGGGCGGCCTCTACCTCAGCCAGCGGGAACTCGGTTGGATCGAGAAAGGGAGTCAGTTTCCCCGCGTCGACCAGCCTGGCTGCCTCCCGCAGGATCTGGCCGTGATGCGCGCGGCCCTTGCCAGTCAGCAGCGGCGCTAGGGTGAAGACGCCCGAATAACTGGCAGCCCGGAACGATAGAGGAGCCAGGGAGTGCGTGCCCCAGCCGAGGCAGCTGACGACACGGCCCTGGTAGGATTTGACCGCCAGGAAGGAATCATCCAGGGTCTTGCCGCCGACCGTGTCGTAGACCACATCGAAGCCCAATCCACCGGTGCAGCGGCCGGCGTACTGCTCCACCGTTTCGGTCTTGTAGTCGATCGGTGTGGCACCGTACCCCTTCACCAGCGACTGTTTTTCCGCTGAGACCGTAGCGTAGACATCGGCGCCATAGGCGCAGGCCAGTTGGACCGCCATGTGCCCGACGCCGCCCGCTCCGGCATGGATGAGCACCTGCTCGCCGCCCTGGATTCGGGCTCGATCCACGAGCCCCTCCCAGGCAGTGATGAAGCCCAAAGGCACGGCGGCCGCCTGCCGCATACTCAGCCGGAGTGGCTTGTGCGCGAGCAGATCCGCATCCACTGCGGCATACTCGGCGAGGGAGCCCGGCACTCCGCCGACTCCGCCTGTCAGGCCGTAGACCTCATCGCCTGCGCGGAACGCGGTCACACCGGCGCCCACCTCTTCGACCGTGCCTGCCAGGTCGAGGCCGAGGATCGCGGGCAGCACTGCTTTGGCATGGCCGGCCGCACCAGCCTTAATCTTCAGGTCGAGCGGATTCACTCCGCTGGCGGCCACCCGCACCAGGACCTGCCCCGGGCCGGGGATGGGCTTAGCTACTTCTGTCAATTTCAGCGGCAAGCCGAACTGCTCGAGAATCAAGGCTCTCAATTTGTCAGTCCTTTGAAGCAAGGGATAGCGGCAGATGCTGAAGCCGCGCAACTATTCGATGCTCGACATGGACAGATGGACCCGCCGAGTTGATGACGGGCATGCATTCCGCCAGCAATTGGCGGATTCTCATGCGTCCGCGGTCATCCAAACTGGGGGATGCGCTGAGACCCGATGCCAGCCAGATGCCGGCCTGTGCGGTTCTTGGATGGGCGGCACCGTAGGACGCCCTGGTGGCGGCATAAGCCTGCTCCAGCAGTGGCAAGGCGTTCGAGATGGAGTTTTCCTTCAGAAAACTGATGGCCAGTTGAAGGCGAGCCCGCGCGGTCTCCGGATGGTCAGCAGGATAGGCGGTTCCGAGTGTGGCCAAGGCATTCTGGAGCAACTCTCTGGCGGCCGGATATTGACCGCGCTGGTTGAGCACGTCGGCCATGGAGATCTCTGACTCCGCGAATAGTGCATTCCCGCGGCCATAGCGCTTCTCACGAATCCGGGCCGCTTCCTGGAAATGCTCCGTTGCGGCATTGAGGTTGCCGTTCGCCAGTTGGATTTCACCGCAGATCATGGCAGAGACCCCAACATCCGGATGGTCCGGTCCTTCGCCTCGAATGCGGTTTGCCATGGACTGTTCGCAGATGGGCAGGGCCTGGGCTGGCTTGCCAGTGGCGAGCAGGGCAAGGGCGTACGTCTCTGCTCCAAAGGAGGTGTCGCGGTGAGCGGCGCCCAGCAGCTTCGTCTGCATTTCGAAACCCTGCCTGGAGAGCGCGAGAGCCTCCTGGAACTTACTTGTGGACAACAGAACCTTTGCCAGCACAATCCGCCGGTAAGCCATGCCGGGTGTACCATCGCCCATGGCGCGCAGCACCAGCGCGTATGCCTGCCGCGCATGGGTTTCCGCTTCCTGGAACCGGCCGAGCATCCCCAGCACATAGGCGAGGTTCCCTTCAAACATGGCCAGGTCCCGGCCCTCCGGCGAGATCTGCTTGCGAATCTCGTAGGCGTCCCGGGCCAGCTTCTCGGCTTTCACGTAATCGCCGCGCAGCAGCAGAATGGACTTCAGATTGTTCATCGCCAGCGCGGTCTCCGCGTTCACCCGGCCATGCAATTGAATGGACAGATCGACGGCCCGCTGGCCGAACTGCTCTGCCTCCGCCAGTTGGTTGAGCGCACTCAGGCTGCTCGCCAGGGCAGAGTAGTCGGCGACCAGTGCAAGGCTCTTTGGACCGCCCGCCGCCAGATGCAGCCGCGCCGCCTCGCGGTAGTATTTCTCGCAGTCCTGGAACTTGCCCAGTTCAAAGGAGAGTTCACCCAGGCTGGAAAGAGTGGACGCAGCGGCTTCATCGTCGATGCCCAGCCTGTTTCGAAGCGCCAGGGACTTAGCCAGAATGTCGCGCGCCTGCTGGAAGAGGCCGAGATTGCTGTAGATGGATCCGATGGTGTCGTACAGGCGCGCCTGGACCGTCGGGTTCTCCTTGAGTTGGGCATCGATGCGGCCTACGCCTTTGTCGAGCAGGTCGCGCGCGGTGATTTTGTCGGCGCCGCCATGATCCGGGTCGCTGGCGTCGAAGAGCCCGACCATGAAATCCGTCACCTGTTTCGCTGTGTCCGCTTCGGTCCGGGCGCGCCGGGCAAGTACAGCCATGCTGGCGCCGAAGCCGAGGATCACCAATACGAAGAGCGCGGCCGCCGCCACCCAGGCCCGATTGCGGCGCACGAACTTGCGGCTGCGGTAACGCCAGGAGGCGGGGCGGGCTCGGACTGGAAAGCCGTTGAGGTAGCGCTCCAGGTCGTCAGCCAGTTCGCTGGCGGAGGGATAGCGGTGCTGCGGTTCTTTTTCCAGTGCCTTCTGCGCAATGCGATCGAGATCGGCATCGACGTTCAGGCGCGCCGGAGCCTGCTGGCAGATGGCCCGCTCCAGTTCTCCCGGTGGCAGGTCTTCGGCGCGGAACGGCCGGCGGCCGGCGAGTAGTTCATAGAGAATGACGCCGAGCTGATAAACGTCCGTGGCCGTGCTCACGGGCCGGCCGGCGAGCTGCTCCGGGCTGGCATACTCGGGCGTCATCATGCGCGTCGTCTCCACGGTCAATTGCTGAGCCGTTGAGTCTGTCTCCAGTTGCAGGAGTTTAGCGATTCCGAAATCCAGGAGTTTCGGGACACCCTGCGCCGTAACCAGGATGTTGCCTGGCTTCAGGTCGCGGTGCACAACCAGGTTCTGGTGAGCATACTGCACGGCCCGTGCGATCTCGACGAGCAGCTTCAGCCGCTGGGTTGTGTCGAGTTTGTGCACGTCGCAATAGGCATCCAGCGGTTGCCCGTCCACGTACTCCAGCACGACGTAGGGCAGCCCCACTTCGGTGGTGCCCCCGTCCAGGAGCCGGGCCACATTCGGATGATCCAGATTGGCCAGGATCTGCCGTTCCGCCCGGAATCGCGGCAATAGATCGCGGGTGAGCAGTCCGGCGGCCACGAGTTTGATCGCAACCTTCTTCTCATACTGGTCGTCGGCCCGAACGGCTTCGTAGACGATGCCCATGCCGCCGCGCCCCACGACGCGGGCAATCTGGTAGGGGCCGATCCGGTCCCCCGGACCTGGAAGACTGGCCGCGGCATGCTCTTCGGCAGCGTCTGCGATCGCGGAAGCGATGACATTTTCCTCGTTGAGAGCGGAGCGAACCAGGGCCTCCACGCGGGCGCGCAGATCCGGTCTCTCCCGGCAGGCAGTCTCCAGGTAAGCGGCGCGCGGCTCCGGTGGCAGTTCCACCGCATGTTTAAAGATCTCCTGCAGCAGTGTCCAGTCCGCCGCCGTAAGAACAGTCTTCACGGCCGAGGTTCCGGAGAGAGCACCGTCTGCAGCCAGGCCTTGGCGAGGCGAAGGTCGCGGTGAAGTGTCGCGGGTGAGATCTCCAAAGCCGATGCCGCTTCTTCGTAGGTGAGGCCGCCGAAATAGACAAGCTCGACGATCTGGGCTTTTCGCTCATCCTGGCGTCCGAGTTGCGAGAGCGCCTCGTCGAGCTCGAGAATTCCGATAGCGGATGTCGGATCGGCCACCTGAACCGGATGGAGCGGATCGTCCAGGGAGATCCATTCCGCACCACCCCCGCGCTTCTCCCGATTGCGGGCCTTGGCGTGGTCCACCAGGATGCGGCGCATCATGCGGGCCGCCAGCCGGAAGAAATGCGCCCGTCCGTCCCACTCGATCTCCGCCTGGAAGAGACGGATGTAGGATTCGTGCAGCAGAGCCGTGGCCGAAAGGGTATGACCCGGCCGCTCGTTTCGCATCATGGCGCCGGCCACGGCGTGCAGCCGGTCGTAGATCAAAGGAATCAACCGGTCGGTGGCCGCGGCGTCCCCTCGCTGCGAAGCCCGTAGAAGCTGTGTGAGTGCAATGTCATCGCTCATTTGTGGCAGCCCCTCACCAAATTGTTGTCAAGCGTACCACGATTAGGCAGGAAATTTGTTTCACCGATTGTGAGGGTATTTGGCCAGCGGTGTCGCCGGACGGGGTGAGGCGCCAGAGGGCGCGAGACACCTGGAGGATGTATGAAAGCTATCGGTCAATATTCAGCAAAGACAAGGCGAATAAGCGGAGCCCTGGCTGCGGCGGTCCTGGGCGGACTGGTTCTGCAGCCGGCCGTGGTTGCGCAACAGAAAACCGACGTCACTTTCGCTTTTACGGCTGACACTCACATTTCCTACAACGGCACGAACGACGACACGGCGCTCCTCGGCATCGCCACGGATACAGACAATCCAGACCTTGCCCTGTTCCTGGCGCTACGGCAGAACGAGACCATGGTGAGTCTGGCCGCTCCTTACACCAGCTACAACGGCTGCACCCTGAGCGGATCCTGGACTCAACCGAGATACAAAACGCTGTGCAATCAGGTCCAACTCGTTCGAAAGCTGAACGCCCTCACCAGTTCCGGCGCAGCGCCTGGTGGTGGAACGGCATACCGGAATGCGTGGCCGGCCGGCACCTGGACCCAGGATGGCAAGCTCCGCCGGTTCGCCAGTGCGGGCCGGCCGTTCACCTCGCTGCAAGGCCTGATTGTCGGCGGAGATCTCACCGATTGCGCCGGCGGCTCCATCGGCGAATGCAGCCCCAAGTACGATGGCACCCGCCACGCACAGACTTACGCGTTCCAGGCGCTCTTTGATCGCACAGCCGGCAGCGACTACCGCAGCAGGATCGCCACGGCGTCGTTTCTGCGGGGCCTGTCGCAGATCAGCGACGACATCCCGTTGCATTACGCCCTCTATCCCGAACTGGGGAACCACGACCTGAGCCATTTCGACATCAATGACGGTTCCAGCAAACTTGTGGACTATGTGAAGTCGTGGAACCCCGACGCGTCGGGTGATCACAAGGTCACCAATCGCGACCCCGACTCCGGCGCCTACTCGATGGACTGGGGCAACCTGCATGTGATCGTGGCCGGAGTCTCTCCGGGTGCCTCGGGACATGAGTACCGGTACAACGAGTCGAGCATGGACTGGTTCAGGAAGGACCTGGCTACCTACGCCTACGACGGCCGCCCTGTCATCATCGCCCAGCATTTCGGATTCGACACCGCCTGGTCCCTGACGAGCGAATTCTGGGAGGGATCCGATCGAATCGAAGGATTTATGGGACTCTGGCCGGCCATCAAGGACTACAACGTCATCGGCTTCTTCACCGGCCATGACCACACCGTCGGCAAGCCCTACAAGTTTCCCGACTGGAACACGTTTGCGAATGCGTTGGGCTACGATGTGTTCCGCCCCGGAGCCGGCTACTCCCAGCAGTTTGCGGCGATCCGCGTAACCGATCACAGCATGGACGTGGCGTACACCCAGCAGAAAGACTACGATTCCACCGGCAACGTGGCACTGGCGGCCGACGGCAATGGCTTGTTCACCAAAAAGCTGGTGCCCGGGCCGAAGCTCACGATGGACCTTCCTCAGTTGATCGATCCGGCGCAGCCACCGGTCCAGGCGGCGGCCATGTCCACCTTCGCGGGGAACAACTACATCCTGACCGTTGACGCCAATCGCGGTTACAAGGTTCGCCGGGCCGATGGCCGCGGCTTCCCGGCCACCACAGTGCAAACCGGAGTCATGCCCGGATCTGTGCCGAACCTGCGCAGCTACCGGGTGGAAACTTCGGGCGAAACCAGGATCCTGGCCACCACGCCGCAGGGTGCGGCCGCCTATCGCATGAGTGAGCCGAACGGGTATCCGTCCACTACGAAGCTGGAGATGCAGAAGCTTTGGGAAGTGAGTTACATTCGCGGGGATCTGGTTATGCCCTTCGAAACCTGGAACTCGTTCTTCTATGAGAACGGCAGCAAAGCGAACAACTATCTGCTGGTGGAAGACACTGGTTCTCCCACTGTGAGCATCTACCGCCTCGGCCAGCAGGGGCCCGTCTTTGCCGCCTCGCGTACGCTGACTTCTCCGCTGACAGGCACCGTGGATGTGCCGTTCACCTACAAAGCGGCCAACGGCAAGCGCTATCCCGGTTTCCTGCGGTATGCGAAAGATCTGCAATTGCTGGATGGTACTACGCCCAATGTCGAGTTCTACGGGATCAACGATGACGACGCGAACAATCTCTCCATTCGCTTGCTTGGTTCAGAGCAGTGGCCGGCCGGAGGCACACCGGTCCCCATCCGCATGAATGACGGGAGCACGCAGATCGTAGTGAAGACGGCCTTCGCCCAGGCAACCGTTCCGGTCTATACCAGCAGCCCCTATGTTGTGCGGGCGGTGCTCGACGACGGTACGGGCAGCGACATCGCCTGGCGGGGCAGGGTAGGACTACCTTTCAATCTCGTCGACTTCGTCCACCTGGGTTACAGCAAGGACGGGAAGACTCAGTTGGGTGTTGTGGGCGACGTCGGCCTCTATGCCCGCTACTCGATGGAGCCCTGATTCCCTCGTCCTGAGTTCAGTCGATTGAATCGCGACTCATGCCGGGACCGCCGCCTGCCAGGCAGGTATGCGGTTCCGGCGTTCGTCGTTTCCACCCAGGCGAGCCTCGGCTCCGCTCAGCCGTTCTCGATGTGTGATTTCAAACGGGCCAGCGCGTCATCCCATCCACGCGCGATTTGGTCCAGGCAGCGCTGGCCTTCCGCCAACCGGTCTGGATTCATGGCCCAGACGCTCTCGCGCCCCTGCCGGCGGCCGTCCACCAGTCCGGCCGCTTCCAGCACGCGCAGGTGTTTCGTGATTCCCTGCCTGGTGATGACGAAGCGTTCCGCCAGCGCCGATATCGATGACGAACCGTCGTGGGACAACCGGTGCAGCAGCGCCAGTCGCGTCGGATCGCCCAGCGCAGCGAACAGCAGCGCCGCTTCGGCCAGTCCTTTGTCAATGCGCTTCTTCGGCATACTTCTGCAGCCAGACCAGCACTTCCGTCCAGCCCTGGGTGTTGTCCTTGAACGCACTGGCACGGCGCGGCAGGGAGATTGCGTCAAAGCCGGTTTCGCAGACGCTCAGCCGCGTCCCGCCCGGCTTGGGCTCCAATGTGAAGGTGACCGTTGTCCTGGGCTCCTTCGCGTAGTCCACGTTCGGATCGACCGCGCCGGGATGCCACTCCCAGACAAATCGAGACGGCGGCACCAGTTCGATAAACCGCACCTGGAACCGCATGCCGCTGTAGGCCGGGTTCGTCGTGGTCATCCACACCTCACAGCCCGCGGCGATCTCGCCCTCGATGGCCACCTGAAACCAGGCGGAGAGATCCTCCCGCGTGGTGAGCGCCCGCCACACGCGTTCGGGTGGCGCGTTGATCTCGATGGATCTGTCGATCCGGCTCATCTCCGTGAATGTCATTGTGCAACCTCGTGGTTGCAGAATACCGCGGGGTCCGACTGAAAGGCAACCGAAAAGTTGCGCGATCGCCGGGGTCATTCAGAAGCCGGCTTCACTGTGATTGTTGTTAAGCCGTGATCCGGAAACCAATTCCAGAGGCTGGTGTCTGAAAGGGCATGGTTCTCGCACTGATGCTAATTGCACTTCTCTCCGGCGACACGGCCTGGAAGCAGTTCTCTGATTGGTTCAGTAAGGAGGGTACGCCCGGAGCCCCGGCCGACGTCCTGCGCGCCTATTCGAAAAAGCTGGAGACGGAGGGCATTCCGGCCGGCGATGTCCAGGCCCGGGTCAAGGAAGTACAGGATTACCTCGCCGCCCATCCGCGCGAAGGGCTCACCCTGCATTTCAATCGGATCTTCACCTGGAAGGCCGCTCCGTTCACCCGCGAGCCGAGCGTTTTCCTACGGCGGATCGCCTCCACCCGAAAGCCTGGCCGAGCTCTGGATATCGCCATGGGGCAAGGCCGCAACTCCGTCTGGCTAGCGAAAGCCGGCTGGACCGTCAGTGGCTACGACATCTCCGACGAAGCTCTGCGGCAGGCGGATGTTCTGGCTGCCGAGGCCGGAGTCAAACTCGACACGAAGCTGGCGTCCCATGATGAGTACGATCTCGGCGTTGCGCAATGGGACCTGATCGTCATGAGTTACGCCTTCACGAATCTGCACGACGCCGCCTATATGAAACGCGTCCAGGACTCGCTGAAGCCTGGCGGGATGCTATTGGTGGAAGGCTTCGGAGGAGGTCCCCCCCGAGAGCCCAACCAGGTGCTCAATGCCTTCCTGTCCTACCGCGTGCTGTACTTCGAAGAACTGCCGGACATCGCGGACTGGGGCCAGATGAAGGCGCCGCTGATGCGCATGGCGCTGGAGAAGCCCTGAGAACAGGGGAGTAGAACGCATCCGGGCAGTGAACTCCGGGCGTGCCTGGGACTGAAACCTCTGCCCTCAGCGGATTAGTTCCATTTTGTGCAATCGCCGGCCGCATCCTGGCATTCCATGGGTTGCGCCACGATGATTGGCTTGCCGGTGAATGACTGGCCGAGGAAAGGCGACAACTGCTGGATCTTGTAGTTCTTCACCGTCACTCTTGCGTAGTACCGCGTGACCGTTGTGATTGTGTCGATCACGTCGCTGGACTGAACATGCTCCACTGTCACGGCCGCGTTCTGGAAGAAGCCGCTATACGAACCTGTGCAGGTGGGCGAGCCGCAAAGCACCATGTTGGTTACCTGCGTGGAGTCGACTTTATTTGCGCTGGCCCACCTTGCCGCATCGGAAGCCCTCCAAAGGATGGTCTGGTGCTGGAAGAAGACCCAGGACCAGTCAATGGCTCCGAACAGCACCGTTAGGAACAGAATGGCGCCCACCGCAAATTCAATCAGGTTGGCGCCTCGTTCCTGTTCTTTCGCTTGCTTGGCGATCATGGTGTCCTCTATTTAGCAGGTGGAGCATACCGTCCGATGAACGGGACCTCCACCGCTGGCTTTCCGACAAGAAGAGTTTCACCCAGAAGCCCGGAGAGGATGCCCGTATAGCGGTACCCCGTAATCTCAACCTTGATTCGCTCCGGACGAACCCCTGCTGCGTTGGGGATCGGGGTGACGACCACCATGTTCTTCTTGTTCTTATCCTGCAGGGCCAGATCCGTCACGACTGGGGTGGAGCTGTTCAGCGAACCAAAGACCACGACGTGCTGCACCACCGTCGAGTAATCCGCGTAGGTGGTGTAGGTGCGGCTGGCCGCATAGCGGGCGCCGTCCCTGACTGACTTCTCCAGGCCGTTGTAGAGATAAAACAGATAGCCGAAATGAACTGCTCCCAGAATGAGGGAAATCGCCACGGGCAGGATGAGTGCCAGTTCGATCAGCACCGCGCCTCTTCTGCCTTGCCGCCTTTTCATGACCGTCACCTCACCAGCCGGATCTCGTAGATCCCGTTCTGGTCGACGCTTGCGGTCCCCGGACCATACACCGCCGACCCAACATATTTCGCGCACCAGGTTGTGTTGGATTTGTATCCGGGAATCAGGATGAACTCACGGAACCCCAGAATCGCGCCGGTCACCGGATCGACCACCGGAGCGAACACCGTATTGCCGGGGGCTGGTAGCGCTGCCTTGTCGTTCAGATCCTTGAAGAGCGCTGACACCTCCTGCGGTTCCTTGCCGTCGAAGCTCGACAGGAGAGTGCTCAGATCAATCGCGCTGCCCATCGACCCTTCCCACAGCT
>JAFKEE010000023.1 GCA_017307505.1 Acidobacteriota bacterium | reverse complement strand
AGAACACAGCTCAAACGAGTTTTGGGTGACCATAGCGAGAGGGACCCACCCGTTCCCATCCCGAACACGGAAGTTAAGCCTCTCAGCCCCGATGGTACTGCGTGCGCGAGTGCGTGGGAGAGTAGGACGTTGCCCGAATTAAAACGAAAAGCCCCGGTCTCAAACCCGGGGCTTTTTGCTTTTGCAGCACACCTCCCCTGGCGCACCCCATTCGTCGGCGCCAACCCCCCAGGCCCGAGATACTTGACTGAAGCAAACGATGTATTTGACGGAGTCAAGTAATTCTACGCGCCACTTCACCGTCAATTGGATGGCAGTTCACGGTCCGCCTGGCGCCAACGACCGACCCCAGGCCACGGGATTGACTCTCCCGGCGGCCGCACGTCTCATCCGTATGCCCCAGTAATCTGTTTCAGCTGGTCCTGATTGTCGGTTGACGACATCGCCAGTCAGGTTCCGCTGTCCCAGGCAGCCATGATGATCGAGAGTCCGGCTATGGCCGCGGTCTCTGCCCTCAGGATCTGTCGACCCAATGACACACTGGTCCAGCCGGCACCTGACGCCGCCAGGCGTTCCCGGTCGTCCCAGCCGCCTTCGGGTCCGCAGAGGAGTCCGATCGTGGCGGTCTGCCTGCGCTCTACCGGCAAGGATCTCAAAATGGGTTCGGCGCCCTGCTGCTCTTCCAGCCAGAATTTGTGGTCTAGGGGCTGAGCCAGCACTTGGTCGAGGCGGCAGGGGGCATCGAGTTCCGGTAGTTTGAGCCGGCGGGCCTGCTGGCCGGATTCGTAGAGAATCTTGCGCCAGCGCTCCATGCGCTTGGGCGCGGCCTGATCCAGACCCTTGTCGGTGCGGAGCGCATAAATGGGCGTGATGCGCTCGACCCCGAGTTCGGTGGCCTTCTCCAGGATCCACTCGAAGTGATCGAATTTGATGAGCGCGGGGAAGAGGTGCAGAGACGCGGGGGCTGTGACCGGTTCGACCGGTGACAGAAGATTGAACTGGACCGTGTCCTTCCCGAAGTCGGCGATCTCGGCCAGCCAGATGTTCTCGAAATTTGAGATCTCATAGCGCTGGCCCCGCTCCGCCCGGAGCACCTTACGGACATGCTGAGCAGCGTCTCCGCGCAGCGTGGCCTGCTCCCCCCGGACCTCCTGCACATAGAACATTCGACGAGCCATTTCCTACCAGAGTACCCGTTTGTTAGACTGCGGAGGCAATGATCGCACACCTCCGCGGCACCCTGATTGAGAAGCATCCAAACCAGGCCATTGTGGAGGCTGGCGGGGTGGGGTACGACGTGCAGATCTCGGTTTCCACCTATAGCGCGCTGCCAGAGTTGGGGTCCGAGGTGAAGCTCCGGATCTATACGAATGTGCGGGAAGACGCGATCCAATTATTTGGCTTTCGCGAGGCGATGGAGAAGGCGCTGTTCGAGAAGCTGATCACGGTGTCGGGGATCGGGCCGAAGCTGGCGATCACGACATTGAGCGGTGTAGCGGCTCCGGACCTGGTGCGGATCATCCGAGCCGGGGAAGTGGCAATGCTGACGCGAGTTCCGGGCATCGGGAAGAAGACGGCCGAGCGCATCGTTTTGGAGCTGCGGGACAAGATGGAGGGGCTGGGCGCGGCTCCGGCAGTGGCGGCGAAGGGGCCGGCGGCGGTGATTCTCAGCAGCGAAGAATCGGATGTCGTGAGCGCGCTGGTGAACCTGGGCTGCCAGCAGCCGGCGGCTGAGGCAGCGGTACGGAAGGCGGCGGCGGAGCCGGGCATCAGCGGTTTCGAGCCTTTGTTCCGGCGCTCGATGGAACTGCTGCGTTAATCTGATAGTTTGCCTGCCATGCCGGATTCCAGCCAGTCGCGCCGAATTGTATCGCCTGCCGCCACGGACGAGGAGATCCAATTTGAAGCCAGTCTGCGCCCGAAGCGGCTGGACGATTTCACAGGCCAGGCCAAGGTCAAAGAGCTGCTGAGCGTGACGATCGAAGCGGCGAAGCGGCGCGGTGAGGCGATGGACCACGTGCTGCTGATCGGGCCGCCTGGCCTGGGCAAGACCACGCTGGCAAACATCGTCTCGCAGGAACTGGATGTCCCATTCGACCTGACCTCCGGGCCGATGCTGCAGAAGAAGCTCGACCTGACGGGGATCCTTTCGAACATCCGCAACCGGCAGGTGTTCTTCATCGATGAGATTCACCGGTTGCTGCCGGACATCGAGGAAGTGCTGTACTCGGCGCTGGAAGATTTCCGGGTGGACATTGTCATCGGGCAGGGTCCGGGGGCGAGGACGCATTCGCTACCGATTGCCCATTTCACAGGGGTCGGGGCGACGACGCGGCAGGGGTTGCTGAGCGCTCCACTGCGTGGACGGTTCGGCCTGATTCTGTATCTGAAGCACTATGACGTGCCGGAGATGCAGAAGATCGTGCGGAGAACAGCGAGCCTGCTGGGGACTCCAATTGATACGGATGCGGCGGAAGAGGTGGCGCGCCGGAGCCGGGGGACGCCGCGCATTGCGAACCGGCTGCTGCGGCGGGTTCGCGACTACGCGCAGGTGAGGGCGGAAGGGCATGTCGATCTGAAGGTGGCGCGGATGGCGCTGGACCTTCTAGAGGTTGACCGGTTCGGCCTCGACGAGATCGATAAGAAGATCATGATGACCGTGCTGGAGAAGTACGGCGGCGGTCCTGTGGGGCTGAGCACGATTGCGGCCTCCACGGACGAGGAACCGGACACGATTGAGGAAGTGTACGAGCCGTACCTGATGCAGTTGGGGTTCCTGGACCGGACGCCGCGCGGGCGCATGGCGACGGAGCGGGCGTTCGAGTACTTCAATGTGCCGCGGCGGCCGATGGGCTGGGGCCTGGGTCCGAATCAACCGAAGCTTTTCTAATGACAGAATTCAAACATCTGGTGCTGGTTCCCGGGCATGCGGTGTGGAACCTGCGCGAGGACCCGGCGCTCGACTCTTCGTGGTATCTGAAGCCTTACCAGAACAGTGAGCCGAAGTATTTCATCGAGCACATCAAGGCGGGTGTGGAGGCTGCGGCGCAGGATCCCGAAGCGATTCTGATGTTCTCGGGCGGAGCGACGGATCCGGAAGCGGGTCCGATCACGGAGGCGCTGGGGTACTGGCTCATCGCGGACTGGTATGAGTGGTGGGGGCATGGCGAAGTGCGGGCGCGCGCGGTGCTGGAGGAGTTCGCGCTGGATTCGTTTCTGAATCTATTGTGCGGGCTGTACCGGTTCCAGGAGTTGCAGGGCGAGTGGCCGTCGAAGATCACGGTGTGCGGGTGGGGGTTCAAGCGGCACCGGATCGCCAATTTGCACCGGAAGGCGTTGGGGTGGACGAAGCCGTTCGACTATCTCGAAGTAAACGATCCGCCGAACCTGGCGGAGGTACGGAAGCGGGAAGCGGCAACGTGCCGGGAGTTTGAAGAGAATCCGTGGGGGGAAGAGGGCCCGATCGCCGAGAAGCGGAAGATGCGCGATTACTATGTCCGGGTTCCGGGGTATGACATGAGTGATCAGAGCTGGCGGTAGGGGTATTCGAATCGTGACAGTGTTTGAAGAGCCGCCTTGGCTCGGTGGAAAGAGCGAAACGTAACTTCGCGGCTTAACAGCCAGCATTGCCCGGGAGGAGTGCACCCGGTTCGGGGATATGGTCCGGTCGGACCGCCGAAGGTCCACCCCAGGGGCCACACAGATTGCTCTCTTCGCCGGTTGCTCCTCCTCCCCATCCAGTGACCTTCCTTTTTTGTTGGCGTCTCTCGCGTCGTTGATTGGTGTCGAGGGCCGTTGGAATTGCGATGGGCCTCCGGCGATGCCGGAGGGAATGCTGGGGGAGCAGTCTGCAGTGTTGGAACTTTGCCCTGTTCACCCTTGGGCGCATACGGTCAGGACTGACGGGTTTTGGGATTGGTTCTGAACGGGTGTTGCTGAGCCCCCGGGCCTTCTGATCATGATTATCACATCTTGATAATCAAGATGAAAAACGGTAACGTGGGCTTGCTGGGTTCGTATTATCCGTATGCGCTCACTGCACACTCCTGCGCTTCCTGGCTGGCTGCGTCTGGTGGAATTCCCGATCCCCTGCCACAACTTGAATGCGTCGTTCCTCCTTGTTTCCCGGCTTCGGAGGGCGGCGTAGCTATGTCTCTTTGGCGGCAGTTGACACACGGGTTGCGGGCTCTCGGGCGGCGGCGGGTGGTGGAGCAGGAGATCGACGATGAGGTGGAACACTTCCTCGAGGAGGCCGCGCAGGAACATGTGCGGCGCGGGTTATCGCCTGAAGAGGCACGGCGGGCGGCCCGGATCGAGATGGGCAGCCGGACGGCGGTTGCGGAAGATGTGCGTGGTTATGGGTGGGAGAACCGGATCGATTCGTTCGTGTCGGATGTGCGGTATGCACTGCGGCGGCTCTGCAGCAATCCGGGCTTCAGTGGGGTGAGTGTGTTGATGCTGGCGCTGGGGATTGGCGCCAGCGCAACGATTTTCAGCGTGATCGACGGTGTCCTGTTGAAGCCCTTGCCTTATCCGCAATCGGAGCGGCTGGTGGCTCTGCGGCATACGGCGCCTGGTTTGAACATCCCGGAGATGAATCTGGCCGTCTCGTTGTTCCTGACCTATCGCGAGGAGAATCGCGTATTCCAGGACCTGGGGATGTGGACGGACGATTCGTGGAATGTGACCGGATTGGGGATGCCGGAAAAGGTGCCGGGGTTGTCTGTGACGCAAGGGTTTCTGTCCACGCTGGAAGTGAGTCCGGCCTTGGGCCGCGGATTCACGCGCGACGAGGAAGACCCGGCGCATGAACAGACCGTGATGTTGTCACACGGGTACTGGCAATCGCGATTCGGCGGAGACCGGGCGGTGTTGGGACGGCGCATTGTGCTGGACGGTAATGCGTACGAAGTGATTGGCGTGTTGCCTGCGTCGTTTCAATTTCTGGATCGCAAGGTGTCGCTTCTGGCTCCGCTGCGGTTCCGGCGGGCCGAGGTGAGGCTGATCAGTTTCTGCTGCCAGGGCATTGCGCGGTTGAAGCCGGGTGTCCCGCTGGAGCAGGCCAATGCGGACGTGGTGCGGATGCTGCCGATGGCTCCGCAGAAGTTTGCGGTGAATCCGGGTTTCAGCCCGAATGCCTTTGCCGAATCGCGGTTTGGACCCCGGCTGCGGTGGCTGAAAGATTACCAGGTGGGTGATATCGGCGGCACGCTGTGGGTGCTGATGGGGACAGTGGGGCTGGTGCTGGTGATTGCGTGCGCGAATGTAGCGAACCTGATGCTGGTGCGGGCGGAGGGGCGGCGGCCGGAGTTGGCGGTGCGTGTGGCGCTGGGCGCTCCGCGGGGGCGAATCGCCCGGGAGTTGCTGCTGGAGAGTGTACTCCTGGGGGTGGGCGGGGGCCTGGCCGGCTGGGGCTTCGCGGCGGCGTCCCTGCGATCCCTGCTGGCTTTGGAGTGGGTGCATGTGCCACGCGTCCAGGAGATCGGGATGGATCCGCGAGTGCTGCTGTTCACGGTGTGTGTGTCGCTGGGGGCGAGTGTGGTGTTCGGGCTGATTCCGGTTTTCAAGTATGCGCGGCCGGAGGGTGCGGGGGACCTCCGGGCGGGCGGGGTGCGGTTGACGGGCAACCGGGAGCGGCAGCGGACAAGGAGCGCCCTGGTGGCGGTGCAGGTGGCGCTGGCTCTGGTGCTGCTGGTGGGGTCGGGGCTGATGATCCGGACGTTCCGGGCGCTGTTGAACGTGGATCCGGGATTTGCGGGCGCGGAGCAACTGGAGACGGTGCGCGTGGGGATCCCGGGCTCGCAGGCAGAGTCGGCCGAGCGAGTGGCGCGGATGGAGCAGGAGATCCTGCGGCGGATGTCGGAAGTGGGTGGTGTGGAGCGTGTGGGGGCAATTGATTCGCTGCCGCTGGAGGGCGGGTCGAACGATCCGGTATATGCGGAGGACCGGCCGTCGGCGGACGGGCGGATTCCGGTGGTGCGGCGGTTCAAGTATGTTTCGCCGGGGTACTTCGCGGCGGCGGGCAGCCGGATGATTGCCGGACGGGACTTGACGTGGGCGGAGGTGTACCAGCGGGCTCCGGTGGCGTTGGTCTCCGAGAATCTGGCGCGAGCGTTCTGGAGCGAGCCGCGGCTGGCGATTGGCAAGAGGATCCGGGCGACGCTGAAGGACGACTGGCGCGAGGTGATTGGGGTCGTGGCGGATGTGCACGATGACGGAATCGAGCAGCCGGCTCCGCCCACGGCGTACTGGCCACTGTTGAGCAGGAATTTCGAATCTCAGCCGGAGTTCGGGGTGCGGAGTTTGACGTATGTGATCCGGACGCCCAGAGCGGGCACGGCCACCTTGCGAGCGGAGATCCAGCAGGCGGTATCGAAAGTGAATGCGAACTTGCCGGTGGCGGAGGTGAAGACTCTGGGTTCGGTGTATGCGCAGTCGCTGGCCCGCAGTTCGCTGGCACTGCTGCTGCTGGTGATTGCCGGAGGGATGGCGTTGTTGCTGGGCGCGGTGGGGCTGTATGCGGTGATCTCGTATTCGGTGTCGCAGCGGACGAAGGAGATCGGGATCCGGCTGGCGCTGGGGGCGGTGCCGGGTGCGGTGGCGGGCCAGTTTGTGCGGCATGGGTTGCGGATGGCGGCCTACGGGGCGTTGGGCGGTCTGGCGGCGGCGTCGGGGTTGTCGCGGCTGATGCGGTCGATGCTGTATGCGGTGAGTCCGGCGGATCCGGTGACGTATGGGGTGGCGCTGGGGGTGTTGGTTCTGGCGGCGGTGGCCGGGAGTTATTTGCCGGCGCGACGGGCGGCTCGGGTGGATCCGGTGAGCGCGCTGCGGGCGGAGTAGGGGTGTGGAGGCTCGCTTAGCCCGTCGCTGGCGCTCCGGGTGTCGGGAGGTGGCGATGTGCTTCCCGGTGGCCTAGTAGGGGGCTGCCTTACCGTGTGGGTCGCTCTGGAGAAGCTTACCTCCCGTTTCAAGGCGAATTGGGTCATGGGGACTCCTTGCCAGTCGAGGTACGGAGGAGTTCGGGGCCGCTCCATGGAGGACGCTGGGGAGACAGGTGCCCGCTTACTTACGTGCGCGGTTCGCAGCGGGGGGGACCGGGAGGCGCAATGGTGCCGCTGGCGGCTGGGGACTTGAGATCAGTTGCGCCACTCCTGTGTGGAAAAGAGGGTTCTCCATTCGTCGGCTTCGGGGTCGTCCTGATTGCAGCGGGGCCATGGCTTGTCGCTGATCTCCTTCATGGAGAAGTGGAAGGGCGGGCGCCACTCGACGAGGAAGTAGAGCGGCTTCCAGTCCTCGTATTTCTTATGCTCATCGCGGGGTGCGAAGGTGACTTGCCAGAGGCCGGGGGTCTGGCAACGCTTGGTGTTGTCCTGGAAGGTGCCGCCCACCGAATCCGCGTGGAGTTTGCGGTGCCAGGAGTGGAGTGCTTCGGAGGTGGACCAGGCCGCGCTCTCCTGCCAATCGTGCGTCAGCCATTCGTCCATGAAGTCACGGGGGCTGAGGGCAACTGGGGCTACGCGGCGGACCTTGTCGCCCTCGATGAGGTAGTGCAGGACGGCCTCGCGATTGTGGACACCTATGTCTACGCTTCTAATGGCGATCTCGATCAGGACGTCAACGGGTGAATCCTTCAGGCCGCGGCGTTGTCCGATGCTGCCGATGGCGTAGGTGCCTGTTCGCATCCACGCATACTGATCACCATCGATCAGAAGCTTGGAACCGGTGGGGCCGACTCGCCAGACACGGTAGTAGACCGGGTGCCAGGCGGAGGTACAGCCCCAGTGATTGCCGAGCGTCATTATGTAAAGGCGGCCGTCGTTCCGGCCTTGAGTGAACGGCTTCCATAGGTTGACCTTGAACAGCACCTGCGGCTTGTAACCTCCCACTGAGTAGTCCTGTTGTTCGGACTCCCAGATGCGCTGCCAGCGGCCGTCCTTCTTCCGGTAGACGTACGCTGAGTCATCGTTCTGACAGAGAATGCCGACGGAGGTGGTAAGGGTCAGCAGTCCATCTTCCAGCCTTAGGCGGATGTTACCCAACATGCCGAATTGGCTCACTTGTGGGTCCTCGCCGGCGGCACCGACCGATTGGAGTTCCTGATTGAGCTTGGGCTCCAGGGCGGTGATTCCTGATTCGTCTTCCACTTGAGCGAAGCGGGATTCCACCCAGTCCCGGAGTTGGTGCTTAGCCTTGGCCATGGCGGTGGCGGGGACAGTTCCCTTGATGGCAGCCTTTTGTGCCTGGTTGCGCACCGTGGCCAGTGTCTCCCTAAGCGCTTCAAGTTGGGCGTCCTGGGCGCACAGAGTCCCCATCAAGGAGAGGAAAGCCGCCAGCCTGAGGCACCACATGTGGCCGATTATAGCGGGCCGGCTATCTCCCGGCTGGCCTTTGTTCGCAATTCCTTCGAAATCTCAGAATTGCTCCGGAAAGTGGGCCATTTGCGGATGCATTGCGGTGCGGCCGGGGCGGCGGGTGGTTCGAGTTTACGTTGTGGGCCGGGGGGCGGCGGTAGACTTGATTTCACGGAGGGACTGCCCTGATGAATGGCTCTGGACTCTTGGAAACTGCCTGGCAGGATGCGCGGCACTGCTGGCGGACGATGCGGCGGGCTCCGGGCTTCACCGCTACCGCGGTGGTCACGCTGGCTCTTGCCATTGGCGGGAATACCGCCATGTTTACCATCATCCGGGCCGTGCTGCTGAACCCGTTGGCCTATCGCGACTCCGACCAACTGGTGCAGATGGGGAACGGGACGCCTTCGCGGTTTCTGGAGATGCGGGCCACGGCGCAGTCCTTCTCCGACCTGGGCGCCTATACGCGGCAGGAGGCCGTCACGCTGGCCACGGGGACCGAACCGGAGGTCCTTAAGGGGGTCCGGGTATCTGAGAGTTTCCTGCGGATCCTAAAGGTCGAACCGATGCTGGGCCGGGGCTTTCGTCCCGAGGAGGATGCCGTGGGCGGCGCCGCGGCGGCGATGATCAGTTCCGAATTGTGGCAGCGCCGCTTTGGCGGGGATCCGCAGATTGTCGGCAAGACCGTCACGCTTTCGGCGACGCCCTGCATGATTGTTGGCGTGCTGCCGCCGCGGTTCCAGTTTCCGATGCCCGGGTTGGACGTGTGGATGACGGCGCCTACCGAATGGCCGCTCATGCCTTTGAAGTCACGGACTCTGAGCCCTTTCCTGACGCTGTTCGGGCGGCTGAAGCCCGGGGTGACCTTGAACCGTGCGAACGAGGAGTTGAAGGGGCTGCGGCACCAGTATGCGATGGCGCATCCGACGATGCTGGATGCGAAGTCAAGGTCGCCGAGAGAGCTGACGCCCATCAAGGATGAGCTGGTGGGCAGTGTGCGGTCGATGTTGTGGATGCTGTTTGGGGCGGTCGGGTTCGTACTGCTGATTGCCTGCGCGAATGTGGCGAGCCTGCTGCTGGCGCGGTCGACGACGCGGGCCCGGGAGTTTGCGGTGCGGGCGGCGCTGGGGGCAGCCCGGACGAGATTGATGGGGCAGTTGCTGGTGGAGAGCGTGGTGTTGTCGGTGCTGGGGGGATTGCTGGGTCTGGGGCTCGCGGTGGTGCTGCTGCGGCTGATTCCCGCGATGACCAGTTTCGAATTGCCCCGGACAGCCGAGATTCACATCGACTGGCTTGTGCTGGCGTTCGCCGGCGGCTTGTCGGTTTTGACGGGGATCCTGTTTGGCCTGGCTCCCTCGGTGGGGGCTTCGCGGCCGGACTTGATTCAGGTGCTGCGGGCGAGCGGTCCGGCGGGGCAGGCGGGTCATGGGCGGAGCTGGTTTGGAGTGAATCTGCGCGGCCTGCTGCCGGTGGGCCAGGTGGCGCTGTCGGTGGTGCTGCTGATCGGGGCGGCGCTGCTGATGGAGAGCGTCATGAAACTGCGCGGGGTGAATGTCGGGTTCAATGCTTCGAACCTGCTGACGATGCGGGTATCGCTGCCGACGTCGCGGTATGACACGAGCCTGAAGCAGTCGCAGTTTTTCCAGGAGCTGATCACGCAGGTGGGCGCGCTGCCGGGCGTGCGCGGGGCGACGGCCGGGATGTCGATTCCGATGTCGGGCTTTGCGGGAAGTCCGGTGCAGGATGCGTCGAAGCCGGTGTTGAAGCTGAACGAGCGGCTGATTGCGAAGCTGATGCCCGTGACTCCGGGCTACTTCCAGACGTTTAAGATTCCGCTGCTGCGCGGGCGGGCGTTTACCGAGCGGGATACGGAAGAGGCCCAGCGGGTGACGGTGATCGATGAGAGCATGGCGCGGCGGTTCTGGCCGGGGTATCCCTCGCGGCAGGATCCGATCGGGCAGCGGTTGCTGATTGGCGGCGTGAATCCGAAGCCGGCGGAGGTGATCGGGATCGCGGCGAATGTGCATCAGTCGCTGGAGAACGATATGTGGCCGGAGACGATGTATGTGGCGTTCGCCCAGAACGCGCAGCCGTTCGCGATGGTGGCGGTGCGGACGGCGGGCGATCCCATGTCATTTGCGAACGCCGTGCGGGGACGGGTGCGGGCGGTGGACCGGGATCAGCCGGTGGCGGAGGTGCAGTCCATGGAAGACCTGATGGAAGCGGAGGTCGGGCAGCGGCGGCTGCTGGTGACGCTGCTGGGCGGATTCGCGATGGTGGCGCTGCTGCTGGCCGTGATTGGGATCTATGGAGTGGTGGCCTACTCGGCGGCGCAGCGGACACAGGAGGTAGGGATCCGGCGGGCCTTGGGCGCGCAGCAGGCGGACATTTTGAGGCTCGTGGTGGGCCATGGGTTTGCGCTCGCGGTGACGGGCATCGGACTGGGATTGGCGGGCGCTTACGGGCTCACCCGCGTGATGAAGACAGTGCTGTTTGGGGTGAGCCCCACGGATCCTCTGACGTTTGGCGGGATCGCGTTGGTGTTTCTGGTTGTCGCGCTGGGGGCGAGTTATGTTCCGGCGAGACGGGCGGCGCAGGTGGATCCGATGACGGCGTTACGGGTTTGAACGGGGCGGGCATCGCGGTGGGGGGGACGTTCACGCACTGTCCACCTGGGGTCTTCGTTGGGATTGGAGACTTTTGGCGTTTCGGGACAGCGGATGAACGTCCCCAGCGGTCAGGTTCGGGCTGCCTGGTTGGGGTAGATGCGGACTCCTTCCGGATACTCCAGCTTCAGGGTCGCTCTGATGGGGATGGAGCCCTTGCTGCCTCCGGCGAGGGCGGAGGTGGCTGCCAGGAGCAGGAGGGATCCCAGGGCAACGAAGTCGTCTCCAGCATAGAGGCGGCGCAGTTGGCCGTGGAGGGATTTCACGACATCCGCACTGTAACGGTTGAAGTTGCGGATGGCCATCGCTGGTTTGCGACCGCAAAGGGCGCGCAGTTCACAGGTCATGTCGGCGAGACGGACCATCTCCTCAATGAAGAAAGAGTCGGCGGCGAGCAGGGCATGGAAGTTGCGGCGCTGCACCTGTACCGAGGCGAGAATGCGAGCCGCGTACTTCGGATCGTAGAGGGGAACCAGTTTCTGCATGCCTGCCGCTTCCAGTGTGCGCTGGAGCGTGGGCAGGGCCTGGCGGAGGCCGGGACCGGCCGAATTGAGGGCTTTGAGGACATCATCCATGCTCATGGAGTCGTAGGAGAGGCGACGGCCTTTCACGTCGGTGTAGGGCAGCGAGTATTGGTAGGCGAGCAGGGGAAAGGCCGCCATAGGGGTGCGGTAGTGATCGAGGTCGGCGAAGTAGAGGATGGGCAGCCAGTGGCGCATGGCGGCCTGCATGGCGCGGGAGATGCGGCACATGGTGGGGATGTACTCGGAGTCTTTTGAATGGGGGGCGGTGGCCCAGAAGCCGGCGAAACTGCCGGGCAGGGCGAGGCTGAGCGTGGCCTGGACGGGTTCGGCGGGCAGTTGGGGACGCTCGATGCCGTAGGCCTGAAGAACCCGGAACCAGGCTTCGTGGTGGCCGGAGGCGCTGACCCGGCGGGTGTCCTCGAAGGTCAGGTTGAAGTTGTCGTTGATGGGGCCGGAATCGCGGGCGGAGAAGGCGGCGGCGAAGATCATACTGCTTTGGCATTCGTTGGAGAGTTGGTGGAGATCCTGAGCGCTGCTGTAGCAGGTGAGGAGGCGTCCTGCCCCGTCGGAGACTACTTCCGCGGCGGTGAGGGCCTTGAGGTTCTCGCGCCAGGAACGGGCCCCGACGACAGGCAGGTGGAGCTCGATGTGGCGGGCGCGGCGCAGGTGATGGGTAAGCAGGCCGTGCCGCACGGTGAGGCCGGGGGCGGGCGGGCCGTAGAGCCCGGTGAGGTCTCCGGCGAGGATGCGGCGGAGGTGATGAATGCCGGTTGAGTTGAGGGAGAAGGAGGCGTCGACGAGGGTGCCCTCTCCGGCGGCGGATTCGAGCAGGATGGAGAGTTCGGCCGGGAGTTGCTGCTGGAGGGCCTGTTTCGCGGCCTGGTAGATGCGGTTGCGGAGAGGGATCCAGGCCGGCAGACGTTCGGACAGAGACCGGGGGCTCAGACCGAAACCGAGCATTCGCTGGAGTGCGGCGAGGGTCCAGGGGGCCGGTGTGGCCGTGCGGAGCTCCTGCGCTGCGAGGGAGGGCAGGCGGAGGAGAAGAGTGAGAAACGCGGGGGCGTCGCGGCTGAGTTTGCCAGTGTTGGTGAGGCGGTCGAGGAGAGCGGCGGCTTCGCGCAGGCGTTCCCAGGCGTCGACAGAGTTGAGCCGGGAGAGCGGGACGCCAGCGGCGGATTCGATCCATTGGGCGGCGATGGAGGCGGCGAAGCCGGGATCCTGCTGGAGGTGCTGATCGAGGCGGGCACGGAAGGCGGCGAAAGTGGGGCAATCGTTGGCGATGGCGTAGGCCCAGGAGAGGAGTTCGGCGAGGGTGGTGGGTTGCGCGGCCGCTTTCCAGATGACGGATTCGGCGCGGGCGCCGAGCTGCTGGAAGGCGTCGAGGAGGGCTTCGAGGGTATAGCCGGGCACTCCGCAGGCGGCGGCGAGTTCCTTCCAGCGGACGCTGCCGATTTCGGCAAGAGCTGCGCGCAGCCACTGGAGTGGATGGACGCCCAGGAGGGCATCGAGGAGTTCGTCGCTGGAGGCGGGCAGGACTGTGTCGACATTGGCGGTGATGGCGGCCTTGGCGGAGCCCTGGAGTGTGGATTCGGACGACTGGCGCAGGGTCAGGCGGAGGCTGGGGTCCGGTCCGGTGTCGTCGCGGGTGAGGGTTGCGGTGTAGGAGCCGGACAAGGTGGCTGTGAGTGTGGCGTCGGCACTGGCGTCCAGGCAGAGTCCGGTGGTGCCCTGGAGGACGCCGCGGACGGCCTCACGGAGCCAGTGGAAATGGAAGCCGAAGGGGCTGGGCGTTTGCAGGCTCAGGGTGGAGGCGGCGGTGGCGGTGAGGATGACGCCGGGCGGGAACTGGTCCGGGGTCGCAATCTGGTCGAGGGGGCGCAGGAAGAGTTGGGGGTCGAGCGGCGGCGGCGCCTGGGCGGTGAGGGTCTGGCCGTTGATGACGGCGGTGGCGATGGCGGGGGACGCGGGGGCGGCCCCGTTGGCGCCTTGAGGCGCAAGGGTAGTGATCTTTTCCATGGGATTCTCCTAGTGGGGTGGCGCCTCGCGAACGGGAGGCGCTGTGGGGTGAGCCGTCTCCAGCTTACTCCCCGGGGTGCCAGGGAATCGGTTGCCGGGAAGCCGCCGGAGCGGTGGTTCTGTCGCTTTAAGCTATTGAAATTTAGTGGGTTGTAAGTTTTTTTAGAAATTTTTCGAAGTGCTGTGACCGGTTGCGGGGCAGGGGGTGATTTTGGGAAGAACCTGTGGCGGCGCCGGGGGAGTGGAGGACGTGTCCGGACGGAGTTGGAATGCTATACGATAAACGGTGCCGGAAGTCGTCTGGCTAGGATTCCACACATGACCCGTAAAGATTTCCTCGTTTCCGCGGCCGCGCTGCCGGCGGTGTTGAGCGCTCAGTCGACCGAGCAAAAGGTACAGCGCAAGAACAGAATCAAGCAGGGTGTTTGCGGCGGTGTATTCGGCCGCAATATGCCGTTTGAAGAGCGCGCCAAACAAGCGGCCCGGTTGGGGGCGCACTGCTACGACCTGACGCAACCGGATCAGTGGCCGATTCTGAAGAAGTACGGTCTGGTGCCGAACATGACGGCGGGCGGTGGCAAGCTGACCGATGCCTGCAATGACAAGACGCTGCACGATGCGATCCGGGCACAGTTCAAGGAGAATCTGCCGCGGGCGAAGAAGGAAGGGATCCCGAACGTCATTACGTTCAGTGGCAACCGGCGCGGCAAGAGCGACGAAGAGGGCATGGACAACTGCCTGCTGGTGTTGAAGGATGTCGTGAAGCTGGCGGAAGACAACGAAGTGACCATCTGCATGGAGTTGCTGAATTCCAAGGTGGATCACAAGGACTACCAGTGCGATCACGCGAAGTGGGGTGTGGAGTTGTGCAAGCGGGTGGGTTCGCCGCGGTTCAAGCTGCTGTATGACATCTATCACATGCAGATTATGGAAGGTGACATCATCCGCACGATCCGGGAGAACATCCAGTACTTCGGCCACTTCCACACGGCGGGCAATCCGGGCCGGCACCAGTTCGACGATACGCAGGAGATGAACTACAAGGGCATCGCGCAGGCGATTGTGGACACGGGCTATACGGGTTACATGTCGCACGAATACAGCCCGTCGCAGGGGAAGGATCCGATCGCCACTCTGGACGAGATGATGCGGATTTGCGACGTATAAGCTAACCTTTGGTCTGTCATGGGCCGACTCATTCCTGTCAATAAGGAACTGGCGCAACCATCGCTCCAGTTCCGCTCCGCGTTTGGACGGTGGATCTCTCGCGGCGAGGCCTTGGAGGAGTCGGCCGAACACACGGAAACGCATCCCTGGTACAAGGTGATCTGGCTGACCGGCGTGGATTACTTTTCCACGCTGGGGTATCAGCCGGGCATTGCTCTGCTGGCGGCGGGGGCGGTGGCTCCGCTGGCTACGGCGATTCTGGTGCTGGTGACGCTGCTGGGCGCGTTGCCGGTGTATGCGCAGGTGGCGCAGCGCAGTTTCGCGGGGCAGGGCTCGATTGCGATGCTCGAGAACCTGCTGTTGGGGTGGAAGAGCAAGCTGCTGGTGCTCACCCTGCTGGGGTTCGCGGCCACCGACTTCGTCATTACGATGACGTTGTCCGCGGCGGATGCGGCCAAGCATGCGGTGGAGAATCCGTTTCTTCATCCTCATGTGGGGGATCACCAGATCCTGATCACGCTGGGCTTGCTGACCGCACTGACACTGGTCTTCCTGAAGGGATTTAAAGAAGCGATCGGGGTCGCGTCGGCGGCATCGGTTCCTTATCTGCTGTTGAATGTCGTGGTGCTGGTGCGTGGCGCGTATGAAGTGTACCTGCATCCGGGGCTGCTGCAGGACTGGCGGGCGGCGCTTGCGATGAAGGGCGATATGACCATGGTGATGGCGGGCGCCCTGCTGGTCTTTCCCAAACTGGCGCTGGGGTTGAGCGGGTTTGAGACCGGAGTTTCCGTGATGCCGCTGATCGATGGCGGACCGGCGGACCAGGAGTACAATCCGCGCTCAGGCAAGGCGCCGGCCGGGCGGGTGGGCAATACCAAGCGGCTGCTGGTGACGGCAGCGCTGATCATGAGCGTCATGCTGGTGGCGAGCAGCGTGGTGACGACGCTGCTGATTCCGGAGACGGCGTACCGGATTGGCGGCAAGGCCAGTGGACGCGCGATCGCCTACCTGGCGCACGAGTACCTGGGCAGTGTCTTCGGTTCGATCTACGATGTTTCGACGATCCTGATCCTGTCGCTGGCCGGAGCGTCGGCGATGGCGGGGCTGCTGCACCTGATTCCGCGGTATCTGCCGCGATTCGGGATGGCTCCCGAGTGGATGACGCTGTCCCGCCCACTGGTGCTGGTGCTGTTTGGGATCAACGTGGTGGTGACGCTGGTGTTCCGCGCCGATGTCGAGGCGCAGAGCGGAGCTTATGCGACGGGCGTCCTGGTGCTGATCCTGTCGGCGGCGTGCGCGGCGACGCTGGACCTGTGGAAAGAGGCGCGGAAGCCGCTGGCGATATACACGGGCCTGGTGGCGCTGGTGTTTGCGTACACGCTGGTGGACAACTGCGTCGAGCGGCCGGACGGGTTGATCATCGGGTCGATCTTTACCGTGGTGCTGATGACGGTAAGCGCCCTGAGCCGGTCGATGCGATCGATCGAGTTCCGGGTGACAAAGAGCTACTTCAGCAATGGGGAGTCGGCCCGCCTGGCGTCGGAACTGGTGAACAAGAAGGTGCACCTGGTGCCGATTCGCAGCGATACGCCGGAGGCGCGGAGGCGCAAGCAGGCGGAGATCATCGAGCACTACAAGGTGAAGGGCCCGTTCCTTTTTGTTCACATTTACCTGGCGGACAACCGGAGTGAGTTTGCGGCTCCCCTGGAGTTCCGGATTGAGAGAGAAGGGGAGAACTTCGTGGCGAGCGCCTATGGGGCGACAGCCCTGGCGAACACGATTGCGTACATCAGTGAACTGATTGATCCGATCTCGATCTTCATTGGACTGACGCGTGCGAACCTGATGCAGCAGGCGTCGCGGTATCTGTTCTTTGGCGAGGGCGAGACGGGGCTGATGGTCTACACGATTCTGTTAAGTTACTGGGAATGGACGCCTGAGGACGATGTTCGACCGTTGATCTTCCTGATGTCGGACTAGGGGCCGAGGGGCTGATCGAAGAGGCTTGAAAACGGGCAAGTGCTGGAAAAGAGCGGGCTTGTGTTGACCCTCCGGGTAGAAGGCGATATTCTCTAGTGAGAATAGGGAAATGCCAGTGCAGACGCTAATGAACGTTTCTGTCAAGTGCGAATACGCGCTCCGCGCCGTACTTGACCTGACCTTGGCGCCGGGGGCGCAGCCGATCAGAATCGCCGACATTGCCACGCGGCAAAAGATCCCGCAGAAGTTTCTTGAGACGATTCTGGCGGACCTGAAGAAGCATGGGTTCCTGGAATCGCGCCGGGGCGCCGAGGGCGGATACCTGCTGGCGAAGGCGGCGGAGACGATCACGGTGGGCCAGGTGCTGCGCAGTGTGGAAGGCGGCCGGACGGGCCGGGCTGCCCTGGAAGAACCGGGTCCGCTGGGTGAGTTCTGGGACCGTGTGGACGAAGCGGTGGCCGGCGTCATTGACAGGACGACATTCGCGGAATTGGCGCGGAATTGGCGCGACCGGCAGGCGAGATACGTACCAAATTGGGAGATTTAAGGGGAGCCGATGAGAGTTTTTGATGACAACTCGTTGAGCATCGGCCGGACTCCTTTAGTCCGGCTGAACCGTGTAACAAAGGGCGCCGGGGCTACGGTGCTGGCAAAGATCGAGGGCAGGAATCCGGCTTATTCGGTGAAATGCCGCATTGGCGCCTCGATGGTTTGGGAAGCGGAAAAGGCGGGCATCCTGGGACCAGGCAAGGAACTGGTGGAGCCCACGAGCGGCAACACGGGCATTGCGCTGGCGTTTGTGGCCGCGGCCCGCGGGTATCCGATTACGCTGACCATGCCTGAGACGATGTCGCTGGAGCGGCGCAAGGTGTTGAAGGTGTTTGGGGCGAACCTGGTGCTGACGGAAGGTCCCAAGGGCATGAAGGGAGCGATTGCGAAGGCCGAGGAGATTGCCAACTCGGATCCGTCGAAGTTTGTCCTGTTGCAGCAGTTCCAGAATCCGGCGAATCCGAAGATCCACTTCGAGACGACAGGGCCGGAGATTTGGGACGATACCGACGGCCAGGTAGACGTGCTGGTGTCCGGCGTGGGCACGGGTGGCACGATCACGGGCACTTCGCGGTATATCAAGCAGGTGAAGGGCAAGCAGATTCTGTCGGTGGCGGTAGAGCCGACGACGAGCCCGGTGATCACCCAGGTGAGGAATGGTGAGGCGCCGCAGCCGGGTCCGCACAAGATCCAGGGGATTGGCGCGGGCTTCATTCCCGGGACGCTGGATCTGTCGATGGTGGACCGGGTGGAGCAGGTATCGAACGACGAGTCGATGGAGATGGCTCGCCGGCTGGCCTCGGAAGAAGGGATTCTGAGCGGCATCTCGTGCGGCGCGGCGGCGGCTGCGGCCGTGCGGTTGGCACATCAGCCTGAGTTCGCGGGCAAGACGATTGTGGTCATCCTGCCGGACGCCGGGGAGCGGTATTTGTCTTCCGCGCTCTTCGAGGGGATGTTCGCGGATTAGTCAGAAACCTAGTTGCGCTTGCAGAAAGGCGCCCGCTACTCCTCCAGAGGAATCTGGACGAGCAGCGGGCGTTTCGCATTTTTGGGCGGAGTTTACACGGTAATAGATAAGTATTAGGAGGGAGTGAGAAGAAGAGGGTGCGGGCGCCGGGTTGGGTGTTGGGGTGAAGGCGCCCGCTTCTCGTAACGGGGATTGACTATAAGAGCGCAAAAGCGAGGTTTCAGGTTACAGGTGCCCTAAAATTGAGGCGGAGATTTTTTGCCTTGATCTTATTCGCCATTTGTTCTATTCTGGGTTGGCAAAGACAAGGCGAAAGTGGAGGCAAGACCATGCTGCACCACCTCTCAATTGGCCCGTCCGGATGGCATCGCCCGGACTGGGTTTCTACTGTCTATCCAAAGCCGGCTTCCCGCGGCTGGCACCCGTTGGACACATTGGCGCAGTATGTCGACGTGGCCGAGATCGGGCAGTCCTTTGCGGGCCCATTGCGACAGGAGATTGCGAAGCTCTACGCGAAGAAGGTGGCGGGCAACCAGGATTTCCTTTTCACGGCGATGCTGGAACGGCGCTTCACGTATGACCGGGATCTGAACGAGGCCTCGGTGGAGGCTTGGAAGACCGGGATGCTGCCGCTGTTGAAAGCCCGGCGGCTGGGCGCGGTGGTGATGCAGTTTCCCTGGGGCTTCCGCTTCAGCGAGGAGAACAAGCAGTTTCTGATCCGGCTGCGGCGGACTTTCCACGAGTTTCCGTTGGCGGCGGAGTTCCGGCATGAGTCCTGGCTGCGCGATGAAGCGGTGACGACGCTGGTGAACTACCGCGTCGGGTTCGTGAACATCGACCAGCCGCAATTCTTCCGGGCGATGCCGCCCACGGCGATGCTTACCTCGGGGGTGGCAGTCGTCCGCATGCATGGGCGGCGGAGCCCGGAGGGCTTTCGAGAGTTTGACCAGCCGGTGGACCAGTCGTATCTGTACGACCTGGACGAACTGCTGGAGTGGAAGCCGAGGATTGAGCGGCTGGCGGCGAATGCGGCGCGCGTGCTGGTGGTGACGGCCAATGCGGAGGGCGGACGTTCCATGGTGAATGCGCTGCAGTTGAGGGAAATCTTTGGGGACCGGACGTTGCGGGCTCCGGCGCCGCTGATTGGGGAGTATCCGGCGGAACTGGCGGCCTTCCGGGCCCAGAGGCCGGTACAGGCTGTCCTGCTGCCTGCGCGGGCGGCTTAGTTTTTCGGGCGCTGGGCCTGGTAATCGGCGGTGACGTCCCGTACGTTGCCGCCGGTGACATCCAGCACCAGGGCTTGGCCGGCATCGAGAAGAGGGTAAGACTTCTCGGGCTTCGAGACGAGGAGTGGGGCCAGATGGCCCGCGTCCTGGATCTTCGCTTCGGCGCCGGGGGCAAGCCAGACCTCGTAGTAACCATGGACCTGGAAGGGCAGGTCGGCGAAACCGGCCAGGAACTGATCGGTATCCATGCCGGTAAGCAGCATCGTCTTGCCGGGGTTGGCGTGGCAGAATCGGAGGACGCCCTGGACCAGGTCACGGGCGGTATGGCTGCGCTCCCAATTCCAGCGGGTGACCCTCCAGGCGGCCGGCACGGCAAAGGCGAGGTAGAGCACTACCATCGCGATGCCGACCGGCCGGCGGGCGGCGACGGCTGCGGCAAAGATGAGCGCCAGACCGGCTACGGGGCCGGTGAGCGCGTAGTCCATGACGTGTTCGGGTAGCAGCAGCAGCGGGCCCAACAGGATCACAAACCAGGCAGCGCCAAATAAGGCGGTTGGATTGGCATAGCGGAGGAGGCCTGGTTTGGGGTCCCGGAGGAAGATGGCCAGCAGGACCACGGCGCAGAGGACCCCCGTGGAGGCGAGAAAGAATCCGGCGGGCCAGTTCCAGAGGAAGTGGCCGATGCGTTCCGGACCGAGAGCCATCTCGATGTAAGACCACAAGGTGCGGAAGATTCTGAGATCGACCTGGATGGCATAGGGGCCGGTTTTGTAAACGGGCGCAACCAGGAAGTGGATGAGGGTGAAGGCGAGTGAGCCGGCGTAGAGGGGCAGGGTCCGTTTGAAGCGGCTGCGGTCAAAGAGCAGGGCATGGGTGGAGACGAGCAACGGGTACATCACCACCGTTTCCAGCGAGCCGAGGCCCAGGAGGAAGACGATCCACTGGGCCCGTTCGCGGCCTTTCAGATAAAGCAGGAAGGCCAGCAGGATGAAGCAGAGCGACTGGGATTGGTTGTAGATACAGGTCCAGCAGAGAGCGGGGGCGACGCAAGGGTTCAATAACCAGCAGAAGGCAGCCGCTGCGCCAGCGGCCACGGAGCCGGTGAGGCGGCGCGCCACCGCATTGAGCAGGAACAGGTTGGCCGTGACGGTGAGAAAAACGACGAGGCGGAAGGGCAACGGGGTGGGGCCGAAGAGGGCCTTCATGCCGTAAAAGTAGAGATTCTCGCTCCAGGGGCGGAGGTTGCCGTGGGCCTTAGGGGCAAAGATCATTTCCAGGAACTCGTGAAAGTTTTTCGCGGGGCCCAGATGGAGCCACCCGAAGTCGTCCTGGTAGAAATAGCAGTCGAGACCGCGGTAGTAAAAAGTGAACAGGCAGAGAACGGCGGCGATGGCCGGGCCAAAGCGCAGATGCCAGGGCAGTTGGGGAGCTGGGCAGGTCTGGCTGGTCAAATGATCCTATCCCTTCCCCTGGAGCGTAACAGGGAGGATAAGGGGGCGTAAACCGAGCCTTGTCCCGGCTCTGGCGTCCCGACGAGGAGCTTGCGCACCTTGCTCGATCCAGTTTCATCGCCGGTGGGGACGACAAGACCTACACCGATGGTGGTCTTGCCGTGAGGATCCGGCGGGGACTGGTTCACTCGGACAGTGGGGATGGCTTCCGGAACGGAGGGCTCCTCGGAGAGAAGACGAGGCCCGGATCCCAGAGCCCATTCACCCGATCGGACTTACTGCAGGATCGGCAGGGTGAGGTAGTCGGGCGGGACGAAGAGGCTGCCTTGCGTGACGCCTTGCGGGGCGATGCGCTTCATTTCGGCGGCGAGCTGGGCGGCGTTGGATTCGCCCTTCAGATAGGACTGGAACGCCAGGGTGACGGCGCGGACCTGGGCGGCGGACTCGTGGACGAATTCCAGGCGGAAGTGGCGGATGCCCGCTTCGAGCCATGAGTCCATGAAGCTGCTGGCCTCCTGCGCCTCGGCTCCGAAGACGGTGTTGCGGCAGCCGACGTCGGCCATGACGGGGTGGGCGCGGCCCGTGGGGTCCTTCAGCGCGACGGTGTGACTTTCGCAGGGACGGCCGCAGTCCTTGTAGGTGGTGCCGGTGGAGAGAAAGCGGCAGAAAACGCAGTGTTCCGTGTGGAAGACAGGAAGGTGTTGATAGGCGATGACCTCGATGCGGGCCGCGCCGGCGGTGTGGGCGAGGCGGGCGATCTGGTCGGCGTTGAGGTCGTGGGTGGGCGTCAGGCGGGCGAGGCCCAGTTCGAAGTAGGCCGAGGCGGTGAGCGAATTGGCGGTGTTGAGGCTGAAGTCGCCGATCAGGTCGGCGTGCGGCTGCCCTTTCAGGGCGTGCAGGATGCCGGTGGAGCGGATGACGAGCGGGCAGTCCAGGCTGAGCAGGAAGTTGGTGATGCGCGCTTCGCCGGGCTTGAGGATGCGCGGGCTGGCGACGCGGACGGAGATGCCCGACGCCTTCACCTTGTCGACGGAGGGCCGCAGGCCGTAGAGGTCGAGGTAGTCGAGGGTGATGCTGGCGGGCGCGAGCTCGAGGGCGGCGTCGAGTTGTTCGGGCGTGCGGACCAGGACGTGAAGCTGGGGCTCCGGGGTGGCGAGTGTGTTCGCGACGGCCTGACGGAGGGCGGCCTCGACCAGCGGAGTGGGTTCGTTCACTGCCGGGTGAGGGCGGTTGGCCTGCAAGGTCTGGAGCTGTTCGACGGCTTCGCGGCGCAGGCGGTTGAGGAGTGAGCTGGCGGCGAAGGGGGTTCCGGTGCAGGTGAGATCGATGCTCTCCAGGGTGTAGGGGGTGTTGCCGAGGCGGGAGAACTGGTCGTGCAGGTATTCCCGGGTGAGGCCACGATTCTGGGCGCGTTCGATGGGCTCCGGTGAGAGCACGGTCACGGTGATTTCCGGGTGGGCGATCAATTGCCACTCGGTCACCAGGGGCGCGCTTTCGGCGGCGGTGACGCGGACATGGAGGGGCTGACGGGCGACGGGGGAGGCCGGCTCGAGGTAGGGTTTGGCTACGCGCTCGAGGGCGGGGTCGTGGGTGCGCCAGACGAGGTCGCCGGGATGGATGCGGGCAAAGCGGATGGCGTTATTGCCGAACTTCAACTCGAGGGAGCCGTCGAGATTGGGGAGCGACTGGAAGATGCGGCCGCCCTCCTCGGGTTCTTCTGGACTGCGCCAGGAGGCGGCGTCGAAGACGAGGCCGTCGCCGGGTTTGACGGGGGCGATTTTGTGGGCGGGCGCGGGTTGGATGGTGACGGAGTCCGGGCTGACCCGGGTGACCTTGCCGACGCAGACTCCGCGGTGGCGCGGGGCGCGGCCGTTGACGACGGCCTGGTGGTTTGTGCCGGTGAGGAAGAACGGTCCGAAACCTCGGGAGTAGACCTGTTCGAGCTGGAGCTCCTCGGCCGGTGTGATGGAGAGCCCGCGGCCGGCGGCCGCTTCGTCGACGGCTTTGCGATAGGCGACGGTGGCGAGGGCGACGTAGTCGGCGTCCTTGTAACGGCCTTCGATCTTGAGTGCGGCAACGCCCATGGCGGCCATTTCCGGTACCTGATGGAGACCGTAGAGGTCGCCCGGGGAGAGCAGGTAGCGGGCGTCGGCCAGAGGTTCCAGGCGGCCGTCGACGAGCATTTCATAGGGCAGTCGGCAGGCCTGGGCGCACTGGCCGCGATTGGCGCTGCGGCCACCCCAGGCTTCGGAGGAGAAGCATTGGCCGGAGTAAGCGACGCAGAGGGCACCGTGGACGAAGATTTCGAGGTCGCAGGAGGTCTGCTCGATGATGGAGCGCACCTCGGTGAGGGCGAGTTCGCGGGCGAGGGTGACGCGCTGGACGCCGAGTTCCTGTGCCTGGCGCACGCCGGCGGCATCGGTGATGCTCATCTGGGTGCTGGCGTGGAGCTCCATGCCTGGCGCGATCTGCCGGGCCAGGCGAACCATGCCGTAGTCCTGCATGATGAGGGCGTCGGCTCCAGCGTCGACGATTGCGGCGATGGCGCCCGCCGCTTCGGCGATCTCGTGTTCGAAGATCAGGGTGTTGAAGGTGATGTAGCCGCGGACGCCGCGCGAGTGGAGTTCGCGCATGACGGAGGGCAATTCCGTCAGGGTGAAGCCGACCTTGGCGCGAGCGGAAAAGTGCTTCAGACCGAAGTAGACGGAGTCGGCTCCGGCCTCGATGGCGGCTCGGAGTTGGGGCCAATAGCCGGCCGGACTCATGACTTCGGGTTTGCGGACGGGGGGCTGCTGGCGCATGAAGGGGGTCTCTTCCAGGGTAACAGGCGGGTGGTGCGTTGTCGCTTAGAAGCGCCTGGGCGGACCGGTCAGGGCAAAGGCTGCGATGGTATGGGCCTGCTGGAGTTCAGTGAGGTGGGCCGAGTGGAGGGGGACGGCGGCCGCATCGATTTGCTCATCCGTGGCGTCCTGGTAGCAGAGTTCGCAGGCGCGGATCTCGCCTTCGGGGTAGCGGATGGCGGGTCCGAAGGTGCGGCAGGTGACGGGGCGGTGGGCGTAAAGGTCGCAGGTCTGAGTGGTGGGATCCAGGGCGGGGCAGGGTACGTCTTCGCCGAATGTTTCGAAGCGTCCGCGGGCTTCCGGGGCGTTGTCGAGGAGGCCGGATTCGGGGTCGCCGGGGAAGGCGGAGGCAAAGTGGGCGAGGAAGGCCTGGGCGCGATGGCGGACGCGGGCGGCGCGGGCGGGATCGTGCCGGGCGAGGTCTTCGAGGCCGTCCTCCAGACGTTCGGCATCGGCGTGGGAGATGGCGAAGGTTCCGAGGCAGCATTCGGCGCAACCGGGGCGGCAGACGATCCACGTTCCACCCCGGGTTTGGGCCTCGGCCATGGTTTGGCCGACGATCTGGACGAGTTCCGTGGCTTGAGGGCCGCAGGACATAGCGAGGATCCGGTTACTGGATGAGGGCTGCGAACTCGCGGGCGATTGCGTCGGCGTCGGCTTCGGGCAGGCCGATGACACCGGCCAGATATTTGCCTTTCGCGAAGAGGAAGGCTTCCCGGGCGCCGTCCTTGCCGGCAAAGCCGCCGAAGCCGGGCACGACCTTCGGGTTGGTGAGGTGCTGCTTGTAGTCGAACAGGAGAATGCCGGCCGCTTCGGCCGAGGCGGTGCGGATGAGGATCAGGTCAAACTCGCGGGCGCCCTTTTTGTAGTGGGCGATGTTGCCGCCGGGGAGAAAGTCGTGCCCGAGGAGGTGGTCGGCGGTGATGCTGGTTTCGACCCGGTTGGCGGAGGGGAAGCGCCGGCTTTCGTCAGCCGGGGGCACGGCTGCTTTTTTGACGGGGGCCGGTTCAGGCTTGCTTTCAGAGCCGCAGCCGGTGAGGGCGAGCAGGGCCGCGAAGGTAGGCAACAGGATGGCGGGGCGCATGCGGAAATGATCGTATCATGCTGCGCCCATACCCATTTGCGCGATGCGCAGGCGCCGGCGGCGAGGAGCGAGCCCGAATGTATGAACACGGTGAAAGTTGAACCGGCGATTTGAACAAGCCCCCAAAATGCTCGCCGCGCGGGCCGGCCGGCGCCCTCTACGGGCTGAAGGCCGGATTCGATTCAAATAAACTCTGAGGCGGCGATGCGGCGGACCATCGGATGGTGATAGATTGACATCGCGATGGTCACGATTCGTGAAGTAGCAAAGAAAGCCCGCGTTTCCGTGGGTACTGTGTCGAACGTGCTGTCTGGTTCGGAGTCAGTGCGCCCGGAACTGCGCCGCCGTGTGGAAGAGGCGATGCGGGCACTGGATTATGAACCGAATCAAATTGCACGAAGTCTGAAAACCCGGTCGACCAAGACTCTGGGAACAGTGGTCACCGACATCACGAATCCATTTTTCCCGCAGATGATCCGTGGGGCGGAGGACGCGGCGCTGGAGCGCGGCTACCTGCTGATTACGCTGAATACGGACGATCATGTGGACCGCGAGCGGCGGGCCGTGACGCTGCTGCGGGCTCGGAAAGTGGATGGGATCCTGCTGGTAATGGCGCCGGATTCGGGCGATACCGGTCATATCCGGGCAGCGATGGATGGGGGGACGCCGGTGGTGTGCCTGGACCGGGCTCCGCTGGACTCTCCGGTGGATTCGGTGTGCGTGGACAATGTGAAGGGCACGCGGATGTGCATGCATCACCTGCTGCTGCGCGGGCACAAGCGCATCGGCATGGTGTGTGGATCGCATGATGTGTACACGTCGGAACAGCGCCTGGTGGGCTACCGGTCTGTGCTGGAGGAGAGCGGTCTGACGTTTGACCAGTCTCTGGTGTGTTTCGGCGATTTCCGGCTGGATAGCGGGTACCGGATGGCGAAGGAACTGCTGCTGCGGTCTGAGCCGCCGACGGCGATTTTTGCGGCCAACGCGATGATGGGGTTTGGCGCGCTGAAAGCAATGCAGGAACTGGGGCTGCGGTGTCCCGGGGACATTGCGCTGGCTGTTTTCGACGATATTCCGTTTGGCGACGTGATCCAGCCCCGATTGACCGTGGTTGCTCAGCCGGCGTACGAGATCGGGCGGCGCGGGGCGCAACTGCTGATTGAGCGGATTGAGGGACGGGCCAGTTCGCCTGATCCCGTGGTGGTTTTGCTCAACCCGGAACTGATCGTCAGGGAGAGTACGGCCTCCCGCCTGCATTGAGGTTTGTAACAGGAATCGTCCCCAGAAAATCCGTCACGGTACTTCCGGGAGCATCGGAAGTCTAAGATGGAAGAGTAATGGGGACAAACTCACCCGTGGGCGGTGGGGCAGTCAGGCGGTTTCCACCGTGGCTCGGCACGGTGTTCGTCTACGCACTTTCGCTAGGCTGTCTCCTCTGGGTTTATCACGACTTCGACTGGCGCCTCGAGCTGCCCAAGCTCGCGCGCGTGCACTGGGCCTGGATTCTGCTGGCCGTGGCGTGCGATGTCCTCGTCTACTTCTCCCAGGCATGGCGGTGGAATATCCTGTTGCGTCCGGTAGCGCGGGTGCCGTTCTTGCGCAGTGTGCAGGCGATCTATATCGGATTGTTCGCGAATGAGGTGCTGCCGTTGCGCAGCGGCGAACTGATCCGCTGCTATCTGTTGACCGTCTGGGACAAGATTCCTTTCCCGCTGGTTTTGAGTTCGGCGTTGATTGAGCGCCTGATCGATGGCGTGTGGCTGATCGTTGGATTCGCCCTGGTTTCGCTGACGGCGGAGTTGCCGAAGGAGATCGAGATCGGAGTCTGGATTCTGGCGACGGTCGTTGCGGTGATTGGAGGGCTGGTGGTGTTCTCGGTGTTGAACCACCGCTTCGCGCACCACATGACGACGCGGCACCGATGGTCTGAGCAGTTACGCCGGGTGGTGGAAGGGCTGCATGCGATGGGGCGTTCGAAGTCGTTTCCGGCGGCGGTAGCGGCGAGCACGGTTTACCTGGCACTGCAGGTGATTCCGATCCACGCGATGTTGCAGGGGTATGGTCTGAGCCTGCCCTGGGGTGCGGCGGCGATTGTCCTGGTGGTGTTGAGACTGGGGACAGTGGTGCCGGGCGCGCCGGGCAATGTGGGTTTGTTCCACCTGTGCGGATTCCTGGCGTTGCACCGCATGCTGGGCGTCGACGCACAGACGGCGAAGTCGCTCTCCGGCATGATGTTCTTCGTGGTGACCGTGCCGCTGCTGGCGGCAGGGGCCGTGGCCCTGGCCACGACGGGTTCCGAGATCCGGGAGATCTACCACCGGGCGCACCAGCATCGAAGCGGGCAGACGCCGACAGAGCCGGTTCAGAGGTAGTTTCGGGGTGCGTTTGAGATAGAATCAGGCGGCAGGGACATTCCATGCCGCAATCACCCGAATCCCCATCCATTTCGCGCCGGACTGTGTTGGCGAGCACAGCCGCGAGCGCATTCTCGATTGTCAGTCCGCAGGCAGTGCGCGGATCGCAGGCGAACTCGAAGCTCTCGGTTGGCCTGATCGGCTGCGGCGGGCGAGGCACTTACGATGCGAAGATCACGCACTCCGATCCGCGGGCGCGCATCACGGCACTGGCCGACCTCTATGACGACCGGATTGAGCAGGCCAAGGCCGCGCTGCAACTGGACAAGGTCGATACGTACAAAGAGTTCGAGAAGATGCTGGCGAACCCGTCGATTGACGCGGTGTTCATCGCCACTCCTCCGTTCGAGCATCCGCGCATGCTGGAAGCGGCAGTGGAAGCGAAAAAGAACGTCTACTGCGAGAAGCCTGCGGGTGTGGACTTCGAAGGCTGCAAGCGGGTGATCGCGGCGGGCAAAAAGATGGATCCGAAGAAGGTTCTGTCGTTCGGTTACCAGCAGCGGTACGGCCCGGTGTACCTGGAAGCGTACAAGCGGCTGCAGGCGGGCGCGATCGGGCCGGTGTCGGTGGCGCGCGGGTACTGGATTGCGAACGACCCGTTCACGCGGCGCGACTATCCGGGGCTGGAAGCAGCGAAGGCGGACCTGCGGAACTGGTTCTGTTTCCGCAAGTATTCGGGGGATTTCATTGTCGAGCAGGACTGTCACAATCTCGACGTCCTGCACTGGTTCCTGGGCGGACTGCCGTTGCGCGCGGTGGGCTACTGCGGGCGCAAGGTGCGAACGACCATGGACATCAACGACAATCTGAATCTGACGTTTGAATGGCCGAACAACCTGCTGGTGAACTTCGAGGCGAACCAGTTGACCCCGGTTGGATACCGCAAAGTGGGCGAGGAGTTCACGGGTACGAAGGGCACGCTGGTCACGTCGCGGGCCAGCATGGTGCATTACAAGGGACGCAACGACGTGGAGACCATGGAGTCGAAGCGCGACATCACCTACGAGGGGATTGAGCAGTTCCTGGGACGCATCCTGAGCGGCGATGTGGAGAACGTAGCCGATCGCGCGGCGCGCTCCACGATGATCGCAATTCTGGGCCGGACGGCCATGTACACCCAGAAAGAACAGACATGGAAAGGACTCTACGGGACAGTATGACGAGACGAGTGCTGGCTGCCGGCATGATTTTCGGGGTTTTGGCCATGGGCCAGACCCCGGCTGCATCCACGCGGAAATTGCGGGTGATCGCCATTGGGGCGCATCCGGACGACTGTGACATCCGCTTTGGCGGAACGGCGGCGAAGATGGCCAAGGCCGGCCATGCGGTGAAATTCCTGGCCGTCACGAACGGCGATGCGGGACACCAGACGCTGGCCGGGGCCGCGCTGGCGAAGCGGCGTTATCTGGAGGCGCAGGAGTCGGCGCGCCGGTTGGGGATCATGGAATACCAGATCCTGGACAACCACGACGGCGAGCTGCTGCCATCGCTGGAGGTGCGGCGGCAGGTGATCCGCGCGATCCGGCAATGGAAAGCGGACATCGTGCTGGCTCCGCGGCCGAACGACTATCACCCGGATCACCGCTACACCGGCGTACTGGTGCAGGATGCGGCGTACATGGTGGTGGTGCCGAACACGGTGACGGACACGCCCGCGCTGGTGGACAATCCGATCTTCCTGTATGTGGAAGATAACTTCCAGAAGCCGGCTCCGTTCCGTCCGGATGTGGTGGTTTCGATCGACGATACATGGAAGCAGAAGGTGGACGGGCTGGATGCGCACGTATCGCAGGTTTATGAGTGGCTGCCCTGGGTGGACCACACGCTGGACCAGGTGCCCAAGGATGTGAAGGCGCGCCGGATCTGGCTGGACAAGTGGCGGAGCGGTCCGATCAGCGATGCGAAGCGGAAGGTTCTGGCCGAGGAGATCGGGGCTGAGGCCGCGGCCAAGGTCCAGCATGTGGAGTGTTTCGAACTGTGCGAGTACGGCCGGCGGCCGAAGCTGGACGAACTCCGCGCGCTGTTCCCGCTCAAGTGAGAATCGAAGAGCTATTCCGATTGCTGCCCTCGGTCGACGAACTGGTCTCGCAGGCCGGGGGCGGCGTCCCGCATGAGCTGGCGGTGCAGGAGTGCCGCGTGGTGCTCGATGAGATGCGGGCGATGATCCGGGCTGGGGCGAAGACGCTGCCGGACCCGCTGACGCTGCTGCAGGAGCGGCTGCGGGGGCTGGCACGGTCGTCGCTGCGGCGCGTCATCAACGCGACAGGAGTAGTGCTCCACACGAACCTGGGCCGGGCTCCCCTGGCGGAGTCGGGCGCGCCTGGCTGGTACAGCAATCTTGAGTACGATCTGCGGACCGGACGGCGCGGGAAGCGTGACAGCCACACGGCCGGGCTGCTGGAGCGGCTGTTGGGCGTTCCGGGCATCCTGGTGAACAACGGCGCCGCTGCCGTGTTTCTGGCGCTGCACGAACTGGCGCCAGGCGGTGAAGTGATTGTGTCGCGCGGAGAACTGGTGGAGATCGGCGACGGATTCCGGATCCCCGACATTATGGCGCGATCGGGGGCGGTGCTGGTGGAAGTGGGCACCACGAACCGGACGCGGGTGGAAGACTATGAGCGGGCGATCACGGATCGTACGCGGCTGCTGATGCGGGTCCATCCCAGCAATTTCCGGATGCAGGGGTTCACCGGCCGGCCATCCATGGAAGAGCTGGCGGCGTTGGGGAAGGCGAGCGGTGTGCCCGTCTACGAGGATCTGGGCAGCGGGAGCCTGACGGATCTTTCTCCGTATGGCGTGCACGAGCCGACAGTGCAGTCGAGTCTGCGGGCCGGCGCGGATCTGGTGTCGTTCAGCGGCGACAAGCTGCTGGGCGGTCCGCAGGCTGGCGTGCTGGCGGGCCGAGAGAATCTGGTGCAGCGGCTGCGGCGGAATCCGATGTTCCGGGCGCTGCGGGTGGACAAGCTGGTCATCGCGGCGATGGAGAATTCGCTGCGGCACATCCTGCTGCAGGAGTGGGACGCGCTGCCGGTGATGCGGATGATCCGATGGACGGCGGATGAGTTGAAAGTGCGGGCGGAACGGCTAGCGGCGACGTTGGAGGGCGCGACGGTCGTGCCGGGCGAGTCGCTGCTGGGTGGCGGGTCGACTCCGGAGCAGTCGCTGCCGACGTGGCTGGTGGCGTTGCCCGGGGAGGCTGCGGCGTTTGAGCGGAAGCTGCGCGGAGGGGATCCGGCGGTGATTGCCCGGATCGAGGGCGACCGCTTGCTGCTGGACTTGCGGACGGTGCGTCCGGAGGAAGAGACGGAACTGGCCGAGGCGCTCAGAAAGGCCGGGTGAGGATGCCGTGGCGGGCATCCTCACAACCTGTTGAAACTAGTTGGTGACGCGTTCCTGGTAAGCGCCTTCCGAAGTGCTGACGCGGATGACGTCGCCTTCGTTGACGAACTGAGGGACTGAGACGATGAGGCCGGTTTCCATCTTGGCGGGCTTGCCGACGTTGGAAACGGAGCCGCTCTTGATGCCGGGTTCGGTCTCGATGACCTTCATGTCCACGGACGGGGGCAGTTCCACGCTGATGGGCTTGCCTTCGTAGTATTCGACGTGGACCTTGAGCTGCGGGATCAGGAAGTCGACACCGCCGCCGAGGTGGTCCTTGGTGAGGTGGGTCTGTTCGTAGTTCTCGGTGTTCATGAAATAGTAGTACTCGCCGTCGTCGTACATGTACTCCATTTCCACTTCCTCGAGAATCGCCTTCTCGACGCGGTCTTCGGAAGAGAAGCGATGCTCGAACATCGTCCCACTGCGGAGATTGCGCATTTTGACCTGAACAAAGCCACGGAGGTTACCGGGCGTGCGGTGGTTCATGGTGAAGACGGTATGCAGCTCGTTGTTGAACTTGATGACCATCCCCGGACGCAACTGTGTCGCCTGAATCATGCGAAAAACGGACTCCTGTATTTGGATACGGAAACCACCAGTTTAGCAAAGCGGCGGTGAAAAGATGATATGGGGGCGGATTGGGGGAGTCAATCCGCGGGATTTTCGCCCCTCTGCCAGGCATCCGGGCGAAGGAACGGCGGAGGTGGGAGCCGTAGCGAGGTTGTTGGCGGTTCCGCGAGAATGGAGGAATGAAGCGTTTGGTGCTGACCCTTCTGGCGGCCTCGGGATGCCTGCCGGGCGCGGATCAATTGCTGGTTCTGCACAAGCTGGACGATTCCTTCGGGTTCTATGACGCGGCGAGCGGCAAACTGGAGGCGAAGGTGGCGGTGGGCAAGAAACCGCACGAGTTCGCTCTCTCGGCGGATGAGAAGTTCGCGTATGTGACGAACTACGGGGCGGATACCTACACCGAGACACAGCCGGGCGGCAATACGATCACGGTTATCGACCTGGCGGCTCGCAAGGTGGCGGGCGAGATTGCCCTGGGCGAGTATCACAGGCCGCATGGGATCGAGCGCGGGAAGTCGGGCCTGTTCTACGTGACGACGGACTTTCCGGCGTCGCTGCTGGTGGTGGATGCGAAAAAGGCGAAGATCGTGAAGGCGATCCCGCTCACCGGCAAGCTGCCCCACATGGTGCAGTTGACGAAGGATGAGCGCAAGGCCTGGACGGCGGATGCGGGGTCGGGGACCGTCAGTGTGATTGATATCGCGAACCGGCGGCAGACCACGCAGATTGAGGTGGGCGGTGTGCCGATGGGGTTTGCCCTGACTCCGGATGAGAAGAATCTGTTTGTGGCCACGCGGACGAACAACATGGTGGTGCAGGTGGACGCGGTGGCCAACAAGCTGAAGCGCAAGTTGGGCGTGCCGGGGGAACCGGCGCGGCTGGCGCCGTCACCGGATGGCCGCTGGATCTACGTGAGCCTGATCGGCAGCGGGGAAGTAGCCGTGCTCAACGCGCATACGCAACTGGAAGTGAACCGGGTGCCCGTGGGGCAGAGGGCGGAAGGGCTGCGGCTGACGGACGACGGTCAGACGTTGTATGTGTCGGCGCAGGCGGAGAACAAGGTGGTGCAGTTCTCGCTACCGGGGTTGGGGAAGGTGAAAGAGATCGCGACGCCGGCCAAGCCGGATCCGACCTACTTACTGCGCGAGCGGAAGCGCTGACCGGGCGGTTGACCCATCAGGAAGCCAACGGCGAAGGCGACCATGGCGCCGGCCATGAGGATCATCCAGCAGAGGCTGAGATCGCGGCGGGTGAGGCGCCGGCCCTGGGGCGGAGGCGGTGGGGGCGGGACAAAGACAGGCGGTTTTGGCGGGGGTTGAGGGATCTGCAGCAACCGGTCGCGCAGGCTCGCGGCCGCGGCATCGAAGGAGTGTTCGGTGCGGTTGAGGGCGCAGAGGGCGTCGGTGGTGTCCTCGCCGGCGCTGCGGATTAAGTTCTCGACGTCTCGAGTGAATTCAGTGATTTTCTGATCCACGACGGATTAGTGGAGGTTACCACGGAATTCTCTCAATGTGCGTCAGCCTGTTCCAGAGGTTTCGTGGGGTCGATGAACGGCCAGCAGAAAGCGCCCAGGAAATAGGCCGCGGCCATGGTGTAGATGAACATGTTGTAGTCGCCCTGGGGAGTGGCCGTGGTGCGGGTGGCATCGAGGATGATGCCGCCGACCTGCGGAGCGACGAAGCCGGCCATATTGCCCATCATGTTCATGGAGCCGGAGAGGGTACCGGCGTATTTGCCGCCGATGTCCATGCAGGAGCCCCAGGCGCAGGGCATGACGAGGTCGTTGCAGAAGCTGGCCATGCCCATGGCGAGCATGCCGTAGAGCGGATCCTTCTGCTGGATGCAGACGAGCAGGAAGGCGCTGGCGCCGAGGAAGCCGGAACTGGCCATGACGCGGCGGGCTCTGGTGGTGCTGCCCAGAAGCTTCGCCACGCGGGGCAGCATGAGACCGCTGAGGATGCAGCCGATACCGCCGAAGAGCAGGGGGCAGATGGCATAACGCGCGCTGAGCATCTCGTCTTTCACGCCGTAGTATTCGCGGATATAGGTGGAGAGCCAGGTGATGTAGAAATACCAGGGGTAGGTGATGAGGAAGTATTGGATCCAGAGCAGCCAGACGGAACGGTTGGAGAGGAGCTTGCGCCACGGTACATCCCCATGGCTGCCGGTGAGTCCGCGGTTTTCGGAGAGCAGGGCGAGTTCGGCGGCGTTGACGGAGGGGTGATCCTTGGGATCGTCACGGAACCAGCGGAAGAAGAAGACGGCCCAGATGACGCCGAGGCAGGCGAAGATCAGGAACGCGGCGCGCCAGGGGAGCATGGTGAAGATGAGCGCGCACAGAATGGGCGTGAACGCGCCGCCCCAGCGGGCCGACATCCACATGATGCCCTGGGCGCGGACCCGTTCATTCGAGGGCAGCCAGGTGGTGAAGGTCTTGGTGAGGTTCGGGAAGCAGCCTGCCTCGCCGGCTCCGAAGAGGAACTGGTTGATGGCGAGTGAGATTCCGTTCCACATCATGGTGACGGAGGCAGTGAAGACCGACCACCAGATGACGATGCGCATCAGGACATTGCGGGGCCCGAGTTTGTCGCCCATCCAGCCGCTGGGGATTTCCGCCAGGGCGTAGCTGAGAGCGAAGGCGGAGAAGACGCGCCCCATCTGCGTCTTGGTCAGCCCCAGGTCGTCCATGATGTAGGGGGTCGCCTTGGAGATGGCGACGCGATCGATATAGGACAGGACGGCCAAGGTGACCGCGAAGACCACAACCCAGTGGCGGGCGCGTGAGGGGGCCTGCTGGTTCAGCATGAGCACCTATCCAATCACAGGAGTCATGGCCGTCGCAACAACGTTATGGCAATTCGATAGGTGGTTGGAGTTCCGCGTCCATCCAATCGAGGTAAGACTCCGCGCCATCGACGATGGGCAGGGCGATGAGTTCGGGCACCTCATAAGAATGGAGCTTGCGCACTTCGGCGGCGAGCGGGGCGAAGAGGTCGCGGCGGGTCTTCATGGTGAGGAGACATTCCTGATCTTCTTCGATGGCGCCCTTCCAGTGATAGGTGCTGATGAGACCCGGAGTGATGGCCACGCAGGCCGCGAGCCGCAGTTCCACGAGGTGCCGAGCGATGCGTCGAGCATCAGCTTCGGATCCACAAGTCGTCTGTACAACGATTTTGTTAGTCATTTTGTCAGTCAGTGCCGTGTGAAGTGTGGACTTGCGATACCAAACGGATTATAAACAAAGATAGGCATTCGCCCTGATCGATGAACACCCTCCTGCGCCAACTCGGGTTTGTTGCCGCCGCCGCCGTCACCTGCTTCTATGTCTTCCTGGTGCTGCGCGGGCCGAACGGCATTCCGGCCATGTTGGAAAAGCGCCAGCAGATTGAGCGCATGAAGCAGGAGAACGAAGCGATGCGGCAGGAGATCGAGAAGAAGAAGATCATCATCGATCAGCTGGAGAACAGTTCCGAGGCTCGTGAGCGCGCTGTGCGTGAGCATACGCGCAAGGCGAAAGAGCACGAGACGACGATCTTCCTGCAGGACGAAGCCGAGAAGTCCACCTCTCAGGATTGAGCGGCCCGCGAGGGGCCGCCCTCCGATTCCTTACGACACGCTGAGCGCGCGGGAGTAGAGTTCCTCCAGCCGTTCCTCTGAGCGGGCTTCCGCGGCGAGGCGCAGGATGGGTTCGGTGTTGGAGGATCGCACGTGAATCCAGCCATCCGAGAACATCAGCTTCAGGCCATCATTGCGATCGATGCGCGCGCCGGGAAATAAGCTTTCCAGGGCCTGCATCATGGAGCCGAGGCGGCCGTGTTCGTACGCCATTTTGCCCATGCGCCGGTAGTAGCGCGGCAGGCTGGCGGCGAGTTCGCTCATCGTCTGGCCGGTTTCAGCCATGCGGTCGAGCAGGAAGGCCATGCCCATGTAGCTGTCGCGGCAGTATTGGACGGCCGGGAAGATGATGCCGCCATTGGAGCCTTCCCCGCCGATGACCGCACCGGCCAGTCGCATGCGCTCCACGACATTGGCTTCGCCGACAGGCGCGCGGAAGACCGGGCAGCCATGACGGGCGGCGACGTCGTCGATGACGGAGGAAGTTGTGAGGTTGACGACGACGGGGCCTTTGCGGCGGTGCAGGGCGCAGTCCACCGCAAGGGCGAGGACATCGTCGTTGTCGAGGATGTGGCCGGTCTCGTCGCCGACGGCGAGGCGGTCGCCATCGGGATCCTGAGCGAAGGCGGCTTCGGCCTTTGTTTCCCGGATCAACGTGCGCAGATCGTCGAGGACCTCGGGTCTTGGCTCGGCTTCGCGCGGGAAGGGCTGGGTGGGGTCCACTGAGATCGCATGGAGTTCGCAGCCCAGGACCTCAGAGAGGAAGTGGGTGCTCATCAGCGAGCCCGCGCCGTTCACGCCGTCGAGGGCGACACGGAACTTGCGTTTGCGGATGCGGTCCGCATCGACGTGGGCGAGAACGCGTTTGAAGTGGCGCTGCGGCGGCGAGTCGAAGTCGGTGACGACGCGGCGGATCTCGTTGTTGGTGGCCTGGCGGAACTCGCTCTGGTGGTAGAGGTCGAGCAGTTCCGTGCGTTCGTAGTGATTGAAAAAGAGACCTTCCCGGTTGAAGAGCTTCAGCGCGTTGTATTCGGGCGGGTTGTGGGAGGCGGTGATGGCGATGCCACCGCGGGCGCGGATCTCGGAGACATACACCTGGATGGTGGGTGTCGGGGCGATGCCCACCTTGACGACTTCGCAACCGGCGGCGAGGAGGCCGCAGGTGACGGCGTGCTCCAGCATTTCGCCGCTGGAGCGGGTATCGCGCCCGACCACGACGGGTCCGGGCCCCACGTAGGTGCCGAAGGCCTGGGCGAAGGCGCAGGCGAGATTGGGGGTAAGAAAGTCGCCGATCACGCCCCGGATACCGGAGACGCTGATCTTGAGTTGATGAACGCGGCTCATACGCCGTAGCTCCTGACAAGATCCATGACCTGATCGAACAAGGCCCGGGGCGGGCCGCCGCGCTGTTCGCAGATGACGCGGACCAGCGGTTCCGTCTGCGAAACGCGCACGTGGACCCAGCGTTCCGGCCAGTCGATGCGGAGGCCGTCGACCGTGTTGCGTACGCCGTCGGGGAAGCGTTCCTCGATCTCCATCAGCATTTCGGGGATGCGGTGGGTCTCGAGCGGGATCTTTCCCTTGAGGATCGAGTAGGTGGTGTAGCCGTCGAGGATGGAGGCGAGGGACTGGTTGCGACGGTCCATCATCGAGAGGATGCCCAACATGGAGGCGATGCCGTCGTAGACGAAGCGGAACTGGGGCATCATGACGGCGCCGGTGCCTTCGCCGGCCACGGCGACCTGCTCCGGCCGGTAGCTGGCGAGGGCGTCGATGGCGGACTGACGGCCGACGGGTACGCGGACGATCTGCCCGCCGTGGCGGGCGGCGATCTCTTCGAGCAAGGCGGTGGTCGAGACGTTGGTGATGACGAGTTTGCCGGGGCCGCGTTCCAGGAAGTCGTCGGCCAAAAGAACGAGGACCATCTCCTCGCTGATGGCTTGGCCGCGTTCGGTGGCGAAGGCAACGCGATCGCTGTCGATGTCGAAGAGGAAGCCGGCGTCGGCGCCGACGTGCTGCATCAGCGGGGCGAGCTGCAGGGCCACCATTTTGCGGGTGGTGGAGGGCTCGTGCGCGAAGTCGCGGCCTTCCAGGGGTTCATTGATGAGGATGAAGCGGGTGCCGAAGCGCTCGTTCATCCGGCTGAGGATTGGGGCGGAAGTGCCGTTGGTGCAATCGACCAGGACCCGGTAGCGAGCGAGCTTGGGGATATCGAAGACCTGGGCGAGTTCGTCGAGGTACCGTTCCGTGGCGTCGGGGTCGGAGTGAAGATGGCCGATGCCGCGCCACTCCGCCATCTCGAACTTCTTCAAATGGTAGATGTCGAGCAGTTCGCCGGCCTCGCCGGTGGAGAGGTAGGTGCCGCGGGGTCCGAAGAACTTGAGGGCATTCCACTCGGCGGCGTTGTGGCTGGCGCCGATGCTGATTCCGCCGCAGGCGTCGAGGCGGCGGATGGAGTGCTGGATGACAGGGGTGGAGACGATGCCAAGGTCGATGACATCGTGGCCGCCGGCGAGGAGGCCGGCAATGACGCCTTCGCGCATCATGATGCTGGACGTGCGCGGGTCGCGGCCGACGACGATCTTACCGCCGGGCTCGAGGAAGGTGCTGAAGGCGGAGGCGAAATCGAGCACATGGGCGGCGGTGAGCCCGTTGCCGACGATACCGCGCAGGCCCACCTGAGAGATGCGCAGACTGCGTTCCTGGGCCATCCCGCTATTTCTCCAGGCGCAGCAGGCCGAAGGCTTCCGGAATGTGGTGATTGCCGGTGGGGCCGGTGGGCTGCCAGGCGATATTGGCGCGGTTGGGCGGCGGACCCTGGAAGCGGTAGTAGTTCACACGGAAGTCGAACCCAGGCTTGACGGCCTTATCGGTGATGGAGGCGATGGGGATCTTCATGGCGCCGTACCAGATCTTCTTTTCCTTGTCGATGCGGGCGGCGACGGTGAAGCCGGAGTTCCAGCGCCAGCCGCCTTCGGGCTTCGGCTGTTTACGATCGATGTCGAGATCGACCCACTCGGCCTGTGGGGACACCTGATACTCGCGATACTGCCAGATCTTTTCGAAGTCGGCGCCGATGAAGATTTCGGCGGCGTCGTGCTCCCACAGCTTGTTCGTCTCCTTGTCCGTCACCGGGGGCTGGATCAGGTAGAGCTCCTGGTAGGGGCAGATGAAGAGGAAGTAGAGGTTCTTATCCGTCCAGCGCGAGCGGAACTCCGTGCGATGGCCGGGTGTGGGCTGGCCTTTGGCGTTATTTTCGCCGAAGACGGCCGGCGCGGATTTCCAGAGAGACGAGTTGGGATCGACGTTGAGCGCGGTGTCGGACTTCAGCCGCTTGCTGAGTGAGACTTGCGGAGTCTGCGCCACGGCGGAGAACATCAAAAGGGTAGCGAGCAACGAGAGTTTCATCACCTCCACCATCATACGACCCATGTCACATCCATCTGTCTTCCGTGATCGAAAGAACGAGCTGGAATCGCTCGAGTTCCAAATGGGCGTGGAGGCGGGCCGCCTGGCGGTAACGCTGGACGTGCTCACCGACGCGCTGGTGCTGGTGGGGCAGCATGGCGTTTACTGCCAGAGCGCCCGGCAGCCGGGTAAGCCCAAGATGGACGTGCAGATGATTTCCACAGGGATTCTGCAGGCGAAAGAGCTGGTGGCTTCAGTGCTGGAGGAGATCCGGAACAAGCAGAAGGGCTGACGCTCAGGCGGCGGCGCCGCGACGCCCGCTGAGGTGTTCCGCCAATTCGGTCAACGTGCCTCCGGGGAAGCTGGCTACGACTTCGCGGATCGTCTGCATGCCCAGCGCCCGGTAGCTTTCGGTCTGCGCTTCTGTGAACCACTGATCGTTTGTCGATTCGTGGGGGAACGTGGGGCTGGCCGCGGCGTAGCTGAGCACGTCCGGCGACTGCGTGGGTCGGACCATCGGTTTGAAGTAGATGAGCAGCCCGTCGCGGGCTCCGGCATCGACGCAGGAGTAGCGGATGGCGGCTACGGCGCAGCGGCGCTCCTTTTCCAGGAGCGGAGCGAGCTGAGCATCCGGGAATTCAATCGGAATCTTGAGATCGATCCGGATTTTGCGCAGGGCGTTGCCGAGATCCTCGTAGGTGTACTTGGGGTCGCAGCCGGAGTCGAGCACCACGATGGGAGAGCAGCGCCTGCGAATCATCTCGTAGAGGGCGAGGTTCTCGAAATGGCCGCCGTCCGAGAGGTAAACATAGGGTCCGGTCTCGTTGGTCCGGCTGAGGGCTTCGCTCATCATGGGGGAAACGGCAAAGCGGGGGCCTTTGCGGGGCCAGGTGCCGCCGCCGGGATTGCCCGGGTTGCCGAGCCACGCGCCGAGGCGGGCGTTGAAGAGCATCATCGTAAAAGCGACGAGCGAGGACGTGTGGTAGCCCATGTTGGGGCTGGCGGCGGCGCCGGAGATGGTCATGGCGGTGCCCAGGCGGATGCCTCCGCAATAGCGGGCGGCATCGCGGAAACCGAGGTCGGCGCTACCGGCGTGGTACGGCGAGATGGTGAAGCTGGCGGCCTTGCGCTGCTGCCAGTCGAGCCGGGCTCCGGAGGCGAGATTCAGGGCTGTGTTGACGACGTGCAAAGGGCGCTGGCCGCGGAACTCGTGCATGCGGATGTCGTCCGACTCGTTGAAGCCGGTGAAGCGCTGGTTGTCGAGGTCAGGGTTCGAGGCGGCGAGGTACGCGCGGATCAGGCGGAAGCGGTACATTCCGTGCAGTGAGAACTTGTTGATGTCGACAAAGCGGCCCATGAGGGCGCAGAAGACCGCGATGGCAAAAGTGAGGCCAAGCAGGGGGATGAACGGAGTGCTGGTGAGCACCAGCGTATGCTGCCGGAAGCCGTAGGGCGAAAGATGCAACTGATCGACGATGACATCCAGCAGGATGGAGAGCGCGACGATGAGCGAGACCACGAAGAGCGGCAGCGTGAGCTTGGTCAACACTTCCATCACGCGAGCGGAGAGCCCGGCATCCTGATTGTTGTCCGGCTTGCCGCGAGTGCGGGCGCTATGGCCGGCGAAGGCCGTGATCAGGCCGCTGACGCCGCCCAGGGAACTGAGGGCGGACTGTGCCCAACCTTCCAGGTTGATGACATAGTGAGGCGCGATGAGGGTGAGTCCGCAGAGGATCATCCAGGCCAGGCTCGAGCTAAGTTTGAAGCCGCTGGAGCGCGCGAGCCATTCCAGATCCTCGGATTCGAGGGTACGGCTGCCGAAGCCTACCAGCAGGATGTCACCGAAGAGCATGGTGGCCATGATCAGCGGCGGGCCGAAGGTGACATAGAGCGTCGGGTTGCCGTCGCGCAGGGCCGCGGCGAGAAGGTCGCGTCCCAGGAGGTAGACCGCCGCGCCGGAGGCGATGCCGCCCAGCAGCATGGCCAGGATGAAGTGCCAGGCACGGCCGCCGCCGCGGACCGGGAGCTCTTTCCGATAGAGAGAACGCAGTAAATACAGGAGCAGGCAGACGACCGTCAAGCCGAGCATGAAGCGGATGGTGCTGAAGATGGTGAGCTGGCCTGCCACGCCAGTTCCGCCCCACCAGATGCCGATCATGGCGAGCAGACCACTGAGACAGAGCGGCGCCAGGCACCGGGTGAGGAACTGCGCCTGGGTGGCGTTCACATGGCCGATGCTGGGGAGGTCGAGCAGTTTCTGGTAGCCAGAGTAGATAAAGAGAACCGCGGCCAGGCCCAGCGCGAGAAGGTAAGGCTGCCCGAGCAGCGTGGTGGGCGGCGCCATCTGGAGGAACGACAGCAGTAGGCGCGGCGCCATTACCACCAGCATGAGCATGGGGATGAAGACCAGCCAGTTGAGCAGCAGATTGCGGAGGACGATAGCGATCATGCTCCAGGTGTCAGCCGAGCCCAGGCCCAGCTTGGGTGTCAGGTAGTTGTTGTAGTCGCGGAGGTGGGCGATGGGATCGGGTTGGGGCAGTCCGGGATGTGCGCCCAGGTCGTCGCAGGGGTCGTCGTTGGTTTCGGTGGAGCCGGTGAGCCGCGGGATGACGTGCGAGATACCGCCGGCGCGTTTGATCCAGGCGGTGAGCCAACTGCCGATGTAGCCGCCGCCGGAGACGGTGGAGAGGTAGTCAAACTGGTGCAGCAAGCCTGCTTCGGCCAGCCCCTGAAGGGCGCCCAGGGCGAAGGTGGCGCTCCGGATGCCGCCGCCCGATATGCAAAGCGCGGAGAGGCGTTTGCCGGATAGGTGCAACTGCGAGTAGACGTCCCGCAGCCGGTCCTCCGAAGAGCCTCCGTCCGGTGGTTGAATGGAAATGCCCAGTGCCGCGAACTCATCTACCAGTACTTCGTGGAGCTGAGACGGCTGATTGTCCCGATCGACCTGATTCCCCATGGAGTCTGGTCTACTTTGACCGGAACGTACTGAAAAGTCAAGGTTTCATCGAAGCCAGGGGTTGCGGGCCTTCTCGCGTCCGATGGTGGTGGACTGGCCGTGGCCGCAGATCACCTGAGTCTCTTCGGGCAGGGTGAGGAGCTTGGTGTGGATGGAGCTGAGGATCTGGCGGCCGTTACCGCCAGGTAGGTCGGTGCGGCCGATGGAGTCGCGGAAGAGAGTGTCGCCGGCAACCAGCTTCTTTTCGGCTGGGATGAAGAGGCAAAGGCTGCCCTGGGTGTGGCCGGGTGTGTGGAGGACGTGGAAATCGGCGGCGCCGAGCTTCAGTGTGTCGCCTTCTTTGGCGGGGGTGTCGATGTCAGTGCGTTCGGGCGGCGGCATACTCAACCACTCGGCCTGGGTGTCGAGGTGATCGTAGACTTCCTGATCGTTGGCGTGCATATGGACGGGCGCGCCGGTGAGGGCCTTGAGTTTGGCCGCGCCGCCGATGTGGTCGATATGGGCGTGCGTGATGAAGATGGCCTTGACCGTCAAACCATGGCGGGTGAGCACGTCCTGGATCTCGAGGAGATCCTCTCCGTCGCCCGGATCGACGACAATAGCCTCACGGCTGGTTTCGTCGCCGAAAATGGAGCAGTTGCACTGGAGTTGGCCGACCGGAAGAATCTCGTGGATCATTTTCCCATCAGTATAGAAGGTAAGCACTCATGACCGACTATGTACTCTATCTCCACCTGGCCCTCGGGCTGTTCCTGTTCATCGCACTGGGCGGCAACAAGGTGAAACAATGGCGCGGCGGCGTGATGACTGCGGCGCTGCTGCTCGTCCTCTCGGGCGGGTATAACTTCATGACCAGGATGAAAGGGGCGCCTTCGGGCTGGCATGCCGGCATTGGCATCAAAATACTGCTGGCGCTGCACGTGATCACAATGGCCTTCCTGATCGCCCGGGGCGGAGCGTCACCGGAGAAGGAAGCCCGCTGGCGGAAGAGCGCGCTGGGCTCGGCCGTCCTCGTTATCCTGATTGGACTCTACTTCAGCAACTTCGCACGTTAACCATGCCGACACCTGGATATCAGGCGCTGCGAGAGGGCGCCGCGATTCTCGACCTCTCGGCCCGCGGACGGATTCGCGCCAGCGGGGAAGACCGCAAACGGCTGCTGCATGCCATGACGACGAATCATGTGCAGGAATTGGAGCCCGGCGGGACCATCTATGCGTTCTTCCTGAATGCCCAGGGACGGATTCAGGCGGATGTCTGGATACATGCCGAGGAGGAGTACCTCCTGCTGGATGTGGAGCCGGAGGTCCGCGAGAAAGTCTTCGCCCACCTGGACAAGTTCATCATTGCCGATGACGTGACACTGGAAGACATCACCGCCACGACCGCCGAGATTGCCGTAGAAGGCCCGAATGCGGCGGCGTCGCCGAAGCAGGGCGTCGTTTTCGAGGCGACGGCATCGGGGCAGCCGGGGTTCCGGATGATAGTCCCACTGGAAGAGCGGGACGCGCTGCTCGCTTCGCTGGCGGCGGCGGGCGCGGTGGCCGCAACTCAGGAGGATCTCCTGGCGGTACGGATGGAGAACGGGGTGCCGCGTTTTGGGGCGGACATTGCTGATACAAATCTGGTGCAGGAGACGCAGCAGATGCAGGCGGTGCACTTCAACAAAGGCTGCTATCTGGGCCAGGAGATCGTCGAGCGGGTGCGCTCGCGAGGCCAGGTGAACCGCCTGCTGACGCGAATCCGCATCGAAGGGACGACGGTTCCTGCCTCCGGCGAGAAGGTGATGGCCGGAGACCAGGAGGCCGGCACCGTCACTTCGGCCGCTTACTCTCCTGTTGGAGAGTGTGTGCGAGCCCTGGCCTACCTGCGCGCCAAGTTTATTGTGCCGGGCGCCGGTTTAACGGTTGGCGGCGCGGCGGCAGAGGTCGTCCAGCAGAGCTAGCGGGACGCGATTGACGCCGTTGCGGCCGCGGCCCAGCAGGACGTGCGGCTTGTTGTCGCCGTGGTAGTCCGAACCGCCGGACATGCCCAGGCCGTATTTGCGGGCCAGGTGGATGTAACGGTCGCGGCTGCTCTGGTCATGGTCGGAGTGCCAGACTTCGATGGCGCCCAGGCCCGAATCGGCGAAGCGCCGGATGAGCGCTTCCTCTTCGATCGGATCGGTCTTGTTCAGACGAAAGGGGTGGGCCAGGCTAGCCAGTCCTCCTCCGTCTACGATCCTCTGGATGCCCTCCTCGGAAGTGGGGTCCTGCCGTTCCACATAGGCGATGCCGGTCTCGCCAAGATAGCGCTGGAATGCCTCCTCGATGGAGGAGATGTAGCCCTTGTCGCGCATCACCCGGGCAAAGTGCGGACGGCCTGTGATGTTCCGGCCGTGGGCTTCCGCCTCTTCGACAGTCACGGGCATGCCGAGGGCGGTGAGTTTCTCGGCCATGGCGCGGTTGCGTTCCTTGCGGGCCGTACGGAGGGTCTCCAGCCAGGCGCGGAACTCCTGCGAGGGTTCATCGAAGAAGTAGCCGAGGATGTGCACGCTGCGGCTGGACGGATTCGCCTCGTCGGGCTGGCGGGTGCTCAGTTCGAGTCCGCGCACGAAGCGGAGGCCTTTGGCGGCGGCCAGAGGAATGGCTTCGTCGGAGCCGCGAAACGTATCGTGGTCAGTGATCGCCAGCGCTTCCAGGCCGAGCGCCACGGCGTGGTCAATGATCTGAGCTGGCGTGTCGGTGCCGTCACTGGCGGCGGTGTGGGTGTGGAGATCGATCACTGAGCCGCCCACCGGATGAAGCTGGCGGCATCCCGTTTGAGGGCGGCCAGGGGCGTGACGTCGATGTAGTACATGTGGCCCGCCTCGTAATAGTGGATGCGGATGTTGTCCTTGGCGCCGGCCGGTAGCTTCATGTGGTTCAGCGTGTAGCCGGCGGCGAAGTAGGGTGTCGCCAGATCGAAGTAGCCCGCACCGACGTAGAGCTTCATGTGCGGATTCTTGGCAAAGGCGGAGCGCAATGATTCGCTGACATCGGCGTAGCGGTTCTCGTCGCCCCAATCCCAGCGGGCGATGCCGCCGCCCAGGATGAAGTAGTCGAGGTCGCTCTCATAGCCCAGCTCCGAGCGCACGTAGTAGTTGAACGCGGCGGTGTAGGGCGGGCGGATGGCGGTCATGCTGGGGTCGAATTCAGCGCTGTCGGTGGATTCACGGGGTCCCGGGCCCGTCAAGCGGCTGTCGAGGCGGCCCACCATGACGTTTTCGTCGCGGCGCAGTTCGCGGATGAACTTCATGATGTCGATGCGGAGGTCGCTCTGCTCGACGTATTTTTGGGGGAGTCCGGTGAATCGCGCCAGCTGTCTGGCCGCGGCCGTGCGTTCGTCGGCGGTGAGGAGGTCACCGCGGCCCAGGGCTTGGGCGTAGCCGCCGGCGGCCCACTGTTCCGATTCCTGGAGAACGCTCTTGAGGTCTTTCTGCTGCAGGTCGGACGGCAGCTTCCTGTGATGCCAGGCGGTGGCTGTGTAGGTGGGTAGGAAGAGTTCGTAGGGGAGGTCGTTGCCCTGATCGAAGCTCAGCGTCTGGAAGTTGAGCACCGTGGAGATGAGCAGGACGCCGTTCAGGGCGATGCCCCTGTCGATGAGGTAGCCGGAGAGCCCGGCGGCGCGCGTCGTGCCATAGCTTTCACCCACCAGGAACAGCGGTGAGAGCCAGCGGTTGTTGCGGCCCAGATAGAGCCGGATGAATTCGCCGACGCTCTCGATGTCGCCGCGGACCGAGGAGAACTTCTTGTTGAGCTCCGGTTTGGTGGCGCGGCTGTAGCCGGTGCCGACTGGATCGATGAAGACGAGGTCGGTCTCATCCAGCCAGGTGGCCTGGTTGGTCTCCACTTGATAGGGGGCGGGCGGCAGGGCGCCGTTGTCCATCATGCGGACGCGCTTGGGGCCAAGAGCGCCCAAGTGCAGCCAGACGGAAGCCGAGCCCGGTCCGCCGTTGAACGAGAACATGAGACGGCGCTTTTTGGCATCTGTGACGCCATCGAGCGTGTAGGCCATATAGAAGATGTTGGCTTCGATCTCGCCAGCCGCGTTTTTGATCGGCATGAGGCCGGTGGTCGAGGTGTACTTCAGGGATTTGCCATTGAGCGTGATCTCCTGGTGCTTAACGACGGGCGGGGGCGGATCGGCCGGCGGCTTGGGCGGCGCCGGAGCCTGCTGGGCCCACAAAGCGGCACCCAGGGCGAAGGAAATAAGAATATTGCGAATCATGAGCGGGAACTTCCCAGGATAGCGGGAATCCGGAGGTCCCGTGATCAAAAGGTGCCAGTCTTCGACGCTTTCCCTTGCACTTCTACATGAGGCCGTGTAGATTATTCCTGTAGAAGCGTAAGGGGAATTCGCGAGACACGCGGATACGCCCCAACTGCCGGGGGGAGCTGGGAATGCTGACTGACCTCATGTACCGCCTGCGCGCTTTGTTCAGGCGGCGGGCGCTTGAGGAGGATCTCGACGAGGAACTGCGGTTCCATTTCGAACACAGCGTGGAGAAGCTGATGCGGTCCGGGCTGGACGAACAGGAAGCGCGGCGCCAGGCCAGGCTCGCCATGGGGGGCGTCGACCAGCTGAAAGAGGAATGCCGGGAGGCGCGCGGGGTCGCTCTGATCGAGAATCTGCTGCAGGATCTCGGGTACGCCTGCCGCGTGCTGCGCAAGAGTCCTGGGTTCACCCTTGCGGTTGCGCTTTCGCTGGCTTTGGGGATTGGCGCCAACACGGCGATCTTCAGCCTGCTGGACGCCGTGATGTGGCGGCTGCTGCCGGTGGAGCGGCCCGCGGAGCTGCAACTGTTGACCCACGGCCAGGGTTCGTCGTTTGAGAGCGGATTCACCTATGCCCAGTTTCAGTCGATGAGCCGACAGAACCGGGTTCTGCACGATGTAGCGGGGTGGTCGTCTGCCCGCATCAATATCAGCGTGGATGGTGGAATTGAACCGGCCATTTCCGGGCAGATGGTGACCGGCAACTACTTTTCCGTTCTCGGTGTGCGCGCCGTGGCGGGCCGGACCATCGGGCGTGAGGATGACCTGGTGCCGAATGGACATCCGGTGGCGATGCTCAGCCATGCTTTCTGGAGCCGCCGATTCGGGTTGGCGCCCAGCACGATTGGGCGGACGGTTTCGCTCTCCGGGCAACCGTTCACGATCATCGGGATCGCTCCGCCGGAGTTCTTCGGCCTGGAAGTCGGCTCAGCACCCGACATCTTCGTACCGATGATGATGCAACCCACGGTGGTCCCCTCCTCAGAGAACCTGCTGGTGAATCCCGGGCAGTACCTCACCTGGGTCCAGGCCTTCGGCCGGGTGAACCCGGGGCTGCGGCCAGCCCAGGCGGCGGCGCAACTGGAGGGGCCGTTTCGCCAGGAGATCCCGAAGGGCGGCAAGTTCTCGTCGATGGAGAATGAACGGCTGCAACTGGCGCCTGCGGCCGCAGGGCTGTCCGAACTCCGGGATCAGTTCTCCGAGCCGCTCTTTCTCCTGATGGGGCTGGTTGGCATCGTGCTGCTGATCGCATGCGCGAACACTGCCAATCTGCTGCTGGCCCGGGCCGCGGCGCGGCAACCGGAGTTGGCCATGCGTGTCGCACTCGGCGCGCCCCGCAGCCGGCTCATCAGCCAGTTGCTGGTGGAGAGTGTCGTGCTCTCCGCCATGGGCGGATTGCTCGGTCTCGTGCTGGCGAATTGGGCAACGCGGATGCTGGTCGCTTACCTGTCGTCGGGCCGGTCGCCGATCCTTCTTGATCTGAGCCCGAACCCGCGGATTCTGGCGTTCACCGGGGGTATTTCACTCCTCACCGGGATTCTCTTCGGACTGATGCCTGCAATCCGGGCCACTCGCGTTGCGGGCGGACCGTCCGCGGGAACGCTCTCCGGCGCCGCCAGGGGCAGTTTCGGCGGCCTCGGGTCCGGCAGAGTCCTGGCGGTGGTGCAGGTGGCTCTTTCGCTGGTGCTGCTGGTTGGTGCCGGGCTGTTCGTACGCAGCCTTCAGAATGTGAACAGCCAGGATGGCGGATTTCAACGGGATTCCGTGCTGGTGGTGCGCGTGGAGCCCAAGGGCAGCAACCAGCGGAACGCTGAGGGCGCCCTGGAGCGGCTGGATCGCACCTACCGGGCGCTGATCGGCCGGGTGGAGACGATTCGCGGAGTGAAGGCGGTGGGCATGGCTCAGTTCACGCCCACGACGCCCCGGGGAGCCACCGCTCGATTCACGTTGCCGTCGGGTGAGAGCCTCCGTGCATTTGCTCCGATGGTCTATCCGAGCTTCTTCGCAGCATCCGGCATCGCTCTGGCGGCCGGCCGCGACTTCAACTCCGCCGATCTTGGCGAGAACTCCGCGCTGGTCGCGGTCGTGAACGAGACCTTTGCCCGCAAAGCATTTCACAAGGAGAATCCCGTAGGCAAGAGGATCGCATTGGACACCGAAGCCCGAGAGATCATCGGTGTTGTCAAGGATTCCCGCTACCTGAATCCACGCGGCGAGACCGTGCCCACCGTGTATGAGCCGTTCCTTCAGTTCGGCACCGGCCGCGGGCAGATGGCGCTGTATGCCCGGGTGGAGAGGGGCGCTCCATCTGTCGTGCCGCAACTGCGCGAGGCGATTCAGAACGTCGACCGGGAGTTGCCGGTGTTCGAGATCCAGACCCTGGCCGAGGAGATGGACGCCGTCCTGGTGAGAGAGCGGTTGATGGCCACGCTCTCCGGCCTCTTCAGCCTGCTTGCTACGCTGCTGGCCGCCGTCGGATTGTACGGGCTGTTCGCGTTCGCCGTGGTTCAGCGGACGCGGGAAATTGGAATTCGCATGGCGCTCGGGGCGCAGGGCGGAGATGTCGTGTGGACGATGATGCGGGAAGTGCTCACCCTGGCGTCGCTGGGTGCGGCCATCGGGATCCCTGCCGCGTTGCTATGCGCCCGGCTCGCGTCCGCCCAGATTTCAGGACTCCTGTTCGGCCTGCAGCCTTCCGATCCGTTAACGATTACAGCGGCCACACTGGGCCTCCTGTTCACTGCGGCGGTAGCTGGCTTCCTGCCTGCGCTGAAGGCGGCCCAGATCGATCCGTTACGGGCCCTGCGGAGCGAATAACCGTTCTGATTCTTGGTAATCAGGGGCGCTGCATGAGTTCGCCCGGATGCTTCAGCCCTCCGATTTCAAACTCGTAGCGTTCCGCGCCAATGATGGCTGTCAGCTTTCCGGCGCCGAGGGGCCGTCCCTGGGTTTGGAAGAAGAGGGCTCCGTCGGTGGATTCCCCAGCCATCAACTTGGTGGAAACCAGAACGATCGCCGAAGCTGCCGCTGCGGCTTTGATCTTGGAGGAACTCACCTCGGCCAGTGCGGCCTGGCGACGTTGCTCGTACCCGTTGGTCGATTGGAAGCGGCTGAGCCCGTACAGCCCCAACTCATAGGTGCCCACCAGCTTAATGACATCATTGCGGCCTCCGCGCTGGAGGAACTGCTGGACCACGTTGCGCGCCGGGGTGGCGGGCAGCACAGTGCCGTCCGACCGTTCGAAGCGGAAGTCGTCCGGCTTTACCGTTCGGGCGGAAGGGGATCCGTTGGAGATGGCGACCTGCAGGACCGCATACTCCTTCAGGTTCGCGGGCAGCGGAGCGAACATCACGGTCAGGCCCGAACGCGTGAGGGTTTGGTACCGCAGGCCGTTCGATTCGAATTCGATCGCCTGGCCGAAGGCAGGACAAACACACCAGGCCAAGGCGGCGAACAGGGCGCTGCGAATGGCGAGGTGCTGCATACCTCCATGATAGACTGGCGACTGTAACGGGTCGTCTCGAGGTCCACCGAAGATAGTGGAACCTCTTCATTCCAGGATCGAATACTTTATGAGCATTACCGGTGTCTGTCCCAGCAATCATACTCTAGAATCTCTCGGTTTGAGACCCACTACCCAGTGGTGGAATCTCGGAACGGGGCGGCTTACAGAGATGGCGCTTCAACGGCAGGAGGGTGTCCTGGCCGGCAACGGAGCGCTGGTGGTGCGGACGGGCCAATTCACGGGTCGATCACCGAAGGACAAGTTCATTGTCAGGGACAACTACACCGAGAACACCGTGGCCTGGGGCAGCGTGAATCAACCGCTCACGCCTGTCCAGTTCGACAGCATCTGGGGCCGGGTTCAGCAATTCCTGGATGGCCGCGAGGTCTTTGTGGCGGACCTGAAGGCTGGTGCGGATCCTGCTTTCACCATGCCCATCCGCGTGGTCACTCAACGGGCGTGGCACTCGATGTTCGCCAGGCAACTGTTCATCAAGCCGGACCTGGCCGAGCTTGCCGCCCACGTGCCCGACTTCACCATCGTTTTCGCGCCGGAGTTCACCTGTGATCCCAAGACGGATGGGACGAACTCGGAAACCTGCATCTGCGTCAACTTTACGCGCCGCCTGGTGCTGATTCTGGGGACGTTTTACGCCGGCGAAATGAAGAAGTCGGTGTTCACAATTCTCAACCACCTGCTGCCGGAGAAGGACGTGCTGCCGATGCACTGCTCCGCCAACGTGGGCGCACACAAGAAGGTCGCTCTGTTCTTCGGCCTGTCCGGTACGGGCAAGACAACCTTGTCGGCGGACAAGGAGCGGCGGTTGATCGGCGACGACGAGCACGGCTGGTCCGATACCGGCGTCTTCAACTTCGAGGGCGGCTGCTACGCGAAGTGCATCCGGCTGTCGCGCGAGGCGGAACCCCAGATTTTCGATGCCATCCGGTTTGGTTGTGTGCTGGAAAACGTTGTCATTGATCCGGAGACTAGGATCCTAAACTACGACTCGGAGGAGTTCACCGAGAACACCCGGGCCGCCTACCGGGCGCAATACATCAGCAATGCGCTGGTGCCGGGCCTGGGCGGACATCCGTCCGATGTGGTCTTCCTCACCGCCGATGCCTTCGGCGTGCTGCCGCCGATTTCGAAACTGACGCCGCAGCAGGCCATGTATCACTTCCTCAGCGGCTACACTGCCCGCCTGGCCGGAACGGAGCGGGGTCTGGGCAAGGAGCCGCAGGCGACATTCAGTTCGTGCTTTGGTGAACCCTTCCTGCCGCGCAGCCCCCTGGAGTATGCGCGCATGCTCGGGGAGAAACTGGAACGGCACAAGGCGAGGGTCTGGCTGGTGAATACGGGCTGGGTGGCCGGTCCGGCCGGTGTGGGGCATCGCATGAAGCTGGCCCACACGCGCGCCATGGTGAATGCCGCCATCGAAGGCGAACTCAGCGACGTGCCGGTGAAGCCGCACCCAGTGTTCCAGGTGCAGGTGCCGGAGTTCTGTCCGGGTGTGCCGACCGAGGTGTTGGACGCTCGCGGCATGTGGGCCGACAAGGCCGCCTACGATGCCGCGGCCAAGGATCTCGCCTCGCGCTTCCGGAAGAACTTCGCGGCAAAGTTTGGTTCCGTGGGCGAGGATATCGCCGCCGCGGGCCCACTGGCTGACTAAATAGCCCCTGGCCGCTCCGGCTTTTGGTAACAGCAATGGTACGCCGGCTTGCTAAGATGCAGTGGGAGCCAATCTTGCCCGGTGGCAGGCACGGTCTTCAAAACCGCTGAACGGTTCTCTGGATCGTTGGTCGGTTCGACTCCGACTGGTTCCCGCCATCTCCCGCGGTTCAAATGATTCCCTGGGAAACGCTGAATCCCGAGCAGCGCGAAGCGGTGGAGGCCTGGAATCAGGCCCTACTCGTCATGGCCCCCGTTGGTACGGGCAAGACCAATGTGCTCGCCTTGCGAGCGGCGCATGCCGTGGAGCAGGGCGTCGCGCCCTCGTCCATCCTCTGTCTCTCCTTCACCAACAAGGCCGCGCGCGAAGTGAAAGACCGCCTGGCCCGGCACCTGGGCCGGCGGGGCGGGGAAGTTACCGCCAAGACGTTTCATGGTCTGTGCGCGCAGATTCTGCGGGTGGAAGCGCCTTCGGTCGGGTGGGATCGCGATTTTCTCATCTATGACGAAGAGGATTGCCGCTCGATTCTGGGCGAGGTCGCACGCCGGGCCCACATCAAGCCGCCCGATGAGGAGCGGGATTCGTTCGAGTTTCTGCTTTTCGATGCGGCAGCCCGTGCGCGCCTCAGCGAATTCGATGATGCCGTTCCGCGCACGCCCCAGCAGGTGTTCGACGCCTGCCTGCGCGACAGCCGGGCGTCGTTCCTGCAGTACCGCGGCGGGCTGATGTTCAAGCCACTGCTTGCGGAGTATGTCCACGCTTTGCGGGAGTGCCATGCTGTCGACTTCGCCGACCTGATCGCCGGCGTCAATCGCCTGTTCAAGGAGAACCCCGAGGCGCTGGAGCGCTGGCAGTCGAAGTTTTCCTGGATCCAGGTGGACGAGATCCAGGACACCAATCGCGGCGAGTACCGCCCGCTTTCGTTGCTTGCGGCCAGGCACCGCCGGCTCTCGCTGTTTGGCGACATCGACCAGACCATTTATCAGTGGCGCGGCTCCGTGCCATTGGAGATCCTTGCCGAATACAAATCGGTGTTTGCGCCGGTTCATGAGATCCGCTTCACGCGCAACTACCGGTCCACCCGCCGCATTCTGGAGGCCTGCGAGCGCCTGATTCGCGCCTGTCCCGGCGCGCTCACCAAGAGCATCGTGCCCCAGCAGGCCGAAGAAGGAGAGCCGCTACGGGTGTATGAAGCCGACGACACCCGCGATGAGGCGCGGTGGATTCGAGATCGGGTGGAGACCCTGGTGGAGCAGCACGGTGTGAAACTGGGCGAGATTGCGGTGCTCACGCGCAGCAATTTCACGTCGCGGGAGCTATCCCGCAACTTTGCCGCACTGGGACTGCCGCACCTTCAGGTGGATCAGTTCAAATTCTTCCAACGGGCGGAGATCAAGGAGGCGCTGGCGCATCTGCGGCTGCTGTTGAATCCGCACGATGCCAACAGCCTGATGCGTTTCCTCAAGACTCCGCCGAAAGGGATCGGCGAGGCGACCGTGGAAGCCCTGGCCGGCGCACCCAGGCAAGCCGGACTGAAGCCGGCCGACCTGCTCACCCCTTCCACCTTTGAGAGCGGCGATCCGTTTCAACCGCTGATGGAGGCAGCCCGGGCCGGGCGCGTGGTGGTGTTCGATATCGAAACCACCGGGCTCTCCATCGGGGACGATGAGATTGTGGAGATCGCCGCCGCGCGATGCGATGGCTCCTCGGTGCTCGCGCAGTTTCACGCCTATCTCAAGCCGTCGCGGCCCGTGGGCGATTCCGAGCCCATTCACCACCTCAGCGACGAGTTCCTGGCGCGCGAGGGCCGTGATCCTGCCCAGGTGCTGCGCGAGTTTGAATCCTTCTGCGAGGGCTGCGTCCTGTCCGGACACAACGTGGCTTTGTTCGACGTCCCCATGGTGCGCAGCATGTGTGCCCGGCTTGGCTTGCCTGCGTGGGACGCGCGGCACGTCTTCGACACGCTCGACCTGACACGCCGTTTCCACCGGCTGCCCCGCTACAAGCTGGGAGAGATATGCAGCCGTCTGGGCTTGAAGAGCATTCCCACGCATCGGGCCGATGCGGATGTGGCCGCCACGGTGGAACTGCTGCAGGTGCTGCTGCCGCGCCTGGAGGAAGGTGCCTTGGCGCGCGTGGGCGCGGTAAGACAGTACGGCGCGAAATTCAAACCGCTGGCCGAAAGGCTGGAGCATTGGCGGGCGTGTATGTTGACGGAGCGGCCGTTCGAACTGCTGGATCGGATCCTGAAGGAATCCGGCCTCATCAGGCACTATGAACGCGATCCGGCCGATGCTCCGCGGCGTGAGCATCTGGACGAATTGCTCACGCTATTCCAGCGGTTCGATGATCCGTCGATGCAGCCCATGGACGCCCTCATCCACGTTCTCAGCGTGGCCTCCCTCGGCAAGGAGATCGATGGCCAGGCGATGGACGAGGAAAAGGTTCTCCTGCTCACCGTGCATCAGGCGAAAGGGCTGGAGTTTGATACGGTCTTCATCGCCGGCGCAGCGGACGGCGAGTTTCCGAATCGCCGCAGCGTGAAGGAAGGGCTGGAGGACGAAGAGCACCGATTGTTTTACGTCGCCGTGAGCCGGGCCAGACGGCGCCTCTATTTCAGCTACCCCGTCATTGGCGGCTGGGGCCGGCAGCAGATGCCCAGCCGCTATCTGCGCATGGTCATTCCGGACCGGGCGTGACGCGCCGCCGCCAATAGAGATAGAGCGGGATTCCGGAGAGGATCAGCGCCAGACCTGCGAAGGAACTGCCCGGCGTAGTGATAAAGCAACTCAGGATGAAGGCCACTGCGACGGCGATGAAGAGCATTGGAGTCCAGGGGTAGCCCAGCACCCGGTAGGGCCGTGCCGCTGAGGGGTTCCGCCGTCGCAGCAGGATGACGCCCGCCACAACCAGCGAGTAGAAAATCCAGGCTCCGAACGTGCAGTAGGAGATCAGGGTCTCGTACGTGCCCGTGAAGACGAGCAGAGAAGACCAGACTCCGTGTGCAACCAGCGAGAATGCGGGCGTCCGGAATCTTGGGTGCACTTGTCCGAACGGCGCGAAGAAGAGCCCGTCCCTTGCCTGCGCATAATACACACGGGCGGCGCCCAGAATGCACGAGTTCGTGCAGCCCACCAGAGCGAACAGGATGGTGAGGGTCACCCAGAGCGTGGCGCTGCCGCCCATCGCTACTTGCATCGGGCTGGTGCCGGCGGCGCTGGTGGCGAGAATCTGGTGCGCCGGCAGCGCCCGCATGGTCGTCCATAACGAGACGCAGTAAACCACGATGACCACTCCGAGACCCAGGCCCAGGGCGCGGGGCAGCGTCCGGCGGGCATCCACCATCTCGCCGGCGACACACGGCGCCATGTTCCAGCCCTCATAGGCCCAAAGCGCCGGTACCAGCGCGGCGCTGAACTGTAGCAGAGTCCAGTTCCGGGGCCACGACCAGTCGAGCGTGGTGGCCGGCGGCCGTGCGGCGATGGTCACGATCATCCACAACAGCCCGGATAGCTTGATGATGTTCATCAGGTGGCCGAACCGGGCGCCCTGCCGCACCCCCAGCACGTTGACGAAGGTGAGGCCCATCAGCAGGCTCACCGCGACCAGTTTCGCCGCCCACGGCGACAGTGGAACGACTCCGCCCAGCAAAGTCGAGAAGCCCACTGCCAGCGCGGCCAGCCCACCGCCCTGGATCACCGCAAAAAACGACCACCCCAACAGAAATGCGGAGAGCCGGCCCCAGGATTCGCGCAGGTAGACATATTCGCCCCCGGTGTCGGGGAACATTGCGCCCATCTCTGCGTAGGCCAGTGCTCCGAACCAGGAAAGCAGGCCCGCGAAAACCATGGCCAGCATGGCGGCCAGGGGCGAAGGTTGGGGCCGCAGCAGGGTGGCGGGAATCAGGAAGATGGCGGATCCAATGACCGCGCTGACCACCAGGGAGACCACGTCCCACAGGCCCAGCCGTTGCTCCAGTTGCGGGAGTGATGGTTCCAGAATCAGCCGATTATACTAGAGCGGTGCAGTTCCCTTTTTCCACCGCCGATCTCACCCTGGCCCGGCGCACGGAAGCCGCCGAGGCCGCCAACGGTTTCGCGCTGGTAGGCAAGGCGCGGCCAGGCTCCCTGGAGGCCATACCAGTGGCCGGCGGATGTGCCGTCTTCGCCGGCGTCGGATCCCCCATGACCCATGCACTCGGCATCGGCATGGCCGGCAGCGTTTCCAGCGAAGAGTTCGATCGCATGGAGGAGTTCTTCCGGAGCCGTGGCAGCGCGTCGCTGATTGACCTTTGTCCCCTGGCTGATGCGTCGGTTGTGGAGCAGGTGATGGGGCGCGGCTACCGCATCATCGAGTTCAACAACCTCATGTTGCGGCCTGTTGACTCCTCGAATGCCGATTATGTCGTGCCGGCTCCTCTTGGTGTCACGGTCACTGCCGGAGACCGGTATGCGGAGTGGTGCCGCCTGGTCATGCGCGGTTTTGGCGGAGTTGTTGACATGCCGGAAGATGCCGTGGAAGTTCTCATGAACATGACTTCGGTAGGCGACAGCTTCTTCGGCGAGATTGCGGGTGAGCCCAAGGGTGCGGCGGCCATGGCGATCCACAACCGCATGGCAATGCTGTTCGGCGACTCTACGCTCGCCGAGGCCCGCGGGCAGGGGCTGCAGACCGCCCTGATCCGCCATCGCGTTGCCCTGGCCGCGCGCGCCGGCTGCGACTATGCCATGGCGTGTGTCGTGCCAGGGACGGCATCCCATCGCAACTACGAACGCTGCGGCTTCCGCTTGTTTTACATGCGGGTCAACGTGCAGCGGGACCTGGACTGATCACTTCTTCCCGGGCACCATGGGCACGAAAGCCACGCCATAGCGGGTGTGCTGCTGGGTGCGCCCCTGGGCATCCTTATCGACAATCACCAGCACCTGGCTGCCGACGCCGATGGGCGCGATCAGACGTCCGCCATTGCGCAGCTGATTTACCAGAGCCTGCACCATGTCGGGGGGCGCGGCGGTCAGGATGATGCGGTCGAACGGAGCTTCTTCCGGCCAGCCCAGGTAGCCGTCGCCGGAGCGCACGGTCACGTTGCGGTAGCCGAGTTCGCGTAGGGTCCGCGCGCTCTGTTTCGCCAGGGCGTCCACGATCTCAATGCTGAACACCTGCCTGGCGAGTTGGGAAAGGATGGCGGCCTGATAGCCACTGCCTGTGCCGATTTCCAATACCTTGTGCGACGGCTGGATCTCCAGCAGGTCCGACATCGACCCCACAATATACGGCTGGGAGATCGTCTGGCCGTACCCGATGGGCAGCGGCCGGTCTTCGTAGGCGGAACTCCGGACATTCTCCGGGACGAAGAGGTGGCGGGGGGTGGCACGCAAGGCTTTGAGTACCGCCGGGTCGCGGACATCGCGCCGCTCAATCTGCGTCCTGACCATGTGTTCACGCAAGGCGGCCCAGTCCTGGGCTTCCACCGCGGCAGCCAGGCAGAGTGGGATCGCCGAGGGATGTCGGGGCCAGAGTCTCATTCCGCCTTCAGGATACGCCCACGCACGCCGCATTGCGATGTCAAGGCAGTGGCTGCGGCGGCAGATCAATCTTCGTGGAGCCGTATGGCGCTACATGCAGCGCAGCGGGCTGGCCCCGGTAGCCCGGCACCCAAAGCGGATCCGAAAGCATGGCTGGGTCGTTGACGCGGTCGCGCGCCAGGAATGCAAACGAATACGCGTAATAGTCCCCGGGTGGAACATTCGTAATCTGAAACGCCCCGTTAGTCTGGGTTGGTTGCGTCAGCAGTTCTGCGCCCGCCAGTTTGGACATGTCAGCCGGCACGAGCACGACATAGAAGCCTCGCACAGGCTGCGTGAAGGCTCCTCGAACGACGCCCTCCACGCTGCCGCCATCCTGGCCAAGCACCACCTCCAGCCGGTCTGGAGGATGCGCGGTCCAATCCAGCAGGGTGCCCTCGACGGGTTTGCCGTCGGCCAGGACGGACTGCAGGTATAAATTCGACTGATTGCTGCCGGCCGAGAGGCGGTAGCGGTCGTGCAGCACCATGCTGAACTCCAGTTGGCCGCCGGCGCCGATCGGGCTGGCGTCGTCGATGGCCGGCGCCGCGCTGACAGGTTTCAGCTTCAGCCAGGCTCCGTTAGGCGGTGGAGCGCCGCCGGTAAGGATTGCTCGGCCTCTTACTGTCGACGGCGGCTCCATGGCCAGAGTGAGCCCGGTGACGTCGCTGCCCTGCAAATCCAACTCGCGGACCGCACTGGCGACATTCTCGGCGTCGGCGGCATAGGCGTTGAGGTGATAACTGCCGGGTGGAATCTCGGCGAAGGCGAAGTTGCCACTCTCTGGTTGACAGCCTGCCAAGTACTCGCGAGCATCGGTCAGATCCGAGGGTCGCAGGGCGACGCGGCATTGCTGAGGAACCATCTGCCCTTCCAGGCCGGTTACACGGCCTTCGACGCGCAGCAATTGAGTCATCAGCGGACCGAAGTCGAAGCCGCCCATCTCGCCGGGCCCACGGACATGGATCAATTGGGCCTTCGACGATTCGTATACGCCCGGATAATACGCCGGAGCCGACACCTGCGTGAATCCGCTCCCCTCTCCGTATTTCACCGTCACGGGAGCCGGAGGGTGAACGCGCAGAACATAAGTGCCCATCGGCACCCGTGCGATTCTGTACCGCCCCTGCCCGTCGGAAAGCGCACTTGCCACCTTGCGGAACTGCCAGCGGCCGTTCAGCCAGCCCCGGCGCAGGGCGTCCACCGACGTAATGCCTTGCGGCACTCCGTTTCGGTCCAGAATGCGTCCTGAGATCACCGCCGCCGGCGCCAACACGTACTGCAATCCCTTCACATCGCACCGGCCGCCCAGCCGCAGGGGCTCGTCACCACCGCCGGCGGCGTCGCGTGAAGTGTCCGCGAAGCCCGTCTTCTGTACGCTGAGCGAGTAGCTGGCTGGCTCCAATCCGAACGCTTCAAAGCGCCCCTCATCATCTGTGAAATAACCCAGGGTGACGCTGCCGGGCCGCGTGGCCGGGGTGAAAAGCAGCCTGGCTCGCGGAACACCCTGTCCGGAGCCCTCCTGCACCACCACGCCCGTGGCCGTGCAGGGACCATACTGCGCCGCAGCCAAGGCGCCAGCCAGCAACACCAGCCAGAGCAGCCTCACTTCGCCTTATCCTCGGGCAGCTTCAATCGCACCGACTGTGTTCCACCCGCCGCCAGATGGATTCTGGCCGCGCGTTGTTCCAGGTCCTCCGGTGTCTGGATCAAGCCAACGGAAGGCCATTCCTCGTCCAGCGTCGCGTAGACCAGGTAATCCGAAGGCGGTAGTTCCTCCAGATCAAAGGACCCGTCCGCTCTGACACTCGTGCTGTGGGGGAATCCGATGCTCCTCTTGGCTGCCTCCGCGTCGAAAGCCAGCACACTGGCGCCTGCCGCGGCTGGCCGGCCGCTGGAATCTTCCACCTGGCCGCTGAGCCGGGCGCTGCCGGTGCGAAAGACGAGACGCAGCGGGCTCTGCAGCCCGCCGGAGACGTCCACTTCGCGATCCAGCAGGTTCTCCGTGCCGCTGCGAATTTCAGCCAGATACGTGCCGGCGGCAGGCTGGCCGGATACTTTGAACCACACAGATCCTGAGCCAGTTATCTCCAGGACGAAGGAGCCGTCTGCAGCAGGCCTGACTCGCGGGTCGGTGGCCGGCCCCAGCGGCCCGGAATACGTGGGCACGACCTCGACCCGCTGCCAGTCCGGCTTCATCCCTGTGGATCCTTCCAGAACCGCGGTCGCCGGCAGCCGCATCCCGGCGGAGAGCCGGATCTGGAGATTGTCGACGTCGCCCTGGCCCAGATTCAGGGCCATCCGGGCGCTTTGCCCCCTGTCGCCCATTGCCACCGAGCGGGCCAGCAGCCAATACTCGCCCGGCCGCAGCCCCTCGATCTCGAACTGGCCGTTCAGGAAGGTCCTATTCTGCAGGGGCACAATGCCCAGGGCGGTCAGTACACTGACTACGAAGCGCGGCACCGGCGCACCGCTTTCATCCACGGCAAGCCCCCGGACCCGGTAGACCGGCTCCCGCCGCAATTGAATTACCAGGCCGCTCTGCTCCGATCCGGGCGTCACGTCCAGCCACTGCGCCTGTTCCGGATCCGAGACGCCCGGGAGAAAGGTCCTCACATAGCCGCTGACCCCGCCGCCGCGAAGCGGGTAGATCACATTGCGCGATTCCATATGCGTGGCCGACAAAAGGTATCGGCCCGGCGAGGCACGGTGAATCAGGAACATGCCCCGGTCGTCGCTGGTGGCCGCCCCGCCTGTGGATGCGACCGATAGCCGGTTGAGCCGGCCGGCGCGGGCCGTGAGTTCCACAGTCGCTCCGGCGACAGGGTCGCCGTTCTCGTCCACCACCCGTCCGCTGAGGGTCGCCAGGGGCTGCAGTTCGATGCGCACGCCCTTCAGTTCCCGCCCCGCTTCCAATACGGGGAGGAGCACGGGCCGCCGGTGCGTCGGTGCGAAATCCGCCTTCTCGGAGGATAACCAGTACTGGCCCGGCTTCAGCTTCGTCAGGCGGAACCTGCCACTACTGTCCGTGAACCCGCCCATCCCCGAAGAGCGCGTCTTCTCTCCCCGGTCCCAGGACATCATGGCCGTTACCTGCACGCCCGGAATCCCGGCGCGCGTACGCGCATCGACGACGGTGCCTTCCACCGTGCAAAGCTGCTCAGCCTCCGGACTCTGCGCCAGCAGGCCCAGGCTGCCCAGAACCAGCACCGGCAGGCACACCGCTCTCATGGCCGAGACCACTTACTTCTCCGCTGGCTCAATAGGCTTTACCTGGATGCTCGTGCTTCCGCCCGCCGCTACTTTGACCTTGGTCGCCTTGCTCTCGAAATCCTTCATCTGGTCGATATCCTGCACCGCGCCGTAGTCAGAGCCGGTTGTGGCCACCACATAGTATTCACCCGGCCGGACGGATTCAAACTGGAATGAACCATTCTGATCCACTTGCCGCACGCTGCGACCCATGGTCGAATTCTTCAACTCGTTGTCCGCGGGGATCAGTACCGCCATGCCGCCGCCCTGGCCTCTCTTCTCCTCCGGCAGGTCGATGGTGCCTGAGATCCTGCCTCCGTCCCCACGGAACACCAATTTCACTGGTCCCGCAGCCGAGCCGCTGAGGTTTATTTCCCTATAAAGGTAGTCCTCATTGCCCACCTTGATGGAAGCCAGGTAGAGCCCGGACGCCGCTCCGCTGAAAGTATTGATGTAGTAATTTCCGGGTGAGTTCACCGGCAGCGTGAACGTCCCATCCGGCTGCACGCGCGCCGGCCGGCTCCCCGTCATCACCGTGGTTGCGCCCGGAATCAGAGAGACAGAGAACGTGGACAGGTCCGGCTTCTGTTGTTCTGTCGCGGCCTCCAGCACGATGCTGCCCTGCAGGTTGAAGGGCAGAGAGAACCTCACCTCCAGACCCTCGACATCCTGATTGTTCACTTCGATCGGCAGGGTTGTAGTCTGCTGGTCACCCGGCGTCATGACGCCTCCGCGGCCGCCGGTGACCATCAGCAGCCAGTTGCCATTCGGGACACCCGTCATCTCGAACCCGCCATCGTCGCGGATCCGCGTCATCTGACCGCCCGCGCCGAAAAAGCCTCCTTCCTTTGAACCCACTGCTACGTGGAAGTTCTTCGCAGGCTGTCCCTCCGGCGTCAGCACCCTGCCCCGCACCTGGAAGACCGGTGCACGCTTCAAGGTAATGTCGAGCCCGGTCAGTTCCGACCCGGCGGTTGCCTCCACCACAGTCGCCTGGCCCGTCTCCGTGACACCCGGATAAAACGTGCTCACGAAGTTGGTGGCCGGCCGCTGCGCGGTGGCTGCTTCGAGGGCTGCCTGACGCCAGATCTGCGCCATGAGGATGTACTTGCCTGTCTGGATATTGGCCAGCCTGTACTCGCCCTTGTCGTTGGTTTGGATGGCCTGGCTTACCGGCATCCAGGTCAACTTCCCGCGCGTTCTGCGCTGGCTCAGCACCATGACTTGAACGCCCTGGGCTGGCTCGCCCTCATCGTCCAGCACTTTGCCTGCGATGACCGCCTGGGGCACCAGCGCGTAGCGCAGGCCCTTCAACTCCTGACCCGCCGTCACCTGAAGATTGGCGGCGGATCCGCTGGAGGAGCCACGGGCGGACACAAAGCCCTGTCTCCGGATGCTGACGATGTAACGGCCGGCCTCGAGGTCCTGCACGCGGAACTTGCCTTCCGCGTCGGTGACGGCAGCATGCACCTGCCCCGGACTCATCTGCGTGCCCGGCCGCGCCTGCATCAGCGTCACCTCCGCCCGCCGCAGCGGTTCCTTCGTGAGATCGTTCACCACGACCCCTTCGACGCTGGCCGGCTTCTGATTCTGTTGTGTGGGTTCCTGTGCCTGTTGCGCCCCGGCCGCGCAAATGAAAACTAAGCAGCAAATGGCGAACTTATTGGGCATAACCGAAAACACCGCAATCTGAGACGTATTATGAATCAATTCGCGTTGCCGGATTCTTGCATCTATTTGGCCTTGCCACCGGCGGGCCGGTGGTGATAGCGTGCCCTGTGAGCTGAAACAGGACTCCTTGCCGCCCACCGCCCACTTTGGAGGTCTGAACAATGCTGCGACGCCGAGAATTCCTCGCGACTCTCTCCTGTGCCCCCCTGGCCAGCGGGGCCTCAGGCTACGAACCGATCCTCGCCGCTCAGGCTTATATCTTCAGCCAGGTCTATGCCTTGCACGGGCAGAAGATTGACGACCACTTCTCCGAAGTGATCGAAACGCTTAAGGAGGCCGGCTTCCGCACTGTGGAATTGGTGAGCCAGTTTTTCGCCCCCGAGGTCGCCTCAAATACAGCCCAGGCCCTCATGCTGGGCCGCATGAAGTGTCCAGTGGTCTACAACGGTGGAGTGATGCACACTGCCGAAGGCGCCAAGCAGACCATTCAGGAAACCGTCGCCCTGGCCAAGCGAGTCAAGGCCGCCGGCCCCCTCGACCTGATCAACTTCAACGCGAATCCCAAGCCCAATAAGGAACCCAAGACCGACGCCGAACTCGCACTCCAGGCCGAGAACCTGAACAAATTGGCCAAGGATCTCAAAAAGTCCGGAGTCCGGCTGATGCTTCACCAGCACGACGCGGAGATGGCCCAGGATGCCCGCGAATGGCGTCACATGCTGAAGAATACGGATCCCAAACTGGTGGAGATCTGTCTGGACGTGCATTGGGTCCTGCGAGGCGGGCAGGATCCGATGACCCTGCTCAAAGAGGCCGGCCCGCGCCTCGCAGCCTTGCATCTCCGCAATTCCCAGAAGGGCATCTGGACCGAAGCGCTTGGGGAAGGCGAGGTGGATTACTCAGCCGTGGCCGCGTTCCTCAAGCAGAATTCGTTCAAGGGCTATCTCGTAGTCGAACTGGCCTACGACAAAGAAACGCAGATGACGAAAAGCCTGGAAGTGAACCTGAAGAGCAGCCGCGAATACGCCGAGAAGGTCTTCGACGTGAAAGCCTAGCGGCCGCAGGGCGGGGCACTCCGTTCGCTCCGCCCTGGCTTCGCCGCCTGGTGGCTCCGGTTGCCGTTTCCTCCGCCTTTCCAACCCGCGAAAAAAGCGCTCCAAAAATTGACGTTAGCCACCCGCTGCGATACCATCATGTTGCGGGGTGGAGCAGCCTGGTAGCTCGTTGGGCTCATAACCCAAAGGTCGTAGGTTCAAATCCTACCCCCGCAACCAATTTCCTCAATTGGTTACGGTTCCTTCCGGCCCTCCTTCCCCATCAATTGCTAACGGATTGCTAACACCGGCCTCCGCTTTGTGCCGGACCCTTGCGTCGGCCATCGACTTCTCGTAGCGGGCGCTGGCTTCCTTGCCGCGGCCTGGGAATAGATGCCCGTAGGTGTCGAACGTAACCTTGATGCTGGAGTGGCCCATCTGGTCGCGAACGTAGGCGGCGGTTTCGCCTTGGGCGATCAACTGGCTGGCGAAGAAGTGTCGCAGGTCATGAAAGCGCGTGGCTGCCATGCCGGCCTTTTCTGCAATGGGCTTCCAAACCTCGGCATCGAATTTGTCCGGGTCTATGAAGCCGTTGCAATCGCCGGGGAAGATGAAAGCGCCGTCTGGTTTGCCGACCTTCAAATCGGCCAACATCTTCATTACGCTCTCGGTCGCGGCGATGCGGCGTAACGATTTCCGTGACTTCGGCGGCCCAACGTGCCACTCCCATTTGTGTGCGCCATCTGTTCCACGGCGCTTCGAGATTGCGTGACGCACGTTTACCTCGTTGCCAAACCACTCGATGTCATTGAACCGAAGCCCGAGAGCCTCATTCCGCCGCACGCCGGTAAACGCTCCCATATAGGCCAGCGCGTAACCGAGCCCGCCCAGCTCCTTCGCCGCCCCGATTAGCGCCCAGACCTGCTCCGGTGTAGGCGGCGTGATCCGGCGTGATTCCAGCGGAGGAAGTTCGAGTCCCAGTGTTGGATCTTGGAACGCGAAACCGCGTCGCATGGCGCTGGGCCCCCTCTTGCCGGCCAGCATCGTCCGCAACAGCGTCACGGTGTTGTGGATCGTCTTCGAAGAAAGCTCGTCTTCGATCATGCCGCTCACCGCCGCGTCAACGTGCTCGAACCGCAGAGCCGATACCGCAATCGCTCCGAGCCGCGGAACAAGTTGCTTGTTGATGATCGAACCGTATCCTGATTCCGTGCTGCCGCGGATCTGGCGCCTTCCAGCCAGCCAATCCTCTGCGAACTTCTCAAAAGTCACGGAAGACGGCCGCGCGTAGGTTCCCTTATCGATGGTGCTGAGGATCTCGTTCAGTCGGGCCTGCGCCTCGTTGCGCTTCTTGAATTTACCTTCCCACTGCTGGGCGCCTGTAGGATCGCGGTAGATGATCGCCCATGTTTTGCGTTTGCCGCTAGGTTTGACGATATGGCCGCCCTGGCTCATTGCATGGTCCCTTTAGCAGCCGCCTCGACGATTGCTTGCAGATCCTCCTCTGTGAATCGGACGAACTTTCCGAGTTTACGGTGCGGAATGGCTTTGCGTCTAGTGCGCTCATAGATCCAGCCCACAGTAACTCCTAAACGTCGCGCAGCCTCTTCTACGGTCAAGAACATCCTTCCCCTAGGGACCTCTTGCGCCTGAGATGCTAATACCGCGGCAGTCTCATTCGAGCTTCCCATTCAGCCTTTCACCTCCTCAGATTCGTCTCGCCCTGCGCAAGCTCGGCTTCTCACTTCACAGCGAAAGATCGTTCGAGGAGAGCCACGCACGCCGGCAACCGCTCTCATCGCCAGCTCCGAGAATGAACCGCTGCACTCGGAAATGGCGGCGGCATACGGACATCGAAGGAGTCGAGCCAACTCGGCGCTCAGGGTGTTCGTTCTCTGGGACGCTCTCGAATCCTGGATTCGCTCGCTCGTGTTGCTGCTTGGCACATTGGATCGGTCTTGAGACGTGTCGCCCATGCGTCTTCTTATACGGTATTGTCCTGGCTTCTGCAAAATGAGTTGAGCTGACCGGGACCGGTCTTGCCCCGTCCACCTTGGCCTTGGAACAGCCTGGGTCGCGGTTCCATCTATCACGTAAGGATCGCTGATCCTTGAAGGCATGCATCGCTCCCGAACCGCCACCCCTCGCCGCTCCGATCGACAGTCTGTCGGCCGCCACTGCGTTCTGTGTTGAGGAGCCGGGCTCATGCTGTTTCTGTTCTTCATTTGCATCCATCTCGCTCTTTCACATCAGGTCAGGCGGCTCGGAAACGAAAGGCTCAAACCGTTCGACTGTCCAACCTCCTGTAAAGTCTTATATAGCCAATCGGCAAAAGCTCCAAGCGACCTTGCAGAGGTGGGCACGTCCCAGACCTCGGGACGATCTGTCTCCCAATCGGTTCATCAACGACTTCAGCGACTTAGCGCAGATGCCACGTGGCTCGCTTTGCGTCTCGTGCGATGAAGTCCGCCCCTGACCAGGCGCTCCCTTTGGGGAGCCGCCTCACCTGAACGCACTCACGTGGGATTACGAATTGTCCCCCGACCGAAACCAGGGCGGTTTCGAGGCTCTTAGGCTTTTCCATACGGTCAACTTCGGCCGCCTGGCGAGTTCCGGTACTGGGCGGTATAATACTTGCAATCTTTCTCGGAGGTCCCTAATGAGAAAGCTTGCAGTACTCGCCTTCCTGGGTAGTGCGTTCTTCGCACGTGCGCAAGATTCGCCGCAATCTCTCCTCGACCAGGCCCTCCGCCTTGCCGACAAGTACAACTGGGTGGACACACGGGATTTGTTCACCAGAGCGGAGGAGGGGTTTCGGATCAGCGGTGACGCGCGGAAAGCCTTCTACGCTCGACTCGGCCGATTGCGCAGCACGATGGAGGAACGCTCGCTTCCGGCTCTTTCCGCCGAGTTGGAGGAGTTGCTAGCAGATCCAATCATTCTTGCAGACGCGCAGTTGCGCCTATTTGCTTTGATCGTGAAGGGCGACGTCGATGGGGAATTGGACACAGATAGCGCCAAGCGGGATTGGCTTGCCGTTCGAGATCTAGCAGACCGAACGGCCAACGCTCGCTGGAAGAATCGCGCCAACGGCGAACTTGGCTTCCAGGCGTTTTTGGAAGGCGACGTAACTGGTGCCCGCCAACTCGTCGCAGGGGCCTTGCTTGGTGCCGTGGCTAGTGGCGACCGGCCAGCGCAGGCCCGCTTCATGGGCGCGATCGGGACTGGACTCTCCTTTACCGGCATCTATAGCGAAGCCCTGAGCTATCTCGACCGAGCATTGGCTATCGCTGCCGCCGACCCCGAGATGGGATACCAGTTCGTCGTGCTCGACGGAAAGGTCAGCGCACTCAAAGGACTCGGAAGAACCGCGGAAGCGCTGAAACTCGCCGAAGAGTTGGCCGCGCGTGCACGAGCCGACGGCAAGAACGTAAAGCTCTGTCAGTCGCTGATCAGGCTCGCTCGCTTGGCACGCGAACAGAAAGACGACCAGCGCGCAATGGATCTACTGTCCGAGGCAATCCTACTCGCCGAGAAGGGCGACTTCCCGCGCCTTCTCGCGAGCGCCCAGTTCCTAATGATCGAGACGTATCGGACAACGGGCGATCTCAATAAGGCCGGCGAAATGGTCGCGAACGTGGCGAACGCTACTCGAAATAGCGGCGATCTCTACCTGATCCCTGACCGTTTGCGGACGCTGGCGCTCTTGAAGATGGACCTCGGGGAATACGAGGAAGCGAATCAGCTTCTTGCTGAAGCCACCGACTACGTGGACGCGATGCTGGCCAACTCGCCAAACCCGCGGGCGAAAGCAGGCCTCGTGATTGCCATGAGCACGATTTATTCTGACCACGCCGGCCTTCTGCTGAGACATTTCAAAGACCCCGCGAAAGCCTACGACGTGATCGAGCGAGCGCGGGGGCGGACACTGACCGACCAGCTCAGGTCGAGTTCTTCGGCAACCGGTAATCCTTCCCTCGAGAAGGAATTCACTGCCTTGCGCCTAAAGATCGCGTCCGCTCGCTCGCCGGCGCAGATACGACAAGTCCGGAACGATCTATTCATCCGCGAACTTGGCCGATGGTTGGATTCAACGCCGCCGCTCGCGAATGCCTCGGAGTCCGGCGGCCCAGTTCCGTTGGAACGCCTTCAGGGCTTGCTGGCGCGGGATCACGTGGTCCTGGAATATGTTCTCGGCAAACCGCACTCCTATTGCCTCGTTCTGACGAAGGACGGCGTCAGCTTCTTCGAATTGACAGACGGCGAGACCATCAACGATCTAGCGTTCCAGTATGTAGAGGGCCTCAAGAAGCAGCAAGTCGGGACGGCGCTGAGCAAACGTCTTTTTGCGGAGTTGCTCAGCAAGGTTCCGAACCTTCAGTCGGCGCGGCGCCTGACGATTGTCGCAGACGGTCAGCTTCATTTGCTGCCATTCGATACTCTGACGGATCCACGAGGGCAGTATCTAGTCGCGACGCACACAACGTATGTAGTGCCGTCGGCATCGGCACTCTTTGCCTTGGAGGCAGAATCGCGACCCAAGGTTGCCGCACAGAGCTTTCTCGGTATCGGAGGTGTTCCCTACAATCAGGACGCATTGAGAGTCGCATTGACCCGCGGCTATGAGGCCGGTAGTTTGGGCAACTTGCCCGGTTCTGAAGACGAAGTAATCACTGCTGCAGGATTGGCCAAGACAAAGGGATCAACTACACTTCTGGTCGGGACAAAAGCAACAGAAGGCGCCTTCAAGGGAGCCGACCTCGCGCGCAGGAGTGTGATCCATTTGGCTGTTCACGGAGTAGCCAACACCGAACGGCCGGACTCGGCCGCGCTGATCCTGCTCAGCGATGCAGCCGCCAGGGAAGACGGCCTCCTTCAGTTCTCCGAAGTGCTGCAACTGCGGCTCACCGCAAGACTCGTCGTTCTCTCCGCGTGCGATACCGCCGTTGGCCGGTTGCAGGGCCAGGACGGAGCCGCGACGCTCTCGAGAGCATTTCTATTGGCCGGGGCTAGGAGTGTCGTCTCAACTCTGTGGGCAGTGGACGATACAGTCTCGGCGTTCCTGATGAAGAGGTTCTACCAGGGCGTTGTTGCTGGCAAAGACGCAGCAATCGCACTGACGCAGGCCAAGCGAGACGTTATCCGAACTTTCGGAGCCAAGGCGCTGCCTTATCATTGGGGCGGATTCGTGCTGGAAGGCGCCGCCAAACCGATCTAAGGATGGACACGATGAACGAAGCCGAAACCAGCCTCACCACAGATGAACGAGCCGCCATCGCGGCCAAAGTCAAGTCGTTGATTCTCTCCAAACATGTGAATGTTGCCAACCCTCGACAAGACTACGATCCATGGGTGCGGGAGTTCGACAAACAGGTCCACGAAATCGTGGACGCTCCTTTCCGCGAAGACTTCGAGACTAGGATGGGATCGATTCTTCAGGCTCTCGGAAGCAGCCACACGGCCTTCTATCACAAAGTCGGCGACCGCGTTCCGGTTCAACACGCGCTCAACGCATCGCTGCGGTCAGTGGCGGTCAATGGAAGCCGCTCATGGGTCTTTCTGAACATCGTCGAGGATGGACCAGCCTATCGCTCCGGTATCAAGAACGGTGAAGTGCTACATGTGTTCGACGGCAAGCCCTTGGAACCGCCAGCATCGCCGCGTTTTCAATTGGGCGGGAAGCACGAATTGCAGATCCGCGGGATCGCAAACGGCGAGACCCGTTGCGTGACGGTTGAGATTCCTAATCGCGCCGCAAAGGACCGGCCTCCGATGATCGAACCGAAGAGCGTCAGCTACAGGACAGCAGGCCCGGGAATTGGCATCATCAGAGTGGCGAGCTTCCCCGGTGCTGTAGGACTCGATTTCGCTAGATCGCTGGACGCCGCGGTTTCCACCTTGAAACAGAAGGGTTGCTCGCGGCTGATTGTCGATCTGCGAGGCAACATCGGAGGTGGGCTAGGATCGCTTCGCCTGATGAGCTATCTATGCCCCGGTAGGCTACCGATTGGCTATAGCATGAGCCGGGAGGGGATTAGGAAAGGTTGGAGCAAGGAGCGGCTGCCGAGAATTGGCAGCATTCCTTCGGGCAAGCTCGGGCTGCTCGGCATGGCGTTGAAGTTCAAGGTCCTCCATCGAGACCGCTCTATGGTTCTTCAGACGGAAGGGCTGGGGGAGCAGCCGTTTCACGGTCGCATAGTGCTCCTCGTTGATGAGTTCAGCCACAGCGCGGCAGAGATGGTCGCAGCATTCGCGAAAGAAAATCACCTTGCCGTACTGGTGGGCAATCGAACGGCTGGTGAGGTTCTGGGCGGCGCCAACTTTCGCGTAGGTAACGGATACTATCTCAGGATGCCGATTGCGGGCTGGTACACATGGATGGAGTCCTGTATCGAGGGGGCCGGTGTCGAGCCCGACACTATGGTGGAAAATGATATCGTGGCACTTTCCGAAGGAAAGGACCCGCAGATGATGGCAGCGCTCGAAACCGCAGCATCTCTGTGAGTTTGTTGCCGTACGTTTTTTGCGGACGGGCATTGTCGATACCATCACCTGCTCATGCACTCCTACCGGGGGCGACCTGCACTGAACGCTTTTCGGCCAAGGTATGGAACCCCAGATGGTAGAGCGCCGAACCGAAGAGAGATTTCTTCTCTACATTGACATCCTAAACTTCAGCAACCTCGTCGCACGGGAAGGCAAGGTCGAAGAGGTTTATGAGATCATCAACCGCCTCAACGTCCATCGTCACGACGTATTCACGACGATAATCTTCTCGGACACGATTCTGGTCTACAACAAGTCAAACGCTCGTGCACTTGAGGATGTGCGGTACATGGTCATGTTTCTGTGCGAGTTCGCTCAGGATCTGTTTTATCGGCTTATCGGCAAGGACGTTCACTTTCGGGCGTACATCACGTGCGCCGATTTCGCCCATTACCCGATGGAGAACATCAAGGATGTGTTCTATGGCGAAGCTCTGATTGAGGCGTACCGGGCAGAAAAGTCGATCCAGGCGATGGGACTGTTCATGAGCAACCTCGTTGCACCCTATAGCGACATTTTCAAGACGGCGCGATTCAATCGGAATTGCAGGTTCGTGTATATCATGCGAACTCTCGAGCGGCACAGCGCCCGAAAGCAGGATTACCCACTCGACCCGCACAATCTCATGGAGACCGACGCGATCTGGCTGCTCGCTTATGACATCCGCTATCTGGAGGCCATTCACAGACACAAGAACGATGCCGCTCTCCCAGCGCGCGTCCGGAAGAAGTATGAATCAACTTGGCGGCTCCTGATGCGCCGACATCGAGGTTTTATGACCATACTCGAAGAGAGCGGGTTCGATCCAAGGGCGATCTCGGCGTGCGACTGGACCGAACCATTCGCGCGCATCGGAACCCGAAGAGGGTTCTTCGGATGAGTCAATTCGTCCAGGGCGTCACATCAATCGTCCAGGGGGTCACATCAACTGGTCCGGCACGGCGAAACCCTCCAACGCGTCATGAAACGGGCGTTGGGAAAGCCATTCCGACACGAGTGTATCCATCCTGCCACCGAACGCGCAGATTCTCGGGTCGTCGGTGTGCGCACCCACCAGCACGATCCGATGGCTGCCTTCGGCCGAGACTTCCCTGAAGAGTTCCGAATTAGACAGGAAACACAAGGCTCCCCAGAATGGCGTGGTCTCAAAGAGACTGCGGAAGTTCTCCAAATAGCCCAGCATCTTGTAGGTCTCCTCGGATCGCGTCTGCGTCCGGACTTCCCGCCGCTTGGCATCGATAAGCAAACGCCGGCCGTCATTGCCGAGTACGGTGATGTCGGGAATTCCGCCCAGCGATCGCTGCGAGTCGATGTACTTCCATCTCGCGGCCGCCGGAGAGAGCGCCTTTTGGAACCAAATCTCAAATTGATAGCCTTCATAGGTCAGAGTGCATATCGAGTGATCGGCACGTTCCGACAGCGGCCGCGGGCCGTCCGCGATCAGCGCTCCGCAACGGCGGAAGGACTCTATGACCTGGTGGAGGCACCAGATCTCGAAGACCCGATCCCCAAAGAAGTCCCCGGGGGGGAAAGCCAGAAGTAAATCCACGAGCTGCTCGGACTCGTCGGGACTGCTCAGGGCCGCGTCGAAGGACCACTGCCTGTACCATTCAAGAAACTGTCCATAGGCAGGTTCGTTCCCTGTCTGCCGCTTGCGCAGGCGATGCTCTGCCTCACGCCGGAGCCGTGCGGCGGTGCGAGCGGGAACCACGCTGTCCCAGGGTTCGGAGTGAAGCTGTTCTCGTCCCCAGCGCAACAGATTAAGGCAGTACGTGCGCTCGGCGCTGGCTTCGAAGTTGCCTGCCGCGTTGAGATGTCGCACCATTTGGCGGAGCGTACCGACGACAAGCTGATTTTCCGGCGTGCTCGCAGTCGCTTGGGCAATAAGCACGGGAAAGGTGCGCGGCCAGGAGAGGTTCGTGCCGCGGCGGTTGAGGTACAGCGGAATGTCCAGTCGTCCGAAGATGGCACCCTTCGACTCGGATCGGACGATTTCCGAGGACTGCGAGTATCCGCGTTTGATGGCTTCGAGAATCGGCTTAAATTTGAGGCCGCAGCCAAGGGCGTGACGCATCCGGATAAGGTTCGCGAAGGCCTGGTATTCGTCGCCGTTTTCACCGCCTACCTGGATGTCGGTCGGCTCCAGCGACACCTGCTCCGAATAGAAATACGAGGACAGGAGAGGCAGCGCCTCCCGGACAAACCGGCGAATGGAGTCGGCCTCATTCAACGAAGTGCATCCCCGCCGCCACTATCCCGAGCAGCTCCCGACGTGTGGCCTTGTCAAAAGGCTCGGTAAGCGTACCGGCAAACTCCTTCAGCGCCTCGGGAGCTACCACGTCGGTATCGAAGAGCGGAACGATCTTCACGGAAGCGGCCCAATCCAGAACCTCGCCGGCCCCTTCCGTCTGGACGCCGTCCTGCATGAGCCGGAGGAGAAACAGTTCGACGGTATCAATGATCTGGGCGGTGCCTATGGGCAGGTGGGGAATGCGCTGCTCCGGCCCGGCATATCGCACCCGCTCGATGAGATCGAACAGGTGCACAACCAAAGGCGCAAGCGGCCCGTTCAACCTGCCCAGGATGTCCGAAGTCATCTGCTGGGTCTTTGAAACGTTCAGCGACGTCAGCCGCTTGGCAACTCTCGCGGCTGCTCTCTGGACGACGATCCGGGATTCCTGCACGGCAAGCGGTGCCGGGTTCGCGTCGCTCGACCAGGCAGCGCCTTCCGGCCGCTTGCCCGGTATGTTGACCGTGATGAACGTGAAGCGGCGGCGGATGGCCTGGCTGAGATTGTTCACGAACTGACGGTCGAAAGAATTGAGCGTTGCGATAATGCGGAAGCGGCGGGGGATGACGAGGTTCCGATTGCCTTCGCGCTGGTGCGGCAATGTGATGGGCAGGGCGGCATCCGTGCCCAGCACCGTGAACAACTCGCCGAAGGCGCGATCCATGTGCGCGCGGTTCAGTTCGTCGATGAGAAGCCATTCCGCCTGCGGTTCCGCCGGATCGTCAAAATGTCGCACTATGGCGTTCGCGCAGCGCACGACGGATTCAGTGACATAGCCGTTGACGGGAACGATCTCTTCTTTGCGATCCGCGTGAAGCCGAAGCTCAAGCCTGCCGATGACATCGAATACCGTCCAGTCCTCATGCGCTGTCACCGGGAACGTGGACACCTGAAAGGCATCGCAGAGGGCCCGTGCAAGACTGGATTTTCCTGTGCCGGGCGGCCCCTGCAGGACGACATGGCCCACGCGCAGGGCCGCGGCCGCCGCTCTCAATGTTTCAGGCGCGATCAGCAGGCCCTCCGTCGCTTTTTCCAGCCGTGCGGCGAGGTCCGGGGGCGAGTCGATGTCGTACTCGGCGATTTCCCTGATCCGTTCGATCTTGTCGTGAAACTCAGTCGGCGGTATCGCCCCCTGCTCCACCAGCGTTCCTTCGTTGACGTCAGGCATCGCCACCTCCAAACAGCGTCTGAATAGGTTCCATATTGGTAATCGGCCGGGCGCGGCGAAGGGACAGCTTCACGGTGTTGGGTCCCGTGAGGTCCTTGCCGGTGACGAGGTAGGTCCAGTTCAGGTCCGTGGACAGAATGACCCGGTGGTTGCGGGCGATGCGGCAGAGTGTGAGCGTTTTGCCCTGCACGGTTCGTTCCCGTTCGGCCACCGAAACGGATTCGAAATGCTCTCCCGACTTCAGGATGAAGACCGTATCGCCCGAGAGGGTGATTGCCTGCGGCGCGCTGGTGCCTCCGGCGGCCGTCAGGCTGGGAACCGCCGCTCCGAGATAGTCGAAGTATGCCTGTTCATCGTCAAATCCCGGTGCAGTCGGCAGGCGATCCACATACATCGCGCTGCCTCCGCAGTCCGTGGGAGTCGTGGAATCCCCCAGGGCAACCGAGACAAGGGATAGGTAGTCGCGGTTGATGAAGTGGCGTCGCCTGCTCTCGTTGGGCCCGTAGTGCTCGCTCTCGTCATCCTGCGAGAGGACAAGATGGTTCATGCCCGCATGGTTGGCGACCTGGTTCAGTGAGTTATAGAACGCGCCCTTGCGCTTATCCACCGGCAGCGGGAATTTCTCAAGGTCCGAGGGATTCGCGCGCAGGTGCCGGATGGCTTCGATTGCGGGCCGCGCCTCTGACGTCGAAAATACCCGGCAGAAGATGCGCTCTAGCTCGGTCCACCAGAAATAGTCTCCGAGATCGCGCATCGCCGAGTGAAGGAAACGGTACGGAAGAATGTCCGCTTCGCCGTGAGCGGCGCTCTTGCTGCGCCCGCGCGGCGGACCCGACACAGGATAGCGAAACAGCTGATTCAGGCCGATCCAGACGAAATCCTGTTCGTTGTGCTGTTGCGCGGCGGCATGAAACTGCTTGCCGGCCGGAGTGACGGTAATAGTGTTAGAGCGGCTGATGACGTACAGCAGCCCGAATTCCTCGAACGTCGCCTTCCAGCTTTCCACGGCGTGGCTGTCGAGTTTGCGCGGAGCTTTGTGCGATTCCCAGTAGGCTTTCAGGGAGCTATACGATCCCTTGTCATTCTCGTAGAACGAACAGAACGTCCCCCAAGCTTCCTGGGACTTCGTATCGGGATTGAACGGATTCGGGTAGCCGTAGCTGTTTACTCTCCAGAAGTCGTGAGTTTGCAGGGGCAGCGGCGCCATATCAATTCGCAACCTCGTCGTGACGGAGAGTGAAATCAGGCAGTGGCAGCCGATCCGGATAGGAAGTGCGTTTCTGGGCGTTCCTGAGCGCAATGACCCAGTCCATGGTGATGATGCCTCCCCTCCCAGCACGCGGGAATTTCATATAGTGCCGCCGGATGCGGTAGGCGAACGCCTTCTCGAAGGCGAATCCGGCATCGACCGCGAGGCGAATAAGAGAGTCGTGGATGGGAAGCACGCCTTTGCGCGTCTGGCTGTTCCCGATGATCAGGAAATAATAGCCGTCGCGCTTGAGCGCTTTCGCGGCAGAATGAAAATGGCGCCGCATGCTGTCGCAATAGGCGCGCGTGGCTGCGACCCGGTGGTGAATAATGTCCCGCTCATCGATCAAATCGTCGAGACACCGCGGCAGTGCCGGAGGACGCGCATCGGCGGCGGGATTCTTAGCGCCGGTGACGCCGCGACGCATCCGGTTAAACGTCCGCCTGTCATTGACGCCCAACAATGGACCAAGCCAGAAATACTCCAGCATGAAGTTGTACATATAGTCCACTGAGTCAAGATAGGGCGGGCTCGTGACGATCAGGTCAACGGGATGCGTCGGAAGGCGGATGTCGGACGCGTCACCCTGGATGACGGTCGCTGCGGCCGAGGAACGCCGTAGAAACGTCAGTTCCTCCAGTCCGGCGAGGGCTTTTTCCAACGCTCGGCAAAAGAGAGGTTCGACCTCCGGCGGATTCTTCTTGAGTGTTCCGGAGACATAAGTCTTCTGCGTTTGGTCGTCGGCGTTGGATACCCACCTTAGAATCGAGCTGAAGACGCAAAGAAGAAAATCCCGTTCCTCCGGCGACGCGTCTAGGGTGAGGATCGCCGTCAGCAGCGCTTGAAGATCGCCCCATGCCCGCTCGGAAAACCAGTGGCCGAAGTTCGCCAGATCGGGCATGGGTGCGACCAGCGGCACCGCCGGGCCGCGCCAGATCCGATGCAGCTCGATTACGAGCTGCTGGATGCGCGCCGGGCTGACGGCGTATGTCTTGGCGCGCGAGATCAGGCAGGCCAGCGGGTCGCAATCGATCCCTATCGCCTGCCTGGAGCGCAGCAGTGCTTCAACAAGCGTCGTTCCCGAGCCGCAGAAGGGATCAAGCACGACATCGTCCTCTCCCGCAAACTCGTCGATGACCCAGGCGGGTATCCGTGGGATATACTTCGCCGGAAAGCGATGCAGGCCGTGTGTAAGGCCGGGTGCCCTGTTGCTGAGGCTCAGTGAGAACAACTCACCATTGGCAATATCGCCAAGAGGCGGAAACGACGGCACCTCGCGGAACAGCGCCGCGGCTGCTCCGTCGCTGCTGCAATCAGCGTTGTCCAATGTACTGAACAGATCCGGTTGAGTCAGTGCCACCTAAACCTCAGTAAAGCTCCTCATGAGAGGACCACCACACTCTCGCGCATATTGTCTTCCAGATTAGAAAGCTTGCTGCGTTGCTGCGGAGCGACCGTCAGATGGCGCGTGACCAGGATTTCAGCCTTCTTGAATCCGCACTCCAGTCCGAGGTTGGCCAGCATGACGTCCGTCGGAATGATGACGCCCGCAAAGGCGGAATTCCCTACGACGACGTAACACTTGCCGTTCGCCAGCAGTTTCCTGCAATGCTTGAGTGTAACCCGCATGTCGTCGAAGTAGCCACGCAGCAGGTCTGGCACGCCCATCCGCCAACTGCTGGCATCCTGATCCATGAGCGCGATAAGCTGCTCCAAGTCGTCCACCGATTGATACGAGCGGTTGAGATCCGCCCCGAGATGCGAGCGCAGTGACGCCTTGCGGAAGCGATTGATGGACTCGTAGGAGTCGACGAAGCCCCCGAACCACAACTCGACCTTCATGGATTCGAAGTAGTCGAACCGATTGGCATACGGGGGACTGAACACGATGGAATCGAATTTCCTGCGGGCAAGCAGCTTGTCCATCTCGAGCACGTTGCCCTCAATGGCCGTCTGATCCCGCCAAGCCCCCCTTCGCCAGAATCTTGCGTCCTGCAGCATCATCCGCACATGTGAGCAGAAGGCATTGAGCACGAACTTCTTCTGGTCGCGGCCGAAGCGCTCAAGCTGCCACTGCCCTTCGGGCCGGCGTGTGTAGCCGGTCTTCAGACGCTTCTTGTTCCTGTACTTAATGCCGTTGCCTTCTTTGAAATAGCTCCCCACTCGTTCCAGGATGGCAACCCATGCGAGATGCAGGAAATTCCTGCTTTCCTTGTCGCCGGAAAAGGTCTCTTCGGTCAGAGCCCTGATTCTGAGCAGCGTCTCGAGGATGACGGGCTCGAAAACTTTGGACGCGATCGAGAGTTCGGGCATCGGCCACGGTTTCGCCGAACTCAGCGCAGACTCCAGGCCGTTGACGTATTTCTGGACTGCCTGAAGCTGTGTGCGCGACAGCGGCGTCAGCTTGACTGTGGCGGCAAAAATCGCCAGTGGGTTGATGTCGATACCCGCGGACGTGTTACCGTTCTCCGCCGCTCCGATAAGGATGGAGCCGCAACCGCAGAACGGGTCCAGAATATTGTCGCCTAGGCCGAGTTTGGTGATTAGGTTCGGGGAATATGCCTCACGGTAGCGAAGCCAGCGGTGTATGGGCGATTCGGCGTTGCCCTTCCAGTTGACGAAGGAGGACAGGTCCGAACGGTACTGCGGGGGCACCGTGTTGTTGATCTTTCGTAACAGCGCGGCGAGCGTGCGCTGGTGGGCGTCGTCTGTAGTGTTCGGGCTTTTAAACTTCGTGACGCTGGTAGGTTTGGGATCGTGCTCCACGAATTTCTGGAGAGCGAGCAACGCCTCCTGCTGTTTTGCAACGGATCGTTTTGGGCTGTGTACCAGGCTCGGCATAGGTGTATTCCTCTCGACCGTTATGGCTAACGGATGGCCAGTTCTTGGCAACGGCACATTCGTCGTGCCGTCGCGACGGATCCCCGAAACCATCGACGGGAGATTGCTTTCTGCCACAACATCTACTGCCGTCCCTTTAGCAAGCCGGTTCCAAATAACGGGAATTGATCTCCCAGATACTTTTCGACCGCTTCCCGCACGACCCAGCCAATAGAGACTTTTTTCTGCGCCGCCAGGTCGCCGAGCACCTGATACACTTCCGGGGGAAAACTGACTGAGGTGCGCGGCATCGCGTCACCCTTGCCTTTGCCCGGACGTTGAGCTTTCAATGCTGCCATTTCAATCACCTCGCGCACGCACCACGATACACCGCGACGGTGCAAAACACAAGTGCTAGGCGAACAAAATACGAACACACCTGGAGTGTGGCACGTCCGTCGCATCGGGTACAAGGGCAGCTCTTGAGTCGCGCCGTACGCTTCGGTTTTCACTGTAAGCCAATCATGTAGTTTCGCCAGCTAAAGCCGGGCCTACGAAGGCGCAGAGTATAGGTCCCTGGTTGGATAGAAGACAGATCGACCTGCACTCGAAAGACGACATCGTTGCCCACAAGCGCAGCCGCACCCGTCCGGGACAACAGCCGGAGCTCACGTTCGCTGAGAAGCTGCATTTCGTAGGCTCCTTCTTCGCTGCCCAGCGGCAGGTACACCGACAGCTCCAAGTTGCGGGCGGGAACTGTAAGGAGGTCCGTGCCGGCAGCCGGTCCCTGCTCGCCGCGTACCGTCGTCTGTCCTCGGAGATCAAGCGTGGCGAGCTGGAGTGGTTGGGGTTGAACTGGCGGCACCTCCTCCTTGGCGATCGACGGACCGGTCTGCGGCTGCTGCTCGGGCGTTCTGGAGTAGTACCAGGCGGTGACGCCGATGCAAAGCAACAGCGAAGCGCAGAGCGCCAGAAGCTTCAAATTTCTCGCGAGGCGGTTCTGTCGCGCGAGCTTCTCGTAGTCGCCAAAACAGGGCGAGCAACAACTCAGATGGTCGAGCACGCGGCGCGAGTCCGATTCGGTCGCGGAATGTCGAGACACAGATACCAGGAGATCCCGCGATGGGCAACCGGATCGCTCGGTGTTGGGAAACGCGCCGCGAAAGAGGCGCCCCGCGGCTGCGATGAGCGCTTCCTCAGTCGCCGGCGGAAGTTTCTCAGACGCTGTGCCCGCTGAGAATGGGACTCTTTGCTTCACGGTTGTTCCTGTCCAGTCCTGCCAAGTCCGTTGCCCAATCGGCTCCGGCTTCGCCTGATGCCGTTCGCAAATTGCACTTCGGCATTGTGTGCGCTAATTCCGAAACGCTTGCCAATGTCGGCCCAGGAATCGCCCCAGATCCGATACATCAGCATGTTCCGAGTTCTTTCGTCCAGGTAGCAGACCAGTTGCTTCAGATGGATCTCCTGCTCCAAGGCGGCAACCCACTCGCCCTGGGAATCTGTCTTGACGTCGGTGATGGATTCCAACGATTCTACATACTGAATTCGACCTTCTCGGACCATCCCGCGGTTGTGCTTCCGGACGAAAGCCCAGAACAAATAGGAGTCCAGGTCGCGAATCACGTGCTGTTCCCTCTTGCGGCGAAGGCTTCGTGAGACCGAATGGCAGGCTGCCTCCAAGATCTCCGCCGCTGGAGCAGTGTCCTGTTGCAAGTAGTGCAGGTGTCGAAGAACGCGGGACCATATCCGCTGGGCGGATCCGAGCACTTCCGGGCTTACGCGATTCCCGTGTTCGTCCGTCTCGCTGATCCACAGCGGCGGCGGGGCTATCCTCCGATCCTGCATGGGACTACCGGTTTCCCTCCACTGCCCTTCCGTGGAAGTAGTGCTTTCACTGCCCACTATATATGAGAGTCTTTGGGAACGACAAAACTCAATTCGCCTTAGGCCGGGTTAAGCGTTCTGTCGGGGATTGGTGCTCTAAGTTATTCATTTCGCGGAACGTACGCTCGCGCATTGAGTTTTCCCCGCGGGAAAGCCTCTCTTTTTATAGGAGGGCGTTCTGTCATGAGAAGCCGCCGGCAATATTTCCTTCTGCGTGTGATTCTTCAGTTCGCGTGGTGCGCGACTGTTGCGCTTCCCCAGGTTCCCGCCGGTGCGATCGGCGGCATCGTCTACGATCCGTCCGATGCCGTAATACAAGGTGCTCAGATTGTCGCGATAAACCAAGACACAGGTGCCCAGCGTTCAGTACGCTCGGATGGGAAGGGGCTGTACGCGATCCCAGACCTGCTACCGGGGATGTATCAACTCAAGGTCACGTCGCCGGGCTTCCAGACTCTCGCTCAAGCCGCGACTGTCAGGACTGGGGGTACCACGCGGGCGGATCTGCATCTATCGCTGGGCGTCGTCGATCAGATTATCGAAGCAACAGATCGAACGCCAGCGCTCGACTTCGACAATCATGGAACGGGGAGTGTGATTTCACGGTTCCAAATCGAGAACTTGCCACTCAACGGCCGTGAGTTTCTGCAACTGGCGATGCTGGAGCCGGGAGTGACGTCGGCCCCAACAGCGGGGTTCTTCACCCGACAGGTAAACGTTTCCGTGATGAGTGCGCCGTCGGATCAGACGCGGGTCACGATGGATGCGGGGCCCATATACGGTCCTGTAGCCGGTGGCACGCCGCAGAACTTCTCTCAGGAAGTGGTGCGCGAGTTTCAGATATCCTCGTCGAACTTCGATCTGAGCACGGGCCTGACGGGATCGGGGGCCGTCAATGTTGTCACGCAGTCCGGAGGCAACGACCTCCACGGTAGCGCCTTCTACTTTTTCCGTGATCACAACATCGCCGCTTATCCGGCATTGCGCCGGGAACCGGCGAACCCTGATCCCTTCTTCGCGCGGCGCCAAGCGGGCTTTCGATTGGGAGGTCCGCTCAAGAAGGACCGCCTATTCTTCTTCACCAACTTTGAGCACCTGAACCAGGATGGCGTTGTCACGGTGCAGCCGACCGCTACCGACCTTTCTGGGTTGGGCGGCATCTTTCCCAGTTCACTGACTGGGAACCAGGTTTCGGCGCGATTCGATGCACGGCTCAACGACAACAACGTCCTGTTCCTGCGCTACTCCCATGATGGAAACGACGGCTTCGTGCCCCCAGCAGGACCGGGGAGCCTCCCGTCGAACTGGAGCCGGAATCGTAACTGGGCCGATCAGAGCCTTGTCTCTCTGACGACGACGCTGAGAACGAATCTGGTCAACGATGCCCGCTTCTCCTATTGGTACTGGAATACGCGGAACCTGCTTCCTTCGCGATCAGAATGCCCAGGCGAGTGCATCGGTTTCGGAATGCCGGAGATCAGCATTCTCGGAACGAACACGGTGATCGGCAACAACAGGCTGGCACCGCAGGGCGGCGACTTCCGCCGCTATCATCTGGTCGACAACCTGACGTTGTTGAAGGGCGGCCACCAACTCCGCTTTGGATTCGAGTGGCAGTTTGATCGAGGAGCCGGATTCCTAACGCTGGTTGAGCCGGCATCAATGGTTCTGTACTCACCCCAAATAGTGCGGGCGTACAATTCCGACCCTCGAATCCCTCCGCAAGCGCGGATTCCGCTTCCCACTTCTTTCCAGACCTTGAGCGACATCCTTCAGCTTCCCCTTGGCGGCGTGTCCATCGGGTTTGGAGATCCGAGGCAACCGCCGTCATTCCGGTACGCCGACGCGAGGACCGATCACATTCTCCGTTTCCATGTGCAGGACAAGTGGCGGGTCCATCCACGGCTAACGGTCAACTATGGCATTGCGTACCACCTCGAAACCAACTTCGCCAATTACGATCTTGGCAAACCGAACTACCTTGCCCCCTTACTTGGAGCTGCCGGCCTCGCACCAACTGCGCGCGATAGAAACAACTTTGCGCCCTCCCTCGGGCTGGCATGGGCGGCGACGAGGGATCGCAAGACGGTTATTCGAGCAGGGGCAGGCGTCTACTATGACCTGCCGCTCGCGATGGATCGCCTCCAGGAGCGATCAACCATTGGTCCGCGCGGAACGGGCCGCGTCGTCGTGAACGGCTCTCTTGTTCCGAATCCGATTCCAGGGTTGCCTACAGTGCCGGTCGGTCGTCCCCTAAACTTCCAGGACGGCCCGACGCAGTTCACAGGCAATATGCTGCTCTCGATTCTTCCGAACGTCCGCGCCAACCTTGCGCAGCAGTTCGGGAATTCCTCTAACACCGACCTCGCCATCAGGAACATCGAAGTCTTCAAGCAAGGAAGCGGCCTGTTGGCGCAGGATTTCGCGGCTCCGTACTCCATGCACTATGGCGCTGGGGTGCAACGGGAAGTCCTCCCCGATCTCGTCGTGACCGCTGACTTCGTGTTGAGGAGGTTCATCCGCTTGAACACTGGCAGTATCGACCTGAATCGATGGAACAGTGCTTCTGGACCGGCAATACCGGCGTGTGTCGGCCAACAGGCCCTGATTCCGGCGGCACAATGCTCCACGGGTCCGATCGGTGTGCAACTCAGCGCAGGACGTGCCGAATACAAGGGACTTCTACTTCGTGTCGACCGGCGCTGGTCACGGAACTTCCAGTTTGGGGTGGCCTATGCGCTGTCCAGCAGCGTGGGATTGGACGAGGTGAGGAACAACAGCGATTGGTTTGACAGTTACGGGCCAACGGCGGGCGACCGCCGACATACGCTCACAGTGTCTGGGATTGTCGATCTGCCCTTGGGACTTCGCTTGTCACAACTGACGTCGTTCGTCAGCAGACCGCCGTTGCGTGCGCAAGTTTTCGGGATCGACTTCAACGGTGACGGAACGATCAACGACGTCCTGCCGGGGACGAAATGGAACCAGTTGAACCGCGGCCTGGACGAACACGGATTGCGTGATGTTGTTGCGAGCTACAACCGCTCAGCGGCGGGCGGCCGCACGCCCACAGGCCAAGTCATTCCCGCCGTGACGCTCCCGAACGACTTCAGGTTTGGGGACACGCTCTTCTCGACCGATGTGCGCCTGGGCAAGATATTCAGGGTGCGGGAGCGGTACGAGTTGAACGTGTTCGGCGAAGTCTTCAATGTGCTCAATGTCGCCAATCTGACGACCTTCGGCACGAACCTGATCGAACCCGCCGCGTTCGCGCAGCCCGGCAGTCGGGCGACGCAGGTATTCGGCTCAGGTGGACCGCGTTCGTTCCAGTTTGGCGCCCGGATCAGTTTCTAGCGGCGCGCTTCGTAACAGTTGCTGTGTGTAGCAGGCGCAGCACACTCCTGCGTCTCACCGGCGGCGCGCAGCCGCACGCGTGACACACAAACGGGAAGTTGATCGCGCACACACGTATTGTTCCCATAAGCCGGTAGCGGCCAATGTCGGCAGTCGTGTGTCCGCAGGATTCTCCGCTCGCCCAGCAATACGGAGGTGCTCGGAGGCAATGAAGTATTGGAACACCAAGGAAGCACAGGTCCTGCTGGAGTGGGCTCGTCAAGTTGCTGACGAGCGAACACCCATCGAGGAGATTGCGGCACACCTTGGCCGCTCCGTCCGGTCCGTCCAGGAGTTTCTGCGGCGAACACTGCCTCAGGGCCAGCGCCCGTGGAACGAAAAACCGAGGTGGAGCGCCCAGGAAATCCAGGCCCTCGAACGCGGCGGCGAGCCTTGCAGAACAAGGTCGCGTGTAGCGGTTCGACAGTACCTCAGTCGCCACCGCCGTGTTGAGAGCGAAGATCTAGAATCGGAGCACGTTCCGCTGACAGTGACCCAAGTAGCTGCCGATCTCGGCTTGTCTCGGGCTTCGGTGTATCGTCTGCTGAAGCGCGGGGCACTGCGTCGATTCAAGGGCGGAATCGCCGAGACGTCATTCAGCGATCTCTTGAAGGAACACCCCGAGGCGGTTCCCTACTCCCGCCTCTCGCGCGATCAGCGGGAATGGCTTGTGTTGAACGGGTACCAAGACCCGTCGCTCCAGGTCAAGCGCCCGAGCGTGAGAGGGCTTCTCGAGTAAGCCCAGCACATGGGTCCGCAGGCCCCTATAATCCGTACTTCCTCTTGAGTTCCAGCTCCGCCTGAACTTTCAACTCGTAAGCTCTGCGGGCTTCGTCCGCTTTGCGGATTTCGTCCGGATCGGCCGGAATCGACAACACATACGGGCGGAGCTGGTCTACATAAAATCGGTCCCACACTGCGCCCCGCCGTTCAAACAGGAGAACGTCATTCACACTAATCGTCAGACGCCACATGCGGTCGGTTATCTCGATAAAACCATCTGCACGATCCCGGTCCGACGTGGTGACACTGAAGCTGTAATAGCCCTCATACACTTCCACATATGGTCCCGGGCGAGTCCACTTAGGAGGATTGAGGCGCCGGAGCAGGGCGATCCCTTTCTCACATTCCGCTAATTCCTCTCGACAGCGGTCGCATTCCCCATTCTTCAAAAACCCCAGGTCAACACCGCACGCGCAGCGTCCCACAATTTCCTCCTTGAGCGCATTCGACGGTTCGTATTACAGCCGGGGGTGAGTCGCCGCGCCTCCAGGCACTTTGAAGATATCAACGAAAGTATTTCGCACGCAAAGGGCGGCAATGTTGATCAACACTCAGGCAGATATTTCTCCTTGCTGAGCCGCGACGAACGCACCGACCTCCCGGAATCGACATCTCGGCCGAGTCGGGTGCGGGCCACGTAGTCCATAATCCAACCTCTGTTATTCGGGAGGAGTGATCTCAGATATCGGAGTGTCCAATATCTTGTACCATGCTAGCCAATACGAGGTCAGTTCACACAATGACGATGAATCTAGCCGCGCATGTGCAAGAACGCAGGCATCAGATCAAACGCCTGTCTCAAGGAGTCGATGCGCTCTCCGCGCTGTTCAATATTCCCAGCATTGAGATTGCCGAGTGGAGCAGCGGTCCGGAGGTGCGGCACCAGCTGTGGGTCGATTCCCATGAGCCGACAGCACGTAGCGTCAGCTGCGACCGGATCGTCGGCGAAGACGACACAGCCGAGATGCCGCGTCGGTCCGTGCAATGGGCCGTTACCTTCCATGGCGTCAATGCCATCCGCGATCACAAGGTGAATCGGAATCGCCGCGGCGAGCTCGACTATGGAATTGCCGATACCTTGCCAGTGAAGGATGTTTTTGGGCCAGCCGTAGACGGAACCGGGCACCACGCCGAACAAGTTCTTCAGGCTTAGGGTCACGCCCGCCCAGTGATGGGTCTTGATCTTCGGCATCGAGATCACGACGTCTGCGGAGAGCAGCGTTTTGGGCAGCCAAAGTTCCTTCAGATTGGTGATCCCTGTGGTCAGAGGAAGAGGCGCAACGGGATCAAAGTTCAGGTCCACGAAAGCAATCTTCCCCACCGCGTCGAGTTGGGATTGCAGACCACTCTCCTCGAGGAGAAGTTCCGTGTCGCGAATGTGGCCAGGGCCTTCCGCGACGACAACCGAGGCAGCGCCCAGGCGCCGTAGCGTCTCAATGACGGCCGCGATGAGCATCGGATGCGTGTTGATGGCAGCTCCAGGTGTGTACTCGACGAGATTGGGTTTCAGAAGCACGCGCTTGCCGCGCATGTCGGGCGCGAGGAGGCGAAGTCCGTCGTCGATCACAAGTTGGACGCTCTCATAGCGATCGCAACGGAGTATAGCGACGCGCGACCGTTGGGAGCTGCGACGAGGGATATGGTAGCGGTTTGCCTGCTGAACGGCTAGGCCCGTCGTGGCCGCAAGGGCGACCCCACCAAGTAGGGAGCGCCGCCTCATCGCGCAGTCCTCACGAACGTGTAGGGAGGGTCCTCTAGCGAAAGTGCGGCAAGTGCGAGAACGCGATCCGGCAGTCTGTTGAGTTTGGCAAGTGTGCATTCCTCAAGCTGGTTCCTAAGCCGATGTGCACCGCCATGAGCGTACGCCGAGAGAGCCACTACGCCCCACGCCAACGAGTACGGCGATGGCGCCTCGCTGAGGCGAGCAGCGAGATAGTCCAGCGAAGCCTCCACCTGGCTCTGCCCTTGCGGCCGGAAGGTATGCAAGGCCAGGACGGCCATTGCGGTGAAGTCGGGGTGTGGATCCAGGTTGACGCCGAACACTATCGAATTGCCGGCGTTCCATCCACCTCCCGCACACGCGCGATCCATGAGCATGTCGGCGGCAGGCTTGAGGCGCGGCGAACTCCTATTCCAGCAGCGGAAGGCGAGGATCGAGAGAGCGGTGGGAGCGACCCAACTCACGGTGTCCGGTATCCAGGGCCATCCGTATTTGGAAGGATCGAATCGAACCTGACGATCAAACAAGCGAAACTTCCACTGCCAGAGCCAATGGGCTTCACGCCCTTGTATAGTCGTCAGCCACCGAAAGGCGCGATCAGCGGCCTCGTGCGCCAGCGGTGTATCGAACTCACGGAGCGCCAGGACTGCGAGCGCTGTGTGATAGACGCTCGGAAGGCCAACGCGGAAGGTTGCCGACCATGCTCCCGAAGACTGCTGCGTGTTGATGAGAGCTTCGGGACTTCGACCCGTGCGCCGCAGCGCCAGGAGGGTCAGTGCCACATCCTCAATCGTTGTGCCCGCACCGAGCCGGCCGAGTATCGCATCGCGAAGCTGCACAGCAGAATTGTACGGGCAGTTGCTTCAAATGCCGCCGATATGACGCGTGATTCTGAGGGATGTTCGCCGCGTCTCCACCGCGCGGGATGGTCAGAGTGTACACGGCAACTTTCCTTGCGGGATGTTCGCAGGAGTCTCAGCGGCGCGGAGATGGCATCGTCGTCGCACGCTCGCGGCTTGATCGCACTGTACAGGCCGAGTTTGTTTGCGGGATGTCACCGAGTATCAGTGACGCGGGATGATTGCGGCGTCTCTCGCACCCGCGCCTGATCGGAGTGTCGCAGCCGTGAGGGATGCTGCCACGTGACGCGCGCTGAGGGATGTTTGGAATGTCCACTTGAAGAACTTGCGGGATGTCACGGCTGTCTCTCGGCTGAGGGATGCTTCGCGCGAACTGCTATCGAAGGCGGTACCGCGATGAGCAGCGACGCTCCAGGCGGCGTATACGCAGATCAATGGCGCAATGAATGTCGATTTGTCATGCGCAGGGCAGGACGTATTCTTCTCGCAGATGTTCGCTACGCCGCAACACGTGGCCGCCGGTCTTCGCGAAGCTGGATACGCGACGGACCCCGTTCTCGTCCAGATCATCTGGCTGGCGACCCAGATGCAGAAACCTATCTTGATCGAAGGTCCACCGGGAACGGGGAAGACATATCTGGCCCAGGCGTTCGCGGCGGCGGCGCAGACGGGCCTTATTCGGCTCCAGTGCTTCGAGGGAATTACAGAGCGGCAAGCCATCGGGTCGTTCGACGAGGCGCTGCAGCGATTGTTCCTCGAAACGCAGGCAGAGGCGATTGAACGCCATTGGGAGAAACTTCGTCTCCAGCTTCACACTCTGGATTTCTTCTCGCATGGGCCGTTGTTGCAGGCGGTTCTGCAACCGAAGCCGGTCGTTCTGTTGATCGACGAACTGGACAAGGTAGATCAGAAGTTCGAAGCCCTGCTGTTGGAGATTCTCTCCGACTGGCAGATCACGATCCCGAAGCTCGGTACCGTCAAGGCGATCACGATTCCATTCGTCGTGATGACGTCCAATCAGGAGCGGCGGCTTGGGGACCCGTTGCGGCGCCGGAGCCTCTATCAGAGGATCGAGCACCCGGACGTAAAGAAGGAAGCGGAGATTCTGGACATCCGCACCGTGGACGCGCCGCTGGAGCTGAAGGCCCAGGCGGTAGGTCTAGCTCAAGCCCTCCGCGGTTACAACTTGGTGAAGCCACCGTCAATCGACGAGATCGTCCAGTTCGTAAGAGCGCTCCAGTTGCTCGGAAGATCCGAGATCGATCCTCGGGATCGCGACGTCCTGCTGCCGTTCCTGGCGAAAACGGAAGAGGATGTGAAACGCCTCCTTCTGAGAGACGGGTTCAGCAGTCTGGTCGCGACGGCGCACGAGTACAGAGATCAGGCGTTGGCCGCGATGAAAGGAATGCCATGAGGTTGCTATTTCTCTGGATGGTACTTACCGCTCCATCGTGGGCGCAGGTTGCGGCACGCGACTGGGCCGGCTATTGGGCCGATGTCTACGACTTACCGCGGGAACTCGTCTACGCCGTCATCGAGGCCGAATCCGCGTGGGATCCCTTTGCCGTGTCCAAGGCCGGCGCTGCGGGTCTGATGCAGTTGATGCCCGATACCGCCGCCATGTTCGGCGTGCGAAACCGTTTCGACATAGAGGAGAACACGCGCGGAGGGGTCGCCTATCTCGCCTGGCTGAAGGAACGCTGTGGGGCCGACTGGAGACTGATCGTGGCCAGCTATAACGCCGGACATACGCGTGTCTTGCGGCGTCGCCTCGACTATTCCTCCGTTGAGGTTCACGCCTATGTCTCGCGAGTCGCACACTTGTATAGACGTAACCGCTGGGAGACTCTGCTGCAACGTGAAAGGAGCACCTCGTGATCCGAAGCTTGCTCATGCCTGTCGTGGTGGGTGCCGCCCTGGCTCAACCACAAGTTCGACCGATTGTCAGCCAACGCGACTTCACCGAAAAAGTAGGTGTCGTGCGGTTAGCACCACGCCACACAACGGCGATTCGGATGCCAGAGGCGGTGAGTTCGGTAGTCGTCGGCGATCCCGCGAAATTTCTCGCAGAGCATTCGGAGAAAGAACCAACGCTTGTGCTGGTGAAGCCGGTCGTCGAAGATCTTGCGGAGTCGAACCTGTTGATCACCACCATACGCGGGCGTCAGGTGAGTTTTGCGCTCCGTAGCCTCGGGGCCGGAGCAAAGAATGTTGATTTCGTTCTGACCTACAGGCCCACGACGACGTTCTTGGTTGAGGAGAGTGGTCTGGGAACGGTCGAAGTGCCACGGACCGAAATGCTATCGGCACTACCCGTGGTGACTGCCAGTACAGACGCCAGCGGGCGTGTCTCTCCAGGCGATCCCGAGTCCGCCAAGCACAAGCACGATCTTCTGCAGGAGCTGCTGGAGAGACAGCGCCGAGCTTCCCTTCCCGCGCTGTACGGAATGCGGGTGCCGTCTCCTGAAGCGAAGGGAGATCCCGTGCAGGCAGGCATCTCGGAGGTTATCGACGAGGGATCGGCGGTCGTCGTTCTGTTCTCCGTCGTGAATCCGCAATCCCAAGCGATTGAAATTCTGGCGCCTCAGATTCAACTTGCGGGCAGGATTCGCACGGGGTTCCTCGTTCGTCGCAGCCGCTGGGGTACGAGTGAGCAGCTTCCGGTGACGGAAAGCAGGCTGAGCCGGCGGCGGTTAGGACCTGGCGAGAGAGCCGATGGCGTAGTCGTGTTTACTCGCCCCAACTTCAAGCAATCGAACGAGAGCATCTTTCTGCAAGTCGCCGAAAGCGGAGCCGTAGACAAACCGGCCTTGGCGCCAATTGGTTTCGGAGTGTCGGCCGCAAGGTAAAGGAGGCAGCGATGACGAACGACAACGGAAAGCGTGAGGAAGTCCCGGCGGCGCCGATCCCCGAGGATATGGATGCCAATAGAACAGAGCGCGCGACGGTGGACCCCGACTCGCAGTCGAGCGCAGTGCCTCAACAGGAGCAGGTGAGGCCAGGCTGGCTATCGCAATTTGCAGCGCGCCTACAGCGGCCTGCCGAGCAGAGCCGAGACGCCAAGTCCGGCGAACGCACTCGCGGTCTTGTGATCCTCACCGGAACTGCGATCGCCTGTATATTTCTCTTCTTTGGGTTGTTTACGACCGACAGCAGTTCGAACCGCAAGGATCGCAGCACGAAACCGAATCTCGGCCGGCCGGCGTCCGCCGCGACCGACCCCGAGGCCGCGAATCGGTCGCCCATTCCGCAGATATCGGTCACGCAACAACCAAACGAGGAGTCTGGTGAATTGAGCGAACAGGATGTTCTCGCGACAATGCGCAATCGTGTCACCGCGGCGCCTCCAGACAACATCCAAGTTCCGCCCCCAAATCGCAATACAACTCTGGGTGCGATCAACTTCGATGATCCGGCTTTGGCCGAGGCATATCGGCGGCAGGGTCTGACGCCGCCTCGACCGGCTGAAGCAACCGATTGGAATGCAGCAATCACCGAGTACCAGGCGACGCAAAGGCAGCCGTCTCCGCCGAAGCCTGTTGTATCAGTCAGTGCAGACGATTCCCTACGGAAGTCCTCAATCGTCTTTGTGCGGGCCAGTTCTGACGCCCCTGTCAGGCAGGCGGCTTCGATTCCGGCCGCCGTTCAGAGCAACACCACTGGTCTCCTGCCTCAGGGGACCGCCCTGGTTGCGCGGCTTCAGCATACCGTCAACTCGGCGGCAAAGTCGCCGGTCGTCGCCGTCATCGAGTACAACTATGAGCAAAACGGCGAGCTAATTGTGCCCGCGGGTACCAAGGCATACGGCGAGTTGTCGCAAGCGACACCGCAGGGTTGGGTCGAGATCAAGTTCAACACTCTTGAGATGCCCGCTGGAAAACGGGAAAACATCGACGCTTCCGCGCTGAGCATGGAGCGCGGTCCACTCCGCGGCGACGTGAACGGGAAGAACACCGCCAAGAAGTTCCTGACCCGGACGATGACAGGCATCGGAACCATTGCGGCGTTTGCCGTAGGTGGCAGGGGCCTCACGGGTGGAATCGACAACTCCATTCTGTTGAGGGAAAGGTTGTCCTCGAATGTGGCGCTCGCCGGTGAGCAGGAACTGGCCCGGCTCGCCTATCAGCAGAACATCGTGGTGACCGTTCCAGCCAACACGCGGTTCTACCTTGTACTTCATGCCTCAGGTGTGAGCCGGCCGACCGCTCCAATACTAAGCAAATCGCAACAAGCGGGCCCGTCCGCATACACCGAAACCGTGTCGCAAACGGCAGCACGGGCCAGCCTTTCCGAACAGGAGCTCCGGGAGATGATCCAACTGCGGAACGAACTGCGCGAGATGAGCCGGCTAATGCGGCTGAGTAGTCAGAATCCGATGCCTACGGTTCCGGAGAATTAGGGCTTCCGGGTTTTGAGGGGCCATAGGCAACGGTGCGCGGGCTTTCGATACGCGGCGGAATCGGCTACTCTGAAGATGCTCGGCCGGAGTTTTGCCAATGCCGCGTGTCTTCGGTTTCGGACCATTCGACGCTGGTTTCGCCCAGTGGATCGGATTGTCTATCCGGGCGGGTTTCATCGGCATCGGCAGAGAAGCTGACCACCTTGTGCGCCAGGCGAAGGCGGCGTCTCGAGCCGAACGATCCGCATGGGTGTACCGCTGCGTCGCTTCCTGTCTGTTGATTATTGGCCAGGGAGCCGTCCTTTCCCTGGCTGGCGTCAGGACCGACCATCCCCTTACCCTCATCACCGCGTGGGCAACGATCTTCCTTCTTCCGAAACCAACGCCGCGCATCCCATTGGCGGTCGCCAGGGCGCTGGCGATGGTTTTCACGATGACAAATCTGGCCGCGTTCTACGATCTTGCGAAAGCCACGTATCCGGGTGTGGTGGACCCGTATGGGAGGATCGCTGGATGGTGTGGCATCGCGATCTGGATCGCTTTATCGATCTGGGTATTGGCGAGTTTTCGCGATCCAGGGCGAGCCGCGACAGTTGCGAGCAACGGCCAGACCGCCAGCGCTACTACGGAGCGCCCATCCGATATATTCAGGAACGCAAGCGAAGACATTGATCGAACGGCCAACATCGAGCCGTCCGGCAGACCTAACCTTCAGCTCATTCGCGGTGGCCGCGATTTAGGGAAGCTGATGAAGGTTCCGGATGACGCGGAATAGCTCCGGTCCCGCCGTACTCAAATTCCGCCGTCGCTGGTCGACTCAATAAACGTTCCTCTTCATTCGCTCGCCTTCCCTGCGAATCCCACAACTCGTTTTGGCATTTTCTGAACCTGCTGTACATTCCTCCTGTGCTTGAGCGTCGCGCTCGGCCACCAACTCGATTCAGGAGGTACATCTCAATGCAAAACGCATCGGGAACTAGGCGTCGGGCGGCTCTGTTGCTCGCCGCAGTTCTCTTCTTCATCGCAACGACGAACGTGATCCTCGTTGCGCAGAACCTGGGCGCCGCGCCACAAACGAACGTAGCGGTGCAGGGACAAACGGGGGCGCAGCCGGAAGGCGCGTTCTTGAATCTGGTGAACTGGATCGGCAACGTCATCGCTCCCGTTGGCGCCGCCCTTGCCATCGCTGGCGGATTGGTTGCCTACATCGCCGGACGCGGGGCCATGCGATACGTCGTAACGGCCTTGGGATGCCTGGCGGTCTCTGGCGTCACACGCCTGCTCGAGTTCTGGATCAACCAGGGCGGCGGCGGTGTCTCGTAACCAACCCAGGAACGATCAGACTCCGAGAGCGCCGGCGTGCCGTCCGCCGGCGCCCTCAAGACCAAGGATGAATCCCTATGCCACCGCTTCTGTACGACATTGCGCGCGTGCTACTGCTGCTGACCGGTCCCGCGGCGTTCGTGTGCCTGCTCAATGCCGGCATCGCGCTCCGCAGAGAAGGCGGGACCGTGTTCTGGGTTGGCGGTGGCTTCTCGAAATGGATGCTCTGGGCGGTGATCTTTCTCGGGCTGGAGCCGACGCTCACGTGGTTTCAGTTCTTCGGCGTGCCTGTATTCTTTCCTCCCGGGTTTGCGATCGGAACGCCGTGGTTGGCTGGTTTTCAGCAAGACGTTTCCAACTTCGTGATGTCCTTCGTCGTCGCCCGAATTGCACCTGTGGCTGCGGCGTACTTCGTGGTGCGCGCGGTTCTGGATACGGCGAGCGGCGCCGGCCCGTTGCCTTCGATTCTCAGCGCCATATTCCTGTTGGCCATCTCCAGCACACACGCGCTCCTCGACGCCTGGACGCCAACCGGAAACCGATTCTCCGTGGCGCTCGGCCTCGAATCGATGTGGACCTATCTCGCCAGCCGAATCATGCCCATCGCTGCGGGCCTGGCGATCTGCGGCGCGATTGTGCAGTTTGCGTTCAACCGGCCAGGATACCTCCGTCTGGCGATGTGCGCCGGGGGATTTCTGACAGTGAGCGCTCTCTGGATACTGATCAACCGGATGATGTAGCGCACTGGAGGCCATGTGGATTTTCTGACTGGACTCACGAATCTCACGAACTGGTTCGCCAACGTCATCATGCCGACGCTGGCGGGGATCTTCTTCGTGATTTCCGTACTTCGCTTCTCGCGCCAAGCTCCATTTCAGTACTCGTTGTATGCCGGCTTCGCGGCATTGATGGTTTCGGGAATCCTTCGCGCTATAGAGACGTTTTCGCAACAACGAGCCTGGAACGATCCGGATGCCGTGTGGGTAACGCTGCTGGGACTGGTGAACTGGTCCGCGAATGTTTTTCTTCCGCTCTACGGTGTGCTGCAGATCGTCATGGGAATCTTGCACTACGGCGGCATGGGATTCCGTATCTATCCCGGTGCTCCCTGGGCGCGGCATCTTCTCTCGGCGCTGGTTTGCTTTGGGCTTTCCGGAGCACTCAGGCTGGCCGAGTTCTTCGTCGCGCAAGGTGGTGGGGGAGTCAGCTAGGGGGACCAATGGCACTCGAAGTGACGCCGGTACATCGCAATCTTCATCAGCGGGTGACGTTCTTCTACCTGGAATTCGAGGACCTGTTCATTGTGATTGGCCTCGCCGCCGTCATGAACATCGGCGGCCGCTTTCTGGGAAGGGAGCTTTATGGCATCCCGCTCAACATCATTCTTCAGTACGTCGTGCCGGTCGTTGCCGTCCCGGTGTTGATGCTCTTCAAGTACGGCAAGCCTCGCGGCTATCTCCGCGATCTGATCGTGTGGCACGCCAAGCCTCACATCTATTGCGGGCTGGAACCAGACCACGAACTGACAGAGGAGTTTCTGAGGTGATGACGCCCCTTACAACTGCCAAGCATTTTGAGTCTCTGCGCAAGCCCGCGCTTTGCGAACTACTTCCGGTCCGCGAGTACCTGGATGGAGTGATGGTGCAGATCGATGGAAGCCTGGTCGCCGGGTACGAACTCGCGGGCCTCAATAGCTACTATCACGACGATGACATGCGGAACCGCTCCAAGCACGCCCTGGAGGCTTTAATCCGGTCACTTCCAGAGCGCTCCATGCGGCTCCAGATGAGATTCGAGATCACCGAAGGCATCGGCGACGTTCGGCGGGCGTATCCGCAACTGAATCGAAACGATAACCACGTGCTTCAAATCATCGATCGGCAGCGTATGCGGCGATGGGATCTCAACGAGTCGCACGGCCAGTATCTGCGCCATCTGCTCCACGCATACTTCATTTGGAACCCGCGCATCCATCACGAGCTCGCCGAGAAGCTTCAGGGAAAGAAGCGTCCACTGTTCAGCTTGTCCGCTCACAAGTGTATTGAGCGCGCTCGCCGTGAGCATGAGGACTTGCTCTCCGAGTTCGGGAGTCTGCTCGCTGGTGTGGAACAAACTTTGGTGGCCACAGGGATGGATGTCCGGCGCATGAGCGATGACGAGATGTTCCTTGAAGCGAAGCGTGCCCTGAATCCGGTCTTCGATGATCGCAGCCCGCTGCGGCGGACCGAATACTCGCTCGCTTACAAGAGTGCCCGGAGCCAGATCACCAACACCAGCATCGAGGACGAGCAGGAGAACTACCTTCAGGCCGGCGGGCTGCTCTACACATTCGTCAGCATGAAGGACCTGCCGGATGGCACGTTCCCAGGAATACTGCGCGAACTACTCGTACTCGACTTCCCCATCGTTGTGAATGCCGAGATCTCGATTCCAGACCAGACGAAGATCCTGGAGCACTTCAAGGGACGCCTTCGGAGAATGCAGGCCGCCCAGCGAGACTCGCACGGCGTCTTCAAGATCAACGTCGAGGCTCAGGTCGCGCAGAGCCAGTTGCAGGAAGTCCTTCAGGCGGTGATTTCATCCTCTCTCAAGGTCTGTGACTACTCCATGGTGATCGCGATCCGCACCTCCAAGCCAATCGTGAGCCGGACAGATCTTGAAGAGGCTCGACGGACGCTGAGCGACCGGCGCCAGCGCGTCATCCATGCCGTCACGCGGATGAACGGCGCCCGGGCGATTCCGGAATCGCTCGCCCAGCGGCGGCTTTTCATCGGCTCTCTTCCGGGACTGGCGCGTGAGAGCAAACGGGAACTCAGTTGCCTCACGTTGCACGGTGCGGATCTGCTGCCGATTGAAACGCCATGGCAAGGCACACGGCAATCCCCATTGATGCTTCTGGAGACGCCTTACCGGCAGTTGATTCCCTTTTCTCCATACGACCCCTCGATGGGCGACGCAAACATGCTGTTCATGGCAAAGTCTGGCGGCGGAAAGACGTTCATGGCCCAGATGTTCCTGCTGATGATGGCGCGCGCCAACCCATTGATCTCGATTGTGGAGCGCGGCGACTCGTACCGGCCGCTAGTGGAACTGATGGGCGGCCGCGTGATCGAAGTCGATCTCGAAGGCACGGAAACACTAAATCCTTGGGATCTGCCGCGCGGCGAAGTACAGCCAACGAAGGACAAAATCGCGTTCCTCAAGAACCTGACCAGACACATGATCGGCGATCTAGGTCAGTCCGATACGTCGCTGCTCGACAACATCCTGTCCGAGGCGATCGCGAAAGTGTACAAGCGGTCGTCGGTCCGCGCCGATAACAAGACGCCCACGTACATCGATCTCAGGAACGAACTCTCCACGTGGACCGACGAGGAGCGGATCGAGCATATCCGGCAACTGGCGCAACTGGCCGCCGTGGCATTGCGGCAATGGACGGGAGAAAAGGGAGTCTACTCGAAGCTATTCGACCGCCATACGACGATTCGTACAGACGCCAACTGGCTCTTCTTCAACATCGAGGGCTTGAGCTCGGACCCCAGGCTTGAAACAGCCATGAGCATGCTGATCGCCCAGGCGATGTCCGAACGCGCGTCCGGGAAATCGGGCGCTCCTTCGATTACTGTCCTGGATGAATGCTGGGCTCTTCTCGAGTCCCCAGTGCTCGCGGATTGCGTCGTGCAGCTCTTTAGAACCGCCCGCAAGCGGGGTGCGAGTGTATGGGGCATTTCACAAACGCTGGAAGACTTCGTAGGGACCAAACAGAAGCCCAAAGAGCACGGGGCAGGCATCCTACGGAACGCTTCGGTCAAAGTAATCGGACAGCAGCCGGGCGATGTCAGCCCCCTGGTTGAACATCTGGCGCTGAACGAGGTTGCCCTCAACGAGATCAAGCGTTTCTCGGCGCCTCGGAAGGGACGGAGCGCAGAAGTACTGCTGGTCTTGGGCGAGAAGTCCGAAACGACGCAGACAGTTCGGCTGGTTCCCACCCCTCTGGACTATTGGGTGGCGACGACCTATCCGCGGGAGCGTGCCTATCGCGCGTACTTCCTGGGACTGGACAAGAATCGCCAGCGTCCGCTGGTGGAGGTTTATCAGGACCTTGCGGAATCGTTTCCTCAGGGACTGGCGGACGCCGATCCCTTGCCCGAGGAAACCTCTGGAGCGGTTCAGCAGGCCAGTTCCCGCCGCCGCGAGATCAACTACGCAGCTCTGAAGGTCTGACGTTATGACTTCACGTCAGCCAAGCCCATTTCGAAAGACAAAAGGAAAGGAGCCGCCGCGATGAAGATGCTGCTGTTGATGTCCGCAGCCTTGCTGTTTGTGACGAGCAAGCCGGGAGCGACAAAGGTAATGGTGTGCGGTCTGGTGTTGACATTGGCGTTTGCCATGGTCGGCCCACAACCCGCGCTCGCTCAGGGCAATCCGTTTGGTGGCATCACCGCGATATTCAACACGGTGAACCAAGTCGCGAGCAACATTCTCGGCTTCATCAACAACACCATGCGGCCTCTACTGGAGGGAATCCAGTCGGCAGCACAGGCCCTACGCAGCTTTCTCGACCAGTTGCGCAACCTTTGGGAGCAAATCGTCTGGCCGATCTCGGAGATCAATCGCGCACGGGCACTGGCGCAGCAGCTTATCGGGACATTTCGCGGTCTGTTGAACAGCCTCTACTCGATCGGCGTGAACAGCGCGCAGCTTCCGAATCCGTCCCGACTCGAAGAGCTGATGAGAAATCGGCAGATCGGCGATCACGCGCAGTTGGTCACGGCCTATCAGCAAACGTTCGGAGCGCTTCCCACGCCAGCCGATGTCCACGTGGAGGAACGGAACCTGGTCGATGTTGACGATGCGCTGGCGATCGATCAATTGATGACGCTGAAGATGGGAGACGCCGCTGCCGACCGGGTCCTGCAGGCGGCCGAAGCGATCGAAGACGAAGGGACACGGCTGGCTCCCGGCACGGCCGCGATGGTGGCCGCAGCCGCCTACATCGCCTCTGTCCAGAGTCAGGCACACATGCAGAAGATGATCGCTGGGCAAATGCGGCAGGAGGCGGCCCGGCTTGCGCATGACACGATGCTGCTCAAACGCGGCGCGGTATTCACCCGCGAATCCCGCACGAAGGTAACGGAACTGAATCGGTAGGAGGAACCGTGGAACTACTTCGCAGATGCAGAAAACTCTCGATGCTCCACAAGGCGAGGATTGTGGCTCTGTTGGTGCTTCTGTCCCTGTTTGCCCCACAGCCGGCCGAGGGCCAGTTCGGATTCATCTTCGGCTTGATCAACATCGTCAGCAGTGGTTTGAACACGCTAAACAGCGTCATGACGACCGTAAACAACACGCTCCGCAATGTGATCGGACCAATTCTCCAGGGGATCAATACGGCGATGACCGCTGCTCAACAATTGATGGGGGCCATCTTCGACTTTCAGCGGAACATCGTGTATCCGCAGCAGGCCATCAACAGTGCGCGAGCGCTCGTCGGACAAGTGCAGGGCATCTACAACAGCATTCGAGGCATCTGGACCACCGTGGTACGAAGCGCAACGCTGCCCAATCCTCGCCAGCTTGAGGCCGTAATCCTTTCGGGAAACGCAGGACAGATCGCGGCGGTCAGCACCAACTTCCAGGCGGTGTACACGCCTCTACCCGCGGCGACGGAAGCCCACCCTTCGCAACGTGATCTCATTGACAGCGCCGACGCAGTAGCGCAAGCCGCGATGAAACGGTCAATTGCCATTGACGCGATCGCCGAACAAGAACTTGCGGCTGCCGAGCAGATGATGTCGGCGCTGCAGAGTACAGCGCCCGGTACAGCCGAAATGATCGGTGCACAGGCGGGAGCGTGGCTGGTCCGATCGCACGCGTATACGCAGCAGGCGATGGCGGAACTCATGCGGGTCCGGTCGATCGAACTTGCCGGAGAGAGCGCCCGCGTCAAGGAGGCCGCCAGGTTCACCCGTGAGACACGCAACAAACTGACCGACATGAATCGCTAGAAAGAGCGCCCAAGATGTTCCTTTTCGAGCAGATGTTCAACAACGCGCTGAACGGCATCGCCACCGCGGGCTTGATGAGCACCGTTCTGACGGTAGCGTATGGCATCCTCCTCGCGTCGCTGCTATTTGCGGCGTACGAGGCGTGGACCAGAGGGGGTGACGTACGTGCGCTGGGCGTTTCTGCCGTGAAGTATCTGGCGCTCGGACTGCTGTTCGCCAACGGAGGAACGATGTACGACTCGGTGTTTCGGTCTGTTGTCGGCTCGTTTAACCAGATGGCGCACACAATGGCCGGCGTCGGCCCCACGGACGTCTTCGGCGCGTGGTTGACGGAGATCCGAAACACCGCACTTACCTCGACCACGTTCTTGAACGTCATTACCGGCGCGTTTTCCGGATTGCTGAGTGCCCTGCTTCTACTTGTCGCAATGATCTTGTACCCAGTGGCGTACACGGTGTTTGCCGTCCTCTACTCTCTATTCGGGACGATTCTCTACGTCGTAGGCCCCCTCGTCCTAGCTTTGATGCCGTCAATGGGCGTGGGGACTCTCGCGCGCCGGTATGCCGTAAACTTCGTGATTTTCTCCGCATGGGGACTGCTCTACGGCATTCTCTGCCGACTGACGATGGCATTGAATATCCACAGCATGGCCGCGATCACCGGCGCCGGTAGTTTCGCAGGGGCCTTGCAGGGCGCAGCAGCGGAAGTGCTACTGGCGGCGGCCAGCATTCTTTTCTCCGTCTGCATTCTCCTCATTCCGTTCCTGGCGAAGCGAATTGTCGAGGGTGATCTTGGCACGACCATGCTGACCGTACTCGGTGCCGCCGCAGCCGTTGCGCAATCAGCGATCGCGATGGGTGCGGGTTCCGGTGACGGCTTCGGGCGAGTGTCGTCAGGGGCCGGAGCAAGCGGGGGCGGGAGCGGCTCCGCAGCCGCTGGATCATCGAGCGTGCCACCGGCCGCGCCGTCGAGTCCGTCTGCCGGAAGTCCCGCACCAACTCCAGCAACGGGCGGTGCGGTATCTGGCGGGTCGCAGGCGCCGAATGGTCCAGGCGGGGGCGGTGGCCGGGGTATGGGGAACTGGCGCCCGGTGAGCCTCCCGCACGCGGTCGGCTGGCTCGGGGGTGCGACTGCGGCGCTCGGCGTTCGTGGGGCGCAACGTGTGGGAAGCGCCGGGCGCGCGATTCTATCCCGTGCGACGGCGACGCGGAGCGACCGGGAAGCGAGTTGAAGGGAGGCCAAGGCGTGTTCTTTTTGAAGCGGAAACAACGAAGCGATCTTCCCGAAAAGGCGCAGATGGCGAAGTACTACGAGATGGATGGGGCACTTCGCGCCTACGCCAACCGCATGGCTGTACTCGGATTAGCGTCCGGGGCTGTCGCAGCGATATCGTTGGGATTGTTCGCCTACGTCCGGCTCCAGCCACCTGTTGTCATTCGGGTGGACCAGGCGGGCGAGGCGAATGTCGTTGGCGGTGACACTGTCCGAGTCAACAAGGGCCTTCTTCTCGCCGGCACAGCTTCCGCAGGTTCCAGCGAACCCGCCGCCTCCGCGCCGACAGATGTGGAGGGCCGCGCGGTCGTCCGAAAATTCCTCCAGACCTACCTTACCTACACGCCGGCGAACGTCGAACGGCAGTTCGCAGACGCGTTGAACATGATGACGCTGAACTTCCGAACGCTCACGATGAACAAGCTCCGTGAGGACGACACACTGGGCCGAATCAAAACCGACTCGATTACGTCGAGTATCCGGATTCGGTCCATTGAACCCGTCGCAGGACAGCCCTGGGTCTATCAGGTATTCGCGGCGAAGGAGATTCACCGGATCACCTCTCAACGGATCGAACAGACCGAAAAGATGGTGTGCCGTTATCAGGTGCGACTGGTCTTTACAGGCCGCACTCAATTCCAGCCGACAGGTCTCCTGGTGGGCGAATTCTGGGAGCAGCAGATGGTTGGAGAAAGGAACATCGACCTGGACCAGAGGAGCACGCTGCTGGATCGGTGAGAAATCGCGATGACAGTGGAACTCACATCGAATTGGAAACCGCTTGAGGGAAAGCTGAAGCCAGAGCATTGCGCGGAGTTCATGTGGATGTACCGCGACGCTGGAATCGAACACTACAAGCACATCATGACGCGTCTATACCTTCGCCTGGATCAGGCTGGCCGGTGTCTGGTGTGGAACGGAAACCGATTGAGGGAGGTGCCCTTTGAACAAGAGTGGCGGCGCGTCACTGGACGCGCGGGATGAGGTCCGAACGATGATGCCATCGACTGAAGCGCCAGGCCCAGCGCGCACCGCGAATACGAAGCCTGCCGGAAACAAGGTTGCTCCTTCAAAGCGCCGCGGCGGTCGAGGTGCGCGCGGCCAGTCACCGGGCAGCGTGCGCTACTTTGTGGGCCGAACTGCCGACGCTGACGGGAAGCCGACGCTCGAACAGGAAGTCGCCAGCGAACCGGAGGGCCTTGTGATCGCCTTCAAGAATGACAGCCGCGTGTATCTCGTCAGCGAATATCGAGTCACGCAAAGGATTGAGCGGGGGAAGGTCCGGCTTGAGAAAGAGCCGGTCTCCGCGCAGCGGGTTTCTACCACCAACGCAAGTTGAGTAGAAGGCGCCCACGCCTCACGTGGGAATTGGCTTTCTGGCTCTCACCAGTCTGAAAGCAACCTGTCCGGCCTCGACTGGGCAGGCAACACAACGGAATAGGGTCGGTTCCTCCAAAAGAGGTCTGGCCGGAATACCTCGTGTTTCGGCAACAGGCCATCTGGGGAACCAGGTCGTGAGGGCAATCCTCGCGAACGGTCTGTTGTCCATCAACAACCGTTCGCACAGGAGAACCCAATGACAACCGCTACAACCGTGACAAAGAACTCGGGCCTGACGGTCATCAACCTGATGGTCACGAAGGAAGGCAAGATCGAACGTAAGATGCCCAACCTCAGTCCGCAGGCGCAGTTGAATAACACGCTGCTCGAAGCCCTGTGTCCAGGGATTCAGGTGGCGTCCGTGTCTGTGACTCCCGAACCGCTCGATCAGGTGGAACGCGCCAGGGTGGAAAGCAGCCTGTCGCGATTCTCCGTCGAAGGAACGGACTACCGGCTGATTGGAGCATCCGGGTCGGCCAAGAACGGGAAGTATTACGCCGTGGATGCCCGTTTCGAGCGCCCACTGGCCGCACGCTTCGCCGACTGGCCACAAGCTGCCGTGACGTACTTCGGGATTCTCGTCTCGCCGTGCCAGGTGAGAATGCAGATTCCGCATGGCCGCGTTACGGTAGTGCCCGATCATGAACTGGGCACGAACGACTGCCGGGGCTGGCTTCGCAAGTCGCTGTTTGACAAGCTGAGTCTGCCCGACCGCCGCTTCTACCAGTTCCGACTGGCGTTCGCGCAAACACAAGCCAAGGGATCGTTCAAGATCATGACGGACGAGGTGGCAGACGCCCTCGATACCGATGTGATTCTGCCCGTTTCCTCGGTCAAACCTGAATACAAGGGTCCATCCAAGCTCGTCTCCTGGCTGACTGGCGAAGCACGCACGTTCGCCGGCGAGATGATCCTTGGCATTCGCGACTACTCGCGGCCACTGAGCTTCGAGAGTTCGTACACGGTCGTCCAGCACGCGCCGGAAGATTCGTTCGAACTCGAGATCAAGCCGCACGCCCTCGCCCAAACCGCACGCCTGAAGGACTTCCTCGAAAACCGGGACTTTACGGGATTGTTCGAGCTTCTGGGGATTTCGGAGACGCAGCGACCGCTGGTCGATGACATGCCCGCGGAAGACGAAGACGCCACCTCCGTGGAGCGTACCGTTCTCGAAGGAGTTCTGAAGGCAGATCCAACGGGTTTCCTGGTTCAGCATCCCTGGATCAACAACCAGTTGGAGCGCGTACTGGCGAAATGGGCGTTCAAAGTCTGCACGGCAGGTGGATTCGAGATACCGGCATTCGCGCTGGCGGATGACGGCTACCTGTTCCTGCACGGCGAAAAGGTGTACTCAGGCTCCGACTGGATGCCGCAGGACCGCTCGATCAACGCCCTGGCCACAGACCGGGGACTGGTTGTCCGGTATCCCGTACGCATGAAGGAAGACCTGCTTCCATACATCAAGATCACCACGTCAGAGTTGCGGCAACTGCTCACGCGCGACTTCGATCGGCACGGATGTCCAGCGACGGACGCCCTGGCTGAGAAGGTTGCAGCGGAGCAGATCGAGTTGGAGGGCACGTTCACCCTGCACTCGAAAACCGCGGCCAAGAACGGGGGAGATTACGACTTCGACTTTGTCTGCGTGGTGGAAGGCGCCCGCTTCCCGCGTTTCGTGGAGCATCGCTTCAACCACAAGGGCAACGGTGCGATCGAAAAGACCAAGGCGAGAAAGGCTCGGTCACCCTGGTGGAACCTGCCGCAAGTCGCTGTGAGCGCCATGGGAAATCAGATCGGTTCCATTACCGATCTGATGACGCAATGCCTCGCAGCAGGCCGGGACGACTTCCATCGGGATCTTGCAGAGCAGCTTCAACTCGCTCTGGATCAACTCAAACACGGCGTTACGCCCGACCAGGAAAAGATCCGCTCGATCCGCGAGCAGATCAAACAAACGCCGGCGGCGCAGTGGCTTCGAGCGAAACGGGTCCGGTCTGTCAAGGACCTTCCCGAACGTTTCGACGGTCCACCGAGCGATCGCATCGGCGGCATGTACAACCTGGTTCGCAAAGAACTAACCGACTTCTTCTCCAACCGGATGCCCGTCGCGCAGTTTCGCGGCCTCGTTCAAGGGTATGAGTTCACCCACGACATGGCCGACGAATGCCGGCGGCTCAATCGGGCTTGGGCGCTTACCATCCAGGCCGGCATCGAGAAGAAGAAACTGCTCAGCGGGAACGTGCAGCAGGCAGAGGAAGCGTTCGAGTCCGGCAAAGAGGACAAAGAACAGCGTTCGAAACTGTTGCATACGCTGTGCCAGGCACGCGCCGCGATGACCGCTTACGACCGGCAGTGGGGGGAGGAAATCCGGTCCCTGATCTGGTTGGTGCGGACATGGGCGGGACACAAAGAAGAGAACCGAATGGGATGGCTGCAGGCGCTCCACACGATCGTCTGCGGCACCAAGAACGAACAATCGTCCGGGGCGCTGCCGTTCTATGCGTTTCCGAACGAGCTATTGAAAGCCATCGTCGAGCGAACCGGAGGCCGTCCAGTGCAATTGGCTGTTCCGAAGGTGAGCGAGGGGATGGTGGAAATCGACGCGGAAGGCCGTTGCTTCCTCGTTGAAACCATGGCGGGTGAGTCCGGCCAAACCTACACGAAGATGACGTTTCTGATGGCGGTCACGCCAGACGGGAAGGTCGTCTATGACGGCGGACGCGTTCGGTGGGTCCATCCGTTCCCCTATGAACAGGGCACGGGTGAAATCCGCAACGGGAAGCTTCAGGTCCCCGGAACGCGCCAGCGGCCTCATGTGGTCCAGCCAGGCAATCCCTCCTAAACCGGCAGGCCCAGCCCCACGTCATTAACGTGGGGTCTGGGCTCGCCCGCAACCATAGAAGGAGGCAGGCGATGAGGCTGCTTATCTGGATCGTCCTAGCTGGCGTTCCCTCCGTGGGCCTTCTGGCCCAGAAGCTGGAAACCCAGCCGTCAGACACGAAGAAGGTGGTTCGCGTCGAAACCGCGGCCGATCATCTGACGGTGATCGAGGCCGCCGAGCCGGTAACGATGGTCGCCGTGGGCAACCAGGGAGCGTTCACCGTTGAACGGCGCGAAAACAAGGTGTTCGTCAAGCCGGTCGAGGAAGGCGCAACGACCAATCTGTTCGTATGGACCACTGCCGGCCGGTTCGCGTACGAACTGGTCCCCGCATCCAGCGTTGAACAGATGCACTTTGTCATCGACCAGCAACCTGCTCCCGTTGCAGCCAAACTTTCGGCACAGCCGGACCACCGCGCGTCTACTGAGACGTCCGGCCTGCCAGCGGAGATGCTTGCGAAGGCGGACCCGATTCTGCTCGCCGGCGAGCGCGATACGCAGGGTCGCGTTGAGATCGCATTGCGCGATTTCTACCGGGAGCAAAATCGTATCTATCTGCGCTATGCCGTCATCAATCACTCTCCCCACGACTACCTGCCCACCCACCCTGCGGCGTGGTTCCTCACAGGAGTTCGATCGCCTCAGTCGCTCATTCCCTTTCGCGAGCGGCAGATAGGTGAGCGGATCCTCCGTTCGCTCAAAGTGCGAAGTTCAACACCTCTAGACGTGATCGACGCCAGCAAGTCCAGCATGGTCGGTATCGGAAGCCATGGCTCCGGATGGTTGGTTGTTGATGAGCCAGCCACGCCCGCCACAGACCTTTCGTTACTCCGGATCGAGTTTGCTGCTGACGTCAAAGGCGCCGTCGAAGCGGTGATCGTGCTCCCAGCGCGGACAGACAAGCAGGAGGTGGCGAATGCCCGAACCGGCCAATGAGATTCGTCCGGGTCCCGTGATCGTGCCACAAGTCCGGGGGGAATTCGAGAGGTTGCTGAAAGAACGCGCTCATATGGGTGTCCGCAATTTCCTGGGAGATGTATTCCTGGAGCCGCGGAATCCGTTTGAGAGGGAACGGCGAATGCCGAAGAGGTGGGTCGTCGTTCTTGGCGTACTTCTGTCGCTCGCGCTCCTCATCGTGTACTCGTTCCACGTACGGTAACCACCTGGCATCTCATGCCGGTCGCGCATTGCCAACGAAGCAGTGTACGACAACCACAACCCTCAATATCGTCCCTCATTGATCGAAGAGAATCCGGTGTTGCTCGTCTGGATTCTATTGTTCGGCGCTTACGCGGTTCTCGCGCTCATCGCGAAGTACGCCTGGCACATCACCAACAGACAGATCCTTGAACTTACGCTCTGGCTGCTGTGGATCTGCGTCGCCGCATTCTTTGCGTTCTTCCAACTCACGCGGGCAAGAAAGTACCGCGAGGATTCGTGGCCGGCGCAGCCGCCACCCATTCCGACGCGTGGGGAGCGGGCGATCGTCGAGCGGGCATGGCGGGAGAATGCCGTGATTCTGGGGTATGACGTTCACGGTGAGCCTTGGAAGTGGTCGGACTCCACTCGCGTCATGCAAGCGCTTGTGCTTGGACAGACAGGCACAGGCAAGACGACACTACTCCGGAACATCATTACGCAGGACCTGATGCGGCGTAGCGGCGCTCCCGGCAATGAGCATCGCATTCCCATGGTCATCTTTGACGGCAAGGGCGATCTGGAGTTCTTTGAGTCTCTCCTGCCATACATTCATCGTGCCGGACGGATGGGCGATCTGCGGCTGATGAATCCGTCGCGGCCGGAGTTGTCGGTGCAGTACAACCCGTTCGCGTCCGAAGACGACAACTACATGGCGCAGGTGTCAATGGTATTTGGATCGTTCGACTTACACGACGAGTTCTTCGCCAAGCACCAATTGAACTATCTAGCCGACATTGTTCGCATCCTCCATTACACCGGCAGGCGATTCAACTTCTACGACGTGATGGTGATGGCGCTCGATCAAGCCGTTATTGAACAACAAGTCGCCGAGGCGCGGGTGCGCATGGGACGCGACCCCGGTGTCACGACGCAGCGCCGTCTCAACTTCGAGATGTCCGCCAAGAACCTCTTCCAATCTTTCGCGGACCGCGATCGCGTTCCGAAGATCCAGGGATTGCTCAACGAGTGCATGACCTTTCTCGACGACGAGCTCAGCGTCATCACGGGTCCGTACGACAACCTTCTGTCCATCAACGAAGTGATCGATCAGCAACTCATTCTGTTCGTGAGCCTGAACATCAACAAGAACACGGCGCCTGTCCGGGCGCTGGGGAAGATGCTGCTTCAGAACCTGCAACTCGTCGTGGGGAAGCGTTACGAGTCCGAGTCGGAACGGAAACGCCGCGACAAACCGCTGTTCTCCGTCGTCATGGATGAATTCGCCCCATTCGGCTATCGCAACTTCGCCCAGATCCTGAACACGGCGCGCGGCACTAACACCGCGTTCCTGTTCTCCATGCAGTCCTTGCCGCAGCTCCTCCAGGTCGGCAAAGGGTTCCTGCAGGACGTTTCCTCCGCGCCGGGTACGACCATGCTGCTGCAAACCCGAGACGAGGAAACCGCAAAATACTTCAAGCAGGCGTCCTCCCAAGTTCCGGTTCAGAAGCGCACGCAGCAGCTTTGGCGAAACGACTTCCTGGGATTCGAGCGGTTCCAGAAGGCAATGGGCGCCACAGAGCGCGAGCAGCTCGAGTTCCGCGCGCTCGATCACCACATTAAGAATCTCGGCAAAGGAAAGATGGAAGTCCTCATGACCGATCCCATTCGCGGCACGCTGCACGGCCGGCTGCACATTCGGCCGCCCTCCGACATTCGTGTCCCGTGCTTCGAGCCAGTGATGTTCCCGCGCCTGCGGCCCTCGCGTGACGACAGCCAGGGCGCGAACCTGCGGTTCAAGGACCAGAAGCTCGCGGCGATGATCACCTTGCCGCGCAGGAGTACGCGATGACAAAGATCATTCTGATTGCCGTAATGCTGTGCCAATCGGCGGCAGCGCAACCGCCTACGCCGGTGGATGCCAAACAAAAGGGTGCAGGCAAGAAGTCGCAACCGCATTTGCGCCACGTGGAAAGTGGTTCCGGCGTGGTGGCGGTCGATCCCAAACAACCGTATCGCCCCCTTCCAGCGAACAGAACGCAGCAGCGCGAGACAATCTTCGAGTTTTATTTGCGAACGCTCAATCCCCGCCAGATTGACTGGGGGCAGGAGATCGACCGCCGTATGGCAGTCTTGGCGGAACAGTCCGCCCTGAATCCATATTTCCGATTCTCGGCGCTTCAAATGGCGTTGATCCTCGTTCTTATCCTGACGTCATGGCTCTGGTGGGACAAAATGCGTCAGATCAAACAGGTCGCGGCCGAGTCACTGGCGGACGCGATCAACGCGAAACGCATCGCCGATCAGAAGGCACTCGATGCAGTCGCTCAGTACAACCGGCACATTGAGATGTGCAATCGCGTGATCGAGCATGAGGAATCTGGCATACCGACAGGCGCGGGTACGGAGGAACTGCGTCGCGACCTGCGCGAAATGCAGACGCAATTGACCGCGGAGAAGGCCAGGACGGTGAAGTTGGAGACGGACCTCAAGAATCGGGAGGACATCCAACGCACGCTGGAATCTCGAATCCGGCAATTGGAGCAGACCATGTCGGAGCGCCAAGGTGGCGCGAATGCGGAATTGGTCGCACGGCTTCAGCGTGCGGAGGCCGAACTCAACAGCCACAAGAAGCAGCGGAGTTGATCGGGCATGGTGATCTTCGTTCACTCCCTGGGCAGCTTGTGGCAGCAGAAGACACTCCCTGCGGGCGGAGTTCGGATCTGGAACACCACCGGCATTCGCGACGGTCCGCGCGTCCGATCATGTGCGAAAGTGTTCGGCCAAGTGAAACTCGGCGCAAGAGCGCGCGCGGAAGCGGGCGGTTCGCGGTCGCTCGCGGGCGCGGCCTGGACAACAGATGGCCTGGTTGACGTTCCTCACGCCCGCAAGCTCGCTCTGCTTTGTCGCGCACCGCTCGCGGCGACTCCGGAACTGTACCTGGTGACCGTTACGGAAGATCTGGTCGGACTGCTCGAACCGGACAGCTTCGACGCGTCGGGGACGGCGTTGATGTCGTTCTCGGCGTGGAGATCGCGGCAGGAAGTGATGTTTCTGATGCGACCGTTCTCCTGGTTGCGTGGCTCGAAAGGGAGTGCCGTGCTGGTGGCGAATGGCGGGAAGTGCGACTGGAACGTGACGAAGTGGTAACGCGATGCGGTACGAACCTGGCATGATCCAGATTTCGGAAAGAGCGGACCTGCCGATTCTCCGGCTCGCTCATCGCGCCGGGCACCTGACCATGCGGCAGATGTACGAGTCCCTGAACATCTCCGCGACAGCCAAGACTGCGTGGCACAGCTTTCGATGGCGCGTACGGCGGCTCGCGGAGCGGGAGTTTCTGGAACGCGCAAAGGTTGACAGTCTCGGAGTCGTTCTGTCGTTGGGAAGCAATGGGGAGCTCTTTCTTCAGGGCAAGGAGCCGACCGTAGTCAGCCGGGCATCCCGTACCGGGCACGGCAGTTCCCGAGATCAGGTGTGGCACGATGTCGAGGTATTCGGTATGCAGATGGCGCTGCGGCGTGCCGGTGTTGTTCGCTATTGGCAGTTTGAGACCGAGATTCGTACGGAGAATCGCCTGTCTTCGCACCGCTACGCGAAAGACTACGATGCGATCGCCACCTTCGATGTCAGCGGACGAAGCGGACAGGTCGCCTTAGAATACGAGCGAACCGACAAGTCGGAGCGAGTCTACGAAGAGATCTGCAGGAAGCTGGACGACGAAACTCGAGTCGGGGCGTTCCTTTATCTCGCTCAGAATCCTCAATTGCAGTCCCTCCTTGTGCAATCGTTCTGCACGACACGGCGCCTCGTGTACGTCGGGATCATGCAGGAGTTCTGCACCGATCCGCTCCAGGCGCGCCTCATCGACGCTCGTCTCGGCGCCACTCGCGGCCTGGGAGACCTTCTGGAAGCCACCCGGTAGGCTCGCATCGCCGGCTTTCTATTGCCTTTCAATAGCCGTTCACTTGCCTTTCAGCACCCGCCTGCAAGTGTCTGACTCCACTCGGCCAATTTTCCGATATCCCCGGAGTTTGAGGCAGTTTGGAGGATTGGAGAATAGAGACCGCTTGTGGAACGTGGGAGAGGAATGAAGTGTTGGGTGTGTGAGTGTGAAGGTCAATCTGCGTTGCAGGTTGACGCAGCAAGGTCAATCCGGCTGGCGGCATGGCTGGATGGAAATGAGGAAGCGTCGCGCTGGGAAGACATCGATGGAACCGTTCATGACCGCCCCGAGAGACGGTGACGAATTGTGTTGGCGCAGCAGGCAGTTGTGTGAGAGCTGCGTCGCGGTAGCGAGAACGGCAACCTGTTGGGCGCGGTGTCGCAACTTCAATCGCGCACTCGACGCGGTTGCACGCGCGGAGAGGGACGGACAGTGAACACGAAAGGAGCAAACAGGTATGGCGTTTGGAACCTATCGAACGGAGCGAACCCAGCGGTATGCCGATCTGGCAGTACTCATCGACTACCGCGAGTATGAAGGACTGTGGAGTTGGCGGTTCGAGCAGTGGCTCAAGCTGCGGCTTCGCGATCTCGGCTACGAGCACATCAGGTTCTTTGGCGGCACGACCTGCGACTACGATGGCAGCTTCAGGGAGCGAGTTTGCGAACTGAAGCGCCCTGATCGCGCCGTCGAGTACTACATCTACGGTTGAAGAGGTCGCAGCTTTCAATCGATCCCCCCTAACAATCCCTCCCTTAGCTCCCACCTGAAATCCCGCCAGCAGCGGGGTGAACCAACGAATGTCGGCACCTCAGCGGCCCTGGTGCAACGCCAGGGTGTCGACCGCCGTGCATCTTGCGCACGGCGGGGAAACTGATTCCGAACAAAAGAAAGGAGAGAAATCCCATGTCGTACGTAAATGGCGCGACTCATCATGATTCGCCGCCGGTAGAATTCCCACCCGAAGTGTCCGCGCACAACGGTGCCCAGGCAGTTCCGGTTCCATCCGAACGGTTGACCAAGATTCGCGAATTGCTCAACGAACCGTTCGACCCAGCGGAGATCAAGTGGCGCGTCACAGCCACTTCCACGCAGCAGACGAAACGCGGCCCGCAGAAGCGTGGCCAACTGGTCGCGTATGCGGATCAGCGAGCATATACAGACCGGCTCAACGACGTGTTCGGCGAGTGGGGCTGGACCCGCAACTACGATGTTCAGGTCGCGCAGAACTTCGAGCGGCGCGCGCCTGGAGACAAGAAGCAGACGGCGGTTTCCGCCAAAGTCGTCGTTGTCTCCAAAGTCACGATCAATGGCCTGGGATCCCATACCGGCGTCGGGGAGGAGTGGGCGGACGACGAGAACGCCGCGACGCGCGCCGAGGCGCAGGCATTCAAGCGCGCCTGTGCGTGCTTCGGTTTGGGCAGATACCTCTATGATCTCGACAAGACGTGGGTGGATCTCGACCAGTACAACCGCCCTATCCAAACGCCGAACCTTCCCGAGTGGGCGTTGCCAGGCTATGCCCAGCGCGAAGCCCAGCGTCAGGCCAGGCATGATCAGCGGACAGGAGGTCCACGGCAAGGCGTGGTTCGGGACGAACTGCTCGCGAAGGTGCGAGAGCTTCGCGAGAAGGTGGGTCACAGCCTATCGCAGTTTGTCTTGCATAAGTTCGCTGGCGGAACGGAGCCCGAAAAGATCGGCCACGCGAAACTGACGATTGTCTTTGAAAAGCTGTCGGACATCTGCAACGGTATCGACCGCTTGCGGTCGGCTGCCGCGGCGATTGGCGAAGCGCAGTACGCCGCAATTTGTCGCGACCTGAACTTTGCCAGCGATTCAATCGACGACATTCCGGATCGCGACGCACTGCGGCTGTTACTCACTCGCGTCGAGGCAGCGGCGAAAACGCCTGAGTCCGCCAACGGTGTCGGCACGCAGGCAGCCAGCATTGCCAAGGCGCGCGGACAACTGCTGCAGGTCGCGCGCAAGATGGCCGACCGCACCGGTAAGCGGCTGGCCGATGTGATCGCCGATGCCTCGGGCGGAAAGCTCGCGCTGGACGAGTTGAAGAACCTCACCGATGCCGACGCGCCAGTTGTTCTTGCGGCCCTCTCGCGAATCGGCTGACGGAGGCGAACCGTGAAGAAAGTCTTGCTGTTCACGGACGGCTCCTGTTTGGGCAATCCCGGTTCGGGCGGTTGGGCCTGTCTGCTTCGGTGCGGCGCCGCCGAGAAGGAACTCTCCGGCGCCGAACCGAACACGACCAACAACCGGATGGAATTGCGTGCGGTGATCGCAGGTCTTGCAGCCCTCAAGGAGCCGTGCAGCGTCAAGGTGGTCACCGACTCGCAATACGTTCAGCGAGCGATGACTCGTTACCTGGAGCGTTGGATCGCGTCGGGTTGGCGAAGTTCGCGCGGCTCACCCGTTGCGAATCGTGACCTGTGGGAAGCCCTGGCACGGGAAAGTCGCCGCCACCGCGTTACCTGGACCTGGATTCGCGGCCATGGCGCGAGTGCCGAGCAGAACCGCTGCGACCGGCTGGCCCACCAAGCCGCCCGCAGTCTGGCTATCGCAGCTTAGTCCCTTCCTTATATATACGCGCCGCAAACTTCGCGACGCGCCATTCAACCAGTTCAGCCAGCAAGAAAGGAGAGTAGCCATGGGAAAGACAGTGGAACGAGTGCGCGGCCGCGTTAGCCCCGCGATTCTGGACAAAGTGAATCGTCTGTTTCGCAATGACGATGCAGGCGTTTGGGTAGAGTTGCTGCAGAACGCCCGCCGTGCGGGGGCGACGACGGCTCAAGTTCACATCGAGGAACTGAAAGGCGACTGCAAGGTCAGCGTTACCGACGACGGTTCCGGGATCGGCAACTTTCAGAGTCTGCTTACGCTTGGTGATTCGGAATGGAATGCCGAACTGAGCGCGTTGGAGGACCCGGCCGGGATGGGCTTCTTTTCGCTCTGCCATTCCGAAGTTGAGGTTCACAGCGGACACCGGCGCGCGATCGTAACTCCGGAGGTCTTCCTGGGAAGGCACGATGCCGAGGTTGTGGACGTGGCGGAGAATGTGCCAGGCACGACCGTTCGAGTCACACGCCCGTCATCCAAAGCCCACCTCATCGCGGAATTGGAACGCGTCGCCGAGTTCTGCCCGCTCACCGTTACCGTGGATGAGCGAGCACTTTCCCGGCACGAGTTCCTGGAGGGAGCCGAGTACCGCGAGTGGATCGATGGCGTCGAGATCGGAATTGCTCCGGCATTCCGGTGGGGCTGGAACTGGCCCGACGCCAACTGGAACTTCCATGGTGCCCGGATTCGCCGCCCCGTTGCTTGTCCAGATGGGTGGCTTACGCGGGACAACCACGGCCGCTTGGTCCGGGCGCAACTGCACGTGCGGTTCGACGTACGCAACACCAGCGCCGTGAAGCTTCAGCTCCCTGACCGGCGGGCGATCGTCGAGGATGACTTCTTCCGATCATTTCAAAAGCGGGCGCTGACCGCCGTGTACCGATTCTTCGCATCTCAGGAGCGGCACGTGCTAGCGTTCACGAACTGGAGCGAGGCCAGAGACCTCGGAATCACTCTCCCCGAAGCTGCACCACTGCTGACGACTTGGCACGCCACTCCGCGGGACGAGTTTCTCGATCAGATCTTCGGCGAACCACAAACCGAACTTGTGCGGGATGCTTCGAAGGTCCTGCTCGTCGACGACGATATTGCAGACCCGCATACGCTGGAGGCCGCGCTGCACTCCGGCGCGTCGATCGAGGGCACGCTCTATCAGGAGCACGCCCCATTCGCCGGGTATTCGTGGTATGACGAGATGCCTCGACTTTCCCAAACGTCTGTCATCATTGACGGGGCAACGGGTGCCGAGTGGAAGCAGGCCGGACGACAACGGCCGCAACGAATCGAGATCGAGGCCGTGATTCGTCAGCATGGGCGACCGGAGAGTAAGCTGTCCCTCCCCGCGCTGATCCACGTGGACTCGGAGGCGATCAACGAGCCGACATTCACGGCGGTCGCCGGCAGCCCATGGGACGACAATGAACTGCCGGAACCGTTCCCGGTGGTCGACTTCCTGATGTGGTCCACGTTTTCCGCTTCAGATGCCTTCGGAGAATGCGACAGTTGGGAAACGCAGCGCGAACAGTACCAGGATGCGATCGAACGAATCGTCAATGAATACTTCCTTGGGCCACGAGCTGCGCTTCTGTTACTCCTTCGCGGTGCGATTCCCTGGGAGGCGCATGACTATCTCGATCAGCTCGGCGTCTCCGAGATCCGCTTGACGCGAGGACAAACCCGTCTTGCCTGGGACGTCACAATCCGCGATCGCGATTCGCGACCGTCTGGCGACTTCGATTCATACCTTGTCGCCGACGTGAACACCGGCTATCTGGAGGAAACGGACCTTCCGCTGCTGAAGCGATCTGATTGTCCGACACGTTTTGCGGTCACCGACGATGGCGCGGGCACATTGCATTGGGTATCGGAGGACGACCAGGTCTTCCGCGAGGAGATGGAGCAGGCGGCGCAGTTTGGGCTGAGCGAACGCTTCCGCCTCATTATGAATCGCCTGCGGACAGCCAAGATTCCGTACGTGCGTTTCGACGGGAATGGCGGCGAAATCGAGGGCATGGAAAGGAGCGAGGCGTAGTTCTCGCTGCAACCGAGCATTCTTCAGAAAGGAGATGAGGAAACATGTACGCAAACTGTGTGCGCGCGAGCCAAGTGCTCAATACGAAGGACTTGAACGTGCGAACCGAACAGGACACGGCGGAGATCGTCGCGCGGTTCCTGACGGTCGGCGAGGGTGTAATCGGCCATTGGGTCGAGTACGCCCGCGGCCTGCTTCTGTTCGTCACCGCTCCGGGCGATGACCGGTCCGGCGAATTCTACATCTACGACCGGAAGCGTGGCAGTTTTTGGCTGCTTGAACTGCAGGACGGTGTCTTTGGCGGCTACTCCCTCGCCGATATGCGCAAGAAAATCCAGGACTTCCGGCTCCTCGACTTCGCCGAGAACCCCGGACGGCTCCTGGCCGGGCAGGCGTCCTGAAACTCGTTTTGCCATTCCGGGGAACGGGTGTAAAGAACCTATATGCCGGACTTGCTCAAAGCGACGCCGGAGATGGCGGCCGAATACGCGGAATGGTTCGTCAGCCGCCGCGCTTACACTCTTCAGTCCGACACTCCGCATCCGGCGTCGGGACGCCACTACTACTACCGGCCCCGAAGGCGGGGCGCTCCGCTGGAGCTTACGCCGCGCGACATCCAACGCCATCTGGCCGGTGAGATCACGCTGGGGATCTATGCGATCAATCCCAGTACGCAGCGCGTGAAGTGGATGGCGATCGACGCGGACTACCGGAAGGCGCTGGAGGATCTGCTCAGACTCCAGTTCGAGTTGGCTCGTCTGGGAATCCAGGCCGCCCTCGAACAGAGCCGCCGCGGCGGGCATTTGTGGATCTTCTTTGAAAAGCCGGTCCTGGCGAAACATGCACGAGTCCATATCCGCCACCTTGCGAAGCGGTTGTCGGTCGAGGTGAAAGGATCGGGTTCCGGCGACGGGATTGAATTGTTCCCCAAGCAGGACTCTATCGCCGAAGGGCAGTATGGAAACGCCATCCGCGGCCCGTTGGGAATTCACCGGGCGGCGGGCCGGCGCTACTGGTTCTACGGCGCGCCGTACGAACTGGAAGCCCAGATGGAGTACCTGCGGAAGCTGCGTCGAGTGACCGAATCGCAATTGCGGGATCTGGTCGCCGATCTTCCCGATGAGGAACCAGAGGAACGTCAGAGCCGGACGGTCTTCGTACCGGATCGTCCGCATTTCGCGATTCTGGAGCACATCGAAACGCGGCGACGCGTTGGACGTAACTGGGTCGCGCAATGCCCGTCGTGCGCGAGCGCCGGGCGGGATCGCGGCAAAGATAATCTGGCCGTTTCTGTTGAGGAGCCTTGGAAGTACCTCTGCTGGGCAGGCTGCACGAAAGAGCAGATCCGCGCATCGCTGGGAGTGCCCGTTCCGGCAATGTCCCGCTGAGAAACCCGCTATGCCGAAAGAACTCGCGCGTCTCACTCTGCCAAAGGTTGTCATCAAGCGGCTCGAATCGTCCGGTGTCTATTGCCAGACCTGGGTGACCGTGGAAAGGCAGGTGCGTCTGGATCGGTGGGTCCTTCGAGGGGTCGAGAGCGGCGGAAGCATCCGCGAGTTCGGCCGGTACATCTCGTTCTTTTCTCCCGGCGGCGACCGGCTTCCGTGGCTTCAGCGGCTGGACCGGATCGGTGTCAACGGCGTCCACGCGGTTGTGGTTGCTCCCGAGTTGGTGAGCGTCGAGATGGCGAGAATCGGCCAGACATACCAACTGCTGATCGCCCGGCACTGTGTCGGGCCTCTGTCTGGCCGTAAACCAGCGGTGGAATCCACGATCGTTTTTCGGGGTGTCGACGGCCAGTTGCCGGACGATTTGCTGAAGCAAGGGTTGACACCCGAGTTCTTCACGCGCGCCGGCGAAGTGAAGCCGATTGCAAACGGACTGGTCAACGCGGTGGCGGCGGTAACGGCCGGAGTGTCGTGTGTGAACTGCCGGCATTGCCACGGCCTCATTGAAAAGGCTGCGGTCATCGAGGCATCCGAAGCTGTCGATGCGGTTGCGGTCGCAACATGATGTGGAGGAATCGCCCATGAGGGATTTCGTCTTGAAGATTTGTCTCTTCCTGTTCCTGGTTGCCCTGTTCTCTGGGCGCACTAACGAACTCGGCACGATTACCGGCTCGATCACAGGGACGATCCTTCTCTGGCCTCTGTACCGCAAGGTCGTTCCGGCGGCCGTCATCAGGCCCCGGCGAAAGGTTGTAATCGAAGATCCCGCCGAGCCGGTCGCTGACTAGGGCGATGAGGGAGGAGATTCGTATGAAAGTCGGCACGAAGAGCATCCTCGCGGGCGCACACTGCTTCTTCATCCATCCCTTCTTCGTTGCCTGGGGATGGAAGCGTCTCTTCGGGTTTCCATGGGACGTTCGGCTGTGGTTCGCGTTCGCGCTTCATGACATCGGCTATTGGGGCCGCGACGAAATGGACGGTCCGTCTGGCGAGGAGCATGTCGTCCTCGGCGCGCGGATCATGGGACGGCTTTTCGGGGCCGCATGGGCAGATGAGTGTTTTCGTCATTCGCGGTATTGGTCTCAGCGAATGGGGCTGCCCATCAGCCGGTTGTGCCTCGCGGACAAGCTGGCCTTTGCGATGACACCCCCTTGGCTCTACCTCCCGATGACCCAGTGGACCGGCGAACTAGCCGAGTATATGGAGCGGTCCAACGAACGCCAGGCCGGTGATCGCGGCTTCACAAACGAGGAACTGACATTGATCAACTCCGGTGTTCCTCGGGACTGGCTGGAAGGGCTTCAAAGCTACACCTTGCGTTGGGTGCAGCGTCAACACGAGATCTTTTTGAAAGGTCTCTGCGCCCACTCCGTCTTTCTCCCTCACTCACCTGTCTCTCGAATTCCGTAGTCGCAATCCGTGCGATACCGCGAGCGGCGGGTCGTGTCTCCGCATTCCCACAAGGAGGACTCCTGTGCCTAAGCAGATCTGTGATTTCTGCTCATCACCGAACGTCGCATGGCGCTACCCAGCCCACAGCTTTGTTGCCTACATGATCGCCGGGATCGTAGGCGAAAGCGTTGGCGATTGGGCCGCATGCCGCGTGTGCCACGGTCTCATTGCTGCAGGTGATCGCTGTGGGCTTCTTGATAGATCGCTCAAGACCCTGTTAGACGGCCATCCGGAAATGCAGGCATCCGAAGTGGAACTTCGCGAGCAAATCGCCGTGTTCCACGGAATGTTCTTCGCACATCAGACCGGCGCCGCGCTTCCGGTCGTCTAGGAAGGTCTCCGTACATGCGCACTCAGGCGAGGCTGAAACTCGGCTACTACCCATTGGCCAAAGCCGAAGCAGAACGAATTTGGAAGTTTCTTCAACCACCGAGCGGACCGGCTAATGCCATCGATCCCTGCGCTGGAACAGGCGCGGCGCTTTGCTCCATCACCGAAGGTCATGCGATGAGACGATACGGCGTCGAGCTCGACGCGTATCGTGCCGAGCAAGCTCGGAGCGTGCTGCACGAAGTGATTCATGGCAGTGCCTTCGACACGCACGTTCCTGTAGAATCCTTTTCTCTGCTGTACCTCAATCCGCCCTACGACTTCGAAGTCGGCGAGGGGAAGAACCAGCGGATGGAGAAGCTGTTTCTCGACCATGCCGGACGATGGGTGCGGCCGGGAGGCGTGCTCGTGATGGTCATTCCCTATGACCGCATCTACGACTGCCGCAACGTTCTGACTCCCCAATTCCGGGACAAGGCAATCTATCGCCTGACCGAGCCGGAGTCCGTCTCCTACAAGCAGGCTGTCGTTTTCGGCGTGAGAAGGACTCGCCAGGAAAGGGAGCGGCTGAATGACCACGCGGTTCAGCAGGCGAACAGGAAACTCAGCGATCTCACGCGGCGCTATGAGGACCTTCCGCCGCTTCCAGATGAACCGGACCGGCTGTTCGCTGTACCACCTGCGCCACCGGCACGAATCGAGTATCGAGGTTTGCCGCTCGATTTGGTTGAGGACCTGCTGGCCACGTCACCGGCGTGGCGTCAGGCACAGCGAGTCACGCACGCACCCAAGAACGAGTTCGCTGGCCGGCCGTTGACGCCGCTCCATAAAGGCCATGTTGGTCTTCTATGCACGTCTGGCCTTCTGAACGGTGTTTTCGGAGAAGGCACGGATCTCCACGTCGCCAATTGGGAGAGTGTGAAAGTTGTCGACAAGATTGAGGAAGAAAGCGAGGACGGGGGGACAGTCATTCGCGAAAAGGAACGGTTTTCGCAGCGTCTCACTCTTCTCTACGCCGATGGCCGCGTCGCTCTACTGTCGGAGAAGCCAAGAGAGGCGCCCGCGCCGAAGGAGCGAATCGATGGAGAATGCGCACTTGCGAATGGGCAAGCTGACGTTCGTCAGGCAAACTCGTGACACGATCACCAACGTTTCGGTGCACCTCGACCGGGTTGTATCCGAGGCGCCGCCAGATTCGAGGACAACGATGGACCTTCACTTGGTTTCCATTTTCGGCGGCGATCAGGAGATCGGAGCGACTGTCGCTGCCGCTCATGAGGGACTTCGGTTCCAGCTTGCCGTCGGCACGCAGGAGTTCATCGGATCGCTCGGCGAAAAGCCGGTTGTCTATCGGGCTTCCTTGCAGATTCCCGGCAGGAAGCGCCCGGTTCGTCACGCGATCCTGCTATCCAAGGCATTCTTCGAGACGACATTCGGAGCACGAAGTGAGGCCCGGCGAACGGTGCTATTCGACAGTTCTGCGGATTTTGTCCTGCACAGGTTGGCGATCCGTTTCGGGCTACCTGTGCGACCGGAGTGGGCTGAATGGTTCCGCTCCGAACTGGAGCGCCGAAAGCTGGTTGAGAGTCTGTTCGGCCTGAACTGCGATCCCATCGCGGTGAAGGCAACGAAGCTTCGCCTGCTCCGCATTCTCGGCCAAGGCCTCCGCAGGCGGGCAATCCACATTCTAGCGACCTGATTTGCCGGGTCAACGGCTTCGACAAAAGCAATCGAGGGGAACGACTCATGACTGCACCAAGCTGCATCGGGGACTACTTGCGCGCCTATGGTCAGGCATTGGGAGAACGGGTCCTCAACCAGTTTCCGCCATTGCACGGCGCGACTGATCCGATCAAACCGGTCCTGCAACGACTCAAGAGACGCCCGTTTCCCGCGCAGGCGCTCGCGATCATGGGGATCGCGAAGCACTGGCAGGAATCGCGTTGCGCCGCAGCAGTCGCTGAGTGCGGGACAGGTAAAACGCTCATCTCCCTCGGCAGCGTCTTCACCCACGCTGACGGGCGGCCGTTTACGGCGCTTGCGATGGTCCCTCCGCAGTTGGTCGAAAAGTGGGCTCGGGAGTGCTTTCTCACCTTGCCGGGTGTTCGCGTGTTCATGATCGACGGCGTTCGGAACGGCGTCGGCTCAAATGGCCACACCGGCGTTAACGAGGTCCGCTTCCGGAGTGGTCGCGTCATTCGTGAAGGACTGAAGACCACGCTCAGCGACATCCGCTTGGCCAAGAATCATCGCTCCGCGCGAGCACGCTGGCAGGCCCAAAGTTCCGCGCCGTCGATCTTCGTGATCTCGCGGGAACGTGCCAAGCTCGGCTACTTTTGGCGGCACGCCTACCGGGTCGCACAGAGCGGACCGTTCACAGGGAATGTCGTCAACGCCGATACGGGCAAGCCGGTGCTGTCCGGTGAGGATCAACTGCGCCGCTCCGATTTCAAGAAGGTCAAGCATTGCGAAGTAGTGTTGCCCGATTCAGCCAATTCACGGCGGCCGCTGTTCAGTCCCTTGTGGCAGGCGGACCACGAAAAGATCCACCGCATGGCCCCGATGGAGTTCATCGCCCGCTACCTCGATGGATTCTTCGACTATGGAATCGCCGACGAAGTACATGAACTGAAGGGCGAGACAGCCCAGGGGAATGCTCTCGGATCGCTTGCATCGGCCTGTGAGCGCACCGTGATTCTCACCGGGACACTGCTCGGTGGCTACGCGGATGAATTGTTCAACATCTTGTACCGCCTCGACGCCCGGATGATGCGCGAGGAGGGGTTCGATCACGGTGAATCAGGGGTTCGTCAATTCGCCGAGACGTACGGTGTCCTGGAAAAGGTCACAAACATCGAGCCGGCCGACAACGCCTGCTCGAAAGCCAAGGTGACGACGACTGTCAAGCGGCGGCCGGGCGCATCGCCGCTGTTGTTTGGCAAGTACCTAATGAACCTCGCGGCATTTGTTTCGCTCGAGGACATCTCAGATGCGCTGCCCGCTTACACCGAAGAAGTGATTGCGGTCGAGATGGATACGGAGCTCCAGAAGGCGTACAGCGACCTGGAGACATCAATCCGGGACGCGCTCCGGGAGCATCACGGAAATGCATCCGTCATCAGCACCGCTATGAATGCGCTGCTGCTCTATCCTGATCGCCCGTATGGGATCGGTACGCTCTGTGGCTATTGCTTGAATGAAGAAAGCGGTGAGCGGGAGCGATTCATCATCGCCGAGCCTGCGGACTTGGATCAGGCGTTCGTTTACGCCAAGGAGCGGCGGTTGATCGAAGAGATCAAAAGCGAACTGGCGATAGGCCGCAAGGTCCAGGTGTTCGCGGTCTACACGCAGAAGCGCGACGTAACGCGTCGGCTTCAGAGCCTTCTTCGCAACGAAGGCATTCGCGCGGAAGTACTCACTGCGGAAGTGCCGCCCGAGCAGCGGGAGGCTTGGTACGAACGCCAACTCCGGAGCGGCATGCAGGTCTGCATCTGCCATCCCAAGCTCGTTCAGACCGGCCTTGATCTGCTGGAGTTCCCGACGATTCTTTTCTACGAGACGGGCTACTCGACGTACGTGTTGCGACAGGCGAGTCGCCGAAGCTGGCGGATCGGACAGAAGCAGCCGGTACGCGTGGGATTCCTGACGTACTCAAGCACGGCCCAGGAGAGTTGCCTGCGATTGATGGGCAAGAAGCTCCTGGTTTCCCTCGCAATGGAAGGAAAGCTCCAGGCGGATGGTCTTCAGGCGATGAATGAAGATGACGACCTGTTAACGGCGATGGCGCGCGAGTTGGTCATGCGCCAGGGCGTTGGTGAGCAGGCCGCAGAGGTCTGGCGGAGCCTTCAAGTCCAGCATGAACAAGCTCCGCAGCCGGGCCCAAACCCTGAACCCAAAGTAGTAGACGCGGTTTCGCCTCAAGTCCCAGAGGAGCCTCAGATCTGGATCGAGTCCAACGGACCGGCAGTCCAGCTCTCCCTCTTTTGAAGGGTATCGGCACTCAGTGTGCCCACAACAGTTTCAGCACTCAGGAGGTGCGTCATGGCCGCTGCTGTTTTGCCTTTGCAGTCGCCGGAATCGGCTCTCGAACTCGGGAAACGTCTCGTGTCTCTACTCGAAGATGTTGAGCGGGATGCGGCGGGTGGGCAATTGGCGGAAACCGCTCGCGAGCATCTCGCGGATCTTGTCGAGGCGCTCCGTCGTCGGCTGGCAGTCAAAGCGAGTCGCGATCCACGGTCGCTGTTCGACCTTGATGAGCGGTTGATCGAACTCATGGATCAGGCGGAAGAGGCGGCCTCGGAAGAAAATGTGATCCCACAGGAACTCGTCCAGGAGATCAACGACTACTTCGAGGCGTTTCGCACAAAGGTGGACAAGATTGCTGGATACTGGCGCTGGCAGGAGTCGATCGCCGACATCTGCGGCAAGGAGTCCGAGCGCCTCGACGCCCGCAAGAAGGCCGCCGACGGTCGACTCTCCCGCCTGAAGAACATGCTTCTGGCGTTCATGATGGCGCGGGGATTGAAAAAGCTGGAAGGCGAGAAGGCGAGTATCGGGATGCAGCCGAACAGTGCGGCCTCACTTGTGATCGATGATCCCTTGCAGATCGGTGAGCGCTTCTTTGAGAGCAGCATCCGGTTCACGAAGACGGAACTTCAGGAGATTGTCTACCAATTGGCTGATGGTGAGTTGCGGCACCGCTTGGAAGCTTCACTGAAGGGAGATGACTGGGAAATCAACAACTCCGCCGTCCGGTATGGCATCGCCAACGCCGCTACCATCTCTGGAGCCCGGCTCGTCAAGGGCAACCATGTCCGTCTACGCTGAGTAAGAGCCCGGCTCCACCGCCATGATGTTGTAAGGCTGCAAAGGTGTTTAGAGATGTTCAGCGTTGCTGTGACAATCGCGCTTTTCGCCTACTTCTGGATGCTGCGCGACAAGCTCAGCGTGATGGGACTGGAATACGTCCACTGGCGGCGAACATCAGGAGCGTGGACGATACGTGGCGTCATTCTTGGCGTGTCGGCTGCGGTTGGAACAGCATGGTTCTTCCGCGAGTACAACATGGGACAACAACCGCCATTCGCGGAGCTCTGGATCGCGGTCACTTGGGGGCCATTGATCGAAGAGGTCGTCTTTCGTGGATATCTCTATTCGTTCTCCGAACAACTGCTCCGCCGCTGGATGAACAGTCCGGGTTGGCTGATCGTGATGGGAATCGCGGTAATTTTTGCATTGAGCCACCTCCTCAAGATCGGCATCACACCCGTTCAGGTGGGTTCTGTCTTCGGGACCGGCGTCCTGTTCGGCTGGTTGCGACTCCGTAGCGGGTCGACTGTCCCGCCAGTCTGTGCGCACATTTCCTACAACTCAGTCATTTACCTCGCCGCTGCACTCTTGCGGCAATAGCTACTGACCTCAGCAACACAGTTTCTTTGAGATGGGAGCCTTCGGGCTCCTTTTTTGGTTTTGGGAGGAACGTCATGATCCGCTCCACTGAAGACTTCCGCGCAATGGTCAAGGCGGCCCGCAGGGTAGGGACGCCGCTTGTCGCGGTCCGTACAGCAGACCCGGCCAGCGCAATCGCGAATATCAGCGATAGCGTCAACACGAAGAAAGGTGAGACACCCCTGGTTGTTTGGGACTTTGTGACCGGCATCCAGGGGCGCAATGACTCCGGGAAACCGGCGGTTGCCAAGATTCTCGGGGAGAACTCCCCTGCGTTGGGTCCGGGCGATGTCCTTGGGCTGGCGCATAGGCTTGCGGCCGATACAGTGCTCTTTCTGCTCAATCCGCAGCGCGTATGGGAGCAGCCGGACGTTCTACAAGGAATCTGGAACCTGCGAGACGTGTTCAAGGAAGGCGGCCAGATGCTTGTGCTGGTCACGCCTCCTGGCTCGATCTTGCCGGTGGAACTGCAGAACGATGTGATGACCATCGACGAGCCGCTCCCATCGGCGGCGGACCTCGATCAGCTTCTCCTCGCAACGTTCGAGTCCGCGAAACTGCGTGAACCGAATGGCGAGACGCGTCAGAAGGCAGTCGACGCCCTAATCGGCTTGGCTGCATTCCCTGCTGAACAGGCATTGGCAATGTCGCTCTCGAAAGCCGGCCTCGACCTCGGCCTCTTGTGGGAGCGGAAGCGGCAGGCAGTCGAGCAAACGCCAGGTCTCACGGTGTGGCAGGGCGGCGAAACATTCGACCAGATCGGTGGTTGCGACAACATCAAACGATTCCTTCGCGCGGTACTGGAGGGAGAAGAGGCTCCGAGCGTCATCGTGTTCGTAGATGAGATCGAGAAGGCCTTTGCCGGTTCCGGCACAGACATGTCCGGGGTCAAGACGGAGATGACCGGCACGATGCTCAGTTGGATGCAGGACCGTGGAGCCGACGGGCTGATCTTTATCGGACCACCGGGAGCGGCGAAAAGCGCAGTGGCAAAGGCTGCGGGTGCGACGGCAGGTATTCCGACGATTGCCTTCGATCTTTCGGCCATGCAGAGTTCGCTGGTCGGAGGATCGGGAGAGCGATTGCGGGCGGCGCTACAGGTAGTCGATGCCATCTCACACGGGCGCAGTCTCTGGATCGCAACGTGTAACTCAATCACCAGCCTTCCGCCCGAACTGCGCCGGCGATTCACATTGGGGACCTTCTTCTTTGATCTACCCCAGGCAGAGGAGCGCAAAGCGATCTGGGACATCTACTTGGCGAAGTGGAATCTGAGCGGCAGTCTTCCGGACGACGAAGGATGGACCGGAGCGGAAATCAAGGAGTGCGCCCGGAAGGCGTGGCGGTTGAGGCTGCCACTGTGCGAGTCCGCCGAATACATTGTTCCTGTTTCCCGTTCGGCGGCGGATCAGATTGAGTCCTTGCGTCGACAGGCATCGGGGCGGTTCCTCAGTGCGGCTCAGCCGGGCATCTTCACGAGCGAGGCTCGCCAAGCTGCGGTGGCTGCGGGGAAACGCACGTTTCGCGACGCTGATTGACAAGTTCCTCATGTGAACAGAGAGAAAAGGAGGCGGTGTGAGCAAATACCTTGAAATGCGTACGACCTTCACGGATGAGAAGTACCTTGTGGAGGCTCTACAGGACCTCGGCTATCAACCCGAGGTTGATCGGGACGGTTCGCGCCTTGTCGGCTATATGGGAGACGAGCGCGCAGAGCGGGCGCAGGTCATCGTCAGACGGCGGCAATTGGATTCTGCATCGAACGACATCGGCTTCGCGCGGGACGCAAGTGGCACCTTCCAAGCGGTGATCAGTGAATACGACCGCGGTATTGGTTTCAACGACACGTGGCTGGGACGGCTAGCGCAGATCTACAAGGAAAAACAGACCATGGCCATCGCACGCGCCAAAGGCTACGTGTTCAAAGGCCGCGAGGTGATCAACACGGCGCAGGGCAAGAAAGTCCAACTGCGGTTTGCCGTTCGATGAGGAGGGGCGGATGAAACGAAAGACGATCGTTGTCGAGATTGACGAACAGGGCAACAGTTCGCTGGATCTGCAAGGGTTCGAGGGAAAAGGCTGCGCGGAAGCCGCCAAGGACTTCCGGGGCGACGACTCCGTGAAGGTCGAACGGAACAAGCGTGAGTTCTATGTTCCGGCGCACGCTGTGAAGCCGCAGCAGCAGGAGGCGTAGGCAGAAGTGTGCGCATCTAGCGCATGCGATATCGAGGGAGGTCACGACTATGGGAGATCGAGCGTATGTACGGCTCACCTGCCGACAGGAGGACGCCGGCCGGTTTGAACAGATCGGATTCGTCGAGGATTGTACCGAGGGTGAGTTGGCTGTATCCATGGTGGATGAGGAAGCAAACTACGCGCACTACTCAGAGTTGACCGAACTCGCGAAGGCGAACGTTGTTTTCTGCGGCTGGCATGATGCCGGCGGCGGCTATGACGCGGCGATGTTCGCCTCAGGCGGCGACGGGCAGTATTACGAGGTGCTCTCTACATCGCAGGAGTCGCTGCCGTTGGTTCGTGTGAATTCGGATGGGGCCATTCTCGAAGGGGATCTGGACCGCGTGCGGGAGTTTTACTCGGCGCTTGCCTGCGCAAGGAAGGCGCTCGGGATGAAAGAGGACGTACCGTGACGCGGCTGGATGGTGACAAACGAGTACGGCGCGAGACGAGTGCCATCGTCCAGCGGAAACCTCTGGTCGTCGAGATTCGCCCGCACACAATCTATGTGCGTCTCAAGGGCGCGCGCTGGGGCTACGAAGTTGACTATCAGTCCATTTGGGTCATCGGCGCCAAGAAGGCCGCCGAGCAAGCGCGCATCGAGCGGCAGAACAAGCGGATGAAATGGAAGAAGGCACGGTAGTCGCCGAGGCCGCGGAGTATGGAATGTTGATGCATGGTTTCGTTGGCCGGAGCCGCGTGAATGGCCCTGGCGTTCGGGCAGTTCTGTATTTCCAAGGTTGCACTCTTGGTTGCCGTTGTTGCTGGAATGCCGATACCCACTCCTTTGTAGGAGAAGAACGCACTGTCGGCGAGGTCGCCAGCTTGGTTCAACGTGCTCATGAGGAGCACAGCATCGATGGGATCGCCTTTTCCGGAGGGGAGCCAATGCAACAGGCTCCTGACTTCCTTGCACTCGTCGAGTTGTTGCACAACCAGTTTCCGTCACTGAGCTTCAGCATGTACTCCGGTTATGCGCGACCGGAGCTAGACGGCGGTTTCTATTGGTGCAGAGCACAACTGAGACGAGCTGAGAAGCAGGCGGTATGGCGAACCTTGCAGACACACCTCGACTTTGCCGTGCTCGGACGGTATGTAGCCTCGCGGCCCAGCATACTTCCACTCCGGACAAGCACCAACCAGACGCTGACGTTGTTCTCGAAACGCTATTGCGAGGAGGACTTTGAGCAGCAGGGATTCGAGATCCAGATCGATGCAGGCGGACTGGTTCAGGTGACGGGCTTTCCGGTAGCCGGACTGCCGATCCCGTAGCGGCGCACGAAGCGCCAGAAAGGCGCTCGTGAAACAGCTAGCACTCTTTTCTTGTTCAAGCGCATCGGAGTCGCCTGAGTCCATCGCATTCGCCGAGGTTCGAAGTCGACCGTCTGACGTACCTCTTGTGGTCGCCGATGGCCTTGGCGTGAACTCCACGGCATTGCTCATCCAGCTACAGCGCATCGGATTGCGCCCTGATCTCATCCTGTTTGCAGACACGGGTTCGGAAAAGCACGAGACATACGGATACCTCCAGACTCGTCGGGAGTGGCTGCGGGCGGCCGGATTTCCGGACTTGATCGTCGTGCGGCGTCGAGGGGTGCGTGTTCCAGACAGAAGCCTCGAAGATCAGTGTCTTCGGACCGGCACGCTACCGAGTCTCGCCTACGGACGCAAGAGTTGCAGCCTCAAATGGAAAGTCGCTCCACAGAACAAGTTCTGCAATCACTGGGAACCGGCCTTGAAGTGCTGGCGGTATGGCCGCAAGGTCATCAAGGTGATCGGATACGACGCTGGCCCTTCCGACGGGCGCCGCGTCAAGGCATTTCGCGACCCCAAGTACCTCTTCTGGTACCCGCTTCGCGAGTTCGGACTGGACAGGGCTGCGTGTACCGACCTGATTCGCTCCGAAGGATTGCCCGTGCCCGCCAAGAGTGCGTGCTTCTTTTGCCCGGCGACCAAGAAACCAGAACTGCTGCAACTTCAGATCCGGCATCCAGCTTTGGTGAGAAGGGCAATTGCGATCGAGCAACGCGCGAAGCCGAATCTGCGTTCGGTCAAAGGGCTGGGCCGCAACTTCGCATGGATCGATTGGCTGAATGAACGAGACGGGCGGGCGCCTGATTCAGCCCTGACGGCTCAGCAGAGTTTCGCAGCCTCCATCCAGAACTGACTTCCTGCCGCGCACCACGTTCTTCACACGACCCGGCGCAGCATCGCGGCAGGTCTTCAACAACCCAACAAAACAAAGGAGGTGGCCAGAAATGGCGACTCAAGCACCACTATTCACGACTACGTTGCTACAACCGTCAGCGTCAGTGATCGACGGCAGCACGATGGCGGCAATTCCAGGCGGTGATGACGGCAACAAGCCCGGTTCGGTTGTGATCTCCGATCCCGGCGTCGATCTCGCGCGGAAGACGGTCTGCATCAAGGTCCGATTGTCCACGATGGGCAACAGCCGGAAGGTCTCGACCTCACAGATCGAAGCCGATGCCGACAAAGACCTGCTCCGTGTATCGAAGCATCTAGTCGATTCAGCGGAACTGAAGGCCATTGGCCGGTTCGACGGCGAGGTCCGACGGTTCCTTTACAACATCTGCCTGCCTTTCGAGATCGGCATTCATCTGCTCCCGATTGCGGCGCTTGAAACCGTCGAACACCGGCTGCGTCAGTTCGCCGAGGACCGGAAGGAACTGGTCAACGCGTTCGTCACAGCTTACCCCAGCTTGTGTCAGGATGCGGCGAAACGCCTACGTGGCCTCTACAATCCCGCCGATTATCCGCCCGTCGAGGACATCGAACGCGAGTTCGGCTTCTCCTGGCAGTACGTCAGTTTCGGCGTGCCCGACCAATTGAAGGGCATCTCGCGTGAGGTGTGGGAACAGGAGCGCGAGAAAGCCGCGCAGCGCATGGCGGAAGCGTCGGCCGAGATTCAGCAGGTGTTGCGGGAGTCGATGGCAAAGTTGGTCCAGCACATGGCAGACCGGCTGAAGGAAGGGCCTGACGGCAAGCCGCTCCGGTTTAAGGAAACAACTGTCTCGAATCTCGTCGAGTTCCTCGCCAATTTCGAGTTCCGCAACGTCACCGACGACACCGACCTTCAGGCTCTGGTCGCGCAATCGCGGCAACTCTTGCAGGGCGTGAACGCGGACGATCTGCGCACGACCGGCGATCTCCGCACGAAGGTGGGGCAGGGCATGGTCGGCATCGCCGCGCAACTCGACACGATGCTCACGCGCTCGGGTGGCCGCAAGTTCCGATTCGACGAGGTGGAGGCATGACCCCGGGGTTCGTCGCCGCTGTCCTTGAAGGTTTCGAGGGAACGCTGGAGGAGGTGTTGGACCGGCTGGAGGAAGACAGTCTGAAACGTGAGGTGACGACGCTTCGAGAGCATATCGCCCACAAGCGGCAAGAGTTTGAAGCACAGGATGCCAGGGACTTGGCCGCGGCTATTTCCTGACGGCATCGTGCGCTTCGGATCGCTGGGTTTCGCCCGGCGTGAAGTAGTTCAGAAGGAGAAAACAACATGAGTGGAGTCAATCAAATTACGATCGTTGGGAATGTCGGTTCCGCGCCGGAGCTCAGCTACGGGCAGAACAACGTACCCTTCTGCCGGTTTTCGGTTGCGGTCAACGAGCAGTGGAAGACCGACGGCGAAAAGCGGGAACGAGTGACCTGGTTTCCGGTGGTCGTGTTCAACGGCCTTTCGGAAGCTTGTGCCAACTATCTGGAGCGCGGCCGGCTGGTTGCGATTCAAGGCCGCGTCCAGTCGCGCGAGTACGACGATCGCCATGGAACCAAACACGAAGTGATGCAAGTGATTGCCGAGAAGGTCACGTTCCTTGGCGGAACCAAGCGCGACGAACAGGACAATCGGCCTTCTCCCGGCCAGCCTCGTGAGGATTTGCACCGGCCAAGTTCGACCGATGCTCAGGACGTACCGTTCTAAAGAAGGAGTCGCGGGCGCTACCAGTCGGCCCGCATTCCAAGGATGCCATACCATGACACAGACAAATCAACCAGGGCTGTTCGCTCAGCTTGAACCACTGCTCGCCCATCGAGCAGTGTTGATCACAGTCGCCCAACTGGAGGGCGACCAACTTCAAGTCAACATCTGCCCCCGACAGTTGAAGGAGAGCGAAAACCAGGCGCTTACGATTCCGCTCAGCGTGACCGGGACGGCGGCCGAACTGGATGCGGATCTCGTGCTGCAAGTCGCCAGCTTCGTGGCTTCTCACGTCGGGTTGCACACGAACCTGACGGCAATCGAAAAGGAAATCGCCGAGGCCGAGAAGGTCGCTCGGGAAGAGGCCAAGAAGAAAGCCAAGGTCATCGGTAACGGCGGCAAGAAAGCGGCCGAGACCTCGTCAACCAAACCGCAGGCGCCACCGGTTGCAGTTGCAGCAAAGCCCGAACCCGAGCCACTCCGGCCACTCAACTTGTTCGATCAGCCAAACGAATCCGCATCGGAGTGAGTGAGAAGGAGTGGTGCGAATCCAAAACTGTACGATGGAGAACGGCTGGCCTAACTTCATGAATGGTGCGCCGAATAAGCTGAGGCGGAAATCGTTCCCCGGATATAGGCGACGTCGCGGAACTCTATCACTCCGAGTCCGACAATTCCGTGCGGAAGAGTGGTAGTCTAGCCCCGTTCATCTGAGTGCTACTTTCCGTCTACCGTTCGTACGGGGCGAAACACGCGAGGCTATCAGTGCAGTCCTTGCCGATGCCGCCGGCGTTGCTGAGGTCGTAGACGGTTTGCTTGGCGATGACCTCGTTCACGATGAGGTCGCGGGTGACAGCGAGGTGTTTCGGGTTCGTGGAGAAAAAGCCAATCGGGATGGGGATGGGGCCATCAAGGTGGTAGTGGTACAACGCTATGACGAACACCCCCGGCATCCAGAAGATCTCGGTCTTGCCATCGAACACCTCATCTGCTAACTCCATGGCGCCGGGAATCGCGGCGCGATACGCGCTCCTGCTGCGCTGGTCAGGGACTCGGCCTGGCGGCAAGAGAGTACGGAGCGCAAGGTCCTTCTCTGTGACGTCTTCTGTCTCCTCAGGGGTTGCTTGCGGTGCGGGTTTCGTGGCGCGCTCGATATCGCGCACAAACGCTCGTGCAGCCGTTGTTCGACCCCAGAAGGACACGCCGGGTGCGAGCCAGCACATGGGCATTTCGAGTCTTGGCCCGTGGCCGGCTGCCTCGTTGATCTCCCGCTGAAGTCGGATAGTGTCCACGATTGTTTTGCGGTTCTCCGGCAGGTAAAGGGCGCCGATGAATGGTTTCGTCTCCTCTCCGAACGGGTTCTTGCCGAGAACCTGCGTGTAGTCCAGGTACTTGGGCAAGTCGAGCTTGCCGTCCGTCGTGCAGTCAGCCGGCATGCTGATCCGGAAGCGTTCCAACAGTGGCGAAAGTCCGTCGTTCTGCTTCGTGGTCCCTTTGGCGAGCTCGTCGGAAACTGCGGTGCTGAACTCGATGCGCTCCTCCAGCGTCACATCGGTTAAGGAGCGTCGCAGCTCAGCGCGCCCGTCGAGGCTGATGCTGAACGTGACCGAGAGTGGTAGGCTGAGGCGCTCGCCAGGCTCCATCTCGGATATCTTGTAGATCTCGGCGCGCTCCTTGCGGCAGATGGTCCGGAAGTGCTCTTGAAATGCTCGTTCGGCCCAATATCTCGTTTGCGATTCGCGCTCGCGGTCGGTAGGCCGGAGGTCAACGAGCGCTCGTGATCGGCCGGAGCCGCGCATGCGCTTGATGGGGCTCAAACTGATGAGCTCGAAGTATACGTCCCCGCTCCATTCCTGGATGCGGAAGCAGCGCGGCACATTGTCGACGCTCTCCAGGAAGAGCGCAAGTGCTTGTGGGGTGAGGCCGAGTTGGTCTTCGTCCCAGCGAACGAGCCGTTCGTCGAGGAGTGTCGCGATGACGGCTGCGGTCTCTTTCTCCGTGAACCCGAAGAACGACTGGAGTTGCTCGGGGCTCATTGTGCCGCACGCGTGGATCATGCGGATGCTGAATTCAGTTACCACTGGAAGGGTTTCCTGGGTGCTGATCGCGCACGTGACCGCGAACTTCTGTGTTGGGATCGCAAAGGTCACTTCCGCGACCGGGAGGCGGTCGAGGCGTCGTGGTGCTTCGGTTGCGGTCATCGGTTCCCCCTGCGCTGCTGCATGGCGTCCTTGATGCTGAAGTTCTTCTTGTCCTGGTGCGTTTCGATGTACTGGAGGACCCGTCCGAGTGGTGCCTCTTGATTGCGGTCCCGCCACATCCTTGCTGCTCCCACGATGACGAGGCGGTCCATAGCGCGCGAGATCGCGACGTTAACGCGTTCGGGGCTCCACACGTACCCTTGCTCGTACCGGTTGTTATGCCGTGTGGTGGAGAGGATAATCATGCGGTTCTGCTTGCCCTGGTAGCTATCCACCGTGTCGATCTTGATGAACCGCCGGATGTTAGTTGCCCAATCCTGTTCGCTGAGCAGTTTCTGGAGGAGTCGTTTCTGATCGGCGTACATACAGATCACGCCGATGGGCAACTCGTCCTCCTCGACTGCGCTCAGGAGGTTGTTGAGGAATGATTCTGAGCCAGCGACCTCCTTGAGGAGGATGATGATCTCTCGTGCCTCGTACGGGTTCTCGACGCTGTGGTTTGGGTTTCGCTGCTCAAACGAGTCGCCGCCGGCGTGCGAGGTGTCGATCCAGGTGACGATACTAGCAAGCCGCTTGGGGAGGGCGTCGTAGAACGGTGGTGGGTCGCCGCGTCCGGGTTCGAGGGTTGCGGGGTAGAAGCATGCGGAGACGAGGGCACCGATGGGCGGTGCCATGCGGTACTGCGTCTTGAGCATCGCGCCGACAGTTGCGCCATACGTGGACTCGAAGGATCGTTGGAAGTCGCTCTGTGTCACGACGGCTTGGTCGCTGATCTGGAGCGTTCTGGTGGCATGCGCGAGGAGTTGTGGCGTGTAGAGCGGGGGGAGCTGCCGGTGGTCACCGACGAGGAGGACGCGTCGGCCGCTCTGAATAGCCACGGCGAGTTCGCTTGGGGTCGCGCGTGCTGCCTCATCTACGATGACCCAGTCGTACCGGTTCTTCGCGACGCCGAAGTGCGCGCGGCCGAGGCCGACGCACGTTCCGCACACGAGGGTTCTCGTCTTGGCGAGGAATTCCTCGAAGTTGGCGCGGTCCGTGCCGAGGCGGTCGATCCACTCCGTGGCGATGGCGATGACTTTGTCAAGTCGTGCGATCGCGTCAAGCGAGAGGACGCCGTGCTGCTGCGTGAGGGCCTTGCGCTGTGCGGTGATCGCTGCCTTGTGATCCTGGCCGTTCATGCCGAACTTCTCGCGGGCAACGATGTCGAAGCGCTCTCGTCGCCGTTTCAAGCGCTCGTCGAGCCTGCGGCGCTCTGCGGTGTGCTCCTGCGTGGCGTTGCACCGTCGTTCGAGGTTGTCGATCTCGCGCAGGAATCGTCCGAGGTGGTATTCGATATCGAAGAGAGCCTCCACGAGGACGGAGGGGAGGCCGAGATTAGCGCTCAGTCCTGCCACGCGGTGCTTCATTTCCGCTTTGAACAGGTCGCGGTACGCGTCGAGGATGGCACCGGAGTGGTAGGGTCGGAGCGCGTCGGATACCATGCCTTCGGCGCCGAACCGGACGAGCTGTATCGTGGTGCCGGTCCTGCTCGTGATCTCGATGACTTTCTCCGCAGCGTTGTTGACTGCCTCGTGGGACTGGCTTGCGAGGAGGATGTTGTGTGCGCCGCGGGAGAGGACGAAGTGGATAAATGATGCGATGAACGCGGTCTTGCCGGTCCCCGGTGGTCCTTGGAGGAGGCCGATGGGGCCGTTGGTCCAGAGGCGTCGGAATGCGTCACGCTGCTGCTCGTTGAGGGTGAAGACACGCTGTCCGTCAGAGTACTGGTCGTAGGTGTCTAGATCCGCATCTGTTGGTGGCCGGTCGTAGGTCGTTGCTGGTGGGCACTGGTTCGGGTCGAAATACGCGATGAGGTTGGGAATCACGCTTTCCTGATGCAGGATTCGCTCTACTGCGTTGCGCCGTCGTACGAAGCTGGATCGGTCCTGGACACTGCGCAAACGGAGGATTTCTCCAGGCCGCTGTCGAAGGCGCGGTGATGATCGGTCAATGACGAGCGTAGTCTCGGTAGTTTCTCGTGTGTTGAGCTCGCCGACCCAGTTGAGTTCCCCTTCGAATTCCTGGAGCACTTCGATGATGTCCTCGGGGTCGTAATCGAGGGGTTCGCCGGTGGTGGCGTACGGAATGCGGAGTGTCTGCGGGACGAGCGGGTCGCGCTGGACGGTTCCGGTGATCTCGAGTTCGGGAAGTGTTGCTTCCTCCCCTTCGATGATCGCGCGCCAGATGTCCTCCGTGCTCGGGAGCGCAACGGGAACGGTCGGCGTTGTTTGTAGCGTTGGAGGTGCTTCCTCTTGTGGGGCGTCGAGGTGTGCACGTTCTTGCGCGATCTCCGGGAGCGTGAGCATTGCGCTGACGAGTTCGCTATACGAATCAATGCTCGACGGGGTCAGTGCGATCACCGTGTTCTCGGTGCGCGCCTGCGCTCGCTCCGTGAGCCGCGTGAAATCGTTGTAGGTGAGGTCCTGAAGGCGTAGCCAGCGTGGGATGTTGTTCTCACGTCGGATGCGCACGAGGATCTGCTTTCGCGGTCCGGCTATGGAGAGCCTGAGGTGGTCAGGCTGTCCGTCAGCGAAGATGCTGACGTGGTAGGCGCCGTTGTCGGAGTCAAGGAGTTCTGTTGTCGTGACTTGCCGCGTGTATACGTGTATGGTGATTCGCTTCGTGTCTTTCGGTGGTGCCTGGGCGCGGTTGATAGCGTCGATGACGCGGTCAAGCCGGTAGACGCGGAACTCGTAGGAGAGGCACTGTTGCACTTCTGTGAGGATCTCACTCACTCCTGCCGTGGCTTCTGCTCTGTCGAGGAGTTCTTGGCAGAGTTTAGCGATCGCGAAGCAATCGCGCTGGTCGAGGGGAATGGACTCATAGTCAGGTGGGCAGTAGGCCGGCGTGTGCGGTGCAGCCTCGGTAAAGAGGTCGATAGCGTCGATGAACGTGATCTCGCCGTTTGCGGTGATGATGTTCGCCGGCGAGAGGTCTCCGTGTTCGAGCCCGAGCGCGTGGAGTCGTTGGGTGGCCTCGGCGAGGCGCTTGCAGAGCGTGATCGCTTCCTCCGGTGTGTGCTCCTCGTTGAGGGTCTGCCCGAGGGTCTCGCCGTCGCACCATGCCTGGACGAGGTAGGGTCCAGCGTCGGAGAGGCCGAAGTCGATTGTGTCCGGGAGGTTGGTGCCGTGCTGAGCTTGGAATGCTCGTGCGCGTTCGAGGAACCGGAGGATCTGGTGCGCTTCTTCGGGTCGTCGCGGGTCTGGCCGAAGCCCGTACCAAATCTTGACGGCGACGCGTTGGCCGTTATGTGTTGACTTGTAGAGATGGCATCGTCCCTGCTTGACATTCTCCTCCATCGGGTACGCAACGACGGGGAGGACGTCGGTGCGGTAGGGCTCGAAGTCCTTCATGTCGAGTCCCGGCCGTGCAGTGGCGATCGGGATACTGTTGAGCGCATCGAGCATGACGCGCGCGTTCGCGTACCGGTCAGCAGGGAAGAGTTCGAGGGCCTTGGCGAGCCACCTCGTCATTCCGGAGTCGTACGGGTTTTCTTCCGGCTCGCTCCAGACGGCGATCTCGCCTTGCTGTTGCGGCCGTTGGAGGAAGAGGAGGTAGTACACGATGACACCGAGCAAGTACACGTCCCTGCGGAACGGGTCGCTCGGGACGCCGTCGCCGATGCCTTTGACGTCTTCAGGAATGCTGACACTGCCTGCCCTGATGAGGTCGCGCATAGTCCCGATGGTTGCTACTTCGGGGAAGAAGGCGGTCACCCATCCGGAGATGCTGACCCTGCTCGGGAGTTCGAGCCAAATGCTATGGTCGCCCAGGTCGCGGTGGGCAACGCCGATATCGTGGAGGCTTGCGAGGTGGGCGATGAGGACTTTAGCGAGGTTGAGTCGGTCGTTCGTCGTGAGTCGCTGCGTGTACCGGTTGATGAAGTCGGAGAGTCGTACCTGTCGTGTGGGGAGCTTGTAGAGTTCGCAGAAGTCCGCGTTCACGTCGTCTCTGGTCGGGTGGGAGAGTGGCTGGAGGACGACGGCGGAGAGGTCTTCGTTCTGGTCGAGGATGTACCCGAGCGCCTGGTGTTCGCGCAGGGCGATCTTGGCGCGCTCGTCTATCGTGTCTGCCTTGCCGGAGAGGGTCGAGAAATCCCAGCGGCGCAGGAGCGCTTGGTGTCGCACGTCGTCGCGCTTGATAGCCTTGTACTCTTTGTACAGGCCGTCGGGGTGTGGGAAGACGACATCCCCATCGATCTGGAAGTTCTGGAAAGAGAAGGTGGTAGGCCGGAATTCCGGCCCCCTGAAGAACGCCCGATACTCTGGGAGGTGGTCCAATGGGGTCCCGGCTTTCTTGTCCGGGAAGAGCTTCTGGTACCCACCTTTGCTAGCGATCTTGAGGAAGTCGTCAAGTTGAGAGACCCACTGCCGCTCGTCGGGATTGATGGCGCTCGCGTCGGCGGTGCCGCAGAGCACGACGCGGTAGTCGAGCCAGACGTTCCCGATGGGGAACTTGAGCTTCTTGAGCTTGGAAGAGAGGATCTTCGATTTGTCTGCCGTGACTTTGACCGGGGAGCGTCCCATGTCGTTCCCGTTCAGAAGCCAGTGGTCCTGCATTGGCGCGATGATTCCGCGCCAGTTCTTAAGCTCGATGATGATGAACCGGTCGTGGGTGATGATGATCACGTCGATTTCCCGGTCACGGTGGACCCGGTCGATCATTTCGAAGCCGGCGAAGCCATGCCAGTGCTGGCTGAATGCCGATGCGTTGAAGACGGTCCGCATCTGCTCCATCGCTGCCTTCTCGGCGTGGTGGATGCCTTCGCTGCTGAGGTACTCGATCTTCATAGATATATTCGTGCTTCGCCAGGGAGATCCATCACCGACATGCTCCGAATGCGCTCGATCTTTGTGGCAGATCGGAATGCACGGTCTTCGGATCGACTCCTCAAAGTATCGTGTTCTTCTCGGCGATAGCAACGAGAGCAACCTGCGTAGTTGATTCCTTCCGAATAGTCGGCATTCTGGAGGCAGCCCCCTGGGACGATGTCCCTTTAACACACCTTATCGAGAAAAAAAGTCCGAAGGAGGACAAGTAGTAACGACACAATGGCACTCACCATAGCAAAGATGACCCGCGTCTTCCAGTTTCAGGGGATTCGCCTGCCCGATCCCAACCCATTGATGAGCGTCGATGAAGTGAAGGCGCTGTACGCGGCTCAGTATCCTGAGCTAGCCACGGCCGTCGTGAATGGCCCAGAGGCAACCGGCGACAAGATGCGGTACACGTTCGATCGCGCGATTGGCAGTAAGGGCTGATCCGATGGACTCCCCGGCGCCACCAACGCGAGAGGAAGTGTTGCTCGAACTGCAATGTCTCGCACAAGGTCGGCATCCAGATCAGCAAACACCCTTGACGCGATTTACCCGCCGCCCGGACTGGCAGGAGGCGTCAGAACTGGTTCTCGGTGCATTGCAGGCAACCTCGCGGCGACGGCGAGGAACGCGCTTGTCGGCACCTCCCGCCTGGCTTCCACCGCTCTAACGGTAATTATTCTTGATCCAACAACAGCTTACCCAGATCGTTGACTCCACCCAAATCGCTCCGCCCTGGAATCAAGTTGCCCTATCCTCGCACGACTTCCGGTGACGGCATTCCAGCTTAAGAGGAGGGTTGATGGCCACGTCCATTTGCGCTGTTACAAGCGCTGCCCCCGCGCTCATGCCGGCTGGTTCTGGTCTCACCGTTCCGCGGCTGGACCGTATTCCACTCGACTATCAGCTATGGCAAGGGGAGCAGACCGCCGTGCGCGTGGCGTCCACTCTTCTCAGGGCCGGAATTGCCGATGCCGAGGAGTGGCTTTCCGCGAAACGAAATCCGCTCTATTTCCTCAAAGGAGCACTTGATCGGTGGTTGAGCCGAAACGGCGACGCGATCATCCGTGAGGCATTCCCCATGGACCTGCAACTGTCGACGACTCTCGACCGGTACGGCAATGACGCGCCGGGCGATGCCTCCAGAGCATTCCTTGTGTTGGAGCCGGATTCAGCCGGGTACATCATCCTCGGTCCGACCCTGCGCATTCTGGATGGAGTTCATCCCAGGCTTCCCGCAACGTTTCTGCAATTCTTTCTGGGGTCGCTCAACCGATGGGTTCGGGTCTATGACTATCGCGATGCTCTGGATCGGGTTGAGCGATTGAGAGATTGGTATGAGTCGGACCCGGAGTGCAGCGAGTTCGAACTGCCAGACATCCCACGTTGCATACCGGCCTCGGCGAAGCGGCGGCCGTTGAGCCGGCGCGCGGTGGGCAAATTGATCCCTACGATCAAAGATGCGCTCGCGCGTCAGCTGATGGAACTGGCGGCGGAGCTGGATCGGTCGTCAAATAACAGATCCCGTCCTGATGTAACCGAGTTGATTAGTGAACTTCTGATCGACTGTGGCGAGCCACTTCCCGCGCTCCTGGCGGTATTCGAGCCGCACGATGCCATTGAAGGTTCCTTCGATGAAGAAAGCCAGGGAATGTTGGAGGTGCAGCCGGAACCCAACATCATTATTCCGTTCGACGGGGATCAGGAAGCCAGCGTGCGCGAAGCATTTGCGACTCTCTCGATTGCATGCGAAACCCTATCCTGTGCCAGTCGCCTGATGCAAATCATGCCCGGCAACAAGCGCCTGAACTAGGCGGGAGGAGAACATGGAAGCTCGCGTCGATATCGGTGGAAGCGAAGTCCTGGAGCTTAAGGGTGCCTTGCTCGTATACCGTGGAAGATCTCGCGGGTTTGTCACCTGGCATCAGGTCTGTGGAGGCCAGGCGGATGGCGCACCATTCCTTGGCGAAGCCCAAGAACTGACGACCGAGTTCATACATCATCTTGCCCAGGGGCTTGGAACGCGAATCCCAATGGAAATTCTTCCGGAGAACATTCTCGTGCGCACGGCGGAGAGCATCGTGTGGTGGACGGCCGCCAAAGTTCGGCCCATGTTCTTCGCGGCACACGATGAAGATGCATCGAAGCTCAACGGCAAGCGATCTCCTCAGCCGGCACTGGTCTGGAAGGTAAGCGGAAGCGACCTGTGGGTTCGCGCTCTGCAAGAAAATCGGAGGCCGTGCCCTGACACGCAGCTAATGGTTGCGCCGTATTGGAATGTGGACGGCGAAACCGCGTGGACATGCCAGGGGAGCATGAGGTCCCCCGACGATTCAGGCGTGGCGGCAATCGCGCAGTGGGAGCTGGCGTTCTTTCAGAGCGAGTTCACACACCAGACTGGGGCACGCAAGCTGACGTCGCATCCCGGTGGATTCATCGGGTTGTGGACGAGCCTGGCTGGAGGCCAGCGGCGATTCCCAACAAAACACCTGATCGCGGCAAAAGAGACGCTCCAAGAATTCATCACAAGGAGTTAGACCTATGCACACGCTCGACCCGGAGTTGCTGCGCCGTTGCGTGCGCGTGCTCCTCATCGGTTGCGGCGGCTCTGGATCGGCGATCGCAAGCGGTCTCCCCTACCTGCATCAGGCGATGATGGTCGCCGGTCATCCCGGAGGGCTCCACGTCACCGTCATGGATGGCGACGTTATCTCCGCGACCAACTGCATCCGTCAAGCCTTTTGCACAGCGGAGATCGGCCTCTACAAAGCTGTAGTGATGGTCAGCCGACTGAACCTCTTCTGGGGTCTGAACTGGTCGGCTGTACCTGAATACCTAACATCGCAAACGGACCTCTCGAACTTCGATATCGTCATCGGCTGCGTCGACACCCGCGCGGCCCGGCAGTTGATTCACGACAAAGTCCAAGGAATGCGGAGCCGAGTCGCGTACTGGCTGGATCTTGGCAATTCCGCGGACAGCGGACAGTTTGTCATGGGTCAACCGCTGAACAGCCGGAACCGGCGTTCCGCCCAACGGCTACCTACCGCACCTGAATTGTTTCCCGAAATCGTTGAAGCGTCATTGGACAACGATGGCGCTCCGAGTTGCAGTGCGATCGAGGCCCTGGACCGCCAGGAGCCGTTCGTCAATCAAACTTTGGCGTTCCACGCGCTGGCGTTGCTGACTCAGTTGTTCCGGTACGGCCAGATCGATCACCAGGGCGCATTCGTCAATGTCCGGGAGAACCGGGTACACCCGCTAGCAATCAATGCGACGACTTGGCGCAAACTGCGGCGGCGTGGCAGGCGGCTACTCGCAGCCGCCTGAGTTCGTATTCGCAGGATCGCCACAGAGGAAGTCGCCGGCAGTCGGCGCGTCATGAGGGTTCTCCTCGTTGAGCACGAGCCAAAGTCCGTCCAGTTCCTCATTGATAATCTGCTGCTTCCGTTCTTCTGTTAGTGCAATCACTCAAACACCTCCATGTAGTCTGCTTTCGCGCCGGCTAGCTTTAGCACGTCGGTGAGCCAGCGCTTTTTCTTCTGCCCGCGAATAACGCGGCCGACGAAACCGAGAGCGGTCGCGACATTCCCGCGGTTGGTCCGCATATCTTCACGCCTTACCAGTGAGTACTGGCTCATGAACGCGTCAACATTGGATGGTCTCGCAAAGACGTACGTTGCATAGCCGGGTTGTGGGACTTCTGAGATCAGGACGTGATTCCAGACAAACAGATATTCGCCTTGGAACAAGAACCAAGTGGCGCTGCGCTTTCGGAGTTGCTCGAAGTAGTACAGATCGTAGTCTGGGCGCCACGTCACATGCTGCGGCCGCAGGTGCTGGGAAGCCGCGATGCGATCAAACCATTTCTGAATCTGAACATACTCGACGGGTTGCTTCTCAATCTCGGCGCGAATCCTCGTAATGGCATCGGCATGTTCACCCAACAGCGCATGGATTGCCTTCGCACGCTCGACGTCCGGCGTGATATCGCTCGGAAGCTCTACATCGAGCCGCGACGGTAAGGCCGTGTACCACTCCCGGAGAGTCCATACACCCCGATGGAACCGGTATTGACCAGTGTGGACAAAAGTCGCGTTCACCTCAATGCGGCCCCGCAACCAATGTTTCCACTGGTTCCATGAAAGATCCCATTGGATTCCGCCCAGCAGAGAGGAATCGAGCCATACCTCCAACTTCCGACGCCGATCCCGGCAAACGACGCGATCAGCGAGGAACTCGCACTGCCGAAGCAGCAGGGCTACCTTTCGCGATCTCATCTCGGGCTTGTAGGCCAGAATGCGATCGGCAAAGAACGCATCACGGTCTCGGGATAGATTCCCCTCCACCAGGATGGAGCCGAAGCCGGAGTATGGAAACAGAGGCGGAGCATCGTCATCCCGGCGAAGCTCGTCATAGCATCGTCTGAGGTCGGCGTGCGCAAGCACATTGAAGGCCCGCTCGACGGAGGATATACACCGAGCTTGCGAGTTGGCGGCCCGCAATTCGAGAGAACGCATTCGCCACGCGACACGGAGTTGATCGAGTGTGCCCGTCTCTTGAGCGCCGAGGACGCTATATAAGGATTGAGGCTCGTCCCTATCCAGGAGGTAGAAGTATCGCCGCACTGCGCCCGCGGACAAAAACAGAGCTTTGATCTTCTCGCAGCGACGAAGGTCCGTACGAATCAGGGCCTCTCCGTTCTTGCCGGGCTTAGGGAGACCGGCATAACCGATATCCACATGCAGGAGTTGTCGTGTACCGGTTGAGCGCTGGATCAATATCTCCGTGTCTGCTCCCAGGAACGCGACTTGGTCTTTGCATTGCAGAAAGCGAGCCAGAACCCTGGGCAGATCGGCCGCAGTGCCGTTCTCAAAACAGCATCGAATCGACTTGCTGCAGGGTAGAACTTCTGTGACTCGTCGAAACTCGGTAGAACTTCTGGTCACTACCGCAGAATACGGGCATCCCCCCAAATCCCCAAACGAGTTTCAAACGCGCCCGATCACGTTGATAACGCAGAGGATATATCCACCGGGCAAGCCGAACACCGAATCGCTGCTGGGCCGAGGGGCCTCCAAAGAGGTTGCGCCGTTACGACGTTTCGTCACGATGAGGAAGATACTCATCACACGCGCTCTTAGCCTCGGTCAAGCCGCAACCGGTGCGGCGGCGATGTACGTAGATGGCTTGGATCGTATCTCCCGCTTCCACCAGCTTTCGGACGTCAGCGGCGAGCACCATTGGGTTTAAGGCGTCTGGGAGCGGCATGTTTAGATGATCCGTTAGGGCGGCTAGTCGGATCTCAAGTCGCCGGGCAATCACCAAAATCTCGTCGCCCTGGCTTTCAACTGTGACGTTGCCAATCGGCGCCAACTCAGACGCCGGAACGAAGTACTCCGGGGACATCAATCTCGCTAGGTGTTCGAAAGCCTCCTCATGGGTCAACGCTCCCTTGGACCAAGATTCGATCAGGCTGTAAATCGCATTCAAGTTTGGCCTCATGGTGTCCATAGAGTTTCCCTTTATAACCTGATTTCGGCGGCCCAGGGCGGCTTAGTGCATTTGCGGCCATTCTGCCTCCCCGGAATCAGAATGTACTGAACGACTCAATAACTGAACGATTCAATATTCGGACTGCCTGGCGCGAGTTCTGGGTTCGGCTCGACCTACTCAGGTGTGGCAGCGCGATTCTCGGCAAGTCGCTGGCAGCGTTCTCGGTCTCCTACGCCGCTCGGGCAGCCGGCGATTTTCGGTGGCTTCAGCCGCAAGGCTTTCAGGCGGCGACGCTGTACGGGCTTTAGCCTGGGAGCGTCTCAGTCTGCCTAAAGGGTGGTCGTCTGCGACTAAGTCGGTGTGCTAGCCGCCGAGGCGCGGCGCCCTCAAGTCGAAAAACGACCTGCCACCGCATTCGGTTTCGCCCGTCGTTTTTATGAACTAGCTCCTCTTCACGATGACATAACCTGAGCCACCGCATCCGCCACAAAGGATCTTTCCTTGTCCGTGGCAGGTTGGGCACCTGCTCACGTTTCCTCCCATGAAGCCGTGGTAGGCGGGGCACTTCACACGACCTGCCCCGTTGCAGATAGGACAACGCTCCTTTTGAGCCATCTCAGCAGGTCCTAAACGTCCGCAAGAAGTCAACCCGCTTGCAAACGCCCTGGGTCTCCAATTGTTGTCCAATGCAAAACAACCCTGCATAGGGAACGGTCTTGTGACGAAGGACCGGGGTGATTCTCCGGCCCTCTTCATCTACCCAAGTCTCGTGTCCCGTCATTCCACCCGATCCCCGCGTGAAACCGAACTGCCTTCTAAGCACGTCCTTCAATCGTCTGGTATCGACCTCTTTCATGGGTGCGGTCTCCTTGCCCGCAGAAACAGTTTCACGCAGCAGATTGAACAGGCACTGAGACCTGCAGGTAGTTGCATCTACATCAGTTAGCATCAGTTTGCAAATCGTCAGTCCTCCTCAGTTGGGATCCCCAAATCAGTGGTACAAGAGGCATAGGTGCTCCAGTGACAGTAACTTTCGAATCCTTGGCCGTTTCGCTCGCCGGGAGAACGGTCCTGCACAATATCAGCCTCACCATCCCTGCTGGAGCATCTGTCGCGATTCTGGGGGTGTCCGGCGCCGGGAAGACCACGCTGCTACGTTCTGCAGCCGGTCTGTTGAAGCCGACGAGTGGAAGAGTCCTCGTGAATGGCGGAGAACCTAGGGGGCTGTACGGAAAGGGGGCAATGGCCTTCCTTTTCCAAGAAGCGTGCTTGTGGCGTCACTTGACGGCACTGGAAACCATCGACCTAACGTTGAAGTTGTACGGGTATCCGAGTGACCGAGGACGAGCCTTGGGGCTACTGGAGAGGGTGGGGTTGTCGGCTTTCGGCAATTATTACCCACATCAGATGTCCGTCGGGATGAAAGCGCGCCTAGCGATCGCGCGAGCTTTTTGCGTTACGCCGAGCCTCTTGCTGATGGATGAACCGTTTGCTGCTCTCGACCCGCTGCGTAGGCTGGATCTCAACCGCCAAGTGCAGACGATGCGCAGTGAGGCTAATTGTACTGTGCTGTGGGTCACGCATGATGTCGTTGAAGCGCTTCAATTCGCGACCCATGTGATCGCGCTGCCACACGGTGCGCACGCAACAGAAATGATCGACCTTCGTTCCCTTCCGCCCATCCCGGATGGGGCGAACTTGCCGTCTGAGGCTTTGGCGATGCGGGACCGGTTACTGGAAATGATCGTAGGCCATGGGCCAGTGACAGAAGAGATGTCGGCGGAGGTGCTGGGATGACCGGCTCACAGTCCGCTCAAGATCGCACCGTGCTCATCGCAGGCGGCGTCATCGTCACCACGATACTCCTGGCCTGGGAGCTTTGGGCCTATTCCTCCGGCACTGTGCGACTGCTTGTCTCCAGCCCGGTGAGAACCGGCGCGTTCGTTGCCGAGCATATTGACGAGGTGGCGCAGTCCTTCCTCTATACCGGGGCGGAAAGCCTCTTTGGCCTCGTGGTAGCAACCGTGTTCGCCCTTGTCTTCGGCATCGTCTGCATCTACCAGCCGCGCATTGGGAGCGTCAGCTTCCCATTGCTGGTGGCATCGCAGGTCATCCCTTTGGTTTGCTTGGCACCAATGATCATCCTTGTTTTTGGCCCTGGGCCAAGCGGGAAGGTCTTCTTGAGCGCACTGATTGCCTTCTTCCCGATCCTGACGAATGTCATCGGCGGGATTAGGTCAGCGCCACGCGCGCCGCAGGAAATGATGCGGATCATGGCCGCGCCAAAAGAACAGGTGATAAGACACGTCATGGTCCCGCACTGTGCAGAACATTTCTTTGCCGGCATGCGGATCGCAGCCCCGCTTTCCGTCATCGGCGCTATAGTGGCGGAATTCAATGGTGCCGACATGGGTGTAGGGAGAGACATCTTCATTTCCGCCAAGCGCCTGGAGCCGGAGTTGATGATGAGCGGGATCTTCGCTGGTGCTGTACTTTCAGGCCTAATTTACGGTGCTGTACTTCTATTGGAACGTCGACTCGGACCGTGGTATTCGGAAAGGTAAAAGAACATGAACCGTCGTCTGTTGATACTCAGTTGCTGTGCGATAGTTGCTGCTGGCTCTTTGAGCTCTTGTTCATCTTCAAGAGCGCCACAGCAAAAGAGCTTGCCTATCGTCGAACTGCGACAAGAGTGGTTCCCGAACGCGAACTTTGCAGGTGAGGTAAGCGCTGCCAAGCGCTTCGCCGAAGTAGAAGGCATTCAGCTCAAGGTCATCCCAGGAGCGGAAGATGTTGATCCAATCAAGGTAGTCCTCAGCGGAGGAGCTGACTTCGGTGTAGTTGGCGGCGATCTTTTAGTGGCCGCTGTCGCAAAAGGAGCCCCTCTCGTGGCTATAGGTGTGGCGAACAGCAAGAGTCCGACGTGCTTCCTTGTAAAGGCCAAATCGGGAATTAAGGGCCCGAAGGACTTCATTGGCAAGCGCATAGGGGTGCTCGCTGGCACCAACACCGAGCGTATATATCAACTGATGATGAAACGAGCTGGTATTGATCGAAAAAGACTCAAAGAGATTCAGGTCCCCTTCGAACTTCAGACTTTCGCCCTTGGTCAGTACGACGTGCGGCCTGCTTTCGTTTACGACGAGCCGGTCAGTCTGGAACAGCAAGGAATCTCGTATGAGATGATTGATCCGGCCCAATACGACGTGAAGTTCACTGGAACCGTCTACTTCACTCGACGGGAGATCCTTGAGAAGAAACGTCCGCTCGCAGAGGCTCTTGTCAAAGCTCTCACAAATGGATGGGCGTATACAATCGCCAATTCGGACGCCTCACTCTCAGACCTCCTGGCCGCTTATCCATCTCTGGTACGCGAACGGGAGCGTCGCTCTCTGCAATTGGCCTTACCGTATTTTGCCGGGGAGAATGGCAAACCCCTCTCGGCTTCGACCGACACATGGCAGGCTATGATTAGCGGGCTGGAAGAGATTGGCGTCATTGCTCCCAAGGCAGTGCGCGTTGAACAAGTTTGGGAACCAAGTTTGGTGAACAATGCCTATTCTCACTAAGATGGAACAACCGCGTAGCCGGATTCTCCTGGCGACTCCCAACATACCTGCACAGTATCACCAGGAACGGCTTGCGTGGTGGACCTCCAATAGCCCTACTTGGAGCGAACACATTGATGCTGACCTAAACCGCGGAATGCTTCTCGAGTCATTGGCGTTGAGATCTCGCGACTTTATATCGTCGCTGGACAACCCGATCGTTACGGACGTGGGTTGCGGCGAAGGTGCGTTCCTCAGAGCGATCAGGAGTTTTGTCCCGCACGCGGTTTTGCAGGGAATTGATTTCTGTCCAGCGATGTTGGCGCAGGCGAGCAGCCGTTCCGTGGGCGCGAGTATAACCTACGCGCTCGGCGATCTTGAATTAGCTGGCTTCGCTCCGGAGCGAATTGCCCATTTGGTGACGTCGATTCTGTCTGTCGATGAGATGGAGCAAGTTGGTCGCGCTTTTCACAACATAGCCAGCTCCATCTTCCCAGGAGGGACGGCAATGGTCGTCATTATGGACCCGACCAAAGAGGTGGAGCGCAATCGAGCAGACCTTGAGGCATATGTCACTCAAGGAGCAGTTGACGAACCAGTTCTCCTCGTCAAAACATTTCCGCGAGCAGGCCTAGAGCCCGCAGCGCCCTATTGTCGCATCGTCCGGCCATTGGCACAGTACATCGGTGAAGCAGCCAAGGCGGGTCTGGAGCTACTGGGGATCGAACACCTGTCTCACCACGTGGGCCTCGGTGCCTTTTCGGACGCATTGCTGTTCGATATCTTAAAGTTTCGAAAGGGCTAGACCTAGTCGTGACTACTCCTCAGAAGCTGGATATCCAAGGTGCTCATGACGAGGATTCCATCGCGGAGTTGTTGAGGCTCCTGCTTAGCGAAAAGGAGGCGGACTTTCGCGAGGCAGAACGGCATCCAGCAGCCAGCCGCCTCGCGTCCATTTTCACGTCGCCTCATGTTTCCGTACCTGTCCTAAATCTTGCCGCAGTGCTGCCAGACCTTGAGACTCGTAAGCGACGAGGTCTTCACGTCGCTCGGTACGAGGCCGAGCACGCAGACGACACGTGGTATCTGCGGCGGCTGGACACGTTCTTCGCGTCTGGTGTCCGCGGGAGTCTGCTCGCGCTCAAACGTTACACAGAGTTCATTGGTCGGTGTTGTGTTTACTTCCACGAAATGCACACGGCACCTTCGAGTTCTGCGCCCAGACCCTGCATTGTTACAAAGGCCATGTCTTTTTCGCCGACCCCCCGCACTATTGATGGCGATGTGGAGCGGCGATTTACCGAGTATGCTCAACCTCTCCTTGGCGAGGTTGCCGGCCCCGCAGGCGTACTCTGGATCTGTCTTGGTTCACGTGATGAGGGTTCTCTGCAATGGGGCGGCTCCCTGTTCGTGGTCGTCCAGTCGTCGACGCCAGAAGGCTTGCGGTCACCGGTTCTAACCGCCGCTATTGAGAAAGCGTACGGCCTGTTAAACGGCGCGTTTCATCGTACGATCGTGGACAGTGGCCACAGAGAAGAAGCAGCCTATCGCCTGGAACAGACCTATTTCGCCTTTGGACACGAGCTCAAGAACCGGCTTGACACATCTGGAATGAAGGAACTTCGGAACTCCGTACGGGATGAGGCTCCTCATCTTCTAAGAGAGGCAGACGACTGTTTTGAACGGTTCAAGAGCCTTTCCGGTCTATGCGGAGTTTTTACTGCAGTAGCTAAAGCTGAAAGAGGTGAGCTGCCAGCGGAATGGATCGGCTCGGTTGACGGCCCTGGCTCCGTGTCGTACCATCCCACAGAACAGGACCGGGTGCTCCTGAGTGCGGCTTTAAAGCGTGCCGTCGCGGCTTTCATATACGTCGAGGATCCCGGCGATCGCCTAACTGTTCGCTGCATCAGCAGCAATACAGTCGAAGACGTGTGCCGCCCGTCCTCCTCGTATAACGCAATGTTGCCGCCGTTTAGCGAAAAGACGGAGGAACCCCATTTATGCTTCCTCTCAGGGCTCTCTGAGTTGTGTCGTAACGCCGCACGAGCGGCACTTGCGACCGACCTCGCACCCTCGCATGTAGACTTTTCTGTGGACGTGGCAAGCAACCTCGTCGCGTCTGTCACTCTCTACAACCCTGTTCAGGGCCGAAAGCTTGTAGTCTCTAAGTCCATACGATTGCTGAATGAACTTTTCAGACGTTTTGACAATGCGGTTGAGTTATTGCCGGCCGAACGAATTGAACGCTATCCGAACAGTTTCTTCGGCGCAGATGGCTACGTCCGCTCGAGATTCATCTACTCGCCCATGAAGCTTAGGTTTGAGTCCGTTAGGAGAATTCTATGAGGACCACCCAGTCGTCGCTCCTGCGACTATTTGCTATTAACGATCAAGGCTTCCCTGGAAAAGCTGGCGAGGAAGGCCCACCGTTGAGGACAAATCTCGTCGAGATCGTCAAGGTAGACGATGGGAAGAGGCAGGACAAGACTTTACCACGTCTCGCCCAGTGGCTCCAGCACGTTCAGATACTTGGATCGCAACCAGAACGTCTATCGTTTGACTTGATGTTCATCGACATCAAGTTTGACGAGGATCCTTGGGCGCCCCCATACGGTGAAGAGAATGGGAATCCTGATGAGAAGGTAAACCCTCTCGGGCTATTGCATGCATTGACATTTGCAGCGAAACAGGATCCGTGGGGTCCGCCCTTCGTGTGGGGCTATCACAGCGGTGACCCGAAGAGCGTGAAGGATGATCCTATTGCGATTATCGTCTTCAGCCTACTGTCGGCATTGGAACAGAGAGTTGAAGCAAACGTGATGGGGAGTCCTTGGAAGTGGGATGATGTCGGACTCCACAAGACGCCTGGCTATGCTGTGACGCATTTCTCCAACGCCATCCAGTGTCTGCCGAAAGGTGGACCAGAAGTCGTGTTCAAGGACATAATGGTCCGCTACCGTCAGAAGTTACTCGAACACGTAGAAGACGAGAGAACTCGCGTGGGGGCGGAGGGGCTCGAGAATGCACTTCGCCTAGTGGCCGCGCCGACAAACGATAATCGTCAGGCGCTGACGAGAGCGTGCATCCAGTTGTCAAACTCCCGCGGGACGCCGTGGAAGCGGGATCTCCTCCTGCAATCGCTGTTTGCAGATCAACTGACCGACCGACGGGACGACTTTTGGCCGTCTGAATCGCTAGCATGCTTGCGCGTGTTTTTGGAGGCGTTGCAGGAAGCCAGTAGAGTAGAGAAGGTAACCTCCCTCGTGGCGCAGGTGGACGCGATCATGCAGCGTGTTGCCAACTATCACCCCACGGTACTGAAGGGTTTGCCAAGAGACCGCCAGAAGCGCATTGGAGCCATGGCAATCGTCTGTTGGTGGTTGCAACAAAAATACCTGGAGACCGTTCCGGACGGTGAAACACCACACTTCAATACGCACAGCCTTCTTGCTGATTTCGGGTACGTTCCGGCCGGCGAGAAGGCTGACGAGGCCCAAGGAAAGAAGGTGAAGAAGGGCTCAAGGTTCTCTAACCGGCGGGCCGTGGATGGTTGCCTCCAGCCACTTGGGTTTCGAGGTCTCAGAGAGTTCTTCGACCACCTGGAAACCACAGATGACCCGCTACCTTCTCCTTACCGCGAGGTAGGACAGTACTGGTGGGTCAACCGTCTGAGGGCCAATGCGAATTCCGCCCCGCGCTGCGTGCGGTAGAAGGGATCATTCGAACAAGTGTTGACTTCTGTTTCGGTCCAATGTGGATCTGCTTTACCTGGGACCACTGCGCTTAGAGGTGTCGTAATCGAGGTTGGGAAGCTGCTCGCCAGGAGCGGCATCCACGTCATTTTCGGAGGCGTGAAAACCGGACTGATGGGATTGCTTGCCACTTCCGTCTTGGAACATGGCGGCCAAATCACAGGCGTCATACCGCGATTCCTCGTTGACGACGGAATCGCCTGTGAAAGCCTTACCAGTCTCCGAATCGTGGAGACGATGGATGAACGGAAGAAGCTGATGCTGACGTTGGCAGACGCGGTGGTTGTTCTTCCAGGTGGTGTAGGCACACAGGACGAGTTCTGGGATACGCTCACTGGAGCCCAGCTTGGACTTCACTCAAAGCCGTGCGGTCTGTTGAACGTCAGTGGGTACTATGATTCCCTGCTCGCGTTTATCGACGGCGCCTTAGCAGAGGGGCTTCTTTCCCCGAGCGACAGAGACAACGTCATCGTCAGCAGCGATCCCGAGAGCTTGCTCACGAATCTGTCCACAGTAGTTGCTGAAAGGAATCGATTTTACCACGGAGAGGAGTCATCGTGATACACACTGCTAAACCCCAAGACGGTCGTGAACTTATCACTCGACTGCGGGAAGGTTACCGACCGACGGACGATGAGCTTATTGCCTGGAATGTAGCGAGTACTGTCGATGCTCTTCGCTCTGAAATCAAAGAGGGTGACTTGGATTGGATCATGCCAAATATCGAGCTGCAGGAGGGCGTACGCGCTGCATTCTACCTTGCACTCGTGAAACCTTTTGCGATCAGCTCCGAGGTGCGGAGCCTGTTGGCCCGCAGGTTTGACTCCGCAAGTCCATCTCTGAGGACTGAGCTCCTGTGGCGGCTCTTGGATGATCCGAGCCTCCCGCTCGCAACACATCAGCGGCTCTTTGATTTTGTTAAGGACCACTGGGATTCGTTCCAAGGCTGCCTTTCGTATCTCGGGACACCTGAAGAAATCGTTCTTTCGGTTTTGAGAAGGATCGCTGAGTGCCCTGAGTCCAAACGCTGGATCTACCTCTGTTGCCTCCCGCAGTACGCCGCCGATCCGATCGCTGCAAAGGGTATCTTGGTGCTCGCTTCTGCCTCGAGCGATCCTTTCATGGCAGTCGTAGCCAACTCTTTGCTCAAACGCTTTTGGTCAGATCAGATGGACAACACGAGTGTGTGAGTCCATCGTAGGGCAAGTACGTTTGGCGGACTCGCAACATCGCTTCATGTCGTGGCACGCACTCACGGCATGCTTCTGCATAACGCTTCGAAGCGCTCCGCAACATCATCCCATGACAGACCGCGTTGAAGGCTACTGGCGGCGGAACTGCAATTCTTCAATTCTTCCAAAGGGAATCGTCTCGTAGTAGAGTTATTGTAGCTTCAGGGAAGGATTGCCTATCCGGAACGACAAAGCCCGTGATTCCGTGCCTTACTCTTTCTGGCAAACAGCCGAATCTCCAACAACGGCTGGTATTCCGAGTGCTTGTGCCTCCTCGATTGCCAAGCAAAACGTCTCGGGTCACCCGGAGTGGACAGCTACGCGACTCCGTAACATCTTCTTCAGAAGCGCTTCCCGCAACACGGGGCGATGCCAATGAACACCAGGACAGCCCAGAGCCTGTAATCGGCAATCGGCAGACCTCTGCATCCATTGGTGGATCTAGTGCGGATTCCGGGGCAAGGTGAAAACGATTCCGGGATGAACGTGAAAAGCATTCCGGGGTGAAGGTGAAAGCGATTCCGGGCTGAAGGCGAAAGACATTCCTGGCGGGAAGCCGAACAGTTTTCACGACCCGCCCGGAATCGTTTTCACGTTCCCCGGAATGTTTTTCGCGGGCGCGGCGGCGCTGGACATTATCCCGGCACAATGAGCCCTCCAAGGGAGGATCAGCGTGCCGGCCAGGAGACTGTCCATGCGGAAGTTGCGGGAGGTCCTACGCCTCCGATTCGAACTCAAACTTGGCTACCAGCAGATCGGGCGAAGTTGCTCGCTCGGGGTGGGCACGGTTCACAAGTACCTGAAGCGAGCCGAGGCGGCCGGGCTGACCCGGCCCTTGCCGGATGACTGATGACTGGGATGAAGCACGCGCCGAAGCCGAGTTGTTCCCTCGTCGTGAAGTCACCGCCAGCGAGCGGGAGTGCGCCAGACTTTGCCGCCGTCGATGAGCAGCTGCGGATCAATAAGTACGTCACGCTGCAACTGCTGTGGGAAGAGTACCGGCAAACTCACCCGGAAGGCTATCGCTACTCTCGATTCTGCGAGCTGTATCAACGCTGGCGCTCCAAGCTGGACGTCGTGCTGCGCCAGGACCACAAGGCCGGCGAGCGGATGTTCGTCGACTGGGCCGGCGCCACGATTCCCGTCTATGATCGCCATACCGGCCAGCCTGGGGCGGCGTCGTTATTCGTCGCTACTCTCGGCGCCAGCAGTTACACCTGGGCCGAAGCGACCCGCGATCAGCAGATGGAGTCGTGGCTACCGCCGCCGACGGCATCCTGGATCGGCTCGTTCACAACGCTCATCGCCTCGACATGCGCGGCGACTCGATGCGCAAGAAACGCGGCGGGCAGCCGTCGAGCTGAAACTCGCCGGGGTCTCGGCCGTGCTCCGCGGGGACAAGGGCTGCCGCCCCTTTCCCCGCACCCCTTTCTCCGCTTGAGATTTGCCTTCCTTCGCTGCGCTCCGGACTGTTTTCCTTGACGAAGCCGAACACTTCCCGCACAATCAAGGAGCCAGCGTCGCTACGCTCCGACAGCGTTCGCCTTCGGCCCGGAATGCCGTTCGCCTTCCCTCCGGAATCGGTGTTCACCTTCGCCGGAATCCGCAATCTAGGTTGCGATAGATGGCGCCACCGCAGTAGCACTCTAGAATCGCATCATCACCCATTGGGCTGCGGGACAACAGCAATCCACGGGTTGATATCATTTCGCTCATGATAGCTGTTCTGTTCCTCCTTGTCGCTTGCGCGTCATCGGTAGTTGCTCATACCGTGACGTCTGCTGCAAACTGAATGGGCCTCAGCGCCCAGGAACGAGAACCGCTTCAGCAGCGACCGATTCCCGCGAAATCCAGTTCTCTATTCGAATCTCTCCATAGCCGGGCGTACCGCCAATCACCTTGTTGGGCTTTACGAGCGTACCCTCGGGCAATGTCACGCTCAGACGGCGATCAGGTGTGTTGGGTAGCCCATAGCGCTTCTTTGCCGCGTTTCCGCTTAGAGGTCGGCCGGCACCAGCTGTCGCTGTGAAATGAGTGCCTGGAGAGAACCCCTCCCTCTGTGCCGCAGTGGCCCGAGCCTTGGTCGTAAACCTGAAGACGCGCCGATTGGCTCGTAGGCGTGTGGCCTTCGAGGCGCCGTCCCGGGTGAGATCGCGCGCCATGATGCGCGCCGTTTGCCGCTCGGCTGCCCGTGTTGCAGCCCTTTCAATCCTGGAAGGAGAGACCCTTCCGCAGCCAGTCAGTACTACGGCCATGAAAACGAGCATCAGTGATCGAACGTTCATTGCGTGTCCTCTCTATCGTTTGTCAGATACCATTTATCTCCTTCCCCCAAACACCAGGCGAAAAGGCAGAGCGATCAAACCGAAAACCATTCTGAAACCAAAGCGCACTACATCTGCGGCCAGCGATCCGACCATTTCGTTTGCCGCGCCGCGACCTATTAGTGCGCGGGACACTACTCCAAGGAGTGCGAAGATCAGCCACACTCCGAGGAGGACCAGAAGCCACCACGGTGCCACGTCAATGAGCGCATCCAGGAAACCGTCGATGAACGGCCCCGAGAGTGCCAGTAGTACTGTAAAACCCAACAAAGCCGCTGCTCTGCGGCCAGTCAGAAGACCGACCATCAGGCCTAGGCCGATGAGCGCAATGCCAAGCACCATGAATTCGTCGGGGAGCCACGCAAGTAGCGTAATCATGATCTAGTTCTCCGAGTCCCTGATTGGCGGCTGATTTCTGACCAAGCTGAAGTTGAGAAGGGCAGGTGCATAGTGATCCGCCGTTAGGCTTGCTCCGCAACGTGAGAAGTATGCATGCCAGAAGGATTCAATGGCGCGGATGCGTGCCTCACCCATTGACCGATTCGGCGTGGCCCCAGCAGCCCATACGTCGACTCCCTTGAGATCCGGCAGGCGATCACTGCCTTCTTCGCGTTGGAGAAGGCTCTTTGTGTGTTGCACGCCGAGTGGATCGCGCTCGAAGTTGGCCCGTCCCGAGTCTTCGACCATATCCGAGAACACGATGAGAGCGTGATGAGCAGTTGACTTGCCAGCCTCACCCTGGAGCGCCTTGCGGGTCACATAGAGCGCATCCAAGATAGCGGTCTTCTTCGTACTGGCAGTCTGACGGACCAGTCGTTCCACCTGTTCAAGCAGCGTGCGCGTAGCCGCCTGCATCTCTCGCCCATGGATCAACGGGTTCGTTCGTGCAGGGTCGTACGCCGGTAGGACGACGTGCACAGGAAAGCGCATGGTTGCTGCCGGGTTTTCAGTAATAGCGTCAGCTATCACTGTGTCGCCGGGACGGAGCTGGGCTACCACCTTGACGAAATCAGCCAGGTAGCGGTCTTTAATCTCTGGCGCGTCGGCGGTGATTGAACGATCGAACAGACAGATCACGAGCGTGCCAGTGGCTGGCGTATTGGTGGTTGTCAGGCGGCAGCCGCTGCTCAGAGCGGCTGCAACCAGAGCGATTGTCAGGGTATAAGTATTTCGCATAGTCTTACCTCGTAGTTGCTCGAAACGCCATGGCAGGTATGGCCTGCTCCTGGACCTCGAGCCGTGGGTGAATATCCCACTCCAATCGCGTGAGCTCCTCGTGGATGGTTAGAGCAGGTTCACGGTTGAACCACTCCGGCACTGCGGTTGGCTGCTGGTCGCGATCGGATCGTGCCCGTAGGTGGGTCCGCCGGTACAACGCTGCCCGTCGCCGCACTTCACTGATCCAGCCATTCGCATCTTGCAGGGCTTCGCGGTGCGACGTCTGACGGTTAATCCTGGCAGTGGCGGTAGCCTTTTCTGCCAAGTGCAATTGGTGCTCCTTAATCAGGCGTCGGGTTATGGCCACCAACACGGCTTCAACGACAGGGTCGTGGAGCTTGTAGGAGTAGTAGGTCAGTGCCCAGAAAATCAGGGCGTTGATGATCAGGTTCGTGCCGAGAAGCTCGGCGGGGTCCAGATTGGAAATCTGCCTCATGTGGTCACGGCGCAGCATGGCGACGAGTACTATGGCCGTGAACGGAACGATGGCGAGGAGGATCCGGTTGACTATGACCTTCGGCCGTCCGTCCACCGGAAGGTGCAGCTGTTCACCAAGGAAGTGGGCGCACGCGACCATTGCAATCGCGATGCCGCCCGTCATGAGCCACGTCTCGTAGTAAGAAACGCCAAGTTGTTGGAACACTACGGCGTTTAGCGGAAACTCGCAGATCAGGATCACAGCGACTGCAAGCCAATAGAAGAACGCTCGACTGCGAGAGTCGGGTACTGCAAGGCGGCGGCCATGGATCTCGTCATGCCGCCGTTGCGCTTGCTCTTCTCGCTCTGCAGCTTCGACCAATTCCTTTTCGGCTTGCTGCTGGCGAAGCGTAGCGTTGACCCAGGCTCCCTTGAGGGTGCGGTCAAGATGGTGCCACCGCTCCACCAAGGACTCGAGTGTAGTTTGGGTCAGATGATACAGCTCGCGGAGGAAGTCAGGTTGCTGTTCCGAATGCCAAGGTGGGATTCCGAGCTTGCCGTCTATCCTGCCCTGCCTCTTAATGTTGAAGGTGCCGTAGGGATTGAAGATCCAGACTTGCCACCAGTTCTTAGCCATGGTGTTGATTTCTCCTTAGGGAACATTCTGCGCGAGGACTGCTTAAAACGACTGCCCGGAACAGGTGCCGCTGAAATCGTCAGTTACCGTCAGCCGACGACATCGCCAGCGACTCTTTCCGCCAGTTCCCAGATACTGGTAGAATCTTCAGTCATTGTCAGCACACGGACCTCGCTGGTCGAGAGAGGCAACGAAGTGCGGCATTTCGTTCGTTATGATCCAGAGTTGGCCTGCTACCCATTGAGTGGCAGTCGCGAGAATCTCGACCACGAGGCCCAACCAGGACTACTTTCCATGCAATCCTGTCTTTCCAGTCAGGAGCTGACGCTGGCCATTCTCTAGCCGGCAACAGGACTCACGGAAAGGACAAGGTCCAGTCGCGCTCCGGCTCTTTGCGCGTTCGACGACTTGGTCGCCGCAGGCACGCCGACGATACCGCCCCACAGTTTCGCCGCTTCACCACGAAACGTCTGGCTTAGCGGCTACTTCGCGGTTCTACGCGGGCAGGCTGAACGTCGAGGGGTCGGAGAATGAGGCGGCATGAGGCGGTAGCGTCGCCTGATTCCACCTTATTCAATCGCTTGGAGATCCCACCGCAGCCTTCACGGGTATGCCACTGCTAAGCGCGATCACATCGACACCGACCCCGGGCCGGAAGATGTTAGGAAACCCTGAACCAGTCGCGGGTGTTGGTGTAGACTACCATTTCGGCGACGATGCAGATCACTATGGATCTCGTGAAGCGGATAGACTCCTTTAATCTCTCGCCAGATGCTGTCTTACAGCGCGCCGAGGTCATGCGCCAACTGGCCCTTCTTCCTGGAGAACGGATCGTCGATCTGGGATGTGGCCTGGGACATCTTTGCCAGAGCATGGCCGATCTCGTCGGGAAAACAGGTTCAGTTACCGGTGTCGATATCTCGCCCGAAATCGTGGACGCCGCCAGTCAGAGAAACCATTGCTCTTGGCTGTCGTACGAATGTTGCGACATCATGGCCAGCCACGGTCTCGGCAAGACGTTTGACATAGCGACGTGTGTACAGGTCCTCGAATATCTTCCACAAGTGGACACCGCCATAAAGAACGTGTTCGACTCCCTCAAGCCGAGCGGTCGGGCGCTCTTTGTTGCAACTGACTGGGATGGGGTCATATGGCACTCAGATGTTCCGTCAACCATGGCGTCGATAATGAATGCGTGGCGAACCCACTGTCTCCATCCGGGGTTGCCCCGGACGATGGCACCTAGAGCTAGAGAGGCTGGTTTCGTGCTCGATGAAGTTAGCGCGTTGCCGATACTGAACCTGGAATTTCACGACGGGACGTATAGCCACGGTCTAGCCGAAGTGATCGGTGAGTTTGTGCTCAGCCGAGGGCTGATCTCGGTGGACGAGTACGAGAGATGGATTCATGACCTGGAGTCTCTTTATGCAGACGGCCGCTATTTCTTCTACAGCAGTCGGTTTCTATTCCGCGTGTCAAAGCCTCAGGGGGGTGCCTGACGGCTATCGCATCTCAAGCGGGGCCGAAGAGCACGCAACGCCAGCCTCTCTAGAGTTGCTTTCGTACAAGTACGATCCCTTCTGCTTGCTCCACCAGACGACCTCCCGGCACCACACCTGCAGGTCACTGTAAACCGCTTTCGACCGTTCAACGCGGGTGATCATCGCTTGTCGCCGAAGCTCGGCAACTTCACCCTTGAGAACTGCGTAATATAATCCCATGATGTCATGCTCCGTAGGCACGAGAATGTCATCGTAAACAAATGGCTGTTTGATCAAGGCTTGATTCAAGGTGAATGCCTCCTGCACTGCTGGGATCGACGAACTCGCTCCATGGGACATAAGTAGCTTCGTAAACAGATCAGCCATTTCGCGATACAGTTCGCCTAACTGTCCTTCAGTAGTGAGAGTAATAAACACATACTCATCTGTCGGCCAGTACATCCCGAGCCAGTCCTCGGAAAATGGATATTCCGACCCTCCCCTTTGGATCGCCGCAGCTTCAGCCCACAACCAGTCTCGAACACCCGCAAGCAATGGATAGCTCCGATCAACATCCATCACCTCTTCGATCATTCTCCGATAGCTGATCCCGGACGTTTGGTTGGCGACGATAAGAGGAATCTGCGTCAATCTGTCGAAGTGTAATAGCGACGTCATCCACCCGAAGACGCGAGCACGTTGCCAATCGCATAGCGGCATCGCAGACGTTGAGACGACAAGATCCTGAATCTCCTCGACATCATCCTCACTTTCGCGACCGTAGCGCGGAAGAACGATCAGTTTCGACTTTACAGTTGTCATGCCATATCGATCACGGTAGGCGCTGCTGCCCATCTCAGAGTTCGGGAGAATTGAGAGATTGTTGAATCGAATACGGGTATGTTGTCCACTCGCTATCAACCTATCGGCCCCTTCAGCAAAAGACTCGTACGTTTCCCCCGGCAGGCCCAGAATCAGGTCAGAGTACGTATCGATACCACCACGGTTGAACCGTCGCTGCAGTTCGAAATACGTATTCAGTGAGATGTTGCCGCGTTTAATGTTTATAAGAGTCTCGGACTCGAGACTCTGCATCGATAAGGCTACGCCCTTGCTCAAGCCGGCGTCAGCTAGCACTTTTTGGGTTTGGTATGCGCGCTCTGTCGCATTCTTCGTGTTCTGCACCGATAGTGCATTGGGATATCCTGTCGACCGCTTCTTCGCCGCCACATAGCGGGCAATCTCAACATCCCGCTTTAGGATGCCAAAGTTGGCGTCACAGCAGTAGATGAATTCTACCTGATGGCGAGAGAACCAATCGATCTCTGCCTGCAGGCGATCGAGGGCAAATGTATGGACCTTCGAGGCCGTCGCTGACCCCCAATCGCAGAACGTGCATGCGAACGGGCAACCGCGATTCGTCTCCCAAAGACCGATCCAGGATTCTTCTGGATGCGCAGCTATCAACCGATCCAGTACACCGGAGAGAAATGGTGAAGGAACCTGGTCAAGGTCGCTGATCCGCCGCGCCTTCGCCCCGCCATGATAACAACCATCCTTTCCGACAAAGCTTGCACTCTCTACGGAAGCGGCTTCAATCGCCGGATACTGGTCCAACAGAGCAAGGAAGACGCGCTCACCTTCATTGTGGACAGCAACGTCAATGAAAGGGTTGGATCTTAGGAAGGATTCCGCGTCGTCAGGAACATGTGGTCCTCCGAACACGACAACGACATTCGGATTGCGGTCCTTCAGGCGACGCGCGACTTCGATGGATATCCGACCATTCCAAGCATACGTACTGAAACCAACGATGTCGGCGTCGACGAGAGCCTCCAGGATCTGTGCAACTGGGAGCCGTTTGTAGATGGGCAGGATGAAATCAAACCGCTCAGGCTGATGCGCGAACTGCTCGACATAGGCCTGAAGCAGTGCGACAGAATAAGGAAGGAAACTCTGCCCATGAAAGCTATGGTTAATTTGGACTAATCCGACTTTGACGCGCACACCTCCTCCTGGCCGTCTTATACAAAACCATAGAGTTGCAGCGTGCACCACACCACACTAGCTTCCATCACCGAAATGCTCGGTACCGCCATAACGCGCCAGATTCGCATACACCGCGGGGTCACTAGCGTCGAACCCGCGGACGGCTGAGACAAGGCAATACCATGTGGTCGTGCTTCCAATAACGGCAATTCACTGGGACCCTGAGATGCTCGACTACTGTGAATTCTACGGTGTCAAAATGTTCAAGAATACGCTGAAGGTGATCTGACCGAAATTCCCTCGTTTCCTCGGAGTAGTACGTGAGAACGCCCTCATTCGCGAGGAAGCTCTGAGCGCAGGGCAGGAAAGACTTATAGTTGTTGGACGCAGCATCGGCGTCTACCGGGTATGTGTCAAAGAGAATGCCATCGAATACACCTAAGCGGCCTACGACGTTTTGCCAAAAGTCCTCGACGACTTTCACAGCGATGGACTGTGTCGCCGCCCAGGCGCGCGCCTTCTCCGCAATCAATGGGTGCGCCTCGATGACACAGTAGTCCTCGCAGCCGAATTCCGCTATATAATTAGCAGATATCCCGAGGCCAAACCCGACCTCAAGGACGCGCCCCCTTCGTCGAGTGGCATAGGAGGCAAGTTGCCGCATAAGGGGGCGCTCCCAGTACTGCATCACCTGTTTGCCACCCACCTCAAGTCCCTCCGGCGTGTAGCACACCGACTGGTTACACCAAGCGGGTGCTTCGAACGGAGTTCGTGCCGCGTCCGACATGTTACCTGTCAGCATGAAATCGCTGTGGCCAAACCTTGGAAACTCACATGCGCGAGCGTCGGTCCGGACAACCAGTACACCCGCCGAATGCTGGGGAAGGCTGGGCGTATTGACCGATCCAACTGCTTCCGCCCAAAGAAGGTTCCGGGTTGTTCTGCAACGCTTCGACGGCGGTCTCATTGGTCTTCATGCGCATGTACCCCTTTGCTCTATTTGATAGGATTCGCCAACTGTATCCTTTCGACAATACGAAACTTCGTCAACTCCCGGGTCATCGTGCAACGGTCCGTCCGATGATCGAGCATCAACTTACCAGTCTCTTCGTGGTTCTGGGCGTAACATCCGCCTCCGCAGTTCCACTTTGCAAAGCAATCTTGGCATGCAGTCGACTTCTCACAGCTCATCCCCTTCATTGCGCCGATCTTCTCCCGGTCGAAGATGAAGGTCCCCGTCTCCTCGCTGTACTTTCCGTAAATGTAGTGTTCAGCACCCGGTTCTGAAACATCGCTGACGCGATGGCAGAAAGTGCTATGCCCAGAAGGCGTCACGGCAAAGTTCCTGCCCGCAGCTCCGCAAAAGATCGATCCTATCGCGTCGATGCGCACACCCGAATAGAGGATGTCCATACCGTGGTGCTTCGCTCTAGCATAAGCCTCCTTGTACCCTTGGATGTACTCAGTGGGTGAAGGTGCTTCGGATTGGCTGGTGTAGGCCCGTCCACATACTGTGAGCGGTTCTAGCTCGATGCCGCTCACACCAAACGGCGAAAGCATATCAACGATCTTCGCCATATGACCAAAATTATTCTTGGTGATCGTTGATCTGACGGCGAACTGTTTGCCGGCTTCCGAAAGCCACTGCATCGTCTTCCAGACGGCCGCATAGGATCCACCTCCACCAAAGGTAGGGCGCTGGAGATCGTGTGAATCCTGCGGGCCGTCGAACGAGATGTAGATAGCGTCCAGGTTTTCCGCCATCCACTTCAGCTTGTACTCAGGGAGCACGCCATTCGTATTTATGCCGAGATGTGGAGTGAGAGAGTGTCTCGCGGCTTCAGCTTTCAGATACATGGCTGTCTCAGTGAGGACATCCCACCTGAGCGTAGGTTCGCCACCGCCGTGGTATCTGATTTTGGGCTGGATGAATCTTCTCCGCGCATTTTCAACGATAATATCGATCGCAGCCTTCGCGACCGTTACCGAGAGGTTGGTTTTAGAGTCGCCGCCCTTGCTGAAGCAATACTGACAACGAAGGTTGCAGTCTGCAGTAAGTAGCAGATAGGCCGACGTTGGCTCAAACGCTTCGCTTTCGACCGAGGGCCGCTTTGGTTCATTGCCGCCGACGAGCCCGAGTTCTTCGACGAAAGTGAACAGTTCGCGGTACTCAGGCGAGATTTCTGTCATACCGTCCTGGGCGAGCGTTCGCAGAAAAGCGGCCGCGGAACCATTGACGGTAAAGGCAACACCCTTCAGCGGCGCGTACACGAGGAATGAATCCTCACACGGTTCGATGAAGGTCTCAGCAGCCAATCTGTGCGCCATGCGAAGGATCCTCCATACTCCACAATGCAGTTGCGTTGCGAGGGGGGCCGAGCATCCCTCTAGCAGTGGCGCCGTAGCCCACGACGTTGTGAAGCGAGACTGTGTTGTGTCGGCGAAGATCGATGGCCGGTCGTCCATCGGCGAACGTACCCGCTTCGAAGCAAGACGTGGGCCCCCCCGTCGAACCGGATGTGTTTGCAGACTTGATCGATCTGCCCATCATATTGGCCTTCCCCTCGAAAGCTTCGGTGGAGTATATCACAAGCGGACGGCCAAGCGGGGAGATGCTCCGATAGGTGCTTCGACAAATTGCGTACGAACGCGCAACTGTCTTTTGCGAGTACCCGGTGCGCAACCGAAAAGAACGACTTGTAGTTGTTGGATGCGGTATCGCGATCGACGGGGCGCGTGTCGAAAAGCACATCGTGGAACCTACCGAGATCTGCGATGACGTTCTGCCAGAAATCCTGCACGACGAGTACTGGTATCACCTGCTGCCGCGCCTATGTGCGCGCTGCTTCGGCGATTTGTGGATGAGCCTCGATAATACAGTATTCCTCACACCCACGTTCGTTGGCGAAGGCCGACGCAATCCCTAAGCCAAAGCCGACCTCCAAGACTCGACCCCTTCGTCTGGTCGCATTGCGTACCAAATGCGACATCAACGGCCGCTCCCAGTGTTGCATCACTTGCTGAGTGCCGACGTCGAGACCCTCAGACGTATAATGAACCGGCAAGTGCCTCCACACTGGTGCATCAAAAAGAACAGAAGTCCCGTGTTTCTCGACTACTCGCATACTCATCTCGTCCATACGAAACAGTTCTCCACGTAGAACGCGCGGGGGCACACCTTTCCTGTCACGCCGAGGGAAGCGAACGAGAGGAACCTCCCCACTTTGCGTAACGAGTTCTTGCACGCCGAGCAGGTGCCGCGGCTACCTAACAGACACGACAACACTCGTATGACGACTCGTCCGCCCCGTCGAGGCGAACGGTGAGCGCACGTGAAAACTTCGGGACGCCTTCGAATCGCTTAAGGGAAGTCTCCTCGTCACTAAGGGAAATCTCCTCGTCACGTTCTGCGACTTTCGTCTCTGGCTCAACGGCGGTGGTTTCATTGGTTACACTCGTTGTCATTTGCCTGTGATCCTTCGTTTAGCGTGTTCTTTTGGGATTGAATTCCATCGAGTAGTCTGATTTCAATATTCACGATATCGGTGCAAATGGGCGGGTCCCGCACGCATGGGTACCCGCTCGCTTGCTGAAGGCGAGCCCGTCGGGCCCAGCACGTCGAGGTTGGTCCCACTCGTGATCATTCTTGAGCCTGTGCTCGGTAGTTTTCGATGCTGTTTTCCGTACGGAAGTATACCACGCACGCGAGCGGAAGGCACGGGTGCGCAACCGCCAAGTTCCATGTTTTCACCGGGGTGTCAGCCTCAGGACCAACTCACCATGCCAGGTTTGGCGGGACCGCGGGAGACCGCATTTGTGCGAAGTCTGTTCCGGTCGCCTTTACCAGGACGTTGTAAATGCAAAGGATCCCAGTGATCGGGATGCCCATGGTCTGCTCGATGGTAGTGGGCGTAGATGCTGATCCGGAAGTCGGTCCAGAGTATTTCCAGGTAGTCGCCATCGAGTTGTCCGGCGGTCTTGTGTTCGAGGAGGAAATTTTCGCCGCCGATGCGGACGATGCCGTCCACCTTGCCGGTGAGGATGAGGCTAGGCCAGGAGTCGGCGGCTGGTTCAAAACCACGCAATCGATGGCCCGCAACTGTCGAATCCCTGTTGCTTCTAGGCAGTAGTCGACCGCCTTCGAAGGGTATCCGCGCTTACACTTAAAGCGCGTGAGCCGGTCCTCAGTGATGGCGACCTTGAACTGCCCGTCGATGACCAGACTGGCCGAAGCGTCGTGCGCTGTGTTGATTCCCATGATCGCGAGCGGTTTCATCAGTTCAACGAACTCCGGATCCGGTCAACGTCCCTTACCCTGCAAAGCAACGAGCGTCTGCCCGTCGTGCGTGCTGCAAGTCGTTCGCAGCCGCATCATCAACGAGCTTGACCGCGTCAAGCAGCCAGCACCGATCGCGAGTCGGCTCCAGGAACCCCATGTGCTCATAATAGGCTCCCTCTACCAGGAATTGGTAGTTGCATTCCATAGTCATCAAGGCCTGCATATCGTCGGTATCCAGGTCGTTGCGAGCCATCCACGACTCCATGTCCCCCGCAGTGTGCAGCCGAAGCGATCGACGCATCTCGATTGTCTGCTCGATGACGCGGTCCATCCGTGGGGCAAGCCCGAGGTGCAGCAGGTAATCCTCATGGAACTGCCATAGTCGTGCCAACAGATAGGTGACTCGGTATTCGAGAGGCGCCTCCCGACGGTGCCGGTCAATCTCGCCATTTTGCATACGCCTGAAGTCTTCGTAGAGACCCTCGATCTTCAGGCAAGCACGATACGTGCTCTTCCAATCGTCGAAAGTCGCGCCCATCTCACGCGGAAACTGCGTGAGGAGATGGTCGAGCCGTGCCACCATCGCTCGCAGTTGCTCATCTGCCGTATCGAGGGTGTTCGGTGCGAGGCCGGCCGAGAATGGCCGCTCAGGTAGTGTCCGATCTGGCGCTACGTGCAGATGGTCGAGAAGGCCGTCGAAAAGGGCCAGGAAGCATGCGAGGCGACGTAATAGATTATAGATGCGTCCACCCCTTAAGCTTTGGAGATTCCGCTCCTCAGGGGACAGCCACCGTGAATCGAAGTCGAGCGGCGCCGTCATGACGCGAAGACTCATGCGCCGAAGTGCCAGCGTGCGATTTGTGCGTTGCGAGTTTCGAGAGCACGCGGGCTTCGTCTCGCGAAGCATGGCGAGCAGACCCAGCGTGTCGTCGCGCTTCGCGTCGACCCCGTTGCCTTCCTGCAGCCATGAAAGCAATCGTCGGGAATGTTCGTCGTTTCGATGCTCGAGGCACCTGACGAGATGACGCTCGGAATAGTGGCTGCGCTTCAACTCGTTGAGAATACTTTCTGCGTACGCAGGCGTGACCACGGCTGCACCCAGGGCCTTCTTGATCGTCGCCCTAACGTTGACCATAGCGTCGCCGACGCACAGGTACCGGTCTCCAACCTTGCTGAACAGCAGCGCGACCTCGTCGTCGTCGATCAGGAGACCGTCACGGTAATCCTGATAGATCGCCCCAAATCCGCGCATGCCGAAATCAGTCAACTCCGCTGCACGCAGCGCACCCATGCTCGCGGCGCCCCACACCTCAATTCCAAGATCAATCGCGAGCAGGAGTTCCTTATGCCATACCGACGGGACCTCGCGAAAGACGCCGTCGATGACCGCAATCCGCTGCGGCTTCAGCCGGAGCGCCTGTAAGACGTCGCCGCACTTGACGGGAGGAAGATAGACTGCTCCCGGGAGCACCCGACATGCGTCTTCGACGGGGCACGACGGGCCGACGAACACGACCACGGCGGTACTATCAGCGGTCATGGCGAATACTCATGCCTGGAATGATGACTTGGATGACAGGAATATTGAATTGGGGAAGTGTGTGATTGACCACTAGGATTTCATCAAAGCCTTTAAGCCGTAATCGGTCACGCAGCCAGTCAAGCGTCGCAGCGAAGCTCGATAGCACGGGGCCTTGTGGTACGAGAGCGAAATCGCGTCCAGCGCTCACATGTTGCGTTCGATCGCTCTCGTGCGTCATTGCAGAAGTCGCTCGGGTCGCTTGCCTTGCATACCGCTCCGGGAACAAGTCGTCGCGCGACCCACTGATCCACGCTGCACGCGACTGGCCTGCTTCGGCCAGGGCCCGCATCGCGGCGATTCTGCTGTCGTAGTGTGTACCTGATCCACCGTGAAATCCCAGCGCTGCTGGTGATGAGCGATCGATGACAACACAATTGATCGACGGGATGGCCAACCCGTCCGTGATGTCCCACAGCACAACCTCCAACGCTGCATCTCGGAATCGATCGATTAATTGCCGCAGGGCACCAGCTTCGATGGTCGAAAGGTCAATGCGCCTCGCATCGCGCTGCACACGCGGCGCGACCGTGAAGGCCGCGAGGCAGTTGCGCTCGACGACTTCCATGATCCCATGGCAAATGGCCTCGGCAAGCAGGTTCCCCGAAGCTAGGCCGTTCGACGTCAGCGACAGTCGGTTGGTCTCCGGCACATATCTGGAAAAATCGAGCTGAGTGAGGCATGTGGGGACGTACAACAACGACCAGTCGACCAAGTTCGTTGCTGCGCTCCAGTCGAGCTCGAGATTTCGAGTATGTTCGCTGGCGAAGTAACCTGGACTCAACCGCGCTGGATCGACCAGTCGATGCAGAGCGCGCAGCTCTGCATAACTGCCATGCAGCGCCGGGTTGCGCGGCCCCTCGATGTGATACCCCTCGATGCATTCCATGACCGCGGATGCATCGGCCAGCACCTGCGTTGAGCCCTTGCCCTGGCCCGAGGACAGATGCTTCGAATTGGGTCTGTAACAAATCGAGACCGACACTCCAACCGAATCAAGGCCTCCTACACGTGCGACACGAGAAATCCCCATGGACCGAAGGTGCGGTCGTACGCGCTCCAGTGTCACCTCGGGATCACACGCGCGGATGGTTCCTTCCAGGATGACCCGGCACTCTGAAAATGATTGGGCCTCGTCTTCGAGCAGCGTTCTCAGCGGGCTGTCAGCAAAGTCGAACTTATTGAAATCCATATCGAACCCACGTCAGTCGCCCGTTGACATTCGCGGTTGTCGGCCAGGGGCGGTGCAACCTACGGCGAGATTCGCCAAAGGGCCTCTGCGGACGGATCAGGCCACAATGAACCGCTCGACGGATGTTGAGGCAAGTGTCCGCACACGACGCCAAGGTGCGCGCGCTGCGTGAACCCAAGCCGTTTGCAGTCGAAAGCGAACATCCAGTCGCAACACGTCCCCTCGGCCAAATCGTCGGGCAGCCGGAAGTCGACGAATTCTAAAACAGGCCGTCGAATCAGTGTGCAGCCGAGCCCGATACCTTCGACGTCAGCGATGCGTCCCCACGCTGCTCGTGCATGGCGGGGCTCCGAGGTCCCGGCGGTAACCACCAACTTCAGAACCGATTCGGAGCTTTTGTCCATGATTCACGCCTTGGCAGCTTAAACTACTGCATTTTCCGCGAGTTAGAGTTTACCACACAGGGCGGGCAGTGGGATCACCACCCGGCTGACACACCACCGGCTGGCTGACCCGCCATCACGCAGCGCGAGGCTACCGCAGCGACGTCTGGGGGTGCATTGCGTCACGAATGCAGCGCTTCAATGCGAATCGCTCTCATTAATTCGCCTCTCGCAAGCGTTACTCACCCTTTCTCGCCCTCGCGTCCCTGCACGGACACCCTCGATTGTTCACAGCCAGTCTCGTGGAGCGCTCGCCTGCTCGGTAGGGCCTTGGAGTCTTGATTCGCCCGATTCCGGTACAGTTCGGTGTCTTTGCCAACTCAGAATGAGGAGATCAAGGCCTTGCGGGCTTCGTCGATGATCGGATTGGACTGTTCCGGATTCTTCTTAAGGTACCTAAGCACAACGGCCTCCCCAATGTGGTCTTCGGCAAATTTGACGGCATCAAATGACCCCAGGCTGGCCCCAAAATACGAACGGCCTGCTGCGTGCGTGTCCAAGATTGTGCCATCGCCCATCACGCCCCATGAGTGCTGACGCCAGACGTCATCCGGTCCGAGGTAATAGCCAATAACGGCGGCTGCACGCTTGCCTTTGAGCCAGAAGAGCGCCGCGTTTCGGTGGCATTCGTTTGGGCGTCCACGCATGATGCGGACTTCGGTGTTGTCGAATGGAGCACCTGTATCGGCGATGATCTGAAGGTGAGGGTTTTCAATGAAATCTACATCTTCTCCACCGATGCGAACGAGAACATGTCGCGGTCTACCGCTCTACCGTGGCCGACGAGAATAGAAGGTCGAGGTTCATGCCACCGTCGATGGGCCACCGCTTCAACGGTTTGGTGCACCCGGTCCACGCGCACGAATTCGCCCCATGGACGGCGCTTCTGAGCGGTAGTGTCGCGCACTAGTCTGACACGCGGCTGCGAACAACCAACCGAAACGGCCTGGTCATGTTGACATCCGTCCCAGTAGGCGGCATTCTCTTGTGCATGGTAGGCTTTTCCCGAAAAGGACTGATCTGATGGGTTTCACCCGCCGAAAGTGGATGTTCGGTATTGCAGGCATCACGAGCGGGTGCGCCACGCGTTCCAGGTCTCGGCCGGCGGCGGACTCGATCACGATTCTGTACCCGTATGACGACACGGTGCTTGGACCCAATATGGACATGCCGGCGCAGTTCATGATGTTCCTTCCACTGACGGCGCGGAATGCGACGGGCGAGCTGGAGGGCCGACTCGCTGAGCACTGGGAGCACTCGCCGGATTACCGGAAATGGACGATTCGTCTTCGTAGCGGAGTCCGATGGCACGACGGTGTGCCGGTGACTGCACACGACATCAAGTTCAATTTGGAGTTGAGGAGTCACCCTGATCTGATGTGGTTCCCGCCGAACTCTTTCAACGTAAAGGTGATCGACGAGTTGACCTACACGATTACTTACCTTCGCGATGGGCTATCGGGTAGCGCCCTGGATGACTGGACCGTCTACTATCCAAAGCACAGGATAGAGAAGCTAAGCCGCGACGAATACTACAGCTGGGATTTTTGGAAGCACCCGATAGGGAACGGCCCGTATCGTCATGTTCGTACGGTACCTAAGACGATGTTGCAGTTGGAGGCAAATCCTGACTACTATCGCGGAGAACCGAACATCAGAAACGTAGTGCTGAAGTTCGGTGCCACCCAGGAAAGCGGAATGAGTCCAGCCACAATAGAACTCTTGAGCGGCAACGCAGACGCGGCGACTTCCGTTAAGCGGACAGATGTGCTCAAACTGGCAACCGATCCACGCTTTCGAGTCTATGACCAAGTTTCGAGCGATCTTTTCACAGTTCTCTTCTTGAATCATCGCCATCTGCTGTTTCGCGATCCTGTAGTGCGGCGCGCGCTGACGCTTGCAATCGATCGATACGAGCTAGCTCAGATTCTCAATTTCCCTCCGACAACGCCGGTGTTCGATTCGCCGTTCAGCAAGAACCAACTTCGGCGGCGCGACCTGCCGCCACCGATTCCGCACGATCGCGAGTTGGCGAACAGCCTGCTCGACGGCACAGGCTGGCATAAGCGCAACCGTCAGGGAACTAGAGAGCGCAACGGCAAAGAGTTCAGTTTCAAGTTGATCCGTGGAACCAAAGGGGGAGCGGGCCAACACGAAGCCGCAGTCTACATTCAGGCGCAGCTCGAACGGGTCGGAGTGCGAATGAATATCGAGCCGATGGAAGGCCCGACTGTCTGGCAACGCGCCGCCACCGGTGACTACGAAGCTGCGATCAGCATCATGCTCCCGGGATGGGATCCCGGCGGAGGGGCCCGACGATTCCTGGAGTCCGCCGGCTACAAGAGTAGCAGGTTCGTCGTTCTTGCCGACAGGCTGCAAGCTGCACTTGATCCAGAGCGACAAGACGGCCTGTATGGCGAAATGACGAGTCTGTTTCAGGAGGATGTCCCGGCCATATTCCTTTATCCGCACATCTACACGACTATTGCCAGCCGCCGGATTATTGGCCTGGATCGCTCGCCAAATCCCGGAGACCTGACGTGGTGCATGGACGACCTCTCGCTGGCGGCAAAAGTCTGATGCTCTGGCATGTGGTCAAGCGAGGATTGCAGGCGATTCCCCTCCTAGTTGGGATCGCCACAATACTGTTCTTTGTTGTCCACATGGCTCCTGGCGATCCGATCAATCTTTACTTGCAGAAGCACCGGGAGCAATTTGCCACTGGCAGACCGTTCGATCCAGAGCTAGAGAAGGCAATTCGGCGCAAGTATGGACTGGATCGGCCGCTTCCGGAGCAGTACTTGATCTGGCTGGGCAGTCTTGCTCGCGGTGACCTGGGAGAATCATTTCAGTATCGCCGCTCTGTTTCGAGTCTGATTGCGGAGCGGGTACCGTACACGCTGCAACTCACGGTGGTTGCCTTGCTCTCCGGCGCGATTGTTGGAATCGCCTTAGGAGTCGTCTCCGCCGTGAAACCGTACTCGTTCCTCGACAAGTTTCTCACACTCACGTCCGTGTTGGTCTACTCCATTCCCCAGTTCTGGCTAGCGGTCATGTGTATCCTAGTGTTCGCTGTCAGCCTAAACTGGATGCCGATCTCGCAAACCAGGTCGTTAGATTACACATTGTTGTCTGCTCCGGCAAAGGTCGCGGACCGTCTCTGGCATCTTGTGCTGCCCGTTCTGGTCCTGATGCTTGGCTCGGCTGCCGGTACCGCCAGGTACATGCGGAACGAACTCCTCGGAGTGCTGAATGAAGAGTACGTCATCGCGGCGCGCGCACGCGGACTGCCGGAGTCAAGGGTAGTCCTACGACACGCCCTGCGGAATGCAATGATGCCGATCATTACGATCTACGGCCTAGAGTTGCCCTTTCTCGTGGGTGGTGCGGTCGTGGTGGAGAAGGTCTTCGCCTGGCCAGGCATCGGAGCGCTAGCTATAGACGCAGTCGCAGCACGCGACTATCCTGTAATTCTCGCCACCAGCCTGATTGCTGCCGTTTTGGTTATTGCCGGCAACCTGCTGGCCGACGTGATGTACGCAGTGGTAGATCCAAGAGTATCTCTCGATGGCAAACGAATCGACTGAACGTACACTCGAGGAAATCACGCTGGAGAGCGCCCCAACTGCCTCTCGGTTTAGGGGGCCGTGGTGTCTAGCGGCGCGTCGCTTCGCCGCCAACCGTCTTGCTATGACCGCCCTAGTTGTCATCGCGTTGCTCTCCATGGCGGCCCTGGCTGCGCCTGTGCTGGCCCCCTATGACCCAGCAGCTATTGAACGCGTCATACAGACGCGATACTCGCCACCGTCCTGGTCGCATCCATTCGGTACGGACGAGTTCGGTCGCGACTTGTTCAGTCGAGCCCTATTCGGAGCGAGGATCTCTCTTTCAGTAGGTGTTCTTGCCATGCTGATGGCAGTGTCGGTTGGCACTATTTACGGCTCAGTCTCAGGCTACGCCGGGGGACTCCTGGACAACGCGCTGATGCGATCCCTGGACGCTCTTACTGCCTTTCCCAAGCTTTTCCTCATCCTTCTGCTCGCTGGAGTCTTTGAAGCAGACATTGGCGTGCTTATCCTCATTATGGGTTTGACTTCGTGGGCTGAAACGGCCCGGCTTGTACGTGCCCAGGTCCTCTCGCTGAAAGAGCGCGAGTTCATCGAAGCCGCTCGCGCGATCGGCTTGCCCGGGTATCTGATCATCCTGCGTCACCTCATTCCGAACGCGATTTCTTCGGTGCTTGTGAGCGCTACGCTTATGGTTGGCGGCTTGATCGGAGCGGAAGCAATGCTCTCATTCCTAGGCGTGGGTGTGAGACCGCCGACTCCTTCATGGGGCAATATGATCCAGGAGGGACAAGATGCACTCTTCGTGGCATGGTGGATTGCCTTCTTCCCCGGAGTACTACTTTCCATGACCGTTCTCTCCTTCAACCTGCTGTCCGACGGTCTGCGTGATGCGTTGGATCCCAAGGCGTTCGCGCGGAAATATGTCTAACGTGCTGCTGAGCGTGCATCAACTGGCTTCCTATTTCTTCCTGGCTGAGGGCGTTCTTAAACCCGTCGATGGCGTATCTTTTGACATAAATGAGAACGAAACAGTTGCGCTGGTCGGAGAATCGGGATGCGGCAAGACGATTGTCGCGCTGTCTCTGATCAATTTGATACCGGTGCCGGGACGAATAGTCGGCGGTAGCGTGTTGCTCTCAGGAGAAGATATCGTAACTGCCTCGAAGGAGCGACTCCGCGAGTTGCGAGCTCGGGAATTTGGCTTCGTGTTCCAAGAGCCAGGTGCCGCTTTGAACCCGGTATACACGGTCGGCTACCAGTTGCGCGAAGTGCTTACACTGCATCGTAGGTTCACGCGCAAGGAGGCCGAACGAGAAGCAGTGCGCCTCTTGGGTGAGTGCGGCATTGGCGATCCGGAGCGTTGTGCGAGATCCTATCCGTTTCAGCTGTCCGGAGGAATGCGGCAGCGGGCCGCGATTGCGATCGCCGTGAGTACTCGCCCCAAGCTACTCATAGCTGACGAACCAACGACGGCGCTGGATGTCACGGTTCAAGCAGAGATCCTAGACCTGCTGCGAGAACTACAGGAGAAGCACCGGATGGCGATACTGATCATCAGTCACGATCTGGCCGTTGTCGCACAGATTGCGCAGAGGGTGTGCGTTATGTATGCGGGCAGGCTCGTCGAGGTTGCGCCTGTCGAGGGGCTCTTTGCAGTTCCCAAGCATCCGTATACTCAAGCACTACTTGCATCGGTGCGGCGGAGCCGTGATCGCACGATCCCACTACACGGTATTCCAGGTTCCGTCCCCGACCTGTTCAGACTTCCGAGCGGTTGCGCCTTTCACCCGCGATGTGCCGTAGGCGATCCATCCTGCACGTCGGAGATTCCTCCTCTGGTGGCGCTTTCTAGCGATCGCGCATGTGCCTGTGGAAAGGTAACTCCCTGATGGCGGCGAATGAGACATCAATAGCTTCGTCCGAGATCCTAGTAGCTAATGGATTGAAGAAGTGGTTTTCTTCTGGAAGTCGCTGGCTTGGACCGAAGCGCTGGGTACGCGCAGTGGATGGTGTCGACCTTACGCTTCATCGAGGTGAGATTCTCGCCATAGTAGGTGAATCAGGCTGCGGGAAAACGACCCTCGGAAGGTCCCTCCTGAGGTTAGTCGAACCGACTGCTGGGACCATCCGCTTTGCTGGGGTTGACTTACTTGCATTGACCAAACCAGAGATGCGTGCCATCCGTCGCAAGATCCAGATAGTGTTTCAAGATCCTTACGCATCTCTCAACCCCAGACACCAGATTTGGCAGATTGTCGCTGAACCTCTTTTGCTGCACCAAGTTCTGCCGAAGAATCACGTCGAGTCCCGAGTGGCAGCTTTGTTGGCTGAGGTTGGTCTGGAAGGCTACTTTATGCGACGCTACCCCCATGAGATGAGCGGAGGGCAACGCCAGCGCGTCGCTATCGCCCGCGCCATTTCATTAGAGCCGGAAGTAATCGTTGCCGATGAGCCAGTCTCCGCCTTGGACGTTTCCGTTCGGGCGCAGATCCTCGGCCTCGTGCTAGAGCTGCACAGAAAGCATTCGTTGGCTGTGGTCTTGATTTCGCATGATCTGGGTGTTGTCGAGAGAATTGCACACCGCACTGCGGTCATGTATATGGGGAAAATCGTCGAAGTCGCAGAAACCACGCGATTGATGAACGATCCGCAGCACCCATACACTCAGGAGCTTCTATCGTCTGTCATCTGGCCGGATCCGAGCATCAAGAGGACAAGATCCCATCTCAATCGCAACACTCCGTCCGCATCTCGGCCCACCAAAGGATGTCCATTCGCCTGGCGCTGCCCGGAAGCCCAAGCCATCTGTCGCCAAGATGACGTTCAACTCGTTATTAAGCAACAAGGCCACGAGGTAGCGTGCCATCGCCGTTGATGCTTCCGGATGCCCAGTGCCACTCTGCCTTGCCAGTGGGCTCAGGATCGGAAGTGAAGGACAGGCGGACATGCTGCCACGGTTTTAGGCACCGGGCTCATCGTCACAGTTGGGCGAGCATCTCCCGTTTGAGGAAGGCTCGAACGTGAGGACCTTCGGTTGCTACTCCAACTGAGTTGGGCGTACCCACGCAAAACGAGGTGCCGGGACCGATCTAGTCCGCCTCATTGAAGCGCTTCAAGAACCACACGGCACCCCGTCCCATTCCTTGGAATCGACAAGGCCCAACCGCTTCAGGTGAGATAGGTCATCGCGGAGGGTTCGCTCCGGTGTTTCCGGCGACACCTCAGCTCTCAGTTCACGAAGGGCCCTCGCATCTCGGCCCGCGAGTGCTTGAAGCAATCTTCGCTGCCGTTGTGCGAGGTCGTGTGCGACCCGTTGGGGAGCTATGTACGCGTTGGGAAGAAAGCGCACGCAGACAGCACCGCCACGTTCCAGGAACTCTGGCTCCGGGTGACCGGCTCTCACGCACAATTCAACGAGTCGTTGAGTACCCCTGCCCCATCGTTCGACTAGTCCACGCCGGTAGAACACTTCAGCGATCAAGGGATTTCGCGGTCGTGAAAGATGGTCGCGCTTCAGGTCGTCGGGACGTAGCCCGAAAGGCAAGGTGCCGTCACTCCAGATTTCCAGGCGGTCGTCGTAGATTCCGATGCTGACACCACCGCCGACTTGCGCATAGTCCCGGTGGCAGAACGCATTCACCAACGCCTCTCGAAGCGCTACCGGCGGAAACAGCGGCTCTACACGCTCAAAAACGCCAGGTTCGATCCTCCCTGCAATGGGCAGGTGGCGCGAAGGGAAATCCATGGCCTCAGACATCAACTGGAGAGCGTGCCCATTGATCTGACGCTGATCGCTGAACTGCGTCTTGTCTAGCCCACGGAACCGTGCTCAGCGAAGTTCGCATTGCGGGTAGTCCGGAAGGAATCGACGCCCAAATACGACAACCGCTGCATTAAGAATCCGCCCTTTGACGCGGAGTCCCACGCGCTCTAGAAAGTCCTCTGCGGTTCCAGATTACGAGAGGATCCAATCCTCCAGCAGCGATGGCACCTTCCCGGGTGCGTGCTATTTCCTCCCAATCGAGATCGTCGATCGTAAGCGATGACGCCAGGTTTTCCCACCGCTGCTGGGTATGTGCACGCTCAAGCAGCAGGCGCTGATAGGTCTGCTGAGGCATTACCGATGTCGTAGTGCCTATGCGTTGATAGGGCCGTCCGTCAAAGGTGAACGGCGCGGCCTCCGCATCGCCGTCCGAAACACGAAGAACGAGAACCTCCCGGCGGAACCCAGTGGCACACGTTCGATCTCGACAGGTGCAGGCGGTTCAAATCGTCGAATCACTTGCGCCACATCCTGCATGGTTGTGTCCGAAACGGACTGGCCGACGACTTGAGAATCGGGTGCTACGCCGAAAATGACTTGGCCACCGCTGCCGTTCAGAAAGGCGCAGAGGGTCTCGCCGCCGCGCGGCAGTTGACCCGTTGAACGCTTGAACTCGATCGTCTCCGACTCGCCAGCGAGTGCGAGCATCTGAACATCAACCTCAGTCATCTTCATCTATCATGCCCTGATTCGAAAGCACACTGAAATGTGCGAACGCGCTTCAGCGATTCGTTTGCTCTCCGAAAGCCATGAGGGTATTCTGGGTTCGAGGGCTCCTTGGGGAAACGCTTTCTGGACTCGAAACCGCAGCCCAATTTGACTGGCTTCGTTCGACTTCCAGACGGGTGCTCCCAGGAAGAAAAAGTGCTAACAAATTGCTAACAGGAGATCCAGAAACAACCAGAATCAACCAAGACATCCTCGACGTAACTTGTTGATAGCTCTGAACAGCGACACCCAATCATAACGATGTGTTAAACTCATAACCCAAAGGTCGTAGGTTCAAATCCTACCCCCGCAACCAACCTCCTCCGCCCGTAAGCGCCGCCCCCTCAATCGTTTCCGCCACTCTCCGGCTTCCTGCTCCTGAAACGTTTTGCCCCGGTTTTGTCAGAACCTTCTACCAAACTTCTACCATTCGCTTTATCTTTGCCCTGGCGCATCGCGTCCTGCAGCTTGGCTGCGGCTTCCTTCCTTGACTGTGGGAACAGGTGTCCGTAGGTGTCGAAGGTGATCTGGATGGTGGCGTGGCCCAGCTGGTCGCAGACGTACTTCGGGCTCTCTCCCTGTGCGATCAGCATCGAAGCGAAGAAATGCCTCAGATCGTGGAAGCGGATGCCCGAGAGCCCCGCCCTCTTCACGACTGGCGCGAAGAGCCATTCATCAAAGTAGTCGGGATCGATCATGGACCCGTCGGAGCGGCGGAAGATGAGGCCCTCCTTGTCTTCAGCCTTCCGGCGAAGCTTTGCGAGCAAATCCCTCACGTCCTCAGGCAATGCCACCCTTCGAATCGACTTCGCGGACTTCGGAGGTCCGAGCACCCAGGTCCACTTGCGGGCCGCGTCGTCCGAGACCCGTTTTGAGATCGCACGCTGCACGAGGAGTTCGTGGCTCTGCCAATCTATGTCACTGAAATGAAGCGCCAGAATCTCATTCCGGCGAAGCCCGGTGTAGGCATCAAGAAACACCAGCGATCGTCGCAGTTCACCCAACTCTTCTGCGGCGTCAATCAGCTTCCAGACGGTCTCAACCGATAGTGGCCGGATCTTCCGATGCAGCCGGGAAGGAAGCTCCACGCCTTTGGTGGGGTCACTGCGGAGGAATCCTCGCTTGATTGCGCTCGCCCCGCGCTTTCCCGTGAGTATGACGCGCAAAAGGATCAGCGTGTTATGAACCGTCTTCGGAGAAACCTCGGCACTGAGTTCACCAACGAAGCGTCGCACCTGCTCAAACGAGATCTCAGAAAGGTGCGTCTTCCCGAAGAAGGGGATGAGGCGCTGACGGAGGATGGAGGCGTAGGCCGAGAGGGTTGAGCCGCGGATGCTGCTTCGACTCTCAAGCCACTCCTCGGCGAATTCGCCAAAGGTCATGGTCTTCGGTTCGATGTAAACGCCCTGATTGATCTCCTGGAGGAGTTCGTTGAGACGGGCCTGCGCCTGTGCCTTCGTATCGAACCCACTCTCCCACTTCTGCTTGCCTTCTGGGGTCCGGTACTTGACGAAGTACCGCTGGTGCTTCCTGACGATCGCGCCTCGCTGTCTTGACATGGCGGAGCCTCAGTCTGCCGCGTCCGACTGCGGGGGCTGTGACGAGATGATTCGAGCAAGGTCTTCTTCCGTGAACCGGAGGTATTTACCGAGTCGGTGACAGGGGATCGCGTTGCGCCGGGTTCGCTCGTAGAGCCAACTGGCTGGAATCTTCAGGACCTCGGCGGCTTCTTTGATGGTGAACAGCCGAATCGAGACCGTGGGGGAGGTTGGAGTCGTCATGTAGGCGTTCCTTGTCGAAGAGTCGACGAGATTGTTATCAGGGGAAACCGGGACCAAGTCAAAAGTCGATGAAGCAGCCGGGAGCAGGGGCCACGCAGCGCAAATCGCAGCTGAAACGATGCTCTTCAGGGGGGCTTGAAATTCTCAAAGGGGAATTTTGACCCCCTAGTGTCCAAGAGGGGTCGAATGTCGGGGCAACGCGAGGTCGCGACTTTTTGAATCGTCCCGAACCGCCACTAGAATCGCCGCAGGTCACGAGCGAGTATGCATGTCTCACCTGCGGAAACGAGCTTCCCTCTAAACGGCGGCGGCCTGGCTTCCACCATCACGCCGGCGAAGATTTCGTCCGACGGCGATCGACAAACGCCGTCAGCCAACACCACACTGTCACCCGCGAGGAATTGGACCACGTCGGATGCGAAGGTCGCAGTTCAATGGGCGAGAACTGACGCTCTCAAGCGACGGCCACTCGGCGAGCTGGCCAAAGAACTCGGCCGAACCGAAGAGGCCGTAAAGGAGTTCCTGCGCCGTACGCTTCCGCGGGAGCAGTGGCCTTGGCGGCGCAAGCCTCGCTGGGCGAGCCGCGAGATGGAGCGGATCCAGCAGGGCCTCAACCAGAATGGGCGGAGCAGGGCCGCAGTGCGCAAGCACCGATGGCGCGAGCGCAAAACAGATCGTGACATGGATCGCCAGCCGCTCACAGTGGCCCAGGTGGCGCAAGACATCGGAAGATCGCGGACGACCGTGCAGCGGCTGCTGAAGGAAGGGATTCTGCGCAGGTTCAAGGGCGGGATCGCGGAGTCCTCCTTCGAGACGTTCCTGAGAGAGCATCCCGAGCGCATTCCGTATGCGAAGCTGCCGCCGGCACAGAGGGAATGGCTCGTGCTGAACGGGTTTCCAGATCAGTGCCTCGCCGTCAAGGCGCCGAGCGTGCATGGGCTCCTGGAGTAGACGAACTCAGGCGGGCGAACGTCATCGTCGGCGGTGCCTGGAACGTCTGACGCAGGCTTGCGATGCGATTCCCCAGAAGTTCCCACCGTCTGGGGTCTAGGTTGCCAAGCGATGAAGCATTCGCGAGATGCCGGATGCAGTAGGGATCAATATCCATCAACGAACAGCAGGCTGCATCGGCCGCCACTGGATCGTCGGCGAAGACGAGGCACCCGAGATGGCGTGCTGCGCCGTGCAGAGGCCCATTGCCTTCCATCGCCTCCACTCCGTCCGCGATGACGTAGTGAACAGGGACAGTCGAGGCGAGTTCGACGATGGAGTTATCGATGCCCTGCCAATGTAGGATGTTCTTCGGCCAGCCGTAGACTGCGCCAGGTACCACGCCAAACAGGTTCTTGAGGCTGAGCGTCACACCGGCCCAATGATGAGTCTTGACCTTCGGCATCGAGACGACCACGTCGGCCGCCAGTAGAGATTGGGGAAGCCAGAGTTCTTTCAGGTTGGTCAGTGAGGTCTGCGTTCGGACGGCGCGCACGCTGTCGAAGTTGAGATCGATGAACCGAAGCCGCCCGACAGAACGCAGCGCGTCACGAAGCCCGCTCTCCTCCAAGACCAGTTCAGAGTCCCGGACATGACCGGGACCATCGCCGACCAGTACACTCATGGCGCCGAGGCGGTAGAGGGCATCGGCCGTTGCGGCGATGAGCGTGGGATGGGTGTTGATGCAGGCCGACGGGGAGTACTCAACCAGGTTGGGCTTGAGGAGGACGCGCTTGCCGGCGACTTGCGGTGCGAGAAGCCGGATTCCATCCCATACAACTTGCGCGACGCGCTCGTACGACTCACAGCGGAGAATCGCGACTCTCGACATTGGACGCCTCCGGTCTGGGACTCGGCGCCGGGAGGTCTCATGAACGGCGAAAGCGCCGGTTGCTGCGAGCGAGGCGCCGCCGAGGAGTGATCTTCGATTCATCGTGGAGTCTCCGTAAGGTCGAGTGGCGGATCTTCGAGAGCCAAGGCTGCCAAGGCGAGTGAGATCGTGGGCTTCACGTCCACATCGAATTCGAGCGACTTGAGCAACTGCTTGCGGAGAGTGCCGACCGCTTTGGGGTTGTTACGCAGAGCCATCAGAGCCCACGCCAGAGAGTAGGTGGCTTCGCTGGCTGCCAGCCGGCTTGAGAGATAGTCCTCCGCACTTCGGACTATCGGGTGGGCCTGCACACCGCAGGCGCCAAGGGCGATCAGGCCCATGGCCGTGAAGTCGGGATGGGCTGTCAGGGTGACGCCGAACGCTTCAGAGTTGCCGGCGTTCCAGCCGCCTGAGGAACAGGCGCGGTCGAGGAGCATGGACATCCCGCGTTCAACTCTTGCGGAGGGGCGACTCCAGACTCGATGTGCGATCACCGCGAGTGCCGTGGGGGCTACCCAACTTACGGTTCCGTCGATCCATGGCCAGCCGTACTTGGAGGTATCGAACTTCACTTGCCGATCGAACAAGCGGAACTTCCAGCGCCAGAGCCAGTGCCCTTCCCGTCCGGCGATTTCATTGAGCCAGCCGAATGCGAAATTGACTGCGGCCCGCGTATCACGACGGTCTCGCAAGTGCGCGAGGGCAATCAGCGCCATCGAAGTTGAATAGGCGTTAGGCTCCCTGGCTCCAAGCGCATTGGGCCACCCGCCGCATGGAAGCTGGCTTTCGAGGAGTTGGCTACAGTCCCGCCACTGTGCTCGCAACGCGAGCGACCGTAATGCGAGTTCCTCGATCGAGCCAACCGCTCGTGCGCAGAGTGTGTTCAGAATCTTTCGGCGATAGAGCATCGATCAAGGATTGGACTCAGAGTCCGCTGCACAGGAGGAGTTCGTCGTCGGTCGAGGCCACCCAGGCCCGCACCCCTCTTTGCGAGGCGTTTGACGGCAGCCACTGGTGGTCATTTCGCAGGGCCTTGGCAAACCGCAGCCAGCCTGAAACAGCATGATGATGGCCCAAGCGAGCGAGAGGCCGATTGTGATCCGGAGGATTGTCATCGCCTTTCGAAAGTAGGCGAAGTCGCACAATCGGCCAAACGAGTGTGATGGCCGCTGGCTGTGGAAGTCGTTTTGGCGATTCGGACGGTTCCCCTAAACTCCCACCATGTTTGCTACACCCCGGGATGTTGCCGCTGGGTTGCGTAGCGCCGGCTATGCGACTGATCCCGTGCTGGTCCAGATCATCTGGTTGGCGACCCGGATGCAGAAACCGATTCTCATCGAGGGACCACCAGGAACCGGAAAGACGTACCTCGCGCAGGCCTTTGCCGCCGCGGCACAGACGGAGTTGATTCGCCTCCAATGTTTCGAGGGAATCACGGAGCGCCAGGCGATTGGCTCCTTTGACGAAGCTCTTCAGCGGCTGTTTCTGGAGACGCAAGCGCAGGTAATCGATCGCCAGTGGGAGATCCTCCGTACCCGACTGCACACCCTTGATTTCTTCACGCAAGGGCCGTTGCTGCAGGCCGTGCTTCAGCCGAAGTCGGTGGTGCTTCTGATCGACGAACTCGATAAGGTTGACCAGAAGTTCGAGGCGCTGTTGCTCGAAATCCTCTCTGACTGGCAGATCACCGTGCCGAAGTTGGGGACCGTGAAGGCTCAGTCCGTTCCGTTCGTGGTCATGACTTCGAACCAAGAGCGCCGACTTGGGGACCCGCTGCGCCGGCGAAGTCTCTACCAACGGATCGAACATCCCGATGTGAAGAAGGAGGCCGAGATCCTCGATATCCGGACGGTGGATGCCCCACTTGAGTTGAAGGCCCAGGCGGTCGGACTCGCGCAGGCATTGCGCGGCTACAACCTGGTCAAGCCACCCTCCATTGACGAGATCGTGCAGTTCGTTCGGGCACTACAGCTTCTGGGGCGCTCCGAGATCCGCCCGGAAGACCGGGATGTGCTGCTTCCCTTCTTGGCCAAGACCGAGGAAGACGTGAAGCGCCTCTTGCTCCGCGACGGATTCAGCAGCCTTGTCGCGACGGCACGTGAGTACCGCGATCAGGCCCTTCGGGCAATGTCGCAAAGGCCAGAGGAGGCCGTCGCGTGATCGGGCGGTTCATCCTGATGGCGTTAGTCGCCGGCGATGTCTGGGCCCAACCGCCGGCGCTGATGGCTCTCGCAGACCGCTGGGCCGAACACTTCGGCGTATCGAGGGAGTTGGTGCGGGCGGTGATCGAAGCAGAGTCGAACTGGAATCCGCGGGCGGTTTCGCCGGCCGGGGCTGTCGGCTTGATGCAACTGATGCCAAATACTGCGGCAGCTTTCCGCGTCGGAAACCGTTTCGATGCGGCCGAGAACATCCGAGGCGGTGTGGCCTACCTCGCGTTCCTGATTGAGGAGTGCGGCGGCGATCTGCGTCTCGTCGTTGGCTCCTACAACGCTGGCCATGGTCGAGTGCTGAAGGCCGGGTTGCAGTACCGAAACCCGGAAACGGTGAACTTCACGCATCGCGTCGCCTACCTGTTCCGACGAAATCGGTGGGAGTCGATCTTGACCCAGTGAAAGGAGCCTGCTGAATGAGAGCGTTTCTCTTACTCGTCGCGATTCAAACACTCAATGCCCAAGTCGAGCCGGTGGTGAGCAAGCGGAGCCTCACGGATCAAGTGCAGGTGGTGCGTGTGGCGCCGCGATTTGCGACGGCAATTCGCGTTCCCGAGCCAGTCAGTTCAATGGTCATCGGTGACCCCGAGCGGTTCCTTGCGGAGCATTCCGAGAAGGAGCCAACCCTCGTCCTTGTCAAACCCATCACTGAGCAACAGGGCGAATCGAACCTCTTGGTCGTGACCACAAGCGGCAGGCAACTGAGTTTCCTGTTGCGGATGGATCCCAGCGGCCCGAAGAGGGTGGACTTCGTGCTCGTCTACAAGCCAGCCGGCAGTTTTCTCGTGGGCGAATCGCTTCCAACCTCGGCTGAGGTCGCCAGAACCGACGTTCTCAGACCCGTCTCTGGCCTCGCGATTCCGAAGGCTGTCGATGCTGAGAAAGCCCTTGACCCACTTCAGGAAATCCTGAACCGGCAGAAACTCGCCCAACTGCCCACCCTGTATGGAGGCAAGCCTCCAACAGTGACTGGAGAAGGCGATCGAGTTCGAGCCGGCGTCTCCGAAGTCATCGATCAAGGGCGCACTGTGATGGTCCTCTTCTCGGCCGTCAATCCACAACCGAACGCGATCGAGATCATGCCGCCGCAGGTGCAGTTGGCCGGGAAGACACGGAAAGGCGCCGTGATCCGCAAGGACCGTTGGACGACCAGCGAGCAACTCCCGGTGCAGGACTTCCTACTGTCGCGGCGGCGGCTCGGCCCTGGGGAGCGGGTGGATGGCGTGGTGGTGTTTTCACGGCCGGGGTTCAAGCAATCGCACGAGAGCTTGTTTCTGCAAGTCGCCGAGAGCGGAGCGGTTGACCGGCCTGCCCTGGCCCCGATTGGTTTTGGTGTTTCAGCAACTCGTGAGGAGGCTTCTCATGGCCAATGAACAGATCCCACAGCGCGATCACGAAGAGGATGTCGCGACCGACCTATCCAAGACGACGGACAATCCGGAGTCTCCCGGGTCGGAGCGTACAGAAGCCGAGCCATCGGATCAGGATGCGAAGCCGATTTCGCTGCTCGACAGGATTCGCGCCCGCCTTGGGCCGGTTCCGGAGAGCCGTGACCTGAAGTCGGCGGAGCGAACACGCGGGCTCGTCATCCTGGTCGGGGCGAGCGTCGCGTGCCTGTTTCTATTCATCGGACTGTTCACAACGGACGCCGACGGCACGAGGAAGCCTCGAGGAACGAGTCCCAATCTAGGAAGACCATCATCGGTCCCAGCAAATCCGGAGGTCGCACAACGATCGGCGGTTCCTCAATTGAGCGTCAACCAGCAGCCGAATGAGGAGTCGAACGAATTGACCGAACAGGATCTGCTCGGAACGATGCGGAACCGTGCGGCAGCGCTGCCCCCTGACCCGCCGTCGGCCAGTCCCACCAAACCACTGCCTTCACCCGCCAGGGATCTGGCATCGGCGAACTTCTCCGATCCCGCACTCATGGAGGCGTACCGCCGCCAGAACATTGCGCCGCCTCGACAGCCCAGCAACGTGACCAACTGGGAGGAGGCCATCTCGGAGTATCAAAGCCGGCAGCAGAAGCCGGCGAATGTTCAGCCTGCTGCTCCGCCCGTCAAGGAAGTCCCCCAACTCGGCAAGTCCTCGCTAGTATTTGTGCGCTCCCAGACGGCTTTGAGGGTTGGGGGGCAACAGGTTCGACCAGTGATCCGGCGCGTGGAAGGGCGGTACTTGCCGCAGGGGACGGCGCTGATCGCTCGATTTCAGCACGGAGTCAGTTCCGCGGCAAAAGCTCCCGTGATTGCGGTCGTTGAGTACAACTACGAAGACAACGGCCAAATCCTGGTGCCAGCTGGCACGAAGGCTTACGGTGAACTCACAGGCGCGACACCACAGGGGTGGGTAACGCTCAAGTTCTACTCGTTGGAGTTTCCGAATGGGGAAGTTGAAGAGATTGCGGGAACCGCTCTCGGCATGCAGCGACAGGCTCTGCGAGGAGACGTGTCGGGCCAGAACCACGGCAAGCGCTTCCTGACGCGGGCACTTACAGGCGTGGGCACGATTGCGGCCTTTGCTGTTGGCGGGAGGGGACTCACCGGCGGTATTGACAACTCGATCCTCCTTCGCGAGCGGATTGCCTCCAACGTAGCGTTGGCGGGTGAGCAGGAGATGGCGCGCCTAGCGTACCAGCAGAACATCGTTGTGACGGTGCCAGCTAACACTAGGTTCTACTTAGTTTTGCATCAAACGGAGGCGAGGCGGTCGCGTGACGCTGATTCGAAGGCGACCCCTACGGCAAGCAGAACTGGCATGTCCGATCAGGAGTTGCAGGAGATGATTCAGATTCGCAACGAAATCCGCGAGATGAATCGCTTGATGCAGATCAACAGTGCAGGCGCAGGCAGCCCGTCTCCCCAACATTGATCAGCACCTCTCCAGCTCTTTTATTTGTCAGGAAGCTACGCCCAACACCGACAGCCAAGATCATCCGTTTGACCTGCACTTCTCAGGAACGGCGCTATTCGTCAATCTGGTGCCAAGAACGGGAGAGATGCCGCGATCAGATTTCACGGCGGGACATCTGGGCAAGGCGAGCCGCTCTCTCACTGTCGCGGACAGTCTTCACACCCTGTGGGCTTTCTCCGGCTCCGCAAAGACGTAGCACCATCGTGTTTCCCGCCTAGCTGCGCGGTACGACTGTGACGAGCCAACGAACTCTTAGATAATCGGTGTGATGCCAAGAACTTTGCGACCTGTTGCTTTCCTGAAGGTTGATCCAGCCACGCTTGAGGTCAGCGTTAGTTCGAGGCGCGCCGCACCGATGGCTATGCCCTTATCCACTGACCCAAGGTTACGCATGCCACCGATGTGGGAGGTCACATACTACCAGTTCATGTACGGCGAATACCACCGCCGTCGGCAGGCACTTCCTCCGAAGGAGCGGCGCGCAGCCAGTCTGTTGCCGCCACCGCCCTGGCTGGTCGCCATAGCTGGCGTCATGTGAGAAGGCATCATCCGAGGTGCGGCGTGGGATGCGATCACATTGGCCGCCGGTTCAGCCGTGGCTAAGCTCCGTGAAGCAGGTTTCGGCCCTGCATCTTCCACGGAAACGAGCACCGCTTTCAAGGTTGGTTGGCGGGAGTTGACCAGTTCAGGTAGAAAGCAGTACGAAATGTATCTGTCTCTGAACCGTTCAGTCAGGACCATTCCTGACCGGCACGCCATCGCTTACGCCCGAGCGAAGGATGAGGTAAATTTCCGCCAGATAATTCGGCAGGAAGTCGACGTCGCCGACCCACTGACAGTTCGAGACAATACTCCCCGCAAAAGATCCAGCACCAAGAAGGGTGCAACAACGAAAAGGAAGGGGGCCGCGACAAAGAGGATACGCTGACGACGAAGAAAGGGCCAGTGCCAAGCCGGGTTGTCATAGCTATCGGCAACTCGGCGAATTTGACCCGCACGCACGCCCACCCCGTGCTGTGGAGTCGTCCTCATTCTGAATCGTCGCGGAATGTCGTCGGTGGCCGCACACTTCAGTTGGAGGTGCTCTCGCAGCTCCTTGGGACTCGACTATTTCCTGCGATGATGGACGAGTTGGAATTCGGCGAACATTGGTATTGGAACCAACAGTAGCTCGCGATAGCCAAGGGGACCCTTTTTGGCAGAACCTCTAAGGAAGAAGAAGCTTGAGGACGGCAGCATCTATCAACGCCCTCCAAACGTGGAGGCCGCGCTAGACGTTCTTCTGTTGCTACCCATCGACGAATTCGTTCAGCGGTGCGCGATTACGAGCCGCGGCGACCCGGAATATGTCCCCTCGGAGTGCCTGCTCCACGTACTGCGGGGAGTCGCGCGCCTTACCAATGGTGATCATTTCGAAGCGCTGTTCGGGTTTTTGAGGCAGCGCATCCTGAAGGCGCTTCCTCCGGTCGAGCGTTTCGCACCGGGCGATAGGCGCGCCTCAGAGTCGGCAGCGGCAGCAGATATCCGCGACGCCGTGCTGGCGCAGTTTGATGAGATGCTTTGCCGGGATCGCCTTGATTACGAAGAACATCTAGACTTCTTCGAAGTCAGGTTCGACATGGCCATCGCCAAGGCGCGCTCGACCGCCCGACGGAAGGTGAAACGGGATGCGGACCGCGACGCTCCACTCTACTTGAATGATGAGCCCAACGAGCACACGCGCGAAGTGGAAGCAGCATTCGTTCGACTGCAGAGCGATCCAGTTTACGAATTTGAAGAGTCGGATTACCGGAAGCGGCTTCTCGCAGCGATTGATCTTTTGCCGAATGATCAGCGAAGGGTGATCGAATTGCAACTACAGGACATTCCTATTGATTCATGCGACCCAGACACGGTCACAATGGTCAAGGTTCTCGGGTGTGTAGAAAAGACCGTCCGGAACCGACGAGACCGTGCGCACGCCACGCTCCGCAAGCTCCTGTCGCCTAAAGGGGAAAGCAGATGATCGACCGAAGACTCGCAGAAGACGTCTTATATGCGTTTTCGGTCGAACCCAAACACGACCGGCAAACACTCGAGAACTACCTCCGGCGGTACCCCGAACTCGCAGAGGAGCTGATCGACCTGTCTCACGAACTTCGGCTGGTCGCTGAACTCGGGGAATCCGAGGTGCCGGCTGACGCGCCCGTTACGGCCACGGCGGAAGCTGCCGAGCGCCGACCCGAAAGGCTCTTCAACGACATCAAGGGAGCCACCTTCGCGGCGCTTGCGAGTAGCTTGAATATTCCACGTTCCATTCTGGTGGCCTTCAGGGACCGCTTGGTCGTGCCCGCATCGATCCCGGTGCGATTTCTCAATCGTCTCTCAAATGCTCTGGGGGCTCCCGTAGACGCTGTCCGGTCATACTTGGAACAGCCGCCTGCAGCGGCGGCGGCTCTCAGCTTCAAAGCCGACCAGAAGCCCACGGTGCCGGATCAGGTCACCTTCAGCGAGTTGGTGCGGAACACACCTCTGACCGAATCGCAGGAGACCGAATTGAGGCAGGATCTCTCAGGCGATGAACGGAATTGAAGTTGCTCGGCAGCGGGCGGCGGAACTCCACGAAGCGGCAACTACTCGCGGGTGCGATCCCGCGAAGTCGTACGGCTTTGCTCTGGCTGAGGCGACGAGACGAGACATCGAAGTTGAAAAGATTCCCAGGAATGACGTCCGTCTCCGCGGAGGAAGAGCCATTTACGATCCGGACGCACTCCTTATCCTGCACGAGGATGCAGGCGACGAGTTCACCAATGCCTTTCTTGTCGCGCACGAGATTGGGCATGTGGAACTCGGGGGAGACCGAGATCCATCAATAGCCGTCGGTCCCGATCCCGCGCGGGCAGCGGAATCCGCGCCGATCGGCCGAGAGCGGGTGGTCGATTACAGTCGGCGCGAGCGTCGAGAGGTTCAAGCTGACATCTTCGCCCGCGAGTTTCTTCTTCCGAGGCTCCTGGTTCGGCGGCTTCATATTGAAGAGGGAGCGACAGCGTCCGCCATCTCTGCAAGATTTCTGGCACCATTTCCAGTCGTCGTTCAGCAGCTTCTGGATGCTCTGCTGCTGCCGGCCATCTGCCGAGAAGAAGCGGCGGCGAAACCTCCCAAGCCGCTGAACGGCGATCAGGAATCCGCCGCGCACCACCTCGGAAAGCCCTATCTCGTAGAAGCCGGGCCGGGTACCGGCAAGACTCAGACGCTCGTAAGTCGAGTTGAGTGGCTGCTCAGTTCTGGAGTCGATGCAGGACGCATACTCGTCCTTACCTTTTCGAACAAGGCCGCCTCCGAGTTGACGGACCGGATACTTTCGAAACGGCCGGATGCCGCAGCGATCTGGGTCGGAACTTTCCACGCTTTCGGTCTTGACCTTCTCCGGCGGTTTCACGATCGGCTTAGCCTGCCTTCTGAGCCTCGGCTGATGGACCGTGCCGAGGCGATCGAGTTGCTGGAAAACAAGCTCCCGAAGCTCGGTCTCGTACACTTCAACGACCTGTGGGACCCTACCATGAAGTTGCGGGAAGTCCTGGCCGCTATTTCCCGTGCAAACGACGAAGTCGTCGACGCAACAGACTATCGACGCCTGGCGGAGGCCATGCTGGCGTCAGCGACGACCGACGAGGAGCGGACCGATGCTGAGCGCAGTCTCGAGGTGGCCACCATCTTCGCAGCATACGAAGCGCTCAAGAAGGATCTGGGTTGCGTGGACTTCGGGGACCTCGTCTCGGCGCCCGTTCGACTGTGCGAGAACGACGCTGAGGTGCGCGCCCACTTAATGGGGCAGTACGAGCATATCCTCGTCGACGAATTCCAAGACGTGAACCGAAGCAGCGTTCGACTCCTGAAGACCCTGGCCGGAGATGGGCGGAACCTGTGGGTCGTAGGCGACGCCAAGCAGTCAATCTACCGTTTCCGCGGTGCTTCAGCATTCAACGTGCAGCGGTTCGGCATTGACGATTTCCCCGGCGGCGCCCGCGGCCGGCTCACCATCAACTACCGATCATCCGAGGAGATCACGAACACCTTCGTTCAGTTTGCGAAAGCTGACATGAAGGTTGCCGCGAATACCGACGTCTCACTGGTATCCGACCGAGGGCCGAACGGGTTCAAGCCCGAGTACATCGCGGTGGAGACTGCGGACGACGAGATCGCCGCCGTGGCTCAAAACATCTTGGAACTACGCGATGCCGGCCATGGGTTTCGGGACCAAGCCGTGCTCTGTTCAGGAGTGGAACGCCTCGGAAAGTTCGCCATTGGCTTAGAGGCCCTCGGCGTGCCCGTGCTCTATCTTGGCAGCCTGTTCGAACGCGAAGAGATCCGCGATCTTCTCTCTCTGCTTTCGCTCATCGTCGATGGGCGGGCGATGGGACTCGTACGTCTCGCAGCCACAGTTCCGTTCTCAATGCCACTGGGAGACGTTTCTGCGGTGCTCGCCCACTTGCGAAACCAGCAAGTGAAGCCACTGGAATGGACAGCGCAGATCGACACGATCCCGGGAATATCCGCTCCTGGCAAAGCAGGACTGGAGAAAGTGGCCGCGACCCTGACCGGGATTGAGCCTGCAGCGTCACCGTGGACAGCCCTCGCAACGATCCTGCTCGACCGCAGCCGCACGGCCGCCGAGATAGCTACTGCCACCGACACCAGCATCCGCTCGCAGGGGATTGCCATCTGGCAGTTCATGAATTCCGTCCGGGTCCCGCGACGAGGAGAAGCGGGCTTTCCAATCAGCAGGCTTCTGAACAATATCCGTCGACTCGTGCTGCTCTCGGACGAGCGCGAATTGCGTCAGCTCCCGGCCGCGGCCCAGGGTATCGACGCGGTCCGACTTCTGACGATCCACGGAAGCAAGGGCCTGGAGTTTCCAGTTGTTCACCTTCCCGGCATGAACTCCGACACTCTCCCGCGATCCGGTGGGCTCGGCGCCGGGATCGCACCGCCCGATGACATGATTGAAGGAGCCGCGGGGCGTGGCAGAGTAGCGCAGCGTGAGGCTCATGATGAAGAGCAGGAGTGCCTGTTCTTCGTTGCGCTCTCCCGGGCACGGGATCGGCTCTGCCTGTATTCCCCCACCAAGAAGGCAAACGGCAACAGCCGGCCCCGATCCCCGTTCCTGGATCGCCTTGGGCAAACGATCCTGTCGAAGAGCCTCAAACCCGCACTAAGCCTCCCGCCCGACCCAGAGAACCGGGCGGTGACGATCGACTTCGAAGGGTCTGTCGCCATCACGGATCACCAACTGGCCCTTTTCGAGCGTTGCCCGCGGAGGTTCTTCTACACGCACATCCTCCGGGTCGGCGGCCGGCGGACTGAAACTGCGTTCATGAAGATGCACGACGCAGTTCAGGATGTTGTGAACTGGCTGTCGGCAGATGCCACCGCTGCCCCGTCTGCCGTCGATGTTGATGCCCATTTCAGAGAGACTTGGACGGCTATGGGACCGGCTGACCATGGATCCAGCGATGAATTCGAGAGGATCGCACGTCAGTTGATCGGCTACTATCTTCAGGGACGCGCCAATTACGGACGGCTCCCGGTCCCGGTTCTGCGCTTGACCACCGACTATGGCGACATCGTGGTGAAGCCCGACTTGGCGCTCTCCAGTCCGTCAGGCGCGATTACGTTACGCCGTGTCAAAACTGGGCACGGCTCCTCCAAGGCTGGGGAGAGCCTGGGGACAGCCGCCTTCCGGCTTGCAGCCGATGCCCAGGGCCGCGGCTATGTGGTCGAGCTCTCATTTCTGAGCGACGGGAATACTATTCCCGTGGAACTCACGTCGCGGAAGCTGGCTAACCGGCGGACAACGATTGGTGAGGTGATGGGTGAGATCCGCGCCGGGAGGTTTCCGGCTAAGCAGACTGCGACGTGCGCGCGATGCCCATCCTTCTTCATTTGTGGTGTTCTCCCCGACGGTCCGCTCTCCACGGAGGTTTTTTCAGAATGACTTACCGGTTCGGCCGGTGAGCGGCGATTACTCCTCTAGGAAGGCAACGAAGCCTTCCGAGAAACGGAGTAACGCATGACAGAAAAGACAACACCCCCGACTCAAGATGTCGACGACCTCTCCGCCGCAGCGGGTGGAGGGCACCACGCCCTCCCGAGGCAGGCGTACCATATTGAGGTCGCCGACGAGACCCTCGAATTCCGCACCGTCGAGATCTCCGACCCGGTGCCTCTCGGCCGCCAGATTCTGGAGGCCGCCGGTGCCCGGCCGGTCGAAGAGTTCAGCCTTGTGGCACTGATGCCGAACGGCGATTTCGAGGATGTGCGCCTCGACGAGACGTTCGACATCCGCGGCCGTGGCGCGGAACGCTTCATCTTCGTCCGCACGGACCGCTCCTTCAAGTTCACGATCGACGGCCACCAGATGGAATGGGGAAAGCCTCCGATCAGCGGAACCGTTCTGCGGCGCCTCGCGAACATCCAGCCGGGCTACGCGCTCTACCTCGAAGTGCGCGGCGGCCAGGATCGGGAGATCGGCGCGACCGACATCATCGACCTCTCAAAGCCCGGCATCGAGCGCTTCATCACGGTCCTGGAGCAGACGACGGAGGGCGCAGCAGGGCTGCCGATGAGAGATCGGGAATACCTGGAGACCCACGGAATTCCCTACCAGCTCGCCGTGGACGGCCAGACCTCCGGCGTCGTCCTGAATGGGATGGAGTTGCCGGTCGGGAAGTACAACCATGAGAAGGCAGACGTCCTGATCATGCTGCCCTGTGGCTACCCGGATGCCTGCCCCGACATGTTCTTCCTCCACCCGTGGATTCAACTGCGGGAGTCCGGAAAGTACCCCACGGCGGCCGATGTCGCCCACATGTTCAACGGCCAGCAATGGCAGCGATGGTCGCGGCATTCCTCGGATTGGCGGCCGGGCGTCGACGGACTCCACACGATGATCGCCCGGTTCCGGCGTGCAGTGGAGACAGCACGATGACCGGGGAACTCGACATCAACATTCTGGACCCGCACTGGCAGCAACTGCAGTCTCTCCTCCGTGTAGGGCAGGGGCACGAGGCGTCAGCGTATCTGAAGCTCGGCGTATCCGTGATCGCCGCAGATCCTTGGACCGGCGAACCGCGGAAACGCCTTGTCTCCCACGCCTTCCTGGAAGTCTCCGAACCGGATCGTATCTCCACATCGCCGCTTCACGTCACGTGGAGCACGCGCGGATATATGCGGCTCCTTTCGGAGGCCATGAACGCGGACCTCATGCCCGCGATCGTCCACACCCATCCGGGCGGTGCCGCCTGCTTCTCGGAACAAGACGACGCTAATGAGGCAGAACTCGCCCGAACGGCACGCCTGAAGGGGACGCGGGGACTCGCCAGCATCGTTCTCGGCGGTGATGGCTCAGTCGCGGCACGCGTATGGGCGCCCAGCGGAGAGAGAGTGATAGCCCAGTCCGTTCGAGCCGTCGGTGGGCGGGTTCAGTCCTGGAGCAGCGGTAAACCCGCCGTTGACGCTCCGCACCTCGAACGCCAGGCCAGGCTTTTCGGCAGGGGTTTCAATGCTCAGGTCCGCTCGTTGCGGGTTGCGGTTGTCGGCTGCGGCGGCACAGGAAGCGCCGCGGCGCTTCTACTCGCCCGGCTGGGGATTGGCCACATCCTGCTGATCGACAAGGACACGCTTGACGAAACGAACCTCAGTCGGGTTCACGGATCAAGGCGATCTGACGCGACCTCGCCCACGAATAAGGTGGACATCATCGAGCGCGAGGTCCTAGCCGCGGGTCTCGGCACTCGCGTTGCGAAGGTGATCGGATGGGTGGGGGAGCCGGAACTGCGGGATGGTCTGAAATCGTGCGACTTCATCTTCGGCTGCACCGACGACCACTCTGGACGACTCCTTCTGAACCGACTGGCGTATTTCTATGGGATTCCCGTGATCGACGTCGGCCTGAGGATGCGGCCCGTGCCCGGGGGGCACGATATCTTCGGGCGCGTTACGACACTCGTTCCGGGGCAACCGTGCTTGCTCTGCGGAAAGGTTATCAACGCGCAGCGCGCAGCCGAGGAGTCGCTGGAACGCTCAGACCCCGCAGAATTCCACAAGCGCAAACAGGAAGCCTACGTCATCGGGGCAGGCGACCCCGCCCCGGCGGTCGTCACGTTCACCACTGAGATGGCGTGCGTCGCCGTCAACGAGCTAATAGCGGCCCTGACGGGGTTTCACGGTGAAGGTGGAATGATCCCCAACCGCGCGCGGCGCTTCCACGCGCAGGACGATCGGTTCCTCGGTGTGGCCCAGTCCCCGGTGTGCCCCGTATGCTCTCAGGACCACTACTGGGGCAGGGGAGATGTCCAGCCGTTCCTTGATGTCGTCGGGTGACGCCATGCCTGCAATCCTCAGCCGATTGCTCCGGAGACTCCATCTCCTGCAGTGTGATTTCCTGGTAGTCACCCGAGCAACATATCCGGAAGCTCGCCACGTACGACCTGGCGAGGTAGTTGTCGTTCAGGACGGATCAATCAGGAAGTGGGCGTGCCTGCTCTGCCCTGGCGGTTGCGGCGCACTGCTGTCGCTGTCGCTGAACTCTGCCCGGCGGCCGTCCTGGTCTATCGAATGGGACTTCTGGCGGCGACCTTCGATCCAACCGTCGATACACCAGACGACGGTCTGCCAATCCCACTTTTGGATTATGAAGGGGTGCGTACGCTGGGCCTCATCGAAGAGGTAGGCCGTCTATATGACTGCGCTTAAGGTGCCTTCAGCCCAAGGTCGACTCTAGTTCGTCGAGGGGGGCTCGCCGGTTGGCGTTAATAGAGCTTCGCCTATCTCGGCTCCGATCTCCCTTTCTCTCATCAGTTGTCCGCTGCAGATTGCCGAACCCTAGATCCTCGGTTGCTCGTCGATATACTTCGTGCCGGCTTCAGGGATGGCCATGGTCAGCGTTTGGTCCCAGTCGCTGCATTCCTTTGCAGCGATTCTGCAGCTTTGATCCATGGTCCGAACGCAACCCGCTTGGAGGTGTAGCCGACTCGTGGAATTGCCTGCGACAGCGACTCCGCCGTTTTCAATCCAGGGGTGGTCGCCAAGGTTCGATTCATTGGCAGGCTCTACAGCCTCTGAGTTCTCTCGGTCTGTTTCCGAAACGCGGGGAAGCGGTTATTCTGGGGGTGTTCGGAAGGAATACTCCGCATGCCGCGAGCGGTCGGCTCCGAAGCTGGGAATGTGGGGCTGGCGTACTGGGTGGGCCAGCGCTTGCGCCGGGGTGCGGATGGGCTCGCGAAAGAAACTGCATTCCTACAGGGTCGGGTTCGGGGAGCGACACCAGCAGAACGGCTTTCGTGGCTATGGCGGTGTGGGGTCGCGATCGCGCTACTGGCGGCCGAAAGCGCTGTTCTCACCATCTCCAACTCGAAAGCGGGCAGCCCGCTCACGTTCGTGACGAGTTGGCTCGCGTTGGTGCTCATGCCGAGGCCGGTGCCGCGACTGCTTCTCGTTACCGGCAGACTCTTCGCGGCGATCTTCACGGCCGCGAGTCTTGCCTCTTTGATTTCGTGGGCCACTTCCGAGTATTCAGGGCTCAGCGCGTGGTCAAGCGTGTTGACGTTGGTCAACGTCGCTGTGTGGCTGGGAATGGCGATCTGGGCGCTGGCTGGTTTCAGGCGTCAGCAGCCCCGTCTGACTACCTCGGCAACTTCAGCCACGGAAGTCGCAGCGATTGTGCCGGTGGACGCAGAACGCAATGTCCCTCGAATTACCTTCTCGTCCGTAGGGGGAGGCGACCTGGCTAAGCGGGAGGTCAGGTTGGCGGCGGCAAACCGATTTGCTGCGAGCAAGGCACAGGTTGTCCGCAATGGCATCCTCTTGTACGGACCCCAAGGAACGGGAAAGAACCTTCTCGCCGAGGCCACGGCGGGTGAGTTCGGGGTCAACTTCTACCATGTGCGGTGCCCGGAGTTGCTGAGCGTCGGGGTTGGTTCCACGGCCGGCGAGATTCGCCGCGTGTTCGAATCGGCGGCTCTGCATCGGCCCGCCGTTCTGCTTCTCGACGAGATCGATGCGATCGGCAGCCGGAAACAGCCACAAGGCATCGGCACGGACGCCGGCGGGGGAGGGCGCGAGTACAACGCGGTCACCACGCAACTGATGCAGTCGATGGACCGTTATCGATCCCTGGATGGCCTGCTGATCATGGCGGCGACAAACAGCCTCGACGGACTGGAGCCGACACTGATTCGCGACGGCCGCTTCGACCTGAAGTTGAGACTTGACCTCCCGAACCAGGCAGAGCGGGAGGCCATCCTTACGAGCATGCTGAAGACAAGTGCTCATGCTGCACCGACGATTGCAGAGATTGCGCGGCGAACACCCGGGTGGAGTCCTGCCCGGTTGCGGGCACTGATTGACCGAGCAATCCTGCAGGCCGGCGGGCGTCCAGTTATGGACGAGGACATTCTGGCGGCGCTTGAGGAATCCGGAGGCAAGGATCGGCCGCAGGTCGAAGCTGTGAACTGGGATGACGTTGTCCTTCCGGGGCCGGTGGTTTCCGACATCAAAGCGATTCTCCGGTTGCTCGTCGCTGGAACTGCGCAGCAACTCGGAGTCGCTGCGCCTACCGGTCTGGTGCTCGTTGGGCAACCCGGAACCGGCAAGACCTTGGCGGCGCGTCTGATCGCCTCCCAGGCAATGCGTAGCTTCTATGCCATTACGCCGAGCGATGTCCTGTCAGGCGCGGTAGGCGGTTCGGTCAGAAGACTCACGGACGTCTTCGCCCGGGCGCGGGAACACGCGCCGGCAATCCTCTTCTTCGACGAAATGGATGCGCTGTTCCCGGCGGTCACAGGGTACGGGAGCCAGCATGACATTCAACTGGTGGAGCAAGCCCTCATTGAGATCGGCGAGCTTCGGCCTGAGCACCAGGTCTTCCTGATTGGGACAACCAATGACCTTTCTCGGATCGACCCTAGAATTCTGCGAGGCGGGCGATTCAGCGAGAAGATCGAGATCGGATTGCCGGACGATGAGGGGTACCGTCGCCTCCTGGAGATAGCCTTCGGACCCACTGTGCTGATCCCTGACCTCACTGCCGCGAGGCTCGTGGAAATGGTGCGGGGGCTCAGCCCCGCCGAGATCACAGCTGTTGTCACAACCGCCAAGCGGTTCGCTCTCGCCAGGACTCCCGAACACGCGACTGCACTGCTTCCCATCGAAGAAAGAGACGTCGAGCAGGCCATCGCTCGCATCCGTTAGCCGGATTCCACCAACTCGTTTCTGGAATCTGCGGTCCCGGTTTATTCTGCCTCCCAAGTTCATGCTGCCGCATGAGCCCATCTCAGATCTGGGAGGTACACCTCGATGAACACACTTCTGGGGGACCGGCGTTCGGCTGCGCTGCTGCTGGCCGCCGTTCTCCTTCTTCTCACAAGCACACACGCTGTCTTGCTGGCCCAGAACCTAGGCGCGGCGCCCCAGACGAACGTCGCCGTCCAAGGTCAAACCGGTGCTCAGCCGGAAGGCGCGTTTCTCAACCTCGTCAACTGGATCGGCAACGTCATCGCGCCGGTTGGCGCCGGTCTCGCGATCGCCGGGGGACTCGTATCGTACATCTCCGGCCGCGGCGTCATGCGATATGTCGTGACGGCGCTCGGCTGCCTCGCCGTCTCGGGTGTGACGCGACTGCTGGAGTTCTGGATCAACCAGGGCGGCGGTGGCGTTTCCTAGCCTTCCTTGGACTTCGGCCGGGAGCGTCAGAGTGATCCGCGCTCCCGGCATCGGTAAAGGGACATCCCATGCCAACCCTTCTCTACGACGTGATGCGAGTGCTCCTGCTGCTGACGGGACCTGCGGCGTTCATCTGCCTGCTGAACGCCGGTATCGCATTGCGTAAGGAAGGAGGCACGGTGTTCTGGATTGGGGGCGGTTTCTCGAAATGGATGCTGTGGGCGGTGATCTTTCTTGGTCTGGAACCGACGCTCACGTGGTTCCAGTTCCTCGGCATCCCGGTCTTCTTCCCTCCAGGTTTCGCCATTGGCACACCGTGGCTGGCCAACATCCAACAGGGGATTTCGACCTTCGTGAACTCCTTCATCGTGGCGAGGATCGCACCTGTCGCCGCGGCGTACTTCGTCGTCAGGGCGGTGCTGGATACGGCATCAGGCGCCGGACCGCTGCCATCGCTACTCAGCGCCATGTTCCTGCTTGCGATCTCCAGTACCCATGCGCTGATCGATGCCTGGACCCCGGTTGGCAACCGCTTCTCTGTCGCCCTGGGCCTGGAGACGATGTGGACCTATCTCGCGAGCCGCATCATGCCGATCGCAGCGGGTCTCGCCATTTGTGGAGCGATTGTCCAGTTTGCCTTCAACCGCCCCGGCTATCTTCGGCTCATTGCTTGCGCCGCCGGCTTCCTCACGGTAAGCGCGCTCTGGATTCTGATCAACCGGATGATGTGACGCACGAGAAAGCTCATGGACTTCCTGACCGGACTCACCAACCTGACGAACTGGTTCGGCAACGTGATCATGCCGACGCTCGCGGGACTGTTCTTCGTCGTCTCGGTCCTTCGGTTCTCCCGCGGAGGTTCCCACCAGTACTCGATGTACGCGGGTTTCGCGGCTCTGATGGTGTCAGGCCTGCTGAGAGCGATCGAGCGGTTCGCACTGCAGCGGGCATGGAACGACCCTGACGCAATCTGGATCACCCTGCTGGGCCTGGTGAACTGGTCCGCAAACGTATTCCTTCCCCTCTACGGCGTGCTTCAGGTCGTCATCGGGGTCATGCATTTCGGCGGCATGGGCTTTCGGATCTACCCTGGCGCGCCGTGGGCGAGGCACATCCTCTCGGCCATGATCTGCTTCGGGCTCTCGGGGGTCCTTCGGTTGGCTGAGTTCTTCATTGCACAAGGAACGGGAGGCGTGAGTTGAGGCTATGGCAATCGAAGTAACGCCGGTTCATCGGAACCTGCACCAGCGGGTGACGTTCTTCTACCTCGAGTTCGAGGATCTGTTCCTCGTGATCGGGCTGGCCGCCTTCATGAACATCGTTGGCCGGTTCCTGAATCGTGAGTTGTACGGGATCCCATTGGGGATCGTTCTGCAGTACGTCGTGCCCTTGATTGCGGTGCCGGTGCTGATGCTCTTCAAGTACGGCAAGCCGCGCGGCTACTTGCGCGATCTCTTGGTGTGGCACGCGAAGCCGCACATCTACTGTGGCCTCGAACCCGACCGGGAGTTCACTTCCGAGTTTTTGCGCTAGGAGGATGGAATGCCGATCACTGCGGCGAAATACGAAGAGGCACTCCGGCGACCGGCGCTCTGTGAGCTATTACCGGTGCGTGAGTATCTCGACGGGGTGATGGTGCAAGTGGACGGGAGCATGGTCGCCGGGTACGAGTTGACCGGGATCAACGGCTACTACCACGACGACGGGATGCGGAACCGCTCAAAGCACGCGCTCGAGGCGCTCATCCGGTCTCTGCCGGAGCGGTCGATGCGCCTTCAGATGAGATTCGAGATCTGCGAAGGGATCGGAGATGCGCGATCCGCCTACCCGCAGCTAAACCGGAATGAGAACGCTGCGCTCCAAACGATCGATCGAGAGCGGATGGAGCGCTGGGACTCGAACGAACGTCGCGGGCACTATCTCCGCCACCTTCTCCATGCCTACTTCGTCTGGAATCCTCGAATCCATCACGAACTGGCCGAGCGCCTGCAAGGCAAGAAGCGGGGCTTGTTCAGCCTCTCCGTCGAGAAGTGTGTCGAACGTGCGCGCCGCGAGCACGAGGATCTCCTGTCGGAGTTCGGAAGCCTTCTGGCTGGCGTCGAGCAGACCCTGGTCTCCACCGGCATGGGCGTTCGCAGGATGTCCGATGACGAGATGTTCCTGGAAGCCAAGCGCGCCCTCAACCCCGCGGCCGAAGACCGGAGTCCCATGCGTCGAGCCGACTATGCACTCCACTACCGCAGCGCCCGGAGCCAGGTCACCAACACCAGTATCGAGGACGAGCAGGAGAACTTCATCCAGGTCGGCGGACTCCTCTACACGCTGGTAAGCCTAAAGGATCTCCCGGACGGGACGTTTCCCGGGATCTTGCGCGAGTTGATGGTGCTCGACTTCCCGATCATCGTCAGCGCTGAGGTGACAATTCCCGACCAGACGAAGATCCTGGAACACTTCAAGGGCCGTCTCCGGCGCATGCAGGCCGCGCAGCGCGACTCGAACGGTGGGTTCAAGATCAACGTCGAAGCTCAAGTGGCGCAAAACCAACTTCAGGATGTTCTGCAGGCTGTCATCTCCTCCTCGCTCAAGGTCTGCAACTATTCGCTCGTGATCGCGGTTCGGACGTCCAGACCCATCGTGAGCAGAACGGATGTGGACGAGGCCCAGCGCACGCTGAACGACCGCCGGCAGCGAGTCATCCATGCCGTGACCCGGATGAACGGAGCGCGGGCCATCCCAGAATCACTCGCCCAGCGGCGGTTGCTCATCGGGACATTGCCGGGCATGGCACAGGAGAACAAGCGGGATCTCAGTTGTCTCACTCTCCATGCGGCGGATCTGCTCCCCATCGAGACACCGTGGCAGGGCACGCCGCAGTCGCCGCTAATGCTGCTCGAAACTCCGTACCGGCAACTGATTCCGTTGTCACCCTACGACCCCTCCGTCGGCGACGCCAACATGCTGTTCATGGCGAAGTCCGGCGGTGGTAAGACCTTCATGGCGCAGATGTTCCTGCTCATGATGGCGCGCGCCAATCCGCTGATCTCGATCGTGGAAAGAGGCGACTCGTACCGGCCGTTAGTGGAAGTGATGGGTGGCCGGGTGATCGAGGTCGATCTCGAAGGAACCGAAACCCTCAACCCTTGGGATCTCCCACTTGGTGCGCTTCAGCCGACAAAGGACAAGATCGCCTTCCTGAAGAACCTGACCCGGCACATGATCGGCGACCTGGGGCAATCCGACACGTCCATCCTTGACAACATCCTCTCGGAGGCGATTGCGAGGGTCTACAAGCGGGCGGCGGTCCGTGTGGACAACAAGACTCCTACGTACACCGACCTTCGAAACGAGCTCTCTACATGGACCGACGAGGAACGAATTGAGCACATCCGCGAATTGGCGCTGCTCGCTTCAGTGGCGCTCCGCCAGTGGACGGGCGAGAAAGGTGTCTACTCGAAGCTCTTTGACCGGCACACAACGATCCGCACTGATGCCAACTGGCTGTTCTTCAACATCGAGGGCTTGAGCTCCGACCCGCGGCTTGAAACCGCGATGAGCATGCTCATTGCCCAGGCCATGTCGGAACGCGCGTCTGGAAGATCGGGCCAGCCGTCCATCACAGTTCTGGACGAGTGCTGGTCGCTGCTCGAATCGCCGGTCTTGGCTGACTGCGTGGTCCAACTCTTCCGGACGGCCAGGAAGCGAGGTGCGAGCGTCTGGGGGATCTCGCAAACGCTGGAAGACTTCGTTGGCACAAAACAGCGCCCGAAGGAGCACGGCGCCGGAATCCTGCGGAACACATCGGTCAAGGTCATTGGCCAACAACCAGGCGACGTGAGCCCCCTGATTGAGCATCTGGCGCTGAACGAGGTCGCGCTGGGCGAGATTAAGCGATTCGCGGCGCCGCGCAAAGGTCGGAGCGCTGAAGTCCTGCTGGTTCTCGGAGAGAAGTCGGAAACCACGCAGACGATTCGGCTGGTGCCGACGCCCATCGACTACTGGATCGCCACGACTTATCCGAGAGAACGGGCCTATCGTGCCTACGTGCTCGGTCTTGACCGGAATCGGGACCGCAGCCTGATCGAGATCTATCGCGATTTGGGCGAGCGCTTTCCCAACGGCTTAGCCGATGTCGAGGCACTGCCAGAGGAGCTTTCAGGCAGTGTTCAGATGGCCGCGGCACCCAAACGACGGCTGACGGGCCTTCCGGTAACAGGAGGGGACCATGTTTGACTGGCAACATCTCACGAAACTCCTTGCCGTCAGCTTGGCCCTGATCCTGGCACTGGCAATTGTCGCGCCTCAACCGGCTCATGCGCAGTTGAGCCTTGGCGGGATCACCGGGGCGTTCAATCTCGTGAATCAGGTTGCGAACAACATCCTCAGCTTCATCAACAACACGATGCGGCCGTTGCTGGAGGGTGTCCAGTCCGCTGCCCAGGCTCTCCAGGGCTTCCTCAATCAATTACGCAACCTCTGGGAACAGGTCGTCTGGCCGCTTTCGGAGATCAACCGCGCCCGCAATCTCGCCGCGAACCTGATCGCGACCTTCCGTGGCCTCCTCAACAACCTGTATTCGATTGGCGTCAACAGCGCACAACTGCCGAACCCAAGCCGCCTGGAGGCAGTGATGCGGAATCGCCAGGTTGGGGATCACGCGCAACTTCTTGCAGAGTTCCAGCGGACATTTGGCACGCTGCCCGCGCCTTCGGAGGTTCATCCCGAAGAACGCAACCTGATTGACGTTGACGACGCCCTGGCGATCGATCAACTCATGACCCTGAAGATGGGCGACTCGGCGGCGGAAAACACACTGCGAGCGGCGGAGGCGATTGAAGAGGAAGCTACGCGGATGGCCCCCGGTAGCGCTGCCATGTCAGCGGCGGCCGCCTACATCGCCACGGTCCAGAGCCAGGCGCACATCCAGAAGATGCTCGCCGGGCAGCTCCGGCAGGAGGCCGCTCGGCTTGCCCACGACACCATGACGCTGAAGCGCGGCGCCAACTTCACCCGGGAGTCGCGGACGAAGGTTTCGGAGCTGAACAAGTAGGAGAAGAGATGCCAGCACTATCCCAACTCTGGAGCATCCTCGTTCGTAACCGGACACGGCTGGTCGCGGTTCTGCTGATCGTTTCGTTTTTCGCGCCTCAGCCGGCCAACGCGCAATTCGGCATTCTGCTCGGCTTGATCAACATCGTCACGAGCGGAATGAACACGCTGAACAACGTCATGACGAGCGTCAACAACGCCCTCCGCAATGTAATCGGGCCAATTCTGCAGCAGATCAACTCGATCATGACCGCGGCACAACAGATCATGGGCGCGATCTTCGACTTCCAGCGGAACGTGATCTACCCGCAGCAGGCGATTGATCGGGCCCGTGCACTGGTTGGGCAGGTTCAGGGTATCTACGCGGCCATTCGCGGGATCTGGAATGTCATCGTTCGAAGCGCTACATTGCCGAACCCACGGCAACTCGAAGCCGTGCTTCTCTCCAGGGACGCCGGCCAGATCGGAGCCGTCGGCGGGAACTTCGCCGCGGTCTACACGCCGCTTCCCGCTGCCACCGAGGCCCATCCCGCACAGCGCGACTTGATCGACAGTTCGGACGCCGCCGCACAGGCCGCCATGAAACGAGCCATCGCGATCGACGCCATCGCCGACCAGGAACTTGCCGCTGCGGAGCAGATGATGACCGCCCTGCAATCCACGGCTCCTGGAACGGCCGAGATGATCGGCGCGCAAGCGGGCGCCTGGCTGGTTCGTTCACATGCCTACACCCAACAGGCGCTGGCGGAGTTGATGCGGATCCGCACGATCGAACTGGCCGCACAAAGTGCCCGGATGAAAGAGTCGGCACGATTCACGCGCGAAACCCGGAACAAGCTCACCGAGCTGAACAAGTAGGAGGTCGAAGCAGTGTTTCTGTTTGAGCAGATGTTCAATACGGCCCTGAGCGGGATCAACTCGGCTGGCCTGATGAGCACCATCCTCACCGTCGCCTACGGGATTCTCCTCTCCTCGCTCCTCTTCTCGGCCTACGAGGCGTGGGTTCGTGGTGGCGATATCCGCGCGCTCGGGGTGTCGGCCGTCAAGTACCTGGCCTTGGGACTGCTCTTCCTGAATGGTGGAACTGTCTACGACGCCGTCTTTCGCGGAATCGTCGGAGCATTCAACCAGATGGCCCACGCGATGGCCGGCGTGGGGCCAACTGACGTCTTCGCGGCTTGGCTGACCGAGATTCGGAATACCGCGATCAATTCGACAACGTTGCTCAACCTCGTGACCGGAGCGATCTCGGGTTTACTCAGCGCCGTTCTGCTGCTTGTCGCGATGATTCTGTATCCGGTGTCCTACACGATCTTCGCGGTGTTGTATTCCCTGTTCGGCACGATCATGTACGTCACCGGTCCTCTGGTCCTATCCGTATTGCCGACGTTGGGACTCGGGAACCTCGCTCGGCGCTATGCGGTGAATGTCTTCATCTTCGCAACATGGGGATTGTTGTACGGCATCTTCTGCAGGTTGGCGATGGCGCTGAACATCCACAGTATGGCGGCAATTACAGGCGCGGGGAGCTTCGGCGGCGCACTCCAAGGAGCAACGGCGGAAGTGCTGCTCGCCGCAGCGAGCATCCTGTTCTCCGTCTGCATCCTGCTGATTCCCTTCTTGGCGAAGCGGATCGTTGAGGGCGACCTGGGCTCGACCATGCTGACGGTCCTCGGAACTGCCGCTGCGATGGCGCAGGCGGCAGTAGCGACCGCATCCGGCGCCGCGGATGGTTTCGGCCGCACTGCGTCGTCCGGGGGTGGAGCGGAGAGCGCGGGAATGGGTAGTGCGGTGCCCAGCGGCGCGCCACCAGCACCGCCGCCTCCCGCAAGCGCGGGACAAGCCGTGGGCGGCAGCACCACGCCTCAAACTGGCGCTCCATCGGGCCCACGGCAATCCACGGGATCGATCGGCCAACATCGTCCGGTCAACTTCCCCCATGCCGTTGGTTGGCTTGCCGGCGCTGCGGCAGCGCTTGGCGTTCAAGGAGCCCAGCGAGTGGTTCAGGCAGGTCGAGGGCTCGCAGCGAGAGCGGTAGCTCCCTCTCAGGATTCGGATTCAGCATAAAGGAGGCGACAGGCGATGTTTAGCCTTCAACGCAAAGATCGATCAACGCTTCCGGAGAAGCAGCAGATCTCCAAGTACTACGAGATGGACGGCGCCCTACGCGCCTACGCCAACCGCATGGCCGCGCTCGGCCTCACCTGCGGATTGTTGGCGCTACTTGCACTTGGACTCTTCGCCTACGTGCGCCTGCAACCGCCGGTGGTGATCCGGGTCGATGGAGCCGGAGAGGCAACGGTTGTCGGGGGAACCGCCCTGCAGGTCCGTTCTCCGCTCGTGCCACCTGTCCAGGCCCAGAGCGCGTCCTCCTCCGACGCCGGAACTGCCCCGTCGGACGTGGAGGGCCGCGCCATCGTAAGGAGGTTCCTCAACGCCTACTTGACCTACACCCCGGCGAACGTCGAACGGCAGTACGCCGACTCGCTGAACCTGATGACCGTCAACCTTCGCACCTTCACAATGAACAAGTTCCGGGAGGACGACACTCTTGGCAAGATCAAGGCCGAATCCATCACTTCGAGCGTCAAGATCCGTTCCATCGAACCAGTTGCCGGAATGCCTTGGGCCTACCAAGTCTTCGCGGCGAAGGAGATCCATCGGGTCACGGCCCAACGAATCGAGCAGACCGAGAAGATGGTCTGCCGATATCAAATCCGACTGGTCTATTCTGGCCGAACTCAGCAGCATCCCTCGGGTCTACTGGTTGGGGAGTTCTGGGAACAGCAAATGGTCGGGGATCGAGATATAGGACTGGATCAGAAGAGCTCTTTGCTTGACCGCTAGACTCAGTGGGAATGACGCAGTCCCGTGAGTTGCCTGAGACCTCCACCCGCACCTCGCCGTGTTCCTGCAATAGTCCCGAGCTACGCCTTAACCTGTAGTGGGCTTGGTGCCCGATTCCGAGTTCCGGGCATAACTCATTTACTCGGCCCGCTTGGCAGGGCGGCTCATCGCGTGCGGAGCCTGCACCTGGCTGCTCTGCCTTCCCATGAACCGCGAGCCCGACTCAGGGACATCGGAATACCACAACATGCGCGGGTTGGGTCAGTTAGCCTCCCGCTGGGTCCAGAACGGCGCGCAGAACGTTCCTGAAACCCGCGCCTGACTCTGGATGTCCGAAGTCAAGGGTGTGGCCAGGTCATTCTGGCTCGGCGAGCCGTCTGGGTGGCAGCACTTGTCTACGAGCCCCGTTTGTCGATCAGGTCTTCTATTGATACGGCGCCGAGGCGCTCGCGCAGCGTGTCGAGTTTCATGTCGCTCCGCACGCCGAAATCGACGCCGTATTGCTTTTCGATGGTGCCGACGTGCGTGTCTCCGCGCTTCTGACGGAGTTCGCCGTCCTCGTTCCTACCTCGGGGACCGCGCATACCCGGAGCATCGTGCCGGACTGGCGTTGTTTTTTGATTGCTCATTGTGTTGATCTCCTTCTACTGGTTATCGTTTCTGGGTTGGGAGCCTCCGATAAGGACGCTCGGAATGTGGTTTGGGTACCGGAACTCGTACAACTGTACCGGAGGCGTCATGGTTGGGTTCAACTGCTGGCCGACCGCAACCGCACCAGGCGCCGGGCCAGCATAAAAAACGTGCCACCGGCCAGCTTCGGGGCTGTTGGCTAACACGTCTTCAAAAATCTCTCTCGCCGTGCGTGCCAACTCAACCAGATGGCGGGGCGACTGCAGCCAGCTCGTTCGAGGAGTCGGGACTGACAGGGAAACAATCTGCGTCCGGGCAGGGAGGATAGACCTCACTCTCTCACGATCGATGGTAGCGCTCAGTTCGAACAAGAAGGCCACGTCTGAGGGTTCCTCACATCCGTGCACTGTGGTCACGGAGAGACCTTCTCGCTCGGTCGGACTGCCCGGCCAAACCCAGGTTCTCTCGTCACGGTGAAACTGAAAAAGCTTGATTGTTGGTCGGTTCGTCAATAGGTATCCAAGGTAGAGACATGCGCTCACCGCAGCGAGCGGAAACACGGCGAAACGGCTCTCGAACAGATCACTGACCGCGAGAGCCGACTCCAATCCGCCGCTGAGCATGGCCGGCACATCACTCCAGCTGTTTCCGATGCCAGCAACACTCAGTTCAAAGACTCCACCGTCAATGTGGTCCGGGGAGAGCGCCTCTTCGAATGTTGCTGGATCGACGGGGTGGTCACCCCGGAGAAGAATCGCGCGCCAGCCGCGCCTCGATCGGCCTCGCTCCGGGAGACTCGCCTTCACCCAAGCCTCATGATCCTGTTTGAGTCGGCGAATGGCTTCTACCGAATGGGACTTCTCTTGACGGTCGAAGCGCGCATGGCAATGCGCGCAGAGCAGAATGAGGTTCTCGTAGGAGTCCCGCTGTTCTCGCGACAAAGCGGAGTTGGCACGGGGCCCGCCATCCGCCGCTGCTTCCACATGAGCGATTTCCCCGATGGGCACGGCAGGGTCGTAATCAGTCTCTTCTGCGATCAGATTCACCCGGCACCACGGTGCCGAGCATCTTCCGGCTGCGCGCCCCCACAGGAGCTTCAAGGTCTGATCCTTATATCCTCGCTGAGTCTTCTTCGCTGCCATAGCGCCCTTCATGCCGCGGAATGATGTTCTGGTCGGTGCGGGTGTGTGCCCTCACCCTCCCAATATCCTGTGTCCAGCCAGACCTCGTAGAAATACAGCCAACCGCTGATCCAAGGCACGATGGTGTTGGCGATCATCATCGTGGCGTTCCAGTCCTGCGCCTCATGGACGCAAAGAAGGTCGTCTTCAAAAACATGCGGCAGATTGTGGGACCCTTCGCGCCGCTTCAACTCCGGTCGCAGGACGCGGATTCTTGGCCTCGCCGGAACTGTGTAGGTGATCTCGACCAAGTACTTCGCGCTTCGGGCCGTCGGCTGAAGCTCCCCGGTCCAAATGATGCGGTTGCCGCGATTGCCTTGTGACCGGAACTGCGGGTACTTGGCTTGCACGAGCCAATCCTGCTGTGCCGTCGTCAGGTATCTCGGTCGCAGGTACTTATGTCTTGCCATGGAATGTATTGCGGCGAAGTGCCGTGGCACCGGCGGACGCCATGGTAATCACGCCGCTCGATCGAACGCCGAGTTGATTTGCCCTCCGCTTTTCCTGGAGATTCTGCGCCTGCCGCACGACGGCCTTTTTCACGGGTTCGCCGAACAATTCTTCGAGCAATCGATTTGTCTCCCGGCCGCCAGAAAGCACCCGGCCCCAGTCCTTTGAGAACTGCCGCATCCCGGCCTTGAATGCCAGGTACGCATCAGGATTGTCGTCCCATCTCTCGCTCAGGTCCTCGTGTGGGTTCGATGGATTCAGGACTACCAGCCGACGGCCGGCCAAGTCAGCCGCGTCGATGGCGGCGAGTATTCTCGCCATAGCCCCCGAAAGCGCAGCGCTCGGCGATACCTCACCGCGATAGCACCGGCCGGCGAGGGTCGTCAAGACGATCGAAATCGGTGCCTCTTTGGGATTGGGGTAGAAGACGTCCCGCCAGCGTTTCATCAACTGGACCGCGAGTTGGAGGGGTAGCTTCTTGTCGGCTGGTTGTTGCGGCGGAACGGGCTGAGCAGCCTTCTCGACGAGGCACAACGTGGTCGAGGCATCGCGGAACCATTTGACGTAGCCGGTTGGGTTGCTCGGACTCCAATTTGCGAGTTCGCGGTCAGGGACTTGAATGCAGGTGCCGCCCAACTGGAGATCCTTGCAGGACGGAAGGACGTCCATGTAGAAGTCATTGGCGTAGGTAATACGCACGCAGCGGTTTTTCAGGGACACCATCTCGCTGTACGTTCCATGCCCCTTCAGGAAGTTGTAGAACATCCCCAAGAGGGCCATTGGATCGATCCGCTGATGCGGAATCCCCAGTTCGAAGACAAAGTCGAGATCATGCGGCCCGTCCATCGGACGCACGGTGGTACCGAGTGCCATGGACCCCTGGGGATAGATGGACAGGGGAATGCCGCGAAAAGGGCTTCCCTCGCTTTCGAGGACCCGGCTAACGGCTCCATAGCGTTCCACTGCCAGCCGGTACCGCGTTGGGGCAAGCTGCAGTTCTTCGCAAACGAGCATCAGAAGGTCATCGAGCTGGGCTTGGGCATCCTCGGTGAAGAACGCAGGCACTGTAGCTGCCACAGGGTAAATCCTCTACCACCATTATAACACAGCTTCCATTTTCATCCATTTTGCGTTAGGATATCAGTAGCGATGCCTAACCGACCGATCCATCTTGCGGCTGCCGTCCCCTTGGGAACGCTGGTTGCTGCTCATAAAGCAAATGAATCGAATAGCTTGCAGTACCTTGCCGAAGTTGCCGGTGGGGCGCTCGGTGGCGCCGTCGGCGGCTTGGGTCCGGATTGGGTCGACCCGCCGACCTCTCCCTTTCACCGCGGAGTCGGGCATTCGGTCGCCGTCTCGTGTGTCCTAACCGGGCTTGCGAGTCAGCGAATCGACGCCTGGCAGGCCTGGCTTCGAGAGGAAGCGGCTCGATTCCGTTGTCTCCAGTACGTCACGGTCGACCCGCTCCTCCGAGCCTTCTATGGCATCTGCCACGTGCTGATTTGTCTCGTCAGCGGTGCGTTGGTCGGTTTTCTCGCCGGCTGGGGATCGCACCTGGCCCTCGACTTTGGCAGCGTCCGATCGCTCCCGTTGATCTAATTGGGAGGGAACAACGACATGGCAATCACTCAACAGGAACTGGGCCGGCGACTGCGCGATGCGCGCGAAGCCTGCGGCCTGAAGCAAGAGGATGTCGCCCAACATCTCGGTGTGTCCCGCGCTACTGTAGCCCAGATCGAACTCGGGAACAGATCGGTCTCCGGGCTTGAACTGTCGAAGCTTGCTTACCTTTATGCCCGCGACATCCAGGACTTCGTCGCTCAGGAGTTCGCCGAAGACGACTTGGTTCATGCGCTCTTTCGCTCGGAGACGGACTCCGATGGCGACGGTGTGAAACAGGCATTGCGCGACTGCATGGCGCTGGGCCGGGAGTTGTCAAACCTCGAAGACCTGCTTCGGATCACCAGGTCCCTGACGACCGTGGCGGCTTACCCCTTCCCGGCGCCCAGAAGCAAATGGGAGGCAATCCAGATCGGCTCGCAGGTCGCGATGGAAGAGCGGCGCCGGTTGGGTCTGGGTTCCGCGCCCATTGGAGATCCTGTCGCTCTGCTTGAGGGCCAGGGGGTTCGGACTGGACTGGTGCAGATGCCGGCCGATGTTTCCGGCCTGATGGTGAGTCATCCTCGCGTCGGCCTCTTCATCGTCATCAACCAAACGCATCCAGCAGTCCGTCAGCGCTTTTCGTGGTGCCACGAGTACTGCCATGTTCTCCTGGATCGTGATTCCAGAGGCTTGGTCAGCCGCGTGAGCGAGCGTGATGACCTGCGCGAAGTGCGCGCGAACTCCTTCGCTGCGAACTTCCTGATGCCCGAAGAAGGCGTCCGGCAGTTTGTTGGAAGTCTGGGAAAAGGCGCGCTGAGCAGGATTCATGCGGACGTATATGACGGGACCGACGTCGTGCCGGTCGACTCCCGCACTGAGCCGGGCACGCAGGAGATCCAACTCTACGACGTTGTCCAACTCGCGCACTACTTCGGCGTAAGTCCTCTTTCAGCGCTTTACCGCCTGCTCAACCTGAAGCTGATCAATGAGCCTGAGTTCACTCATCTGAAGGAACTCGATCAGGAGGGCAACAGCCTGCGGCTCGCCAAGCTGCTCACTCTGCCACCAATCGACCAGGTCGATCATGCAGCCGAATTCAATCGGCGGTTCCTGGGACTCGCGCTCGAGGCGCTCCGCCGGGAACTGATCAGCCGCGGCAAGCTGGTTGAACTGGCGGCTCAAGTCGGCGCCACTCGCGATGATGCCGAAGCTCTGGTTCAAAGCGCCGGATTGGATGAAGAGGATCTCCATTCTGTCGTCCTCCCGGAGCAGTAATGGTCAAAGTCCAGGTCGTCGTAACGGACGCGAACATCCTCATCAACCTGATCCACGTTGGCCGCCTCTCGATCTTGGGATCGTTGTCGCAGTTCGAGTTTGTTGTACCGGATGAGGTGGTGGCCGAAATCCTGATTGAGGAGCAGGCCGCGGCATTGCGGGCCGCAATCGATGCCGGTCATCTTGCCTGCGTGGGCTTTCAGGATACCGAAGAGCTCACCGCATTCGCGGCATTGGCCTCGTTCTTGGGAAAGGGAGAGTCGGCGTGCTTGGCGTTGGCGCAGCAGCGCGGCTGGCGGGTGGCCTCCGATGAAGGCGGAGCGTTTCGGCGCGAAGCGGAACAGCGGCTCGGACCCGGCCGCCTCGTCAACACACCGGGCCTCCTGCTTTCCGCAATCCGCGCGGGAGTCCTCACCGTCGAGGAGGCAGATCAGGCCAAAGCGGTTTTGGAGCAGCACCGGTTTCGAGTCCGGTTCAAGTCGTTCAGGAGTCTTTTGGAGAGCTGAGTTGTCGACTGAATAGCCGGGACCGCAAGGTGAAGGCCCGCCGTCCGGGGGATGGACGAAATGCAATCCGTTGTCGCACGATGTAACCTCCGCGTTGTCATAGCCATAGTGGTAGATTATGAGTCTCGGGTCTTCTTGTGATTGAAGGCCTTTGACACTTCATGGACCGAGCGCACGGGCCGCAGACAGACAACCATGGACGCATTCGAGGTACGCAGGCAGTTGGTGGCCGACTACGCGGAGTATATCCGCGGGTTTATCCACATCCGTGATCGGAAGATCCGCGATCATGTAGAAAGCGGACTGGCCTCCGGCCTGCTCTGGCCCGATCCGCTGATTCAGCTCAACCCTGCATTCGAGCCCGGCGACTCAATTGACGAATTGGTCGAGGATCGAGTCCTGCACGACGAATGCTCGAATGTGTTCCGGAAGGACAAACAGCCTGGCCCCAACAACGCAGGGAAAGCTCTTCGACTGTACAAGCACCAGTCAGATGCAATCCGAGTAGCTGTCGGTGGCCACAACTATGTCCTAACCACCGGAACAGCGTCTGGCAAGAGCCTCGCCTATATCGTCCCAATCGTCAACCATGTTCTCCGTCGCGGCAGCCGCCAGGGTATTCAGGCAATCATCGTGTACCCGATGAATGCCCTTGCCAACAGCCAGTTTGGAGAACTCAAGAAGTTCCTTTACCATGGCTATCCCAACGACAAGCCGCCGGTTCGCTTCGCGCAGTATACCGGACAAGAGAGGGACGCGCAGCGGGATGCGATCCTCGCAGACCCGCCCGACATCCTCATCACCAACTACGTGATGTTGGAACTGATCCTCACCCGGCCAGCCGAGAACAGACTCGTTGAAGCGGCGAGGGGACTCAAGTTCCTGGTGATGGATGAACTGCACACCTACCGGGGTAGACAGGGTGCGGACGTGGCGATGCTGATCCGGAGGGTTCGAGATCGGATTGGCGATGACACCCTCCAATACGTCGGGACGTCCGCGACCCTCGCGGGTGTTGGAACGTACGATCAGCAACGGATCGAAGTTGCTCGAGTTGCGACGAAATTCTTCGGCGCCTCAGTCAGGCCGGAGAACGTGATCGGCGAGACTTTGCGTTCGGCCACCGACCTGGGCACGGTCCATGATGCCTCATTCTCGGAGAGTCTGCGTCTGCGTATGTCCGACGGCCATCTACCGTCCACCGATTACCAGTCGTTCATCTCTGACCCGCTATCGGTGTGGATTGAGGCCAACTTGGGTCTGCGACGCGAGGACGGGACGCAGCGGCTGATCAGGGCCACCCCAGGGAGCATTTCAGGCAACGAGGGAGCGGCCGTCCAACTGGCTGCGGCAACCTCACTTCCGCGTGAGCGCTGCGACAAGGTGCTCCAGGAGATGCTCCTCGCCTCCTACCGTTGCTCGAAGAATCCCGACACCGGATTCCCGCCGTTCGCTTTTCGGCTACACCAGTTCATCAGCCGCGGCGACACAGTGTATGCTTCGCTGGAACCGGAACAGGCGAGGTTCATTACCGTCCACGGACAGCAATTCGTGCCGGGCGACCGGGACCGAATTCTTCTGCCGCTGGTCTTCTGCCGGGAGTGCGGTCAGGAATACTACAGTGTCCGTGCGACGAATTCTGGCTCGCCCGGCTCGCGGGTATTTGAACCTCGCGAACTGTCGGACATTGAGAACGACGGCGATTCGGTCCCCGGCTTCTTGTACCTGAGCGCGGATAACCCGTGGCCTACCGGTCCAGACGAAATTATGGACCGTCTGCCTGAAGATTGGATCGAAGAACACCGGGGCGTCAGACGGATCAAAAGGAACCGAAGGCCCGATGTGCCCGCCCCTCTCAGGATCTCGCCGGATGGGACGGAGAACCAGGACGGGCTGGAGACGAGCTTCATTCCGGCGCCGTTCCGTTTCTGTCTCTGCTGCGAAGTTTCCTACGGTGCGCGTCAGCGATCGGACTTCGCGAAACTGTCATCCCTCAGTTCCGAAGGCAGAAGCACCGCGACCACGGTCTTGAGCCTGTCGGCAATCCGGAGCCTGAAAAACGAGCCCACACTAAACGACCGTGCCCGTAAGCTTCTCAGCTTCACGGACAACCGCCAGGACGCTTCTCTCCAGGCAGGCCACTTCAACGACTTCATCGAGATCGGCCTTCTTCGTTCCGCCCTGTACAAGGCGGTGTTGGAGGCTGGCGCCAACGGTGTCCCGCACGACGCACTGCCCGATAAAGTTTTCCAGTCGCTGAAACTGCCTCTCGATCTGTACGCCCGCGATCCCCAAGTACGATTTCAGGCGTTGAAGGACACCCAGGCTGCATTCCGCACTGTGCTCGGCTACCGGCTCTACCGGGATCTGAAAAGGGGCTGGCGCATCACGCTACCGAATCTTGAACAGTGCGGGTTGCTCGCGATCCGCTACCAATCGCTGGATGAAGTGTCGGAAGCGGAAGAGGAATGGAGGGACTGCCACCCGGCTCTGGCCAGTGCTCTGCCGGCGACAAGATTGAAAGTGGCCAAAGTCCTGCTCGACTACATGCGCCGAGAACTTGCCATCCAGGTTGACTACCTTGATTCCGCCTACCAGGAGCGCATACGGCAGCAGAGCAGCCAACATCTCCGCGAGCCATGGGCCATTGATGAGAGCGAGCAACTTGAACACGCGGCCATTCTTTTTCCGCGCCAAATGCAGGAACACGACGACTACGGTGGCTACCTTTACGTGTCCGCGCGTGGCGGATTCGGCCAGTACTTGCGCCGATCCTCAACGTTCCCGGAATTGCACCAGCGAATTCCGCTGAACGAAACTGAGCCGATCATCCGGCAGCTACTGGCGCTTCTCCGTCTGGCGGGAATCGTGAAAGAGGTGGTTGAACCGCGAGGCGCAGACGATGTGCCAGGCTACCAACTCGCGGCGTCGGCGTTGTTGTGGCTGGCCGGCGATGGCACGCGATCGTTCCACGATCCCATCCGAGTACCAAACGCTCCTGCGACCGGTGGCCGGACCAACCCATTCTTTGTCGATTTCTACAAGCGGGTAGCGCAGACCGCTCAAGGTCTAGAGGCACGCGAGCACACAGCCCAGGTCCCGGCTGAACTCCGGATTGATCGGGAGCAACGTTTTGCCGAGGCGAAGCTTCCGGTTCTGTACTGCTCTCCCACGATGGAACTTGGCGTCGACATCCGCGAATTGAACGCGGTCAACCTGCGCAACGTGCCGCCGACGCCGGCGAATTATGCACAACGAAGCGGGCGCGCCGGGCGTAGTGGACAACCGGCGTTGGTCTTCTCTTATTGCTCCACTGGGAGCCCGCACGATCAGTATTTTTTCAAGCGGCCAGAATCGATGGTGGCAGGTGCCGTCACACCGCCGCGACTCGACTTGGTTAACGAAGATCTCCTCCGGGCGCATATTCATGCGATCTGGCTCGCCGAAACCGGCCTCGGCCTGGGCCGCACACTCAAAGACATTCTCGACCTCTCAGGGGATGAACCCGCCCTGGATCTTCTGCCAGGAGTGATAAGCGATCTCGAATCGGAGCACGCAAAGGCCAAAGCCAAGGCCCGGGCAGAGCGGGTCCTGTCATGCATCGGCGAAGCGCTGCCGTTCACCGATGGCGATCCGGGGCGGTGGCTTGACAAGATTTTGGCCCAGGTGCGCCTCAACTTCGAGCAGGCATGCGAGCGGTGGCGTGACCTCTACCGCGCCGCCCACGCGCAGGCCCGGCTTCAGGGCAAGATCATTTTGGACGCCACGCGCAGTCCTGAGGAGAAGAAGCAGGCGGAACGTCTCCGCCGAGAGGCTGAAGAACAGGTTCGCCTTCTCACAGAAGCGGAAAACGTCGTTCAGTCCGATTTCTACAGCTACCGCTATTTCGCCAGCGAAGGCTTCCTGCCAGGCTACAGCTTCCCTCGTCTTCCACTTTCGGCATTCATTCCGGGCCGGCGTCAAACGAAAAATCGCGAGGAGTATCTCTCGCGGCCCAGATTCCTGGCTATCTCCGAGTTCGGCCCGCGTGCTGTGGTCTACCACGAGGGATCACGCTACCGCATCAATCGGGTCATTCTGCCGGTCGGCGAGAATCAGGAGATCGCCACCCGCCGCGCCAAGCAGTGTGAGGCGTGTGGATATCTCCACCCCATTGCGTCGGGCGACGGCGTGGACCTTTGCGAACGATGCAAGACTCCGCTTGGGACGCCTCTCCGTTCGCTGTTTCGCTTGCAGAACGTCACCACCAAGCGTACGGACCGCATCAATTCTGATGAAGAGGAGCGGCTGCGGCTGGGCTTCGAACTCAAGACGGGGGTGCGGTTCACGGAGAGTGCAGGGCGGCCCACTCATCGGGTTGCCACCGTCGAGCGGGACGGGGCGATTCTGGCCCGGCTGGATTTGGGCTCGGCAGCCACTATCTGGCGCATCAATCTCGGCTGGCGCCGCCGCAAGAACAAGGAGCAGCACGGCTTTCTCCTCGATACTGAACGCGGCTACTGGGCAACCAACGAGATTGCTTCGGACGACGACGATCCCGATCCCCTTTCGGCGCGAACCATGCGCGTAGTGCCGTACGTGGAAGACCGCCGCAACTGCCTGTTGCTGGAACCTGCGGGGAAACTCCCGTCTGCGATGATGGCATCCCTTGGCGCTGCACTGAAGTCCGCCCTGCAGATACGTTTCCAACTGGAAGACAGCGAACTGGCGGTGGAGGCGCTGCCCAACGAAGACGAACGCCGCCTCATCCTGTTCTATGAGGCAGCGGAGGGCGGAGCGGGCGTGTTGCGCACCCTACTGGACGAACCTGAAGTTCTCCAGGACGTGGCACGCAGGGCACTGGAGATCTGCCACTACGACCCTGTTACCTTTGACGATCGAAAGCGAGCACCCAGAGCGCGGGAGGACTGTGAGGCGGCCTGCTACGACTGCCTCATGAACTATGGCAATCAGCGGGATCACAAGTTGCTTGACCGCAAGGCCATCCTCGAACTGCTGATCCAGATGTCCGGCGCTCGCGTGATCGCCTCTCCGATTCATCAGCCGCTTCGCGAGCATCTGGCGGCTCTGGAACGACTCTGCGACAGCGAACTGGAGCGGCGTTGGCTTCGGAACCTCGAAGCCGCCAGCCTGAAACTGCCATCAAAGGCGCAGCCACGCATCGAGCAGTGCAACACTAAACCTGATTTTCTCTACGAGGACTGTCTCGCGGCCATCTACATCGACGGTCCGCCGCATGACTTTCCCGAGCGCCAGCAGCGTGACCGCGTGCAGTCCGACTGTATGGAGGATCTCGGCTACACCGTGATTCGCTTCGGCCACCAAGAGGACTGGGAAAAGCGCATCGCCCAGTATCCTCACGTGTTCGGGAGGCACGCTTGAGCTTCACCGTCGGCTCGCTCGTGAAAGCCCGCGGCCGCGAATGGGTTGTCCTTCCCGAATCGCAAGATGACATGCTGATCCTCCGGCCTCTGGGTGGCACGGACGAAGAGATCGCAGGCGTCTATCTGCCGCTCGAAACGGTCGAGCCGGCACGCTTCGACCTTCCTGACCCGGCGCAGGTCGGAGATCACCGCTCCTGCCGCCTGCTTCGCGACGCGGTTCGGCTGGGCTTCCGCTCTAGCGCGGGCCCATTCCGCTCGTTCGCCCGACTTGGAATCGATCCCCGGCCCTATCAACTCGTGCCTCTGCTGATGGCGCTCAAACTCGACCCGGTGCGCCTGTTGATTGCCGACGATGTCGGTATCGGTAAAACGGTAGAAGCCTGCCTGATCGCCCGTGAGTTACTCGACCGTGGCGAAGTCAGACGCCTCGCCGTCCTCTGTCCGCCCCAGCTCGCCGAGCAGTGGCAGGCCGAACTGCGTGACAAATTCCAGATCCAGGCAGAACTCGTGCTACCCGGCACAGCTAGCCGCCTGGAACGTACATGCCGGGTCGGAGAGTCTCTCTTCGACATCCACAACTTCGTCATCGTTTCGCTGGACTTCATCAAGAGCGAGCGCCGACGGGGCGAGTTTCTTCGCACTTGCCCCGAACTGGTGATTGTTGACGAGGCACACACTTGCGCGTATGGAGGTGAAGGACGTGGCGGACGCCACCAGCGGCATCAGCTGATCTCAGGTCTAGCCGATCCCGTAAAGGGGCGCCACCTGATTCTGGTCACCGCGACTCCCCACAGCGGCAACGAGCTGGCATTCCGGTCGCTGCTCAAGCTACTCCATCCCGACTTCACCAATCTGCCGGAAGACCTCACCGGCAAGGGGAATGAGCAGCAGCGCCGCCGGCTCGCCGCGCACCTAGTCCAGCGCCGCCGGGGAGACATCCGCCACTTCCTCAAGTCCGAGACTCCCTTTCCGGAGCGCGAAGACACCGAAGAAACCTACAAGTTGACCGACGATTACCGGCGGCTCTTTGCAAAGGTTCTGGAATATGCGCGCGAGACAGTGGCCGCCGCGGGCGGCGCCACACACCGCCAGCGGGTCCAGTGGTGGTCGGTTCTTGCCTTGCTCCGAGCTCTGGCCTCCAGCCCCACCGCAGCTGCGGCGACACTGCGTGCTCGCGCCGCGACGCTCGACACCGAAACCGTCGAAGAAGCCGACGACCTGGGACGCCGCACGGTGCTCGACCTGCTCGACGACAACGCTGCCGAGGCTATGGACGTCGTTCCCGGCAGCGATGCCGGATCCGAGGCAGGCGATGAAGGAAGAAACCGGCGCCGCCTGCTGGAGATGGCCCGCGAAGCCGAATCACTTCAGGGCGACAAGGACGCCAAACTCCAGAAGGCCATTCGCATGGTGGAGTTGCTCTTGCGCGACGGCTTTCGCCCGGTTGTGTTCTGCCGCTTTATCGCCACGGCGGATTATGTGGCGGCCGCCCTCCGGAAGAGCCTCAAGAAAGATGTCGAAGTCGCTTCTGTCACGGGGGAGCTTGCTCCGGCAGAGCGCGAGTTGCGGATCGCCGCTCTGGCGGAATCGCCCAAGCACGTGCTGGTGGCTACGGATTGCCTCAGTGAAGGCATCAACCTCCAAGGCGACTTCGACGCGGTGCTTCACTACGACCTTTCGTGGAACCCTACCCGCCACGAGCAACGGGAAGGACGCGTAGACCGCTACGGACAGCCCAGCCCCAGGGTAAGGGCGGTGACCTACTACGGCACCGACAACCAGATTGACGGCATTGTGCTCGACGTCCTAATTCGAAAGCACAAGAAGATCCGCAGCTCCCTCGGCATCTCCGTGCCCGTGCCAGTGGATACCGAGCAGGTTATCGAAGCGGTCTTCGAAGGACTGCTGCTTCGGCAGAAGCCTGGAAATCAGGACCAGTTGTTGCTCGGCTTCGAAGAGTACTTCCAGCCCCAAAAAGAGGCGCTGTTCGAGAAGTGGGAAGCCAGCGCAGAGCGGGAGAAGCGCTCGCGCACCATGTTCGCCCAGGAAGCGCTCAGCGCCAACGTGGAAGAAGTGGAGCGGGAACTGGCCGCGGTGCGGTCGGCCATCGGATCTGCTTTGGATGTCGCGCGCTTCACCAAGGACGCGTTGCTGGCGCACCGGGCGGTGATCACCGAAAACGGCGTCGTGAAACTGGATGTGGCCGAGTGCCCCCGCGCCTTGCGCGAGGCGTTACAGGTACGGGATAGCGACGCGAAGCACGGTCTCTTTTCGGTCCGTTTCTCGCCCCCAGTGCGGCCCGGGGAACTCTGCCTTACCCGCACCCATCCCCTGGTGGAGGGATTGGCGGCGTACCTGATGGATACCGCCCTCGACGCGAAACTGGATGGCATCGCCCGCCGTTGTGGCGCAATTCGCACCACCGCTGTTTCGCGCCGCACCACAGTCTTGCTGCTGCGGCTCCGGTATCACATCATCACGCGCAGAGGCACTGAAGAGAACCCAATGCTGGCCGAGGACAGCCAGTTGGTCGCGTTTGCCGGCTCGCCTTCCAGCGCCGAGTGGCTTCCAAGCGGTGCAGCGGACTCCCTGATGGCTGCGGAGCCCGAAGCGAATATCAACCCAGACCAGGCGGCGGCGTTCGTTGCCAGGGTCATCCAGGAATTCCCGGCTATCGAATCGCATCTCAACCGCTTCGCCGTCGAGCGTGGCGAGGAGTTGCTAGCGGCACATTCACGTGTCCGGATCGCCGCCCGGCTGCAGGGCGTCCGGTATCGCGTGGAACCGCAGATTCCACCGGACGTGCTCGGCGTCTATGTCTTCCTGCCCGCGGTCCAGGGAAATTGATCTGATGCAGACTCGCACGCGAGATCTCTTCCTCACGGTTCGGACAGAAGGCGCCATTCTACCGTCCGACCTCCTGGAACGGATCGCCGCCGGCGATCCGGACCTCGGCGGGCTCACGCCAGAGGCATACCATCTGCCCGAGGGCGAGAAGATCACGGAGACCACCAACCGCGCCTGGAACCGCTTGCTGGCGGCATGGTCGGCATTCCGCAACGCGAGCGAACGGTTGCCGGACACCGATTCCGGCACGACGCTGACTCGTGAGAAGTGGCTTCTCCCCCTCTTCCAGGAGTTGGGCTACGGCCGACTGCTCACCGCCAAGGCCGCCGACGTCGACGGCAAGTCCTACGCCGTCTCTCACGGCTGGCACCGGACACCCATTCACCTGCTGGGCTTGCGCGTCGACCTCGACAGACCGTCGCAGCGTGTCGCCGGCGCCTCCCGTAGCAGCCCGCACAGTCTGTTGCAGGAATTCCTGAACCGCTCCAAGGAACACCTGTGGGGTGTTGTCTCCAACGGGTTGCGGCTTCGCATCCTCCGTGACAATGCCAGCCTGACCCGGCAGAGCTACGTGGAGTTCGACCTGGAAGCGATGATGCTCGGCGAGGGCTATTCCGACTTCGTTCTCCTATGGCTGCTGTGTCATCAGTCGCGGGTCGAGGCGGAATCGCCCTCCGACTGCTGGTTGGAGAAGTGGTCCCAGTCTTCGCGCGAGCGGGGTGTCCGCGCGCTGGACCAACTGCGAACCGGTGTGGAAGATGCGATCTCCTGTCTTGGCCGGGGCTTTCTGGCGTATCCGGCAAACGGCGTGCTCCGGGCACGCCTGCGCTCCGGTGATCTCGACGCGCAGGATTACTACCGCCAGGTACTGCGGCTGGTCTACCGCTTGCTGTTTTTGTTCGTCGCCGAGGACCGGGGCCTCCTGCTTCTCGCTGGTGAAGAAAAGGAAGCTGCGCGACTGCGCTATGTCCGGCATTATTCAACCGCCAGGCTTCGCCGTCTGGCTGAGCGCCGGAGTGGAACTCGGCACGGGGATCTGTACGTAACCCTGCGGCTCGCAATGCAGAAGTTGGGCTCAGACACCGGCTGTCCCGAACTGGCGTTGCCTGCGCTCGGGAGCTTTCTGTTCTCTCCAACGGCCATGCCCGATATCGAGGAATGCGATATCGCCAATCACGACCTGCTCGATGCCGTGCGCGCCCTGGCCGTGACCGTAGCTGATGGCGCGCTGCGCAGCGTTGACTACAAGAATCTGGGTGCAGAAGAGCTTGGTAGCGTTTACGAGTCGCTATTGGAACTGCGCCCCGAATTGAACCTGGACGCGCCATTGTTTTGCCTGACGACCGCCAGCGGCCACGAGCGGAAGACATCCGGAAGCTACTACACGCCAACCAGTCTGATCGATTGCCTGCTCGATGCCGCGCTCGAACCCGTCCTTGACGGAGCCGTGCGAGGGCAGGATTCCGAGGCCGCGATTCTGAAGCTGAAGGTGGTGGACCCTGCTTGCGGCAGCGGCCATTTCCTCATCGCAGCCTCCCATCGCATCGCCAAACGTCTCGCCGCCGCGCGGACCGGCGACGAGGAACCCTCGCCAGACGCACTCCGCAAAGCTCTCCGCGACGTCATCGGGCACTGCATCTACGGGGTTGATGTGAACCCGATGGCTGTCGAACTGTGCAAGGTCAATCTCTGGCTGGAAGCTATCGATCCCGGCAAGCCGCTCTCATTCCTCGATCACCGAATCCAGTGTGGGAACAGTCTGATCGGCGCCACGCCGGCGTTGCTGACCGCCGGCGTTCCCGACGAGGCCTTCGACCCGGCTGAGGGCGACGACAAGAAGGTCTGCCAGCGCTACAAGAAGCTCAACCAGCAGGAGCGGCACGGCCGCCAGAGTCTGTTCGACGAGAACCTTCAGCCGTGGGACCAGTTGGGCAACTTCGCGGCAGGCCTTCTCAGCTTGGACAACCTGTCCGACGACACCATCGAAGGCATTCGCGAAAAAGAAAGGATTTACGAGGAGGCGGTCCGGTCGAGCGGGTATCTGTTCGGGAAATTCTGGGCTGATACCTGGTGCGCGGCCTTTGCCTGGCGGAAAGGTGGCGACACCACCTACGCCATCACGGAAGAGGTCTTTCGCCGCATTGAGCACAACCCGTATGCAGTAGACCCATGGCTGCGGACAGAGGTCGAACGGTTGGCCGGCGCATACCGCTTCTTCCACTGGCATCTGGCGTTTCCGGACGTGTTCTCGCTGCCCGCGCCCGCTGAGTCAGCTTCGAACCCCGCGACTGGCTGGAACGGAGGTTTCTCGGTAGTGCTTGGTAACCCGCCTTGGGTGCGCCAGGAGACGCTCAAGACCGACAAGAAGTTCTTTGCGATGTTCGAGTCCTTCCGAAGTACGGTGGACTCCTCCGTCCTATTCCTGGAGCGGTCGTTGACCATCACAGCGCCGCGAGGCCGGGTGGGCATGCTCACCCCGAATAAGTGGTTCCGCGCGACATACGCCGAAGGGCTGCGGGAGTTGCTTCGGGATCGCGCCCGGATTTCTCTGCTCGTAGATTTCGGTCACTCTCGGAACCTGTTCCCAGCCGCGGACACCTTCCCGGCTGCGGTCGTGTTTGAGCCAGTGCCGGCGCGCGTGCCCGACGACACGACGCTTCGGTTTGTCGAAGCTCATGACTCGGACCGCGAGAAACTCGGTCTACCCGAACTGGTAAGGACCAAGTACATCCTGGTACCCCATCGGGATTTGCGAACCGATCGGTGGCAACTCGAGGGCACAGCGATGAGCGGCCTTCTGGATCGGTTGATGGCTACGGGACGGCCCCTCGCAGAGTACGCGGGGAGGCGGCCCATCCGTGGGTTACTGACTGGCCTGAACACGGCGTTCTACCTTGACACGGCGGCGAGGGATCGGCTGGTTGCAGAAGACCCCGGTTGCTCCCTTGTGCTGAAGAGATTCCTGCGGGGACGGGATATCAAGCGCTGGACCAGTGTATGGGGTGACCAGTGGCACATCGTGATCCCTTCCAGCCAGAACCGTACTTGGCCTTGGTCCGATGCACCGAACGAATCATCGGCCGAGGAGATTTTTGCTTCTTGCTATCCGTCGGTCCACCGGCATCTGAAGGCGTTCGAGGGACCGTTGCGCAAGCGGGCCGACAAGGGGAGGTTCTGGTGGGAACTCCGGCAGTGTGATTACTACGAGGCGTTTGACGGTCCGAAGATCGTTGTTCAGTGCATCGCTTACTTCTCTCAGTTCGCTCTCGACCGGGAAGGGCAATACGTAAACAATAAGGTCCTGTTCGTGCCCTCTGACGACTTGTACTTGCTGGCGATTCTCAACTCGCGGGTGACCTGGTGGGTCATCAACCGGACGTTCCAGCACATGAAAGACGATGGGATCAGTGTCGATGTCCAGTTCCTTCTGGCGTTACCGATTCCCAACGTCGGCGCGCACGTCCGCATGGAGATGGAGGACCTCGCCAAGCGATTGATCGAGCTGTCGCGGTCCTCGGTAGCAGACTCTGCTGAGCAGTCCGATCTGGAAAGTCGTCTGAATTCGTTGGTCCAGCAGGCTTTCGGTCTGACGCGCGAAGAGGTCGGCGTCCTGGAGCGCTCGTTACCACCGCGCGACCCGATTGCGTTGCTGCCAACTGGTGTGGCGACAAATGCCGTGAGAATGCCCGCGCCCGTCGTTCAACTGGTGTCGGTTCCGACATTGGACTTGGTGGCGAGCGGGGCATGGGCCACGCCGCCCGGCATCCAACCCGGCAACTTCGTTCTGCTCGCCGTGACCGAAGTTCTGCATCGTTTTGGCGCGCCGGTTGATCCGCACCGCGTCTGGATGGCAGTCCACTTCGTGCGCAACCCCGCGATGGCGTTGGCGTTCCTCGACAAAGCCCATATGAAGGATTGGGCACGGGTCATCGGCCCCGGAGCGCAGCCCGTCCAGAAGAACGTGGTTGATATCTCGATGTTCCGGCGAGGCGCCACGGATCAACTCTGGGGCGATGCGATCATCTACCTCAAGTCCATAGGGGCGCTGGTCGAATCCTCGGGCCTGTGGTCGGTGACGTCCAACGCGCCAGCGCAGGCGGATGAGGAATGGCTTGCCGGAAGGGCGGACATGGCTGTCCGGCTGGCCTTGCGCCTCGCTGATGAACAGGAGACGGAACTGCGGCTTGCGGAGTTCCTGCGGAGCGTCGAAGATGGCACGGCAAGAAGAGCTGTTTCTTAAGCCCGAACTGACGATTTCGGTCCATGATTCGCGACGTGACCCGCCTCTATGGGTTCGACGATTCGTGTTGTGGACTCAGCCCGGCGAAGTGGTTCGCGATGTGCCCTTGCGGGCCGGTCTGAATGTGATCTGGTCGCCCGACCCCGGATCCTCAGCCGCCAATGTCGGGCAGAATGCCGATAGCGGCCACGGCGCGGGCAAGACGCTTCTCTGCCGACTTCTACGATACTGCCTGGGGGAAGCCACCTTTGCGAGCGAAGATCAGCGAAGGAACATTGCCGCGAAGTTTCCAAACGGGTTGGTTGGCGCGGAGATCGTTGTCGCCGGGACAGTCTGGTCCGTGATTCGTCCGATTGGCCTGACGCGCCGGCATATGGTCCGGCGGCAGGCCAGGCTCGAGGAGTTGGCGGAATCGAAGGAAGCCGCCACGGGAATCGGACCTTTGCTCGACGCACTCAGCAGCGTTGTTTGCCCTTCAACTTTGAGCGGCATTGTTCCGGAACTCCGTGACGATTCTTCCTGGCTCTTCGCCCTTGCCTGGTTGGTCCGGGATCAGGAGAATCGCTTTGACCACATTCTCGATTGGAGGCACGCGAGATCTGAATCCGGATCGCCCGTGTCATCTCTTTCCAAGGATCAGGTTTTGGCCGGAGTGCGTGCCCTGTTAGGCATCCTGGACGATGAGGAGATCCGCCTGAAGAACGACCGTCAGCGCATTCCGTCCAAGAGGCAGAGCGTTGATCGTGATCTGGCATATTTTCGGCGACGGATCGAAGAACTGCGTGCTGAGTTACTGCGTCGCGTCGAGCTGGATCAGGATGGCGCGGTCGGCGGACCGCTCGACTTGGCGGCCCTTCAGGCGGTTGCCGAAGAGAAGCTCCGGATGTGCCAGGAACGGGAGTCCTTGCGGCCGTTCGCAGCGCAAATCAGCCAGGCCCGGGCCGAGCGGGATAGGGTGCTTCAGGAAAGCGCGGTCCTCGACGAGCAGCTCAAGAAGCTGGATGCCAAGGTGGACCTCACGAAGCAGCAGATGCAAGGCTTGCAAGGCGAACGGACGGATTTGAAGGTGAGGGAGCTTCGGGAGACGCATGGGGACCTCTGTCCGATCTGCTTCGTCCCCATTGACCTGGCCCTTGCTGAGGGGTGCGCGCTGTCAACGCATCGGCGCGATACCCAGAGCGTGGCCGATGAAAAGGCGGAACTCGCAGCCCGCATCGAAGGTTGTAGGACTGCCATCGATCACTATTCGGTTGAGGCGAAAACTATGAAGGTTCGTCTTTCCACTCTTCGTGCGACGGAAGACACCCTCAACGCCAAGGTCAGGGATCTGGAGAGCCTGGCGGAACAGGACCACGACGCCCGACGGCGCCAGTCGTCTGATGCGCGGAGGTTTCAGGATGACGTGGGCGAGTTCTCGGACCTTCAAGACCAATCGTCGAAAGCTGAACGGGCCATCCTCGCCTTGGATGATCGCGAGAAGGAACTTCGGGACCAGCAATCCGCTCTTCGGGACCGGCACGCTGATGTCATGCGCCGGTTCAATGACATCTACGTCTTCGTCAGCCGCGCCCTACTTGGCAGCGATGTAGAGTCATCGATTGATCTCACCGGCCAGGGATTGCAGGCGAAGGTTCAGGTTGGCGGCCAAGCCATGGAGTCGCTGAAGACGCTCGTTTTCGACCTTACCGCGATGCTCATGAGTATCGAGGGACGGGCCGGCGTTCCCGCATTTCTCATTCACGACAGTCCTCGGGAAGCGGACCTCGGCGAGTCAATCTACCACCGGCTGTTTCGGTTCGCCGCGTCCTTGGAGGGTCTGTCTGAGCAGCCGCCATTTCAATACATCATTACGACGACCTCGAACCCTCCGGCGGAAATTCAGTCATCGGACTTTCTGGTGCAGAAGCTCTCGGGTTCCTCCGTCAACGACCGCCTACTCCGATGTGATCTGGGCTGAGAGGCGCGCTGGTGCGCCTCTGGGGTCCGCCGCCTCTCGGCGCGCGAAGTGTGGGCTGCAACTTCTGGACTCCGGCGTCGACGCTCATCCCTCATCGGCCCCGGTCGCAGGCCGCTTCGGCCATGTGTTGGGGCGTGCGCCTCATGGGACCCCACGATGTACGAGGCCGTCAGCAAACGCCTCCTGCAAACAGGAGACAGTACAGGATGTCTGCGGCATCGGTGCGTCCGGCTTCAACCGCGAGTCGCGAGTGCATCGCCCAGCAAATCTCATCTTCTTGCTATAACCCGAAGCGAAGGAGAGCGCCACTCGGAAGAACCAAGAGAAACCAAAGACCCGTTGTGGCCACGCCGAAGTCATTTCGCTGATGTACCGACCAGCCGTATCCTGCACTTCGATGCAACCCCCCGCCATCGAACCATCGCCACCGAACTGGGCGCCCTTGGAGCGCCAATTGAAGCCGCCGCAGAATGGTGAGTTCATGTGGATGTACCGAGATGCCGGGCTCGATCACTACAAGCACATCGAAACGCGGAGGTACCTGCGGCTGGACGGCGAGGGGAGGTGTTTTGTGCCGACAGAGGTCGGGTGGAAGGAGGTGTCGTTTGAAGACGAATGGAAGCGCGTCTCCGGACGATCGTGACGAGATGCAGCCGAACTACCAATCGCCAAAGCCGGCTTCAGCAAAGAGCCCAGGCTCGAAAGCAGGTATTCGCCGTGGAAACCGTCGGCGGCGGGCGGAGTCCGGTGATCAACTGGTCCGCTACTTCGTCGGCCGCCCGGCTGGCGACGATGGCAAACCCACGCTGGAGCAAGAGGTTGCCAACGAGCCCGAGGGGCTGGTGATCGCGTTCAAGAACGACAGCCGCGTGTACTTCGTTCATGAGTACCGCGTGACGCAAAGGATTGAGGGCAATGAGGTCCGGCTCGAAAAGGAGCCGGTCAGTTCGGCCAAAAGGGTTTCTACTGCCAACGCAAGTTGAGTAGAAGGCGCCCACACCTCATGTGGGAATCCGCTTTCGCGACCTTCACCGGTTCTGAGAGCAACCTGCCCAGTCTTATCGCGACAGGCAACACAACGGAATAGGGCGGCTTCCATTCGCGGAGGCCTGACCCGAAACACGAGTGTTTCGGCAGCAGGCCAGCGAAGGAACCCAGCCCGGGTACTGCGCACGTGAGGACTCCCTCACGAACGGTCTGTTGTCCCATCCCACGACCGTTTCAAGGAGAACTCATGACCAGCCCCGCACCCGTCACAACGAATTCCGGCCTGAAGGTCCTCAGCCTGACGGTCACCAAGGAAGGCAAGATCGAACGCAAGATGCCGAACCTGAGCCCACAAGCGCAGTTGAAGAACACGCTGCTCGAAGCCCTCTGTCCAGGGATCAAGGTGGCGTCCGTCTCTGTGACTCCCGAACCGCTCGACCAGGTGGAACGCGCGAAGGTGGAAAGCACCCTGTCGCGATTCGCCCTCGACGGCACGGAGTACCGGCTCATCGGCGCATCCGGGTCGGCCAAGAACGGGAAGTATTACGCCGTGGACTCGCGTTATGAGCGTCCGCTGGCGGCGCGATTCTCCGACTGGCCCCAAGCCGCGGTCACGTACTTCGGAATTTTGGTCTCGCCCTGTATGGTGCGCATGCAGATTCCGAATGGCCGTGTCACCGTGGTGCCGGATCACGAACTGGGAACGAACGATTGCCGCGGTTGGCTGCGCAAGTCGATCTTCGACAAGCTGAACCTGCCCGAGAACCGTTTCTACCAGTTCCGTGTCGCGTTCGCCCAAACGCAAGCGAAGGGATCGTTCAAGATCATGGCGGACGAGGTGGCCGATGCCTTCGAGACCGACGTGATCCTGCCAGTCTCTTCTGTCAAGCCTGAATACAAGGGTCCGTCCAAGCTGCTCGCCTGGCTCACCGGTGAAGCGCGCACGTTCGCCGGAGAGATGATCCTTGGGATTCGCGAATACTCGCGGCCACTGGCTTTCGAGTCGAGCTACACGGTCGTCCAGCACGCGCCGGAAGACTCGTTCGAACTCGAAATCAAGCCGCACGCCCTCGCCCAGACCGCCAAGTTGAAAGACCTCCTGGAATACCGCGACTACACGGGGCTCTTCGAGCTTCTCGGAATCTCGGAAACCCAGCGCCCGCTGGTGGATGAGATGCCCGCTGAAGACGATGAAGCGACATCGGTGGAGCGGACTGTTCTGGAAGGCGTTCTCAAAGCGGATCCAACTGGCTTCCTGATCCAGCATCCCTGGGTCAACAACCAGTTGGAGCGTATTCTGGCGCGGTGGGCGTTCAAGGTGTGTACAGCGGGTGGGTTTGAGATGCCGGCGTTTGCTCTCGCGGACGACGGCTATCTGCTGCTGCACAACGGACAGGTGTACTCAGGTTCCGACTGGATGCCGCAGGACCGCTCGATCAACGCCCTGGCTACCAACCGTGGGCTGGTCGTTCGGTATCCGGTGCGCATGAAGGAGGACCTGTTGCCGTACACCAAGATCCCGCCGGCAGAAACGCGTCACCTGCTCGCGAACGAACTCGCGCGTCAAAGCTGTCCGGAAGCTGAAGCCCTGGCGGCGAGAGTCACTTCGGAGCAGCTCGAACTCGAAGGCACCTTTCTCCTTCATTCGAGGACGGCGGCGAAGAACGGCGGCGACTACGACTTCGACTTTGTCTGCGTGGTGGAGGGCGATCGCTTCCCGCGGTTTGTGGAGCATCGCTTCCAGTACAAGGGCAATGGATCGGTCGAGAAAACCAAGGCGAAGAAGGCCCGGTCTCCGTGGTGGAATCTTCCGCAGGTGGCTGTGGGCGCGATGGGAAATCAGATCGGCACAATCACCGACCTGATGACCCAATGCCTCGCGGCCGGCCGGGATGATTGCCATCGCGAACTGGTCGAGCAGCTTCAACTCGCCCTGGATCAACTGAAGCATGGCGTCACGCCAGACCAGGACAAGATCCGCGCGATCCGGGAGCAGATCAAGCAGACCCCGGCGGCGCAATGGCTTCGAGCGAAACGGCTCCGGTCCCTCAAGGATCTGCCGGAACGCGTCGAAGGCCCCGCGACCGATCGAATCGGCGGTATGTACAACCTGGTTCGCAAAGAACTGACCGACTTCTTCTCGAACCGGATGCCCGTTTCGCAGTTCCGCGGCCTCGTCCAGGGATATGAGTTCTCCCAGGAGATGGTCGATGAATGCAGGCGGGTGAATCGGGCCTGGGCGCTGACGATCCAGGCTGGCATCGAGAAGAAGAAGGTGCTGATTGCAGGCGTTCAGGAAGCAGAGGCGACCTTCGAGTCCGGCAAGGACAACAAGGAACTCCGTTCAAAGCTTCTGCACACGCTCTGCCAGGCGCGGGCAGCTCTCGCTTCGTACGACCAGCAGTGGCAGGAGGAGATCCGGTCGCTGATCTGGTTCGTGCGGACTTGGGCGGCGCGAAAAGAAGACAACCGTATGGGTTGGCTGCAGGCGCTTCACACAATCGTCTGCGGCACGAAGAACGATCAGGCTTCGGGAGCATTGCCGTTCTATGCGTTCCCGAACGAACTGCTCAAGGCCATTGTCGAGCGCACGGGAGGCCGGCCGGTGCAACTGGCGGCGCCGAAGGTGTGCGAAGGCATGGTCGAAATGGATGAGGATGGCCGCTGCTTCCTCGTCGAAACCGTCATGGGCGAAAGCGGTCAGAGCTACTCGAAGATGACGTTCCTGATGGCAGTGACGCCGGATGGCAAGGTCGTTTACGACGGTGGCCGGGTTCAGTGGGTCCACCCGTTCCCGTGCAGCGCGGGAACAGGCGAGATCCGCAAGGGGAAGTTCGAAGTTCCCGGGACACGCCAACTGCCGCAAGTGGTTCCACCCGTGAAGCCCATGTGAACCAACCCCGACCGGTCCGGGATCCGTGCACGCCGTGCGGACTCCCGGGCCGCTTGGGCTCAACACTGGGAGGCCCCATGAAGCCGTCCGCACCCTTCCTTTGGCTGGTCCTGTTCGCGGCCAGCGATCTCAATGCACAAAAACTCGAAACCCAGACGCCCGACCCGAAGAGGGTGGTGCGTGTGGAGACCGCGCGGGATCACCTGACGGTGATCGAACTGAACGAACCCGTGTCGATGGTGGCGGTCGGTAATCAGAATGCGTTCACGGTCGAGCGGCGGGAGAACAAGGTGTTCGTCAAGCCTGCCGAGGAAGACGCCCGGACAAATCTGTTCATCTGGACGGCTTCCGGCCGTTACAGCTACGAATTGGTCCCCGCGCCGAGCGTCGAACAGATGCACTTTGCCATCGATCAGCCGCCGCTGCAGCTGGTCTCGACGAACACACAGCCAAGAGAAGCCGCGCCGGTTGATCGTAGTCCGCAACTTCCGGCTGAGATGCTCACGCAGTCCCAGGCGATATTGCTGTACGGTGGGCGGGACCGGACTCGCAAGGTCGAGGTGCTGCTGCGCGATCTCTACCAGGATGGTGGTCGCTTCTATCTCCGCTACACAGTTCTGAATCACGGAAGTCGGGCCTACCGGCCCGCGCGGCCGTCAGTGATCCACCTCGAACCGGTGAAGTCATCCTTCTCCCTGATCCCGTTGGCTGGCAGTCAACTCAGCGAACGGGCGTTGCGCGAGATCAAGACCAGAACAGCCGGGGAAGTTCAACTGATCGCGGGGGAGGAGCCAGAGGCCATCCCCGCTGGAGAGCAGGCCGCCGGCTGGATAGCATTCCGGCTGGGAACATCCGGGAAACGCGAGCAACTCGTGCGAGTAGCGTTCGCCCCTGACTCCACGTCGGCTGTCGACGCGGTCTTGGTGCTGGGAAAGGTGCGCACGGTTCGGGAGGTTGCGCATGGCCGCCCCGCCGGTGAATGAAGGTCATTCCCCGGTGACCCCTGGAGAAGTTCACCGGGAGTTCGAGCGACTCCTGCGCGACCGAAAACATATGGGCCTGCGGAACCTGATCGGGGATATCGCGCTTGAGCCGCGGAACCCATTTCAACAGGCGAGCCGAAAGCCGAAGAAATGGATCGTCGCCTTCGGCGGGTTGGCTCTGCTGGCGGCGTCAATCGTCTACTACTTCCACTTTCGCTGAGGGGCGTACGGGAATGGATATGCAACCGACCCCCAACTACAAGTACCGGCCCTCGCTCATCGAGGAGAACCCGGCCCTTCTTCTGTGGCTGCTTGTGCTCGGAGCCTACTTTGTCGCGGTCGTGATCGCCAAGTATGCCTGGTTCCTCCACGACCGCCAGATCGTGGAGCTGACCCTCTGGGTTCTGCTTGGCGGCGTCAGTTTGTTCCTCGCTGTCTATCAGTTGACGCGGGCGAAGAAAGCACGCGAGGACTCCTGGCCGAACCAGCTGCCGACGATTCCGGTCCGCGCGGATCGCCGGATTGTCGAGACCGCCTGGAAGGAGAACTCCGTCGTTCTCGGGTATGACGTGCACGGAATGCCTTGGCGGTGGAGTGATGAGACCCGCGTGATGCAGGCTCTCGTCCTCGGCCAGACCGGTAGCGGCAAAACCACGTTACTCCGCAACATCATCACGCAAGACCTGATGCGGCATGTGGGTCCTGCGGGCGAGTCGCACCGGATCCCGATGGTCATCTTCGACGGCAAGGGGGACCTCGAGTTCTTTCACTCGCTCCTGCCCTACATCCACCGGGCCGGCCGGCTGAACGATCTTCGACTGATGAACCCGTCGCGGCCCGACTACTCGGTCCAGTACAACCCGTTTTCGTCCGAAGACGACAACTACATGGCGCAGGTCTCGATGGTCTTCGGGTCGTTTGACCTGCATGACGAGTTCTTCGCCAAGCACCAGTTGAACTACCTGGCCGACATCGTCCGCATCCTGCATTACACCGGCCGCGCCTTCAACTTCTACGACGTTATGGTGATGGCGCTCGACCAAAGCGTGATCGAAGACCAGGTCGCGCTTGCACGGCACCAGATGGCGCGCGACTCGAGCATCTCGACGCAACGACGGCTAAACTTCGAAATGTCCGCGAAGAACCTCTTCCAGTCATTCTCAGACCGGGACCGGGTCCCGAAGATCCAGGGTTTGCTGAACGAATGCATGACGTTCCTCGACGACGAGTTGAGCGTCATCACCGGCCCTTACGACAATCTGCTCTCCATCAACGAGGTCATCGACCAGGAACTGATCCTGTTCGTGAGTCTGAACATCAACAAGAACACCGCGCCGGTGCGCGCTCTGGGGAAGATGCTGCTCCAGAATCTGCAACTGGTCGTCGGAAAGAGATACGAATCCGAATCTGAGCGGAAGCGTACCAACAAGCCGCTTTTCTCGGTAGTGATGGATGAGTTCGCGCCGTTCGGCTACCGCAACTTCGCCCAGATTCTGAACACCGCGCGCGGCACGAATACGGCATTCCTGTTTTCGATGCAGTCGTTGCCGCAACTCCTGCAGGTCGGGCGCGGGTTTCAGCAGGACGTTTCATCCGCTCCCGGAACAACCATGTTGCTTCAGACCCGCGACGAGGAGACTGCCAAGTACTTCAAGCAGGCCTCCTCTCAGGTTCCCGTGCAGAAGCGGACACAGCAACTCTGGCGCAAAGACTTCCTCGGGTTCGAGCAATTCCAGAAGGCCATTGGTGCCACCGAGCGCGAGCAACTCGAATATCGTGCTCTCGATCACCACATCAAGAACCTCGGGAAAGGAAAGATGGAGGTCCTCATGACCGACCCGATCCAGGGCACGATGCACGGCCGTCTGCATGTTCGGCCGCCGAGCGACATCCGGGTGCCGTGCTTCGAACCGACGATGTTTCCAAAACTGCGGTCCTCTCGGGCGGATGTCCGGGGAGCGAACCTGCGATTCAAGGATCAGAAGCTGGCGGCCACGATCACCATGCCGAGACGGGGGACGCTATGACCACTGTCCATCGCTGCACCCTCGCGATCGCGCTGGGCGCTCTTTCGGTGCTGGCCCAGGCGACACGGCAGGATGAAAAGGAGTCGAAGTCGAGCAGCGCACAGCCACTCCGGGCGGAACAGAGTGGATCCGGCGCCGTCGGTGTCAACCCGAATCAGCCCTATCGACCGGTGCCGCTCAACCGCGCTTCCTCGCGGGAGACCATCTTCGAGTTCTACCTACGTGCTCTCAACCCGCGCCAGATCCGCTGGGGCGACGAGATTGATCGGCGACTTGCACGGTTGGGCGAGCAGTCCGTGCTTAATTCCTACTTCCGATGGAGCGCCATCCAGACGGGCGTCATTCTGTTTCTACTGTTCGTTTGCTGGGTTTGGTGGGACAAGATGCGCCAGATCAAGTGGGTCGCGGCGGAGTGTCTTGCCGACGCGATCAACGCGAAACGGATCGCGGAAGATCGGGCACTGGAGGCGATCGGGCTCTACAACCGGCACATCGAGCAGTGCAATCGCGTCATTGAGAGCCAGGGAGCCGGGTTGCCCGGGGCCAGCCCGACGGACACCTGGCGTCAGGAAGTGCTCACTCTGAAGAACAAGCTGACGGCCGAGGAAGCGAAGTCGATGCGATTGCAGAAGGCGCTGGAGGATCGGGAGGCGCTCCAGGCCGGTCTCGAACAGCGACTCCGGCAACTAGAAACGCTGGTTCAGGAGCGGCAGAACGGCGCGAATGCCGAACTGGTCGCGAGGCTTCAGCGCGCTGAATCTCAACTTGGTGACAAGAAGACGCCCAAGCGGAGGGCCAAGTGATCGTGCGAGTGCACTCGTTGGGCAGCCTTTGGCAGACGAAAGATCTGCCGAACGGCGGCACTCGCGTGTGGAATACGACCGGCATCCGGGACGGCTGTCGCGTCCGGTCCTGCGCCACACTGTTCGGCCAACTGGTTTTTGGACCGAAGGCCAAGTCGTTCTTGCGAGACCCGTCCCGCATCCACGGACGGAATTGGGTGACCGGCGACATCACCCAGACCTCTGCCGGCCGCAGCATCCGGCTCGCGTGCCCAGCCGCTTCGGGTGCAATGGCGGATTGGCACCTGCACACGGTAAACGAACAACTGGTGGGCGTTGTGCCGCGGGACGGCCTTGATCCGGACAACATCTTGGTCCTGTCGGCGTCGCAGAGGAAGCACCAGCAGGAACTCCTGCTCCTCGTGAAACCATTTGCCTGGCTCGCCGGGCCAACCGGATCGGCGATCTTTGAAGTCACCGATCGTGGCATCGGCCGCTGGAACGTACGCGGGAGGTGATCCTTGCGCTACTCGAAAGATTCCATTGTGATCTCGGAAACCGCGGACAAGCCGATCCTGCGCACTGTCTATGAGGCCGGACACGTCACGTTCGAGCAGCTTCATTGCAGCCTTCATCCATATGCGACCTCGAGGGCGGAGCGGAACTCGCTCGCCTGGAGGGTGCGCCGCCTGGTCCGTCATGGCTTCCTTGAATCTCGGCGAGTCGAAGGAATGGAGCCGGCATTGTCATTGGGTGAGTCCGGAGAGTTGTATTTGCAGAGCTTCGACGGCGCCATAGTGGAACGGCGAATCCGCTCAAAGGGCGGCAATGCGCGCAGTCAAGTGTGGCATGACGTCCAGCTATTCACGATTCAGTTGGCGCTTCGGCGCGCGGGAGTGGTGCTGACCTGGCAATCGGAGGCGGAAGTTCGGGCGCAGAATCGCGTCGCAAGCCTGCGCTTCGCGAAGGAGTACGACGCGGTTGTGACGTTCCGCTCGGGCGAATTGCAGGCCGACGTTGCCCTGGAGTTTGAGCGAACCGTGAAGTCCGCCGACGCGTACCTGCGCATATTCTCTCAACTGAACGAGGAAACTCTGCTTGCGAGGTTTCTCTACCTGGTGCCAGACAGCAAATCTCAACTGCTCCTCCGGGACGTTGCCCCGCGTCATTGCCCGCGCATCTACGCCGCGCTGACCCACGAGTTTCGCGCGCAGCCGGCAACGGCTGGGCTATTGGATCTGCGCTCTGGACAGACGGTTACTCTGGCAGACTGCCTCTCCTGAGGACCTCTTCCCGCCTGCGGTCCCTGCTATGTTTGCCCCTCTATTGCGCTCCAACTGCGTCTCTATTGCCATTTCACGACCCCTCGTAAGACGTTGATCGGCTTGGGCCAGGTTTCCGATATCCCCGTGTTTTAGCATTCCGAACTCCGAGCAGACCGGCGGCGAGCATGGGGGAGGCAGGCGACGGGGAAAGAAGCGATGGGTGGGAGTGAAGTGGCCAGCGGAAGTATAGGTGGATGAAGCGGCAGGTGTGGCCAGTGGTTGCCAGGGATAGAGGGGAATCGAGTACCGAGTGGAAGGAAGGAGAGGAAGTTGTGGGTGGCACCGGTGGCTGGACCGGTGACAAAGCCCGGTGGCGCGCGCGCAAGTGTAGCGGGCTTGTGAGGGTGTGGGCGGCATCCGGAGTGATGGAAGTAGCGCCGCCAGCGGCAGGAGGTCGTGCAGGAAACGGCGTGTGAATCCGGAGACGATGCGCGGATCGCGCACGCAAACGTGTAGTGCAGAACGAGCCACGAAAGGAGCGAGTGACACATGGCGTACGTGAATGGTGCTGCCAGAGAGCGGCCCGGTTCAGTCCCCCCGGCGATGACCGCGCCGGTTTCGGAACTGGCGGAGACCGCAACAATGAACAAAGAACGTTTCCAGGAGATCAAGCAGCGACTCATTGAGCCGTTCGATCCCGAGGAGATCAAGTGGCGGGTGACGGCGACTTCGACGATTCAGACGAAGCACGGTCCGCAGAAACGCGGTCAACTGATCGCTTACGCTGACCAGCGCGCGTACACGGACCGGCTGAACTCTGTGTTTGGTGAATGGGGATGGACGCGCGATTACGACGTGCAGGTGGCGCAGAACTTCGAGCGGCGCACGGCCAGCGACAAGTCCCAGTCTGCGGTGGCGGCCAAGGTCGTCGTCGTTTCACGCGTCACGATTCATGGCCTGGGTACGCACACAAGCGTCGGCGAGGAGTGGGCGGACGACGAGAACGCCGCGACTCGCGCCGAGGCGCAAGCGTTCAAGCGTGCCTGCGCGTGTTTCGGACTGGGCAGGTATCTCTACGACCTGGACAAGACCTGGGTGGATTTGGATCAGTCGAACCGTCCGGCTTACACGCCCAGTCTGCCGGAATGGGCGCTCCCGGCGTCGCGTCGACCGCAACAGCGCCCACCGGCGCCAGCGCCAAAGCCGTCATCCGCTGGCAACGGTGCGCCACGGAACGGCCTGGTTCGTGACGAAGCGCTGGCAGCCATCACGACGCTGTGCGACAAGGTCGGCTTCAGCCTGGCCCAATCGACGCTCCAGAAGTACGGTGGCACGACCGACCTCAAGCGGCTCGGCTACGCGAAGCTGACGTTGGTCATGGACAAGTTGACCGACCTTAGCCGCGGCATTGAGCGGCTCGTGGCCGGCAGAGGATCTCTCGGCGATGCAGCGTATAGCGTCCTGTGTCGCAAAATGAACCTGGCGAGCGACAGCATCGACGACATCCCGGACCGCGACGCCTTGCGAGTTCTGGTCGAGAGAGTGGAAGAGCAGGCGCGCTCCAAGGCGCCCACTGCTGCAACGACTTCGGCATCCGTGCGAATTGCCGAAGCGCGCGGGAGGCTCCTCCAGGCCGCGCGCAAGCAGGCGGACCGCACCCGTAAGCGTCTCGCTGACGTGATCGAACAGGCTTCGGTCGGCACCTTGACCCTCGAAGGACTCAAGGATCTGACGGACGCGAACGTGCCTGAAGTCGAAGCCGCGACGGACCGCCTCTCCTAATCCTCCCTTCCGACAGAACCTTCCCTCCGAACATCTCCGATACCTGCGGGCGCAGTGTCTCTGCGCCTGCACACTCCTGAAGCTCACAGAAGAAAGGACATCAACCATGAATCCGAATCCCGTCATCGCCTGCTCGGTGGTTTCGACCAAGGATCTGAACCTCCGCCCGCAGCACGACATCGCTGAAATCGTTGGCCGCTTCCTCGCCTTCGGCGAGGGCGTGGTCGCTCACTGGGTCGAGTTCGCGCGCGGCGTGCTGCTGTTTGTGATGGCCCCGGGCGACGATCACTCCGGCGAATTCTACGTCTACGACCGAAGGCGCGGGCAGTTCTGGCTGCTCGAACTCGCCGACGGCGTCTTCGGCGGGTACGCCGTCAGCCAGATGCGCGAGAAGATCCGCGAGTTTGGTCTGCTCCAGTTCGCCGAGAATCCCTCGGAGATCGGGGCGCTGCACTGAAGCGGCGAACTGGCTTTGGCATTTCCAGGATCGGGAGTAAACAGAGGCTATGCCGGATCTGCTTCGTGCAACGCCGGAATTGGCAACAGAGTATGCGCGGTGGTTCGTGAACCGCCGCGCATACACCCGCCAATCGGATACGCCGCACCCGGCGAGCGGCCGACATTATTACTACCGTCCGAAGAAGAACGGCGCCGAGGCAGAACTCACCGCGTGGGACATCCAACGGCACCTCGAAGGACGAATCACGCTGGGGCTTTATGCCATCAACCCGCGGACGCAGCGGGTCAAGTGGATGGCGATTGACGCCGACTACCGCCGAGCGCTCGAAGACCTGCTCAAACTCCAGTTTGAACTGGGACAGGCTGGCATCCAGGCTGCGCTGGAGCAAAGCCGCCGCGGAGGTCATCTCTGGATCCTCTTCGAGTCACCCGTCCCGGCGAAACAGGCGCGCATCTACATCCGTCACCTGGCGGGAAAACTCTCGGTGGAAGTGAAGGGTTCCGGCAACACGGAGGGCATCGAGCTCTTTCCCAAGCAGGATCGCGTGCCGGACGGGCAGTTCGGAAACGCGATCCGCGGACCGCTTGGTGTGCATCGTGCCGCCGGGAAGCGGTACTGGTTCTACGGAGCGGCGTACGACTTGGACGCGCAGATGGAGTACCTGAGGTCGCTGCGGCGCGTCACCGAAGAGCAACTCACCGAACTGGTTGCTGCGGTTCCTGCGGAGTCAGAACCCGAACCGGTGCGCGTTGGGCCGCCATCCGCGGACCGGCCATGCTTCCAGATCCTCGATTACGTTGAGGTGCGCCGGCGCGTGGGCCGCAACTGGGTCACCCAATGCCCGTCCTGTGCCGCCGCCGGACACGACCGTTCTCAGGACAACCTGGCGATCTCTGTCGAGGAGCCGTGGAAATACCTGTGCTGGGCGGGATGCACGAAAGAACAGATCCGCGCGGCACTAGGGGCACCTTCCCCGACGGCGATACCCAAGGCGGTGTCCCGATGAATGCTCGCACGCCACGGCTCGTCTTGCCGAGACCTTTCTTGAGGCGGCTCGATGGTGCTGGTATCTACTGTCAGACCTGGGTGACCGCGGAACGTCAGGCACGCACTGGCCGCTGGGTACTTCGCGCGGTCGAGAGCGGTGGCTCCGCAAGAGACATCGGCCGGTACATCGGCTTCTTCGCCATCACAGGCGACCGCTTGTCGTGGCTCCAGCTATTGGACCGCATTACCGCGAGTGGCGTCCACGCCGTGACGGTGGCCGACGAACTCCTTTCCGTCGAGATGGCGCGCTGCGATCAGACCTATCAACTGTTGATCGCCGTACACCGTCTTGGTCCGACACAGGAATCGAAGCGTCCACCGGTTCTCTCCTCAGTTGTGTATCGCGGTGTCGATGGACAACTGTCGCCGGAGCTCCGACAGCAGGGGCTCGCTCCGGAATTCTTCAGCCGGTCCGGCGAAGTCCGACCGATACCCGAGCGGTACGTCGAGGCGGTTCGCCTGGTCACCGCGGGCGTGACCTGCATCAATTGCCGGCATACTCACGCGTTAGTCGAACGGTCCGCACCGATCAGCGCCGCTTCATAGAGGTCACTCATGCAACAACTGAGCCGCAAGATCTGTCTGTTTCTGTTCCTGACCGCAGTCCTCTCCGGGAGGGCGAACGAACTCGGCGCTCTCGTTGGCGGAATCACGGGCACGATTCTGCTATGGCCCTTGTACGAAAGGCTCACCACTGGCCGTCCAGCAGGGAGATCCCAGCGAGTCGTAGCCGAGGAAGACCGAGAAGAAGTCGCCTCTCGCTAGGTGGCTGTATGCAGGAGGCGGCCATGCGCGTAGGTCTCAAGAGCCTGATTGGCGGCGCGCATTGCGTCGCATTGCACCCACTCTTTGTCGCTTGGGGGTGGACCAAGCTCTACGGCTTCCCGTGGGACCCGAAACTGTGGGCGGCATTCGGCCTTCACGACATCGGCTACATTGCTTGCACGTCAATGGACGGCGAAGAGGGCGAGAAGCACGTCGTACTTGGCGCCCGTATCATGGGTCGTCTCTTCGGGCCGAAGTGGGAAAGCGAGTGCTTCCGACACTCCCGTTACTGGTGCCAGCGAACGGGACTGCCGATCAGCCGGCTTTGTCTGGCCGACAAACTCGCGTTCGCGCTGACCCCGGCGTGGCTGTACCTGCCCATGGCGCGATGGACCGGCGAACTCGCCGAGTACATGGAGCGTTCGCGCGACCGCCAGGCCAGCGACACGGGCTTCACGCCCGACGAATTCGCAGACCTGAACTCGGGCGACGAGCGGCGCTGGCTGCGCGGACTACAGTCCTACACCATGCGCTGGGTGGACCGTCACCGCGGCGAGGCGGTCGAGTTCGTCGATATCGCCGAAGGCCTGGCTGCGGCCGTCCCGAGCAGCAAGCCCAACTAATTCCACAAGGCTCAAGGAGGCAGCACATGCCCAAGTCCATTTGCGACTTCTGCTCCAGCCCGAACGTTACCTGGGTCTACCCGGCGCGCACGTTTGCGGCGTACGTCTTCGAAGGCATCGTCGGTGAAAGCGTCGGCGACTGGGCGGCATGCCCGATTTGCCACGGTCTCATCGAATCGGGCCGACATGCGGATCTCACCGAGCGGTCACTGACGACACTTCTGGAGCGCCAACCCGAGATGAAGCGCGCGGAAGAGGAACTCCGGACCCACATCCGCAGTTTCCACACGATGTTCTTTCAGAACCGCGTGGGATCGGCGATGACCATCGCATAGCCCGATCCAGGCTGGCCGGCGGCTGACTCGACGCTCAGGTTCCGAGTAGCGCGTAATCCGTTCCGAGCGCGGCGACATTCCCCTTGGCTTGCCAACCCGACGCCGACGCGTTCAGCGACTGACTCGTCGGGATCAGTCGCGCAGGTCGGAAGCTTTGCAAAGCGGGGATTCTCTCTGCCTGTGTGTGCGGCCGATGTGCAGCGTTGCTTGTGCAAGCCGAGGTGCAAGCGCCAAGCGCCTTGCGACGAAGACGAACCAGCAGCCAGCCCAGAAGCTCCTGATCGCAAAGTCCAGACTTCTAGAGTGGCTGCGACTTCTGCGACCTGCAGATCCGACCTTCGTGTTCTCGACTAAAGAGCAGGAGAACTGTTTCTCACTAGTACCCTCCGGAAGTTTTGTAGCACCGTTTCTTTCGCGTGCTCAACCGGCACGCGCCACATCTCTGCCAGTCGCGTAATCGTTACCTTCACGGCCAATGGACTGGCGGGTGATGCGCCTTCTTTCACGAATGGCCCATCGGTCTCAGTGAGGGCCCGATCCTGTGGGATTTGATGTGCAACCGCGCGCCCCTTCGCAGACTGCATCATGGCACCGTTGATCGAGAAAAAGTATCCTTCAATGATCGCGCGTTCCAGTTCCTTGTTCGTGCCGCTGAACCAGTGCAGAATTTTGCGTGCCCTGATCCCTTTGAGGACATCGAGCACATCCGCGGCCGCGCGTCTGGAATGCAGCGTAATGACCTTGTCGCCGGATTCATCCACCCAGCCGGCGATGGTCGCCAGGATGCGGCGCTGCTCCTGCCGGATGTCCTTATCCGGTGTCGTATAGTCGAGGCCGACTTCCCCTATGTAGCGCGTCTGCAGGAGGTGCCGACGAAACTGTTCCAGCTCGTGTCCGTGACTGTGAGCGAGCTCAGGATGCAGGCCGAGTGCCGCCCGGACATATTTCGATCCTACGGCGAGCCGGGCTGTGTGTTCGAAGACGGACGGCGCATTTGTGACGGCGATTGTATAGATTCGCTGAGACTGTGCCTGCTCCACAATATGTGCCGGACGGGGGAACAGATCGATGTGGCAGTGCGCATCGACGAACGCCAAAGCTGGATTCGCTTCGGTCATGGATGGCTCGTCAGAAAAACTTCAACTTCGGCGAGGCCTCGTCTGAACAGCGCCACCAGACCGTCGATTTCACTGTGCTCGACAGGGCCTGCGCTGAGCAGCTCGGTGGTTACCTGCAACGGAGTCATTTTCTGCACGCGTGCGATTGCCATGAGAAAGGCGCGCTTGTCGGCCCCGGCCGCCGAATTCGGCGCTATCGAAGGATCGCGAACATCGGTGTGATGCGGCTCGCAGTCAAGCGCGACAGCATGCAATGACGCTCGTCGGATGATGCACGGGACGCAGTAACCGCAATGCTGCCCTACGGGGCGGTGATGAAAGCGCCCAGCCTGAGGGCTTGAGCACGACATGGTGGCATGGACTCCCGCCTTCAGCGCGGTCTGGTCCTTGCAGTTCCGTAACATCTCCCCTTTGGTCAGGAAGCGGTACGGGGTAACCAGCGGAACATCAAGGCCGAGTGCGATGACCAGTTGGCGAAACAGGTTGATCGTATGCGGATGCGTGGTTCGCGTGCTGTGGGTTCCTGCTCTGCCGTAGGTGAGAGGGATGTTTAGAGAAATGAATCCGTTCTCGGGAACATAGAGTTTCACGCCGGGCGCGATTGCGCTCGCCACAACGGCCCCAAGCGACAGAAAGAGGAGCGATCTCGCCCGCATGGTGTCCTCGACCAATTGGTCCTTGTGCATCCTGGGAGGCATAAGGTGAAACCAGAGCGGAAGCATCTTGCTTTCGTATTGCGGTTTCAGCGCGTCGAATACTGCAGCCTGGTCACGCTTGCTGCCATAGTGGCCGACCATCGCTATGTTTGCACCTGCGGCAAGAAGATCGATCGCGCCTATGAAGGAATCGAGGCCGCCTGAGAACAGGCATACGGCATCGGCCGGGATAAGGGGCTTTCGCCTGCCTCAGTCTCTTTCTGAGGCACCTTCTTGCGAAACACGACAGTCCATTCGTCACCCGTCAGGAACGACAGAAGCTCCGTGAGTATCGGAGTGGAGGCGTTCCATAGATCGGGGTCTGCCACTGGGAAGTGCAGCGAAATCTCCCGCGTCCAGTTTTCCTCTCCATAGTCGCGCGAAACCCGCAGATCGGCTGTATAGACCATGGAGGCAAGATGAATCAGATCGATGGCCGCTTCCGGAGGGATTAGCCCTTCCTGAAATACTCCAGTCAGCAGCTGCTGCTTCACACTGTGCTCGCTGCCTGGCTTATCGATCGTCGCGGTAAAGCGAGGCTCTTGTGGCGGGATGTCTGGCTGGTAGTCGTCTGCGCCTACCTGTGCGATGACATGCCATTTCATGAGGGCGTGCCTCCCAGGAGCCGGTATGCGGCCTCATAGACTTCCTGAACGAACGCTTTGCCCGCCGCGCCTTTCCAATCAAGGCCGATTGCCTTACCGCCGTTGAGCTTAAGCTTGACCAGCCCTTTCACGAAGCCTTTCACGTCGCGCTCAAGTCGCACCGCCTCAGCTTCGCTCACGGCGTATTCCTCGATCTTCAGACCGAGATCGAACAGCCACCGTTGATAGACATAAGCCGACACCGAGAGCTCGACAGCCTCTGCTACATCAGCGGCCTTCATGGCGTCGAGGGCCTCTATGCCGTTTTGCTCGACGCCGTATCTCTCGAAAAGCTCACGCAATGTCTCGCTCGCCGCACGCCGGGCAATCGCCTCGTCATTGGTTGTTCCGGCTGGGGCGATGGCATCGATTACGGCCGCAAGCACTGTCTCCGCCCGCTGCCCGACCACGACCTGAAGGCCGATTGACTGCGCGGCCTGCGCAGCGCCCCCGGTCGCAATCCCTGAAAGGAAACCGCCTAGCCCAGCGGTAGTGGCCCGGCCTGCAGCGGAGGATGCAGCTGCACTCTTAGCTCCACCCTTCGCCCTGACGTACCGGCCTCCGGCGACTCCAAAACGGCGAGCTCCCCCTCCTGCTCTAGCCACACTTGTCATGGCACGCCTGGCAAGCGACCAGGGGCCACGACTCGGTGCCTGGGCAGGAACGTTGTCAGCGCCTGCCGGAGCGGGTGCTTCCTGGGGTTGTCCTGGCGGATCTGACGCGCCCTGATCGGGGACGGCTCCATCGGGTGACGCGTCCGGCGGAGGCCCGGCCGGAGGTGGTGCGGGACTACCCTGCGCCCAATCAGGCAGCAGTGGCGTCTTGTCACTTGGTCCGGAGTTACTGGCGGAGGTTCCCATGGGTTAATGCACCTTGTGCCCGGAGCCGAGCGCTGTCTTGGCAGCGTTCGCGAGTAATGGATTGGCGGTGCTTTTTGACCAGGAGGTTAGTATTTCCTGAAACGCCTTCTCGGCCTCTGCATGTCCCTTGCAGGCGTTCAGGACATTCACGGTCACCCAGACGGGAAGCACCTTCTCCGGCAGGCTCTTGACTGCGACGATGAGCTGCGGCAGGAGTACCGGCCGCTCCTGCGCGGCATCGATCATCGGCTTAAGCGATGCGTTCTCGGAACCGAGATCTTCCTCGCGCTTCGCCCGCTCTATGAGCGCTTCAAATACCGCGTTCGCATCGGCCTCCCCGAGGGCCTTTAACTCCTTCAGGCCAGCAACCCGGACAGCTTCGCAGGCGCTCTTGATCTTATCTAAGACGCGCCGCGCTGCAAGACTAAGTCGCTGCCCTGCAGTGCCCAGCAATCCGAGGTTGTCACGCGAGAAAAAGAAGTACGGTCTCAGGTCCTCTCCTGCCAACGCCGGTTCCACAGATAGCCATTCGCGAATCCGCGGGTCAGATATCCAGAGGGTGAACTCGGAAGAAAGGTCGATCTTTTCTGGCGGCTTGGGTTTCTTAACAGGCGGCTTCTTCTGGATTTCCAGCGCGGGAGCCGGCTGATCCTCTTCCACCTCTTCCGGCGGCTGGCTCATCTGGCGGACCGCCTTCTCCATCTGGCCAAGCTCTGCCGGTGTCCCGTCCTGTGCGAACTGAATCTCGGCAAGGCGTCCAAAGGATTCCGCACGAAAATATTCCAGCAGCATCAGTTTTGCGAGAATCTTCGGCTGAAGCGTAATCTTCTTGGAGCGGGCCATCTCCAGTCGCAGCAGCAGCGTGTTGAGGAACCGCTTACACTGTCTCGGATTTCCGTTCAAGATGGTGCCCAGCAGCGGCGTAATGCGCTCCACCATGCTCAGATCCGTCTCCAGTTCCGGAGGACACGGTTTCAATAGATCACGCGCGACGGAGACGTTAAACGATGCGGTTGTCAGCGATTCTATCCCCGTCTCCCTGGCCGCCTTACGAACAGCATCCTTCTGCTCCGCTGTGAGCAAATCGCAGGCCGTAACGAACAGGAGGCCCAAATAGCTCTCCACTTCGGCGCGCCCAAGCGCGGGAATCCGGATCGGGAACTGAATGAGCTTCTCCAGGTAGTCGCGTCCGACTTCGCGGCGATCTCCAGGAAGCTCCGGGAACCGGCGGCGGACTGCATAGCGCACCAATTCCTCGTCAGCGCCGATGATGAAGGCTGTGTTGGACACAAACAGAAACAGCTTGATGGCCTCAAGGGTCGGAATGATTGTGTCCGGAGAGCACCGGTCGAGATCGTCAATGATTATGACGAGGCGTTTGATGCTGGATTCCTTGAGCATCTTCTCGAAGTCCTTCCGGAAATTCTGGATCTGCTTCCGTGTCTCCGGCTCGTCCTTCTTCTCCGCCTTCTCTTCCTTCTTCAGAAGTTCTTTGGGGTCGATTTCCTTCGCTTTTTCATAAACATCATTAGCGGCGACCGTGAGATCCGTGCCGCCGCTCATCAGTAACAATGGCGTCAACTGGCCATGGCTGAATACAGCACCGGCGAGCTTCGCAATGCCCATGGTGACCTTCATCCAGTCCACGCGGCGCATGAGGCTTTTCAGGAGTCGCCTCCCCTCGTCAGTCGCCTTTTTGGCGAACGTCTTGTGCTCCAGCAGCTCCTCGAGGATCGTCCCCATTAAGGCTGTTTTGGCTCCTTCATATCCTTCGAAGAGCCACCCATTGAAGGACAGAACGACCACTCCGGCTTCCTCTTCTTCCGGAGTAGTGAGCCGGTTTTTGACGATCTCGATCAGAGTCGATTTTCCACCACCCCAGTCACCGAATACTCCGAGCGTGGCCGGCAACAGGCTCTCGTTCTTGACTATGGAAATGATGCCATCGGCAAGGTACTCAAAGCCCAGAAGGTCCTCTTTTGCCTCGTTGTCTGACCACATTTACTTGGAGCTTTCCCGCCGCTGGATCGGACGTCGCTTTGTTGAGACAGAAACCGTTTGTTGCATCGTGATGTTCTGGACTGGGGCCTAGAAAAGCACCCACTTGTGTTCAAGTACGATTCTAGCCGCAAGCGCACAACACAATGTGACGGAGCAAACGACGCGGCACTGGCTCTTGCTGATTGATTAGGCTCGTCGGCGCACCCGTTCTGGAGCGGGCGCGTTTTCCCCCGATGGACTCGCGCGCCACGCACACTTGTTGTACACCGACTCGTAGCTCGAAAGTCAATGCTCCGTGGAGTCCTGCTTTTGCAGCAGTTGCTCACTGATCCAAGTGCATCAGTGGTCACGGCGTCTTGATGTGCCGTCAAGTCCCGTATCGGCGATCCGGAAGTTGGCCCAGAAAGCCCTCGGGCGGTTACTTCCAAGAAGGCAGACTTGTGTTTGGCAAGGCGGTGCATTGATGCGAATCCGAGGCAGGCTGAAGCTCGGTTACTACCCGTTACCTGAGTCCGAGGCGCAGCGAATGAGGCGTTTCGTGAGGTTCCCCGCGGAACAGTGCCAAGCCCTGGACCCCTGCAGTGGCAAAGGCGCGGCGCTCAAAGCGCTCACGGCCGGCGGCAGTGTTCGGACCTACGGAATCGAACTCGACGCGTACCGGGCAGCGGAAGCTCACGACGTCTTCGACGAGGTGATCCAGGGCAGCGCGTTCGACACGCACGCGCCGGTGGAATCGCTCTCGTTGGTCTATCTGAATCCGCCGTACGACTTCGAGGTCGGCGAAGGCATGAACAAACGAATGGAGCGGCTGTTCCTCGAGCACGTCGCGCGATGGCTGAAGCCTAATGCCGCATAGTTTTGTGCCGGGTCCATTGGGATCATTTCTTGCTCTGCCGACTCGGGAAGTAGGCGCCCCGTTGCCAGACCGCTCTGGGGTATGTTGGGCGTTTACGGTGAAGCGGCAATTTGGCTTGCTGAATGTAACGCATCATCTGATCGAAGACCTTCTTCGCCTCACCCGCGTCTTCGGCGGCCTCCAGTAGCGGACCGAACGTTTGCACGATGCGTTGCACCTGCGTAAAGCTGTATCCGCGCGGTGGAACTCCGCTCTGCTCCGACGCCTGGCATATGACCGCGCGAACGAGATTGTACGCCGCCATCGCCATCTCGATCTCCTTCGCCACCATATCCGCAGTGAGGCACGTGAATTGGTCGAGTTTCAAGTTGCTCTTCAGCGTGCGTAAATCCGTTTCCACCTTCCATCGCTGGCTGTACAGTTCCAGAATTTCTTTCTGCGCGTCAGGCAAGGTCGTGAACAACGCCAGTAGAAACGGCTTGCCGCCATTGCCCGGCTGCATCTGACGCACTATCAATCGTCCTGCGAGCTCCGCATCCGGGGGCAACTCAGGATGCGCCGTCCGTTCATAAGCACTGGGCTTCCACACCACTGGTCGGTCGGTGCCGTCGCGCAGTGCGCCCCTGGCCAGTCTTTGCGCGCGCGGAACCGTTAGCCTCACCAGTACCGGATACTGCCGCTGTGCGGCAGCCCAGCCCACCGAGAACACACCAAAATTGGAATCCCCTATCACGATCGCTCCAGCCGGCAAGCGTTCGATCGCCAACTCTAACAGCCGTTGCTCACTCACTGCACCGGGCCCATACATCGGTCCCCACTCCGGACGCATGGCCAATCCGGTGTAAAGATCATGAGCCACCACAATCTTCAGTACCGGCCAGTGCCCTCCGCCATGTTGATTTGTTCCGGCTGGATACTGACGGCACAATTCGGGCGAATGAGCCATTCTCATTGACGATCCGTCAATCAGAAAGGCTCGCCGCGACGATCCGCTCGACGAGGGCTTCAACTGAGAAATCAGCTCCTGAAAGATACGGTCACAGCATTTCTGCACCACCGCCAGCGGCAGTGCCTGCCGAGCCTGATTATAGGCGCCGGTATGACTGGACGGCGCTTTGCCATGCTGTCGCCAGTCACGCATTCGTTTGCAGGGGCGAGGCCAGAATTCCGTCGGCAGACCACGCAGCATTTCCAAAACAGCCGCTCCCAAGGGAGCCCCTCCCTCGATCCGCTGCAGCACCAGCAGCCACAATACGACCACAGGTGCGTACAAGGAGTTGTGATGCCGGAGACCGGCGTCGGCATAGGCCTGCTCCACGAAATGAGCTGGCAACAACTGCTGGAAGTGGGAGAGAACGCCTCTTTCAAAGGCCTCCACGAAGTTCTTAGGAGGGAGAGAGAGTGTTGGTCACGACGTTACCCAGGATACCGCCATCCGAGACGAGTTAAAACAACTCTCTGCCATATTGTGTCAGCGGCCGCCCAAAAACTATGCGGCATTGGGCTGAAGCCGGGCGGCGTACTCGCCTTTGTTGTGCCCTCCGACCGCGTCTATGATTGCCATGCCACGCTCACAACTCAGTTTCGCGACAAGGCGGTCTACCGGCTGACCGCGCCGGAATCGATCACTTACAAGCAGGTCGTGCTCTTCGGTGTGCGCCGATCACGCCCGGAGCGGGAGCGGATGACCGACCGAGCGGTCAACGAAGGCAACTGGAAACTCCAGCAACTCACCCGGTCGTACGACGCAATCCCGCAGCTTCCGGATGAACCGGACCGGCAGTATACCGTCCCTCCCGCGCCGCCGGCGCGACTGGAATACCGCGGGTTGCCCCTCGATCTCATCGAAGACCTTCTCGATAACTCGCCGGTGTGGCGGCAGGCTCAGCGCATCACGCACACGCCGAAGACCGAGTTCTCCGGGCGGCCACTGACCCCGCTGCACAAGGGGCACGTCGGCTTGCTCTGCACGAGCGGGTTACTGAACGGCGTCTTCGGATCGGCTGGGGACCGGCACGTTGCCTACTGGGAGAGCGTCAAGGTCGTGGACCGGATCGAGGAAGAGGGTGAGCGCCCCGATACGACCGTCGTTCGCGAGAAGGAGCGCTTTTCACAGCGGCTCACGCTGCTGTATGCGGATGGGCGCATCGAGCTACTGTCTGAACGGGCCGCACCAAACAAGAACGGAGACACCCGCGATGAAGAACGCACATCTGCGAATGGGCAAGCTGACCTTTGTGCGCCAGACGCGGGACACGGTGACGAACGTCTCGATTCACCTGCATCGGGTTGTTGCTGAGCGGGCGCCCGAGCCGCACGCTTCAGCTCAACTCCATCTTGTCTCTGTCTTCGGTGGAGACCAGGAGATCGGCGCCACGATTGCCGCGGCGCTCGAAGGGCTCCGGTTTCAGATCGCAGTGGGTGGTGAGGAGTTCATTGGCAGCTTGGGGGAGAAGCCCGCCATCTACCGCTCTTCACTGCAGATCCCCGGGCGGAAGCGGCCTGTCCGGCATGCCGTCCTTCTGTCGCGCGAGTTGATGGAAACGACTCTCGGCGCGAACGGCGACGCCCGGCGTACCGTGCTTTTCGATGAACAGGCAGAGTTCGTGCTGCATCGCTTGTCGGTCCGGTTTGGCATGCCGGTGCTTCCGGAGTGGGCGGGCTGGTTCCGCATGGAACTCGATCGCCGCCGCCTGATCGAACCGATCTTCGGGTGGAACTGCTCGCCGGTGGTCGTGAAAGGGACGAAACTGCGGATGCTTCGGGTACTGAGCCAGGGCCTCAAGCGCGGGTCCATTCAGGTGCCGGACGAACGTTCGTGGGATGTCCCCTCATCCTGAGTTCGCGCGTCGAGTTCAGACTCCAGTTCCTCGATGGAGGGCAGCGTGGACTTCAAGCTATCGGGGAGACTTTCGGTTAGTCTGAACTCCGCGATTCCCATCGGCTTCCCGATGTCGCGGAGTGCGTACTCCACCACAATGCCATCCTTGGACCGGCAGAGGATCAGGCCGATGCTCGGCTGATCGTTGGGATGACGCAGGAGATCATCGACCGCGGACAGGTAGAAGTTCATCTTGCCTGCGTACTCGGGGCGGAAGGTACCCGATTTTACTTCCGCGACAATGTACGATCTGAGCTTGAGGTGGTAGAAGAGCAGGTCGAGGCGATAGTCCTCGCCGCCGACCTCCAGCGGCACCTGGCTTCCGACAAAGGCAAAGCCCGAACCGAGTTCCAGGAGGAATTGCCGCAAGTGGTCGAGAAGACCGCGCTCGATATCGCGTTCGCGGGCGTCCTTTTCGAGCGTGAGGAAGTCAAAGTTGTAAGGATCCTTGAGGATTTGCTGTGCCAGGTCCGATTGGGGCTGGGGAAGAGCGGACTGGAAGTTCGAGATGGCTTTGCCCTGCCGATCATAGAGCCTGGATTCGATTTGAAGAATCAATACGTTACGGCTCCAGCCATTCGCGATGGTCTGCTCGGCGTACCAACGACGCTCCACGGGCGACTTCACATAGTCGAGCAGCCGCACGTTGTGTCCCCACGGAATTTGTGCAACAAGCTGTTGCACAATTTGCGCGTCGGGCCAGGCGTCCGCTAAGGCCCTCATGTACTTGAGGTTACGGGGCGACAGCCCCTTCATCTCGGGAAACGACTGGTGCAGATCGCGCGCCAGCGAATCGATCACCTTGGCTCCCCAACCTTCCCGTTCCTGACGAACGAGGATCTCGCGGCCGATCGACCAGTACAGCAGCACGAGTTCCCGGTTGACTGCCAGGCCCGCCCGGACCTGAGCCTCCTGGATCCGTCGCTTCAGGTCGGCAAGAAGCGCTTTGTATGCGGTGGAGGGTGAGGTTTCCATTGACATGGTGCTGACTCAGCTTGCAGCGTGCCGCCCTCACCGCCAAACGAGTTGCACCACCCACGAGGTCCTCATGCCAATGACTTCCATCAACGATTACTTGCGGCGATACGGAAGCGCGCTCGGTGACCGAGTCCTCGCACAGTTCCCGCCTCTCCAATCCCCGGAAGACACACTCGCGGATGAACTCCGGCAGCTGAAACGGCGGCCGTTTCCCGCCCAGGCTCTGGCGATCATGGGCATCGTCAAGCGCTGGCGCGAGGCCCGCTGCGCCGCGACCGTAGCCGAATGCGGCACCGGCAAAACCTTGATCTCGCTCGGCAGCGTCCACGCCCATGCAGAGGGCCGGCCGTTCACGGCGCTGGCGATGGTGCCACCGCAGTTGGTCGAGAAGTGGGCGAGGGAGTGCTTCCTCACGATCCCCGGCGTGCGCGTCTTCGTCATCGACGGCGTCCGGAACGGCGTCGGTTCCAACGGATTCACCGGCGTAAATGAGGTCCGCTTGCGGAATGGAAGGATCGTGCGCGAAGGGCTTCGAACAAGGCTGAGCGAGATCCGTCTGGCCGGCAGTCACCGCTCCGCGCGTGCGAAGTGGCAGGCCATGGTGCCGGGTCCGAGCGTCGTCATTGTTTCGCGAGAGCGGGCGAAGCTCGGTTACTTCTGGCGGCACGTCATCCGCTCGGCGGGCAGCGGACCGTTTCTCGGCAATGTCATCAACCCCGACACCGGCCGTCCTGTAATGACCAGCGACGACCAACTGCGGCGAGCCGACTTCCGCAAGGTGAAGCACTCCGAAGTGGTCATCCCAGAAACAAACCGGGACCGGCGACCGTTCTTCAGCCCCCTGTGGCAGGCGGATCACAATAAGATTCAGCGCATGGCGCCGATCGAATTCATCGGGCGATATCTGAAGGGCTTCTTCGATTACGGCATCGCCGACGAGGTCCACGAACTGAAGGGCGAGACGGCTCAGGGCAACGCCTTGGGCACACTGGCCGCGGCGTGCGGGAAAACAGTGATCCTTACCGGCACGCTGCTCGGCGGGTACGCAGATGAGTTGTTCAACATCCTCTACCGGCTTGATGCCCGCGCGATGCGCGAGGACGGCTTCGACCACGGCGAAGGAGGGTTGCGGCAATTTGCGGAAGCCTACGGGGTTCTGGAGAAGGTCACGACGATCGAGGCGTCCGAGAACTCCTGCTCCAAAGCGCGCGTGAGCACGACTGTGAAGCGGAGGCCGGGCGCGTCGCCATTGCTGTTCGGGAAGTACCTCATGAACATGGCGGCGTTTGTCTCTCTCGAAGACATTTCGGACGCGCTGCCCAGCTACGCGGAAGAGGTGATCTCCGTCGAGATGGACGCGGATCTCAAGAAGGCGTACTCGGATCTCGAGTCCGACATTCGGGAGGCCCTTCGGGAGCACCACGGAAACGCCTCAGTGATCAGCACCGCAATGAATGCTCTGCTGCTCTATCCGGACCGTCCGTTCGGCCTTGGCACCTTGTACGGCTATGCGCTCAATCCTGAGTCCGGGGAACGAGAGCGTTTCGTGATCGCGGATCCGCCCGATCTGGATGAGACCACTCACTACGCCAAGGAGCGACGCCTGCTCGAACAGGTGCAACGGGAACTGGCGAACGGGCGCAGGGTACAGGTCTATGCCGTGTACACGCAGAAGAGGGATGTCACTCGACGGCTGCAGAGCATTCTGCAGGAAGCGGGAATTCGCGCTGAAGTCCTGACTGCGGACACTCCGCCAGAACAACGCGAGGCCTGGTACGAGCGGCGCCTGCGAAACGGGATGCAGGTCTGCATCTGTCATCCGAAGCTGGTTCAGACCGGCCTCGATCTCCTGGAATTCCCTACAATCCTGTTCTACGAAACGGGCTATTCGACCTACGTTCTGCGCCAGGCCAGCCGACGCAGTTGGCGCATCGGACAGAAGCAGCCTGTGCGGGTTGGCTTCCTGACGTACGCGGGCACGGCCCAGGAAAGCTGTTTGCGTCTGATGGGCAAGAAGCTACTCGTGTCGCTCGCCATGGAGGGCAAGCTCCAAGCCGAAGGACTGCAAGCGATCGACGAGGACGACGATGTCCTCACGGCGATGGCGCGCGAACTGGTCACCCGGCAAGGGGTGGGAGAGGCTGCGGCGGAGGTTTGGCGATCTCTCCAGCAACAGGCAACACAGGAAAAAGCCACGACGCCAGTGATTGAGCCACTCATTGACCTCGGCTCAACGCCGGAGCCCGAAATGCCGATGCCGACGCCCGCGATGGAACCTGCAGTCCAACTCTCACTGTTCTGAAACCACCGCGGAGGTGACTCATGCCTGAGCAATCAACCGTTCGCGACCCTCGCTCGCTTTTCGACATCGACGCGCGGCTCGTCGAACTGATGGACCAGGTCGCAGATGTAGCCGCCGATGGACTGGAGCCTCCCTCGGAACTCATCGAGGAGATCAACGAGTACATCGAGGCTTTCCACACGAAGGTGGACCGCATCGCCGGCTACCTGCGCTGGCAGGAGTCGATCGCCTCGATCTGCGGCGCCGAAGCGGAGCGGCTCTCCGCGCGGAGGAAGTCGGCGGAAGGTCGTGTCAGCCGCCTCAAGAACATGTTGCTGCACTTCATGCTGTCCAGAGGGCTTAAGAAGCTCGAAGGAGACCGCGCGGCAATCGGGCTTCAGCCGAACTCGGCGGCCTCGCTGGTCGTGGACGATCCGCTCAAGATCGGCGAGTGCTTCTTCGAGCGATCCATCGGCTTCACCAAGACCGAATTGCAGGAGCTGATCTACCAGCTGCCCGCGGGAGATCTGCGGCACCGGCTGGAGGCGCAACTCGCCGAGGACGGGTGGCAGGTCAACGGCAGCGCGATCCGGGCCGCTATCGTCAACGGCAGTGAAGTCGACGGCGCCCGGCTCGTGAAGGGCCATCACATCCGGATCAGATAGGGCAACTCGTTCGCTCCGACGGATTGGTCAGCTGACAATTCGGGGGAGCGGCTTTGCCGATGCAATTCGCAGGAATCGCCTTCACACTCGGGTTGCTCTGGCTGATGTGGAGTGTCAGGGGGAAACTGACCTCTCACGGCTTCGAGTGCGTCCATTGGGTTCCCGTGAGCCGGCGTTCCATGGTCCGGGCGGCTGCCGCTGGCGCCGGAGCTGGCATCCTGATCGCGTGGCTGTTCGGTGGCTATGACAAGAGCGCCAATCCGATGTTCACGGACGTCTGGATGGCGATCACGCTCGGGCCCCTGGCGGAGGAGCTGATCTTTCGTGGTTACCTCTTCTGGGTGATCGGGCCGCTACTAGCTCGTCTGAAGGTTCGCTCTGGTGCTGCAACCGTGTTCGTCGTCGCGGTGCTCTTCGCCCTGGCGCACGCGGCGAAGTCGGGGATCACCGGGCCACAACTCTTAGCCATCTTCGGCACGGGCATGCTCTACGGCTGGTTGCGGCTCGATTCCGGCTCAACGGTACCCCCGGTAATCGCCCACATCGTCTTTAACACGGTCATCTACCTGGCCGCCGTCTTTGTCTGATTCGACTTTCCATTCGAGGAGTTCCCCGCATGTCTTGTTCCACCGAGGAGTTCCGTAGTGTGTTCAAAGCGGCCCGCCGGGCGGGCACCCCTCTCGTTGCCGTTCGTACAGCGGACCCGGCCAGCGCCATTGCACAAGTGATGGCCAGCCTGAACGGCAAGAGCGAGATCCCAGTAGTGGTCTGGGACATTCTCAATGGGCTAACGGGTCGCAACGAGCCTGGTAAGGCAGCGGCAGGCAGGCTGGTCGGGGAGAACGCTGGACCCCTCGGCCCCGCAGACGCCCTGGCGGCGGCGCAGAAGATCACCAGGGACGCTGTTCTCTTCTTCCTGAACCCGCAACGGATCTGGGAGCAGGTGGACGTCCTGCAGGGCATCTGGAATCTGCGCGAGGTTTTCAAGGCAAACGGCCAGATGCTCGTGCTGATCTCGACACCCGGCGCCGCGTTGCCGCAGGAACTGCAGAGCGACGTCATGGTCATCGACGAGCCTCTGCCCTCGGCGGATGAACTCGCCGGCCTCGTGCGCGAGACCTTCGAAGCGGCCGAACTTCCGGCCCCCACCGAGGAGACCGTCGAGAAGGCGGTCGATGCGCTAGTGGGCCTGGCGGCGTTCCCAGCGGAACAGGTGCTGGCCATGTCGCTTTCGAAAAGCGGCCTGGACTTCGGCCGGCTCTGGGATCGCAAGCGCCAAGCGGTGGAGCAGACACCAGGTCTGACCATCTGGCGGGGCGGCGAGACGTTCGATCAGATCGGTGGCTGCGAAAACATCAAACGCTTCCTCGACGCCGTGATCCACGGCGAGGAGGCGCCGCGCGTGATCGTCTTCGTGGACGAGATCGAGAAGGCGTTCGCCGGCAGTGGAACGGACACTTCGGGCGTCAAGACCGAAATGACCGGCACGATGCTCAGTTGGATGCAGGACCGCGGCGCGGACGGCGTGATCTTCATCGGGCCGCCCGGCGCGGCGAAGTCCGCCGTGGCGAAGGCCGCGGGAGCGACGGCAGGAATTCCAACGGTGGCGTTTGACCTGGCAGCCATGCAGAGTTCGCTGGTCGGCGGCTCTGGCGAACGGTTGCGGGCGGCGCTTCAAGTGGTCGATGCCATCTCTCAAGGCCGGAGCCTCTGGATCGCCACGTGCAATTCCATCACGAGCCTGCCATCGGAACTCCGCAGGCGTTTCACACTGGGCACGTTCTTCTTTGACCTGCCGACAGCCGAGGAGCGTGAGGCAATCTGGAACATCTACGAACATCGCTGGCAGTTGACCGGCGAGCGCCCGGACGACGATGGCTGGACCGGCGCCGAGATCAAGGAGTGCTGCCGGAAGGCGTGGCGGCTGAAACTCTCGCTGCGGGAGTCGGCTGCGTACGTCGTGCCCGTTTCGCGCTCGGCAGCGGACCAGATCGACGCGCTGCGGCGGCAGGCCTCCGGGAGATTCCTGAGTGCGTCCCAGCCGGGTGTGTACTCAGCCGAACGCGAGTCCCTGTCGGTTGGATCTGGGAGGCGTTCCTTCCGGGAGATCGGTGACTGATGGAGGATCGCCATGAGTAAGTATGAAGAACTACGTACGGTTTTCTCCGATGAACGCTTCCTTATCGAGGCGCTCCGTGATCTTGGCTACAACCCGGAAGTCTCAGGCGATGGATTGAGTCTCTATGGCTACCTCGGCGACGAGCGGCCCGAGAGGGCGCAGGTCGTCATTCGCCGTCGGCAACTTGACTCGGCGAGCAACGACATCGGCTTCGCCCGCGACGCAAACGGCGTATACCGCGCGCTCATCAGCGAGTACGACCGCGGCATCGGGTTCGATGACGCCTGGCTGGGGCGCGTCGCCCAGACGTACAAGGAGCGCCAGACGATGGCGGTCGCCAAGTCGAAGGGCTACCGGTTCCTGGGGCGGCAGGTGGTTGAGACGCCTGCCGGCAAAAAGGTGCAACTGCGGTTCGCGGTCCGCTGAGGAGGTTGACTATGGGCGAGAAGACCATCACCGTCGAGATCGACGAACAGGGCAACAGTTCCGTCGACCTCAACGGCTTTCACGGCAAAGGCTGCGGCGATGTCGCCGAAGCGCTACGCGGCAAGGACACGCTCATCGTTGACCGCAAGAAGCGCGAATATCACGTTCCCGCCACCGAAAACCGCGTGGTTCACAACTCGACGAGGGGGTGAACCCCGATGCAGCTACGCGTTCACGCTTTAATGGAATGCAGCACGGTGAACGGCCCCGGTGCGCGAGCGGTGATCTGGGTCCAGGGGTGTTCACTGGGTTGCCCGGGTTGCTGGAACCCGGATACGCACGATCCGCTTCGGGGCTCCCGGCTCCACCACGTTTCGGAGATCCTCGAATGGTTCGCGAAGGTAAGCCGCGAGCACCGGATAGAAGGGCTCACAATCAGCGGTGGCGAACCGATGGAGCAGGCTCCCCCGGTTCTTGAGTTGCTCCGAAGACTGAGAGAGGGGCACCCCGAAACGACCGCCGGGCTGTTTTCGGGCTACACGGAACGGGAACTCCCTGAGAGCCTGTGGCGCGCCGTTCAAGCCCACCTGGACTTCGCCGTCCTCGGTCGCTACAACGCAAGGCGGCGCAGTCACTATCCGCTGGTCTCGTCAACCAACCAGGTGCTTCGTCTGTACACTGCCCGCTACTCAATGGATGACTTCGCGGCCCAATCAGTGGAAGTCCACATCGACCATACCGGTCTGACTCAGATCACCGGCTTCCCCGTTCTCGGCTCACCAGTTCTTGGCTAGCCATCCCCGTCTCACTTTCAACCAGGAGTCTTCTATGGCCACACAAGGCAGTCTCTTTGCGTCTGCCGGCGCGGTGCTCACCCTACCGGTCCCCGTTATGCCGACAGGCAACAGCGCGGGCGGAGACCCGCCGGCTCCGACCCCGGCCGTACCCATCCACGATCCCGGCGTCGATCTCGCCCGGAAGACCGTCTGCATCAAGGTCCGCCTGTCGACGATGGGCAATACCCGGAAGGTTTCCACTTCCCAAATTGAGGCCGATGCCGACAAAGACCTTCTGCGCGTCTCGAAGCACCTACTCGATTCCGCCGAACTGAAGGCGATTGGCCGGTTCGACGGCGAGATCCGGCGGTTTCTCTACAACATCTGCCTGCCGTTCGAGGTGGGAATCCACCTGCTGCCGATCGCCGCCATCGAAGCCGTCGAGCAGAAGCTGCGCCAGTTCGCCGAACAGCGGCAAGAACTGGTCAAGGCGTTCCTCGCGGCCTACCCGGACCTGTGTCAGGATGCGGCGAAGCGCTTGCGGGGTCTCTACAATCCGGCCGACTACCCGCCGGCGAGCGACGTCGAGCGCGAGTTCGGCTTCTCGTGGCAGTACGTCAGCTTCGGCGTTCCCGATCAGCTCAAGGGCATCTCCCAGGAAGTCTGGCAACAGGAACGCGAGAAGGCGGCGCAACGCATGGCCGAAGCGTCGTCGGAAATCCAGCAGGTACTGCGCGAGACGATGGCGAAACTCGTTCAGCACATGGCGGAGCGGCTGAAGGTGGGCGCCGACGGGAAGCCCGTGCGTTTCAAGGAAACGACCGTCTCGAACTTGGTCGAGTTCCTAGCCAATTTCGAGTTCCGCAACGTCACCGATGACGCGGAGCTTCAGTCGCTCGTGAACGAGGCCCGGACTCTGCTCCAGGGTGTCGAGGCCGACGACCTGCGCTCGACTGGCGAACTCCGCACTCGGGTACAGGCAGGCATGGAGGGTCTGGCTTCCCAACTCGACACCATGCTCACCAAGTCCGGCAGCCGGAAGTTCCGGTTCGACGAGGAGGATGCATGAGCGCCGGGTTCGTGGTCGCACTCGCGGAAGGCTTTGAGGGGACGCTCGAAGAGGTCCTTTCCCGAACACTGTCGGCTGAAAAGAGGGTAGCCGTCGTGGGCCTGCTGTCGCACGTCGCGGCGGCACGTAGCGCGATCGCTGAACTCAGCGAGCACTCCGACCGTTCCTGCGCCGGCTGCTAGCCCACCGGCGTTTCCAACAACCCACAGGGCCGGGCCTTCCCGGCCATTTCTGAACAAAGGAGCAATGACATGATGAGCGGAGTCAACCAGATCACGATTGTCGGCAACGTCGGCGCCGCCCCAGAACTCAACTACGGCCAGAACAACCAGCCGTACTGCCGGTTCTCGGTCGCCGTCAACGAACAGTGGAAGAACAACGGTGAGAAACGTGAGCGGGTGACGTGGTTTCCCGTGGTTGCGTTCAACGGCCTGTCGGAAAACTGCGCCAACTTCCTCGAAAAGGGGCGGTTGGTGGCGGTCGTCGGCCATGTCCAGACTCGCGAGTACGAGGATCGCGAGGGAACGAAGCACCAGGTGATGCAGGTCGTCGCCGAGAAAGTCACATTCCTAGGGGCAGCTCGCCGGGAGGATGCCGCGGCGCCAGCGCGGCCAGGAGAACCCGCTTCCCCGAGCGAGAGCAACTCGCATGAGGTTCCGTTCTGACCTTAAGTTGGGGGCGCTCTGTCGCCCCCCACCAGGAGCGAATCCATGACTGACACAACTCAAGCACCCGGTTTGTTTACGCAATTGCTGCCCTTGCTGGCTCAACGGGCAGTGCTCATCACGATCTCGAAGCTCGAGGAAGGCGACCGTTTGCAGGTCAACATCTGCCCGCGCCAGGTTAAGGAAGGCGAGAACCAGGCGCTGACTACGCCGTTATCGGCGTGCGGTACCGCCACCGAACTCGATAACGAACTCGTTGCCCAGGTAGCCTCATTTGTGGTCGCCCAGGTCGGGCTTTATTCGAATCTCTCGGCCGTCGAGAGGGAACTTGCAGAGGCCGAGCGGGTTGCCCGCGAAGAAGCCAAGAAGAAGCAGAAGACGGTCGGCAACGGCGGCAAGAAGGCCGATCCGGTCACCAAGCCAGCAGAGGCGGAAGTGAAGCCCGAACCGCCTGCGGCACAGACGCTCAGCCTCTTCGACGCTCCAGCCTCCGACGCCAACAAGGAAGGAGACTAACGAAACATGCCCCTTACGATCACCAAGATGACCCGGCTGTTCCAGTTCCACGGGATTCGACTCCCGGATCCCAACCCAAACATGCCGGTTGATGAAGTCAAAGCGCTGTACGCGGCACAGTATCCAGAGTTGGCGACCGCCGTCGTCAACGGCCCGGAAGCCGTCGGCGACAAGATGCGCTACACCTTCGAGCGCGCAATAGGTAGTAAGGGGTAACCCATGCGCCGGTCGAAGCGAGCTGCGCCTGAAAGGCTCCATCAGTTCTTCGCGGCGCGAGACGCGCGCCGAGATCTTCTGCAACTCGCCGAAGGTCAACAGACGTCGCTGAATCCAGCCTTAGCGAGGTTCGTCGCATGCCCCGACTGGCAAATCGCATCCTCCCTGCTGCACGCCGCACTCCACGCGTCACTGAGCGACCGGCGGCGAGCACGCCTCGCCGCTCCGCCCGGTTGGCTCCATCCGCTCTGATGCCGCCCGGGGCGGGTTTCACAATTCCAAAGCTAGAGTTCGTCGACCGAAAACCTGTTCCGGCAGAGTACCGAATCATCCAGGGAGAGCGGGCGGCGGCGCAGTTGGCACTGAATCTGATGGAGGCGGGCGTTCTCTCTGGCGAGGACTGGGGGTCGTCGCAGGGCGATCCCCTGACATTCCTCCATCAAGGTCTGGAGCGCTGGCTCGATTCGAACGGCCGCGAGCAGATCCGTCAGCAGTTCTTCGCCGATGTGGTGTTGTCGACCTCTCTGGATCGCTTCTCGTATCGTTCGGAGCCTTGCGAGGAGAACCTCGCGACAGTGTTCCTGACAATCGAGCCGGACTCGGCCGGGTATGTCGTTCTGGGTGCAACTCTCGGCTTACTGGACCAGGTGCACCCCCGTTTGTCCGCCACGTTCCTTCATCTGTTTCTTGGTGCGTTGAACCGTTGGATTCGGGTGTACGACTACCGGGATGCCCTCGATCGATTGGACCGCATCCGCGAGTGGTACGAAGGAGATCCAGAAGCGGAGCAGATGGAACTTCCCAACGTGGACGCAGACGTTCCGGAGAGTGCCCGCCGGCGACCGCTCGGATCTCGGGCGCTGGAGCCGGTCCTCGACGGTTGCCGTAGCCGGCAGGTGCAAGCTCTGGTGCGGAAAGCCCAAGAATTGGAGCGCGCATCTCGAAGCGCTGAGCGGCCGCTTGTCTCAGACGAGCAGCGTGAGAGCCTCATGGACTGCGGGGAGCCCGTGCCAGCGTTGGTGGCCGTCTTCGAAGAGCGAGACGCGATTGAGGGAGCCTTCGATGAGGAGGCGCAGAGAATGCTTGAGGTGACGCCTGAACCCAATCTCATCATTCCATTTGAGGGGAAACGCGTTGCCAGCGTCGCCTCAGCGTTTGATTGTCTAGCGACCCTCTGTCGAACCTTGACGCTGGCCTCGGAGTTGATTTCGCTGATGCCCGGGAACCGGCGCGGCGGCAACGAATGACGGAGGCACCATGAAACCCTATGTTGCGATCGGTAGCAGCGAGCCGCTCACTCTCAAGGGTGCTCTGCTCTTCTACGAAGGGCGCGGGCGTGCCTTCGTAACCTGGCATGAAGCGAAACCATCGCCCCACGGCGGCGTGGCTCTCGGCGAAGCGCGTGATCTGACAACCGAGTTCATCCGGAGGCTGGCTCAGGGCCTCTGTACGGACGCTCCGGCCGAGGTGCTTCCGGCGAGTGTGCTGGCCTGGACTGGCGACCTGTCGGTGTGGTGGACTCCACGCGCCGTGAGGCGAATGTACTTTCGGCCCAACAGTGAGGCCCCGACGGGCCTGAGTGGGGAGATGTTCTCCCAGCCCCCATTGGTCTGGAAAGTTGCGGGGGCCGAGTTGTCGGTCCGCGCTCTGCGGGAGAACCAGCGGCCGAGCGAGGACACACCGTTGATGATCGCGCCGTACTGGAACACCGACGGGGACTCCGGCGTCGTCTGCCAGGGGAGCATGCGCGCGCCGGAAGCCGGCGGCGTTGCTTCGCTCGGCGCTTGGGAACAGGCGTTCTTTCAGAGCGAGTTCACGCACCAGACAGGGGTAAAGAAACTCCTGGCCGCAAAGCGGGGCTACTTCCAAACACTGGAAGCCCTTAAAGGGGGACACCAACGTTTCCCGACAGAATCGCTCCAGCCAGCAGGCGAGACGCTTGCGCAGTTCATCCAGCGCAATCGGTGAGAGGGGGTGTCATGCACGAACTGAGCCAAGATCTCCTCCACCGGCCCGTCCGCGTGTTGGTCGTCGGTTGCGGCGGTTCCGGAAGCGCGATCGCGGCGGGGTTGCCCTATCTGCACCAATCGATGATCGTCTCCGGTCATCCCGGCGGACTGGCCGTATCCATCATGGACGGGGACGCTATCTCGCCAACGAACACCGTCCGCCAGCCGTTTTGCGCATCGGAGATCGGCATCAACAAAGCCGTCGTGACGGTGAGTCGCCTGAACCTGTTCTGGGGTGTGCATTGGACTGCCGTCCCTGAGCATCTCGCGAACACCACTGACCTGGGCAACGTGGACATCGTCGTCGGGTGTGTCGATACGCGCGCGGCGCGACGGCTGATCAGCAAGAAAGTGGAAGGGCTGCGGAGCCGGGTCAGTTACTGGCTCGATCTTGGTAACACAGCCGACGGTGGTCAGTTCGTGCTTGGCCAGCCACTGAACGGCCGCAATCGCCGTTCCGCGAACCGCCTCCGAACGGCCGCTGAATTATTCCCGGAGATCGTGAATACCGACTTGGAGGACGAAACTGAGCCAAGCTGTAGTGCGGTCGAGGCATTGGAACGGCAGGAGCCCTTCGTCAATCAGGTGCTGGCAACACAAGCTCTTGCTCTATTGACCCGATTGTTTCGACACGGGCGCATTGAGCACCACGGCGGATTTGTGAGCGTGGCGGCGCCGCGGGCCGTTCCGGTTCCCGTGAGCCCAGCCCTGTGGCGAAGAATGCGTCATCGGGGCGCAAAGCGGCGAATCGGGGCTTGAAGCTCAACGGTCGTGGGATGTCCCACCAGTGGCACGTCGTCGTGAACGTGGCCCTGTCGAGATTCCTCTTCCAACACGACCCAAAGGCCTTGCGGATGTTCGTCCAGGATCGTCTCCTTCATTTCTTCCGAGAGCGGGATCAGCATTACGGGCATCGGGTTGCCTCTCCTTTCAGTCCTCGACAGCGTCGAGATAGTTCACCTGCTCGCCAGCCAGTTTGAGTACCTCGGCGAGCCATCTCTTCCTCTTTCTGCCACGGACCACTCGACCCACGAAACCGAGTTCGGAAGCCACATTGCCGGCGTTCTGCCGGATCTCATTGCGGGAAGTTCGCTCGTAGAGGCGGAGGAAGGTCTCCCGGTCACTGGGTAAGGCGAACACGTAGGTCGCATGGCCGGGCATAGGAATCTCGGAGATGATGGCGCCCGGCAGCACGAACAAGAACTCCTCGCGAAAGAGGAACCACGCCACAGCCCGCTTTCGGAGTTGAGCGAAGTAATATTCTTCGAAGTCCGACTTCCAGCAGAGGTACTCTGGCCGCAACTCCGAAGGCGCACCTAGCCGGTCCAGCCATGACTGGACATCAGACGCGTCAAGCGGTTGCCGCGGCGCCTGCTCCCGGACTCGGTTGGCCAAGTCCGAGTACCGGCCCAACAACCCGTGGATACAGCGAGCGCGCTCAACGTCGGCTTCCAGGTTGTCTGGTAGGCTCAGCGATAGTCGAGACGGTAACGCCGTCCGCCAGGAACGAACCATCCATTCCCCTTTGACGAACCGGTATTGGGCCGAGCTGACGAGCGTCGCATCCACCTCAACGACGGAACGCAACCAGTGCTTCCAGTTGTTCCACGAAGTGTCCCACCGGAAGCCGTTCAGCAAACCCGAATCGAGCCAAACCTCCAGCTTTCGACGGGGATCGAGGAACCCTAGCCGGTCCGGCAAGAATTCGAACGAGCGGAGCCGGATCTTCAGCCTTTTGCGACTGGTGGTGGGCTTGTAGGAGAGGATCGCTTTCGCAAAGAACGTAGATCCGTCTTTCGACAGATCACCGGCTACCAGGATGTCCCCCTCGCCGCCATAGGGAAACGGCAGCATGGCCATGTCGTCGGCGAGGAAGGAGTCGTAGCAAGCACGCAGATCGTGATGCGCAAGAATGTTGAACGCTCTCTCGCAGCCTCGCCTGAGGGCCTCATCCTCAGCAACCGTTGTTTCGGCAGCGCGCATTCGCCAGGCAAACCGAAGGCTGGAAGGGGAGCAGTCGGAGTTGACTCCGAGGGTTGAGTACAGCGTTTCGCTCCGCCCTGCCTGGGACCTGTAGAAGTAGCGGGCTACCGCTTCTCCCTCGATAACGATGCTTCGCAGAGCCGAGCCATCATTCAGGTGTGCCCGGACGAACCACGGAGCACTCCCGGCACCTCGCTTTGGACGATTGACCAGGAGCAACCGCGCGTGAAGAAGGTCGCCTCTCCGGCGCTCGTCCGAGCGGACGAGAAGTGGTGCATCGTGACTCTCGCCAAGCTTGAAGCATCGATCACCGCTCCGCACAAACCTCCGCACAAAAGGAGGAAGCTCGCCAGTCCTCACTTCGCGCAGACCTTCTGTCGTTGGCACACGGGACGGATCGATGGAGGGCACTTGGCGTCAGGTTACCGGGAACTTCCAGACAGACCAAGCGAGATCGCGGCATATTGGGTGTGAGAGGCTCCGCTTCTGCTTCGCTGCCTCCGGGACTACTTCAGAGAGCAATCGGCGGGAGGGCACTCACGTTGCGACCCAATCAAAGCTTGGTTCCGTTCGCGACGATGAATGCGCACCGAACTGCCGGTCAACGAGCCAAGTCGTGAACTGCGCCAGCGGACATGAATTACCACGTCCGGCAGTTTAGAACGTGACAACTCGATCGGAATCCCGAACCAGCTCATGAAGGTCCTTCAGGGTCGAACGTGGGCACAGTTCCGAACCTCCCGAATTGCGCAGCTTGAGACAAGTTCCACAGGCCATGACCTTGCCACCCTTTCCGAGGAAGGTCTTGGCGATTCCCTGCACGTCGAACTTCTGATCGTGGATCTGGTCGAGTTCTACGCCTCTCCCCGAGGAGAAAGACTGAAACCTTATCTCCGTTCTCAACGGAGTAGTTGGCCAGCCGGAAGGCATTGAAAACAGTTTCCGGATCGGTGGTCGTCATCACGATCCCGAGCTTCATCGAGGCCTTGCCACCCGAAACTTGGGTGGAAGCCGTCCTGCATGCCTGGAACGGAACGGCTATCAGCAGCGCCGCCAGAACCAAGTAGGCACGTGGGTTTCGCATCATCAGGTCTCCTTCGTCTATCGCCGGCGCGGTGATCCTCTGCGGCCGTCACTGGCCGGATCAGACGGTCACCAGTTTGTCTGAGTCGCGCACGACTTCGTAATGATCCTTCAATGTTGACAGCGGGCAGATCTCCGATCCTCCGGAGTTGCGAAGTTTCAGGCACGTCCCGCATGCGAGGAACTCGCCTCCGGCATCCAGCACTTTCTGTGCCTCTTCCTTCACGTCGAAGGTTGGGTCTTCGATGGAGTCAATTTCGACACCTTTGCCTGAAAGGAAGATCCGGACCTGGTCGCCCTGCTTCAGACTGTAGAGCGCGAGCCGCATCGCGTTGTACACCATCTCCGGTTCGGTTTGAGTAATGATCAGTCCGAGTTTCATGGCTTCCTGAATAGTCCTTTCAATCGCAAGCTACAGGTTGAGCGGGCTGCCGAAGTGTCTTCCGCCTGCTTTCATGGCCCAGCCAATCGCCGACCGCCGCAACCCGACCGGCGCCAGCCACCATTTTTCGAAAAGCACCTTGCCCAAGTGCCAGGCCTTCCCGATCTGTCTCAGTTGCACGTTTGGCGCTGGTTCTGCGAAGAAGTTGCCAAACGCAAACCCGGCCAGATCCTCGCCGGCCTCCAGCATGCAGTAGCCGTCTCCGCAAAACGCCGCTTCGCACGAACGCCCGGTTACCTCGGCGACGATCCGTTGCGCGACCACTTCGGCCTGCGCGTGAGCGAACACGCCGGCCTTGGGTAGCATCAGCGGCACATCCGGCTTCCATCGCCCCGGAATCGGAATCGCTGTCACGTCGCCGATTGCATAGACGCCGTCCTGACTCGTCCGCAATGTCTGCGGATTGACTGGAACCCATCCAGCCTGGTTGGTGAGGCCAGCCTCCACGACGGCTCTGGGCGCGCGGTGCGGAGGCACCGCGACCTGCAAGTCGTATCCAACGCGCACGCCGTTGTCGAAGCTCATTTCCCGGGCGCTCGGGTCTACGGAGGTGAGCTCATGCAGCGAGTGGAAGTCGATCCCCTTTGCGTGGAGCATTCCTCGAACGGCTTCGCCAAGCTGCGGGCAAGCCACCGGCATCGGCTGCGACTCCGGTGTATACAAGTCGATCTTTAGTTCTGAAGACAAGCCCCGCCGGCGGAAACAATCGGCGATCAGCATGGCCCCCTCGTGAGGCGCACCAGGGCACTTGTACGGCATGGCTGACACCACGACGGCAATCCGTCCGCCCGAAAAACCCTTGAGCGTGTCTCGTAGTCGTGTGGCGCCCTCGAAGGTGAAGAACGTCTGCGACGCATCGGTCAATCCCGGGATGGCCTCGGGCGCCAGATCGGCGCCCAGCGCCACGATCAGGTGATCGTACGCGATTTCCGCGGCGCTGGTCCTCACTTTCCGCTGGACGGGTTGCCGGTTGTTACCGGTCCAGTCTGGACGACGGATGCGCCGTACCGGGAGACCGCCGTGCAATTGGCCCGGTACGCGAGAGATGGCATCCTTGCGGTGGAGATGCAGGCAGCGTCATTGTTCGCCTTTAGCGCCGCGCGCGGAGTCCGCTGCAGCGTGGTCGCCTCTATGTCACCAACGGTATCGACCACTCGTCGGAAGCCCAGTTCGACAAAGGTACGCACCAGTTTGGCTTCGAGATTCTCAAGGCCATGGCGCGTGCCGGCAGGCGTTGTCTGACACCTCGCTTACGGCCTCCACATTGATCGCCGCCTCGGACAACGCCACTTCACCCCCCAATATCCAAGGCCCCGCCTCAAGCCTCGCCGACAGCACGCTCCTCGAACTAACCGCCAACGGCGAGCTCATCCTCGCCTGCGGCTCCGCCAACAACCCGTCCGGTCGGTCTGGCATTATCAAGATCAAAACGCCAGGCGGCACGCCTCTCGGGTACATCCTGCTGTATTCAACCCATGAGGGCGGCCGCGCGACCACGCTGAGTTAGCCGCAGCCAGGGGCGAGTTTGAACCTCGCCCCTCACCCTTATCCTTACTTCTCCAGGTTCTTAGCCATCTCCTCATGTTCGGCGGCCATCGCGCGCATTTCATTGGCCGCCTTGCGGCAGTGTTCGGCGAAGTACTTGCAGTGCTCAGCGCTGTTCGGGGACATCGGGGTCTTCGTCGAACCGAGTCGAGGGTTCCGAGCGTACTCCACGGCGAGAGCCTCATGCTCCTTCGCCTCGGCCTCATGCTTCTCTGCCATCGCTGTGTAATGACGGGCCAGTTTCATGTGATCCGCCGGAGTCTTGGCGTTTGCCACAAGCGCCTTGACCTCCTTGGACTTCAACATCCCCTTCATTTCCACGGCGGACGCCTGAGGAGCCGGGACGACAATCAGTGCAGCCAGAACCATCGTTGAGACGACAGCTCGTTTCCAGTTCACAATTGCGTGTTTCATTCACTTTCTCCTTGTTGCCCGCTCAGCGACTTGGTGAGCTCTGACACTTTGCTTCATGCACCCGAGGGGCCAACCGGCCAGATGTCGCTAAGTGGTGGCGCATCAAAGAGTTCGCTATGCTGCTGACTTCGCCTCTCAACGATAGCTGGACGCGCAGGGACAACGTTTGGAGAAACCTGGACAGGGCTCGCCGGCGGCTAGCCCTGCAATCCAGCTTTCGGGTGTAGGATTAGGCCAAGGGGGGGACTGTGACGCAACGGAAGAGCGTGGTCGCGAGCTTCGTTGCCATTCTTGTCATCGCGGGACTCGGATACGCCACATGGCACTTCGTCAACGAGAAGAGCGCTCAGTCGTGTAGAGCCTGTGCGCGGCCCGTCCATTCGCACATGAAAACCGTCGCCATTCTGGACGGCCAACGGGCAAATTACTGCTGTCCGGCGTGCGCGTTGTCTGAGCATCAGCAGTCCGGCAAGCAGGTGCAAGTGGTCGAACTTACGGACTATCTCAGCAACACGACCCTGAAGCCGGAGAGCAGCTTCCTGGTCCGGAATAGCGATGTGAACCCTTGCCTCCAGCATCGCCCCGCGGTTGGAGAGGACAGCCAACCCCTCGAATCTCGATTTGACCGCTGCTCTCCCAGCGTGCTGGCCTTCCAAGATCGAAAGTCAGCGGTGGCTTTCGCGGGGGAACACGGGGGGCAAGTCGTCAAGTTTTCTGACTTTGCCACTCAGTACCTGCGATAGGTCTCGCCCGCAGCCACGGGCACTCACACCTCTACTCGACGGAGGCGGAGGGCGTTCCCGACGACGGAGACCGAACTGAAGCTCATCGCGGCTGCAGCGATCATCGGGCTCAGTAGCACTCCGAAAAAGGGGTAGAGCACGCCCGCCGCGATAGGCACGCCGAGCGCGTTATACGCGAATGCGAAGAACAGATTCTGCCTGATGTTCCGCATCGTCGCGCGGCTCAGCCTGAGTGCCCGCACGATGCCTGCAAGGTCACCCTTGACGAGGGTCACCCCGGCGCTTTCCATCGCCACGTCAGTACCCGTGCCCATGGCGATACCGACATGGGCCTTTGCCAGTGCCGGCGCATCGTTGATGCCGTCACCCGCCATTGCGACGAAGCGGCCTTCTTCCTGGAGCCGTTGGATGGCAATGCTCTTATCCTCAGGCAACACCTCAGCCACCACGTTATCGATCCCTAATTTGCCGGCCACTACCTGAGCTGTCGTCCGGCTATCTCCGGTTACCATGACGATCCGGATGTTCTCCCGGTGCAACTCTCGAATGGCGGACGGAGTAGTGGCCTTGATTGGGTCCGCAACGCCGAGCAGTCCGGCGAGTTTGCCGTCCAGAGCAACAAACATCACGGTCTGTCCGTCTGCTCGCATCGACTCGGCATCCTCAGTCAGAAGTCCTGGCTCGACGCCCGAATCTTCCATCAGCCGCCGGTTGCCAAGAAGCACGTCGGTCCCATCCACCACAGCCTTGACGCCCTTTCCCGTGACCGATTCGAAGTGCTCGGCGGCGAGCAGCGAAGTACCGCGCCTTTCCGCTCCGGTCACAATCGCAGTTGCAAGCGGGTGTTCGCTCACGCGCTCGAGACTCGCCGCCAGTTGTAGTAGTCGTGCTTCATCGAACCCTGGGGCCGTTTTCACCGACACCAATTGGGGCTTGCCCTCGGTCAGTGTTCCCGTCTTGTCCACCACCAGGGTGTCGACCTTGCGCATGAACTCGATGGCCTCGGCGTTCTTAAACAGCACGCCCAACGTAGCGCCTTTGCCTGCCGCAACCATGATCGACATCGGCGTGGCGAGACCGAGCGCACATGGGCAGGCAATGATCAGCACCGCCACCGCTGCGATCAAGGCGTGTGCCATTCGTGGCTGCGGTCCGGCCAGAGCCCAAATGACGAACGTCAAGATCGAGACACCCACCACGACGGGTACGAAGTAGCCGGCCACCTGATCAGCCAGCTTCTGAATTGGTGCTCTGCTCCGCTGCGCCTCCGACACCATTCGCACGATCTGCGCGAGCAGAGTTTCCGAGCCTACGCGCTCGGCCCGCATTACCAGTGTCCCGGTCCCATTCACCGTGGCGCCCGTCACTCGGTCGCCGGCACCCTTTTCCACTGGAAGCGGCTCGCCGGTGAGCATAGACTCGTCCACGCTGCTCGTCCCCTCGATTACCACCCCGTCCACCGGCACCTTCTCCCCTGGCCGGACTCGGAGGCGCGCTCCGACCTGCACGTGCTCCAGCAGGACATCTGCCTCCGAACCGTCTTCGCCGACCAGGCGTGCAGTCTTTGGCGCGAGGCCGAGAAGGGCTTTGATAGCCGCCCCGGTCTGGCTGCGAGCCTTTAGTTCCAGGACCTGCCCCAGAAGTACCAACGTTACGATGACGGCGGCAGCCTCGTAGTAGACTGCCACGTTGCCGCCATCGTCGCGGAAGGCGGCAGGGAACACTCCGGGAGCGATCGTCGCAACGAGACTGTACGCAAAGGCGACCGACACGCCCAGGCCAATGAGCGTAAACATGTTCAGGCTACGATTGACGATCGATTGCCAGCCACGCACGAAGAATGGCCAGCCACTCCACAGGATCACTGGAGTGCTGAGAATGAATTCGATCCACGTCCAGGTCCTCTTCGCGGTCAGTTGTTGCAGCGGCTGCCCGGGGATCATCTCTCCCATAGCGGAGATCAGTACCGGAACCGTCAGAGCCAAGCTTACCCAGAACCGCCGTCTCATATAGGCGAGTTCAGGATTCTGCTCCTCGGCGGTCGAAACCGCTCTGGGTTCCAGCGCCATGCCGCAAACCGGACAGCTTCCGGGTTCGCTGCGGACTATGTCAGGGTGCATGGGGCAGACGTACTCGGTACGACCCGCCGGAGGCGCAACCGGTTCTAACGCCATGCCGCACTTCGGACACGAGCTTGGCCCAAGCTTCCGGATCTCGGGATGCATCGGACAGGTATACTCACCGGTGATCGCCACCGAGTGCGACGGTGCAGGTGACGGGCTGACGTAGGCTGCCGGCTCGCTCCGAAACTTCTCCAAACAGTGTTGGCTGCAAAAATAGTAGGTCTGCCCGTCCAATGATTCTCTGAGCGGGCTGGTCGCCGGGTCAACAGTCATGCCGCAGACTGGATCACGTACTGGCGAGTTTAGTTGGGAATCTTGATGACGGGCTGGGTCTCCCGAAGTCCTGTGGTCCATTTGGCCCAATCTCCTTCCCCTCTCAATTCCATCCAGACCACGCCTTGCGGCTCGACAGCCCTTGGCTGTCGGATCTTGCGCCTGTGCCGGCACAGGCCGACGCCCTTGTCCCCAGTGCCCGGAACCAGCTCAGTCGAGTAGCCACCGGACCGTTTCGACTTCGTCGATGACGATACTTGATTCTGAGCGCACGCAGATTAGTGCTTGTGAGCCTGGTCGTGCTTTGGGGCGGCGGTCGGTGCGCCGGTGTCGAGAAGGACCTCTTTGGCGACGATCTCGCCACTGGCCAGCGTCGTTCCGAAGATGGCGACGCGATCGCCCTTCTTGAAGTCAGAAAGGGATGCCTTGGCTTTCCCACGTTCAAATTTCGTCTTCCCGTCCAGGGCGACGGTCTTCACTCCCTTGTCCGTCTTGAGATCCATCCGGGCGCCGGCAATGGAGAGTACTTCTCCCTTCGTCGGCGCGCCCTTGTGCTGGCTGGGATCGTGGGCCAACATTATGGTCGTGCCAACGGTACCAGTCAGGATCAATGTTGTGAACAGTCTTCGAAACATCCCTCAGCCTCCTTCAGTTGAGTTAGTGAGATTCACCCGCATGCAACTCCAGCCGATTGACTTCCTTCATCAGCTCGAGTTCCTTGGGGGTGATTTTCATCAGATGGCGAATGAAGTGGACGAGCTTCCAGTTCTCCTCATCCTCGCCGCCCCAGCCCGGCATCCCGGTGAAGCGGATGCCATTCCTGACGATGTAAAACAACTCCCCATCCGCAAGTCCCTGTGTCTCGGCGGCCTTGAGGTCAGGCGCCGGCGGATACAGCCCGGCGTTGATCTGAGTACGGCCACTGCCGTCGTTGGCGTGGCAGATGGCACAGTGATCGGCAAAGTGATCCCGCGCCTCGGCGATGGCCAAGGGGGTGGGGCTCACCGGATTCTTCAACTCCCGCGCTCCCGGAGGGGAAGCGATCCGCCTCGCATGCCTGGCCAGAACAGCTTCCAACGCCGATGGCTTCTCTCTCGCACTGAACCCGTGAGCGGTGACAAACCAGTAAACCCACAGGCCCGCGGCCAGGCACAACGCGACGATCGCCAACGCAACGACCTTCAGCCTGAGGCTCATGCGTATTCCCCTAATGTGAGTGGCCAGAGTGCCCACTGCCGGCGCTGGCCGCTTCGATCTTGTCGACCTTGATGACCTTCGTCTTCTCGAATAATGTCCCGGTCACCGTGACCTTCTGGGCGGCGAACTTCTCCGGGGTCTGCTGGTCGCTCAACACGTACACGTCCTTGCCAACCAGAAGCGCGTACTTCGTCTTGGAATCCATCTTCACGCACTCCCGGACGCATTTGTCGTCGGGCGTGATGCCCATGGTATGTTTGGCGCCGCACATGGTGTCGGTGATAACGCCGGTGAACGTTTGCGGTTTGTCGGCGGCGGCAAGCAGTGCCGCGCCAAATAGAAGGGTGGTAATCGTCCGTTTCATCTCGCAGTCTCGTTCCTTTCTTCGATCGATGTCAAAAACTGAAGCCCTTTGTCCTGATTCAGGCGCTTCCAGAGCGCCTCGAAGCGTTTATCGTCCAGCGGTCGCTTGAGCTGGAAGTTGAAGCCCTTCATGCTGCCGTAGTGCGTCTTGGCGCGCTCGTAGGTCGTGAGCGTGAGTTGGTAACGGTCTGAAGTGCTGACGTTCTCGATGTCCTGGTATCGCCACGTGCGCGACTGGCGGGCCTGGTCGGTCTTGTAGACGATGCGATCCGGACCGACCTGGAGAACACCTTCCGATCCCTTGACGGTCCCCTGTAGCTTCACAGGCAATTCCCACAAGACATTGTCTTGCGTGTCCGCCAGCGCAGCCACAAACCGCCTGTCGAGCTTGTCCTTCAACATCGAGTAAGCCGCCTCAAACGACTTGCCTTTCGGAGGGAAGAACTCGAACTCCTTGTCGATGCCGAGAAACCACTTCCGATCCTTGTAGGTCACGAGCACGAGTTTGTCTTGCGACACCCAGAGCTCCTGGATGTCCTGGTAGTCGAACTGAACGCTCTCCAACTTCGGCGGTTTCTTGGAAGCCTTCTTTCGCTTGTTTTCGGGCGGCACTTGTTGGTAGCCGATGCCTTGGTCGTTGATCGTCAACACACCCTCACTGGTCTTCTTCTTGAAGACGCGGGCGTGGTCGTTCAGGGGCCGGTCGTGGCGAACCTGAAACGTAAGTTCGGCTGCCCCCACCGGGGTGAGCGCGAGTAGCGCGACGAAGAGGCCTACGACGCGACGAGCTTTTTGACTTCTGTGTTCCATTTCCAAACCTCATAGATAGCCGGGTAAACGACCAGTTCCAAAATGAAGGACGTGAAGATGCCGCCGATCATCGGGGCGGCGATTCGGCGCATCACATCCGCACCGGCGCCAGTGGACCACATGATCGGGACAAGGCCCATGAACATCACGGCCACGGTCATGAATTTCGGCCGGATGCGTTTCACTGCGCCGTCATGGATTGCGTTCTGAAGATCGGCGAGGCTGTTCATCTTGCCTTCTTTCTTCGCTCCTTCGTAAGCGATGTTCAGGTAGAGCAGCATGAAGATGGCAGTCTCGGCATCGACGCCGAGCAGCGCGATCAGACCCACCCACACGCCGATGCTCATGTTGTAGCCGAGGAAATACAGGAACCAGATCGCTCCGACGGCGGAAAACGGGACCGCCACCATGATCAGCATGGTCTCCGTCAGCGACTTGGTGTTCATGTATAGCAGCATCATGACGATGAAGAGGGTGAGCGGCAGAATGACGGTGAGCCTCTCGCGCACTCGTTGCATGGCTTCGTACTGCCCGCTCCAGATCAAGGTGTATCCGGCCGGCAGCTTCACCTTCTCCCGGACGGTCTGTTTCGCCTCCTCCACGTAGCTGCCGACATCGCGCCCAGCCACGTCCACATAGACATAACCATTCAGCATTCCGTTCTCATCCCGCAGCATGGCGGGGCCGCTGGAGAGCTTGATGTCGGCAAGTTGCGAGACCGGGATCTGTGTCTTTCCATCCATGGTAGGGACCAACACTCGGCTAAGCCGGTTGATGTCACTCCGGAAGTCTTGCAGGTAGCGCACGTTGACCGGATAGCGCTCGCGGCCCTCGATGGTCGTGGTGACGTTCTCGCCGCCGACGGCGCTCATCAGGACGGCTTGCACGTCTTCGATGCTGAGGCCATATCGGGCCATCTCCTCGCGCTTCCAATCGAAGTCCAGAAAGTAGCCGCCGCCGGTGCGCTCTGCAAACACATTCCGCGTTCCGCGCACCTTCGGCAGGATGCCTTCGATCTCCGTACCGATCTGCTCGATCTGCTTCAGGTCCGAACCGTACACCTTGATTCCTACCGGCGTGCGAACACCAGTCGTCAACATGTCGATACGGGCCTTGATGGGCATGGTCCATGCATTCGACACGCCAGGCATCTGGAGTGCTGCGTTCATCTCGTCCACAAGCTGTTCGGGGGAAATATGGTCCGGCGTGATGTGGCTGAACGCAGCCTTCAGCCAGTGGGGAGCCCAGTTCCACTTCGAGTACCACGTGTCCGCCTTGCGCCATTGATCGGTGGGCTTCAAGACAATCGTGGTCTCCATCATTGAGAAGGGCGCTGGATCTGTGGAAGTCTCCGCCCGACCGGACTTGCCCATGACGGTCAGGACTTCTGGGAAACCCTTGATGATCCGGTTTTGCACCTGCATCAGCTTCTGCGCCTCCGCCACAGAAATTCCGGGAAGTGTGGAGGGCATGTAGAGCAGCGTGCCCTCGTACAGCGGCGGCATGAATTCGGACCCGAGTTTCTCGTAGATCGGGACAGTCACCACCACCATCGCGATCGCGCCAGCGATTACCACGTATTTCCAGCGGAGTGACCAACGGCAAATAGGGTCGTAGATCCGCATCAGGATTCTGCTGATGGGGTGACTTTCCTCCGAATGGATCTTACCGACCAGGACCGCGTTCACAACGCGCGCCAGCCAGCGCGGCCTGAATTGGAAGTTGTCCATGTGCGTAAATAGCAGCCGCATGGCCGGATCGAGCGTGATGGCCAGCACCGCGGCAATGATCATCGAGAGGTTCTTGGTGTAGGCCAGCGGCTTAAAGAGGCGGCCTTCCTGAGCCTCCAGGGTCAGCACGGGCAAAAATGCAACGGCGATGACCAGTAGCGCGAAGAAGCTGGGGCCACCGACTTCCTTCACTGCATCAATGACCACCCGGTGGTAGTCTTTCTTCCGGCCCGTTCGATCCCATTCCTCGAGGTGCTTGTGCGTCTGCTCCACCACCACGATGGCCGCGTCCACCATGGCGCCGATGGCGATCGCGATTCCCCCCAGCGACATGATGTTGGCGCTGACACCCATCATCTTCATCGGGATGAACGAGATGATGATGGCGATGGGGATGGTAAAGACCGGAATGACGGCGCTGGGGAAGTGCCAGAGGAAGATAAAGATCACCAGCGATACGATCACCATTTCCTCGATCAGCGTCCCCTTCAGATTCTCGATGGATCGGTTGATCAAGTCCGAACGATCGTACGCCGAGACGATCTTCACACCTTGCGGAAGACCAGGTTCGAGGTCCTTGATCTTCGCCTTGACTCTCTCGATCACATCGAGAGCATTCTCGCCCTGGCGCATCACGACGATGCCGGAGACCACGTCGCCCTCGCCATTCCAGTCGGCGATGCCTCTTCGGATGTCAGGGCCCAGTACAACAACCCCTACGTCCTTAACGCGGACTGGTACGCCCCCCGGGCTATTCAGCAGAACGATGTTCCCGATGTCCTCGGTGTTCTTGGCATAGCCGCGCCCGCGCACCATGTACTCCGTACCGCTGAACTCCACCAGTCGGCCGCCCACGTCGTTGTTGCCGTTGCGAACCGCATCGACCACCTTCATGATCGGAATCTTGTATGCCTGGAGCCGGTTGGGGTCGACCTTCACCTGATACTGCCTGACGAAGCCGCCGAGAGGCGCAACCTCAGCGACACCGGGCACGGACTTCAGCTGGTACCGGAGAAACCAGTCCTGCAAAGACCGAAGCTCCGCGAGCGAATGCTTTCCGCTCTGGTCCACTAGGGCGTACTGAAACACCCAACCGACTCCAGTAGCGTCCGGACCCAACTCTGTCTTGACGCCCTGCGGGAGCCGTTGAAGGACGGCAGACAGGTATTCAAGGGTCCGCGAGCGCGCCCAGTAAATGTCCGTCCCTTCCTCGAAGATGATGTAGACGAAGGAATAGCCAAAGTCTGAGAATCCCCTGACCGCCTTGACCTTGGGCGCACCCAGCATGCTGGTGACGATGGGGTAGGTGACCTGATCCTCCATGATGTCGGGGCTGCGATCCCAGCGCGAGTAGACGATCACCTGGGTGTCGCTCAGATCCGGAATGGCGTCGAGCGGGATGCTCCGCATCGAATAGAGGCCGGCGACTACCGCGAAACCGATCAGGATGAAGACGAGAAACTTGTTCCTGCCGGAGAACTCGATGATATGGTCAATCATGTTTGTGCTCCGCAGGCGCGGCGGGCGCAGGCCCGCTAGCCGCCGGTTTCGATGAGGCGCCACCGTGCTGATGGCCGGCCATTCCTGCCGCCGACGACTTCAATTGACTTTCGGAGTCGATCAGGAAGTTGCCGGAAATGACGATCCGTTCAGTCGGGGACAACCCTTTCGTGATCTCGATGCGATCGCCAATGCGCTCACCCGTTTCGACCTGGCGAGGCTCCAAGTAGCCGTTTCCGCGGTCTACGAACACTGTCTTCTTCAACCCCGTGTCCAGGACAGCCTCCGCTGGTACGGTCATCCTGGCGGGCATGGACACGTTGAACTCCACGTCCACAAACATGTCAGGCTTCAAGGTCATACTTGGGTTGTCGGCCTCGATGCGCACCTTTAGGGTGCGTGTCATGGCGTCGACCTGTGGCTGGATATAGCTCACACGGCCACTGAAGGCGCGCCCCGTTCCATAGGAGAGTTTGATGCGCGCCGGCAAGCCCACCTGGATCATGGAGGCCTCGTTCTCAAAAACGTCGGCCATGATCCAGACCTTGCTCAGGTCGACCACCGTGTAGAGTTCCGTCTCTGATGTGATGCGCTGCTTGGGGAACGCATTGCGCATCATCACGTAGCCGCTGATGGGCGAGTATATGGTGATGTTGGTAAGCGGCTGCCCGGTTCGCGTGATTTCCTGGATCTGGGCTTCACTTAGCGAGAAGAGTTCCAAGCGCTTGCGTGCAGCTTCGAGCAGAGAATCACTCTGCTGCTTCGAATCGCTGAGCGGGTTGTCCTTCATGATCTCCCTGCTGCGAAGAGCAAGCAGGTATTCCCGTTGGCTTGCAAGCATCTCCGGGCTGTACATCGTCAACAGCGGCTGGCCCTTTTCGACGAATTTGCCGGTGAAGTCCACATAGACCTTCTCAATCCAGCCGTCAATCCTGGTTTGCACCTTGGTGAATCGAGTCTCGTCCATCGTCACTTGCCCGACGGAACGGAAGGAATGAACGCCCGCGCTCGGCGTCACCTCGCCGAACTTCACGCCGATCACCTGTTGCTTCTCCGGGCTCACGCGAATCGTGCCCATCGGCATTGCCGCAGGATCACTCTCGTAGACCGGCTCGAGGTCGCTGCCCGTTTCGGGATTGATGCCAGGTTTGTCTGACTTGAAGTTAGGAGCCTTCGGATCGCGGTAGTAGAGGATCTTGCCGGTAGGCTTCTGGGCTTCGGCGCCTACCGGATGAGCCGTGTCGTCGTCGGGCACCAGTTTCATGCCGCATATCGGGCAGTCGCCTGGTTTGTCGGAGTGATAGCTCGGATGCATCGGGCAGTGGTAGCCCTTGGGCTTCTTCGTCGCGGCTTCCTCGTGACGGTGCGGTCCATACCAACGGCCGTATCCAAAGCCGCCTACAAAACCAGCGGCGACCAGGCCAATGAAGAGCAGAATACGTAGAGTTTTCATGGAGTCGTTCCTCATTGGACCAGCGGACGTCCCGTCATCTCTTCGAGACGAGCGAGCGCGAGATAGAAGTTCTGAAGTTCGTCGTAGTAGTTCATTTGGTACTCAACCACCGTGGTGTAGTTCATGAACACAGTCAGGAAATCAACCGATCCCGTCTCGTACGAGGACAATGACGATTCCAAGGCCAGCCTGGCCTGTGGGATCACCGCGTGCTCGTAGAGCTTCACCAGTTGCGAGGCCGTCTCCGCCATCGAGTAGTCGTCCTGGATGCGATAGTGAAGCCCCTGGTTCGTGGCTTCATAGGTCTTTCGTGACTGTGTTAGGGTCTGAGACTGTTCGGTCACGGCTGCGCGCTGCTTGCGGAAGTAGTAGAGCGGAATCTTGAAGTCGGCACGGAACATATACATGGGGCTCATGCCGCCCATGTTGTAGTAACCACCGTTCAGCGTGACGTCCGGATAGTACTCCTTTCGCGCCGCGTTGACTGCCAGTTCAGAACGCTGGATCATCTTCTCGTCGCGCTTGAGCATTGGAGAGTTCTCGCGGGCCGACAGGTAAAGCTCTTGAAGTCCAGACGGCAGATCCATGACCCGCAGATCATCGGGCCGGCTTAGCGGCGAACCGGGAGCGCGATTCACCAGGCTGTTGATTTCGGCCTCGCGCGCTCGTTTCTCGCGCTCCAGTTGGACTCGCTTCGTCTCCAGGATCGAAATCTGTGTCTGCGCCTTGAAGATGTCCTGCTGCGCGGCCTTGCCCACGGCGTAGCGTGCTTCCGTGATCTGCAGGAACTTGCGCAGCAGATCGAGATTCCTCGTCAGCACGTCGACCGCTGCGAATGCATAGGCCCGGCGGTAGTACGCTTGCTTGATGCGCGAGACCACGCTCAGCTTGGTCTGTTGATACTGCTGCCACTCCGCCTCGAACTCCTTCACCGCCATATCGCCGGCCAACTTGCGCTTGCCAGGGAAAGGAATCTCCTGAGAGATCATCACACCGATATTGCTATTGACTTCTGTTCCCAGGCCGGCGCCCGGCCAAGGTCGACCGGTGCTATTGTAGCCGGGCGAGAACATCGGGTCCGGCAGACTGCTGACCTGACTCGGTCTTTGCCGGGACGCCTCGTATCGTTTCTGTGCCGCGACAATCTCCGGGTTGTTGTTCAGCGCCTCGGCGAGTAGATCCTTGAGATCGGCCCGTTCTGCCTGCGCCGAGAGTCCGGAGGCGAGCAACGGCACGAGCAAAAGCGCCCGGCTCATCAAAAGTGATCGCACCGTATTTTCCTTCCTGGTTGCCACTGCCCCTTCCATTGCACGACCCCTGCCAATCAGAGCCGAGGCGAGAGAAGTCATTCATTTCACATTGCTTATCGGTCGAACTGCAGCCGCCGTAAGCGTCCAAGAATCGGTGGGGTTGGAGATTCTCGGACTCCAGTTGGACAATATTCGGCAGTTGGTTGTCACCGAGGCCGGTTCGTGCCGATGAGAGTCTCTGGTAACCATCTGGAATGATGGCAGTTAATGGGGTCACAACTGTTTGGCACTACAATTGCCGAAAACAAGTTGATGTCGTACAACCGAACCGTGCGAGCAATTCGATGACTCGCCTCGTAGCACTCCCGATCCTCGCGCTCGCGATCCTTACCCGCCCGTTGCCAGCCGTCGAAGGCATCCCTGGATGGGAACAGGTGTTGGACGAAGTCCTCAAGCGGGCCGAGAACGAACGGCAAGGGGCCGAAGCGATGTCGTCACGAGGACAGACCCCAGGTTCGGTCAAGCCTCCGGCGCAGGCAACGCGCGAACTGCGGCCTATCGTCGGAGACTTCGTCCGCTACTTCCAAGGTCCGGGAGTGCAGCACTTCCGCGCCTCGTTGAACCGGCTTCAGCCGCTCAGGCCGATGATCACCCGCGTCTTCCGTGAGGAAGGGCTTCCGCCGGACTTGGTTTGGATCGGCCTTGTTGAAAGCGGCTATGATCCAGTTGCCAGATCACCCAAGAACGCCCTCGGGATCTGGCAGTTGATTCCCGAGACGGCGATGACGTTTGGCTTGACCGTAGCTGGACGCGATGAACGCACTGACCCTGAGAAGTCCACTCGCGCGGCCGCCCGATACCTGAAATTTCTCTATGCTAGGTTTGGAGACTGGCCTCTAACGTTGGCCGCCTATAACGCCGGTGAACAGCGTGTGCGAAGCGCAATCGAACGTGCGGGCGACCGGGATTTCTGGCGGCTCGCGGCGGCGGGAATGCTGCCGCGGGAGACCCAGGCGTATGTGCCCGCAGTGTTGGCTGCGCAGTTCCTTGGCGAAGACAGGTCTGTGAATAATGAATCGACAGTATATGACGACGCAACCCAACGAGCAGCCAGAGTCGCCGTCGCCCCTTTCTCGCTCTCGCAGTGATGCGTCGTTGAAGGATGAGGCCACCTTAGCTATGGGCTCCGACACGTCAAGATGGAACTGGAAGGCAATCACGCTTGTGCTGGCGGGGATCGCTATTACGAGCGCTGGTCATTACCTGACCCCGCGTGATTTCAGGCTGTGGCACGGGATCTTTCAGCGACTCTACTATCTGCCTGTCGTTTACGCGGCAATTGCCTTCGGATGGATAGGCGGCTTGGCAGCGGCAATCCTCGCCGCCATTCTGTACATCCCGCACATCGTGATGATGTGGGGGCACGAGCAGCATTACGCATTGGAACAGTACGCTGAGATCTTCATGTTTCTTGCGGTGGGGATCGTCACCGGCGTGCTATCTGACCGGGAACGGAAGCGCCGTTCTGAATTGCAGGCCACAGCACAGAAGCTGAGTCAGGTGTACCGTGAACTCCAGGACACATTCGAACAGGTCAAGCGGGCGGACCGTCTCTCGGCGATCGGTCAGTTGGCGGCCGGCCTGGCCCACGAGATCCGGAACCCCCTCGCCAGCATCGATGGTGCCGCTGAGGTGCTGGACGTGGCCGATGACCGTCCGGAGTTGCGGAAGGAAACCGTGGGCATCATCCGCAAGGAGTGTTCACGATTGAACCGGCTCCTCACTAGCTTGCTCGATTTCGCGCGGCCCCGTCGCCCGGAGTGGCGTCATGTGGACCTGCCAAAGGTGCTCGATTCAGTGATCGACTTGGTCAGTCACTCCGCCGGTAAGGGCATCCGATTCCACAAGGAAACGGCTCGGGGTGTCCCGAAACTTCTGGGAGACGAAGAGCAACTTACCCAGGTCGTCCTGAACCTGACTCTCAACGCTGCGCAGGCCATGCCGGAGGGCGGCGATGTCTGGCTCGCCATCCGCCAAGAGGATGACGGCATCGTGATTCAGGTCAGAGATCAGGGGGCTGGAGTCCCTGAGGAGAATTTGGACAAGATCTTCGACCCGTTTTTCACTACAAAAGACACGGGAACCGGCCTCGGCCTCTCCGTGGTCCATCAAATCGTCACGCAGCATGGCGGAACTGTGACAGTGGCCAGAAATCAGGACAAGGGTACGACCTTCAGTTTGTTCTTTCCGCAGGCACGAGGAGACGTCGCATGATCGGCAAGCGAATTCTGGTAGTTGACGATGAGGAGAACCTTCGCCGCGTCACCCAACTGAAGTTGCAGCAGGCGGGCTACGAAGCCATGACGGCGAGCGATGGTGCCCAGGCTCTCGAAGTCCTCTCCAAGCATCCGCAGGATCTCGTTCTGACAGATCTCAAGATGCCTGGAATGTCGGGAATCGAGTTGCTCCAAAAGATCAAAGAAGAGTACCTGGAGGTGGTCGTAATCGTAGTCACCGCCTATGGCACCATCGAATCCGCGGTGGAGGCGATGCGCCTGGGCGCGTATGACTACATCATTAAGCCCGTCAACGCCGATGCGCTGAAACTGATCGTATCGAGGGCGCTGGAACACCACCGTTTGCAGGAGGAGGTCAAAAACCTCCGAAGCGCGATCGACAGAAAGTTCGGCTTCGAGAGCATCATCGGCAAGTCCAAGAACCTGCTCTCGACTCTCGACAATGCCTCGCGCGCTGCACAAGCCGATTCCACGGTGCTCGTGCGTGGAGAAACTGGCACCGGGAAGGAGCTTTTGGCGAAAGCCATCCACTTCAACAGTCCCCGGCGTGATCGGCCTTTCATCGTGATCAACTGCGGCGCCATTCCGAAGGAACTTCTCGAATCGGAGCTCTTTGGGCATACGAAGGGGTCCTTCACCGGCGCGCTCGCCAACAAGCAAGGCAAAATCGAGATGGCGGATCAAGGATCGCTCTTCCTCGACGAAATCGGCGAGATGCCTTTGGATTTGCAGGTCAAGCTGCTTCGTCTGATCCAAGAGCGGGAAATCGAGCGGATCGGGGCGGCCGCTCCGACCAAGGTAAACGTCCGCATCATTGCCGCGACTCATCGGAACCTCCAGGCGATGGTGGAAGACGGTACCTTTCGAGAGGACCTATACTATCGGCTCAACGTCATCCCGTTGACGATCCCGCCCCTGCGCGAGCGCCCAGACGACATCCCAGAGCTGGTCGCGATCTTCTTTGAAAGATTCAAGACGCGATTCAACCGGACAGGCCTGAGGCTGCCGCCCGTCGTACTCTCGTACTTCTCTGCCCACCGCTGGCCTGGCAACGTGCGTGAGTTGGAGAATGTCATGGAGCGCCTAGTCGTGCTGTGTCCCGGCAATGAAGTCACCGTCACCGACCTGCCGGACTTTCTCGTCCGCGAGCGGCCGGCGATGGAGGCGATCCAGTTAGAACTGCCTCCACAAGGCATCAGCATCGAGGCAGTGGAGCGCGAGCTGGTACTGCGCGCCCTTCAGCGCTTCAACTGGAACCAGACCAAGGCCGCCGAGTTTTTGGACATCAGCCGCAAGATGCTGATCTACCGCCTGGAAAAATTCAACCTCCGAAAGGACGATTGAGAGATGGTCCTGCCTCCTCAATGCGCCCCCTGCATTTCAATGGCAGCTCGATTGCTCCGCTACTTTGACAGGCCGATGAAACTAAGGACAAAACTTCTGTTGGCGAGTTCCGCCATAGTGCTTGTGGTGTTGGCAGTGTCTGAATGGTTCGGCTATCACCTGACGAGCCTGTTCTTGACGACACACGAGGCGAAGATGGCGTCGGAGTTAAGTCACGGGAGCCACGGAGCCGCGCTCGCGGAACTGCAGCAGGGCAGCCATGCCCTCTTTGTTCGTCTGGCTGCCCTGCATTTCTTTCATGCGGCGTTCACGGTGCTCGCGCTGATCCTGGCGTTGAATGCGCTCTGGAACCGTACGGTCCTGCGTCCGTTGGCGGATTTGCTCAGGCACATCAGCTACATGCGCCGAGGCACGTGGAAGACACCCGTGCCGGTTCACAGCCGCGACGAAATAGGCGAGTTGACGGAGGCATTCAATGAGCTTGGCGGACAGCTCACATTGACTGTGCAGCAATTCGGCTCCGCTTCCAAGCTCTCAGCCATGGCCCTGTTGGGACAATCGATGGTCAGGAGGGTACTTTCAGCCACGGAAATCCTAAGGACGGCCATGGAAGCCGCAGATATGAACAACTGCACTGCTGGCGTCAACTGGAGACCCGAACAGGCACGCCTCCAATTGGTTCTTAAGCTGCTGGACGAGATCCCCGAGCAACTCGAAAAGGAATTCCAGCGCGAATTGGAGCAGCATTCCCATCGGGCGGCACCGCAAGACGGAGCGCCACGGCAGCCGGAGAATGACCAACCATCGTGGCTCCCTGGAAACGTGGGTGTCTCGCCGTTGACTGATACCCGACCACTGCTATCGCCTCGAAACGATCCACCCAAGAGTGCACCCTTGCGAACAGAGCCGGATCCGGGGTCCGTATTTCCGTACCGCGAGGAGGCTTCTTGAAAGTCAAGCGGATCCAATGGTTCAGAGTTGTACTTGGTATTGGCGTCTTGCTCGGCGCTGCGCTACTGGTGGAAAGCAGCTTTACCTATCGATATGTAACCCGACATCTAGTACGAGATCACCTCACCTGGCAGGCCGGCCAGCACTTGGCACTTCTGGAAACTCGGGCGCGGTGGCTGAATCTCAAGACCGACGATCAACTCCCCAATCTTCTCGCAGAGGTTGGCGAAGAGCGGGCTGGCCAAATCGTGTGGGTCCGAATTTCTGACGTCCACGGCCGCGTCCTTGCCGAAACCGGACGCGCGGGCATCCCAAGCATTGCACACGAAGCGATTCGAGTATTGGAGGAAGGGCGGGCACACAGTGTCTCGGTGGTCCGCGCCACTTCGGACGGGGAAGTGCTCGTTGTCGTCCTCCCCTTCCGGTTTCATCTCAGGGATCCGCAACCCCGAATGGGCGGCCGGTCGACCGAACCGGGAAGTCAATTGTCAAATGTGGCAGAGATCGCAGTAGCGATGCGCGCTCCGGACGACTTATTCGGGGCTCTGCGTAACAATCTCGCCATCAGCATGGTATCGGCACTTGCGCTTCTGGTGGCCATGACTCTCGCTTTCTCTGGATTACCGGGCTACCTGCGTGGCCGCGAACTCGAACAGCAGCTGGATTTGGCGCGCGAGGTTCAGCAGAGGCTGCTTACTGGCCAGCTCTCGGCCTTTGCTCAACTCGAGTTCGCCACGACCTGCCTCCCCGCCCACCAGGTCGGGGGGGACTACTACGACGTGTTCGCAGCCAGGAGCGGTCAGGTCGCACTCGTCTTGGGCGATGTTTCAGGGAAAGGACTTCCCGCCTCGCTACTCATGGCACATCTCCATGGTGCAGTACGGAGCATCGCCGCTTTTGACGAAGGCGGCCATCTGTCCATTGCAGCGCATCAGCTAAACAGCCTCATGTGCGAGGTAACCTCTAGAGAGCGTTTTGCCAGCCTATTTTGGGCTTACTACGACCGGAGTGAAGGTCGCTTGTCGTACGTGAACGCGGGTCACCTCGCACCGATGCTTCTCCGGCGTCATGCTGACGGCGGGTTCCTATGTCACCGGCTTGAAGAGGGCGGACCGGTTCTCGGACTACTCCCTCAAGCGGTTTTCGGACAGGGCCAGATCGTCGTGAGTGATCAAGATCTGGTGGTCATCTATTCCGACGGACTATCGGAGGCCTCGAACTCATTCCATGAAGAATTCGGTGAAGATAGACTCCGTGCAGTATTAGAGACGAATTGGCACCGACCGGTCCGGGAGATTCAGCGGGCAGTACTGGACGAGGTGACGAACTTCGTGGGGACAGAGGATCTTCACGATGATTTGACCCTGCTGGTGGCCCGCATCCATCTGGACGGGCCGCAGAATTAGCTTTCAGACGGACGATGGGGTGGCACCCCCAAAGCCCAAAGCGAGCAATCGATTCATTTCAAGCCGTTGTGATGTTTTGATCAGGGCAACCTGTAGCCAGTTCGAGCATAGACCTGATATGAACGTGGAGCATCTGGAAGTCTCACTCGGATTCTCCGCCACTTGCCCGGCTGTCCCGGCGGCGAGGGACGGTAGCCCAACAGATACCGGTCATGCAACGACAGTCCCATCTGCGCGGCCAAGCCGGGCAGTTGGCCGGCGTCATTGACCATGTGGTGTTCTCCTCCGGTCATCTGTGCGAGGTCTTCAAGGACTTTCGGCCCTGCCGCGGCACCCATGCCGGGCGAGCGGTCATGGATTCCGAGCGCGTGAATCTGAATCTCGGTCTCTTCTAGGATCCTTTTGAGTTCGCGTTCCGAAAGGCGGCTATGGTTGTCTTCACCGTCGGAGATCACAAGCAATACTCTCCGACCGTTTTGCGCTTTGCGCATAGCTCGAACCGCGAGTGCGACGGCGTCAAGCAGCGCCGTGCTGCCTGCTGGCCGCGCGAAGAGAAGTTCATTGAGAACCGCGGCATCCTCGGATGCAAATTCGGTCCGCTGTTGAGCGTTGTCGTTGAACGTCACCAGGAGGACCTCATCCCCAGTCTCGAGGTACCGGAGGAATTCTCGTACGGCCGTGCGTGCCTTCCCAATCTTGTTCGACATGCTCCCGCTCAGATCGAACACGATACCGACAGACACTGGGGCAATCTCGCGCGAGAACGATAAGATCTCCTGCGCGACTTTGTCGTCTGTCAAGACAAAGTCGCGCTTCTCAAGGCCGAGCACGGGCTTGCCCGAGCTTTCGGTCACGGTGACAGGAACAAGGACGAGATCGGCAGTCACTCGAATCGTCGCTTGGGAGTCTCGTTGCTGGTTACGCCAATTCTTCGTGTCCTGCGCGACCAGGGGGATCGAGATCGCTGCAAACAACCGAAGTAGGAAAGGAAGGCGCACGTCAATTTCACCTAGCAGGATTCGTGCCAAATTTCCCACGTGCCGCGCAGCCACCAAGACACTCAGGTGAGGAGATCAATTCCGGCCAGACTCTGAACCGTCCTCACGATCTTGTCAAGCACGCGGTGATCCGTCCCGAATCGACAAATCGCGTCACAGTGTTGCGCGAGGTCCGAGAAGAGGAGGTAGGAAGGCTGCGTCCGGTTAGCCGTCACGAAGGAAGGCCGTTTGAGTTGAGCAATCACTTCCTTCTCGCGAACGTCCGGCACCACCAGGCACAATTTCGTCTCGTGGTCCGGCAAGGCGAGGGCCAGATCGCTGAGTCTCAGGATGCCTGAGTAGATTGATGTGCTCTTCTCAACTTCAAACGCACTGACGATTCGGTGGGTTTCCTTTTCGAGCCAGAGGACGTCGATCAGTTCGATAGTTCCTGTGACGTCTTCATCGAGACCGAGAGTCGGCATACGGGGCCGGCACAATTGAGCGAGGTAATTGCCGTTAAAGGACTTACTGCGGTCGTTGCTTGCCACACAGACGTCGTAGCCAAGAGCAACGCCGATCCTGCATAGTAGATACTGCATCTGCGTGTGAGCTTGATCCTGAGACTTGTCGTCCTGCACCTCTTGGTGGCGACGGTGGCGCAGGCTCGCAAGCTTCTTTCTCTCGACATCGAGAACCAAGTCGGCATTTTCCTCGAGCACCAGCTTGCCGGCGCCAATCTCAAACAGTAGACCTGAGATTGCCCCGAGATCCTTCGACAGAACTGCCCGAAACTGCTCGTTCGTGTGCAGGATCGCATCCCGCATATCCAGGTAGCTCACCCATGAACCCAATTTGTACTTCGTGCTGAAGAGGAGGTTGAAGCCGCTCAGCATCGCCGTGTTGGACGGCGGAATCAGAGTGGGGTGCAAAAAGTAGAGGATGTTCGCTGCTGCTGGACCGAGGCCCTTGATCCTGAGGCGGTCCAAGTGATGGATCTCACGTAGGAGTTGTTCTTCGCGCACAGCCGACAGACAGTTGGCCAGGAACTGTCCGAAGGCCTGCTGGTTTGTTTCGCTCTCGTAGATATCCGGAATGCGAAGCTTTGGCTTCCAGTAGAAGGCGTGCGCGGCACCCTCAAAAACCTGCTTCTGCTCGGTGATGGAGTTTAGGACGACCTCAAGCGAGGAGCCCCGGAAGTCATTCCCAAACCGACTAGCGCGAATCTCGTCAACGACTTGTTCAACTCCTCGGCGAATGCTGCGAAACGCCTTCAGCCGTTCGGCGCTGTTTGTGAACCAAGTGTTATAGACCGAATCTTTGTTACCCCGATAGGTCTCCACGATCTTTCTGAATCGTTCTTCCTGAAGCATCTTCGGCTGCCAGTTGCCAGTATACGAGGCCTGGAACCGCGGCGGGGCACGCCCTTAAGCCAGCACCATGTCGCAGCCGGGGTTCCCCGAGACCAGCAGGCATTAGGCATGAAGAAAGCATGGAGAGAGACTCGGATCGCTTGACTCTATACCTAGGTGCAGGGTTTAGCCTGAGATTGGGTAGACGAAAGGAGCAAGGCTAAACATGATGAAGATCGGCGAAGTTGCCACCCGCGGCGGAGTCAGCCTCCAGACCATTCGATACTACGAACGTCAAAGGCTTCTTCAGAAACCCCCGCGGCTTGCTTCCGGATACCGAGTGTTCACTGAGCAGACAGTGTGCCGGATTCGGTTCATTAAGCGCGCACAGGAACTCGGCTTCGCCCTCGCCGAAATTCGAGATCTGCTCTCGATGCAGATTGACCCAAACAAGGACTGCTCAGATGTACAGCGACTGGCCAAGGCGAAGGTAGGCGATATAGAGGAGAAGATCCGCACGCTCGAATCCATGAAACGCGTGCTGACTGGGCTGAGCGAACTGTGCCCCGGCTGTGGACCCGCGAATGAATGCCCGATTCTTGAATGCATCGACGCAATGGAGGAGCGATGAAAGTAGAGCTCATTTACGATACGGACTGCCCGAACGTTACGGCGACGCGGGCGAATCTCCTAAAGGCGTTTGCGGCAGCCCAACTCGGAGCGAAATGGACAGAATGGGAACGATCCTCACCCGACAGCCCTGCCTACGTCGCTCGATTCGGCTCCCCCACCGTGCTCGTAGATGGTCTCGATGTCGAGGGAGAAGATCCGGCGGCGGGTGTTTCCTGCTGCCGTCTCTACGCCGCCGCCGAGGGGCGGTACTCCGGAACTCCTGCCGTGGAAGTCATCGAAGCATCGCTCCGCAAGGCGGCTCTGAGTGTTGCCTCGGCCAAGACATCGGGCACGTGGAAGCAGAGCTTTTTCGCCGTTCCTGGCGTTGTCCTAAGCGTTCTCCCCTTTGGGGGCTGCCCTGCGTGCTGGCCACTTTACGCCGGCCTACTCACTACGCTGGGGCTCGGCTTCCTCCTTTCATCGGTCTACCTTTTGCCTCTTACGGCTCTGTTCCTGTTTTTGTCGGTTGCGGTTCTCACCTTTCAAGCGAGAGCGCGCCGCGGCTACGGCCCGTTCGTACTCGGGCTGATTGCTGCGATGGGAATCCTTTGGGGGAAGTTCTCGCTGGAGTCGAACGTCTTGGCCTACGCGGGCGTGGGACTCCTGATCGGTTCCTCCTTATGGAATAGCTGGCCGCGTGCCGCGGCACGCCGGTGCCCGCGATGCGCTCCGTCGGGCACGGAGCTTGTACAGTTGAGCGCCAAGGAGAAGTCATCATGAAGAAACGCAACGTAGAAGTGTTTAGCGCCGGGTGCCCGGCGTGTACTGAGACAGCAACGCTCGTCCAGCAGATTGCGTGCCACTCTTGTGAGATCGAGGTGCGCGACATGAACAATCCCGAAGTTGCAGCAAAAGCCCAGCAGTACGGCGTCAGGACTGTGCCCGCCGTGGTCATCGATGGGAAGCTCGCATTGTGCTGCAACGGCGCGGGACCGAATGAGGCATCACTGCGGAGTGCCGGACTAGGCATGGCTATGTAGAGAGGGGTTGGCGAAATGACCTGGAAGGAAGGTGGCCGCGCGCTTGTCTAGCTCGCATTGCCACGGCTCGCCTCTTACTCATAGGGCAGCTTCCTCCTTATGAGAAGCGTGGGTGGCCGCCCGGCTGCTATTGGGAGCAATGGATCGAGGGATGGTGTCCAGCTCCGCCGCAGGAGTGCCCTTGGAGCCCCTGTTGGGCCCACCTGCGGCGTTCGGGGGAGTCGCGCCCCTGAATGGAGCCGAGCTCATCCTCCTGACGCCACGCGTGCCCCCGGTGGCTCGGTGATTCATGAGACTTCCGTCATGTTTCCAGACATTACTGCCTAAAAGTGCACAATCAGTGCGCCTGCAGGAACAGTAGCGGGACGGTCATTCCAATGACGCCGTCTGACCGACTCCGCAGCGGCGGACCGAACTCTCCTTAAGGTATTCAAACCAAGCTAGATACGACGAAGTCCTTGCGAAATGGTGCAAATAACACCCTTCTGGCCAGCGACGTGCAATTCCATCGGTGTGGGGAGCGCGGTGTGGGGAGCGATTTAAGGCAGAGGCGTCCGGTGCCACTCCTCCGGTGCGATGCCTTGTGCCCGGCTCTGGCTCTATTTCCTCCGAGCAGCCAGAGCTCGCCAGGTGGCCGGTATCCTCCGAGCCGGCCGCCTGGCTCTTTGAAATGCGTTTGGACGGAGTTGTTGAAGGAGCACCAAGATGAACTTCAGATCGATATTCATTCTCATTGCCATGCTCGCATTGGCTTTTGCATCGGCACAGGCATGCGAACCGCGCAGCAGGAAACAAGTTCGAGTTGAAGGTGCCATAACGGCGCTTCAACAGGACCAAGTTGACATTAACACCGGCCGCCGCACGGAGACTCTGCTGATTACCGAGAGGACCCGGTTCCTGCAGGGGCGTTTGGAGGTCGATGCCTCGGCATTGCGATCGGGCGATCGTATCGTCGCTCAGGTCGTGAGGCTGAAGTCCGGTGAACTTGAGGCCCGCGAGATCCGAACCACGGACTCCATGGAGAGAACCCCATCGAGCCCAAGCCGCGCCCCCGGCGGCCACAAACACTGACGAAGAGAGATCCCCCATGACCCGAAAGACTTTCCTTTGTGCCACCCCGTTTGCGGCAGCGGCACTGTTTGGCGCCGACCCGATCAGAGAGGCTCCAGAACTTCTGCTGGCCGACACCACCGGGAAACCTCTCCGGCTAAGCCAGTTTCGCGGAAAGGTTGTTGCTCTCGAATTCATGTTGACCACCTGCCCGCACTGTCAAAACACAGCGAAGCGGATGAGCCGGCTGCAACGGGAATTCGGCCCGCGTGGTTTTCAAGCGATCTCGCTTCCGTTTAACGACGATGCCGCCGTTGCGGCCCCGCGTTTTGCGAGTGAACATCAGGTCACTCACCCAGTCGCGGCAATCCAGCGAGACCGGGTCTACGAATTCGCCCAACTGTCGACGGTTGTGCGTCACTCCGTGCCGATCATGGTGTTCGTGGACAGGCGAGGCCGAATACGGGCGCAGTATGAGGGCGACGCACCGTTTTTCCAGAACGAGGACGCGAGCTTCAGGGCGAAGATTCTGGAACTGCTTAAAGAGCCGGAGCCCGGGCGCGGAACAAGCCAACCAACCGGAAAGACGAGCCCGGCTCGAACCATCAGCACCTTGCGGCCCGCAACTTCAGGGGCGGCCCGATGATTCGGCCGATGATCGCTGCAATAGCACTGGCGGCCGCTCTTAGGCTACCAATGGACGCGGAGCAGCAAAGCTCGTCCGGAGGCAATTCACCGAAACCCGCCGCAAAGGGTGACTGTTGCGTGCTCGAAGTCCCCGGCTTCCCGGCAGCCAACGCTGTTTCAGACGGCGCCAAGACGGCCGTCATCGCTCGACACGTGGAGGGGAACCCGAAGAGCCCGGTACGTGTGCTCATCTATGAGGACCTCCAATGCTCGGATTGCTCTGCCTTTCGGAAAGCATTTGACGAAAGCGTATTGCCACGATACGGAGCTTCGGTCGCCTTCGAACACCGCGATTTCCCACTCCCAAAGCACACGTGGGCCAAGGAGGCGGCCGTTGCCGCCCGGTATTTTCAGGCCCTGGATCCTAAGCTCGCCGCGGACTTCCGCCGGACAGTTCAAGGAAACCTCGGCAAGGTTAACTCAGAGGGTTTCCGATCTACGTTGATCGAGTTTTGCCGTGACCGACAGCTCGACACGGACAAGGCTCTCGCTGCGCTGAACAACAGCACGTACGCTCAGGCAGTCGAAGCAGATTTTCAGGCCGGTGTTGCCGCGGGAATTCGCCGGACACCCACGGTGATCGTTGGTGGCAAGTCGTTCGTGGAAACGATCGACGTAGGGGCGCTTCAAAGGAGCCTCGACGCCTTGTTGGGTGGTGCGTCCGGAAACTACTGAGAAAAGGAGATTGAAGAAATGCAACGCAGATACATGGCGGTCCTGTCCCTCGCCGCACTGCTGCTCCCGGGAGCAGTCCTTGCCGCGGGGAAACCCAAGGAAGAAAAGACCAAGGGAGATGTCGTCTCCGTCGGAGCCGACCGGCTGTCACTCAAGACCAAGAGGGGATCGGTGACGGTCTTACTCACTCAGAAGTCGAGAATCGTCATGGGTGGAGCGGAGATGCCGTCGGCGGCATTGAAACAAGGTGTGCGCGTCACGGTGGTGGGCACGATTCAACCCACCGGAGAGATCGTCGCACGAGAAGTCCAACTGCCTGCGCCGGCAGCGCCTATGCAATCCACGATGCCATCGGGGCACAGCGGGCACGCCCACTAGGCAGCCAGAAGGAAGGACATGTCGAAACCGAAGCAAACAATCACAAAATCAAGCCGCGAAGAGAAGCGAGCTGAGTTCTCCAACTCGGCTCGCACCGGTTCCGGCCGGAAGAAGGTGCTGCTCGGCCTGCTCCTCTCGACGCTTGGCGTGGGAGGATATCTCGCGGTCAACAACCTGAACGGCCAGGACAAACAGGTGAAGGCAATCAGTGCTGTAACCGGACCGGCGGCTGTGAGGATCCCACTTGCCGAGTTGGCTGGCGGCCAGGCGAAGTTCTTCGACTACAAGACGGCGGACAACAAGCAAGTCCGGTTCTTCGCGATGAAGAGCTCAGACGGAGTCTATCGAGCAGCGCTGGATGCGTGCGACGTCTGCTGGCAAGCGAAAAAGGGCTACACGCAGGACGGCGACGATATGGTCTGCCGCAAGTGCGGGCGGCATTTTCACTCAGCCAAGATCAACGAAGTTACAGGCGGGTGCAATCCGATGGGGTTGAACCGAACCGTCGCCGATGGCCACCTGGTCATCAACGCGAGCGACCTTGAGGCTGGTAGCACGTACTTTTAGAAAGTTGGATCAGACCCGATCATGCGGATCAGCACAATTGCTCTAGCAAACCTGCGGCGCCGAAAAGGGAAGGCAGTATTTCTGATGTCCGGGATTGGCATCGGTATCGGTACGGCGGTAGCGCTCTTGAGCCTCAGCGGTTCACTACGGGACGAGATAGGTTCCCAACTGGACCGTTTTGGGGCGAACATTGTCGTAACGCCTCACTCCGATAGCCTGGCGCTCGACTACGGCGGCATCTCCGTCGCCGGCGTGTCATTCGACCAGCATCAACTATCCGACGCCGATGTTGCCGGCATTTCCCGAATCCGGTACCGCAAACGACTGAGCGTAGTGGCTCCGAAGCTGATTGGCACGACCGAGGTGGATGGAAGGAAGACGCTTCTTGCGGGTGTCGATTTCAACAGCGAGCTAAGGCTCAAGAAGTGGTGGCGCCTCACTGGCCGGCCTCCAGAGTCGCCAACGGACGTCCTACTTGGGTACGAGATCGCCCGAGCGGTTTCGGCAATTCAGGCGGTGCCAGGCTCCGTCGCCAACGCGGATCGCGCGACGTCCCATCACGCCGCAATGCCGGAAGAGATCCGCGTCACAAAAGAGAAGGTGAGCTTGGGCGGCCGTGAGCACCGAATCTCAGGCGTAATCGGTCAGACCGGCGGTCCGGAGGACCGCATGGTGTTTGCTCAACTTGGCCAAGTCCAGGGCCTGTTGGGCCGGCCTGGTCAACTGAGCGTCATCGAAGTGAGTGCGCTCTGCAAGGACTGCCCGGTTGAAGACATTGTCGCCCAGATAAAACAGGAACTCCCGCACGCAAACGTATCAGCAATTCAGCAATCGGTGCGGGCGCGCGCCGAGGCGGTGGACCGGCTGTCTCGATTCTCCTTGGTCGTGTCGGCAGTGGTCCTCGCCATCGGCGCGTTGATGGTCTTTACGACAATGATGGGCGCAGTCGTCGAGCGCACCAAGGAGATCGGCGTGCTCCGGGCCATCGGCTTTCGCAAGACTCACATCATCAGGAGCCTCATGATTGAGGTGGTGATCATCAGTGCCGCTGGAGGTGTTGGAGGATGGCTTGCCGGATTGCTAGCCGGCCGATTGGCCTTGCCGTACTTCACGGAAGGCGGAGCGCAAATGGAGCTGCGTCTGTCACTGGCGGTCTTTGCCGTCGCGGTCGCGATGGGCACTGGCATCATCAGCAGCATCTACCCGGTGCTACGAGCTTCGCGCCTCGACCCTTCAGAGGCGGTGCGGTACGTATGAGGGAAGAATCCATGGCCTTCGTGGTCGTCGAGAATGTCAGCAAAACCTACAGCGATCAGGAGTCGGGAATCGGTGTGCCCGTTCTGCGCGCCGTGAGCACGGAGATTGCCGAAGGGGAGTTCGTCTCCTTGATGGGACCGTCCGGGTCAGGTAAGAGCACCCTGCTGACGATACTTGGCGCGATGAACCACCCGTCGCAAGGGCGCCTCCTTATTGACGGCATTGATGTCTATGCCCTCTCCGACGAACGCCGCGCGGACTTTCGCTCTCAGTACCTCGGCTTCGTGTTTCAGCAGCACCATTTAATGCCGTACTTGAACGCGATCGAGAATGTCATGCTGCCGTTGGCGACCCTGTCAATGGCCTCCCTGGAGAAGCGCCGGCGGGGCCTTGATGTGCTTGAAAAGGTGGGCCTAGCAGAAAAGGCAAAGCGGTTGCCGAACCAGCTCTCGGGCGGTGAGCAGGGGCGGCTCGCCATAGCCAGAGCACTGGTCAACGACCCACCACTGGTTCTGGCCGACGAGCCGACAGGGACGTTGGACACCAAAACCGGTGACGAGATCATGAGGGTGTTCCTCGACCTCAACGCACGCGGCCAGACCATCTTCATGGTGACGCACAACCCGGAGAACGCTTCGCTTGCTCACCGCGTCCTACACATTCGGGATGGGGAACTTGAGTTGGCGACTGACTCTAGGGCGCGAACAGCTTCGCGATTCAGTCCAGCGATCTGACTACGATTGCACCCTTCTGTTCCCAGGCCAGGGCGACCGATCCGTTCGGCAACGCAACCATGCTTGGAAAGGCGGCATCGCCATCGAGGATTGCCGCACTGGCCTGCCCCGGCCGGATGACCTTCAGCGCCTTGCCCTCCGTCCACGCGAGAACAGGCCCACGAGGCGTTGCGGCCAGGATTGGCTGCCGGCCGGGCCCGAGCCGCTGTTCATGGCCAGATCCCGTCGAGAGGAAGACCTCGCCCTCACGCCGCCAGACGGACACGGCCCTACCGGTCGAGTCGATCTGCAAGGCTCCCCCATCCATCGGGCAGGCATTCAACTTCCATGTACCGGAGCCGAGTTTGGCAGCCCGGCCGAACGTCCTTCCGCCATCGTCGGACTGGACCACGTACATGTCCCGGTTTCCCTCGAGAGAATTCCGAAACATCACGAAGATCCTGCCCTGAGCATCGACCGCAGCGCTCGGATGGCAGCATTCGCACACCGAACCTGACGTCGATTCGTAGACGAGCGCGTTCGGCGACCACGTCGCGCCGCTGTCCGTTGAGGTCGAACCGTACAACCGTGTGCCCTTCGCCCGCAGGTCGAGCCATGTCGTGAATAGGAGGCCCTTGCCGCCGGCCGCCATCGCATGCAGTCCCTCCCGCGCCGCGGAGGGGACGTTGTTGATTGTTTGTCCGGTGGACCAGGTTCTGCCACCATCCACGGAGCGCCACGCGATCAGGTCCCCGTCAGCACCGCGGCCTTTCTCGCCCACCACGGCCGATATGACAATCGCCTGGGTTGTGACAGCGATTCTGGGTCCCCGTCGCATACCAAGCGATAGCTTGCCTTGCGAAGAAACGACAACGGGCTTGCCCCAACTCTTGCCAGCGTCCTTCGACTCTGCGAAGTAGACGCGATCACCGGAACCGTAGGCGAGTGCGAGCCTGGATCCATCAACTGCCAGTTGCGGCTGCCGGTTCGGCACCTCGGCGGACTGAGGCGCAAATTGTACTGCGAGGAGGAGAGCTAAGACAGTCATAGTTTTCCCAGTTGCGGCCGGTTTTTCCCATTGTAAGTGCGAGGAGGGCACGTTGGTGTGCCCATGGTGTACGGTGCCCGCTCCAGGCTGTCACCTAAATGATTGAAAACAGGCGCCCCAGACTTGGCACGCTCCTTGCATCATAGACAGCGTGACAAGTTGGAAATCCTTCTCAGGAGCTATCAAGATGAACAAACTCTCTCTACGAGCCATTCTGATCGCCGCGGTGCTGGCGACGGTGACATTAGCGCAGATGGGCGGCGGCATGGGTAATGGTATGGGTAACGGAACGGGCAACGGCATGATGGGGCCCGGCAACTCCACTCCGACCGGCACGAACGGCATTGGCCAGGGGATGGCCAGCGGAATGGGAAGTGCCATGGGCATGAGCGGCGCGATGGGTTCCCGCGAAATGATGGACGGCCCCACCGTCGGGCCGGATGGAACGGTGTACATCGTGCGCCTCGCTTCCACGTCGACTTCCACGAGCCAGGGAATGATGCAGTCAACAACCGGCTCGTCCAAGTACGAATTGGTGGCGATCAGCCCGGTGAACGGCTCCACGAAATGGAAGCTGGAAATCACCGGGACGATGGTTTCGGAACCGGTTCTGGGCAAGGACGGCAAGATCTTCCTGGCCGCTTCGGACTTCGTGATGAATGGCCAGAATCAGTCCGGGGGCGGCATGATGAACTCCGGGTCCTCTACCACCACCACCGGTAAATCCCGGCTGCTTATCGTGACGGCGTACCCCACCACGGCGACCATCAGCGACACGATTACTGTTGATTCCGATGTACTCTCCGCACCCAGGACGGCCGACGACTCGGGCAGCTACGTAGTCTATGCTACGGGCTTCGAGATGGGCAACGACAGCGACGCAATCGCCAGCGGTACAAAGACGCTGTACGCGTTCACCCCCAGTGGCCAGATCAAGTTCAGCGTCAAGACCAACCAGCCGTAGCCATCCAGTTCCGATCCCGAACGAGACCGTCTACAACGAGGCGGGGCCATCGAGCCCCGCCTCGTTGCGTCTGAGGGTTCCGGCAAAGTCCCCGCTGGCCAATTCTGCACACCCGATGCCTGAGAATCTCCAGATCCAGTACCAGAACACGCCAATTTCCGACTTGGCGAGCGAATTGCATACATTCATACCGGGAACACCGATGAACTTCGAATGCTGCAACACCCTGGTTCTGGATCAACCCTACGACCAGGCTCGGCGTCGGATTCTGGCGGCGCTGAAGGAACATGGCCTGCGGGTCGAGTTCGACTTCGACGTGGCGAGCGGCATCCGGCGTTCGTCTGGAGTCAAGCTGGCAAAGTCCTCCGTTCTCGGCGTGGGGTGCCCATACCAATTCCTGGAGGCATTCGTGGCCGATGGCGCCGCGGCGGTCTTCTTTCCCCTTCACGTTGCCATCGCCGAGCATGGGCAACAGACCCTCGTGCGCACTCTGGCGCCTCAAGTTCTGCGCTCAGCCGGAGTTGCCCCCGCCATCGCCATCCCGATTCACCGGACGTGGAGACGCATCCGGGAGTCCCTTGACGCCATCGGAATCCGCGCCAGCTCCCGAGCGTATGATGACCCATCACACCTCGATCACGAGGTCGCCGAGGAGGTTCTGCACGCGGAGGTGAAGGGCCTATGAAGCGGAAGACGGACCGGCCACCCACGCTGTCGGAACGACGATCGCTCCTGTTGCTGACCGTGTTCCTGCTGTCGGCGACTGGGCTGGGAGTTTGGCTACATCTAGGAGATGTCGAGTTCTGCCCGCGAGCGGAGTTCTCGACGCATGCTGGTGATGATCTACGCATTCCGCCGGCTTGGAATGATCATCGTCCCGATGAGGAGCTCTGATTATGAAGAACCGCACTTGTATCTCGATGGCAGCACTCCTATTGATTGTCTCGACCGGCTCAGGCGCTCAGGTAACCGCCGATGAGAAGAACACGATAGATGTTTTCAAACGTGCCGCCCCAGCGATAGTTCACGTGAAGACCATCCGTGCGGTAACGCCATCAGCGGGCCGCGCCACCGTCGGCGAGGGCGCTGGCACCGGCTTCGCGTTCGACACTGAGGGCCATATCCTCACGAATTATCACGTGATCGAGAACAGCACCGAGATCCAACTTCTGATGGACGGCGGACGGACCGTGCCGGCCACGCTGATCGGAACTGCACCCTTGCTGGACATAGCCGTACTTAAGCCAGAGGCTGGATCAGGGGACGGCACTCCGCTCCAGTCGCTGCCCTTCGGAGACTCCGACGGTTTGGACGTCGGGCAGAAAGTCCTGGCCATTGGAAACCCCTTCGGCTTTCACAACACGCTGACGGTGGGTGTACTCAGTGGCGTAGCCCGTGATTTGCCCGGCGGCGCTCCAGATCTGGAACAGGTGTTCCTACAGACGGATGCAGCCATCAATCCCGGCAACAGCGGCGGGCCCCTCCTGGATTCGGCTGGCAAGGTCATCGGAGTGAATAGCGTGATGGTCCGCGACGGACAGAACCTCGGTTTTGCAATCCCCGTGAACGTAATCAAGCGTGTTCTGACCGATGTCATTGAAATGGGGCACGTATATCGTCCTGCTCTCGGTTTTTCAGCGATACCGATTACGGCCACTTTGGCCACATTGTTCAGTCTGCCAGTGCGCGCGGGGTTGTTAATTCAAGAGGTAGCCGAAGGAAGCCCTGCCGCCGCTGTAGGACTCAAAGCAGGGAGCAGGATGGTGCCGCTCAATGACACAGTCTACATTGTCGGCGGTGACATTCTCACTGCCGTCAATGGGAAACCACTCACCTCCCCGGGGGCACTGACCTCACTCTTATTGGGAATGAAGCCTGGCGACAAGGTTAACCTGACCGTTCAGCGCTCTGCCGGTCCGATAGAAGTGATAATTATTCTGCCGCCGATGCATTTCTAGGCGGAATAACGTGAGCTGAGTTGGCAAGACGCGTGCACTGCGTATTTGCATAGTCGAATTGAAGTGCCTACAGAATACGAAAGGACATACCAAAGATGAAACACAGACTACCTATCGCTGCGGCAACCGTCTTCTTGCTAGCCGGCAGCGTGGTTAAGCTCTCAGCCCAGCATGAACATGGCGGCGTGGCGAGCCCCCAGGTGGCGGGCACAAGCCCCAAGATGAAAACCAATGCAGACCATGTCTTCAAGGTTGGCAAGAAGGGTGAAATTACTCTCAGCGCTGAAACTCACGTCGGCGACGTCGTGCTGAGGCCTGGAAAATACACGCTGCAGCACCGCGTCGACGGCCCAGACCACTTTCTGCACTTCGCCGCGCAGTCGGGAAAGAACGCCTCCGCCGACGTAAAGTGCACGCTCAAGCCTCTTGAAGGAAAAGTGTCGAGCACTCTGGTACGCCTGCAAAACATGGGTGCATCCATGCGGCTTGTGCAAGTTCTCATCGGGGGCGAGAACGTCGCGCATGTACTGTAGTTGTGGCCGCCCCGCTTGAAACCCTACATTCCGAGCATGATCGAATGAGTGTTTTTGCGCAGTCCTGAATCGAAGCCGATTCATCAGTCGTCTGACAAGCTGCTGTTGCAGGCGGCCGACTCCCGGACTGGTAGCCTAGGCACTGGCAGCTTTCATCCACGTCCGAGCCCAAACGAGACTGACTACGACGAGGTTGGGGCATCGAGCCCCGCCTCGTTTCGTCTGAGGGATGATCCGGCAAGGCCCCCGCTGGCCAATTCTGCACACCCGACGCCCGAGAATCTCCAGTTCCAGCATCAGAACACGCTAGATTCCGGCCTGGCGAGTGGATTGCATAGGTTCATACCGGGAACGCCGATGAACTTCGAATGCTGTAACACCCTGGTCTTGGATGAACCCTCTGACCAGGCTCGGCGTCGGATTCTGGCGGCGCTGAAGGAACACGGCCTGCGGGTTGAGTTTGACTTTGACGTGGCCAGCAGCATCCAGCGTTCGTCTGGAGTCAAGCTGGCAAGGTGCTCCGTACTTGGTGTGGGGTGTCCGTACCAGCTTCTGGAGGCGTTCGTGGCCGACGGCGCCGCCGCTGCTTTCTTCCCCCTGCACGTTGCCATCGCCGAGCACGGTCGCCAGACCCTCGTACGCACCCTGGCGCCTCATGTTCTGCGCTCGGCCGGTGTCGCCCCTGCCATCGCCATCCCGGTTTACCGGACGCTGAGGAGAATCCGGGAGTCTGTTGACGCCATCGAAATCCGCACCGTCTCCCGAGGGTTCGATGACGCATCACACCTCGATCACGAGGTCGCCGATGAGGTTCTGCAAACGGAGGTGAAGGGCTCATGAAGCGCAAAAAGGACCGGCCACTCACGCCAAAGGAACGCCGGTCACTCATGTTGCTCACACTGTTCCTGCTGTCGGCAATCGGACTGGGCGTATGGCTACACCTGGGGCACATCGAGTTCATCCCGCCTCCGGAGATCTCGATGAGTGCCGGTGAAGACCTGCGCATTCCGGTTGTGGAATTGAGTCCGGGGAGGGCGCGGATCTTCAGGTTTGACGCGCAGAATGATGAGCCGATTCGTGTGTTCGTTGGGCGCCTGGGAAATCGAAGACTCGTTGCCACTTTTGCCGCTTGCCGGCGATGTGATCGGGCAAGCGGCCGGAGCCGCGTATCGGATGGACAGCTCATCTGCGGCCACTGCGGCGAGCCGATGTCAATCCTCGAAGAGGGTGCGACCCTGCCCCAAGAGAAAGACTGTACACCCATCCCTGTCCAGTTCAGAATTGAAGGTGATTCGCTCGTCGTCCGCGCGTCCGATATCGAGGCTGGACGACCGCTATTTGCGAGGGAACAGAACTGAGCGGCAACTCCACATCAGCCCTGGATCTCCAGCACTCCCATCATTCCGAGGTCCTCGTGGTCGAGGATGTGGCAGTGGTACATGGCTTTGCCGGTAAACTCGCGAAACGCCGTTCGGACCCGAATACGGGAGTTGGCCCGCACCAGGACGACATCCTTCCAGGCGCGAATCGGCGATCCGTCAGATCCGATCACTTGAAATGGATTGGTGTGAACATGCATCGGGTGATCCATCATCATCGAATTGATAAATTCCCATTCCTCGACGGAACCCAGGGCCACGCGGGTGTCTACGCGATTCGGACTGAACGTCCGCCCGTTGATCGAGAAGTTCATCCCGCCACCGCCCATCATGCCCATCCCCATTCCCATACCTTGGCCGAGTTGAAAACTCCGCCGCACAGTAGGGGACGAAAGGGGATCGATCCTGACGAGTTGCTGCGGCAGATCCCAGGTGCGGGTAGCCTGCCCTTCATAGACGACCGTAGCGAGCACAGTCGTTTGAGACGGCGAGCCGCCCATGCCCCCCATCATGCCCATTCCCATCCCGCCGCGATTGTAGGGCAGGCTGAGCAATCGGTAGCTGCCATCCGGTCTTGCGCCGCGGACCATTACCTCGATGCGCTCACCCGGTGTGACAAGGATCTCCTCAAGTGCTTCCGGTCCGGGAAGGGCGCCACTGTCCACGGCGATCAGGTACAGAGGGTGTTCTTCCAACCGCAGCCGGTAGAACCGGGAACTGGAAGCGTTCAGAATCCGGAGCCGGATCCAGCCGTCGCGTTGAATCAGAATGCGAGGGTTGACTTGGCCGTTCGCCGTTACCAAGCCGCCTTCGCGCCCGAGCATGCGCTCCATCAAACCCGGCTCGATCGGGAGCCCACTATCGGTGAGATCGAAGTCCTGCAAGACCAGGACGGACTCAGCCGCGTTGCCAATCTCGGGGATCTGGTCCAACTCGCCACGGACGATGAAAACCCCAGCCAGCCCGCGCCCTACCTGGCGCGCGACGGACCCGTGCATGTGAGGGTGGTACCAGAACGTGCCACCGAGGTGCGAAGCCGGCAGGTCGAAGTCGTAGGTGAGGTCTTCTCCCTGTGGAATCTCCAGAAAGCTATTATCGGCGTTTCCCGAAGGCGAAACATGCAGCCCATGGTAGTGGAGATTGGTGTCTTCCGAAAGGCTGTTGCGTAACCGAACCCGGACGTGGTCGCCGGGCCTGGCTTCGATGACAGGGCCAGGAACCTGACCATTGAACCCATAAAGATAACCACCTCTGCCGCCAATGTTGACCCATCCTTGCTGTGCCTCCAGGCTCACGTCGACAAGCCCGGGGGACGCACTCTGCTGCGCCAGGAGCGGTCGCGGCAACGCGGCGAATGCCGGCAGGCCCGCCGCAGCCTTCAGAAAAGATCGTCGATTCCACACAACCATGCCAGCCTCCAGAAGCAGACAGAATCTACTCAGGCAGGAGTTCGCAATTCCGGGGCCGTAGGTGTTGTCACTGTTTTCAGTGATTTGCATCGACAATGGAAGGAAGGTCCGGCTACTTTGGGCACACCCGCGTGCCCGGCGCACTCTGGTGCCAGGGCTGGGAAGCGATGACCGGATGAAACTCATCTCCGCCAATCCGCTGCTGATCCGATCGCTCTACGTGGTCGTCGTACTCGCTAGCCTCCCCTTCCTGATCTGGAATGGGTTCATACAGCAGGTCAGCGCGGAGTGGAACGACCTGATCCTGCGCATGCGCCCAGTGCAGGCAAGCCAGGCGCTACAGCAGGTTCTCCTGGTCGCCATCGACGACCGAACTGCCGCGCGTTACGGACCGCTTCCGCTAAACCGTGCCCGACTTGCCGAAGGACTTGAAGCCATCGCGCAAGGAGCCCCGAAGGTGCTGGTGCTGGACCTGATACTCAGCGAGTCCGGTGACACCACGCAGGACGCGAGGCTTACAGGCGCCGTCCATCGGGTTCCGGCAGTCGTTTTGGGAGCGGCGCTTGAGAGCGACGCGGGCGACCATCCGCGCTGGATCTTGCCTCTGCCCGAACTGGCGTTGGGGCGGTCCGTGGCTCACGTCCACGCGGCGCCCGATGCCGACGGCGACGTACGGTCCGTGCTGCTCCTCAAACAGGGTGCGGGGAAGCGATTCTGGGCCCTCGGCCTGGAAGCAGCACGATTAGCGACTGGATCGGATCGCCCAGTCGAATCCACAGCTGCCGTGACGCTCGGCCCGATCCGCATCCCGGCCACGGAGGACGACGGTCGTTCCATGCTGATCAACTACGCCGGTCCAGAAGGCGCGTTCCCACGTTTGAGCTTCGGTGCATTGCTGGACGGCTCGGTCAACCCGGAGAGGTTTCGCGACAGGATTGTGATTGTCGGCGTCACCGCCCAAGGCAGCGGAGACCGCCTGTTCACGCCGCTCTCCAGCGGTATCGGCATGAGTGGCGTTGAGATCCACGCCAACGTAATCCGCACGATCCTGGACCAGGCGTTCATTGTCCCTCCCGGTGTTGTCGGAGAATTCGGAGGCAGCCTGCTGCTCGTCGGGCTCTGTGTGGCCGCCATCCGCTGGCTGCGCGGGCCGCGTCTATTCGCAGCGCTGTCTGGCGTCGGGGTTTTGGTCGTTGCGGCCGGGTTCGTGTCGATTCGTTACGGCCACATCCTCCCTCTTGGGTCATTTACGGCCGTGGGTCTGGTCGCGTCCGCGGTCGCCGGCGCCGGCGAGTACGCTTGGCTCAGCAAGATCCTGGCCCGCGAGACGACCAAGCGCAAAGAGTACGCGTTCCGAGTCCAGGCGATCGCACATGAAATCAAGACTCCACTCACGGCAATTCAAGGATCGAGCGAGATGATCGCAGGGGAGGACTTTCCGGAAGAGCAGCGGGTCAAGATGGCCGGGCTAATCCATAAGGAGTCGAAGCGGCTCACGAACTTGGTTCAAACGTTCTTGAACGTCGAGCGTATTGCGGCTGGCTCTCTCGCGCTCCAACGCACGGAGATCGATCTCCAGGCATTGTGCGAAGAGACGATTGAGCGAGGGCGCCTCTACGCTGCCCGTAAACGCATCGCGATTGAAGCGGCAATCCCGAAAATCCAGGTCTCCGCCGACCCCGACCTGCTTTCGTTCGCGATCTACAACCTGATCACGAATGGCGTGAAATACAGCCCTAAGAACACTGTTGTCAAAGTCAGCGCCGAGGCGAACGGCCGGGAAGTTAACATCTCGGTCACGGACCAGGGCTACGGGATCGCCCCAGGAGAGCAGGCGAGGATCTTCGAGAAGTTCTATCGTCTAGGAAGGGACGAAAAGGGGAGCGAAGAAGGCACCGGGATCGGGTTGGCTCTGGTGAAGGAGATCGTCCAGCAACACGGGGGACAGATCACCGTGGCGAGCGCTCCTAACGCGGGCTCTCGATTTACGATTACGTTGCCGGGCAATTGAAGCATGACGAAGCCGAAGGTTCTTGTTATCGACGACGACGAAGCGATCTCGACGACAGTGTCAAATTACCTTGCGTCCAAGGGCTACTCCATCACCGTCGCAAACGACAGCGAGGATGCCCTGGCGTTTCTCGACTCGCGGGAGTTCGACGTCGTCCTCAGCGACATCTACATCGATCAATTGACCGGCCTCGACATTTTGCGGCGTGCGCAAGAGCGGCACCCTGACACACCCGTGGTCCTGATGACCGCACGAGGTTCCGTCCGCACAACCGTCGAAGCCGAGTTGGGTGGCGCATTCGACTACCTCGCGAAGCCGTTCGATTTGAAAGATCTGCTCGCCGTCATCCAGCGCGCAGAGCGGAGCCGGGAGCCGCAACCCGAAGCGGTGTCCTCCGAGGACCTGGAGCAATTCGGCGGCATGATCGGCTTCGCCCCGTCCATGGTGGAGGTGTACAAGCGCATCGCACGTTCGGCGCGATCTGACGATACGATCCTCATCCTCGGTGAAAGCGGCGTGGGGAAGGAACTCGTCGCCAAGGCGATTCACGATCATAGTTCCCGTGCGGCCAAGCCATTCGTGGCAGTCGATTCGGGCGCGGTGTCCGGGTCGCTTTGGGAGTCGGAGGTTTTCGGCGCTCTCAAGGGGTCGTTTACCGGCGCGGACCGAGACCGTCCAGGAATCGTGGAGACTGCGCGCGGCGGCACAGTGTTTTTCGATGAAGTCGGAGAAATCCCGATCGAGTTCCAAGCCAAGCTTCTTCGTTTCTTGCAGGAGAAGGAATATCGCCCCCTGGGTGCGGGTGCTCCCCGCCAGGCTGATGTACGGGTGATCGCGGCTACGAACAGAAACCTCGATGAGATGGTCCGTGAGGGGAAGTTCAGAGAGGACCTCCTGTACCGCCTGAATGTTCTGCGAATCGAAGTGCCGCCATTGCGCGAACGCCGGAGTGACATCCCGTTTCTGGTGAGGCGGATCCTGGCGGAAGCTTGCGGCGCTCGTGGGAAGAACATCTGGTTCGATTCGGAATGCGAGCAGATCCTCCTTCAACACGACTGGCCCGGAAACGTCCGGCAGCTTCAAAACGTCGTGCGCCGCCTGGTCACTCTGGAGCCTCCAGGCGCAGTGTCTGAAGCTGTCCTGAGGCGGCATCTGGAGGAGTTCACTCGCCCAGCGTCAGAGGACGAGGAGCCGGTCGAACTCAACGCAGTGGAGCGTCAGCAGATTCAGCGGGTGTTGGAGCAGACCGGCGGCAACAAGACTCGCGCTGCGGAACTTCTGGGTATCCAGCGTCGGACGCTATACAAGAAGCTCGCTCGGATGGAGAGGGATCGAGACGGATGAGCATTGAACCCGCCGGTGCGCAAAGGGCGCGGCGCCGTGCCCCTAAAGCCCCAGTGAAGCCACAGCCCACGGCCTATCTTGAGACGAAGTCTGTTGATTTTGCGGAACTTGCGAGTTTGGCGAGGCATCTGCATAGGTGAGGTTGAACGAGGTTGACATGTTGCGCGCCAGTTTCCCTGGTTGGATGGCGTTGTCGCTGGCTTTGCTTGGCGGACTAACCTCCGCCCTTGCTCAGGCGCCCGATCCGGGTGCAGCCCGCGTTGTCTCATTGACGGGCACGCTAACTCTCAAGGGTTTTCGCCAGGATTCCCGTGTGCTCCGGCTCCACGATGCCGTTCAGTCTGGCGACGAACTCATAACGGGGGAGAACTCCCAGGCGGTCCTGAAGACTGGCGACGGAAGCACGGTAATCATCTACCCTGACTCGCATGTGATCTTCAACGAGCGTTCGGCGGATGTACGCGAGTTGTTGCACCTGTTCCTGGGCTCTATCAAGGTGCACATCGAGAAGATCAGCGGCCGGCCCAATCCGCACAAGATGACAACGCCGACGGCGGTGATTGCCGTGCGAGGAACAACCTTCAGTGTGTTTGTGGACGAGACCGATTCCACCTTGGTCGCGGTCGATGAAGGCATGGTTGCCGTTGCCAATCGTCAATCGCCGGACCAGGAAATACTGCTGACCAACGGACAGCGGACTTGGGTGCGCCCCGGGCAACCACCCCAGCAAGCTCAAGCGTTTCGCGGACGCTCGGAGCGAGCGGATTTGTTACCGGCTTCTGGCAGACAATCCGGCATGGCGATGGACGGGTCGAGCATGGGCGGGGCCATGTCGCAACAGGCAGGCAGCATGAGTGGGGCCCGAGGAATGGGGTCGATGAGCGGCAAGGCCGGTCCACCGCACTAATAGGAGTCGATGAGAATACTGCCTCTACTGCTGGCTTGCCTGCTGATCGCTTCGGCTGTTGCCGCAGGTCAGTCTGTGCCCGCGAGCACGGAAGCGGAGATTGCGAGGATTAACAGCCTTGCGGCCGACCCAGACGCCAAGCTGCAAGTCCTTCAGGCCATGGCACTCGATCTTGGCACGCACAGGAATCACCTCATTCTCCTGAAGAAGCAGGGATCGGACTCCTTCGGTCAGATCTATGTGAAGGAACTGCGTGGGCGTGGGTTCGATGACGCGGCCATTCTCACGAAGCTCCGCGCGATCGCTCGCCCGGCGTCGCGACCGTCTCAGATGGGCCCAACGGCCTCCGGATTTACGCCCGTCGCATATGTGGCGACCGCGGCTGACCACAACTCAGCCGGGACCTTTGTATCGCTCACGCCCGAAGTCGGCATCGATTCTCGCCGGTTCGCTTTCGTGGGCGGTGTGCCCCTGTATCGGATCTCCGCGACTCAGCGCGATGCCACTGGTATTGGTGACGTGTATGCCTCGGCGTTTCTGCGGCAACCCGTCGGATCAAACGATCTGGGCGCTACGTTCACTATCGCGGCGCCGACCGGAAACCGCGATAAAGGTCTTGGCGCTGGCCGTGTCTCAGTCGATGTGAATGGCACCCTCCAGCGGCGGATCGAAAAGCTGCGCGCGTTCGTGACACCCGGGTACACAAATTCGCTGTACAACAACGTGGGCTACCAGCGCCCCTTTATCAGCAATGGCAACTCCGTCTATGCGTCCGCCGGATTCGACTACCGCCTACATCGCAAATTCACCGTCGGACTCGGCGGGTTTGGACTGCACGCGATGGGTGATCAGATGGTCATCAGCCAGATGACGGCGACTATACCTGACATGACGAACATGCCAGGCATGCCACCAGGCCACATGCCTCCCGGCATGGGGAGCGGCTCGCCCAGCTCCGGATCAATGTCAACCGGAGGGATGCCGTTCTATGGACACGGTCCGCAGGCGACAGTGCCGGGCTCAGACGTGTCGGACTGGGGTGCGTCCGGCTGGGCGTCGTGGTCTGTCTCGTCCATCGTCTCGCTGAATTTCAACGTCGCGAGGAGTGTTGCCTACGACCTGACTACCATCCGGGTCGGCCTCGGCTTCAACCTCTCGCGGCAGTTTTCACGGCTCGTGCGCAAGTGACCGCACGGTCGTGTGCCGTTCTTGCCAAGGTCCGCGCGCGCACGACGCAGCTGCCCTCGATCAGGCTTGCGTCGCGCTTTGCTCTGGAGTTCTGGGGCTCAGTACAGATCTTGCGCTGCCGGGAGCATCGAAACCCTGGTAGAGTAGAGAAGGAAGTTCGTATCTCGTGACCTTGCTTTGGAAGACACGCTTGGTTCGCCTCTTCGTCGCAGCCTTGCTGCTGATGGTGGTTCCAGGTGTGTCCAGAGTCGTTTGCATCTCGCCATCGGGTCACGAAGCCATCGAAGATTGGGCGTCTCTCTGTTGTCTGCCCCGCGCCGGCGCCCCCGAGACGGCGTTTTCGAAACCAACTCCCTGCCAAAGTTGCACGGATTATCCCGTCGCCCCAACAATCGGAATAAAGAGCGCACAGCCGGAATCATCGCAACTGGTGACCTTCGACAATTCTGCGCTCCCCGCGATGGTACCCTTCCGCCAAGACCAAACGACGGCAATCACGTCCGCCCTTAGCCTTGAACGCCGGTTCGATCCCGTCAACTCCCCACTTCTGACCACATCCCTTCGCTGCTAGTATTTCACCCCTGAACTGATCCGGACCGGCAGAGCGCGCCGCGTGCGGCTGCCTTGCCGTCTGTATTTGAAATTCCTAGCCTTGGGTCCTAAATATATGCTCTTACGTGACTCTTTGATGCTTCTGGCCACGATTGGCGCTACAGCGTCAGCTTGGCTGCCGTGCGCTTCCGGGCAGACGCTTGCGCCGGAATCCGCCGCACAATACGTATCTGAAACCGGCGGTGAAGCGCTCGACCGGATTGTCGAGGCCGCCTTGAGACGCAATGGGGACCTCTTGTCCGCACGGCAACGAATCGCCGAAGCACAAGGCCTGCTTACGCAATCCAGATTGCGAGTCAATCCGGCAATCGATGCAAGCTTCGCGAGCGGGAGGGTTCTGAACAACCCGGGCGAAAGGGAGTTCGGCATTGGGTACTCGCACACCTTTGAACTCGGCGGCAAGCGGGATCGCCGGATCGAAGTGGCAGGCCTTGGCGTGGAACTCTCGACGCTGGAGATCGCCAACCGCGAGCGCCTGCTGAAGGCCGACGTGAAGACACGCTTCGCCGAGGCACTTGCAGCCGCCCGCAATCTGACATCGGCAGAGCAACTCTATGAGCTCAATCGCCAAAGCTATCAGATCGCTCAAGCGCGGAACCGCCAGGGCGAGGGAACGCCGCTTGAAGAGGGGCTCTTGCGGGTTGAAGTCAACCGGATTGCATCGGACAGACTCGTGTTCACAAACCAGATCGAGCGTGCGGTGCTCGAATTGAAAACTCTCGCCGGGTTCAGGCCCGACGAATCGCTAAAGCTGGCCGGCGCACTGTCCGCCCCCAAGCTGGGCCTAATCCTCGATCAGGCAATCACGCGTGCTCTCGCCGAAAGGCCCGATCTCAAAGCCGCACGAACGGAGGAGTCCCTGACTGTTAGCGATCGTCCAAAAACGTAGATTTTTGAACACACGGCCGGAGCACCTGGGCGGCTTTGGTACGAAGATAGTCGCGATAACCGGCCGGTAATGGCTGCTGGAGGATCTCGTCGATGATGGAGGAGAAGTAAGCCAAGGAGCGAA